>CAVYOD010000022.1:0-312921 GCA_963770045.1 Candidatus Aminicenantota bacterium | reverse complement strand
GAAAGACGATTTGATCCAGGGGCTGGCCTGAAAGCGGCGGCCTGGTCGGCCTGAACCTTTTCCCGGGTTCCTCGACCCTGCCTACATGAAGGCCGCCGAAAAACGCGGCGGGAATCTTTTCTCGCAGCTCAATAAGGCGGAGGAGGCGGTCGGGGAAGACATGGAAAAACTGGCCAAGGTCCTCGATAGCTTTGCCCTTCCTTTCCAATCCGCCATGGAAGAGCACGCCGTCGACCTCGAGCAATACATGAGGCACCTTGACTACTTGGTCGAACTTGTGGGCCCGAATTCGTTGCCTTTGGCTCTGATTTTGACGGCGTCCCCGACCTCCCCAGAGATGTCCACGATTGCCGCGTTTTCGGCCAAATCCGAACCGGTCTCTTCCATCGAGGCCTGAAGAACAAACAGGTCAGGAATTCTGCTGGTCGAACTTTTTGCGGGTCTTCAAATCCGTCTGCGGTTAAACAACTAGATCGACGGGTGCGTTTGATTTTGAGTTTTCCATATGCTATATACTACGAAAAGACGGACCCATGGATAATTCAAGGGAATTATTTTCTTTAGGAACGTCAAGAATATCGAATACTATGCCTTGCTCCTGACCGCGTCGCCGTTTTTTTGGTCATCGAGCGCCTGACCCACATCGAATTTTTACACTTAGCCGCCATCCCCCTCGAGGTCCTGGTCGCCGTGTTCATCGTCGAGAAGTTTCTCGAAAAAAGAGACCAAGGAGAAACGAAGGCAGCTGATGTACATCAAAAGCTACCTCTTCCGAAGCGAGATGCGCGATCTCTTCATTGCCAATTTTCACGCCCTGAAATCGCCGCCCCTCTCCATCTCGAAAATCAAGGATGCATCGCTTGACGAGCTTCGGCAGATGAGAGCGGCGGCGGAAAAGATTGAATATGCCTCACCCGAAGCTATGGAGCCGGTGATCATGGAATATGTGCGGGCGGAGAGTGTCTGGCACAATTTCTTAGAGAGGGCCATCACCTACAATTTCGAAGAGATTTTTTTGGACATGATCTATATCATCCACTTTGTCTGCGATGTCAAAGCGTTTAAGGAAACGAACCCGGATCGCCTTTTCATGAGCGAGGCTTTGAGTAATCAAGTATTCATGTCCAAAGTGCAAAAGGTTCTCTGGGACGGCATCCAGAGATTCTTGGATTACGCCATCGAGCTCAAAGAAAGGCAGCCGACCATGTTTTCTGAGATGCTCTTTGATTACGAACTCTCCTCCAAGATCAGGCATCCTGACAGGAAGAGCAAGAGATGAAGAACGGCAAGGGGGATTTGTTCCAGAAGGAGACAAAATATCGGCGCGGGGAGCTCCCCGGCGGTTTCCCGGACGGGAAGAAAAAACCTGAGCCTTACAAGGTCTTTTCCGGGGTCCCCAAGTTCAAGTTGAGCCCCCCGGCCTAGGCCGGGGCGGCAGCCTTTGGGAAGTCCTTAAGAAGAGAAGAAGCGTCAGAACATTTAGGGCGGAAGCGTTGGCTGAGCGAGATCTCTCTCTTCTCCTCTGGGCGGCCCAGGGGCTCACCGAAACGCGATCGGGTTATGCCCTGCGGACCGCTCCCTCGGCTGGCGCCCTATTCCCAGTTGAGACATATCTTGTCATCCAAGACGTGACAGGCTTTCCAGCAAGGTGTTTATCATTATGATGTTCAGAATCATGCCCTGGACCAGCTGCGGACCGGAGATGTCCATGAGGAAATAGCCTGCGCGGCCCTGGACCAGGATTTCTTGAGCGGCGGCAACGTCGTTTTTGTCTGGACGGCTTTTTTCGAACGATCCAAATGGAAGTACAGAGAGCGGGCTTACCGCTACGTTTATCTTGACGCCGGGCACATCGCCCAGAACGTCGCTCTCGGGGCGACAAGCCTGGGCCTGGCTTCGTGCCAGATCGCCGCTTTCTATGACGATGAAGTCAATGAGGTGGTAGGAGCCGATGGCGTCGAAGAGAGCGCGATCTTCATGACCGTTGTGGGTAAACCTGCCTGAGCGAAATTCTCTCGCCAGTGTCTTCAAGGAGGGAACAAATGAAAATAGCCGGTCTTCTTTTCGCTTCCTTTGTTTTTTTCGTCGGCCTCCCGGCGCTCGTTATGGCCGTTCAGGAGAAATCCCAAGAAAAGCCCTGGACCTGGAGCCAGGAGAAAGTCAAATCCGCGGTCAATCATGTCCGGGCCGGAAAAAACCTGACCCCCGAAAGCTGGCCGGATGGAGCGAAGGTCGCAGTCGCCCTGTCCTTCGATTTCGATGCCGAAACGAATGCCTTGAGAGACGACGACCTGTCTCCGGGGATTCTCTCCCAAGGAGAGTATGCCGCCCGGGTCGCGATCCCCGGATCCTGACGCTCCTCGATAAGTACCGCCTTCCGGCCACGTTCTTCGTCCCGGCCGTGACCGCCATCCTTCATCCCGCCGAGATAAAGGCCATCGCAGCCAAGGGCCGCCATGAGATCGGCCTGCATGGCTGGATCCACGAGCGCAATTCGCTTCTCTCGGAAGCGGAAGAGCGCGATCTTATGCAGAAATCCTTCGCCGTCTTGAAGGAGGCGGCGGGCAAGGCCCCGTCCGGGATCCGCACTCCCTCATGGGATTTCAGCCCTTCGACCCTCAAGATCATCAAAGAGCTAGGACTTCTCTATGACAGCAGCCTCATGGCCGATGATCGTCCTTACGAGATTCTCCAAGACGGGAACCCGACCGGCGTTGTCGAGCTCCCCGTTGAATGGCTTCTCGATGATTACCCTTACTTCGGCTTCGAGCGCTACTCGAGCGTCCGCCCTCACATCGCCCCTATGGATGTGATGTCCATCTGGGCGGCCGAGTTCGATAAGGCCTATGAGGAGGGGACTCTCTTCGTTTTGACCATGCATCCGAAGTATATCGGACACCGCAGCCGGATGGTCATGCTCGAGAAACTGATCGAACATTTCCTCAGCCGAAAGAGTGTCTGGTTCGCAACCCACGAAGAAGTGGCCGGCTACGTCAAAAAAAATATCCAGAAATAGGGCCCGGAAAATCTCTCCGGAATAAAACAGGCCGGCGCTCAACCTTCCGAACGCCGGACCGTGGACTAACCCAATCCTACGACTCTTTGTTTAGAACCGGTAAACGATGCCAAGCTGAACGTAGCGGGGCCCCAAGATGCTGTAAACCCTCTGTGTTCCGTTGGTGAACCAATCAAAGTTCGTCGTCGACCCAATGGATGTCGTCCTGTTAGCGTTGAAAACATTATAGACATCGACCTGGAATCCGAGCTGACCTCTCCAGAGATTCAGGGTTTTTTCGAGCCGCAAGTCCAACTGATGATAGCTGGGGAGCAGGTGAGACCCTCTTGGTTCGGCAAAGATGGAGACAAGGCCCTGCTGTAAGGAATTCCGGAGCCGAATTGATAGCTCACCGCTCACGGTTTTATGAGGGATAGACGGATGACCCCGTGCGGACAAAGAAGGATCCTGTGTATTCAATGACCTCGGGGCTGACCAACCCGCCCGAGATGACCATGTTCATGGCGTCCTTGACGCTCCAGCTCAGTTCTCTCACTTCGGACTCTTTGGTCAAGATCATGAAACCGGCGGTGGGGTTGGGGGCGGTGGGGATAAAGATCTTCAGAAGATTTTCGCCTCGATTTGCTCCGTCCTCGATCACACCCGTTACGAACCCGACGGACCAGATCCCCGGCCGGAAGGACTCGAGGAGCACGACCCGCTTGAATCCTGCTTCTCAGGATTGGATAGAGCGTCCGTCAGCTGCTTTCCGACGTGGTAAACGGTCTTGATCGAGAGGATCCGCCCGTCAGCACTCGACCACCCTGAAGAACTGCCTCCCCGCCCAGTTGCTCGCCACGACCCCGATCAGATAAAGCAAGACTATGGCCAGGAGCATGCCGAAACCCGGAATCTCAAATCCCAAGGCGCCTCCACCAGTTCGGCCACTCTTCGGTCGACCGTGAAATACAGGAATTGAACGGCAAAAAAAGTCAGCGCCAGGGGAATAACGGCCAAAATCCCTCGAAAGATAAAGATCCTGAGATGTTTAAAGACTCTCTTCATTTCTCTCGTTTCCTTTTAAGCTGTCTTAGCCTGCCTTGACCGGCGTGCCTTCGCGATGAGGTAACCGAAAGCGAACCCCAGAAGAAAAGCCAAAGGCACGACGATGAACCGGGAGACGAGGACCGTCCAGAAGAGGAAATGAAAATCCACCGGTCCGGCGTTTTGGATCATGAGCACGGCCAGCAGGACCAGGACAACCAAGCCGATGACGATCTTTGGTTTCATCTCGATACTCCTTAGTTTTGATGGAATCTGCGCTCGTGCTTCCGGGCGACGGCCTAGAGCCACTTCTTGCGCTTGAAATAAAAAATCATCCAGACCGCTATGGCCGCCATGAACCCCAGCACGGCGAAATAGCCCCACCGCCAATTGAGCTCGGGCAAATATTTAAAGTTCATGCCATAGACACCGACGATGAAGGTCAGGGGAATAAAAATCGTGGCGATGACGGTCAGCACCTTCATGATTTCGTTCATCCGGTTGCTGACGCTCGAAAGGTACATATCCAACATGCCGGAGAGCATATCCCGGTACGTTTCAACGGTATCGATGACCTGGATGGTGTGATCGTAGACATCGCGGAGGAAGATCTTGGTTGACTTCTCGAACAGCGGAGACTCGGACCTCTCCAGGCTGCTGATCACTTCGCGGAGCGGCCAGACCGATTTGCGGAGGAAGATCATTTCTCTCTTGAGGCAGTGAATCTTCCTCAAGGTCTGAGGACTGGAGCCCTGGACCAATTCTTCCTCCGCGGTCTCGATCCGCTCGCCCAGCTTCTCCAGGATAAGAAAATAGCTGTCGACGATCGCATCGATCAAAGCGTAAGCCAGAAAATCCGCTTTCAAAAGTCTCAGCCGGGAACCTTCCTTTCGGATCCGCTCTCTGACCGGGTCGAAAACATCGCCTTCTCTTTCCTGGAAGGAAAGGACGAAGTTACGTCCCAAGACCAGGCTCAGTTGTTCGATCCGATCTTCATCCTCCTCTCCATCGGGGTTGAACATCTTCAAGACAAGGAACAGGTATGCTCCCATGTCTTCCAATTTCGGGCGCTGGGCCGTGCTGACGATGTCTTCCTGGATCAGGGGGTGCAATCCGAAGTGGGTGCCGATCTTTTCGATCGCCGTCACGTCATGAAGACCGTCGATGTTGATCCAGGTCACCCTGGGAGAGTCTCTGAAGGGAAAAGTCTCCTCGGCGGTCTTCACTTCCTTTTCTTGGAGGCCGCGCTCATCATAATCCATGATTCTGATCTTCATGGCTTTCGCTTTTTTCTCCCCGATGTGGACAAGCGTCCCCGGCGGAAGGCCGGCTTTCCTCGATCTTTTGTTCGCGGACTCAGTCGTCATGATCAACCCCGTTCGGGGTTTCAGCTTTTCCCGGTCGGCCAAATCAAACCCAATTCATTTAATATGTATTTTTGAATCATCTGTCAAATCGGGATTCCCCTTTCGTCTATCGGCGGGGTTCGTCTCTCTCCATGCCCCCGGGGACATTTCTTTGACTTTATGAACATAACCTTCGATATCGAACTTGGCCTCGAGGCCCCCCGCGCTCATGAAGCGCACCTGACCAAAGACAGGCCGTTCAAACCAAGACCGGTCGTGCTTGCCGAAGCACCAGGCTACGCCGGCGAAACCGTTAGAGAATATATTTGCGGCTGCGAACCGTTTGGCGGTTGAGGATGCGGATGCGCTCTTCCTGGACCAAGTTATTTGAGCCTGGCCGCGACGACCGCCCAGTCGATGTTCTTGAAAAAGGCTTCGATGTAATCCGGCCTCTTGAGCCCGTAATCGAGCATGAACGCGTGCTCGAAGACATCCAGCACCAGGAGGGGCTGGCATCCGGCCGGGTGGCCCTGATCATGCTCGTTGATCCAGAAGTTGATCAGCTTCCCGGAGGCAGAATCCTGGTAAAGGACGGCCCAGCCGATGCCGCGCATCGACCCAGTCGCTTTGAAATCTTTCTC
The DNA here is from genome assembly GCA_963770045.1 of Candidatus Aminicenantota bacterium. GTDB lineage: Bacteria > Acidobacteriota > Aminicenantia > Aminicenantales > CAVYOD01 > CAVYOD01. The sequence continues at coordinate 306,895 of CAVYOD010000022.1, read as the reverse complement.
CCAGAGTTCGTAAGAGCCGAAATCGTCGGCCAGCTTTTTGGCCAGCTTGCCGGTTGTGGGCAGACCGGCTTTCCCCCCCAGGTTCTCAAAATAATATTCGTGCAGACGCATCCCATCGAACTCCCAGCCGAGCCTGCGTTTGAGCTCGACAAATTCCGGGATCGCGGTCTTCCCATCTTTGAGCATTTGGCCGAGTGTGTCGAGCAGCTTGTTGGTGTTTGTCACATAGCCTTGGTAGAGAGTGAAGTGGTTCTTCAACAGCGTCTCACTGAAGCCCACCATGCCAAGGAGCTTAGAATAATCCTTTGCGGTGTAAGCCATGCTTCTTTCCTCCCTTTGATGTTTGTTCAGGGAGAATCGATCCAGCCCTCCGGGGCCGTCGCCCTCCCCGTTCCCATAGGCACCAAAATAGCGGCCTATGAATCAAGATCCCTTTCTCCAGATAAATTTTACCAAAAAAGAAGGAAAGGTCTATCTCGTCTGTCGACCCCACTCCGTACCACGTTCCTCATAGCCCGCTTCGCTCTTTAAAGCAAATCGCAAGGCAGAAAACGTATAAACGTCTATGAAACACGTTCGCACTTTATCACGTTGTTTTGTCTTCGACGTGGAGCGAGATAGAGGTCCTTATTTTTCTGAGTCCTTGTCCGAGGGCGCGCCTTCGGCGATGAGCCCAACCTTTTTGCGGATTTCCTGTTCGAGCCGGCCGGCCAGCTCAGTGTTCTCTTTCAGCAGCTTTTTGACGTTTTCGCGGCCCTGCCCCAGGCGCTCTCCCTTATAAGAATACCAAGTGCCGGTCCTCTCCAGGATCCCGTTATCGATTCCGCAATCCACCAGGTCCCCTTCCTTGGAAATGCCCTCACCGTAGATGATATCGAATTGAGCTTCGCGGAAGGGAGGGGCCATCTTGTTCTTGACGATCTTGACCTTGACCCGATTCCCGATGACGCTCTCCCCTTCTTTGATGGCCGCGAGCCGGCGGATGTCGATCCTCATCGAAGCATAAAATTTGAGGGCCCGCCCTCCGGTCGTCGTCTCGGGGTTGCCGATAAAAATGCCAATTTTCTCCCGGAGCTGGTTGACGAAGATGAAACACGTCTTGGAGCGGGCGACGATCGCCGTCAGCTTCCGCAGCGCCTGGGACATGAGCCGGGCCTGGAGCCCCATGTGGGCATCTCCCATCTCTCCCTCGAGCTCGGCTTTCGGCACCAGGGCCGCGACGGAGTCGATCACGATCACGTCGACCGCGCCGCTGCGGACCAGGACCTCGGCGATCTCCAGGGCCTGCTCTCCAAAGTCGGGCTGGGAGATGAGCAGGTTGTCGACATCGACACCCACGCTTGCGGCATACTTCGGGTCCAGAGCGTGCTCCGCGTCGATAAAAGCGGCCTGGCCGCCCAACCTCTGCGCTTCGGCGATGACGTGAAGGGCAAGGGTCGTCTTCCCCGTCGCCTCGGGGCCGTAGACCTCGACCACACGGCCGCGTGGAAAGCCGCCGATTCCCAGGGCCAGGTCAAAGCAGATGGAACCCGTGGGGATGGCGGGAACGCGGACGGCGGCCTCCTTCTGTCCCAGTTTCATCACCGCGCCTTTTCCGAACTGCTTCTCGATCTGGGAAACCGCGGCTTCAATCGCCCGGTTCCTCGAGGCCTGTTTCTGTTCAGGATCTTCTTCTTTCATTTTCCTCTCCTCCCCTTTTCGATCAGACATGGCCGGATAGCATCTTCCTTTTATTGTTTGTATTCGTAAAATCCGCGGCCCGTCTTTCGCCCCAGAAAGCCGGCGTCGACCATCTTGCGGAGCAGGGGACAAGGGCGGTACTTGGTGTCCTTGAAACCTTCATAGAGGACGTCCATGATGAAAAGACAGACGTCCAGGCCGATCAGGTCGGCCAGGGTCAGAGGCCCCATCGGGTGGTTCATACCGAACTTCATGACACTGTCGATGGCCTCGGCCGTTCCCACTCCCTCCATCAGGGCGTAGACGGCCTCGTTGATCATCGGCATCAGAATCCGGTTAGAGATGAATCCCGGAGAGTCGCTGGCCTCGACGGGCATCTTGCCCATTTTTTCGGCCAGCGCTTTGACCTGGACAAAGGTCTCCTGGGAAGTGGCCAGCCCCTTGACGAGCTCGACCAGGACCATGAGCGGCACGGGGTTCATGAAATGCATGCCCATGAATCTCGCCGGACGGGAAGTCGTAGCGGCGAGGCGGGTGATGGAAATGGAGGAAGTGTTGGAGGCCAGGATGTTCTCCGCAGGCAGAACCTTGTCAAGTTGGACGAGCAATTTCTTTTTGACCTCGAAATCCTCGAACACGGCCTCGACCGCGAAGTCGGCCCCTTTGAAATCCTCGATCGCAGTCGTCGCCTTGACCCGGCTCAAAATGAGGTCTTTATCCTCCTGGATCTTTCCTTTTTCGGCGAGCTTGGCCAGGCTCTTGTCCATCGACTTCAGGGCCCTGGCCAGGATGTCCTGGCTCACGTCATGAAGGAGAACCTTGAAGCCTGCGGTCGCCGCCACCTGGGCGATCCCGCTGCCCATCGTCCCCGCTCCTACTATCCCTATCGTATTAATATACATTGTCGACTCCTCTTCAAACCATCTCCAGGGCCATGGCCACGGCATCGCCTCCGCCCAGGCAGAGAGAGGCGACCCCCCTCTTCAAGCCTCGGTGCTTGAGCGCATAAATAAGTGTGGCCACGATCCGGGCCCCGGTCGCTCCGATCGGATGGCCGAGAGCCACCGCGCCGCCGTGGACATTGACCTTTTCCCGGTCCAGCTTGAGCTCTTTCAGCAGGACGACGAGCTGGGCCGAAAAGGCCTCGTTGATCTCGAAGAGGTCCACGTCTCCGACCTTCCAGCCGATGTTGCCCAGCAGCCTCTCGATCGCCCCCTTGGGCGCGTACATGACCATGGAGGGCTCGACGCCGAATGTCGACCAGCCCAGGATCTTGGCCAGCGGCTTGAGGCCTTTGCTCTTGACCGCGTCCACGGAGGCGAGCACGACCGCCGCGCCGCCATCATTTAGAGTAGACGCATTTCCGGCCGTCACAGTCCCATCCTTCTTAAAAGCGGGCCTGAGTTTGGACAGCTTTTCGAGGGTTGTCTCTTTGCGCGGTCCCTCGTCCTGGCTGAAAAGGATCGGGTCCCCTTTTTTCTGGGGGATAGGAACCGGGACGATCTCGTCCTTGAAATAGCCCTTTTCGATGGCGTGGATGGCTTTTTGCTGGCTGCTCAGGGCGAAAAGGTCCTGTTCCTCGCGGCTGGCGCCGAACTTCTCGGCGATCGTCTCCCCCGTCATCCCCATGTGGATATCCTCGAAGGCGCACCAGAGGCCGTCCAGGATCATTGAATCCTTCGTCTTGACGTCGCCGAACTTGACGCCCTCTCTCAAACCCCAGAGGAGGTGGGGGGCCTTGCTCATGCTCTCCATTCCGCCGGCGACCACGATCTCCTTCTCTTCCAGCTGGATCGCCTGGGCGCCCAGGGCGATCGCCTTCAAGGCCGAGCCGCAGACCTTGTTGACAGAATAGCAGCTGACGGAATAGGGGATACCGCCTTTGACCGCGGCCTGCTTGGCCGGGGCCTGACCGATCCCCGCAGAGACGACGTTGCCCATGATGACTTCGTTGACATCCTCACCCCGCAGCCCGGCCCTCTTCAATGCCTCTCCGATGGCCAAGCCGCCCAGCTCGGGTGCGCTGAGATCTTTAAGAGCTCCCGAGAAAATTCCCGATCGGCGTCCTGGCGGCGCCGACGATAAAAACATCCCTCACTTCGCACATTTAGTTTTCCTTTCGCATGGAATTCATGATAAACGCACAACCTTTTTATCACAAATGAAAAGCAGTGTAAACCAAAGGCCGTCCATCTCGTCTTTCTCGTCTGTCCCGTCTTCTCGTCAAAGGCAAGAAGCCTTTTTTAAGCCTTCTTGCTTAATAAATCCCGGTGATTTCGCCGTCGTCGGTAACAGCGATCCTCTCCGCCGCCGGAGATCTGGGAAGCCCGGGCATGGTCATGATATCCCCGCAGAGGACGACCACAAATCCGGCCCCGGCGCTGAGCAGGGCATCGGTCACGATGAGCGTAAAATCGCGGGGCCGGCCGTGGGCTTCCTCGTCGCCCGAAAGCGAGTACTGGGTCTTGGCGATGCAGACGGGAAGGTGCCCGAAGCCTTCTTTTTCGAAGCGGAGGATCTTGCGCCTGACTCTTCCTTCCATCTCGATCCCTCTGGCTCCGTAAATCCTGGTAGCAATTGTCTCGATCTTCTCCAAGAGCGGGACGTCCAGCGGATAAAGATATTCAAAATGATGCTCATCCTCCTCCATGGCTTTCAGGATTTCCGCAGCCAATTCGCCGCCCCCTTGTCCTCCTCGAGCGAAGACATCGGTCACGGCAAATCGGGCTTTCCCGGCACGGCAAAATTCGGACAGCGCCCGGATTTCAGCCTCGGTATCAGTCGGAAATCTGTTCAGACCGACAACCAGGGGGACACCGAAGAGTCTGATGTTCTCGATGTGTTTTTCCAGGTTCTCGCAACCCTTCAGAACGGCTTCGACATTCTCTTCTTTGAGGGATTCAAGCTTCACTCCGCCGTGGTATTTCAAGGAGCGCAGAGTGGCGACCAGCACACATGCGGCCGGGGGCGGGACCTTTCCTCCCCTGACAACGATGTCGAAGAACTTTTCCGCCCCGAGGTCTGAGGCGAAACCGGCTTCCGTGACTACAAAGTCGGCCAGGCTCAGGGCGAGACCGGTGGCGATGACCGAATTGGTCCCATGGGCGATGTTGGCAAAAGGGCCCCCGTGAATGAGTGCCGGTGTGCCCTCCATCGTCTGGACCAGGTTGGGCTTGAGGGCGTCCTTGAGCAGGGCGCTCATCGCCCCCTCAGCCTTGAGGTCCCGGGCAAAGACGGGCTTGTCCTCCGGAGAATAGCCGACGACGATCGCCCCCAGCCGGGCCTTCAGGTCTTTGAGGTCGGACGAGAGGCAGAGGATGGCCATGACTTCGGAAGCAGCGGTGATATCGAACCCTGTTTCGCGGGCGATCCCCTGCAGGGGGCCTCCGATTCCCACCACGACCTCACGGAGGACGCGGTCATCCATATCCAACACCCGCTTCCAAGTCACCGTGCGGCAATCCAGGAGCCCGCAGGACCCATCGAAATGAAGCCGGTTATCGACCATCGCTGAGAGAAGATTGTGGGCCGAAGTTACGGCGTGCATATCCCCCGTGAAATGGAGGTTGATATCGGAGCTCGGGATGACCTGGGCTTTCCCCCCGCCCGTGGCGCCTCCCTTGAGTCCGAAGACCGGACCCAGGGAGGGCTCTCGGAGGGCGACGATCGTCCTTTTCCCCGCAAGGCTCAAGGCATCGGCCAGACCGATGGCCGTCGTTGTCTTGCCCTCGCCCGCCGGAGTGGGCGTCATGGCCGTGACCATGATCAGCTTTCCCGATTTTTCTTTTGGTCCCGGGGCCAAGGGAAGTGAGACCTTGGCTTTGTAAGGCCCGTACTTTTCCAGCTTCTCAGGACCGATTCCCAATTTCGCGGCGATTTCTTCGATCTCTCTCATCATGGGATTGCTCCTTGGCTATGAGTTTACCCTCACAACTTGTCCTCTTCAACTGTTTTCTCGTCAATCCCGAACGCCGTCTATCTCGTCCATCTCGTCTTCTCGTCAAGAAAGCAGTGAGCACGTGAGCACTGAGCAGCAAAAGCAAACTCAATTCGTTTTAGACCGCTTACGGCTCACCGTTCACGCCACTTCCATTTACGGTTTCTTATCTGCTGAAATTTTGATAGAGCGTGAAGTACTCCTCGATGAGCCCACTGTCGGCGAAGCTGAAATAGCAATTGTTCCCGATGATGATGTGATCGAGGACCTTGAGCTGCATCAAGATGGCGGCAAAAACCAGGTCCCTGGTCAACTCTTTGTCGCAGATCGAAGGCGCGGGATCGCCGGAGGGGTGATTGTGGACAAAAATGAGGGAGGTGGCGTTGTAGCGCAGCGCGTCTTTCATCACTTCGCGCGGGTAGACGGCGCTGGAGTCGACCGTGCCCTCGAACAGTGTTTTTTCCTCCAGGATCTGGTTCTTGATATCCAAAAAAATGACTTTGAATTGTTCTTTCTTGAGGTCCCTCAGGGTGTGATAGAGGTAGTCGAAGACTTCGTGGGACGAGTGGCAAAAGGGTCTGGCGATCATCTTGTCCTTGAGGTATCGCCGCGACACCTCCTGGATGAGTCTGATGCCAAAAATGTTCCTGGGCCCGATGCCTCTGATCTGTTGGAGCTCATCATCAGAGGCTTCCAGAACACCCCGAAGCGTTTTCATTTCCTTGAGGGCTTCCCTGGCCGGCCCGCGGCAATCGCGGCGCGGGGTCCCCAGTGTCAACAGGAGCTCGATAATCTCGTAGTCCAGGAAACCTCTCAATCCGCCCTTCAAGAATTTCTCCCTGAGGCGCCGGCGGTGTCCTTCCCCGTTTCCGGAAGGCTGTTTCCAAGGAGAAGACGAGTGGGGCATAGCCGAAATGTCCATTCGATAGATTAGACGAGGGAGGGCACAAGAAAATCGCAGGCGGAGTAGTTTCTTATTCCTTGTAGATCTCGTCGATCAGGTCTTTATACCTCTGCTCGATGATGCTTCTTTTGACCTTGAGTGTCGGTGTCAATTCGTCCGCCTCGATCTCCAGTTCGCGGTCGAGCAGGATGATCTTTTTGATCCTCTCATAAGGAGCCAGGTTGGGCGTCACGCGGTTGACCTCGGCCATCACAAAAGCCCGGATCGTCTCGCTCCCAACGAGCTCCCGGCGGGTCCGGAAGCGGATATCATTGGACTTGGCGTATTCTTCCAGTTTCTCAAAATTCGGCACGATAACAGCCGAAATGAACTTTCGACTCGCGCCCACGACCACGGGGTTGGAGATATAGGGGCTTGTCCGGAGGAGGTTTTCGATGGGCTGGGGAGCGACGTTCTTCCCGCCGGCCGTGACGATCAGGTCTTTTTTCCTGTCTGTGATCACGAGATATCCGTCTTCATCCAGGTAGCCGATGTCGCCCGAGTGAAACCAGCCACCGGCAAAGGCTTCCTGGCTCTCGGCCGCTTTCTTATAATAGCCCAGCATGACGTTCGGCCCTTTGACCAGGATCTCTCCATCAGCGGCGATTTTTAGCTCCACCCCGGGAATCGGCTTCCCCACGGTGCCGAATTTCAGGTTAGCAAACGTGTTGACGGATACGACGGGTGAAGTCTCCGTCAGCCCGTACCCCTCCAGGATCACGAGCCCCATCGCGTAGAAGAACTCGGCGATATCTTTCGACAGGGGAGCCCCTCCGGAGACAAAGAAACGGACCTTTCCGCCCGTCTTCTCAACGATCTTCGAAAACACGAGCCTGGAGGCCAGGTTTTGACGGAACTGAAGGGAGCGGGAAATAGGGCGCTTGAGGAGTTTTTTCTGAGCGCAGGACTTTCCGGTTTTGAGGGCCCAGAAAAAGATTCTCTTTTTCAGCCCCGAGCCGGCCATGACGTTGTCGATCACTTTGGCATAAATCTTGTCGAAAAGCCGGGGCACGCTGATCATGATCTGGGGCCTGACCTCGAGGAGGTTTTCGGCGACCGTTTCGAGGCTCTCGGCGTAGCCGATCGAACAGCCCTTGTACAGGAAAGCGAATGTGGTCATCCTTTCCAGGACGTGAGAGAGAGGAAGGAAGGAAAGGATCGTATCTCCGGCGTTGAATTCAACAATCGAAGCCAGCGTCTTGACGTTGCTGGCGAAGTTCCCGTGACTGAGCATAACGCCTTTGGGCAGCCCGGTCGTGCCCGAGGTGTAGATGATAGAGGCAAGGTCGCCGGGTTGAATCGCGACGGCCGTGCGTTCGAATTGCGAGGTCTCCGCTCGGCCGACCTTCTTCCCTTTTTGGATGAGCTCGTCGATGGCCAAGGCACCTTCCTTGGGACTACCTCCCAGGGTTACATAATGCTCGACCTTGGGCAGCGCGCCCCTGACGGAGTCGATCTTTTTCCAAAGCTCGGGGGTCGAGCATACCACTGTCCTGGCGTCAGAATCGTTGATGATGTATTTGATTTGTTCGGGCATCAGGGAGGTGTAGATGGGGACGGTGACTCCTCCCAGACAAAGGTTGGCGAAATCGGTCATCACCCAGTCGGGGCCGTTTTCGGCCAGGAGGACGAGCTTGTCACCCGCTCGAAGTCCGAGATCTCTCAAGCCCAGACTCAGGGATTTGACCCGGTCTTCAAACTCATGGGTCGAGATGGGAACGTAGCCTCCCCCCTTCTTATAGAGCAGCAGATTTTCTTTGTGATAGGTCTTGACGGTGTTGAGAAAGATCTGGGAGAGCGTTTCGACCATCCACCACTCCTTTGAGGGTCAGCGCCTGGAGAATCGACGCTCGTGCTGGAGGAGCCACTCCTTCCTCCACAGCCCCCCGCCGTAGCCGACCAGCTTTCCGTTGTGACCGATAACCCGGTGGCAGGGAACGATGATCCCGATGGCGTTGTTGTGGTTAGCCCCTCCCACAGCGCGGGTCGATCGAGGATGCCCGATGGCTTTGGCCACGTCTTTGTAGGAGAGTGTTGCGCCGTAGGGAATCTTGAGCAGCTGGCGCCACACTTTCTGCTGAAAATCCGTCCCCTTCAGGCTCAATTCCAGGGAGAAAGACGTCCGCCGGCCCCGAAAATATTCATCCAGCTGTCTCAGGCACTCTTTGATCACCGCGGGAAGTGTGTCCGTTTCGGGAATCCGGGACGGCCTCTCCTCTTTGAAGTTGACGGAGAGAATGCCCTTCCCGGTTCCGATGACTTCGACCATCCCGATTTCCGAACGGTAGTAAGCCGTGAACCTTTTTTCATCTGCCGGAGCGGCCATTCCTTTTACTCCTTGAGCTTGACGTAGACGTTGGTCCGGCCCTTCTCATCCTGGAACCTCAGCTCGAACAGGCTGGCGTAGGATTTGATGAGCTGGGAAAGCTGCTTGAAGCCGAACGTGCGGGGGTCAAAGCCGGGATCGAGCTGGCGAAGATAAAACCCAATCGTCCCCAGGTTGGCCCAGCCGTCCTCCTGGACGGCCATGTCGAAGGCTCCCCTGAGCAACGGCACGGGATCATATTTCTTCGGTTTCTCTTCTTCTTCCTCGGCTTTCCCCGAAACTCTCCTGTCCTCCCGGCCGGGCCGGGGCGCATGCTTGGGCGTCAGATTTTCCGTGTAGATGAAGATGTTGCAGGCGTTGACAAAGGCCCGCGGCGTCTTTTCTTTCCCCACCCCCATGACAAAAAAGCCGGCCTCGCGGATGCGGGTGGCCAGCCGGGTGTAATCGCTGTCGCTCGAGACGAGGCAGAACGCGTCCACGAGATGGCTGTGGAGGATATCCATGGCATCGATGATCATGGCGCTGTCGGTTGCGTTCTTTCCGGTCGTGTAACGGAACTGCTGGATCGGCTGGATGGCATTTTCATTCAACGCCTTCTTCCAGCCCGACATGCTGACCGTGGTCCAGTCGCCGTAGATGCGCCGAATCGTAACCAGGCCGTATTTTCCGGCCTCGGCGAGGATCTTGTCGATCAGAGAATGCTGGGCGTTTTCTCCATCGATCAAGAGAGCGATCCTCTTTCTTTTATCTTCCAGATATTGTTCGACCATAGCCAGGCCTCCCCATCGAATCTAAATCTTGCGGTGAGCGTATCTTACACTCGATCAGGTGAATTTTCAAACGAAAATAACGTACCCTGTACTCCGTTCCCCGTACCCCGTCCAAGAAAAAAAATTAGTTTAATTCCGGAAGAAAATAGTACCCCGTGCCCTGTTCAGCGATTATCTTGCTCGCGAACCGGGACCGAACCTTTGATGAGCACCAGACCATTTCGGCTGATACCGTCCGATATTGGTTTGGACGGCGCACGGGGTACGGGATACTGGGGACGTCTTTTGTTGACCTGAGCATTTTCCTGTGGTAAAAGCTAGGGAGCAAAGAACGAGGTACAAATGCAAGGCAATATCCCGACACTTTATGTCTATGGAAAAACACTCCCCGAGGCCTGGGAGAAAGCGGTCCTCGACTGCTGGAACCTCGGTGTTCCGATCCGGACCGAATACGACAAGCCCGGCGATCCGCCGAGCAAAGATTGCACGATGATGTGGGTGGCCGAAGACCCTTTTGCTGAGCCGCGAATCCACCGCGCCTTTCCCGGCGGCCTCGAAGACCTGGAAATCTACCGCCAGGAGGTCGTGGAAGGCGTTCACGACCACTGGATCGCGCCCGAAGAAGGAAAATGGACCTACACTTATCACAAAAGGCTGTTCGCCTACGAGGTCGAAGGAGAGACAATCGATCAGATCAACTATATCATCGGCAAGCTCAGCGAAACCGGCTACTCCCGCCGCGCCCAGGCCATAACCTGGAATCCCAAGCTCGACCCGCCGACTTATGACCCCCCCTGCCTGCAGCGGGTTTGGTGCCGCCTCTTGCCCGATGAAAAGGGCGGCCCGGTCCTGAACATGAACTGCCACTGGCGATCGCGCGACGCCTACAAGGCCGCCTACATGAATGTCTTTGCCCTCACCGACCTGCAGCGTTTGATGGCCCAGCGGATCGCGCAGAAGATAGGGAAACCCGTCCGCGTCGGCCGCTACGCCGACCTGACCGACAGTTTTCACATCTATGGGTCGTACTTCCAGGAGTTTCAGGGATTTCTCAAGCTCGTAGAATCCCGCAGCTTTGAAGAGAGGACCTGGCCGAGCGGCTACGCGGAGCCGATGTTCGAAGAAGCCAGGGAAAGACTGCGCAAAGAAAAAGCCTGATCCCGAACGGGATCGATCTCATTGAAGACAACGATGGCTGCCTATTTGCTTTCCTCCGTCGTCGTCCTTCTGGCGGCCCTCAGCATCTGGTCCGACCGCCGGGGGCGATGGACCCTGGTTTATGTTTTCAGACCGCTGACCCTGCTGGTCCTAATTTTTTTGGCGGGCCTTGCGACAACCCCGGAGACTGCGTTCTATAAATACGGGGTCGTGGCCGGGCTGGCCTTTTCCCTTCTCGGGGATATTTTCATGATGCTCCGGCAAAAAAAGTTCACGGCGGGGCTGGCCAGTTTTCTCGCTGCCCAGCTTTTTTACGTTGCCGCTTTCTGGAGCGGAATCCACCGCCCCCTTCTTTTCTGGCCCCTTCTTCCTTTGATCTTCTACGCGCTTCTCATCGGCTTCAAGCTTATTCCCCGCTCAGGCCGGATGAAAATCCCTGTTCTTATTTACGTCTCGGCGATCATTGCCATGGCCTGGCTGGCCTGGGAGCGCTATCTCCAGCTTCAGGGAGACAAGGCCTTCTTCGCCTTAGCCGGAGCGGTCCTTTTTGTCGTTTCGGATTCTGTGCTAGCCTACAATCGTTTTGTCCGTCCGCTGCGCTGGGCGCAGGTTTTCATTCTTGGGACCTATTTCCCAGCCCAGCTTTTGATTGCCCTTTCTGTTTGAAGAAACGGGAGCGCTTCGTGTTCTTCTCGAACTCCTGGGCATATGTGTCGCCTCATCGTAAACGAAACAGGGATTCATAAAATTCCTGATTTGAGGATCATTGTAGATGGTGTGAATTCCCAGAGACAGCCCTCCGACGGCATACACGCCGATCGCCACTCCACCCAGGGCTGTAGCCGGTGGCCAGCCCTCCCAGCCCGAGGAGCAGTCCTAAGGCCAATCCGCCGATGCAAACCAACCCGAGTCCGATGCCGCCAAGTGAAGACTCCCACCGCCATTCCTCCGATCGCGATCACCCCGATGGCAATGTTGCCAATGGCGATAAAACCCTTGGCCGGTTTGAGTCCGCCGCCGTAGGCGGGGCCATAAACGATGTGGACAAGGGCAGCCAAAAACAGTCGTTTTTGATTTGTATTCGTATCCGTAAGAGCCCCAAGGTCCGGGACGGACAGGCCACTCTCCTGCCTGAAGAGGATATCCGCATTCCGGACAGATCGAGCTCTGTCGGAAATGGAGCGGCCGCATTCCGGGCAATTGATGAGTGCCATCTCTCTCTTTTCCCTGAACTCATAACACAGGAAAAGCGGAGAGTCAAAAAACGTCATTCTGTCGCACGTTCAGCAAGAAAACCTCAGTTTTTATTTTGAACTGCTCACTGCTCACAGCTCAGTGCTCACTCTTATAGTTTCCAACCCAGGAGGTTCCAATAGTTCAAAAACCAAAGAAAGACCAGACCCGACAAGAGAATGAGCGAGTAGTGCAGCCGGCCATAAATCGTCCAGTATTTCCTTTTCCAGGCAAGGAATAAGAAGATGAGAACCCCGATCCCGAGAACGGCGCCAACTATGGGAAACACAAGAATGACCTTCAAGAGGACGGGAACTCCGTACTCAACCTGGGCTGTGTTGCTCACCAGGGAAAGGACCCCCAGGATCAAAAGAAGGAAAAGCAGGCACATTCCGCCGGCGAGCCAGCGGGCCGCGCCGGGAGCGGGTCGGCCGACCGGCGGTCTCCGCAGGAGCGATCTCGAGAGCGCTCCCAGAGGCCAGCCGAGAATAGCCGTCAAAAACAAAATTGTCAGGATGGCGATCAGAAGGATGTGAAAACCGGGCGTCTGATATCCCTTGAGCTTCACCAGAGCAAATTCGGCAAACTCGCTGGAAAAGGCGTGTGTCACCCGGCCCCGGCTATCTTCGCGAAAGATCAAAGTTTCCTGGCCGCCAACCTGGCGAAAAATATTCGGCCCAACTTCGGCCCATCGCGTGGAACCAAGCCCGGCCGGCAGAATCATCCTCAAGGCGCCATCCGATGTTGCTTCCATCTTAACGGGAGTGATCAACGTGACCAGCTTGGGAAACTTGGTAAATGACCGCCTGTTCATCTCGTAAACTCCGGCGTACTTATGGGAGCGCGCCTTGAACTCGGGGTTTGGCTTGAATTCGGAAAGAGAGGGAGCCGGATAATAACGATTCAGAAAGGCCTGGAAGGCTTCCTCCGCGGTCACGCTCGAGCTTGTGCTGCAGTTAAAAGATAGGAAGAATCCCGCGTTTCTTTCGGGGATCAAAGCCAGGATCGTGTGAAAACACTTGATATCGCCTCCGTGCTCCAGGATCGTCAGCCCGTTGAGGTTCCTTTCCCAAAAGCCATGGGCGTTGCCATTGAGCCTCGGGTCGTGTGAGAAGAGCCTCCGGTGCATCTCACGAGCGGTTTCTTCTTGGAGAATTCTCTGCCCTTCATATTGCCCGTTTTGGAGGTGGGCGATCATGAAACGAGCTATGTCTGTCGCCGTCGTGCTCATCGAACCAGCCGGGTAGTCTCCATTGAGGAGCTCAAAGTCTTCGGCTTTGAAAGCTCCATCTTGGTAGCTGTAGCCGACCGACACGTCGTCCGCCAGCGCTGACGGCAGGGGTTCCCGGAACGAGCTGTGCTCCATCCCCAACGGCTTATAGATATGCTGTTCGATATAATCCAGGAAGGGAACCCCGGAGATTTCCTGGACGATATATCCGGCCAGGGCGGTGCTGTAGTTGGAGTAGGCCGTGTACTGTCCCGGCGGCCAGACCCGGGTCGGCATCTTGGACTTGACGAAATCGCCCAGAGGGATAAGACCCTGCGGAGACCTCGCCGAGTAGGTCAGGATGTCCTCAAACCCGGCCGAATGGGTCATCAGGTTGGCCAGTGTGACCGGCTCGGGGAACGTGGCCGGGATCTTGAAATCCTTGAGGTAGGTGTTGACATCCGCCTTCAGGTCGAGCTTCCCTTGCTCGACAAGCTGCATGACCGCCGTCCAGGTAAAGAGCTTGGAGACCGAGGCAATCCTGAAAAGGGTTCGCTCCGGAAGGACGGGCTTTTTCTTCTCGACATCGGCATACCCATAGCCCTTGGCGAAAAAGATTTTTCCGTCCTTGAGGACAGAGACGGTCGCCCCTGGAATGTGCCGAACCTTCATGTACACTTCCAGGAGGCCATCCAGAAAGGCGCCGAGCTCGACCGGGTCCTCCGGACCCTGGCCGCGCAGGATCGCTTGGCGTTCAGCCGCTCCAGTCTGCGCATTTGCATTCGGGCCAGATAAAAATAGTGAGATCATTATTGCGCAAATTATGAAACCGATAGTCCAGATCGTCTTTTTCAATTCCTCCTCCTTTTCTTAGATCTCAATCATCGGAATATAGTGTCCTGAATGCGGGCCTCAGTTCGCTCACCTCTTAAGACGGCAGTCGGAGCTTCGGAGTTCCGCTGATGAAATGATTTCTTCTTTTGGCTCGAGCTCAATTCCCGTTATCGCCGATCCTCAAGGTCGAGGCGATTTTGTCCAGGACCTGCATCGCCTCTTTTCCCTCCACGACAAGGACCCACACCTCTCCGCTTCCCAGCACTGAGACGCCAGCTTTGTCGGCTCCCTCAACCATGATGGCCTTTCGCACCGGACAAGGTACGCTTCTGTTCCTTGCCTTTAAGCCCCAGCTTGCTCATGATTTCCCTGGCGGCGGATTCGCCATCCTGCCAGGGCGAGATCTCCAGTTGACGGAGCGCTGCCTTGATCCCGTTCGGCCCTTCCATCCCGACAACGGTCGCGTCCGGCCAGACTTCATCCAATTTGGAAAACTTAAAATCCGGCGGCTTCGTGAGCTTTAAGCCGAGCCAGGGATTTTCATATTCGTCGCCCTTGAGGTTGTAAGGTTTAGCCCCTTCGGGGACCGAGACTTTCTTCGCGCCGGCGAGTTCGTACTCCAGGATCTGCATTCCGACGTGGCCGAACATTTGTTGGCCCGGGCCCGTTTCAATGGAGCCGGCTCCGCCCCGGAGCGAAGAGCTGAAGAACCCTATCCGGGCCGCGTCGGCCGGGCCTTCGGCGACGACCGCTGCATCGATGGGAACCCACTCTTTTCCCACCAGAATTTCCGTCCAGGCATGACCGCCGAACATCCCCTGGGCGTAGACGTAACCCAGGACCATACGGGAAGGAATGCCGACTGCGCGGGTCAACGTGGCCAGCAGGGTGGCATAGCCCACGCAAGTGCCCCGGCGGTTCTTGAACACCTCCGACGACGGCGCGAAGACGATCCCCAGGTCGAACTTCATGTTCTCCGCCACCCAGCGTTCCAGCTTCAGAGCGGCTTGGAAAGCATCCCTCTCTTCGCCGACAACCTGACGGGCCAATGACTGCACCTCCGGAGCATCGGATTGGATGTAGGCATTAGGCTCGAGGAACTCGCGATTGGCCTCTGTTCGCGGCACCGGGATCGAGGAAGATGCGGCGGGATGCCGCCTTCGGATTTCCAGGATCAGGGTGTCCGCTGTTCGACTGGGCACCGTTTGATTGGGGCCGGCCAACTCAGGCCAGCCCAATTCCGGCGCATGGTGGATGAGCTTCAACCTGAGCATTTCCATTTTCCTGGGATGGGGAAGCCAGACGTTAGTCCTGGCGATCGTGCTTGCGTACATTTCCTCAGGAAGCTCCGCTCCCCCGGCCGCAGCCAGAGCCTGTTGACGGTCGGCCAGGACAACCTGGGTGAGCCCAAACGGGCTGGGCTGTTCCTGCTTCAGAAGCTCCCCATCATGGGTTAGCCAGAGGGTCTGCTTGACCGGGTTCGCCTCCATGGATTCTTCTATCTTTAGAGTGGGGATAGCTCGATTGCCCGCTCTAACAGTCTCTCCGGAAACGACCGTCCGGAAGACGCGGGTGGCGGCTTCAATTTCCGGAACAAATGTCAGGAATTCGGTTTTATCTCCGGGGTTCTTGAGCCGCTGAAGACATAATGCCTTAATTCCCTCAGGCCCCAAGAGGCGCCCGGAATAGTTCAAGGTCCTCGTGTAACTTTTTCCCCCGGCCTCGCTCTGGAGTTCGATCCGGCCGTCCTTGACGAGAGCAACCGTTCGGGTCGTCATCTGAGAAGCCGTCATTCCGTATTCGACTTTCTGGAGAAGCCCCTCCCGGGACTCCTCGGCGGAAGACGTGAACCGGAGCTCGACTCTTGTTCCCAGTCGATTTAAGACGATCTCCATTTCAGAGTTCGAAACGAGAACATCCTTCGTCCCGGCCCGGAGCGTCTCATGGACGTATCCGACCGGCTGATCAGCGATCCTGATCACATACCATTCGTCAGTGGGCTTGACATCTTCGGCAGTTGTCTTGCCGAATGAAAACGCTATGATAAAAACGAGAAACAGAAACCAGCTTGGGACCCGTTTTTTCTGATCCCTCGTCGATAGATCTTGTTTCATCGCGGATTCTCCTTGAGGCTGATGAATTGTACGCAGAGATTATGGGATATTCTATCATGTCTGTCGTTTCTTTCGTTAAGCGTTTCCAATCATGTGATGGTGAAGGAGGGGCTTTGGGAAGGGCTTTGCTCCCAAAGCTCCGATCGGAGACACGGCTCAGGTTGGTTGTCTTGAAGGTACGCTGCATTTTCCCCAGCGTGGAAAATTGGCTCGCTTCGAGTCTTCGCTCTCCTTCTCCCTGCGGTCGAGGAACCGTGCCCGCTCAGCCTCTCAGACGGCCTTCTTCAACAACTCCCCTTCGCCGCTCGAGAGATGTCAGGACGCAGGGGGAGTCCCGGAGAAAGCCGCCGCAGCGCAGCGGGCACTGATTATTCCCGGAAGACGCGTTTTCAGAATCTAAGGTTATTCTCTTAATTCCCCCTCCCCCCCTTGGAATTCAAGAGGGGCCCCGAAACATGCGCGCGTCTTCGGTCAAGGAGGCGAGGACACGGAGCGGATTTTCCTCGCGGGGGAAAAGCCGCGTCTTTCGGAGGGACTTACCCGAGTCCTGCCGAGAAGAGTTGTGAGGGCAGAGCGGGGAGCGAGACCATTCCGGCTCTGCTCTCTCACAACATCGCCGCAGCTGTTTCCAAAGCCCCTTTATCGCAGAAAAAAAAAGGCTTCCATTAAGAATAAGCACAGAGAAAACTGGTCAACAAGATGCGCTGTTTTATCTTTGGCGAAAGAGGCAAGAAGGCGGTTGTCTGTTCAGTCCTCGCCTTTGGAAACCGGCAAATCAAAAAATTTGGCCTTATAGAGACGGTCCACTTCCTTGACCTTTTGCCTCAGGATGTAGATCAAAACGCAGACGGCCGCCCAGATCCAGCCCAAAAAGACATAGGCCGCGGTTCTCTCTTTGATGTTCTTAAACGCAGGCACAATCTTGTCCGAGCCTTTCGCGTTCTCCACGCTCTGTTTTTCTTGAGTTTGGCCGGCCGGGGCTGCCTGAGGTGAGGCGCTCTGGGTTTGTTTCTTTGGCTGAGCTTGGATCGGCGGAGAAACGGTTTTCCCGGAAACGTAGGCAAGCAAAGAGAGTCCAAGAATTCCAAATACCAGCAAAGCCGGCGCCTGAATTTTCCTGGACTTCCTCATTGGAGGAGGCTCCACACGCTCATCGCCAGAGCATAGATGATCAAAGCATAAGCGGACGCGACGATCACTCTGCCCCTGCGTTCGGCGGGCCTGGTGTCGATGAAGGGGAGGAAAAAGAAGAGAACTACGGCTGCAAAGATGAGGAGAACCGCCAGCGACTCTCCCGTGATAAACAAAATGTTGGCCGGGAAAAGCTTCAGGGTCTGGAAGAGGAACAAAAAATACCACTCCGGCTTGATCCCTTGGGGTGCCGGCGCCATCAAGTCCGCCACCTTCCCAAGGGACGGCGGGAGAAAGATGGCGAGCGAGATCAGAGCCCCGATGAGGACAAGCCAGACCATGGCTTCCCGGTAAAAGAAATTCGGCCAGAAGGGAATCTCCTCAACCTTCTCTTTTTTGAGTTCGGCCTCCAGGGGCAGGCTCATCCCGAGCTTCTGGATAAAAAACAGGTGAAAGACCAGGAAGAGCAACAGCGCCAGCGGCAGGACACAGATGTGGATCCCGAAAAACCTGGTCAGCGTATCGCCGGTGACATCGTCGCCCCCTCGCAGGAGCTTGGTCACCCAGGCCCCGACGACGGGGATCGCCCGGGGAATATCGGTGCCCACTTTGGTGGCGGAGAGGGAAAGGTCATCCCAAGGGAGAAGGTATCCCGTGAAGCCAAAGGCGAGGCTGAAGACAAGCAGGAGGACACCCGTCATCCAGGTCAACTCCCTCGGCTTGCGGTAGGACTTGAGAATCCAGATGCTGAGGAAATGGACAAAGACGATCGCGATCATGAATGTGGCCGACCAGAAATGAACCGACCGGATCATCCACCCCAGGGGGATATCGGTCATGATCCGGGCAACGCTCTTATTGGCTTCTTCCAGGGTGGGCCTGTAATAGAAGGCAAGAACGATCCCGGTGATAACCTGGATAACAAAGAAAAGAAGGATTGCGCTTCCGGTGTACATCCAGACCGTGTGCCTGGTCTGGGGCACTTTTTTGTTATGGAGAAAATCCAGGATGGCGCCCAGCCCGAGGCGGTCCTCGATCCAGCCCCTAAAATCTCTCCAGTAATTTCGTGAGCTCACGCCACTCCCTCTTTCTTTACAACCAAGTTCTCGCCCTCAACGACTGCTGTCAGAGTCCGGAGAGGACGGGGAGGAGGTCCGCCGATGTTGATACCGTTTTCGTCGTACCAGCCGGTGTGACAGGCGCAAAAGAACTTTTTCTGATCCGGAAGGAAGGCAACATTGCAGTCAAGATGGGTGCAGACTCCGACCAACGCCAGATAAGACCCGTCCGCCTTCTTTTTTATGAAACCGGGTTTAACCCCCCAGGCGAAGCCTTTCACAGACCCGGGCGCCAGCCCTTGATAATCGGCCAGAGGCAGGAGGACTTTATCCGGCTCCTGGTAGGGCGGGAAAACAAACTTGATGATCGGGTAGAGAAGCGAGGCGGCCAGGGTCGCGATCCCGCCGCCCAGGAGGCCGTTGAGAAACCGGCGCCTCGTGAACAGAGAATCTTTAAACCTCATGGCCTCTTCCTGAAAACCCTCTTCAGTTTTTCGATGAGGAGCTTCCTTCTCAGGGCTTCGATTCCATCGGCCGGCCGGACGCTTTTGGGGCAGACCTCATTGCACCGGAGAACCGTATCGCAGCTCCATACTCCGCCTTGGGCATTGACCTCGGCCAGCCGGGGATAGGGCCGTTTGTCCCGGGGGTCCTGGACGAAGCGGCAGAGCTTGGCCAGCGCGGCCGCGCCGACGTAGCGTTGGTCCCGGGCGACAACCGGGCAGACGCTGTAACAGCAGGCACAGAGGATGCAGTTGGTGTACTGCTCGATTTTTTCCATCTCTTTGTCTTCGATCCGATACCCGCCCTCAGGCTGGTCCCCCGAAAAAAGATAGGGCCCGATCCGGGAAACCGCCTCCCAGAAGGGGCTCATGTCGACCACCAAGTCCTTTTGGATCTCAAGATTGGGCAAGGGCTCGACGATGATGACTGACGTATTCAGGGCCTCGACCATGGTCCGGCAGGCGAGGTCGAATTTGCCGTTGATGACCATGGCGCAGGCGCCGCAGATGGCTTCGCGACAGCTATACCTGAAGGCGAGCGTGCAGTCCTGGTTATTGCGGATCTCCATCAGGGCTTCCAAGACCGACTTTTTCCCCGCAGCTTCAAACGGGAATTCCTCAAAGTAAGGAAACTGATCGACTTGAGGGTCGAAGCGCATAATCTTGAAAGTGTATCGCATATCAGTATTTGCGCGCCTGGGGAACGTATTTGCCGAGCGCGACGTCCTTGTAACTGATCCGCGGCTTTCCCCCCTCCAGGGTCACGAGCGTGTGCTTGAGCCAGTTCCGGTCATCGCGTTCCTTGAAATCGAGGCGGTAGTGCGAGCCCCGTGTTTCTTCCCGGTTCAGAGCCCCCAGGGCAATGACCTCGGTCAGGTCGAGCATGTAATCAAACTCGATGATGTTGACCAGAACCTGGCTGTACCGGAAACACCTTCCGCCCAGGTAGACCTGTCCGTAGTCTTCGCGGATGCTCCGGATCTCGGCGATGGCTTTTTCCAGGCCTTTCCTGGTTCTGAACATGCCCACATCGCCGCTCATCACGACCTTGAGCCGGTTGAGAAGCTCATGAGCTTTCGTCCCGGAGTCACGTCGGCTCCATTCATTGATTTTCGCCTTGGTTCTTTCGGCCTCATCGGCGAGCGCCCTCTCGCCTCCGGGCGCGCTGCCTCCTCCTTGGATAAAAGCCGAAGCCTCCCGCCCGGCAATTTTGCCGAAGACAACCGTGTCCAAGAGGGAATTGCCTCCGAGCCGGTTGGCTCCATGGACGCTGACGCAGGCACACTCACCCGCCGCATAGAATCCTCCGACGGCTGTGGCGCAGCGGACATCGACGTCGATCCCGCCCATCGAATAATGCTGGGCCGGCTGGATCGGGATGGGCGTCCGGACGGGGTCGAGGCCCGCGAATTTGATGCAGATCTCCCGGACCGCAGGCAGGCGTTTGTTGATCTTTTTCTCGCCCAGGTGCCGCAAGTCGAGATGGACATACTCATTCTCGAAGCCGTTGCCGTGATCGATCTCGGTCTGAATCGATCTGGCCACGATGTCCCGGGGCGCAAGCTCCATGGTCGCCGGCGCGTAATCGGCCATGAACCTCGTCCCCTTGTTGTTGATGAGGTAGCCCCCCTCCCCTCGGGCCCCTTCCGTGATCAAGATGTTCTTGCCGTAAAGCGAAGTGGGATGGTACTGGACAAACTCCATGTCTTTGAGCGGGATTCCGGCCCGGTAGGCGATGCCGATCCCGCTTCCGTGATTGATGTAGGCATTGGTCGTTTTGAGGTAGACGCGTCCATACCCGCCGGTCGCGAAAATAACCGCCCTTGCCCGGACGGGAAAGACCTCGCCCGTCGTCAAATCATAGACGATGAGGCCGCGGCACTTCCCATCTTCCACGACCAGGCCAGCGACCAGCCACTCGGCATAGACTTTGACCTGCTTTTTGAGGGACTGTTCATAGAGGCTGTGAAGGATCACCATCCCGGTCCGGTCGGCGGCGTAGCAGGTCCTCGGAAAACCGGCCCCGCCGAAGGGGCGCTGGGCGATGACTCCACCCGGGAATCGGCTGAAGGGGACCCCCAGGTGCTCCAGCTCGTAGATCGTGGCCGGGGCTAGGCGGCACATGAGCTCCGCCGCATCCTGGTCGGCCAGGTAATCGCTGCCCTTGATCGTGTCAAAGGCGTGTTTCTCCCAGTTGTCGTCTCTTCCGGCCGGGTTATTCCCGAGCGCGGCGTTGATCCCCCCCTGGGCTGCGACGGAATGGGAGCGAAGCGGGTGGACTCGAGAGATTATGGCGACAGAGAGCCTGGGATCAGATGAAAGGGCGGCTGCCAGCCCTGCCAAACCTCCCCCCACGACCAGGACGTCATGACTGATCATTCAATAATTCCGCGTGAAATAGAGGACCAGCAAGGTCCCCGACATGGCCAAGCCGAGGCCCGTGAAGACCCAGAAGAGGAGTTTCTCCTTGCGGACTCCCAGGTCCAGGATGACCGTTCTCAGGCCGTAGAGGCCATGAAAGATGACCGTGATGATCAGGAGAACGTCGATCAGCGGGCTGGTATGCAGGACCAGGGCCCAGTCGGGCTTCTTGTCTTTGGTCATCAAAAAAAAGGACGTCAGGAACTTGAAGCTGAGGAGGACGATCAGCAAGAGCCCGGTGACCCGGTGAAAAACCCAAACGAACATAAATTTTCTTCCCTTTCTGAAAGACTACTAATAATTGAAACTCAGGGGGAATGTCAAGAAAATAGTAGCCAAAGCAGTGAGTTGCTGAGCACTGAGCAGTGAATTGTCTCGATCGTTTTTGGCGCCGTTTTCCTGGTCGGTCTCTCGATCTACAAGTTCCTCAAAACGGCCTAGCTGGAAGAGTCGGGGATCGATTCTTCGGACGGCAAACCAGGATTTCGCCTCTTGGCCGAGCAGCCCGGTCAAGACAAAAATCCCCAAGACAGTCCCGATGGGGAAAGCCGGCAGCATAAGAATGGCCAGGACGATCCCGGCCAGCTTCGCCCAGACTTTTCTCCGGGCTATGCCTCTGGCCGTCAGAAGATAGAGCACGGCCAGAAGCAAGGAGATAGCGAAAATGGCCTGGCCCAGTCCTCCCAGGATGGCGCTCCCGACGACCGCTTGTTCTTTTCCGCTCAGGCCCAGGATCATCGAGCCGAAGACGAAGATCGTCGAAAGGACAACGGCCGTCGCTACCGAGAGCCAACCCAGGACTCGAAAGACCAGCCTTGCCGTTTGGATTTTCCCGGGCATGTCTGCGTTCTCGATCATGGGCGGAACACCATTTTATCCGAGTCTCAAAGGAAGAAGCAAGAGCATAACGGAATTGCGCCGACCCGGGTTTTGATTTATAATTGGAAACTCCAAAAGCGGATTGAGATCTAAAGGAGGTCCTCATGAAAAAGCTCTTCGTTGTCATCTTCATTCTCTTGGCCATGGCTTCGTGGGCCAGCGCTGATATCTACGTCAAATCCAAAGCCCACACCGATGCGATATCGATGATGGGGCAGAACCGGCCCGCCCAGGACACGTTCTCCGAGCAGTGGATCGGGGATGACCAGTTCGCCAACATCACCGAAAACCTGACGACCATCATCGACCTCAAAAAGAACATCTTTGATATGATCAACCACAAAGACAAGACCTACGTCGAAACGACGCTTCCGTTGGATATGTCCAAGCTCCTCCCGCCCGAAATGTCCGCCATGGCGGGCATGATGAAGGCCTCGATCACGGTCAACCCCCACCGGCCAGACCAAAACGATCGGGAAGTGGAATTGCTCAGAGTACGATGTCACGATGACGATCATGATGATGCCGGTCAAAATGAAAGTCTTGGCGACGACCGATGTGCCGTTTGACGTAAGCAAATACATGTTGAAGATGTACGGCAACGTCCTCAAGGCTCAGATGCAGCTTGACGACAACGCGGTCCAGGAGGTGATGAAAGTCAAAGGATTTTGGATCGCCTCAGACACGGCCATGGAGATGATGGGGCAAAAAATGCACACCACCACGGAAGTCGTCGAGATCTCCAAGAAGGGCGCGCCGGACGGCGTCTATTCAGTTCCCGCGGGCTACACCAAGCAGGACAAGCTGTCCATGAAGCAGCTCCAGCAAAAATAGAGACGTCCCTTTCGTCGTCTCGTCTATCTCGTCATATCGTCTGTCTCGTCCGAAGACTGAAGGAGACTTGGTTTCAAAAAGCTCGAGATAGAAACGGGAACGAGCTAGACCGCCATAAATGGCGACCGATCACCATGAGCGACGTGCGTATCCGCTTTGCTCCCAGCCCGACCGGGTATATCCACGTCGGGAATGCCCGGACCGCCCTTTTTAACTGGCTGTTCGCGCGACAGCAGAAAGGGAGCTTTATTCTCCGGGTCGAGGATACCGATGTGGAGCGCAGCACGGCCGCGTATGAGCAGAGTCTGATGGAAGACCTGACCTGGCTCGGCCTGGACTGGGACGAAGGCCCTGATGTCGGCGGCGAGTTCGGACCCTACCGCCAATCGGAAAGGCTCGGGATCTATAGCGCCTATACCGAGAAACTCTTGAATGAAGGAAAGGCGTATTATTGTTTCTGCCCGCCGGATGCGCTCGAGCGGAGCCGGGAAGAGGCGCTCGCGGCGGGTCGGATGCCGATCTACGCCGGGCGCTGCCGGACCCTTCCCCTCGAAGAAGCCCGACACAGAGTGGACCGGGGCGAAAAAGCCGCCATCCGGCTGAGGGTGCCCGACGAGGGCACTCTGTCCTATGATGACCTTGTCCGGGGCCTGCTCTCCTTTGATCTTAAGCTCATCGGTGACCCGGTCCTCGTGCGATCCACCGGACTTCCGGCCTACAACTATGCCGTGGTCATAGACGATTCATTGATGAAGATAAGCCACGTGATCCGGGGTGAAGACCACATCTCCAACACCCCCCGTCAGCTTCTGGCTTATCAGGCCTTGGGGCTTGCTCCTCCCCGATTTGCCCATCTGGCCATGGTCATGGGCAGGGACAATACCCGGCTCAGCAAACGCCACGGCGCTACCGCCGTCGACCAGTTCCGGAAAGAGGGAATCCTCGCCTCGGCGCTGTTCAATTATCTGGCTCTGTTGGGCTGGGCTCCCCCCGAAGGCAGGGAAGTGCTCACCCCGGAAGAGCTTCTCGAGCTCTTTGACCTCAAGAAGGTCAGCCGCTCCGCCGCCATATTCGACTACGAAAAGCTGCACTGGATCAATCGACAGCACATCAAAAAGCTCGCGCCCGGGGAAAAAGCGCGGATCGCATTTCCTTACCTGAGAAGCGCCGGGCTCATGCCCGAATCGATGACCGAGGCCCACTGGGCCTGGCTCGAAAAGGCGGTGGAGATTCTGATGGAAGGGGTGGACAGATTCTCCGAGCTGCCGCCCAGGTTCTCGCTCCTTTTTGAATTTTCCCCGGACTCCATGGATGAAGAGGCAAGGAAAATCCTCAATGAAGAAAAAGCGAGGTCGGTCATCGCGCTCTTCCACGAAAAAACTCTCCCCTTTGGCCGAATTCAGCTACGCCGATTTCGTCACCATCACGGCTGAGATCAAGAAGACGACGGGAGCCAAAGGAAAAGACCTCTATCATCCCCTCAGGGTCGCTCTGACCGCCCGGGCCTCGGGGCTCGAGCTCGATAAGTTTATCCCCCTGGTGGAGGAGGGAGCCAGGCTCGAATTCCCGAAGCGGATCAAGAATTGCGCTTCCCGGGTCGCCGAAGTCATCGAATATCTCCGATGGAAACGCTGAACCGCCTGAATCCCCTCCTCGAGGTCCTGATGTCCTCGCCGCGAAGGGTGAACAAGATCCTGATCCAAAAGGAAAAAGGCTTGTGGAAGATTGCCGAGGTTATCCGGGCCGCAAAGGCGGGATCGGTGCCCTATCTCTTCGCCCCAAAGCAACGGCTGGACCAAATTTCGCCGAATCATCAAGGCGTCGTGGCCTACCTCGCCTCGAAGGAATTTTCTTCCCTGGAAGAGATCCTGGCCGCGACCGAGCGTCCCTTCCTGGTCCTCCTCGATGAGGTTGAAGACCCCCAAAACCTGGGGGCAATCATCCGCAGCGCCGAAGGCGCCGGAGCCGACGGGATCGTGATGCCGGAAAGACGCTCGGTTGGCTTAACCGAAGCGGTGTCCTCCGTCTCCGCCGGCGCCCTCGAACACATCAAGGTCGCCCGTGTCGTCAACCTGGCTCAGACCATGGAGGAGCTCAAAACCCAAGGGCTCTGGCTCGTCGGCGCCGAAGGCGGAGGTCAAGAATTCTGGTACGAGTTCGACTATACCCTTCCCCTGGGCCTTGTCCTGGGGTCGGAGGGAAAAGGTCTCCGCCCCTTGATCAAGAAGAGATGCGATAAGGTTCTTTCCATCCCACTTCTCGGCAGGCTGAACTCGCTCAACGTGGCCGCCGCGGCCGCGATCTTTTTCTTCGAGGTCGTTCGCCAGAGGAGGCGGCTTCCCGGCCCGGCCGGCGAAAAAAAGGGCACGAGAGTATCTGCCTGAAAAAATAAAGCTGGGCCGGCGCCTATTCTGGTCCGGGCGGCCCTGGCATTGCCCGGCGCTCGACCATATTTGACTCTTTCAGGGGGAATTGATATTCTCTGGCCAGACCATCTAAGCGTAGCGTGGGCTCATGAACTGTCCCAACTGTCATTCCGAAAATCCCGAAGGCGCCTTCTATTGCGCCAAGTGCGCGGCGCCTCTCCAGGCTCCTGAGAAACCCGCCCCCCCTCCGACCCGGACTCTGCAAACGACCAGCCCTAACCTGGCGATCGGAAGCACCTTCGCCGGCCGATACCAGGTCATCGAGGAATTGGGGAAAGGGGGGATGGGAAGAGTCTACAAAGTTTTCGATACTGAAATTCAGGAGAAAGTCGCCCTCAAGCTTCTCAATCCGGAGATCGCCGGCGACGAGAAGACGATCGAGCGCTTCCGCAACGAGCTCAAGACGGCCCGCAAGATCTCCCATAAAAACGTCTGCCGCATGTATCACCTGAGCAAATTTGAAGACGCCCAGTACATCACAATGGAGTATGTGAGCGGGGAAGATCTGAAGAGCATGATCCACATGATGGGCCAGCTCAGCAGCGGACAGGCCATCACGATCGCCAAACAGGTTTGTGAAGGTCTGGGAGAGGCGCATCGACTTGGCGTCGTCCACCGCGACCTGAAACCCCAGAACATCATGATCGACCGGGACGGGAATGCCCGGATCATGGATTTCGGCATCGCCCGCTCGCTCAAGGCCAGGGGGATTACCGACGCCGGAGTCATCATCGGCACGCCCGAGTATATGTCCCCGGAACAAGTGGACGGAAGGGAGACTGACCAGAGATCGGATATCTATTCCCTGGGCATCATCTTGTATGAGATGGTGACCGGTCGATTGCCTTTCGAAGGAGAAACGCCATTCAGTGTGGCCTTCAAGCACAAGTCGGAAGCGGCGCCCGACCCCAGAAAAATAAACGCTCAGATCCCCGAGGAGCTGAGCCGCGTTATCCTACGCTGCCTGGAGAAGGATAGGGAGAAGAGATATCAGAAGGCGGAAGAGGTTCTCGGTGAGCTCGTCAAAATTGAAAGAGCCATTCCGACCACGGAAAAAGCCCTTCCGAAAAGAAAGCCCTCCACATCTAGGGAGATAACCGTCCACTTCGGGTTGAAGAACGTGCTCATCCCGGGCTTGATTTTTCTGGGCCTCCTGGTGATCGGGCTGGTCATCTGGCGCGTTAAAGCCCCCAAGGGGGCAGCTCCTGTTTTCGCGTGGCAAACCCTCTGTCGCCATCCTGTATTTCGAGAACATTTCCGAGAGACAAGAGCCTTGATCCCTTGGAAGACGGGCCTCCCGGAACTGCTCACGATCGGACTGGCCCAATCGAAATTCATCAACGTCCTGAGCGGCGACAGGGTCTACGGCATCCTGAAGACGCTGGGTCTCGACGAGGCCAGAAGATACTCCACCGGGGACCTTGTCAAGGTGGCGAACGAAGGCAGAGTCAATCACACCGTGGGCGGAAGCATCATGAAAGCCGGCGAGAATATCATCATCACCTTGAGGCTGCAGAACCCACCGGCAGGCGAGGTGATCAGCTCGATCAAAGTCGAGTGCAAAGGCGAAGCGGAAATCATTCCCAAAGCTGATGAGCTGATCAGGAAGATCAAGTCCGACCTGAATCTTTCCTCAGAACAGCTGGCCAGCGATATCGACAAAGAAGTGGGCAAAATCACAACGTCATCTCCCGAAGCCTATAAATATTATAGCGAAGGGAGAAGGTACCATCACGAACAGGAATTTCGCCAGAGCATTCAAACGATGGAGAAAGCCGTTGCCGTAGACCCGGAGTTCGCCATGGCCTACCGCTCAATGGCCATGTCCCTGAGCAATATGCAATATTATTCCGAAAGCAAGAAATATCTTCAAAAGGCCCTCGATCTCAGCGACAGGATATCCGACAGGGAGCGTTACATCATCCAGGGCGATTACTACCGAGATTCGGCAGGGACGTACGATCAGGCTATTGAAGCCTACAACAAATTATTACAGCTCTATCCTGATGATTCGATCGGAATCACCAACCTCGGGATCATTTATACAAATGTGGAAGAATGGGATAAAGCCATAGCCCTTTATGAGCCGCTCATCCGGAAGGGAGAGGACAATATTTTCCCCTATATCAATCTCTATGATTCCTACATGGCTAAGGGCATGACGGATAAGGCCAGAGAAGTTCTGGAAACTTATATCCGCAATTTTAAAGATAACTACATGATCCGCATCTACCTTGTCCTCGTTTATTTTGTTCAAGGTAAATATGACCTTGCCCTTGAGGCGGCAAACCGGGCGGTTTCGCTCAGCCCTTCCTCTTATTACAATTTTATGGCCCTGGGTGATATCTATAGGTGCAAGGAGGATTTTGACCGGGCGGAGAAAGAATATCAAAAACTCTTCAACTTGGAAGAAAAGGTCGCCCACCTGAACGGCAGGGATAACATGGCCGCGCTTTATCTGATGGAAGGGCGTTTGAAGGATGCCGAAGAGCAATTGAAAAAGGGTCTTGAACTTGCCGACAGCCTTGGTGATAAAGGATGGCAAGCCGATTTCCATTTGCGACGCGCCTTCCTGGCCCACCGGTCAGGAGACGCGGCCAAGGCCCTTGAGGAATCCCGCAAATCCAGGATAAACGCGCAGGAAATGGAGGACCCTGCGCGCCAGGTCGGCAGTCTGATTGGCCAAGCGCTCGCCCAACTCGACATGAAGTCTATCCGAGAAGCTCAAGAGACCGCAGAGGAAATCAAAGCCTTGACCAAGAACCTTTTGGGGAAAAAGGCCCTGAGATACCTCGATTTTCTATCAGGAATGATAGAGTTTAAAAAAGGCCATTATCCTCAGGCGGTCGAAAACCTCAAAAGCGGAGTTGCCTTGTTGCCTTCTCAACGCTTATTCAACGATGACCATGCTTTATTCCTGGACGCCCTGGCCTTCGTCTACTTAGAGGCGGGCGATCTCGAAAAGGCGCGCGAAGAATATGAAAAGATAACGGCTCTGACTATCGGCAGCTTCTATTACGGAGACATCTACGCCAAAGCCTTCTATAAACTCGGTCAGATCCACGAGCGGCAGGGTCAGAAAATAAAGGCCAAGGAGAATTATCAAAAATTCCTCGACCTCTGGAAATACGCCGATTCCGGCCTTCCCGAAGTCGACGACGCCAAAAAGAAACTCGCGGCTTTAAAATAAACCTGTCCCCTTTACCTCAGCTTGACATTGCTTCATCCCAGCCCTTAGAATAATCGGGTAGTTGAATCCCCTTATCTTTTAAGACCGATGACCGAACAAATCGATTTTTACCAGCTGGAGAAAAATATCCTCAGGCTCAAGGAGCAGATCGATGAGCTCCAGGCCGGCGAAGACCCGGCAAAAAAAGAGAAGATCGCCCAACTCCGGCAGGAAATCGAAAAAGAGTGGGCCGAGATCAGCCCGCAGCTCACCCCCGGACAAATCGTCCAGATTGCCCGCCATCCCAAGCGGCCGTACACGTTGGATTATATAGACTATCTTTTCCAGGATTTCATCCAGATCCACGGCGACCGCCACTTCGCCGATGACCCGGCCATCGTCGCCGGTTTCGGACTCTACAAGGGAAAGACCGTGGCCGTCATCGGCCACCAGAAGGGAAGGACGACCAAAACCCGGATCGAGCGCAATTTCGGTGAGCCCAACCCCGAGGGCTTCAGGAAAGCCTTGAGGGCGATGAAGCTGGCCGAAAAATTCGGCTTCCCGGTCGTCACCCTCATCGATACTCCCGGGGCCTATCCCGGGACCGGTGCGGAAGAGCGAGGGCAGGCAGAGGCCATCGCTTACAACCTTAAGACGATCGCCGGCCTGAAGACCCCCATCATCGTCGTTGTCATCGGCGAAGGCGGAAGCGGCGGCGCTTTGGCCATCGGCGCCGGCGACGCCATCCTGACGCTCGAATACTCATTTTATTCGGTCATCTCACCGGAAGGGTGCGCGGCCATCCTCTGGAAAGATCAAAACGCCGTCCAAAAAGCCGCCGAGAACATGAAGATCCGGGCCCAGGACCTGATGGCGCTCGGAGTCATCGATAAGATTATTCCCGAGCCCCCCGGAGGAGCTCATGTCGATTACGAACAGACCTTCAAAAATGTCGACAAAGTCCTGAGCCAGTACCTGAAAAAATTCGAGCAAAAGCCCATCGATGAGCTGCTCGCCGAACGGTACCAGAAAGTCCGCAAGATCGGAGTCTACGTAGAGAAGTGATGGAAGACGGTCAAGGGAAAAGGGCGATCTCCGGGATCAAAGGCACGAAAGACATCCTCCCGAATGAGGTCGGCGAATGGCAGAGGGTGGAGGGGAAGTGCCGGGGCATTTTCGAACTCTACGGCTACCGGGAGCTGAGGGCGCCGATTCTTGAGGCGACCGAGCTTTTTGAACGAAGCACCGGGCAGACGTCTGATGTCGTCACCAAAGAGATGTATACTTTCACGGACAAGGCGGGCCGCTCGATCACGCTGCGCCCGGAATACACCCCCTCGGTCGTCCGCTCGATCATCGAGAACAGGCTTTTCCTTCAGCCCGAGCCGATGCGCTATTATTACATCGGGCCGATGTTCCGCTATGATAAGCCCCAGAAGGGCCGCTACCGCCAGTTCCATCAGGCAGATATTGAGGTCTTCGGCGAGAAGGACCCGGCCATCGATGCCGAGATCATCGAGATGGCCCACCGTCTTTTGTCCGAACTCGAGGTGGCCGACGCCGTGACACTGGTCAATTCCGTCGGCTGCCAGAACTGCCGCCCGGGCTATCTTGAAGAACTCAGAAGCCAAGTCGAGAGGGTCCGGGAGGCCCTCTGTGCGGACTGTCAAAGGAAAGCCGTTGCCAACCCGCTCCGGATCTTCGACTGCAAGGTGGAGGCCTGCCGAAAGCTTTCCGAGTCCTTTCCTCGAATCATTGACTTTCTCTGCGCGGAATGCGAGGATCATTTCAAAAGGTTTCGTTCTTATCTCGATTTCTATAAGATTCCCTACCGCATCGAGCCCCGCCTCGTTCGAGGACTCGACTATTACACGAAGACCGCTTTCGAGATCATCTCCGGAAAGCTCGGAGCCCAGAACGCAATTCTCGGGGGCGGCCGTTATGATGACATGATGAGACAGTTTGGCGGCCCCGACATCTGCGGCATCGGTTTCGCCATGGGCATGGAGAGGCTTCTCTCGGTGGTCAAACCCAGGACCCAAAAGAGGGATTTCATATATTTTGTCTACCTGGGGGATGAGGCGAAGAAAGCGGCCATGGGACTGGCCGGCTATTTCCGGAAGAACGGGTTGGAATGCCTCCTCGAGTTCAGGGACAAAGGATTAAAAAATCAACTCAGCCGGGCCAACAAGCTGGAAGCCAGCTGGGTCCTGATCATCGGCGACGAAGAGGTGGCCAAGGGCAGGTTCCAGCTCAAGAATATGAAGACCGCCGAACAGAGAGAGGGCAATCGGGAGGAGCTGCTGAAGATCCTCCTGGAAAACCAATCACGATAAAAGTGTCGTTCCGAGAAGCGCGGTAGCGAGGCAGGGCGATATCTCCTGAGATCGCCGCGCTCTCTTCGCAGCGACTCTGGGGGCTCGCGATGCCCTTCGAGCTCACAATAACATCATCCAGAGGCAAGATGGAAAAAACAAGCATGATTCAATCTTCAAATTGGAAACGCTCCTCCTATTGCGGAGAACTCCGCCCCCATCACGTCGACCAGGAAGTGACGCTCTGCGGCTGGGTCCACAAACAGAGGGATATCGGGAACCTGGTCTTTGTTGACCTGAGGGACAGGGAGGGACTCGTTCAGGTTGTCTTCCGCGCCGGCCAGGCGTCTCTTCTTGAGGAAGCCAAAAAGGTCAGGCCGGAGACGGTCATCGGGATCAAAGGTGTCGTGCGAAAAAGAGAGGCCGGAGCGGTCAATCCTCAACTCGTCACGGGAGAGATCGAAGTCGAGGCCGCGGACCTGAAGATCTTCAGCATTTCCAAGGTCCCGCCTTTTGTGATCAACGATCCGGTCCAGGCGGCTGAGGAGCTGCGGTTCAAGTACCGCTATCTCGACCTCAGGCGTCCCTCGATGCAGCGTCATCTCAAGCTCAGGCACGAGGCCGCCCTGTGTGTCCGCAATTTTTTCGGCCGCAACGGCTTTTACGAGATCGAGACTCCGTTTTTGGGCAAGTCCACGCCCGAGGGGGCAAGGGACTACCTCGTCCCCAGCCGCATCTACAAGGGCCGGTTCTATGCGCTCCCTCAATCCCCCCAACTCTACAAACAAACCCTGATGATCGCAGGGTTCGACCGCTACTTCCAGATTGTCCGCTGCTTTCGAGATGAAGACCTCCGGGCTGACCGTCAGCCGGAGTTCACCCAGATCGATGTCGAGATGAGCTTTATCGAGCGGCAGGATTTGTTCGAGATCATTGAAGCGCTGATGGTCGCCCTTTTCGAGCTCATCGGGGAAAAAATCCCGCGGCCGTTTCCAAGACTTTCCTTCAAAGAGAGCCTGGAGAAATACGGCACAGACAAGCCCGACCTGAGGCTCGGACTCGAAATCAGGGATCTGTCAGAGATCGGTGCCGGGCTGGGGTCCGAGCTGATTCGGACGAAACTGTCCGGCCGGGGAGTTTTAAAAGGATTGTTCGTTCCGGATGCCGTTGGACTATCGAGGAGCCGGCTCGAGAAAATCAATGACCAGGCAAAGGCCCTGGGCGCCGGGGGGATCTTCTGGTTGAAGAAAGAGGGAGGATTCAAGTCTTCTCTAAAGCTGGAAGAAAAGGATTCCGAGTCCCTCTGGGAGGCGTTGGCCGGAAAGGAAGGCGGCGTGGGACTCCTCGTCGCAGGCCCGGAAGAGAAAGCCTTGAAGGCTCTCGGCGAGATCCGAAAAGACCTCGTCCAGGAAAGGGCCAAAGGTCAAGAAATCTACAACTTCAGCTGGGTCACCGATTTTCCTCTGTTCGAATGGAGTGAGGAAGAAGGCCGGCTCGTCTCGATGCATCATCCTTTTACCTCCCCGGTCAATGAAGACATCTCGCTGCTCGAGTCCCATCCGGAAAAAATCAGGGCCAGGGCCTATGACCTGGTTCTCAACGGGTTTGAGGTCGGCGGCGGCTCGATCCGAATCCATGACATGGGGCTCCAGGAGAAGATATTCAAGGTCCTGGGCCTCACGCCTAAAGAAACCGAGGACAAATTCGGTTACTTTCTCGAGGCCTTGACCTACGGCGCTCCGCCCCACGGCGGGATCGCCCTCGGGTTTGACCGCCTGATCATGATCCTGGCCGGAGAGGAGTCGATCCGGGAAGTCATCGCCTTTCCCAAAACGACGAGCGGCCTTTGCCTCTTCACGGGTTCTCCTTCGGAAGTGAGTGAAAAGCAACTGGACGAGCTAGGACTTAAACTAAGTTAGCGTTGTCGCATTACGTTTCGCTCGTTAAAACAAACAAGGCCATCCTCCCTGTCTTCTTCTTCAAAAGAAAACGCTGGAGCGCGGTTGGAGATGAAAATGCCGTCAAGGTGCGCGATTAGAACTCGTCGCTCAGTTTGCTTTCTTGACGAGATGACCAGATGACGAGTTTGCGATTACGGTTTTCTGTTTTCGGCGATGAACGTGCCGATGATGCCGATGAGCGTGAAGAGGAAGGCCTGCCACAGCGCCTTGATCGCAACCTGGCCGATCAAGTGCCCTGAAATCAATGCCGCGCCCGAATAGGCCCCCCAATAGGCTGTGAAGAGTGAGTTGAAAACCGCATAGAACACGCCGGCCAAAGCGCCGGTCAATCCTCCAATCAATATTCTCCTGGAAAAGAGTGACCTCCTCGATAGCCCCGCGGCCGCCGCCGCTCCGAAGAACGGAGGCCAGATCACAATCCACCAGATATTCCCGAAGGTGGGGAAATGTCCGGCAATTTTAAAATAATTGGCATCCACCAGAGCCAAAACAAGAACGCTCGTGACCAGGACCATCGGAAAAGTCCAGGACCTGGGGGGCTCGGCCGAAAGCAATCGATTCCTCTCCAGGATTCTGCGCCTCAAGCTCAGCGGATAATTGTAGGTAAGATCAAAAACCGCGTGTTCGAGCCAGGCCCCTTTTTCTCCGAAAACAGGCACGATATGGACGGCGCCTGTCGCCCAATGGGCGGCCATGAAACGGGCCAGCTCAGGATAGCGGGAGGCCATCTGCAGTGGGAAAGCGAGGTAGCCGATGTATTTAAAAAAGCTGATGAAAAAAGCGATGTTGTAATCTCTAAAATTGCGTTCCCGGATGATAAGGGAGGTCGTGTAAAACCCCCGGGCCAGCGATCCCGGGGAGATCGGAATGACCTGAAAGATCCCCAGGATAATCCCGGCGGCGAGGGTGCCCTGCTGCCAGGTGAACTCGGGGTGGAGCCGGACGTAGATGACGGCGATGGCCAAGGCGACGATGTGAGTTGTCGGCATGAGGCAGAGATGAATGGCCAAACTCTTAAGATACTTCTGGATAAAGGGCTCCCTGATCTGGGAGAGAATCCGGCCCGATTCTTCTTTGGTCAGGACTCCGTTGTTCTGGCCCTGGGCGACCATATCGCGAAGCCATTGATCTCTAGCCTCCGGCTTGAAATAGAGCCTTAGGGGTCGGACAAAAATATAATCCAGCTTTTGTTTGGCAAAGTTCCAATCTGATAAAAGGCGATGGATTCCCGGCGGAAGCCAAGCCAGTGGCCAGTGGGCAAAGAACCGCGGAGCCTTGGAGGCCAGCCCAAGCGCCCTGTCGTCGCTCACCCGGCCGGACCTGAGCCAGCGGATGAGCCATTCGGCCATCCGGGCCCGGCCCGCCCTCCGGAAATAATCCAGGCTGGTGAACATCTTCCCCAAATGGCGGCGGAAGTCCTGCCTGCCCCATATCTTACGGATGAACCGTCCCAGGAAAGGGATAAGGCCCAAAAAGCAAAAGAGGAAGGCCAAGAATCTATTTTTCTCGAATTTTTTCGTACGGACCTCGTCGGTGATATTCCGGACGCGCCAACTCGTGACGAAGCCGCGCAGGATCGAGGCCCAGAGTCGGCCGCTGTAAATCAGCCGGACATGATGATGGGTGATATCGGGGAGAGAATCCCGGTAAGACTTCTCTTTCTCTTTAAGCTCCAGAAGGGCCGGCTCCAGGTCGGAAAAATCTTCCCGGTGGCTGTCCACAAAATTCTGGAGCGACGACGGATAGCCGCGATCGAACTGAACCAGGCTGCCTCGGCCGATCCCTTTGAGGATGAGCTTGAAGTCGGCCGGGCATTCGGGGAGGAACGGAAGGAGAACCATCCCGGCCCGAAAATCCACGGCCGTCAGTCCTCCCTGCGGGGCTTCGCCGGTTTCCAATCGTTTGAGGGCGTTGGGCTGGCTTTTGAGCGTCCACCACTCGTACTGGCGGGCAAGCTCCACTGCCCCCATATCCCGCATCAGCTCGACCAGCCGCTTCATAAAAGCGCGCTTGGCCCGGTATTCGGGGGAGCCCAGTCCCTCTTCCCTTTCCCCGGGCTTCCATTTGAGACGGGCAAAGAGACGGTCATCCACCTCGAAACGCCAGGTCCGGCCTTCCACCCATTCACTGATCTCGCCGCAGCTCCCCAGGTTGCCATCGATGAAAGTCGCCAGAACATCCACCACCGCTTTTTCTGAGCCCATCCGGATTTTCGCGCCGCGGCGGATGAATTTTTGCCAGAGCGCACCCGCCCTGGCCGCATCAGGGTTTGCTTGGAGAGAAAATGGCCCCTGAAAGCCCAGGGCATAGACGGCATTCCGAATCCACCGTCCCAGCTTCTTCGGAGGCACGAGTATCTTCAAGGCGTAGACTCCGCCGACCTCGAGTCCGGAGATCGGACCCTCCGGAGTCAGAAGCTCAAGGATTCTTATCCGATAAACTTGACCGGCAAAGCCACCCCCGACGAACTTCTCGATTGCCAGCCGGACTTCTCCAGGTCGCGCCGGGGCAACGCCCCGGACTTCGTAGGCGAGTTCCGTCCCCGGCTCGTATCGCTGGAGGCGCATCGAACGCTGAACATCCTGCGCCTGGAAGAGCGCCTCAAGCCGGCGCACCGTTTCGATTGAATAGTTTATCGCCAAGAAATTTTCCTTGTTTTGCTTCGGCTGGCGCAGGATCGCTCGGGTTAAGATCCTTCCTGGACCACGACGACCTGGTTTCCGCCCTTTTCCTTGGCTTGATACATGGCGGAATCCGCCCGAGACATAAAGTATTCCGGCTTCTCTTTGCCCTCGATAATCACCAGTCCGGCGCTGAAAGTCATCTTGTGCATTCTGCCTTCAAAAATAAAGACCTTCTGCTCCACCGTTATCCGCAGCCGCTCCGCGACCGTAAAGGCTTCCTTTTTGGCCATCCCCTCCAACAGTACGGCAAACTCATCTCCTCCCAGCCGGGCGATCAGGTCGCTCTCACGCACCTGCTGTTTCATGAGAAGTCCGAACGAGATGAGCACCTGGTCGCCTGTGGCATGGCCAAAATTGTCATTCACTTTCTTGAAATTGTCCAGGTCTATAAAGAGCAGTCCGCTCTTGCCCCCCCGGCCCGTCAGGCTGATGGCTCGGGAAAGATAATCCTCCAGCTTTCGGCGGTTGGGAAGCCCCGTCAACGAGTCGTGGAGGGCCATCAGGGTGAGCCTTTCCTCGTGCTCCTTTCGCTCGGTGATGTCGTAACACACCCCGATGTAACCGCCGAAGCCTCCTTCGAGGTCATAAAACGGGCGGCCGAAATCGACGACCCACCGGTATTTCCCATCCGACCGGCGCAGGCGGAATTCCATCTCAAAATTCTTACGGCTTTTCAAGGCCTCGGAATAGGTCTCCTGAAGTGTTTTTAGATCGTCCTTGGAGACTCCCTCCTGCCAACCGGAATTGAGCTCCTCCTCCTGAGTCCGGCCGGTAAAACTGAGCCAGGCCTTGTTGAAATAATTGCATTCGCCGTCCAGCCCGGCTCGCCAAATCATGGCCGGAAATTCCTCAAAGAGTGTCAGGTAAAAATCTCGCGCCTTGGCGATCGACCTTTCGGCTTGCTTGAGGTGGGAAATGTCATTGAGAATGACCATCGTTCCGATGAATTTTTCGTGCACGTCGAGCATTCTCTTCAACTTGACTTCAAAATGTCGGACATCTCTCTTGGTCTCGACGTCCTTTTGAAGACCACGCTCCGATTCATCGCCGGCCGCGAAGTCGTTCAGCTCATCGGCCAGCCAGGGGAAGAGTGTCTCCACCTGGACTTTGCCCTCGTAGACGGCATCATGACTCAAGATCTCCCGAAACAACTCGACCCCCACGTTATTGATATTGTCGATGCGGTTCTCGACGTCCAGAATAAAGGCCGGGTTGGGAATGATCTCAAAAATGGTGAGGTATTTGTCTCTGGCGGTGCTCATTCTTCGTAAGGTTCATATCTTTGCATAACTCCTCGCCCCAGTCAAACACCAAAATCGTCAAGAGACCGTCAATGGTGAGGCGTGAGGGGTCAGGGGCATATAAAATTTGCTTTTGACGGGGCACGAGGGACGGGGTACTTTTTTTCAGAATTTGCTTAAATTTAATTTTGTTCTCTGGTACAATGGAGCTTCTTTTTAGGAAGAAGAATGCCCATTGCCAAAGCCGGAAGGATTCGAACCCAAGAGTCAGATGGGGGGGCCGGATGAGCAGGAGATATTAAGGAGGTAGAGCCTTGAACATTTGGGTTACCAAGACACCTCAACAGATCAATGAAGCTTCTGAGCAAACTCAGCTCAAAAAGAACCTGAGAGCCATCGACCTGGCCGCCCTCGGCATCGGGTCGGTTGTCGGCACAGGGATTTTTGTGGCCACGGGCCAGGGCTCTCAACTGGCTGGGCCCGGAATTCTGCTTTCCTTCATCCTCGCCGCCGTGACTTGCGCCTTTTGCGCCCTCACCTACGCCGAACTGGCGTGCATGTTTCCGGTGGCCGGAAGCACTTATTCTTATTCTTATGTGGCGTTCGGGGAGTTCATCGCCTGGATCATCGGCTGGGACCTGATGCTTGAATACCTGGTCGCCGCGAGCGCCGTGGCCTCTGGGTGGTCAACGACATTCATTCCCCTGCTGCAGGGAATGGGCCTCAAGCTCCCAAAGGCGCTCATCACCGCGACTCTCACGACCTCCTCCAAGGGTCGAATTATCTTTGCCGGCGGCATCATTGACCTGCCGGCCGTCCTGATCACTTTGCTGATTACCTGGATCCTTTATGTTGGAATCAAAGAGAGCGCCAAAATCAACAATATCATCGTCGGCGTCAAGATTATTGTCATTTTGTTGTTCGTCGTCCTCGGCGTATCCCATGTTAATTTTTCCAATTTTCACCCGTTTGCTCCGTTTGGCTGGAAAGGAATCATGGCGGGTGCGGCCATTATCTTCTTTGCTTACATCGGATTCGATGCGGTTTCAACGGCGGCCGAGGAGACCAAGAATCCCAAAAGAGACGTGCCTCTTGGCCTCATGCTCTGCCTGGCTGTCATCATTATCCTTTATGTCTCCGTGGCCTTCGTCCTGACGGGAATGGTCCCCTTCAAGCAGATCGACGTCGGCAATGCCCTTCCGGCAGCCCTGAGCAGGATCGGCATCCACTGGGGCGGCGCTTTGGTGGCCACCGGGGCCGTCATCGGGATGATCTCGACCTTGCTCGTCACCGTCTATGGACAGGTCCGTATTTTCATGGTCATGTCTCGAGACGGTCTGCTTCCGGCTTCTTTCTCCAAAGTCCATAAGGTTCACAAAACGCCGCACATCTGCACCTGGATAACCGGAGCCCTGACCGCGGCCATCGCCGGGATCTTCCCGCTCCCGATGATCATCGATCTCTGCAATATCGGGACGCTTTTCGCCTTTGTCCTTGTCTCGATCGGCGTCATTCTCCTTCGAAAAACAAGGCCCGAAGTTGAGCGCAAGTTTCGCACCCCCGGTGTTCCCTTTACACCCTTGATAACCGTGGGTTTTTGTTTCTATCTCATGTACAGCCTGCCGACGATCACCTGGATTCGATTCGGAGTTTGGCTCCTCGCCGGAATGATTATCTATTTTGCCTACAGCGTCCGCCACAGCAAGCTCCAGCTCGAGCACGCCGGAACGACTGGCAAGTAAAACAGAACCTAGAAGGATTCACCGAGGTCGCTTCAGGATTTCCAGCCCTATCGGTTTGATGCAGCTCGCAGTTCACTGTTTTGTTGACGAGACCAGATAGACGAAATGGACGAGACAGACGGCCTTGGTCAGAGATAGTGTGTCCGGCCGCTTTTTTTGACCAGCTCGATGATCTCGCGCACCTTCTGGTCCTGGCTTTTGGGGCAGATAAGAAGGCCGTCTTCGGTGTTGACAATAATCAGGTCATTGACTCCGACCAGGGCGGTCAACCTCTGCGGATTATAGATGAGGCAGTTCTGCGCTTCCAGAGCGATGTATTCCCCCTTCGCCGCATTCCCCATCCCGTCCCGCTGCCAGATCTCAGCCAGAGAGGACCACGCCCCGACATCCGACCAGCCAAAATTTCCCTCGCAGACGAGGACGCCTTCCGCTTTCTCCATTAAGGCATAATCGATGGAGATCGACGGCACGCCCTGGAAAAGCGTTGCCACGGCCCGCCTGTTCCGTTTTTGGAGAGCCTCGAGGATCTTCTCCCAAAAAGGAAACAGGGAAGGAGCGTATTTTTCAAGCTTGTGGGCGAAAACATCGGCCCTCCAGAGGAACATGCCGGAGTTCCAATAGTAATTCCCCTTTTTTAAAAAGAGCCGGGCCAACCGAGCGTTCGGCTTTTCCTTGAATTCCCTGACCCGGAAAAAAGTCTCGCCGGAGACGCTCCGCATCTGCTCTCTCTCGAAATGGATATAGCCGTATCCTGTCGCGGGATAGGATGGAGGGATCCCGAGGGTGACGATGGCATCGCCTAGAGAAGCAGCCTGCGCCCCCGCCCTGAGTTTTTTCCGGAAGAGAGCCGGGTCCCGGATAAGATGATCGGCTGGAAGCGCGGCCACGACAGCCTTGGGGTCCTGGAGATAGATCCAGGCCGTGGCCAGGATAAGCGAAGGAGCCGTATTTTTCCCTAAAGGTTCGATAAGCAAATTGTCTTTGGGCCAGGAAGGAAGGGCAGCCCGGATGGCCTTTGTCTGGCGGAGGTTGGCGACGGCGTAGATATCGCGCCACGGGATGAGCGGTGACAGCCGTTCGACCGTTTCTTCGAGCATCGTTTTCTGGCTGACGATGGGCAGGAATTGCTTGGGCTTATCTCTCCGGCTCAACGGCCAGAACCTGGTCCCGCTCCCTCCGGCCATGATCACGGCCCGAATTCTCAACTTTGACATCCTGAAGTCCCCAGTCTTTTGATTGCCTGCTCGAGCTTTTCCTTCATGTCGGTCCTGATGGCCTCGAGGTCCTCGGGTGTATCGGCCTCGAAACGAAGGACCAGGACGGCCTGAGTGTTGGAGGCCCGGAGCAGTCCCCAACCTTTGGGATAGATGGCCCGGACACCATCGATGTCGATGACCCGGTGCTCTTTGGCGAGAGCCCTCCTGACCTCATCGACGATTTTGAATTTCACCTCGTCCGAAGCGTAGATCCTGATTTCGGGGGTGCGGTAGGTCTGCGGAAGGTCGGCCATCATCTCAGACAGCTTGAGACGCGAGCGGGACAAGATCTCGAGCAGCCGGGCCGAGGCATAGATGGCGTCATCAAAGCCGAAAAACCGGTCGGCGAAAAAAATGTGGCCGCTCATCTCGCCGGCCAGGGGCGCCTTTTCCTCCTTAATCTTTTTCTTCAGCAGCGAATGCCCGGTCTTCCACATGATCGGCCTGCCGCCCAGGCGTTCAATCTCCGCGTAGAGGAGCTTGGAAGCCTTGACTTCGGAGATAATCGGCGCCCCGGGGTGGCAAGGGAGGATATCACGGGAAAAAATGATCATCAGCTCATCGCCCCACAGAATTCTGCCCTGATCATCGACGACGCCGATCCTGTCCGCGTCTCCGTCATAACCGATCCCCAAGTCGGCCTTGGTTTCGCGCACTTTTTTGATCAAATCCTGCATCGCTTCCGGAAGGGTCGGGTCGGGATGATGGTGGGGGAAGTTTCCGTCCATCTCACAATAAAGCTCCTGGACCAGGCAGCCGAGCTTTTTGAAGATGGGCGAGGCCACAACTCCGCCGGTCCCGTTCCCGGCGTCGATGACCACCTTCAAACATTTCTCCAGCTTGATATTCCCGAGCAGAAAGTCCTGGTATTCAGGGCCGATGTTATAAGACTTCTTCGAGCCTCCTTCGCCTTTCATGATCTCGTTGCTCTTGATGATCCTGTAGATCTCCTTGATCGTCTCCCCGTAGAGTGTCTCTTCTCCGTCCATCAACTTGAAACCATTGTGATCGGGCGGGTTGTGAGAGCCGGTGATCATGACTCCCGACTCCAATTTCTTGTGATAAATACTGAAGTAAAGGAGCGGCGTGGGGATGACTCCGAGGTCGATGACCCGGCATCCTGTCGAGAGGAGACCCTTGGTCAGCGCCTCGGCAAAAGCGGGAGAGCTGAGCCGGCAGTCTCTGCCCAGGGCCACTTCCTTCTTTTGGTGCCTTTGAAAATATGTGCCCATCGCCTTGCC
Source organism: Candidatus Aminicenantota bacterium (assembly GCA_963770045.1). Lineage (GTDB taxonomy): Bacteria > Acidobacteriota > Aminicenantia > Aminicenantales > CAVYOD01 > CAVYOD01. The sequence goes on along the minus strand of CAVYOD010000022.1, from coordinate 265,829 downwards.
CAGTACCTCGACGATATTCAAGGTCAAGTCCTTGTTGACGATCCCCCGAATATCGTACTCCCGGAAAATTTCAGGGTTCAGTTCCAAGGTTCTTTCTCCTCTCCTCTGACTCTAGACACGCCGGTCGAAGATTTCTTTGAACCGGGTCTGGATGACGCCCCACTTGTCTTGAGATTCGAGGATGAATTCGATGAACTCGCGGAAGGCCCCCTTGCCGCCGGCAAGCCTGGTCACATAGTGGCTATGTTTTTTGATCACGGGATGGGCGTCCGCAACGGCGGCAGCCAAACCCACCGTTCTGAGGACGTCGAGGTCTCCCAGGTCGTCGCCGATGTAGGCCACCTCCTCGGGGCTGAGCTTTTTCCGTGTCCAGGATCTCCTTGAAGACTCTTCTTTTGTCGATAATTCCCTGATGGAGTTCGGAGATCTTAAGCCTCTCCGCCCGTTTTTCCAGGGCCTTGGAGATCTTGCCGGTGATGATTCCGACCTCAATTCCCGCCAACTGCGCCAGCAGCACGGCCATCCCATCCCGGACGTTGTAGGATTTGACCTCTTCGCCGTCGGGCAGGACGAGCAGCGTTCCGTCGGTGAGAGTGCCGTCAACATCGGTGACCACCATCTTGATCCTGCGGGCCCGCTGCTTGGCTTTCATCAGAACATCTCGGTCCGCCAGAGATCATGGAGATGGACCACCCCCTCCACTTTCCCCGCCTTGTTCTTGATGACGAGGGAGGTGATCTTGTTCTCTTCCATGAGGTTCAGAGCCTCGGTGGCCAGGTGTCTTTTTTCAATCGTGATCGGGTCGGGAGTCATGCAGTCGGCCGCATTTTTTCCCAGGAAACGGTCTTCGTATCTGGCCAGCATCCGGCGCAGGTCGCCGTCCGTGATGACACCGAGGAGCCTCCCCTCTGCGTCGACAACGCAGGTCATGCCTATCTTTTTCTCGGATATCACCGTGATAACATCCTTCATCGGCGTCAGCGCGGTCACGCGCGGGATCTTCGCCCCGCGGCGCATCACCTGTTCGATCTTGAGGAGCATCTTTCCGGCATGCCCTTTGGGATGGACGAAGGCAAAATCCTTTTCTCCGAAGCTTTTTTTCTTCATCAGGGCGATGGCCATGGCGTCCCCGAGAGCGAGAGCGGCCGTTGAACTGGCCGTGGGCACCAGGTCGCTCGGACCGGCTTCTTTGGCGACTCGGGCATCGAGCACTATGTCGCTGTATCGGGCGATCCTTGAGTTCGGGTTGCCCGTGATGGTGATCAACTTGACTCCGATCCTTTTGATGAAATCAAGGAGATCGACGATCTCTCTCGTTTCACCACTGTAGGAGATGGCGATGATGACGTCTTCCTTCAAGATCATCCCCAGGTCGCCGTGCCCCGCCTCGGCGGGATGGACGAACATGGCGGGCGTTCCGCAGCTGGCCAATGTGGCCGCGATTTTCCGGCCGATGAGACCGGACTTTCCCATCCCGATGACGATCACGCGGGTTTTTGTCCGGTACAGCAGGTCTATGGCCTTGACGAAATTCTCATCGATCCTGGGAACCAGGCTTTCCAGCGCCCGGGCTTCGACGGCGAGAACTTCCCTTCCTGTTTGGATGATATCAATTTTCTTCATCGGCCCTTCCGTCTGTGTCCGCGGCTTTTTTGATCCTGAGCAAGCTCTTCAAGAGAGCCTCTAATTTATTTAATATCAATGAGTTATCCTTATCCGAGAGCGCCTGGCTGGGCCGATCATGAATCTCCAGGAACACTCCATCCGCTCCGGCACTGACCCCGGCCTTGGCCAGGCAAGGAATGAATTCGGCTTCACCGCCGGAGACGTCCCCGGCTCCCCCGGGCTTCTGGACGCTGTGGGAGGCATCGATGACCACGGGGAATCCGAAACTTTTCATGATCGGGATGGACCGGACATCGAGAACCAGGTTGCCGTAGCCAAAAAAAGTCCCCCGCTCGGTGAGCAGGATTTTTTTGTTGCCCTGACTCAGCGCCTTGTCCAAGACGTTGCGCATTTCTTGGGGCGCGAGAAATTGCCCTTTCTTGAGGTTGAGAGTCTTTCCGGTTCTCGCCGCCTCGATTATGAGATCGGTCTGACGGCAGAGGAGAGCCGGGATCTGAATGATATCCAGGACTTCGGCTGCCTTCTCGACTTGGCCGGGCTCATGGACGTCGGAGAGAACCGGAACGCCGTATTCTTCTTTGATCCGACGGAGGATCTGGAGTCCTTTGTCAAGACCCGGTCCCCTGAACGACTTTATCGAGGAGCGATTGGCCTTGTCATAGGACGCTTTAAAAACGAATGGGACCCTGAGCCTCCGGCAGATTTCTTTGATCTCGCCGGCCATAAAAAGCGCGTGCTTTTCGCTCTCGACGACGCAAGGTCCCCCGATCAAGAACAGAGGATTGGAGCCGCCGACCTTAACCTTGGTGTCTATTCTTATTTCTTTGGAGACGATGGGCATAGCTTGCTCCGATAAAGGCCTTGAAAAGCGGATGGGGATGCAAGGGCTTTGATTTGAACTCGGGGTGAAACTGACATCCCAAGAACCAGGGATGGTCTCTGATCTCAATCACCTCGACCAGGCCGTAGTCCGGGTTCTTTCCGGAAAAAAAGAGACCGCTCTTGGCAAGGATATCTTGATAGTCCGGGTTGAACTCGTAGCGGTGGCGGTGCCGTTCGAAGATGTTCCGCTTACCGTAGGCCCGGCGGGCGAACGAGCCTTTTTCTAACTGGCACAGATATCCCCCTAAGCGCATCGTTCCGCCCAGGTCGCAGTCCTTTCTGAGTTCCCGCCAAAGGAAAAAGATCTTATGCGGTGTTTTTGCATCGAACTCGGTGCTGTGGGCTTTCTCGAGCCCGGTCACGTTCCTGGCGTATTCGATGGCCGCGCACTGCATTCCCAAACAGATGCCGAAATAAGGGACTTTGTTCTTCCTGGCAAAGGTCGCTGCCTTGATCTTCCCCTCTATTCCACGGAGGCCGAACCCGCCCGGAACCAGGATCCCGTCCTTATCGCCAAGGATGGCCTGGATACTCCCTTTCTCCAGGTTCTCGGCCTCGATCCAGTGGATGTTGACTTTGAGTTCGTTGGCCGTCCCACCGTGGTCGAGCGCCTGCTTCAGGCTCAAATATGAATCTTGAAGCCCCGCATATTTTCCCACCAGGGCGATATCAACCGTGTCCTTGGGATTTTTCATTTTTCGAACCAGCGCCTTCCAGCGGGCCAGGTTCCTCGGCCGGGGAGGCAGCCCCAACTGCTTGAGGATGATGTTATCGAGCCCTTCTTGGGCAAAGAGAAGGGGAATTTCGTAGATGTTATCCACATCTTTCGCCGTGATCACGTTTTGCAGAGGCACATTGGTAAAAAGCGCGATCTTGGCTTTTAGATCGGGTGTCAGAAATTTCTCGGTCCGGCAGAGAAGGATGTCGGGCTGAATCCCGATCGTGCGCAATTCTTTGACGCTATGCTGGGTCGGCTTGGTCTTGAGCTCGCCCGAAGTCTTGATGAACGGGACCAGAGTGAGATGGATAAAAACTGTGTTTTCACTCCCCAGTTGAAGCCTCATCTGCCGGGTCGCTTCCAGGAATGGAAGACTCTCGATGTCTCCAACGGTGCCCCCGATCTCGACAATCACGATATCATTCCCGTTGTCGACGGCGTGAAAGGCTCCCTTGATCTCATCCGTAACATGCGGAATCACCTGGACGGTTTTCCCCAGGTATTCGCCCTTCCGCTCTTTGCGGATGATCGACTCGTAGATCTTCCCGGCCGTCCAGTTGTGGGCTTTGGTCGTGCGGGCCGATGTAAACCGCTCATAATGGCCGAGATCAAGGTCAGTCTCCGCCCCATCATCGGTGACATAGACCTCCCCGTGCTGGAAAGGGTTCATCGTTCCGGGATCCACGTTCAGGTAAGGATCAAATTTCTGGAGTGTTATTTTGTAGCCATGGCTTTCGAGCAACATGCCCGTCGAAGCGGCGGCAATGCCTTTTCCCAGCGCGGAAAGAACTCCACCCGTCACAAAGATGTACTTAGCCATTCTTTTCCTTTTTTAAGATTTCCTCGACTCTGATTATATCCTGAGGGGAATCCACACTCAAGGTCAATGATGGAACTTCGATCATTTTTATGCGGTAACCGTTCTCGAGAGCCCGGAGTTGCTCCAACTTTTCCGTTTTTTCAAGACGGGAAACAGGCCACTGGCAGAATTTCAGCAAAAAATCCCGATTGTATCCGTAGATGCCGATGTGCTGGAAAAAAAAATCGGCCGCCTGGAAGGGGAGAGGCGCCCGGGAAAAATAAAGGGCAAAATCCTCCTTATCCACTACGACTTTGACCCTGTTCCTATCGCCCAGCAGGCTCAAGTCATGAACTCTAGCCATGAGTGAAGCCATGGCCAGCTGTTCTTTCTGAAGGGCCCCTACGAGGCTGGCCACCATTCCTTCGCTCAGAAGAGGTTCGTCACCTTGGATGTTGATGACGATGGGAAAATCGAGCTTTCGGGCGACCTCCGCGACCCTGTCCGTACCCGACTCGTGTTCCCGGGAGGTCATCCAGGCCTCTGCCCCAAACTCTTTCGCGACCGTGAGAATTCTATCATCATCGGTCGCGATGATCACCCGGTCGAGCCTCCTGGAAGCCAGCGCTCGCTCATAGACCCTCTGGATCATCGTTTTCCCCAGGATCAGAGCCAAGGGTTTGCCTGGGAAACGGCTCGAATCGAACCGCGCGGGAATGACGCCCAGCGCTCGTCTCAAATCGCGCTCCCTGAGGGCTCTTTGCTTTCAGAGACGGTGAACAGACCTTCCCCGGTCGTCTGACAATTGGCCTCAAGGTAGGCCCCTTCTTCCACCACCAGCTTGGGAGCGATGATCGTCCCAAAGACACGGCCCTGGTTGTGGATCTCGACTCTTTCCTTAGCCTGAATCGTCCCTTTGACCTCACCGTTGATCAGAATGTTGCCCACTTTGATGTCTGCTTCCACTTTCCCCTTATCACCGATGATGAGCGTGGAATCAGAGTTGATCGTCCCTTTGAAGTGGCCATCAATCCGGAATGAGCCCTTGAATGACAATTCTCCCTTGAGCTCGGTGTCCTTATCTAAAAAACCGGTGATTTTCCCTTCGATGATTTCTTTGGGTTTGTCCTTCATAAAAACGCTCCTTTGATCTGGTTGTAAATCCTGTTGAGGTCGTCGAGAGAAAAATAATAGACCTTCAACACTCCCTTGTCGCGGCTCCCGGTTATCTGGACCTTCGTCCTCAGAAGTCTCAGCAATTCCTCCTGAAGGGCCGCCAGGTTTGGATCAGGGCTTTTGGCCTCTTGAGGAGCCGCCGGCTCTCCGGCAGCCTTTTGGACCGCCCGCTCGACTTCGCGGACAGAGAGGCCGTTCCGGACGATCTTGCGGCAGAGGTCGACCTGCAAAGACGGGTCTTCGAGAGAGAGCAAAGCCCTGGCATGGCCCATGGAAACCTTGTTTTCAGCCAGAGAATCCTGGATTTCTTTGGGCAACTTCAGGAGACGGAGATAGTTGGTGATCGAAGTCCGATCTTTGCCGACTCTATCAGCGATGTCCTGTTGCGTATAGTTGAGCTCCTGGATCAATCTCTGATAGGCCATCGCTATTTCGAGGGGGTTAAGCTCCTCACGGTGAATGTTTTCGATCAAGGAGATTTCTAATTGTTGCTCCTTTGGGATATTCCTTATCAGGACAGGAACTCGCTTTAGGCCCGCCGCCTGGGCCGCGCGCCACCGCCGTTCGCCGACGATAATCTTATAATGATCTTCTTCGGCGACCACGAGGATCGGTTGAATGACCCCCGTCTCTTTTATAGACAGAGCAAGCTCCTCGATGGATTGGGGATCAAACTTCAATCTGGGCTGAAGCGGATTGGGCTTGATTTCGTCAACCTCAACTTCGGCGTACCTCTCCTCCTTCAGGATTCCAAATTCTTCGGGAATAAACGCTCTTAATCCCTTGCCCAAAGCTTTTTTGGTCATTGCTGGAGTATCTCCTCGGCTAATTTCAGATAGGCCTCAGCCCCTTTTGATTTGAGATCATAGAGGACAATTGGCTTGCCAAAGCTGGGGGCTTCAGCCAGCTTAACGCTCCTGGGTATGACAACCTCATAGATGACTCCCTTGAGGGAGTTCCTTATCTCCTCGGCCACCTGTTTGGACAGGTTTGTCCGCTCATCGAACATTGTCAGGAGGATTCCCTGCACCTGGAGGGAGGAATTGAAATACGTGCGAACTTCATCCAGTGTTCTCAGGAGGTCGGGGATGCCCTCCATGCATAGGAACTCGCATTGAACGGGGATGAGCACCGAGTCCGCAGCCGTCAGGGCGTTAATGGTCAGGAATCCAAGGGATGGCGGACAATCGATAAAAATAAAATTGAAGTACTTCCTGATCTTGTTGAGGGCTTCCAGAAGCTTCTTTTCCCGGTTTTCCATCAGGAAGAGCTCCGCTTCCACTCCCGAGAGCTCAGGAGAGCAAGGGCAAATATAAAGATTGTCAAGCTGGGTTCCCTTTATATGTTCCATCATGTCCTGGCCGGTTATCAGAGCCTGGTAAACTCCCTTCTTCCTCTCCTTGGCCATGCCCAGGCTGAGGGTGGCCATCCCCTGGGGGTCAAGATCGATCAAGAGCACTCTCCTGGTCCTTCATGGCCAGGGCCGCGGAAAGATTTATGGCCGTCGTGGTTTTTCCCACGCCTCCCTTTTGGTTCGCGACAGCGATAATTTTATTCATCATCTTCTGATGTTTCACGTGAAACATCCAGGCTACTTTTCCCTTTTTTTCTTCCGGACCTCAAGATAGAGAATGATGTTCATGGCGGCGGCAGGTGTCATCCCACGGATCTTTTTCGCCTGGCCCAGGGTTCCAGGCCTTTGTTCCTTCAATTTTTCGAGAAGCTCCCTGGTTAATCCGGGGATTTCTTTATAATCAAGATCTTCCGGGATCTTGAGCTTATCGAGCTTAGCCAGCCTCGAGATCTCCTTTTCCTGTTTCTTCAGATATCCCTCATATTTGACTTCAGATTCGATCGACCGGACATCTTCATCCGTCAAATCCTCTGGAAATCTCCCCCATTCTAGCACATCCCGGAGTTTCACATCAGGTTTTTTTAGAACTTCTTTAAGAGTAACCGTCTCATTTTTCTCCGTTTTCACTTTTTTATGCTCGCAGAAAGTGCCATGATTCTGAGGATTTTCTCTTGCTTTTTCAAATAGCCCTCATAAATCTCCGGGCTGATGAGGCCAAGTTCAAAACCGTGTTTGGTCAGTCTCTTATCGGCGTTATCGATGCGGAGGCACAGTCGATACTCCGCCCTGGAAGTGAATAGCCTGTAGGGCTCTTCGACTCCTTTGGAAACAAGATCATCGATGAGCACACCCATATAGGCCTCATCCCGCCCCAGAATCAACGGTTTTTTCCCTTGGAGTCCCAGAGAAGCATTGATTCCAGCCAAAAGCCCCTGCGCAGCGGCCTCTTCATAGCCCGAAGTCCCGTTGATTTGCCCTGCCAGGTAGAGCCCCCTCACGTCTTTCCGTTCCAAGGTCGCCAGGAGATCAACGGGGGAAACGGCGTCGTATTCAATTCCGTAAGCAGGCCGCAAAATCTTGGCCTGATCCAGACCGGGTATAGTTTTCAGGATCTCCTTTTGCACCCCTAAAGGAAGGCTTGAAGAAAGCCCGTTGACATAGATCTCGGAAGTCTCCAAACCTTCAGGCTCGAGGAAAAATTGGTGCCTCGGGTGGTGGGCGAACTTAACCACCTTGTCCTCGATCGAGGGGCAATACCGCGGGCCGATGCCGGAGATTTTTCCGCTGTAGAGTGGAGATTGGTCCAGATTCTTTCGAATCACGTCGTGGGTCGCGGCATTCGTGTATCCGACATAGCAAATCGCTTTGTTCTCCAGGGTCCCCCGAGTCTGGAAGGAGAACGGAACCGGACAATCATCACCTGCCTGAGGGGTAAAGTGGCTCCAGTCGATCGTGTACTTGTCCAACCGCATCGGGGTTCCGGTCTTTAGCCTGAACATCCGAAATCCGAGTCTTCTTAGACTCTCGGCGAGCTCTCGCGAGGGGGGTTCGTTGGCTCTGCCGGCCGGATAGGAGTGGAGGCCGATGTGAATCAGCCCGTTCAAAAAAGTGCCCGGGGTCAGGATGACGGCTCTTGCCGCCAGCGTGTTCCCGTCCAGGGTCACGATGCCGCATGCCCTCCCTCCTTTAATGGCTATATCGGCGGCTATCCCCTGAAAAACGGTAAGCTGGGGGATCTCTTCGAGCCATTTTTTCATGGTCAGGCGGTAAGCGGCTTTATCACACTGGGCGCGGGGCGCCTGGACCGCTCCTCCGCGGCTTCGGTTCAGGAGCCGGAATTGGATGCCGGTCTTGTCGGCCAACCGGCCCATCAACCCTCCCAGAGCGTCGATCTCTCTAACCAGATGCCCTTTGGCCAAGCCGCCGATGGCCGGATTACAGGACATTTGGGCGATGGTCTCAAGATGAATAGTCATGAGGCAGGTTCGAAAGCCCATCGTGCTGGCGGCATAAGCCGCTTCACAGCCGGCGTGTCCGGCGCCAACAACTATGATATCGAATTCGTCAGTGGTTTTCATCGAGCTCATTTGCCGACGCAAAAACGACTGAAGATGTCGCGGATAACGTCATCGGCACTGACTTCCCCGGTCATCCGCCCGATGAGCGGAAGCGATTTGCGAATCTCCTCGACGTAAACATCCTCGGAATATCCCGCCTTAAGAAGATCAAGGCCCTTCTTCACGTGTCCCAGGATCTCCTCAAGGATTAGCTTTTGTCTCAGGTGGAGGATCGTCTCTTCTCCTTTTTTCCGGGAAGGGACAAAAACCGAGGCGATTTTTTCCCTGAGCCTGTCCAAGTTCTTACCTTCGAGGGCCGAGACCTCGAGCCAAGGTGTATCCCTGAGGCCCCTGACGATTGATTCTTGATCCATCTTTTTCGGGAGGTCCATTTTATTGAAAACGATGATGGCTTTCTTGTCCTTGAATTTTTTGAGCAGGTGAGAGTCTTCAGGGGTGCTTTCGCGTGACGCGTCAAAAACGAGGAGCAATCCGTCGGATTCCGCGGCCAATTTCCGGCCCTTCCGGATGCCCATCTCTTCGACCGGATGCACCGGCCTCCCCAATCCCGCCATATCGATCAGCCTGAAAAAGGAGTTGCCGATCCTGAGTCTTTCCTCTAGATAATCGCGTGTCGTCCCGGGGAACGGCGTCACAATCGCGCGTTCTTTTTCCAGGAGGGCGTTGAAGAGGGTGGATTTTCCGACATTCGTTTTGCCGGCGATCGCCAGGGTGAGGCCCTCTCTCAGGCCCTTTCCGGCTTGGTAGCTCTCGATCAACTTCCGGAGCGAAACGGCCAGCGTCTCGAGGCCACGGGAAATCTTTCCGGCCGAGATGGACAAAGCCTCGTCCGGAAATTCGATGCTCGCTTCAACCTGGGCCAGCAGCCGGATGAGCCTGCTTCGCAAAGAAAAGATTTTCCGTGAGAGCCTGCCATCCAGCTGGTGGAAGGAGATTTTGGCCTGTTCAAGCGACGAAGCCATGATCAGGTCGTTCACCGCCTCCGCCTGAAGGATGTCTATCCGCCCGTGGAGGTAAGCCCGGAGCGTGAATTCACCCGGGTGGGCATGGCGCGCCCCGGCTTTGAGGCCGAGCCTCACGACTTCCTCCAGAATAACTGGGCTGCCGTGGGAGCTCAGCTCGACCATGTCTTCCCTGGTGTATGAGCTCGGGCCTGGGAAATAGACCAGATAGGCCTCGTCGAATGGCCGGCGTTTCTCAAAATCAAACAGGTTTCCGAAGACGAGACGGCGCGGGAAATCTCGTATCTTATTTATTTTCTTTGGCTTAAACAACATCCGTGCGATGCGCGAGCGACTCGGGGCCGCTCAGACGGACCACGCCCAAACCACCATGGCCGAAAGGCGTTGAGACCGCGATGATCGTATCTTCGAGAACACTCATTCGATTCAAGATTGTAAAGAATAAAAGATGAATAGTAAAGACTCGAAATCGTCCATCTGTCTAAGGTGAGCACTGATCTGTGAGGTGAGCAGGCACATAGCGAAAGGCGGCTTGAAACATCAAGCGGAGAAAAACAAGCAGCGAAGCGCCAAAGGAATATTCTCGGGGCAAGCAAAAAAGGTATCTCGGAATCGCCTGTGGACTTTTGCGCAGATTTGTTAGCAGGAAAAAGAGGCATCAAGAAAAACCCTCTGTCCGGATTTTTGCAATTCGTTTTACTTCGCTGCTCACAGCTCAGTGCTCACTGCTCCTATCTTTTAGACAAAACGAGAGATGTCTTTTATTTCCCCTGGCTCCCGGCCGGAAAGATCTTGACCCTTTTCAAGAAACCTTCGCCGATACTCTCACTCGTGATCCCGGGGACCTGATTCACGGCGATATGGATGATGCGCCGCTCGTAAGGGTTCATCAGGTCCAGGATCTCGTCCTTGCGGGAATCATAGACCTCTCGGGCGACCTGGAGGGCAAATTCGCGGAGCTTTTTTTCTTTTCTTTTCCGGTAAAATTCGCAGTCCACCTGAACCTTCTGGGGCGAGATCTTGTTGAGAATGTGCTGCATCGCCAACAGGAGCGTCCCGTCCTTCCTCAGCAAAAGACTTTTGTCCTCCCCATCGAAGATGATGTAGGTGATGCCGTTCCTCTTTTTGATTTCGTAGGTCAGTTCCAGAGGAAAATGAGTCGTCAGCCTGTCGAGAAAATCGGCCACGATATTCTCTTCCGACTCATCTTTCGGCCAGGCCCTGATGACGATCTCCTTGCTCTTGATGCCAAAAAGCCTGGTCTTTTCGGCAACGACCTCGTAATTGAACTTATCCCGGGGCAACTTCAGGATGTGCTCGGCCAGGCTGATGACCTCTTCGAAATTCTTCCCTTTGAATTCTTGTCTTGTTTCGGTCTTATCGTCGTTTTCCATGCTCTTCTCGCTTCTTCTTTTTCATGAGGTTGTTCATGATGGCCTGCTGACCGATCTGGAGGACGTTGTTGGTCAGCCAATAGAGGACCAGGCCGCTCTGGAAATTCATGAAGAAGATGGTAAAAACGAAAGGCATGATCAGCATCATCTTGGCCTGGGATGGGTCGGCGGAGGTCGGAGTCATCTTCTGGCTGATATACTGGGTGACGCCCATCAGAATCGGTGTAATATAATAAGGGTCTTTAATAGAAAGGTCTTTGATCCAGAGCAAAAACGGCGCCTGTCTGAATTCGATGGCCACGGTGAGCATCCTGAAATAGCCCCAGAAGACGGGGATCTGGATCAGCAGGGGCAGGCAGCCTCCCGCGGGGTTGATTCCGTGTTCCTTGTAGAGACGCATCATCTCTTCATTCATCTGGCGCCGCTGGTTGATGTCCTGCTTGGCCTTCTTGTATTTTGCCCTCAGAGCCTTGATCTTGGGCTGCAGCTCCTGCATTTTGGACATGGATTTTGTGGAGCTGTAGGTCAGGGGGAAAAAGATGATCTTGATAATCAGCGTCAGGATGATGATCGCGATCCCCCAGTTGGGGACAACTTTATGCACGGACTTGATCGTCACGAGCAGGACCTCGGTGATGGCGCCGAAGAACCCGAAATTCATCAGGCCCTTGGTGCCGAGGCCCAGCTTGCGCACCAGGTCAAACTCCTTCGGGCCGATAAAGACTTGCTGCGGGCGGGTCACGGCCAGGTAGAAATAAGCGAGATTGTCCTTGGCATCACGCAGAAAGACCGCGCTTCCCTTCTGCTCGGGCATGAGAAACAGGGCGGCGAAGTAATTGTCCTCGTAAGCCGCCCAGGTGGCAAAATTGTAGGCGCTCTGCTGAGGGTTGTATTTCCGTTCGTTCACTCTGTATACGGAGTTGGAAGTGTATACGGCGATCCCGCCCCCCGCGGCCCCGACCCTCTGCTTGAGCTCGGCGGCCGAAGGATTTCCGATCCCGGGCCCCCAAAGAACGCCCGCGTCTATCGCTTGTCCGTTTTTCCAGGCTTCTATCTTCACCTGGAATTCATAATTTCCGCCCTGGAAAGTGAACGTCTTTTCCACGCGGCTGTTTTTGTCGTCGGCGTACTCGAACCGGACCTCGGCCTTCTCTCCGTCCTTGAGCTGCAGGGAAGAGGAGGAAGGCTTGTAAAAGGCAAAATTGACCTGATCATTGAAAGCCTGGTCCTCGGTCCAGAGGGCGAAGGGATATTTTTTCGTCTCGGCCGCGTTCTTAGAAACCAACTCCAGGGGTTCCCTGACCTCGTCCCTGTGCTTCTTGATCTTCCAGCTTTTTAGCACGGCTCCCCGGTTGCTCCAAACCGCCTGGAAAAGGGAGGTGTCGATGGAGATTTCCTCTTCCCCCGGAGCCGCAACGGGCCGGGAGGGCGTTTTCGTCTCGGCGGCTTGTCCCTGAGTCGGAGCCGGAGAAGCAATTGCCTCCTGAGCCTTCGGCTCGACCTTCTGAACCACATTTCCGGACACCGGCCGGTTCACTTCCGTCTCGGGCTTCTTCTTCATGAAGATCGCTTGGTAGGCAAACAGGACGACGAACGAAAGGACGATCGCGACAATCAGTCTTCTTTCCATCACGGAACCTCTCAGGGAACGGGGTCAATCCCTCCCTCATGAAAAGGATGGCACTTGAGAAGCCTTCGACTTCCAAGGTAGATCCCTCTGAGCAAGCCATGCTTTTCGATCGCGGCCATGGTGTAGGCGGAACAGGAAGGATAGAAACGGCAGTGCCGGCCAAGGAAAGGCGAAAGGACGGTTTGGTAGCCACGGATCATAGCTAAAACTATTGTTTTCATTAATTTACAGTTTTCTGCAAACAGCGCCCAGGACGGAGCAATACTCCTCTCCCAAGCCTGCCCAAGAGGCCTCCGCGATCTCTTCTTTGGTTAGAAAGATCATGTCCAACGGAATCTCGAGGAGGTCTTTATTTCTGCGATACAATTCTCTCATCCATCGCTTGATCTTATTTCTTTTGACCGCGTTTCCGACCCTCTTGCCCACGACGACGGCCATCCGGGAATAGGTCTGATTATTGGGTAGGAAAACGAGATTGAAATATTTTCCTCGATACCGGCTACCTTTTTTATACAGAATCAAAAAATCTTTTTTTTTTCTGATCCTCTCGCGAGGAGAGAGGCTTTCTTTCATCAAACAGAAAGTCTTTTTCTGCCTTTGGCTCTTCTGCTCTTGAGGACCTTCTGGCCGGCCTTGGTCTTCATCCTGACCCGGAAGCCGTGGGTCTTTTTGCGGTGGCGATTGTTCGGCTGGAATGTTCTCTTCATCGGCGTTCTTTAAGCTCTGGAAGAGATATGTTAATAGAGCTTCCTCTCTGTGTCAAGCGCTGAATAGGCGGAGGAAGCTCAATTCGCCTTATAGCTGTTTTCGTCGTCTCTTAGCCCTGCGATCCTCCGGGCTGACTTTTGAGTTCTGCCGCGGCTCCATTGCCTCCTGTTTTATTCGGCGCGAACCAGCTATAAAGAGCGGGAAGGATGAGCAGGGTTAGTAAAGTTGATGTGACCAACCCGCCGACGACGACAACCGCCAGAGGTCGCTGGATTTCCGAGCCCGGGCCCCTGGCGAAGAGCAGGGGGATCAGGCTTAGAATTGTGATGGTCGCCGTCATAAGAACGGGACGGAGCCTGTTCTCGCAGCCAACTAGGATTGCCTCCCGAATCTGCTTCCCCTCGTCTCTCATCTGGGTGATATATGAGACCAGAACGATCCCGTTGAGGACCGCGATGCCGAATAGGGCGATAAACCCGATCGAGGCCGGAACGGACAAATAAAGCCCGGAAATGAACAAGGACAGGACTCCTCCAATCAGGGCGAAGGGCAGGTTCAGGACAACCAGCGCCGCCAGGCGGAGTGAATCAAAGGTCAAGAATAAGAGCAAAAAGATAAGGCCGATGGTGATCGGCACGATGAGCCCCAGCCGGCGCATGGCTCTCTGCTGGTGCTCGAATTGGCCCCCGTAGGTCAAGTAGTACCCCGGCGGCAGCTTCACATTCTTCCTGATCATTCTGCTGCGCCTCGGCGACAAATCCACCCATGTCACGCCCGGCGATGTTGCACTCGACGCCGATGCGCCTCTCGCCCGACTCCCGGCTGATCTGGACCGGTCCCTCGGCCGTCGATATCTCCGCCAGCTGGGCGAGCGGGATTCTGGCGCCGTGAGGCGATTCGACGAAAATGGTTCCGATCGCCTCGGGCGAATTGCGATGGTCTTCCGGATAGCGAAGCTGGACGTCGAAATATTTCTCCCCCTCGTAAAGCTCGGTGACGGTTTTGCCGCCCACCGCCGTTTCAACGATCGTCTGGATGTCCTCGATATTGATGCCGTGGCGGGCGATCTTGGCCCGGTCGGCTTTGATCGAGAGATAGGGCTGACCGGCGATGCTCTCGACGATCAGGTCGGCCGTGCCCTTGATTTTGGCCAGTGTCTTGGCGATCTCATTTGCCTTGTCCTTCAGAACCTCAAGGTCCTCGCCGAAGAGCTTGATGATGAGTTGGGCCCGGGATCCGGCCACGAGCTCGTCGATGCGACAGGCGATCGGCTGACTGAAGGTAAAGGCCATCCCGGGAAAGGTCTCCAGGGCCCGGCGCATTTTTTCTGTCAATTCCTCCCGGGTCTTGGCCGACGTCCATTGCGAACGCGGCTTCAGCATGCCGACGTAGCCAGTTTTTTCTACTCCTCTGGCTTCGAGGGCGATGCCCGTCTGGCCGGTTCGGGAGACGATCGTCTCCAGCTCGGGAAACTCCATCATTTTCGCTTCGACTTTTCGGCTCATCTCGAGGGAATCCGGGAGAGAGATTCCGGGAAGGAATTGTATGTCCATATCGTAGGCCCCCTCGTCCATGATGGGCATGAATTCGGTCCCGAGCTTGGGGACAAGGAGGAGCGCGCCGCCGAGAAGAGCCAGCGCGGCGGCGACCAGGACGGCCCGGTGGTTGAGGCTCCAACGCAGCGCCGGAAGGTAGACTTTTTTGGCGGCCTCGATGACAACGATCTTTTTCTCCTTCTTGTGAGCTTTCAGCAGCGTATAGCAGAATGCGGGGATCGCCACGAGCGACAGGACCAGGGAAGCAAACAGGGCGATGACGTGGGTGAAGGCCAGAGGGAGGAACATCTTTCCTTCGATGCCCTGGAGGGCGAAGATCGGGATGAATGTCAGGGAGATGATGAGCTCGCCGAGAATGCTTGGTTTGCGGACCTCCATCACGGCCTTGAAGACGACGGACATCTTGGATGCCGCCTTCGCCGCCGCAGCAAGATGGCGCTGAACGTTTTCGACCTGGATGATCGTGGCATCGATGATCATGCCGATCGAGATGGCCAGACCGCCCAACGACATGAGGTTGGCCGATAGGCCGGCCATCCTCATGGTGATGAAAGTGAAGAGCGTGGAGAGCGGCAGAGCCAGGATGACGATGAAGGCTCCCCGGAAGCTCCTCAGGAAAAGATAGAGGACGAAGACAACGAAAAGCGAGCCGAGGAGGAGCGCCTCGGTCACCGTGTGGACGCTGTTGGCCACGATCTCCGAGCGCTTGTAGAATGGCTTGATTTTCAGACCCAGGGGCAGGATGTCGCTCTTGTTGATTTCATCGACACGCTCTTCGATGGCCCGGACGACCTCGCGGCTGTTTGCGCCCCGGAGCATCATCACGATCCCGCCGACGACTTCCCCTTTCCCGTCTTTGACCGATGCCCCCTGGCGGACGGCCTGCCCGACCCGGACATCGGCGACGTCGCGCACGAACACGGGTGTTCCGGACTCGGCTTTGAGGATGATATTGCGGATATCGCCCACGGATTGGAGAAGTCCGATGCCGCGGACAAGATACTGTTGGTCGCCGCTCTGGAGGACATTTCCCCCGACATTGAGGTTGTTCTTCCTGAGGGCTTCGGCCACCCCGTTGAGCGAGAGGCCGTACTTGATCAGCTTCTCGGGATCAGCGATGACCTGGTATTGTTTGATGTATCCGCCGAACGAATTGATTTCGTTAACGCCGGGGATGGATTTGAGCATGGGAGCGAGCGTCCAGTCCTGGATCGTACGCAGTTCGGTCAGGTATTCAACCTGGGCTGCATTATCCGAGGGCGGCGTTCCCTCCAGGGTGTATTGGTAGATCTCCCCCATGGCCGTGGAGACAGGGCCCATGACGATTTCGATTCCCGGGGGGACCTTGTCCTTGGCTTCGCTGACCCGCTCGTGGACAAGCTGGCGGGCAAAATAGATATCCACCCCGTCCTCGAACACGACGGTGATGACGGATAGGCCGAACTTCGAGACCGATCGGAGTTGGGCCAGACGAGGAAGCCCGCGCATGGACATCTCGATCGGATAGGTGACGAATTTCTCAACCTCGAGAGGCGAGAGACCGGGTGCCGTAGAGAGGACCTCGACCTGGATGTTGGTGACATCAGGAAAGGCGTCGATTGGGATTTTCAGAACCGAATAGATGCCCAGGGCGACGAGAACCACCACCCCGATAAGGACAAGAAGCCGCTGCCTCAGAATGAAGGAAATGATACGTCCGATCATGTCAGTCCTCTCCCAACGTCTTTTTCAGAATCTCTGACTTGAGGAAAAAGCTCCCGCTCGCCGCGACCGGCTCTTTTTCGCTCAGGCCCTTGACGATCTCCACGTACCCGTCGAAAGCGTCACCGGTTTCCACGTATCGCACGGCGAACGTATTGTCTTCGGGTCCGGACGAAGACCGCTTGTTTGTTCTGGAATTCCTGGATGGACGCTCGAGGAACTACGAGGACGCTGCTCATCGGAGAAGAAACGATGTCCGCTTCGGCGAACATCCCCGGCCGGAGCTGGCCATCCCCGTTGGGCAGCTCGGCACGAGCTTCGACGGTCCGTGTTTTCTCGTCAATCACATTCCCGATCTGGAAAAGTCGCCCCCTGAACTCCCGGCCGGGCAAGGCTCCGGCCTGCAGGATGACATCGGCGCCGGCGCGGACCGTGGCCAGGTCTTTTTCAAAGATGTGGACATCTGCCCAGACGGTGGTGAGATCGGCAATCCGAAACAGGCTGGCGCCGACCTCGACGTAATCGCCCGAGGTCAGAGAGCTCTCGATGATGCTCCCGGAGAGCGGAGCCCGCACCGGCAGAAGAGTCATCAGTTTCCCGGTCTTCTCGACCTCGGCCAGCTCTTCGTCCGTGAGGTCGAGAATCCGGAGCTTGTTTTTGGCCGATTCATAAAGGGATTGCGCGGCGGCCCTTTCGACCGGATCGCCGGAGAGCCGTTTGAGCCGTTCCGACGCTTGAAGATACTCCGCTTGGACCGAGAGGAAATCCTGAGCGTAAAGCAAAAGAAGAATCTGCCCTTTTTGGACGCGCTCGCCCGGATAGGCCAAGAGCTGTTCGATTCTCCCCGCCGACCTCGCGGTGACATGAGACAGACGCTTCGGGTTGAAGATGATTTCGCCTGGAACATGGATCTTCCGAGTCGTGAGCCTGAAAGCGGCCTCCGTGGTTTCGATCCCGGCCGTCTTCATGGCCTCGGCCGTCAGCGTCACCTCGGATGCGGCTTTTTCCTCCACGGCTTCGTTTGCCTCCCCCGTCGAGGTCCGGGATGAGCAGCCGGTGCCGATGAAAGAAAGAGAGAAAATGAGCATGGCGCTCAATATCCAACTCATCTTTTTCATGGGGCCTCCTTAGTCGGCCTGGTTTTCGCCGGCAATTTCGAGGTCGGCCAGCGACACCAGGTACAGATAAACAGCGTTCAAGTGCTCGAGCCGGGCGGTGGCGAATGTCCGGTACAGATCTAGGAGATTGAAGAACTCGATCTTTCCGAATTGATAGCGGCTCAAACCCATGGCCAGCTCATCCTTCATGTCCGTGAGGAGCGTCTTCTCGAAGACCTGGACCTGGTCCTCCGCGGCCTTGGCTGCGGCGAAAGCGCTCTCCATTCGCGCCCGGAGCCGGCTCTCCTCTCTCTCCAGAGAGAGTACGGACATCTCGTTCGCGGCTCTGGCCTCGATCGTCTCGCCCTTTCTTTTTGCCCGCCATAGGGGCAAGGTGAGTCCCAATGAGAATCCCCAGGAGCCCGATCGAAGGCTGGGGTAATAAACTCCCACTGATAAATCCGGCAGGTTGTTCATCCTGGACAAATTAAGTCCGAGTTGGGCCTGCCGAAGCTTGGAGGCGAGAATCTTCAGCGTCGGGCTGGTCGCCCGCGCTGCCTCCAGCAGTTCCGGCAAGGTCTTGACCAGCGGCGCGAATGTTAAGTCTGACTCGAGACGCAGCGGCTCGTCGCTCCCACGGCCGAGGAGAGTGTTCAAGTTCGCCCGGCCGACCTTTTTTTCTTTTTCCTCTTCAAAAATTCTATTGCGGAGTCTGGCCTTTTCCACTTTTGCCCGGAGGATATCGACGTAGGCGGCCGCCCCGGCCTGGTATTTGACTTGGAGATCTTTGATGAATTGATCGAGCAGGGCATCGGATTCTTGAAGAGATTCGATCGTCCGGTCCGCCAGGACAGCGCGGAAGTAAACCCTCTTGACCTGGGCTCTGACCAGCAGGCGGATTCGATCGAGTTCGAGGGCGGCTTGTTCTTCACCCTCGCGTCCGATCTTGCCGCGCAGAGAGACTTTTCCCGGGAACTCGAGGTTCTGCTCGACGCCCAGGCTCAACTCTTTGCCTTCCGTGGCGGCGTTTTTTTTCGAAGACAGCCCCTCGTCCCTGAAGACGAGCGAAGGGTCAGAAACGGCTTTCATTTGGAGGGTTTTCCCCGTGGCCATAATGACGTTCTTCTGGGCCAAGAGGATATCAGGGTTCCGCTGGAGCGCGATCTGGATGGCCTGGTCGAGCGTCAAAATGGGTTCATCTCCGGCCAAGGCCGGAAGGGACAGGCCCGCAAGAAGAAGAATTATCGAAGAAGCGCAGCGCTTCCCGATGACCCAGAGGGCCTTCTTTTTTTTCGACTTCATGATTGAACTCCTTTTCAGCAGAGAGGCCAAAGACGACGAGCGAGATTGGAGGCGAAAATGGCGGGGGATCAGCAGCGAATAATTTCGCCCGGGCTACGATTGCAGCTGAAAAGATGCAGAGAGGCGGGGGATGGCGGGGCAGCGAAGATATCCTTTCCCGCGGATAAGAAAGCCGTCAAATATTCGAGGAGCGGCTGTTTGATGATCGAGCTTCCTTTTTCCGGATCTTGGAGTGACGGCCGGCAGACATCGGAAAAAATGGTTTCATGCCAGCAACTCATGTCTTTCCAGGAGCTTCGACGAGAGGCCTGCTCAGGAGCGCTCGGAACCGGTCGTGCCGTTTTCAGATCGAATTCGTCACAGGGGCAAGCGGACTCCGAGATCTGGAACTCGAGATGGGCTTTTCCTTCGTGATGATGACACCAGACCATTCTCTCCAGGCCGGCTTCCATGACGAACAAGAGATGGACCAGAATAAGGCAGGAGACAATGGGTCGCTGCCGGGTTGCCGCTCGAAAATCCATGGCGCTATGATAGCCGAGGATCTTTGCGGATGTCAACCTGTCGCCTGGGGGAGGTAGGCCATCGGTGTGTTGTTGACTCCCCTGGGGAGTTCGACTATAATACAAGCCTCATGGATTCATTCAAGGTTGGGGATAAGGTCATTTATCCCAATCAAGGAATCGGCCTCATCGAAAGCGTTCAAGTCGAATCCTTCGACGGGGAATCATTCAAAGCCTACGGTGTGCGACTTCTTTCCACCAATACGCTGGTCGTGGTCCCCTCGTCGAGCGCGGAGGAAATGGGCATCCGCAAACCCGTCTCCGAGAGCTCGGTCAAGAAAATTTTTGATTACCTCCGGAGCGGTGCCGTTGACGTCACGATGAACTGGAAGGGGCGGTACAAGGAGCATATCAACCTGATGAAATCGGGGACGATCCTGGATATGGTCCTGGTGCTCAAGAGCCTGTATTACCTCAGCCTGATCAAGCCTCTGTCATTCCGAGAAAAGAGGATGATGGAAAAAGTCAAAGAGCTGGTCGTCTCGGAGATTTCCGAGGCGGCCTGTCTGCCCTGTTCCCAGATCGAGCAGAAGGTCAACAACACCCTGGCCCTCTGCTTCAAAAACAACAAAACCGGCCTGAACGACTAGGCACGTCGGCGATGGTCTTAACCGCTGCTCTGCTCTTCTCGTTTTTTCTTCTCCTGATCGCCTTTTTTTCAGCCTCGGAAACGGCCTTCATCGCCTCAAACCCCTATACCCTTGATTACCTGGAGAAGAAAGGCTCGAAAAAGGCCCGCCTGGTCAAGCAGATGTTATCGCGGATCGACAACCTATTGGCTACGCTCCTCATCGGCAACACTCTGATCAACGTCGCCGCCGCCTCGGTCTCGACATTCTTCTTTATGTCTTTTATCCACGACGAACACCAGGCTATCTTGCTGGCGACGCTGACCACGACCATTTTGATTCTCTTCTTCGGAGAGTTCAACCCAAAGACGTTCGCCGCCCACAATCCGGTGAAAGTGGCCTTCTGGCTGATCCATCCGGTGAGAATCCTGGTCTTTATTTCTTATCCCATCGTCAAGATCTTCACCCTCCTCTCCGGCTGGCTCTTCCCGTCCGGCAAGGGTCACAGCTCGACGTTTTCCGCCCCGCTCGACGAAGAAGAGACCAGGGCCCTGCTGACGCGGGGAATCCAGGGGATGTCCTCGCTCCGGCGAAAAATGATCACCGAGATCCTGGACATCGGCAAGCGCCCGATCAAGGAGATCATGGTTCCGCGGCCCCAGGTCAAGGCGATCGAGGCCGGCTGGTCCTCCGGGCAAGTCTTGGGCATCATTCTGTCGGAGAAATATTCCCGTTTTCCCGTTTATAAGACCCGTCTCGACAACATCGAGGGTGTCATCTACTCGCGAGATATAATCCCTTATCTTATTGATAAAAAACCAATTAGTATCTATGCCCTGCTCCACAAGCCGTTCTTTGTTCCCGAATCAGCCTCGCTGGAAAAGGTGCTTCTCCAGATGCAGGAGAACAGGATCCATCTCGCCTTCATCGTCGATGAATTCGGCAATATGGAAGGAATTGTCACTCTTGAGGACATCCTCGAAGAGATCGTCGGCGATCTCAGGGACGGGTATGAGAGCGGGGAGCTGACTTGGTACGACCGGGTCGACGAAAATGTCTACATCATCAAAGGCGCGGCGACGATCAAGGACATCAACCGAAGCCTGCCTCTGAGCCTGCCCGAAAAGCGAGACTACATGACGCTGGCCGGTTTCTTCCTCTATGAGTTCGGCCGGATCCCTCGTGAGAAGGAAGTCTTGATTATCAAAGGCAGCCAGTTCATCGTCGAGAAGATGAACAAGCGACACATCAGTTTGATCAAGGTTATCCTGAAGCCCCAAAAAGAGAAAAACAGAGATGAAAACCGTAGCCACGAATAAAGCGGCCTACCACAATTACGAGATTGTGGAAAACCTCGAAGCCGGGATATCGCTGCGGGGGAGCGAAGTGAAATCGATCCGGGAGGGCCGGATCAGCTTGAAAGAAAGCTACGCCGAGATCAAAGACGGCGAGGTCTTCCTGGTCAAATGCCACATCAGCCCGTACGAGGCCGCCAACCGTTTCAACCACGACCCGATGCGAGATCGCAAGCTTCTTCTCCACCACCGGGAAATCAAGCGGCTCACCGGCAAGATCAAAGAACGGGGGTTCACCCTCGTTCCGACCAAGGTCGTACTCAACGATAAGGGAAAGGTCAAAATCGAGATCGCCCTGGCCCGCGGCAAAAGAGCCTATGAAAAAAGAGCGGTCATCAAGAAAAGAGATGTCGACCGGGAGATCAGGGCTGAGCTCAAAAGAAGAAAATGACTTAAAGATTGTGAGCCGTGAGCTGTGAGCACTGAGCAGTGCAAGAGCATCAAACTCAGATGAGCCGCCCTCACATCTTGGATCCGAAATTCCAGGTCATTGGACGAGAAAGGCGCTTCTGGAGCGGCGCGCACGGCTCAAAGAGGGCGAGCCGCAAATTTGTGGGCAAGTCTGATGGCTGCGACCATACTTTTCGGCTCGGCGACGCCTCTTCCGGATATATCGAAGGCGGTGCCGTGGTCGGGAGAGGTTCGGACGAACGGCATCCCCAAAGTCACATTAACCCCCAGGTCAAAGGATTTCAGTTTGAACCCGATCAGCCCTTGATCATGATAGAGGGCAATGACGATCTTCTCCGGGTGCCCCAGAACCTTGAGAAAAATCGTATCCGGAGAAATGGGCCCGCTGATCCTGACGCCCGCTTCTCGGGCCTCGCGGATGGCCGGAATGATTTCATTCTCTTCTTCGTCGCCCAGCAGGCCGTCCTCTCCGGCATGAGGGTTCAGGCCCGCGACGAGGAACTCGTATTCACCCGGTCTCGTCTTCTCTAAGATCTGGTGTTGCTCCAAGAAAAATCTCAAAAGGATCTTTCTTTTCACCTTTTTCAGGGCTTCCTTCAGGGGAAGATGGTGGCTCAGCAGGAAAACGGTCAATTCGTCCGACCAGAAAGTCATCACCGCCCGGGGATAGTGCTCCGACAAATACTCGGTGTGGCCCCGCCAGGGAAGCCCGGCCAGCTGCCAGGACTTCTTGGAGATGGGGGCCGTGACGATTCCCTGAATATTCGATTGCCTTGCCTCTCTGGCCGCTTCTTCAAAGAACAAGAAAGATGCCCTTCCATTTTCCGCGGAGGGACCCCTGGGGATGTCCGGCTGGAGCGAACATTCCACCTCTCGGATGAACAGCCCCGAGGTCTCCGGTTTGATCTCCGGGTCCCAGGGCTTGGGGTCGAGTCTGATTCCCAGGGCTTTGCCTTCTTTTTCCAGGACAAGCGAAGATCCAAAGATGACGTATTGAGCTTCAGGGAGGCAGTATTTGCCAGAGAAAGCTTTGAGGATGACCTCAGGCCCGATCCCCCCCGGGTCCCCCAAGGCCACCCCAAGCGCGGGGGCGGTCATTTTTTCTTCTTGTCCCCGGGATCCTCGTCTTCTTTGATTTCGCTCGTCTTATAAAGATACTTGATGCTGCGCTTGTAAATAAGGAGGTTCGGCGCATTGTCCCGGTTGAGCTTGATGCAGTTCCTATCGTACCACTCGATATAACCCTCGATGACCTGCCCGTCGTGAAAAACGACGGCCATCGGGGTCTTCTTATTCATCTGCTTTAGGTAGTAATAGTTTTCGGCAAAAGTTTCAGTAACCGGATGGGATTTCTTCCGGGCGGCTTCGTGCTCCTGGTTCATTTTTTCTTTGATTTCAGCGAGATTGGGTCGTATAAGCTTCCTGTTCATGAGACCATCTCCACGGTTCAGGCTGATTTGAGAATATCCTTTGTTGTTTAATATGCTATCACCATTTTCTAAAAACTGCAAGAATCAAAGACAGTCTATCTGGTCTGTTTCGCCGGCAAACAACAGTGAGCCTTAAGCACTGAGCAGCAAAATCGATACTTTTGACGAGACAACGGGGCGACGAGAGAAACCGGATGGGCGATTTTTCGGCGCTTCGTCTGCCTTCGGCGGCCAAGGTTTACCCCAGGTTGGTGCCCGGAGTGGGATCAGGCTATCTCTGGCCGGAAGCCCTGATCTGCCTCTTGGCGGGGGTTGCCTATTATTTGATTAGGGAATGGATCTCCTGCCTCAAAGCAAAGGCTTGAGGGCCTCAAACCAGTTCCGGGCAAGGCGTTTGTAGCCTTCCGGAGTGGGATGGACATCGGGAAGGAGTTCCGGGGCGCTCAGGAACAAAGAATAATTATCGACGAGGAGAATCTTCTCTTTCTGACATATCTCCTTGATCATGGGGTTGATCTCCGCGCTGACCCGTTCTCTTGACCTCTCCGAGAAGGGAGGCCCGACTCCCTTGGGGACAGGAGGGATCGTCGCCAGCAGGATGACCGCGCTTTTTCCGTTTCGGTTATGGAAGGTCCGGAAAATCTCAAGGATCTTTTTCATGTTGGCCCGGAATGCCTCTCCCGGGGTTGAATCAGCGTCGATCCGGACGTCGTTGGTCCCGAGTTGGAGGAGGATGAAATCCGGATGCTCCCGAGAAAGTTTTGTTTGGTTTTTCATCAAGAAGCCCAGGTACTCACCCGAGGTGTTTCCGCTCCGGCCGTGGTTGATCACCCTGGCCCGTGTCCCATTCGTATTCAACATTTTCTGAAGAAAATGGGGGTAGGCGGCCGAGGTGATGCTGTCGCCCACGCAGAGAACGATGATCCCCCGAGTCGAGGAGGAGCAGAAGGAGATGAACAGAGGAACGAGGACCACGACCGATACTCGTCCGCACCGGATATTCATGTTTTCTAGTCTATCGCTTTAAGAACTCTCTGACAAGACCCGCTCAAGGCTCATCGCTGATGGCTTATGGCCAGGACAAGAATTAATAAGGTTTTGCTATGAGCCGATAACCGTGAGCTGTTTTTCACATTCTCCGCAGCCGGGAAAAGAGAGCACGAACAAGGCATGGCAGAGCACAATCTTGCGCGCCGGAATTTTCAAATGGAGGCTGGCTACTATAGCATGCCGGAGGCTTTATTTCTTCATATAATCGGTGAGCTTCATGTTCCTGTCCTCCAGGCTCGTCCCCTGAGATTTTTCGAGGCTGGCCAGCGACAGGTTGTAATCGATGATGGCGTTGAGTTCCGCGCTCAGGGCCGTAGCCAGGTCGCGTTGGTAAGTGAGAACGATAAAATTCGTCGACATGCCCACATTCAGCTTTTCCTGCTCCGCCTGGAGCTTTTTTTCGGCCAGTTCCCGCGCCACCTTGTAGGCCTGGACTCTCTTAAAATTCGTCTGGACGGCCCGGACTGCGTTTTTGATTTCCAATAAAACCTGTTGCTCCTGGTTTTTCAAGCTCAGATTATCCTGGTCCAAGGTCGCCTTGGCCAGAGCATACTGCGCCCGCGAAACAACACTGCTCAACGGGAAATCCAGGGTGAGGCCGACCGACCAATTTCTGTATCTGAAATTGAACGCATCCTTGAGGGCATTCGAAGCGCCGCCGGGGAGCCGGCCGATGATGACTCCCGTGAGCGGGTCGTTGTTAAGATAGAGAATCTGATCTCCGGAGACCCCGGGACTCCAATAAGAAGCGTTCAGGCTCAGACCGGGAAGAAGTTGATTCTTAGCGTAGCTGAGGTTCAGGTCACTATTTTTCAGTCCGATCCGCGTTGCCTGGAGGTCCGGCCTGTTTTGCATGGCCTCAGCCAGGCTCTGCTCCAGGCTGACCTGTTTCTCGGCAAAATTGGGCTTGTCGGTGGGCACGATGTCCGCGGTCCCCTCCTGGTTCTTCTCAGCCAGGTTGATGACTGTCTTCAGGGCATCCTGGTTGTTTTTGACCAGGGCCTCGGCAGCCAGGATATCCGCCTCGCGCGTGGCCACCTCGGCCTGGGCGCTCAGAATATCCAGAGGCGCCATGGTTCCGATTTCCACGGCACGTTGGTTATTGGCGAGCAGATCCTGGGCCAGCTTCAGAGATTGTTGTTTGACCTTGAGATCTTCTATGCTGAAAAAGAGATTCCAGTAAGCCTGTTCCACCTGGAAGATCGTGTCGAGGAGAGTCTGGGTGAATTGCTTTTCAGAGATGTCGAGGTCGTTCTGGGCGATGATGATCTGACGCCGGCTCATCTTGAACCCGAAATCTCTCAACAGCGGCTGGGTGAATCCTAGAGTCAAGGTGCTCCCGAATCGGGGATTGATCGTCTGGAATCTCTGATTGGAATCGTTCTTGTAGGACGCCAGGGAAAGGTTGAAGCTTCCGCCCGTAGGGACGGTTTCGGTCAGGTTGACCGAATAGGAAGAATATTTGGTGATGCTGCTTCCCGAAGCATTGAGCCAGGAATAAGAAGCCGAGTTGTTGCTTTGTCTGTTATAAGCCAAGGAAAGCGTGGGAAGGAATTTCTCCTGAGCCAGGGAGACGGTGTAATCGGCGATCTCAGGATTCAGGACCTGGACCGCCACATTGAGGTTGTTCTTGAGAGCGCTCAGAATGCACTCCTCGAGAGTCAAAGGCCTCGTCTTGGATTGGCCGATCGCCGGACCAAAACCTATGAGCATGGTCAAAGCCAAAGCTGCCGCGATGCGTCTAAACATGTCTGACCTCCTCGTAAAAGCGTGACTGTCGAACTCGACGCGCCGTCCGTCATTCATAGCGCAGAGCCTCGATCGGATCGAGCTTGGATGCTTTGCGGGCCGGATAAAACCCGAAAAAAATCCCCACTGATCCCGAAAAAAAAAAGCTAGAATGATCGAATTCACCGAGACAATTCCCTTCCACCCTGAAAAGATGGGTATCATCGGGATCAATTTCGAAAGCCCGATCCCCAAGGCGATTCCCAGAAGGCCCCCGAAAACGCTGAGGACGATCGCCTCAGACAGGAACTGAAGAAGGATATCCTTCTCCCTGGCACCGACAGCCATCCGGATCCCGATCTCCCGGATCCGCTCGGTGACGGAGACGAGCATGATGTTCATGATCCCGATTCCGCCGACGAGGAGGGAAATGCCCGCGATGCTGCCCAAGAAAACCGTCAGAATTTGAGTCGACTCAGCAGCGCTGGCGGCGATGTCGGCCATATTCCGGACACTAAAATCGTCTTCCGAGCCGGGGAGGATCTTGTGCCGCAGCCGGAGAAGTTCTTCGATCTCACGCTGCGCTTCCGCCGTTTTTTCCGCGGACACGGCCGAAATGTCAATCGAGTTCAGGTAGGTGTTCCCGATCAACCTCGTCATGGCCGTGGTATAGGGAACGGCAATCATGTCATCCCGGTTGAACCAGCCGCCGGCATCGCCCTTGGAGACCAAGACGCCCAGGACCTTGAAGGGGATTTTTTTGATGCGGATGATCTTTCCGATGGGATCTTCGTCTGGGAAAAGATTTGTTTTGATATCGCTTCCGATGACACAGACCTTGGCCCCCATTTTCACCATGGCGTCATCAAAATAGTCCCCTTCCTCCACGTTCCAATTCCTGATTTCGGGAAACCTGGAGCCGGTGCCAGAAATTTGAGTGTTCCAGTTCTTGTTGCTGTAGACAATCTGAGCCCTTGTGTTAACCGAAGGCGATGTAAACTTGACGGCCGGGCAATTCTCTTCGATCGCGCCGACGTCGTCCACTTTCAAGGTATCCCAGCCTCCCGACCCGGTTCGCAGCCCGTGGAAATTTCGGCTGCCGGGAGAGACGAAAAGGAGATTGGTCCCCATGGCATTGAAACGCTCCTGGACGGCGGCCTTGGCGCCTTCTCCGATACTGACCATCGCGATGACCGCGCCGACGCCGATGATGATCCCAAGAATGGTCAGAAAAGACCGCATCTTATTTCGGGTTAAAGCCCTGAATGAAACACGAAGTGTTTTCAATATATTCATTGACTGATCTCCTTCATCATGCTCTATCCCAAGTCAAGCCCGTTCCTCTCGGATAATCTCTCCGTCCCGGAGGTACAGCCTCCGATGGGCCAGGCTCGCAATATCCGGGTCATGAGTGACGATAATGAGGGTGATCTTTTTTTCTTCGTTGAGCTTATGAAAGATTTCCATGATCTCTGAGCCGGTCTTGCTGTCGAGATTTCCTGTGGGTTCGTCGGCCATAATGAGGGGCGGGCTATTGAGAAGCGCCCTGGCGATGGCCACCCTCTGCTGTTCCCCTCCCGAGAGCTGATTGGACTTGTGATGCTCGCGGCCTTTCAGCCCGACGGACTCCAGCGCGGCCATTGCTCTCTCCGTCCGTTCCTTGCCTGAAATATTGGAATAGACAAGGGGAAGCTCCGCGTTTTCCAGTGCCGAAGTCCGTGAAAGCAGATTGAAGCTCTGAAAGACGAACCCTATTTTTTTGTTGCGGAGCCGGGCCAGTTTGTTCTTGTCGAGGCTGGAGACCTCTTCCCCTTCCAGGAGATATCTCCCCGAGGTGGGTCTGTCCAGGAGACCGATAATATTCATCAGCGTCGACTTCCCCGAGCCGGAAGGGCCCATGATGGCCAGAAACTCGCCGCTCAGGATATCGAGATTGACTCCTTTCAACGCCTTGACCTCGGTCTCTCCAATCTAGGTACGTCTTGGCCAATTCTTCTAGTTTGATGAAGATATTGTTATCCATCTTCGTTGGATTTGCTTCTATCCAGAAACGTCCGCTCAGCGGCCGTAAACATCATGGGTCCTTCTCTGTCCGGCTCGGCTGATTCACCTGAGCAGTCGCCTTGGGTCAGACCCTTTCCAACCCCGGTAATCACCAGTTGCCCTTCTTTGAGGTCCCCCTTCAGGATTTCGGTGTAGTTGTTATCGGTCACTCCGGGCTTTAGGAAAATGATGCTCAGTTTTCCGAACTGATCCTGCACCCAAACCTTGGAGGGCTGCCTCACTCTCGCTCCTGCTTGGCCACCCTGACCGCTCTGAAAGCGAGTCATGTCGGATCCAGGACCTCCCGTCCTTTGCGCTCCTGTTTGAGACGCGGCGGGCGCACCGGGAGTTCCCGCGGATCCGGCCCCCGGCCTTTGAGCCGCGAACCTCGCCTGCACGTTTTTCAATATTTCCTGCATTTGTTCGGGCGTGCAGATCAGGCGTAAATCTCAAGGCAGAGTTCGGGACTCTCAAGACGTTCTTGGCTTCGCCGGTGATAATGGAGGCCGTGGCGGTCATCCCGGGCCGAAGTTTCAACTCCGGATTATTCAACACTGACAACCGTCGTATAAGTCACGACATTCTGGGTCGTAACGGGAGAATACCTGACCTGGGTGACTGTCCCTTTGAAGGTCTCATTAGGATAAGCCTGGACGGTGAACCTGACTTGTTGCCCTTCCTTGACTTGCCCGATGTCCGCCTCGTCAACGCTGCACTCCACTCGCATCTTGGTCAGATCATTGGCCACCTGAAAAAGCACCGGCGCCGTGAAGCTCGCGGCGACGGTCTGACCGACATTGACGGAGCGGGAAATGATGACCCCGTCGACACGGGGATCGAATAATCGCATATGCCAGAGTTCAGCTTGCTCGACTCGAGCTGCTGTTTTGTCTGCTCAAGCCTGGCCTGAGCCGACTGGACATCGCTTTTCGCTTCGAGGTAAGCCGCTTCCGCAGCTTCCTTTTCTTCGAAGGAGATCAGGTTTTTGGCAAAAAGATTTAACGCCCGGTCATATTTTTTCTTGAGGTTATCCAGAGTCACTTTGGATTTGTCCAGCCCCGCAACGGTGCTGTTATAATTGGCCTGGTTCTGCTGGACTTGGGACTCCAGGATGGAGGTATCGATTTCGGCCACGATTTGTCCTTTTTTGACCGGCGAATTGAAGTCGACATTGATCTTGGCTATTTTCCCG
Organism: Candidatus Aminicenantota bacterium; assembly: GCA_963770045.1. Classification (GTDB taxonomy): domain Bacteria; phylum Acidobacteriota; class Aminicenantia; order Aminicenantales; family CAVYOD01; genus CAVYOD01. The sequence continues at coordinate 236,505 of CAVYOD010000022.1, read as the reverse complement.
GAAACCTGGCTTCCGACATCGACCATGGTCACGGGGTTGAGGGTGCCGGAGCTGACCACGAGCGCCTCAATGTCCCCTTTGCCGATCGCCTCTGTTCTGTACTTGACTTTGTTGTTCTTCCCGTTCTTCAGGACGGTGAAGCCGAGAATGACCCCGACGACGACCACCAGGATCGCGAGGGGGATGATAATTTTCTTTTTCATTTCTTCTCTCCTTTGCTTCTCTCTTCATTCTCTCTTTTCTGTTCGGCGATGTGTTTCTGGATCATCGCTTCCAGCTTTTGCTTCTGTTCGGGAGTCAGGATCTTTTCGATTTCGTCTTTGAGTTGGGTCCTGACCTCGGAAAGCCGGCCGTGGATCTGGGTTTTCAATTCTTTGAGTCGCTCGTCATTCCCCTTAAAGATCTCTTTCATCTGTTCCTGCTGCTGGGCTGTCAGACCCAACTCCCTGGTCATATAGTCCATGGACGTGAGATGGGAACCCCTTCTTCCCTCACGCCCCGGCCTCCTGGGAAGGATACACTTATCGATGAAAATCCCGGCCACCAGACCGGCGCCAAAGACAAGGATTGCCGCGAAGACAATCCAGAATTTCAATTTATTCTTCATGGCCTAAAGCTCCTCGAAGGACTCTTCTCATCGGCGGTGAAAATGAGCATCAGATTTTTGTTCTCCAAACGTGTCTCCTCGAAGAGCGCCTTCGTTTCGAGGTAGGGATCCTCGTTTCGAAGAAGAAGGGCCTCTGTCTGGCTCAGGTCTCTATCCCTGGAAGGGAAGAAAAAGAGCATCGTTACCACAAGGGTCAAGATCACGAGCAGAGACAAGGGCACGGCTCTCAGGCTCCACGCTCTCATCCAGGCCCAGGGGGTCGCTTTAGCTCTGTCGTTTAACTTGGCCTGGAGGCGTCCCCAGAAGTCAGGCGGGGTCGAAGAGGGTTCGGCCCTGAGTGCGCCCAGGATCAGGCCGTAATCTTTCTTCTTCCGCGTGCAGCCCCGGCAGACCTTGGAGATGGGCCTCCAGCTTCATCTTAGCCTGATTAGACAAGCGGCCATCCTGGTCTCGAAGAAGCCACCGCTCGGCCTTATGACACCTCATAGAGACCTCCTTCCTGGCTCAAAAAAGGAGCCAGTTTTTTTCGGAGTAATATCCGAGCCCGGTGCAGCCGGGAATCGACCGTGCCGGCGGAAATCTTTAGAATCTTGGCGATCTCCTCATAGGAATAACCCTGGATGTCCCGGAGAGATAGAATGACCTGGTGTTTCGGGGGAAGGCTCCAGAGGACCTGATGAACAAGCCGTCGCCGCCTCTCCTGGAGGGCTTCCTTTTCTCTATTTCCCTCGTCGGCTTCGAAGGTTCCTTCCTGTTCACTGACCGTTTCCAAAGAGACTTCTCTTCTCCGGCCCATTTTCCGGAGATAGTCCTTGACCTGGTTGACGGCGATCCGGTAAAGCCACGTCCCGAATTCCGCTTGGAACCTGAATTTGGGAAGCGCCAGGTAAGCTTTGATGAAGGCCTCCTGGGTCAGGTCGTCCGCCGCCTCTCGATTTCGTGTCAAGCTCATGGCCAAATTAAAAACCTTGTTCTTATGATTCTGGACAAGGACAGAAAAGGCCTCCTGGCTCCCTTCTTGGGCCAGCCTGATCAGCTCTTTTTCTTCCATGCCTGTCCACTTCTTTAGAACCTCCGTACATACGATTAGACGGAGGGTTCCCGCATTTCTTCCCTTTGAGTTAAACTCAAATCCTGTCGATATCGGTTACAGGATAATATTCCTGCTTTTCCGAGATGGGCTAAACAGATTGGGATGACGAGAAAAACGTTGTTATTTGACCTTCCGTTTCGCCGCCCATACCAAACTCGAACCACTCTCCTTCCGCAATCGAAGGAAGGCCGTTGTCCGATCTTTCGACGGACCTATTTTACCATAGAAGGCTTCCGTCCGACACCCCTCTTGGCTTCCCTCTCGTAGTCGCTCCGGGTATCGATATCGTGCGCTGATGGCCGGAGAGGAGACTTCCACTTCCAGGACATCTTCAGGATGCCCATAGACCAGATTTCTCAAGCCGATTTCCGGGTCGGTCCGTTTGGCCTCCGCTTCGTACTTCCGGTCGACGAGAACGGGGTGCCCCCGCTCGCCTTTATAAACAGGCAGGACGATCCCTTTCGCATTGGCTTTGTAGGCCGAGAGGAGCTTATTGAGCACCCTGGTGGGAATGCGAGGCTGATCGGCCAGTACAAAAAGGGCGGCCACGGCCTCGAGAGGAAGAGTTTGGAATCCCCAGTTGACCGAAGAAAGCATCCCCAGCTTGAAATGGGGATTGACCGTAACCTTGACTGGGTATTTCTTTATTTGCTGCGCAACTTTGGCCCAATTGGAACCGAGGACGACCAGAACGCCATCGACTTCGGATTTGATGACGTGGTCGAGAACACTCTCGATCATCGTTTTATGACCCATCGGAAGGAGGACCTTTGGCTCGCCCATCCTCTTGGATTCTCCGGCTGCGAGGACCACGGCCCAGATCATCCGGCTCCTCCGACCTTCAGCCGAGCCCGGGAGCGGACGAGCACCAACTCGGCGGCGATGCTCACGGCGATCTCTCCGACTGTCTTCGACCCGATCTGAAGTCCCACCGGCGAGTGAACCAGGTCGAGGTCACTTTCCTTCGCCCAGCCGTTGCGGACAAAATTCTCCCTCATCAGGGCCACCTTGCGCTTGCTTCCGATCATGCCGATGTAGGCGGCGCCGCGCCCGATCGAGGCCCGCAGCGCGTCTGCGTCCCTGGCATGGCCCCGGGTCACAATGACCACATAGGAGTCCGGGCCAAGGGGAAGTTCCTGGATGGCGCGGCCAATATCTTCGACGATAAGGGCATCCGCTTCCGGGAATCTGTCTCGGCTCGCAAAGTCGGATCGATCATCGATGACCGTGACTTCAAAATCGAGGAGGCTCCCGAGTCCAGAGAGGGCCTGTCCGATGTGCCCCGCTCCCGCGATGACCAGCCGGGGGAGCGGGGCCTGGGGCTCCAGGAAGGCCCAGATCTCCTGGCCGTCCTCAGGCAGGACCTTCTTGACCAACCTTGGTTGAGCCCCCTGGCCCTCGGCCAATGACCGCTCCGATCTCGGCATCAAACAGAGAAACACGGGACTTCCTGATCTTTCCCAAGGCCGGAATCATGGACAATCCAGTGCCTGGCTACGATCTGGGGCCTCACCGTAAGGGTTTGCGATCAAGGTGACGAGCAAGCCGGAATGCCTCTGGGACAGGGATTCATGGAATTCTCTAAGGACTCTTGTCTCCCGAGCGAAGGAAGCGTCCACCAGGATCGTAACCCGACCGCCGCAAAGCGCCCCTTCCGGCTCGACGACCTCATCGTCCAGGGCCAACCCCAGCACTGATGAGCTGCCGCGTTTTAAAGATTGGAGGGCTGCGCTTTGAGCCTGGGCTTCAACCGACCCTCCTCCGAGCGTTCCACAGAGCAGCCCTTCTTCGGAGAAGAGCGCTGAAGCGCCGGCCTTTTGTGGCGCCGAGCCTTCGGCCTCGACGATCGTGCAGAGCGCCAGAGGTTTCCTGGCTGCCACCCGATCCAGGACGCGAGCGTAGAAATTCTTCATTTGATCTGGAGCTTTTTTTTCTCCACCCCGCCACGGGTCGAGTTGATCGAGACTTCGATTTCAGTGGACTCTTTGGACAGGAGCTTGATTTTCCAGCGGACCTCTTTGACCTCGTGGGAATTCAGCCGGCCGATCTCGACCGTTTTCTCGCTCTCCCCGGTGAGCTGCATCCCCTTCTCGGGAAGTCTGATTTCGGCCCAATCCGGCTTCACGATCTTCACCCGTTCGGCCATCCTCAAGGCGGTCGGCAGAAAACCCTCGTTGGTGAAGACGGCTGTAATCTCAAAGGTGTCCGCTTCTTTCTTGACCGGCTTCGACTACCAAAGAGACAATCTTGACCTGAGGCAGGGATTTTGCCAGGAAGAGATTGAAGAGGGCTTCTTTTTTTATCCATTCCTCCAAAAACTGCGGGGGAGGATTCTGCCGGAAAAATTTGGGATCAAAGCCGCCGATTTCGACCGCGCCCAGCTGCGGATGGTTGAATGCCGTCCAGTTTTTGAAGCCTTTCCCGGCCAACGCCTCGTCGTTCCAGCGCAGGACCTCGAGCTCGGAGATCTTCCCGTCGCCGTTATAATCCACGACCCGACCGCCCGACCAGAGCTCGTCCCCGTACCAGATGGCTCCATAAGAGAGGTAGCCAAAGTCCGGAGAATGTCCGAACAGACGGAAAGCCCTTCTTTTCTTTCGTTCGTCCGGTCTCAGCATATTCCCTCTCGAGGTTGGCGTATTCCCAGTAAGTGTCCCCGGCGTAAGGGTATCCTGTAATTTTCTTCCCTTGCTCATCAAAATAACGAAAGAGCTTCAAGTCTTCCGGAAACATCGATTCCTCCGACCGGCTGGTCGAGGGGCCGCGCAGAAGCATAGGAACAGCCGTATCCAGCGTCTGAACGACAGCCACGTTCGGATGGGCAAGGAGGAAGAGGACGACCAAGCGCGTTTCTCGCTCCGAGAGAGGATAGGCCCCTGCTCCAAACTGCGTCCAGCCCCTCCCCGTCAAGTCCAGGCCGGGCTCGGGCCGCCAGTTCTCAGGGTAGTTGCGATGAAGATCAATACCGCCGATTCCATCTTCATTGTATTTCCCGTCCCCGTCGTTATCGATGCCTTCGCTATAGATCTTATAATTGCCTTTGCCTTCACCAACCCGCTTCATCAACCGGCCCGTCTTGTCCTCGGGATCGATGACAAAATCCCCTTTCCCCTCAGCGACCTTTTGTCTCATTTGGATATGAGCCCGTCGCCGTCGAGGTCCTCGGGAGGGTCTTCATCCAGGAGTCCATCGCCGTCAGTATCATGGGGCCTGACGGTACTCCGGTTGGACTGGGCCGTGTTCAGATAGAGCTCTGAACCGTCCGGGTTGTTCTTGATCCTGACATAGATCGCCTTGGTATCCACGAGGCGGGTTATCTCTGGGTCTTTTCCGTAATTGGAGAGCACGTGCCAGGCAAAATAGAGCGCAGACTCCGCACCTGTCACCTCCCCGGAATGACGGTTCCCTTCAAGATACATGGCCGGCTTGTCCGTATCCTTGCCCGTCGTTTTGGAGGTGATGGTGATCTGCCAAATCTCCCTGCCCTCGTAGCTCTTCCCCACCGAATACAGTTCGACGAGGTTGGGATAGTCCTTTTCCCACTTTTTTAAAAAAGAGAGGACCTCGTCGTACTTGTGATAGTGTCTGAAGTCCATCTCCCCTTGGACCAGGGGCCGTGTCTCGGGATAGTCCAGCCAGGGGAAAAAACTGACGCCGTGCCGTTCCCCCTTGACGGCATAGACTCGGGGCGGCTTCTTATCCTCGGGCCAGGCGGCCGCCCCAAAAAAGCAGAGAAGGAAAATAATAAAAAAGAGACCCTTGAGTTTGTTCATTGGCCCTCCGAAACAAAAGAGCTCTTCTGAGAGAAAACGTCCTTCATCGAAGGGGCATCGGGACCCGCGGCCGGTTGACAAAAAAATCGGCCAGGTACAACGCCCGCCGGGCGTTGATCCGTCCCCAACCGATGAAGATATCCCTCCCGGGATATTGAGCGGCATTGACATCATCGGCCGAATAGCGGATCACTTGCATGACCTGCCTGTTCGTGAGCTCCGGATGGTAGGAGAGGATAAGAGCGGCGAGCCCGGAAACAAAAGCCGTGGACATCGAGGTTTTATTGCCGTAGTTGTAGCCGTACCAGCCGGGCCTTTGCCGGAAATTCAACCCTCTTCCCCAGGTGCTGAGGATGAAATACCCGGGCGCTGCCACATCGACCTCAGGTCCATAATTCGAGCCCCATGTCCCGTCCGTCGTCTGGAGCGACATATAGGTATCGTTGAAATCCGTCGCCGAGGCTGCCAAAACGTAATCCTCGTAAGCGGCCGGGTACCAGACCCCGGGGACGCCGTCGTTTCCCGCGGCCGCGACAAGGACAACCCCTCTTTCGTAAGCATATCGAATGGCGTCGGCTAATGCCTGCGTCACCACAATGTCCCCCCCGCCCAAGCTCATGTTGATCACCCGCACTCCCTGATCGGTGACATAAATGATCCCGTTGACCACACTGGAAGTCGGGCCGCGGGCGTTGTTGTCAAAAACCTTGGCCGGCAAAATTTTGGCTTTCCAGCAGACTCCGCTGACGCCGATTCCGTTATTTCCCTCGGCCGCGATAGTTCCGGAAACGTGCGTTCCGTGTCCGTGGTCATCTTTGGCGGTATCCTGCGGGTCGAAGAAATTCCTGCCCTCGGAAAGGATGTTGTGGATGAGGTCCGGATGCCCCAGGTCCAGGCCTGTGTCCACGACGCCGACCTTGGTCGTCTCACTCCCGGTTGAAAGATCCCAGGCCATGGCGGCGCTGATATCATGACCCGGCGTGCCGTGGGAAAAGGGATATCTCTCCAGGGGGCCGACCGTCTGACCGGTGTTTTGCATCGCCCATTGGTACGGAAAATACGGATCATTGGGAACATCGGCAAGAGACAAAATGTAATTCGGTTCGGCATATTCCACGGAGGGGATCTGTTTCAAGGCCGCGAGGGTCTTTTCAAAAGACTGCCGGTCGGGGGTTTTGAGTCTGTGGACTCCAATCCGGGGGATCTGTTCGAGAGATTGCAGCCGATAGGAGGTGAGAAGGGAGCGTATCCCCAGCGAGGAGACGGAGGGCTTGAACTTCACCAAGATCTCGTTGTCCACGTAGAGCTGCCCGGGCACGAAGCTCTCTTCGGGAAAGTTCTTGGGCAGACTTGGAGCCGAAGGGCCCGAGATGGCTTCGAGGCTCACCAAAAGGGAAGCGAAGACAAGGACCAGGGTCCACACTTTATAGTTTGAAATCCGTTTTATCATTTTCAATCAGACTCTTTACCTTAGTGAATTTTACACCCGGAGTCAACCTCGGCGAAGAAAGATGGAACCTTCTGGGCCCTTCTTACGTATATAGGAGTGAAACAATGAAGAATAACTCAAGGAGGTTAAAATGAGCTTCAAAGCGAAAGTCGCGATTCTCCTGGCGTCAGTCCTCCTGACCTTGATCGGGTTCAACCTGATTGCTTCCTCATCGGTTGTTGACATCCTGAAAGTCGGAAAGATGGCCGGCAATCAGATCATCGCCAACGTCCTGGCCAAGACAGAAACGCCCGCACCTCGCCCCGCCCTGGTCAAGGGATGACCGCCTGATGAAAAGTTGGATCAGAAAAGCCAGCTTCTGAAAAGCTGCCGTTCCTCCCCGGAGAAAAACGGCAGCTTTTTTTTATGCCTTTTTTCGGCCTTCTTTTGCTTTTTTACCCACCGCAACCACCACCCAACAGGCTAGAGCCTGCCCTTTCCCCACGGGACCTACCCCTTCGTTTGTCTTGGCCTTGAGACTCAGTTCGCCACTCTTGAGGCCGAGGACCCGGCCCAGGATTCTTTTCATCTCTGGAAAATAGGGCTGCAGCCGGGGACTTTCGGCCACCACAACCGAATCCAGGTTGGAGATTTCGAAACCGAGGGCCCTGACCTTGGCGACGACTTCACGCAAGAGTCTCAAGCTCGAAACATCCTTATACTCCGGGTCCTTGTCTGGAAAAAGCTGGCCGATGTCTCCCTGGCCGAGAGCGCCCAGGAGCGCATCGATGATCGCGTGGATCAGGCAATCCCCGTCCGAATGCCCGGCCAAACCCTTGGCATATGGAATTTCCAAACCCCCGAGGACGAGCCGGCGCCCGGCCACCAACCTGTGGAGATCGTAGCCGAATCCGACTCTAGGTTCCAAGAAGCACCTCGGCGATGAGCAGATCACTGGGAGTTGTGATTTTGAGGTTCCCCACCTCTCCCTCCACGATGACGACTTTCCCGCCGCTCTTCTCGATGAGCCCGGCTTCATCGGTGGAATAGGATTTCTGCCGGGACGCCTTCTCGAGGGAGGACAGGAGCTTATGGTAGGCAAAACCTTGCGGCGTCTGGGTCCGGAAGAGCCTGGTCCTGTCTATGGTCCGGACAACCTTCCCTCGGTGCACTTCCTTGACCGTCTCTTCGATGGGCAGAGCGGGAACCGCCGCCCCGGTGCGCGCGGCCGCTTCGATCACCCGGCTGATCAGTCCCTCGGAAACCAGCGGCCGGACGCCGTCGTGGACCAGGACGATCCCCGTGCCGAGGGGCTCGAGATGACGGACACCGTTGAGGACGGAGTCCTGGCGGTGTTTCCCCCCCGGACGACGGCGCTGATCTTCTTGTAGCGCCTCAAGTACGCATCCTTGTTCTTGAGATGAGGGAGGACGAGGACGATCTCGTCCACCATTTCATGAGACTGGAATTTTTCAAGGGTCCGATCCAGGATCGACTTTCCCTTCAGGAGGGCAAATTGTTTCGGCCCGCCGAAGCGGCGGCCCTCGCCGGCGGCGACGATGATCGCGGATACCCTCATCAGCGCGATTCCTCGTTATAGCGCCCGAAGATCATTTTCCCCACCGTCGTCTGGAGGACGGAAGTGACGGTGATATTGATATTCTGGCCGATCATGCGGCGCGAATTGTCGACCACGACCATTGTTCCGTCATCCAAATAGGCCACCCCCTGGTCTTTTTCTTTTCCTTCCTTGAGGATGAAGACCTTCATCGCTTCGCCGGGCAGGACGACGGGCCTGAGGGCATTGGCCAGCTCATTGATGTTGAGGACCGGAATCCCCTGGAGCCGGGCGACCCTGTTCAGGTTGAAATCGTTGGTCACGATCTTGGCATCGAGCTGCTTGGCCAGCTCGATCAGTTTTGAATCCACGTCTCTGACATCGGGAAAATCCATCTCCGTGATAATCACCGAGACCGAGGAGGATTTCTGGAGATGGTCCAGGACGTCCAGTCCCCGCCGTCCGCGCTGGCGCTTCAGGCCGTCCGGGGAGTCGGCGACGAGCTGCAGCTCCTTGAGGATGAATTGGGGGACGACCAGGGTGCCCTCGATGAAGGCCGTGTCGCAGAGGTCGGCGATACGTCCGTCGATAATCACGCTGGTGTCCAAAATCTTGTAGCTCCGGCCGAGGCTCTTCTCCCGAAAAAACCGGAAGAGATAGGCCGGGTCGAGCCACTCGAACTTCCGGCTGCCGACAAGGAACCCGATGTAGGGCATGATGATCAGGAAAAAAGCACGGATGAATTCGGCCGTCTCCCTGTTCAGGGCGATGGTCTGGTAAACCGCTCCCAATCCCCAGCCGAGGACAACTCCGGCGAACGTCCCGATCGTTGACCCCCAGATCACCTTGAACTGGGTCCTGCGAATCCTGGTCTCCAGGAACATGATAATGACGCCGACCCCGAGAGCGAGGATGGCGCTGACCTTACTGCTGAGGCTGAAGGGGGGGAAAAAATAACCCGCGACCGTCAGCAAGCCGATGATAAAAATCCGGAAAATAAAGATACCCATATGATGAATCCTTAAAAGAGTTTCCTCAGAGCCTCCTTGACGTTGCCCGCCCCGGCGATTTCTAACCTAGGCAGGTCTTCTTTTTCGAGCTGGGCGACATTGCCCTGGGGCAATATAATCCTCTCAAAACCCAATGCATGCGCTTCCTTGATCCTGGCCAGCGGTTGACTCACCGACCGGATCTCTCCGCTCAGTCCGACCTCTCCGAAGACGGTAAGGTTGGCCGGGATGGCCCTGTTTTTGAGGCAGGAGACGACGGCCATGACGACGGCCAGATCCGCGGCCGGCTCATCGATCACCATGCCCCCGGCGACATTTATATAAATATCCTCTCCGGCAAACCCGTATCCGAGCTTTTTCTCCACCAGCGCCAGAAGCATCGCCGTCCGGAAGTGGTCCAGGCCTATGGTCATCCGGCGCGGGTTACCGACAAAGAGCGTCGGCGAGACCAGGGCCTGGATCTCCGCCAGCAGCGGCCGCGTCCCTTTGATCGTCGACACGACGACGCTGCCCGGTTCTTCGACTGGCCGCTCTTTAAGGAAAAAAGCGGAGGGGTTCGAAACAACCTCGAGACCTCTGGCCCCCATCTCAAAAATGGCCAGCTCGGAGACCGGGCCGAACCTGTTTTTCAGAGCCCGGAGCACCCGGTGGGTGTGGTCCCGTTCGCCCTCAAAGAGCAGAACGACATCGACCATATGCTCAAGCGATTTGGGGCCCGCGAGTGAACCCTCTTTGGTGATGTGCCCGATGAGAAAAGCCGGGATTTGGTTTTTCTTGGAAAAACGGAATATCTGATTGGCCACCTCCCGCACCTGGCTGATCGTCCCCGGAGTCGAGGTCAGCTTCGATGAGAAGATGGTTTGGACCGAATCCAGGATGAGGACCTGCGGCCGCAGCTTTTCAGCTTGGGACAGGATTCTCTCCAGGTTGGTTTCTGCCAAGAGATAGAGGCTTCCGTCACGGACGCCGAGCCTGTCTCCCCGGAGCTTGATCTGGTCCAGGGATTCCTCCCCCGAGACATAGAGGACCTTTTCACCCATGGCCGCGTAGTCACGCGAGACCTGGAGAAGGAGGGTGGATTTTCCGATGCCCGGCTCTCCGCCGATCAGGACGAGAGAGCCCAAGACGACTCCGCCTCCCAGCACCTTGTTGAACTCCTCAATCTTGACCTTGAGCCTCTGCTTCTTGACTTCTTTGATCTCGGTGTACAGGATTGGCTCTGATAGGGGAAAGGCGATCTCTCCGGCCGCTTCTTCTTCGAGTTCTTCGATCAAGGTGTTCCATTCGCCGCAGTTTGGGCATCGACCCAGCCATTTCGGCGAGTGGAAGCCGCAATTCTGGCAGATAAAGTCCGTTCTGTTCTTCATCGAAGACCCAGGCCGAATGCCGATAAAAGACCTCTCTCTTCTTGGCCAGCGTAAAATCATTCAAGCCGAGACAAGAAAAAAGTACCGGCCGGAAAAATATTTGGAAGTCAGCCTGAACTGGGCGCGGGGCTGACGGTTCCACCCCTCCAGGCTCAAGACAAGATTGTCCCTGAGAGCGAGATAATCGATCCCGACTCCGAATTCCGATTCCAGGATCCCCGCCCGGGGAACGAAATCGCCGAGTCGAACCCCGCCCTGAAAAGTGTAGACGAAGCGGGACTCCCAAGGGTTGCGAATCCCCTGGGCGAGAAAGTACTTTGTGGGAGTCACCCAAACCCCCAAAGTCAAGACACTTTTTAGCCTCTGGTACTCGGTGAAGTACAGGGGAGAGAAGCCCAGCCCGATCTTCATTGCGGAGAGAAGCCGGACGATATTGGAGGCCTGCTTCACGGCTCCGGTCGCTTCATGATACAGCTCAGGCTGAGTGACCAGCTTTCCCACCGTTCCCTCACCTTTGTTGATCTTTTCCAGCGTCTCCTTGAGAAGATCCAGCGATTCTCCCATTTTGGTCACCAGATCCTTGATCTTTTCCAGGTCGATTTTGATGTTGCCCCGATTTTCCTCGGCGATATTCCTTATGAGCTCGATCGTCTTGCCCAGGTCCTGGGAAACCTCCGTGATCTTTTGGCCAAATGTCTGGGCCGCCTGAGAGGCGAACTGGATGCCTCGATTCATGGCTCCTTTGTTTGAACCGACGACATCCTTCAAGTCCCCCGAAAGGGCGGACAAATTCTGGATCGTGTCTTTGAGACTGGCCGTGGATTCTTTCCCCATGAGCTGTTTGAGAGACTCGCCCACTTCCTTGATTTCGGTCCCGGCCGCAAGAAGGAGTGTGCCCAGCTGGTCAAAACTCACCGCGGGGAGTCCTTCGATCGTCGATCCGGGTTCGAGATAGATGTCCTTCTCCCCGGGAAGGATCTCCAGGTGTTTCTCCCCCAAAAGCCCCAGAGACGCTAAGGTCGCCTTGGATCCTTCAGGGATCCTGAATTTGGGGAAGATCCTGGCCAGGACTCGGGCCCGGCGGCCGGCCAGGGAAATATCTTTGACATAGCCGATTTTGACTCCCGACATCCTTACCGCCGCGGTCTTTTCCAGCCCCGCCGTCGAATCAAAATTGACGTACAGCGGGTATCCGGGCTTCCGGAAGAGGAGGGCCAGATCTCCGACAATAAAGATAAATGTTCCCAGGATCAGCAGCGCGACACCCACAAAGATCCCGATTCTGATTTCTTTTTTCATGTCCGTCTCCTCGTCCTCACCAGTTTTCGATCGGGCCCTCCGACCGCCCGTGAATGAACTGCTGGACGATTGGATTCCTGGAGTCCCTGATCTCCTGAGCCGTCCCCACTTCGATGATCTGGCCCCCGTAAAGCATGCCGATCCGGTCGGCCACTTTATAGGCGCTGACCATGTCGTGGGTGATGATCACGGAGGTGACATTGAGCTCTTTCCTCATCCTGATGATCAGATCGTTGATCGCATCGGCCCGGATCGGATCGATCCCGGTCGAGGGCTCATCGTAGAGGATAATCTCCGGACGGTAGGCGATCGCCCTGGCCAGGCCGACCCTTTTCTTCATCCCTCCGCTGAGCTCGTAGGGCATCAGGTTTTCAACGTCTTTGAGGCCGACCAGGGCCAGGCTTTCACTGACCCGTTCCCGGACCTTCTCCACTGGACAATCGGTGTATCTTTTCAGTCCGAAGCCGACATTCTCGCCCACCGACAGGGAGTCAAAAAGGGCCGCACCCTGGAAAAGCATTCCGAACCGGCGCGTCACCGGCGGGAGCTCCTCTTCTTTGAGGTGGACGATCTCCTGGCCTCCGATATAGATCTCGCCCCGGTCGGGCTTCAGGATGCCGATCAGGTGCTTGAGCAGGACGCTCTTCCCCGTGCCGCTCTGGCCGATGATGACCATGGTCTCACCGCGTTGGATCTCGAGGTTGACTCCATCCAGGACCTTCTTCGGGCCGAAGGACTTGAAGAGATCAACGATCTTGATCATTTCCCTACCAGGCTCGACGGCAGCGCCTTGCTTAAGAAAAAATTAAGGATCAGGATGCTGATGCTGGCGATGACGACAGTCCGGGTGGTGGCCCGGCCGACACCTTCGGCCCCGCCTTCGGCTCCCAGGCCCTGCCAGCAGCCGACGATGGCAATGACCAGTCCGAAAATGGAGGCTTTGATCAGACCACTGACGACGTCCCACAGCTCCAAGTAGAGCAGTGTATTTTGAAGGTAGGTGATCCGGTTCACTGCCATCAGCATGACATTGTAAAAGAAGCCGGCCATGATGCCGATGATGTCGCCATAGAGGGTCAGACAGGGAAGCATGATGAAACAAGCCAGCGTACGGGGGACAACCAGGTAGCGGTTCGGGTTCGCCCCCAGAGTGAACAGGGCGTCGATCTGTTCGGTGATCTTCATCGTTCCGATCTCGGCGGCCATGGCCGATCCGACCCGCCCGGTGACCATCAGACCCACCAGGATCGGAATCAACTCCTTGCTCAGGCCCAGTGAGATAATTGGCCCGCCAAATGCCTCCGACCCCTGCCCAATATAGCGATGAAAGCCGATATAGGTCTGAAGGCCGAACACCAGGCCGCCGAAGGCCGCCGTAAGCGAAACGACGGGCAGCGACCTCACGCCGATCTCTTCGAGCTGTTGGATCAGGATCGTTTTCTCGATGGGTTTGCGAAACATGTTGCGGAGCGTCTTGGCTGCCAGCAGGCTCACCTCTCCGAGTTGCTCCAGCAACGGAGAGAGAATAGGGATCTTTGATTTCTGCCTCATGATTCGAATTCGGGGGCCTGAAATTCTAGGTCGGCGAACATGGCGTATTCTTTGATAAACGCCAGCTTGACGTCACCGATTGGTCCGTTTCTCTGCTTGGCGATATTGACCTCGGCGATGCCCTTGATTTGCTCATCGTCCCGGCGATAGAACTCAGGCCGGTAGATGAAGATGACGACGTCGGCATCCTGCTCGATTGCCCCGGATTCCCGCAGGTCGGAAAGCAAGGGCTTGGGTTCCTTCCGGCCCTTCTCCGGAGCCCGGCTGAGCTGGGAGATTCCCACGACCGGGATGCGGAGTTCCTTGGCCAGCTCCTTGAGGGAGCGGGAAATAAAGGACATCTCCTGGTTGCGGTTCTCAAAACGGCTCCCCGGGCGCATGAGCTGGATGTAGTCGATGAAGACAAGGTCGAGGTGCTGCTCCATCTTGAGCCGCCTGGCTTTGGCTTTCATCTCCATCACGGTCAGGGACGGACTCTCATCGAGAAAGATCTTGGCTCGAGACAGACTCTCCGCGCTCATCTTGAGTTTCTCGAATTCCCGTTCACTGATGAACCCGGTCCTGGCTCTCTTGATGTCGAGCTGGGCGTCGGCGCAGAGCATTCGAATGACGATCTGCTCCTTGGCCATTTCCATCGAAAAAAAGCCGACCGAATAATCGGTCCTGAGGCCGACGTGCTGGGAGATGTTGAGTCCGAGGGCCGTCTTTCCCATCGAGGGCCGGGCCGCGATGACGATGAATTCCGAACCATGGAAACCGGACGTCAGGTTGTCCAGATCGCGGAACCCGCTGGGAATTCCGGTCACGGCCTCCTTTCTCTCCGACAGAGTCTTGATGATGCTCAGTGTCGGCCCGGTGAGGGCGCTCAGAGGGACAAAACCGGGTTTGATCCTCTGCTCGGCGACCTCGACGATCGAGGCCTGGGCGTCGTTGAGCAGCTCGTCGGCGTCCTCTTTTTGCTCATAGCTGGCCGAGATGATCTTGGCCGAGGACAGAATGAGTCGCCGAAGGAGGGCTTTCTCTTTGATGATCTGGGCGTAATATTCGACATTCAGGCTCTTGGGGACCCCGTCCATCAGGGAGGAGAGATAAGAGGCCCCCCCCACCTCGTCCAGGATCCCGGCCCTCTGGAGCTCTTCGCTCAACGAGAGCAGATCGACCGGAAGTCCTTTGTCGACGAGAGCGATGATCTTGTTGATGATCTTCTGGTTGGCTTCTTTATAGAAATCCTCCGGGGAAATGATGGACAGAACGACGTTGAGGTTTTCGTTGTTGACCAGGATCCCGCCCAGGACCGTCTTCTCCGCTTCGAGGCTGTGCGGAGGCGTCTTTTTCAGGAACATCAGATCAAGTTCCATGGGCTCCCCCAATGAAGAGACCGCGTTTTCCCGCGGCCCTCATTTTGCTTCTTGGCTTTCGCTCTCGGTCTGCTCCACCTCTTTTTCTTTGCGGGGCTTCGCCTCGGCCCCGGCGGCTTCCTCCCTGACGACCGCGACCTTTACCTGGGCTCGGTCGTCATGGTAGATCTTGACGGGCACGGTGAAATTTCCCAGCCGCTTGATCGGTTCTTCAAGGATGATCTTCTTTCGGTCGATTTCATACCCCTGCTTTTCCAGGGCTTCCTTGATATCGGCCGCGCTGACCGAGCCGAATATAACGTCCTTCTCTCCGGCCTTCCGGCTGAAGGTAAGTGTCAGCTGATCGAGTTTCTGGATGACGGTCTGAAAGGAGAGCCGCTCTTGCTCCGTCTTCTTTTTCAGCGCCTGACGCTCGATCTCAATTATTTTGACGT
Organism: Candidatus Aminicenantota bacterium; assembly: GCA_963770045.1. Lineage (GTDB taxonomy): Bacteria > Acidobacteriota > Aminicenantia > Aminicenantales > CAVYOD01 > CAVYOD01. The sequence continues at coordinate 221,026 of CAVYOD010000022.1, read as the reverse complement.
TCGAAGCGGTGACCTGCAACGCCAATTTCTTAGGAATCAGAAAATTCCGCCCGTAGCCCGCAGAGACGTTGATGACATCCCCTCTCCGGCCCAGATTTTCGACATCTTGTTTCAGAATGACCTTCATGTTTCCTCCAGTCCTGACTCCGGCAGCTCAGTCTTCAACATAAGGAAGAAGGGCCATCAAGCGGGCTCTCTTAATGGCCAGCGAGAGTTTCCGTTGATGAAAGGCGCAGGTTCCCGTGATACGGCGGGGCGAGATTTTCCCCCGGTCCGGGACATACTTTCGCAAGATCTCGACGCTCTTGAAATCAATCGTCCTGACGTTGCGCTGACAGAAGCGGCAAAACTTTCTCTTGGGGGGAAAAATTTCCGGAACTGTCCTCGTTCTCCCCGCTCGGGCCGGTCTCCGCGTTCGCTTCGTTCTTCTCGCGCCATCTTAACTCTCCTCTCTCTTGGCTTCGGCTTCGGCGGCGCCTCTTCCCTTGGCCGTCATCTCTTGGGCCGCGGCATCCATCTTGGTCGCATCAACCTCCCCTTTTTTTCGCCTTCGAACGAGGGCCCGGGGATCTTTCTTGACCGTGAGAAAGCGAATGACCGCATCCATTTGTTTGAATCGTCTCTCCAGTTCCAGAGGGATATCGGGACCTCCTTCATAGAGGAAGAAAATATAGAACCCCTCCTGGAATCTTTTGATGGGATAAGCCAGTCTCTTCTTGCCCCACCTGTCCTGTTTGACGATCTTGCCGTGCCGTTCGGACACGATCTCCGACATCTGAAGAATGATTTTTTCGGTTTCTTCTTCGGCTAGGCTGGGGGAGAGAATAAAACCCGTTTCGTACTGTTTCACCAAAACCTCCTTATGGATATTTTATAGCTCCTCTTGTTTCTCAAGAGGAACAAGGAGCCCGTCTCCTCTATTTTACACGATTTAGCAAATTTTCATAAGCCCTGACCTTTTTGGTTGAAGCGGTTCATCGCCTCGTCGATTTGTCCTTCCAGGATCATGCCCAGGGCTTCCTCGGCCAGGAGAAGGGTCTGATCGATGAGCCGCCTCTCCCCGGGAGCCAGGGGAGAGAGCACGTACTCGGCCGCGTCCGCCTTCGGCGGGAAGGGGCCCAATCCCCACCCGAATCCTGGGGAATCTGCCCGAACCCAGCTCCTGGATGACCGAAGTCATCCCCTTGTGGGTCCCGGCGCTTCCTTCTTTCCGGACCCGGATATCTCCCAGAGGAATGTCCAGGTCATCGTAGACAACCACGAGATTCTCGAGTTCGATCTTCCTCCCTCCGACGATCTGCTTGACGGCCTGCCCGCTTAGGTTCATGAACGTCTGGGGCATGGCCAAGAGGATTCTTCCCTGGGCCCTCTCGACCTCAGCGATCTTGGCCTGGAACCTTCTCTTTTTGACTCTAACCTTCCAATTCCTGGCCACTTGCCGGATGAAAAGAAAACCCACGTTGTGCCTGGTCTGGGCATAGCGTCGACCCGGATTCCCAAGCCCAACCACGGCCCACAAATATTACTCCTCTTCTTTCTCTTCCGTCGCCCGCTCCTTCTTGATGACCTCGGGCTCTTTTTCCTCCACCACGGCTTCTTCCGGAGCGGCGGCCACCGGGACTTCTTCTTTGTGCGGCATTTCGATCAGAACCAGGACGGTCGCCGGGTCGCTGATGATTTTGAAGCCGGGGAGAGGCGCGATGTTCTCGACCTTAAAAGACTGGTGCAGATGCAGAGAGCTGATGTCGATCTCGATGTGCTCGGGTATGTCTTTAGGAAGGCACTCGATTTCAACGTCGCGGGTGATAAAATCCACAAAACCCCCTTCGGTCTTGACTCCGATGGGTTCTCCTCTATGGACGATGGGCACAGAAACCCGGATCAGCTTGTCCATGGCGATCTGGATGAGGTCGGCATGCAGCAGTTCGTCCGTCGCCGGGTCCACCTGGAGAGACTTGATCATCGCATCCCGCAGCTCGGAATCGAAGGCGATCTTGAAGATCGTGTTCTCGCGGGCCTCCGATTTCATGATGGCGAAGACGTCCTTCTTGTTCAAAACAAGGGGGATATTGACAATGCCTTCTCCGTAGAGGATGGCGGGCAGCTTTCCCTCTCTCCTCAAGCGGCGACTGAAATTTTTCCCGACTCCTTCTCTTTTTTCCGCGTTGATCACTACGGCCATCTCTTGTACCTCCTTTCAGGCAAACAAAGAACTCACCGAGCTGCCTTCATTGATCCTGCGGATGGCTTCTCCAAAGAGCGCAGCTACGGAGAGGACGTTGATCTTCTGACAATCCCCGGCTTTTTCAGACAGGGGGATGGTATCGGTCACATAAATTTTTTCCAGGCAGGATTTCTCGATTCTCTCGACGGCCAGTCCGGAAAGGACGGGGTGAGTGCAGGCGGCAAAGATCCGCTTGGCTCCTTCCTTGGCCAGGGCTTCGGCCGCCAGAACCAGCGTCCCCGCCGTGTCGACCATATCATCCAAGATGATGACATTCTGATTTTCAACTTCACCGATGACATGGAGGACTTGGGCCACATTCGGGGCCGGCCTTCTCTTGTCAATGATGGCCAATTTGGCCTCCATCCTTTTGGCCAACGCTCTGGCCCGGCCCACCCCTCCCGCGTCCGGAGACACAATGGTCAGGTTTTCGAGTTTCAGGCTCTGGAGAAAGTTGGCCAGAACGGGAGCCGCCATCAGGTTGTCCACCGGGATCGAGAAAAATCCTTGAATCTGGACAGAATGCAGGTCCATGGTCAGGACCCGGCTGGCTCCCGCTTTCTCGATCAGATCCGCGACCAGGCGGGCCGAGATGGGGACGCGGGGCCTGTCCTTCCAATCTTGGCGGGCGTAGCAATAGTAGGGGATGACCGCCGTGATCCGTTCGGCGGAGGATCGCCTGAAGGCGTCGATCATGAAGAAGAGTTCCATCAAGTGAAAATTCGCGTCGTAGGAGCCGCTCTGGATGATGAAGATGTCCTTCCCGCGGACGTTTTCATCGATGTAAAAGTGGATCTCTCCGTCGCTGAATCGTTCCAGAACACACTTTCCCAGATCGATTTTGAGATAATTCGCGATCTCTCTGGCAAGCAGGAGGTTTGAAGAGCCGGCGAAGACTTTCATTGTCTATTCCTCTTTTATATCACTCCTCAATTGATGACTGGGGCGGGAGGATTCGAACCTCCGGATGACGGATCCAAAGTCCGTTGCCTTACCGCTTGGCTACACCCCAGCATTCACTCTTTTCCAATACTGCTCTCTGGACAAAGTCTCGACCAGGAGCGCGCTGGAGGTCCTTCCCAATTCGCCCAAGGCGTGTCGGGCTTGTCCCTCCTCCAAGAAAAGTCCGAAGACGGCTGAGCCCGATCCGCTGACTAAGGACAATGCTGGTCCCTGGCTTTGGAAAAGGCTCTTTATCTCCCTAAGCTGAGGAGATAAGCTGAATATCGTCTCTTCGAGGTTGTTTTCCAAAAGACCGAATTCGCGGGTCTCCAAAAACCGAATAATTTTACTGTCTTTGCCGGCCGAAGTCAAGGAAGGACGGTACCGGCGGTAAACCTCGGCGGTGAGGATCGGGAAGGGCGGCAAGACCAGAAGGCAGGGCAGCGCTGGAAGGTCCGGAAGGGGGACAAGCCGGTCTCCCCGCCCGGTGCCCAAGCAGAGGCCTCCTTCGAGGAAATAGGGGACATCCGCCCCCAGCGCCCGCCCCAGTTCCATCAGGCTTTCCTTGCCCAGGCCCAGACCCCAGACCTTGTTCAGGGCGTGAAGGGTCATGGCGGCGTTGCTGCTTCCTCCCCCCAGCCCTTTCCCGGCCGGGATTTTTTTCCGGATGGTGACGAGGATGCCTGAAGAAACGCGATAATTCTTTTGGAGAAGGCTGGCCGCTTTGAAGATGAGGTTGGCTTCGTCCCAGGGAATAGAAGGGTCATCTCCGCGAATCTCGACCTTTCCCTGGGGTGCCGGAGAAAATTCAAGGACGTCAAAGAAATCAACGGTTTGAAAGAGGGTCCTAAGATCGTGATAGCCATCTTTCCTTTTGCGGAGGACCTCCAAACCGAGGTTGATCTTGGCGTAAGAATTAATTTTCATGGCGGAGGAGCGTCTCAATTTCTTCCCGGGTCTTGGATTCGAATTTGTTCAAATAGCTCAGGTCAAAGGCCGGAGACTTGAAGGGCTGGTTGAACTGGATCCTGAGTATTTTCAGTCGGCCCGAGAGTGAATCGTTTTTGAACAAGACGAGCCGCGGGAGGCTGCCGCCGTCTAAGAAATCTTTGATCTCAAAACGGATGTTTCGCCGATCTCCCGCAACCACCCTGCCTCTGCCGTCTCTGGCCAGAGTCCAGCCGGATGAGGCAGTCCATTCCCCGGTCAGAAGGGCCGTCATTTCCTGGAGAGTCAGGGAGAAGCCGAGAAATTCAGCCGTGATCTCTTCGGCCCCGGCCTGCCAATAGACTTTCTTTGAGGGGATGATAAAAAAGCCGGCCTCGCCTTCGAGGACAATCTGGTAAAGAGACCTCCCCAGAGGGTCGAATCCTTCCATCCGCCCTTTTTGCGGGATGGCAAAGAGGAAAGAGAGCCTTGTTTTCGAGGAGGCCTCCGGTCCGCTGAGGCTGAGAGAGGCGTATCCTTCGAATCGCTCGACGACCGCGGGAGGGGAGAGGACCGGCGGGAGGTGGGAGCAATCAACAAAAAGAAAAAGAAGAAAGAAAAGGGCGGCTGAGCGATGCGCGTTCAACTTTCGTTTCTTCTTCAATCCAGACGAAAGCCATAATCATCTGTCTTCTGAGAGGTCTGTTTTTTCTTTTGGAGTTCCAGCTTCTTTTTTTCGAGGTCAAGGCCGAGCCCTCGACCCTGGGCTTTTCGGCTCATCTCTCTTTTCCGCAAGAGAGGATAAAAGGGGGATTTCAGGCGCCGGCCGAAACAAGAGATGTTCGGGTTGAGGATCAAGAGCAAAACGAAGGCCGCGAACAGAACCATGATCCCGTATATTCCAAAACTCATTTCCGTCCTTCTCACATCAGATGAAGAAAGAACATTCCTTCATCTCGGGAATGAAATCTTATTATATTTCCCTCCGGCCGATTAGTCAACGCGCCCGCACATCCCGGGTGCATTTCCAATTATGCCACAGTCGTTGTCCGTTGTCGGACAAGAGGTCGGATTAAGGCGATGCTCTATTTGGCTGTTGGACTTTAACGGGATAGACGAGAAAGACGTCTTTATTATTCGATCCGGTCCGGATCGTCCTGGAATTTCGGAATCTTTTGCTTTTCTTTTTCTTTCCCGAGATGGAAACCGAGGAAAAACGCCGAGGAGAAAAAGATCATGGAGAAGAAAAATCTAAAGAATCCTTTCATCAGAACCTGCCGCTCCTATTTTTGACTAAAACAGAACAAAAGTCAACCCCAAAAACACCCCCAAAACCAAGCGTCGTTTCTTCCTCCGTCCCCCGTCTGCCTCGTCCGGAAGAGAGGGGTGAGATGCACGCCAGTGGGAAAATGTTATCTCAGAATTTCTTCGAGCCCGAGGGGATGGTGATGCAAGACTAAATCTGCTTCTTAATCTGATTCTGATCAAATCTGCATTAGGACAGCTCACGGCTCACTTCTCTCTCCTGCCAGATTGATTTTTTGCACCTTCGGGGGTATATTTTGGACGAGAATTAAGCGCAAGAAAAGAGGCTTCCATGAAAAAAATCAGCCTTCTCGGCCTGATTGTCTCTCTAAATTTCTCTCTGGCCTTCGGCCAGGGAATCCGAAAGCCGGTCTGGGATGGCCAGTTTTATGAGAAAGACGCCGCCCGCTTATCGGCCCAGATTGATACCTATTTGAAAAGTGTCAAAAGTGCCGCCCCTATTTCTAAAGAAGTCCAGGCTATCATCGTTCCCCACGCGGGCTATGCTTATTCTGCTCAGACCGCCGCTTACGCCTACAGCCTCATTCTTGGCAAGAGCTACGAAACGGTGGTCATCATCGGACCTTCCCACCAGGTTGGATTCGCGGGCTGCTCGATCTATCCCGAGGGAGGGTTTGAGACTCCCCTAGGAATCGCCCAGGTCGATACGGCCCTGGCCGCCGCGCTGATGAAGGCCACGGGGTTCAGCTATATCCCGGAGGGGCATGCGAAAGAGCACTCCATCGAAGTCCAGGTGCCTTTCATTCAGAAAGTTCTTCCGCAGGCCAAGATCGTGCCCATCGTCATGGGGTACCAAACCCAGAGGACGATGATGACTTTAGCCAACGCGCTGGCCAAGGTTCTCCCTGGCAAAAACGTCCTGGTTGTGGCCTCAACGGACATGTCTCACTTCCTCTCCAAAGACGAAGCGAACAAGGTGGATGCCAAGACGATCGCCCTTATCCAGTCTTTGGACGCCGGCTCGTTGATGAGAAAGATCGAGGCCCAGGACAACTTCCTCTGCGGCGGAGGCCCGGTGGTCTCAACCATCCTCTACCTCCAAAAAAGAGGCGCGGCAAAATCCCAGGTTCTCCATTATGCCGATTCGACCTTGGCCGGGGGGCCGGAAGATAGAGTTGTGGGCTACATGGCCGCGGCCCTGTTCCTCGACGATTCCGGGCAGGAATTCTCTCTGGGCAAAGAAGAAAAGAAGGCCCTCCTCGGCCTGGCCCGTTCGGCCGTGGAGACTTATGTTCGGGAAAAGAAAGAGCTTTCCTTTGACACCCAGAATCCGAATTTCCTATCCCCCAAAGGGGCCTTTGTCACTCTCAAAAAAAGAGGCCAACTTCGCGGCTGCATCGGGTTCACCGAGCCTATATTCCCCCTTTACAAGGCGATCATCGCCGGGGCGATCTATGCCGCTTCCGAAGACCCGAGGTTCCCTCCCGTCTCTTCAGAAGAGCTGAACACGCTGGATTATGAGATCTCCGTCCTCACTCCGCTTAAAAAAATCGACAACCCGGCTGAGGTCCAGGTCGGGAAACACGGTCTGGTCATCTCCATGGAGGGCCGCAAGGGGCTGCTCTTGCCCCAGGTGCCCGTCGAGAACAACTGGACCAGGGAGGAGTTCTTGGAGGAGACTTGCCTGAAGGCCGGTCTGCCGCCGGGGTCCTGGAAAAAGGGAGCCGAGCTCTTCGTCTTCGAAGCCATCGTCTTCCACTAAGAACGTCCGTCTCGTCGACCGTCCTCCGTGCCCCATCCCAAATCAGATTTATTGGGCGATGGGGAGCAAGCGTGTGGGGGCCCCCGCCCGCAGCGCTAAATTCCGCTGCTCAATGCTAAGCTCGCTCCTTACGACCTCGAACCTGCCTTTTTTCGCTCGACCGGTATGCTATAATATTTTTTTTCCGAGGATTTGAGATGCCGCTTTACGAATACAAATGTTCTCAATGCCACTTTATATTTGAGATCCTCCAGAGGTTCAGTGACAAGCCGCCTATGAAATGCCCCAGGTGCGGCGGCACGGTGAGCAAAGTGCTCTCCGCGCCGGCGCTGCAGTTCAAGGGGGAAGGCTGGTATATCACTGATTACGCCCACAAAAAGAGTCCAGATAAAGAAGAAAAGACAAAAGAAAAACCAGCCCCGGAAAAAAAGGAGCCCAAGGCAAAGGTGCCGGATTCTACCTCTTCAGACTGACGGAAAGTTTTTCTTCGCCCCTTCGTCTTTTTGACATAACTCAGCCTCGCGAATAGAATGAAGGCGATGAAAATTGTTGTCCGCGTGCCCAACTGGATAGGAGACGCGATCCTCTCTCTTCCGGCCATCGAATGCCTGAGGTCAAATTTCCCGGAAGCCGAGATCTGGCTTGCCGCCCAGGCCTGGGTCAAAGATCTCTTTCCAAAAAACGGCGGCCTGTCCGGCGTCATCACCATCCCGGCCCTCAATAACATCCGGGATTTGAGAGCTTGCGGCCGGACCCTGAACGGTTACGGTTTTGAGATCGGCGTTCTGCTGACCAATTCTTTTTCCTCTGCTCTCTTGTTCCGGCTGGCGCGAATTCCCCGGCGCTGGGGTTATGCCCGTGACGCCCGGCGGCTTCTTCTAACGGAGAGCGTCCCCGGCCGGGATTCCGAAGCTGCCCTCCACCAGTTGAATTATTACCTGAACCTCCTCGCCCGCCTGGGACTCAAAACCTCGCCTCCTGATATAAATCTGCACCTGACAAGTGAAGAGCTCGCGGCCGCCAAAAAAATATTGGGCGAGGCCGGGGTGGACCCCGGCCGGCCGCTGGTCATCTTCAGCCCCGGCGCATCCTACGGGCCCGCCAAGAGGTGGCCGCCCGCCTCGTTTGCCGCCCTCGGCACTCTCTTCCAAAAAAAGGCGGACGCCCAGGTTGTCCTCGTCGGCTCAGCGGATGAGACCGGCCTGGTCGAAAGCGTCGCCGCGGGCATGGAGAAAAGGCCGGTCAGCTTTGCCGGGAAAACGACCCTGCGGGAGCTCGCTGCTCTTGTCGCTTCGGCCGGGCTCTTTATCTCCAATGATTCCGGGCCGATGCACATCGCCAACGCCGTCCGGGTTCCCCTGGTCGCGCTGTTCGGGCCGACGGACCCTGCCAGGACCGGGCCGTTCCATGAGCCCGCGCTTGTCCTGCGCAAAGAGGTTCCCTGTTGGCCCTGCCTCTACAGAAAGTGCCCGTTCGACCACCGCTGCCTGGCCCAGATTACTCCCCAAGAAGTCTATGAAGCCGGCCAAAGAATGATCGGATGAAAAGAAGAGCGGTTTTTCTGGACAGAGACGGCACGCTGAACGAGGACATCGGCTACCCCTCCAGCACCGGCCAGATCCTGATCTACCCGTTCAGCTTCGAGGCGGTAAAAAAAATCAACCGGGCCGGCTTCCTGGCCATCGTGATCACCAACCAGTCGGGGATCGGACGCGGACTCCTGACCGAGCGCGATCTCGAAAGCATTCACCAAAACATGAAGGCGTCCTTCGCGGCCAACGGGGCCCGCCTCGACGCTTTCTACTACTGCCCCCACTATCTCGATTCCGTCGACCCCAAGTACCGGGACGACTGCGCCTGCCGGAAGCCCTTGCCCGGGATGGGCCTTCAGGCCGCCGCGGCCCTGGACATCGACCTCGGCAAATCCTACATGATCGGCGACAAAGTCGAAGACATCCTGTTCGGGATCAACCTCCAATCCCAGCCCGTCCTGGTCCTCACCGGGTATGGAAAGGATTCTCTGCTTGCGCTCCAACAGCAAGGGAACGCCCCGGCCCACGTGGCCGCGGACCTCCTGGAGGCGGTCGATTGGATCCTTGACCGGGAGAAGATCACTCTTTCAGACCCATGATCCGTTTCGACGACATCCTGGATAAGCTCACGACCTACAGCGAGAAGGATATCAATCTTCTCAAGAAGGCCTATGTCTTTGCCGCCCGGGCCCACAAGGGTCAGATTCGCCGATCGGGAGAGCCCTACCTCAGCCATCCCCTGGAAGTCATCAACCTGCTGGCCGACCTGCATCTGGATAAGACAACGCTGGTCGCGGGACTCCTCCATGATGTCCTTGAAGACACCGACATCGGCGCCGATGAGATCAAGAATACCTTCGGCCAGGAAGTCCTGGATTTGGTCGAGGGGGTGACCAAGATCGGCCGGGTCGAGGACTCGTCCCCGGAAATCCGTCAAGCCGAAACGATCCGGAAAATCATCCTGGCGATGACCGACGACCTCCGGGTGATCTTCATCAAGCTCGCGGACCGGATCCACAACCTCAAAACGCTCAACTTTTTGGATGAAGAGAAGCAGCGGCAGATCGCCAGAGAAACGCTGGAGATCTACGCCCCCATCGCTAACCGGCTGGGCATGGGGCGGATCAAGGCCGAGCTCGAGGACCTCTCTTTCCGGTACGTCGCCCCGGATGATTACTTCGGGGTCATCGCGCAGGTGGAGCCGCAGAAAAAGAAAGCCGAGAAGCAGCTCGAAAAAATCAAAAAGACGCTTGAGCAGCTCATGAAAGAGAATAACATTCCGGCGGAAATCCAACACCGGATCAAGCGTCCTTACAGCATCTATAATAAAATGAAACGGCAGAGCATTGATTTTGACGAGGTCTATGATTTCCTGGCCCTGCGGCTGATCACAGACAGCGTGAAGAATTGCTACGGTGCGCTGGGGATCATCCACCAGCGGTGGCATCCGCTTCCCCACCGCTTCAGAGATTTCATCGCCACACCCAAGACCAACCTCTACCAGGCCCTCCACACGACCATCATCACCGAGGACAAAGAGACTTTTGAGATCCAGATCCGGACCAGGGAGATGAATGACCTCGCCGAGAACGGGATCGCCGCCCACTGGAGATACAAGGAGACCGACGCCCAGGCCCTGGCCAAAGAAGACCAGCGGCTGGTCTGGCTGCGCGAAATGGTCGAGCTCTACGAGGAACAGAAAAACCCCAAAGAATTTCTGAAAAGCCTGAAGACGAACCTGATCCCGGAAGACATCTATGTCTTCACCCCGAAAGGGAAGGTCATCAATTTGCCCGCCGGCGCTTCGGGGCTCGATTTCGCCTTCAAGATCCACTCGGAGATCGGGCTCCACGCCACCGCGGCCAAGATCAACAATCGGCTTTCTCCGCTGAAGACCGCACTGAAAACCGGGGATATCGTCGAGATCATCACCGCTCCTGAAAAAACCCCGAGCCGCATCCTGGCTGACCATCGTCTCCACCTCGGACGCCCGGCGCTCCATCAAGCACTGGCTCAACCTCAAGGAAAAAGCCAAGCGGATAGCCCTGGGAAAAAAGCTGTGGGAAAAACAGGTTCAGAAATACAAGATTGGCCCTTCGCTCCTCAAAGACGAGCCTTTCGTGCGCCAACTCTCGGAGGTGGTCAGCACCCAGATCAAGAACCGGGATGATTTCTATAGCCTGGTGGGGCTCGGAAAAGTGGTTGTCGACAAAGACCTTATGCAAAGGCTCTTTCCGTCGAAGGCGATCATCGAGAAAAAGGCCACCTTCATTGACAAGGTCTTGACCCGGGTCACCGGAAGATCATCGCCCGGGATTCAGGTCAAGAACGGCGAGGGACAATTGGTGAGCCTCGCCAAATGCTGCTCGCCGATCAAAGGGGAGCCCGTGGTCGGATATATTACTTCGGGGAAGGGGATCACGGTTCATTCCCTGCGCTGTCCTTACGTCACCAAAGAGGTCCTGGACCACGAGCGGATGGTCGAGGTCTCATGGGACAGCGCGGCAACTGGCCCTTATAAAGGCCGGCTGGTTATCAAAACGGTCGATTCGCCGGGAGTCTTGGCCAAGGTCGCGTCGGGAATCGCCGAGCTCGAGGGGAACATCACCAAGGCTGAAGTCGCCACCTTCCCGGATCGAAAAGCGCACATCTCCATCAGCCTGGTCATCCGGGACATCAAACATTACGAGACCATCATCCAGAAAATATCCGGCCTCAAAGAGATATTCTCGGTCGAACGGGTCTAAACTCGGCGCGCAGAAACTCAGGCGGTCTTCTGGACTCTTCCCGAGCGGAGACACCGCGTGCAAACCCAGATCTGTTTGATCCCGGAGGAGGTTTGCGCTTTGACCCGCTGCAGGTTGGGCTTCCATTTTTTGGGCGAGGCCTTGTGGGAATGGCTTATGCCGTGCCCGAAGACCGGGCCTTTTTGACAGATCGCACACACTTTGGGCATTTTATTTCTCTCTTTAGGGATCACTTTATAACATATTTTTTGAACTAATCCAAGCGGAAGAACCGGGGTCAGGGGATTTCCCCTCCAGCCACCGCCCAGGGAAGGGCTCCGCGAAAAGGCTCTATTTATTATACAGGCGTCCCTTTGTGATGGCAACTTTTCCTGTGGCCCTGACGATTAAAAAAAATTCTTGAAAACCAAAAATCAAAGTGCTATCATGACCTAGCCTTCTCAGCCTTTCGCCTTTGATCAGCAGAGACAGAAGGGTTTTCCACAGCTGTGGAAATTTCTGTGGAAAACTGAAAGTCGGTCATGGAACCCGAAGAAAAAAATAACCCGTGGTTTCAAATTCTTCAAGCCATTCAATCAAAGATCGATGAGAACAGTTTTGAAACCTGGTTTGAGCCCACGGCCTATATCGGCGAGGAAAAAGAATGTTTCTATATCAAAGTCCCGAATTCCTACTTTCGGGATTGGCTCTCTTTCCATTACTCCGGCTTGATCAACGAGTCCTCGAAGGCGCTTTTCGGCAAGGTCTTTGATGTCAAATACATTTTCGATGAAACCCCCTCCTCGTTCATCCGCCGCTCCCCCGAAGAGCGCAAGACGCGCCAGGGCGCGCTGCTCAATCCCAATCTGAACCCCAATTACACCTTCGAAAATTTTGTCGTGGGCTCCTGCAACCAGTTCGCTCACGCCGCCGCCATCGCCGTGGCCAAGAACCCGGCGAAATCCTATAACCCTCTCTACATCTACGGCGGAGCCGGTCTGGGCAAGACCCACCTGATGAACGCCATCGGCCATTTCGCGCTCAAGACCAATCACCGCTTGAAAACCATCTACATCACCACCGAGAAATTCATGAACGACCTGATCAACCATCTCCAGTACGGAAAGATCCTCGACTTTCGGCAGAAATACCGGAGCGTCGACGTTCTGTTGATGGATGACATCCACTATCTGTCCGGCCGGGAGCGGACCAAAGAGGAATTTTTCCACACCTTCAATCACCTTTACGATAACCAAAAACAGATCGTCATCTCGAGCGACTGTCCGCCGAAAGAAATCCCCAACCTCGAAGAGAGGTTCCGCAGCCGTTTCGAATGGGGGCTGATCGCCGACCTGAAACCACCCGATATCGAAACGCGGATCGCCATCCTGAAAAAGAAGTCGGAGTTGGAGGGCATCGTTCTTCCGGAGAGCGTGGCTCTTTACATCGCCGACAAGGTCCACTCCAACATCCGCGAGCTCGAGGGCTATCTGCGCCGGGTGATCGCCTACGCTTCTCTCAAGGGCGAAAAAGTCGAGCTGGACCTGACCAAGGAAGCCCTCAAGAGCCTTCTCGATTCGGCCGCGATGGTCGTCACTGTGGAAAAGATCCAGAAGCTCGTCTGTCATCAAGTTCAAGATCAAGCTGGCGCAATTGAAATCCAAGAACAACTCGCCGAAGATCGCCTTCCCCCGCCAGGTGGCCATGTATCTTTCCAAGGAATTGACCAAGGTCTCCCTTCCGGAAATCGGTAAGAAATTCGGTGGAAAACACCACACCACGGTCCTCCACAGCATCCGGAAAATCGAGAAGATGCGGAACGAGGATAGTGAATTCAACAAAGAAATCAACACCCTGATCAGTTATATTCAGTAGTGAAATTAAGAGGTTAGGAGAGATTTGCACATTTCATTTGCTTTTATTTATATTCTCTTCTAATCTTGACTTAATATTAATATAAATAATAAAGGTAAGAGCACGGATTGGAAGGTGCAAACATGAAATTCTCGATTCTGAAGGAAAACATCCTCGAGGAACTGCAGCTTCTGCAGGGAATCGTTGAAAAAAGGAACACCATGCCCATCCTGGCCAATATCCTGGTGAACGTGACCCAGGACGAGGTCGAATTGACCGGCACCGACCTCGAAGTCGGGCTCAAGACGCACTTCCCGGCCGAGATCGAGACGCCCGGGGCGATCACGATCTCCGGGAAAAAGATTTTCGAGATTGTCAAATCACTGCCCGAAGGAGAGATGGTTTCGTTCCGGGAAAATGACGACATGGTCATGCAGATCACAGCCGGGGAGAGCGAGTTCAAGGTCCTCTGCCTGCCCAGAGAGGATTACCCCCAGGTTCCCGAGTCGAAATTTGAAAAGAACATTCGGCTTCCTCTGTCCCGCTTCAAAGAGATGATCGACCGGGTTTATTATGCCATTACCCAAGAACAGCGCTACTACCTGAACGGCGCCCTGATGGTCCTCAAGAATAACCAGGTGGAGCTTGTCAGCACCGACGGACACCGCCTTTCCTATACCTCCGCGCCCCAGGAAAAACTGCGAGTCGATAAAGAGATCAGAGTGATCGTGGCCAAGAAGACCCTCAGCGAGCTGAGGAAGAACGAAGACGAGACCGTCGAGTTCGACCTGGATGAGAACAACCTCTTTTTCAGAGTGAAGAACAGGATCTTGATTTCGCGGGTCATCGAAAGCAAGTTTCCCAATTTTGAGGCGGTCATTCCCAAAGAGAACCCCCATCTGCTCCTGGTCTCCAGGGCGGAGCTCACCGATTCGATCCGGCGCGTCTCTTTGCTGTCCACGGAGCGATCCCGGGGGATAAAGTTTTATCTTGATAAGAACAGGCTGAGGCTTTTTTCTTCCAACCCCGAGATCGGCGAAGCCCGCGATAAGCTCGCCGTGGAATATTCCGGACAGGAGCTGGAGATCGGGTTTAACTCACAATATCTTCTTGACTTTCTCTCGACGGTCAGCGCCGAGAAGGTCCGCCTCGAGCTCAAGGATGAAAACAGCGCCGTGCTGCTGAGGCCCGATTCGGAGGAAGAGGTCCGGAACGTCTACGTGCTCATGCCGATGAAAATCTAGAGACGGCGATCTCGTCCCCCGTCCCCCCGCGCGGCCCGTCAAAAACTAAGCACGTCTATCTCGACCGTCTCGTCTCTCCCGCGATCTCCTTTGGCCAATAAAAGAGGGCTTCCGCAGAGGGTCAATATCCCGGTAGATAGAGGATCAAAAAATAGACGATCATGGTCGCGACTCCGAGCGGAACGCCCAGCCTGGCCCACTCCCGGCTTGAGATCCCGAGCTTGCCGGCGGAGATGATGTTGGGAATGTTGCCGGGGATCAGCATTCCTCCGGCGATGATCAGACCCATCAGAGCGCCTTTGATCTGCAACAAGGAAAAGGCGGGGCCGATTTCCGCGGCCGCGAGAGTCGCATTATCCAGGATGGCCGAGATGGTGTTGATCCAATAAAGACTCTGGGAAGACATCTTGGCCAGGTACTCGATAATGATCGGCCGGAACCCCTCCCCGAGAAAAACCAGGGCCATGATGAAGACGTAGACCTTGAGCGTCCTGGCCAGAACATCCTTGAGGGACTCCTGGTAAGCGCTGGCCGGAGCCGCCTGGCTCGGGTGGCTGGTCTTCTTCAAAAGAGCGACGGCGACCAGGCCGAAGGCGACGATACCCGGAATGATGTAAACGGCCAGCCGGGCGAACAAAAAATCAAACCCGGCATGGTAGGGTTCCCCGGCCAATTTGGCGACCGTGATCGTGGACAGGGGTTCGCCCAATGGCGTCAGGGCCGCGCCGAGACCGATAGAAAAACAGGCAATGACCGTGAGGTCGACCTTTGATTTCTTGGCCAGAGGCATAGCATTGACCGTCTCCGCGAGGATGAGGGCCGCCAGGATGGCGGAGATGACGCTGGACAGAAGGCCAAGTGCGACGACGAGCAAGAAGACCATGGTGTGAAGGGACAGGCGCTTGATCAGTTTCTGAATGCCCCGGTGGATCGGCCGGTGCCATTTGTGGATGATCAACCCGACGGCGAGCACGGCCTGGACGATCCCGACCGGCAGATGGAACTTGTTCGGGATGTACACGGGAGCCGCCAGGGCTTCCTTAATGATTTTCCAGCTCCAGCCGGTGTGGACCGGGCGGCCGTTCAGCTGCAGTCCCGAGTAAAACCCGGAGAGGCTCAGAGCCAGCACCCCGCAGAGAAAGAGAAAAGGTTCGAGGTTCCTCTCGACGAGCCTGATCTTGAAGGGAAGGACGAGCACCGCCCCGAAGATCAAGAAGAGCCCGATGATGATAAGGCTATTGACTCCCATTGGCTTCTTCTTAGTCGATGGCAATCCCTTGGCGGCGCATCTTTCCGCCCTCAGGAGGAACCGACGCGGGAGCGATTCGCCGCCCACGGAAATCATAAAAGAAATTCGGCGAAATTTCTACCTAATTTCTTCGCCTGGCCCGAAGCCCGGGGCAAAAAGTTTTAGTTGATTTTTCGGGGGGATTATAGGATAAAGGAAGAAAGTTTGAACTCGTGCCAACAGGGAGAAGCCATGGCCATCGATATCAGGGAAATCAAAACCCGGCGCGACCTGAAAAGATTTATTTTTTTGCCGGAGAAGATTCATGCCGGCCAGCCCAACTGGGTGCCTCCCATCTCTTTTGACGAGCGGAAGTATTTCGATCGGAAAAAAAACAAGGCCTTCGTCTACTGCGATGTCATCTTGCTCCTCGCTTTTCGGGGGGAGGAACTTGTCGGACGCGTGATGGGAATCATCAATCGCCGATTCAACGAACACCGCAACGTGAAGATCGCCCGCTTCGGATACTTGGAGACCTGGGAGGATCAAGAAGTTGTCCACGCCCTGCTCGGGGCGGTTGAAGACTGGGCGAGGAAAAAGGGGATGACCAAGATCATCGGCCCCTATGGGTTCTCGGATCAAGATCCGGAAGGATTCTTGATCGAGGGCTTTGAGAACAGGGCGACGATCGCCACCTATTACAACCTGGCCTGGATGCCCCGCCTCGTCGAGAACGAAGGGTACGGCAAAGATATCGATTATTTCGTCTACAAACTCGAGGTCCCCAAGGAGGTCCCGGAATTTTATCGGAGAATTTTCGAGCGAGTCCAAAAACGGGGCAACTTCGAGCTTCTGGAGTTCAAATCACGAAAAGAGATGAAGCCCTGGATCGTTCCCATCCTGAGCTTGATGAACGAGTGCTACATAAGCAGCAATATTTACGGCTATGCCCCGCTGGATGAAAAGGAGATGAACGACCTGGCCAAGCGCTACCTCCCGGTCGTCGATCCGCGGTTCGTGAAGGTCGTCCTCAAAGACAAGGATCCCGTGGCCTTTGTCATCGCCATGCCCGACCTCAGCGAAGGAATCCAGAAGGCCCGAGGCAGGCTCTTCCCCTTCGGTTTTTTGAAAATTCTGAGAGCGGCCAAGAAGACCAAACAGCTTGACCTTCTCTTGGGCGCGATCAGGGAGAAATACCGCGGCCTGGGCCTCGACGTGATGATGGGGACGAAGATGCTGATCTCGGCGACCGAAGCCGGGATGGAGGTGATGGACACCCACCACGAGATGGAAGAAAATGTCAGGGTCAGGGCCGAAATGGAACGCATGGGCGGGAAGATCTACAAGAAATTCCGCGTCTATCAGAAGGCGCTCTGACACCCCGCCCGACATGGCGATCCCGTCGCCCCTCCTCCCGATCAGATCGAAGGCCGCTCGCTAACCGGCAACGCCTCTCAATCCCTATTGATTTTTCCAATTCCCCGGCCGCTTTCTATTCGGATTCAACAATGTCCTGGAGAGTGATGATGCCGGTGATATGGTCATCGCAGTCCACGACCGGGATAGCCAGGAATTTGTATTTTTTGAAGAGCTCGGCGACTTTCTTGATGTCGTCCTCCGGGTTAACCTTGATCAGGTTCTTGTTCATCAATTTCCCCAGGGGCGTGTCTTTTTGGCAGAGCAGCAGGTGTCTGAGAGTGAGGACCCCGAGGAGATGATTCTCCTCATCGGTTACGTAGATATAGGCGATCGTTTCGAGAGGATGGGTCGTCTTCTTGAAATCTTCGATGGCGTCGGCAATGGTTTTGCCCTGCTCCAGGGCGATAAAGTCTTTGGTCATGATGCTTCCGGCCGTCCCTTCCTCGAACTGGAGCAATTCCACGAGTTTCTCCCGGGAGGGTTTTTCCATGGTCTGGATGAGCTTGTCTTTTTTGTCCTCGGGCAGGTCGGCGAGGAGATCCGTGGCTTCATCCGGCGCCATTTCCTCCAGGATATCGGAGGCCAGCTCCACCGTGGCGGATTCTATGAGCGCAAGCTGCAGCTTCGGATCGATTTCCTCCAGCGTCTCAGCGGCGGTTTGGAGGTCAAGCGATTTAAAGATCTTTTTTCTGTTCTCCCGATCAAGCTCTTCGAGGATGTCGGCCAGATCGGAGGGGTGGAGATCTTGGAGCTTTTTCAGGTTGACATTGAGCTTGAGCCCTTGCCTGTAGAGGTCACTGGCCAACGGCTGAATGTATTTCCAGGAGATCATTTTTTCCGGGAACCGATAGGCAAAGAGCCAGTTGGACAGCAAATCCACGCCTTTGATCCAGCCCAGGCGCCGGAGGATCCCCCTGATCCCTATATCCACGTGAACGATGTGGAGATCTTTGTTGACAATGAGCAGATGAATATCATTCACTCGTTCGATCTTCGCCCCGAAGGTGTCGACGACCTGCTTGTCCAACAGCTCATCCCGAAGGAGCATCTCTTCGCTGTTCACTTCGAGAGGCCTGAATTTCTCCGCCGCTTCCGGCTTCAGGGTTACGATATTGCCGTTCAGGCTCTCGAGTTCGGACCATTCCAAGGAGACCGGCTTTCTCTTTCTCCTCTGCTTGACCACCAGGGCGTTCATTTTTGGAAAGATCTCTCCCAGCCTCACCTTCAAGTCAGCCAATTTACCCAGCGGCTTCCCCTCGGCGCTCACGACCGTGCGGCCGAGCAGTTCCGAGAAGAAGAGGAACATCTTCAAGCCGGCCTCTTGGGTTTTTTCGCGCGCCCCTTGGTTGAGGTCTTCCCCTGCGGGCAAAAAGTCCTTATTTCTGGCTTTCATTTGGCTATGAACGATTTGAGTTGAGAGATGATCAGAATCGCGGTCAGAGCGATGAGGACGAGGGTCCCCGACCAGCCGACGGCATTCTGGAATGTGTTGTTAGTGTGCTGGCCCATGATTTTCTTGTTGTTGATGATCCTGATCATGCAAAGAAGGACCACCGGCAGAAGCATCGCGTTGATGACCTGGGACCAGATGGTGATGCTGATCAGGGGAGCGCCCGGTATTAGAATGATGAGAACGGCCACGGTCATGATGAAACCAAAGAGCGCGTAAAACTGAGGGGCCTCGTTGATCTTCTTGTTGATCCCGGCTTCAAACCCGAACGCCTCGCAGACATAAAAGGCCGTGGCCAACGGCAGGATCGTGGCCGAGAACACGGAGGCGACGAAGAGCCCGAAGGCGAAGAGCTGAGACGCGAAGTGTCCGGCAAAGGGCTTGAGGGCCATGGCGGCGTCCTTGGCTTCATTGATGACCACGCCGTTCTTGTGCAGAGTCGCGGCGCAGGCGACCATGATGAAAAAGGCCACGACCACCGTTGCCGTGCAGCCGATGATGACATCCCACAGCGCAAATCTGTATTCGCCGATTTTTATTCCTTTTTCGATCACGGCCGATTGCATATAGAACTGCATCCACGGCGCGACGGTCGTTCCCACGATTCCGAGCACCATGCTCAGGTACTTTTCATCCAGATGCATGGTCGGCCTCAGGAAATCGGCGCCGATCTGCTGCCACTCGGGCTTGGCGAGAACGGCCGAGATGATGTAGGAAAGCAGGCAGAAGCTGAAAAAGAGAAAGATGCGTTCGGCGATCTTATAATTGCCCTTGGTGACGAGGATCCAGACCGCGAAGGCGACGATCGGCACGGAGATATATTTGCTGACCCCGAAGATCATGAGGCTTCCCGCGACCCCGGCGAACTCTGTCGCCGTGTTGCCGATATCCGCGCGCCACGAGACCCAGAAATATGACGAAGGTGATTTTGACGCCAAAATTCTCCCGGATGAGATCGGCCAGCCCCTTGCCCGTGACGATGCCCATCCGGGCGTTCATTTCCTGCACGATGACCAGAAGAAGGAACGAGGGGATCAAAGTCCAGATGAGCTTATAGCCGTAGTTCGCGCCGGCCACCGAATAGGTCGTTATCCCGCCGGCGTCATTGTCAACGCTTCCGGTGATGATCCCGGGCCCGAGTACGGCCAGAAAAAGAAGGACGTTTCTCAAGGTCGGGTTTTCTTTGAGTTTGTCCAGAACCTTCATGAGCCGCCTCTGTCTTTAACGCCGGAGCTCCTCTTTTTCTCGCCTTCGGGTTCCCGAGAAAAGCTTATAGCACAGGAGAAGTATGCTGTCAAAAACAGAAGACGTCTAGACGGTTTTACTTTGCTTCGGCCCAGTTCTTGCCCCAGCCCAGGTGGACCCGAAGAGGGACGTCCAAGGGAAAAACGCGCTCCATTTTTTCCTTGACCAGCGGCTGCAGGGCGTCTTTTTCATCCTCGGGGACATCGAAGACCAGCTCATCGTGGACTTGGAGGATCATCCTGGTCCGGAGCCGGCAGCGTTTGAGTTCCTTTTCAATATCGATCATCGCTTTCTTCATCAGGTCCGCCGCCGAGCCCTGGATGGGCGTGTTGAGGGCGATCCTCCGGCCGGCCTGCTGGATGGTCTTGTCGGCCTGCCTTAACTCCGGGACCTGGCGCTGTCGTCCGAACAGGGTCTCAGAAAATCCTTTTTCCTGGGCTTCTCGGACGCTCCTGTCCAGGAACTCCTTGACCCGGGGGTGCTGCTCGAAATAGCGATCGATGAACTTCTGCGCCTCGGCGGGCGTTGTCCCCAGCTCTTTGGCCAGCGAGAAGGCCGACGTGCCGTAAATGATGCTGAAATTGATGACCTTCGCCCGCCGCCTCTGTTCCTCTTTGAAGAGAAGCGAGTCTCCGCCGAAGACTCGAAGAGCGGTTTCGGAATGGACATCCCTGTCGTTGACGAAGGTCTCGGTCAGGGCCGTGTCCTTCGAAAGGTGGGCCAGGACCCGGAGCTCAATCTGAGAATAGTCGGCTGAGAGCAGGATATTCCCCTCGCCGGGGATAAAGGCCTGGCGGAAGCGCTGTCCCATCTCTCCCCGTACCGGGATATTCTGGAGGTTCGGGTCCGAGCTGGAGAGCCTTCCCGTAGCCGTCACGGTCTGGTTGTAGGAGGTGTGAATCCGGCCTGTTTCGGGGCTGATCAGAAGGGGAAGAGAGTCGGCGTAGGTGGATTTTAGCTTGGCCAGCTGGCGGTATTCGAGCGCATACTGGGCGAGGGGGTGAAGCGGAGCAAGCTCGCGGAGGATGTCGAGCGAAGTCGAGTGCCCCCTGGTGATCTTCGTCTTTCTTAAGGAGGGGAGGTTGAGCTTGTTAAAGAGAACATGAGCGAGTTGTTGGGGAGAGTTGAGGTTGAATTCGTGGCCGCTCAGCTCGTAGATTTTTTTCCGCAGGCCGGCCAGCTGAGACTCCAGGTCCTCTGACAGGGTCTTGAGGACGCAAGGGTCGATCCTGACCCCGGCCATCTCCATTCCGGCCAGGACCTCGATGAGCGGGAGCTCGATCTCGCGGTAGAGCCTGTCCAGCTTTTTCTCCCGGATTTTGGGCCAGAGAACCTGACTGAGCTCAAGCGTGAGGCTCGAATCTTGGCAGCAGTAGCGGGCGACGCGGTCGACTTCGACCTGATTCATCGTGCGCGCGTTCTTTCCCTTGCCGGCCACGCTATCAAAAGGGATCTTGTTGATCCGGAGGTAGCTCAAGGCCAGCTTTTCCAGGTTGTGCTTGCCCCAGTTGGGCTCGAGGAGGTAGGACAGGACCATGGTGTCCAGGTCCAGTCCGCCGAGGGGCGCCCCTTCTCTTTTGAGGACGATGTAATCATACTTGATGTTTTGGCCGGTCTTCTTTATCGCCGGATCGGAGAGAACCCCGCCCAGCCGGCGAAGAGCGTTCTCCGGGGAGATTTGAGCCGGAGCGCCTTCATAGTCATGCCGGAGGGGTAGATAAAACGCCTCACCGGGCGTGGTGGCCAGAGAAAGGCCGACCAGCCTCGCCCGAGTCGGCAGGACGTTGTCTGTCTCGGTGTCGAGGGCGACGCGCTTCGCTTTCTTGATTTCAGCGACGAGGGCTTCGAGGTCGGATTCCTTCAGAATCACCCGGCACTCCCCGGCGTGTTCGGTGGGCTCTTTGAGGTATTCGGACAGGAGCGTCGTGAACTCAAGCTCCTGAAAGAGCCTGGTGATCGTTTCGTCATCGGGCGGACAGACCTCGAACTCCTTGAGCTCGAATTTCAGGTCGAGGTTTTTTTCGATCGTCACCAGTTCCCGGCTCATCTTGAGCAGCTCCAGATGCTGTTCTATTTTTTCCCGGACCCGGGGGTTTTTGACCTGGTCGAGGTGGGCGAGGAGGTTGTCCAGGCTTCCGAACTGATTGATCAGGGCCTTCGAAGTCTTTTCGCCGATCCCCGGGACGCCAGGAATGTTGTCACTCGGATCTCCCCACAGCGAGAGGACGTCCACGACCTGGGACGGGTCGACGCCGAAGAATTCCCTGACTTTCTCTTTATCCAGATAAACTTCCTTGGCCGGATTATAGACGGTGATCCTGGAATCGACGAGCTGAAGGAGATCCTTATCGGTCGTAACGATCACCGGGTGGAGCTTCTGGACGGCGGCCTGGCTGGCCAGGCACCCGAGGACATCGTCGGCTTCGTAATTCTTGTATTCGAAGAACGGAATTCTCAGGGCGCAGAGGACCTCCTTGAGTTTGGGGACTTGAACCTCGAGGTCCTCGGGCATGGGCTTCCGCTGGGCCTTATACTCCTTATAAACCTTGTGCCGCACGGTTGGCCCCTTGACATCGAAGACGATGCCCAGATACCCCGGCTTCTCCCTCTCCCGCATTTTCCTGAGAGTGTTGATAAAGCCGTAAATCGCGTTTGTCGGAAACCCGCGGGAATTGGAAAGACGCTGAATGGCGTAGTAGGAACGGTAAAGAAGGGAATACCCGTCAATCAGGAAAAGCCTTTGATCGCCCATCACAGCGACATCAGGGCAGGAAATGGTCGAACCGGCCGTCGCCGATCTCCCGCAGGATGATCTGGTGCTGCTCCTCCATGATCTGATGGATCTTCTCTTGAAGCTGAGGATGGCCTAAATATGGAGTATAGAAGGTCTTCCGGGAGGAGAGGAGCTTCCCCGACAAATAGATGAAGGATTCCACATATTTGGCACTCGGACCCTTGTCCTGGGTTTGGACGTGAAAAGTGACGCCCTCATGTTTGATTTCGGTGTTGAATCCGTCCATTCTCATTTCATAATTATACACCCCCAAGGGGTAATATCAAGAAAATAGTGAGGGGTCAGGGGTAAGTGGGGAGGAGTATTTGTCAAAGAACGGCCCTGAAAACACCGAGCTATCTGAATTGTTGGCACTCTGAGATCCATGAGCCCGAACTCCCCTGGGCATAAGCTTGCTGTAAATCTCAAGACTAACCCTTTCTAGAGGCGCCTTTCGCAACCGGGTTGGATTTGTCCGTCGCTTGCATTATCAGGTATTTTATCCAATAGCACCCCTTACCCCTTGCCCCTAACTCCTCACCGCAAGATGGTTGACTTTGGAGGGCAAGCTGATATAATAAATTGATTCGTTAAGGATAGGAAAATGCTGATTGATGTTGATAAATTACCCAAAGAAGGGCTCAAGATCTCCAAGGATTTTGACTTCTTGAACCTGGACCTGGTGGAGGAGAACGCCGTCTTTCTGGACACCACCCACGCGGAGATGGTCGTCAGGAAGATCGGCGAGGAGATCTGGATCAAAGGGGAGATCAGGGCTCGGCTGAGCTTTATCTGCAGCCGCTGTCTGACGCCCTACGAGTTTCCGGTTTGCTCCGCGTTCGACCTCGTCTACCTCCCCGAGGAGCTCGACCTGATCAAAGACGAGCTCGAGGAGGATGATTTCAACCAGCTCTTCTATTACAGCGGCCAGATCAACATTAGAGAAGTGGTGCTGGAGCAGTTGAACCTGACCTTCCCGATGAAGCCGCTCTGCTCCGAGCGCTGCCAGGGCATCTGCGCCGTCTGCGGCAAGATCATCCAGGATGGAAAATGCAGCTGTCTGGTCAGGGAACCGGACCCCAGGCTGGCGAAACTGAAAAACCTATTGAGAGATAAAAGTTAAATGCCAAATCCAAAGAGACGACATTCCCATCAAAGGAAAGGGAAAAGAAGAACCCACGATGCCCTCGCCGTCCCTTCTTTTTCCTTATGCCCGAACTGCGGGAACCCGAAACTGCCTCACCGGGCCTGTCCCGGGTGCGGCTATTACCGCGGCCGCCAGGTGATTGAGGGAACAGAAGAGTAGAAGCACTGGGGAATAAGGATGCGGATCGCTGTTGATGCCATGGGGGGAGATTTCGCCCCCAGGGTCACAGTCGAAGGCGCCGTCCGGGCTTCTGAAGATTTCCAGATCGAAGTTCTTCTGGTCGGAGTCGAAGAGCTGGTCAGGAAAGAATTCGACAAGATCGGGCCTTCCCGGGCTAAAGTCACCATCATCAACGCCCCCGAGGCCATCGGCATGGGAGAGGGGCTGACCTCGTTCAGAAAAAAGAAAAACTCCTCGATTCTCGTCGGCACAAGCCTGATCAAGGAAGGAAGGGCGGACGCCTTTGTCAGCGCCGGCAACACGGCGGCGGTCGTCTTTACTTCACGGAGAGTCCTCGGCGCCCTCCGGGGCGTTAACAAACCTGCCCTTGCTCTCCTGGTGCCCAGCCTGAAAGGGCTAACCCTGCTCATCGACGTCGGCGCCAACGCGAATTGCCAGCCCCAGGATCTGGAGCAGTTTGCCATCATGGGACGGACTTTCATGCAGAGTGTGCTGGGACTCCGCAGCCCGAGGATCGGGTTGATGAGCATCGGAGAGGAAAGCACCAAAGGGAATGACCTGACCAAGGCGGTCTTCGAGAGGCTCCGGAACTCGCCCTTGAACTTCATCGGGAATGTGGAAGGCAAGGACATCTACTCCGGCGCCGCAGACATCATCGTCAGCGACGGGTTCACCGGTAATGTGGCCCTGAAAGTCAGTGAGGGGCTCGTCGAGAGCATGCTGGCTATGGCCCGCCACGAGATGATGAAAAATCTCCTGGCCAAAATCGGCTTTTTCTTGATGAAACGGAATCTCAAGAAGCTCTACAAAAAGATTGACTACTCCGAGTACGGGGGCGCCCCCCTCCTCGGCCTCAACGGAGTCTGCATCATCGGCCATGGGAGGTCCAATTCCAGGGCGGTCAAGAACGCCATCAGAATGGCCAAAGATTATGTCGCCAACAGGGTCCTGGAAAAGATCGAGATGGAGATGGGAAGAGGGGACTGTGCTCGGAAGGGAGAGCGAAGCCTAAATGGATTTTGCGGGAAGGATCTCTGTCGTGACCGGAGCGTCCCAGGGCATCGGCGAAGCCATTTCGCTCGAGTTGTCCCGGGCCGGAGCCGAATTGGTCCTGGTCGATATCCAGAAGGAAAAGCTCGAAGAAGTCGCCCAAAAGATTCGGTCCTCGGGCCGGGTCGCTTCCGCCTATGCGGCCGATGTCGCTGATTCGCACCAGGTGACAGAGGTGGTCGAAACCATCCTGCGTGACCACAAGAAGATTGACCATCTGGTCAACAACGCCGGGATCACCCGGGACAGCCTTCTCCTCCGCATGAAAGAAGAGGACTGGGACGCTGTCCTGGCGGTCAATCTGAAAGGCGTCTTCAATTTTTCCAAGGCGGTGATCCGATCGATGCTCAACAGCCGCTACGGGCGCATCGTCAACATCTCCTCGGTCGTCGGGCAGATGGGGAATCCCGGACAGGCCAATTACGCGGCCTCCAAAGCCGGCGTCGTGGCTTTCGCCAGATCGCTGGCCAGGGAGGTGGCCTCGCGAGGGATCACCGTCAACTGTGTAGCCCCTGGCTACATCGCCACGGCGATGACAGACAGACTCCCCGAGGACGTCAAGAAAGCATTCATCGACATCATTCCCATGAGAAGATTCGGAGGGCCGGAGGACGTGGCCCACGCCGTCAAGTTCCTGCTCTCCGATGAAGCGGCCTATATCACCGGCCAGGTCATCCAAGTCAACGGCGGAATGTATATGTAGCGGCGGTGAAAATGCCGCCTCCGCAATAAAACATATCGAGGAGGAAAACATGGAACGAGAAGATTTGCTCAAGAAAATCAGGGCCATCGTGGCCGATAAGCTGAGCATTAGTGAAGACCAGGTCACAGAGAGCGCTTCTTTTATCGATGATCTGGGGGCCGATTCTTTGGACACCGTTGAATTGGTCATGGCTTTGGAAGACGAATTCGGCCTGGATATTCCCGATGAAGACGCCGAAAAGCTAACCACCGTCGGCAAGGCCATGGACTACATCCTGGCTCACGGCAAGTAGCCCCTCTTTTATTCATGCCGGCTTTTCGTTCGACCCAACATCCCTGCGCCCCCCGGAGAGTGGTCATCTCAGGAATCGGTTTGGTGACCCCTCTGGGCGTCGGGGTGAAAAAGAATTGGGAGGAACTTCTTCAGGGGAAGAGCGGGATCGGCCTCATTTCCCGGTTTGAAACATCCCGCTTTTCCACCAGGATTGCCGGAGAGGTCAGGGATTTCGATCCCCTTCACTTCATCGATAAAAAAGAGGCCCGGAAGATGGACCTCTTTATCCAGTATGCCGTGGCGGCCGCGGCGCTCGCTGTTGAGGATTCCGGAATCAGCTGCTCGGCCCTCGAGGGGGAAAGAAGCGGCGTCTATGTCGGTTCGGGCATCGGCGGAATCGGGACGATCGAAGACACCCACTCGGTTTTGCTCGAGAAAGGCCCGGACCGAATCTCTCCTTTTTTCTTGATCTCGACGATCATCAATGAAGCCTCGGGCCAGATCTCGATCCGCTACAAAGCCAAAGGCCCCAATTCCGCCCCGGCCACCGCCTGCAGCACCGGCACCCACGCGGTCGGCGACTCCTTCCGGATCATCGCCAGGGGAGATGCCGACATCATGCTCGCCGGCGGGGCGGAGGCGCCGATCACCCCTCTCGGCGTCGGCGGGTTTTGCGCGATGCGGGCTCTCTCGGAAAGGAATGATGAGCCGCAGAAGGCGTCGCGTCCCTTTGATGCCCGGCGAGACGGATTCGTCATGGGCGAAGGAGCGGGGATCCTGCTCCTCGAGGAGCTCGGGGCGGCGCTCAAACGCGGGGCCAGGATTTATGCCGAGGTCGTGGGCTACGGCATGACCGGCGACGCTTACCATGTCTCCGCACCCGCCATGGATGCAGATGGGGCGTTTCGGGTGATGAAAGCGGCCCTGGAAGACGGCGGAGTGGATCCTCAGGAGGTCCAGTACATCAATGCCCATGGAACCTCGACTCCTTATAACGACAAACTTGAGACCCTGGCCATCAAGCGCCTTTTTGGGGACCGGGCTTACAAGATTGCGGTGAATTCCACCAAGTCCATGACCGGACATCTCTTGGGAGCAACCGGCGGAGTCGAGGCGGGAATCACGGCCATGGTCCTGAAGAACCAGATCATGCCACCGACGATCAATTATGAATACCCCGACCCCGAGTGCGACCTGGATTATATCCCCAACCGGGCGCGGCGGGGCGAGGTCATCTATGCCCTGAACAATTCCTTCGGCTTCGGCGGCACCAACGGGTGTCTCCTGCTGAGGCGGTTCGAAGAATAATAGAATTCTCTTGGAATTCCAGGCGGGGAGGATGATTTGAACATATTCGTTTTTATCAAGAGAGTCCCGGACACCGAGTCCAAGATCAGGATCCATTCTGAGGCGCGGACCGTGGTCGAGGAAGGCCTCAATTTTATCCTCAACCCCTATGATGAGTACGCCCTGGAGGAGGCCCTCCGGCTGCGGGAAGCGAGGGGAGGCCAGGTCACGGCCGTCACGATCGGCCGCGACGAGGCGCTGGTCACGCTCCGGAAGTGCCTGGCCATGGGAGCCGACGAGGCCGTGCTGGTCAAGGACGATGCTCCCGAAAGCTATGACGGCTTGAGGGCGGCCAGGACGATCGCCCGGGTCATGGAGAAGAAATTCCCTTCCTTTGACCTGCTCCTGTTCGGCAAGCAGGCCGTGGGTTCGGACAATTCCCAGGTGCCTTCTATGGTCGCGGAGCTCCTCTCTCTCCCTCAGGCGAACGTTGTTACCAAGCTCGAAATCGACGGCGCCAAAGGCGTCGCTCACCGGGAGATCGAGGGGGCGGTGGAAAAGGTGGAGTTCACTCTCCCCGCGGTCGTCAGCGCTCAGAAGGGTTTGAACGAACCCCGCTACGAGACCCTGAAGGGAATCATGGCTGCCAAGAAAAAGCAGATTCCGGTTTTCTCCCTTGAAGAGCTTGGTTTGGGCGGGGATGCGCTGCAAACCCAGGTCGAGATTATGAAAATCGACACTCCCCCCGGCCCGGCAGGCCGGCAAGGTCCTCGGGGGGTCCCCCGAGGAGGCGGCCAAGCAGTTGGTCGAGCTTCTTCGCAGGGAAGCCAAGGCGATCTAGGAGGAGGGCGAAGATGTTCTTAGTTGTCATCGAAACCAGGGACGGCAAAGTCAAGAAAAGCTCTCTCGAAACGCTCTCAGAAGCGCGTAGAATAGCGGATGCTTTGGGAAAGGATGTGGCCGCCGCAGTGGTGGGCCCGGGCCTGGACGCCCTCGCCCCGGAAATCGCCGGCTACGGTGCTTCAAGGATCCATTTCCTTGAAAATCCTCTCCTGGCCAGGTATTCGGCCCAGGGATATGCGGGCGCGCTCTCTCTCCTGGCCAAGGAACTGGCCCCGGAGGTCATCTTCTTTTCGGCCAGCGCCATGGGCAAAGACCTGTCACCGCGGCTGGCCGCCCGGCTGGGCGTGAGCCTGGCGGCGGATTGCACGCGGATTTCTGTCGTCGACGGGCGGCTCGAATTTACCCGCCCCATCTTCGCCGGCAAGGCGCTTCTCTCCGTCCGGCTGAAATCGTCGCCTCAAGTCGCCTCTCTCCGGCCGAACGTCTTTCTTCTCGGCTCGCCCACGGGAAAAAGCGCAGACGTGATCAAAAAAGAAGTGGCCATCGACGAAGGCTCGATCAAAGGCCAGGTGACAGAGATCCTCGGAGAGAAAGGCGGCGAGCTCGACGTCACCGAGGCCGAAGTCATCGTCTCGGGCGGGCGAGGGATGAAGGGCCCGGAAAATTTTGAGCTGCTGAGAGAACTCGCCGCGATCATTCCGCGCTCGGCCGTCGGTGCCTCGCGCTCGGCCGTCGATTCCGGGTGGATCGGTCACCAGCACCAGGTGGGGCAAACGGGGAAGACGGTCTCTCCGAACCTCTATCTGGCATTCGGTATCTCCGGCGCCATCCAGCATTTGGCAGGGATCTCTTCCTCAAAAGTTATCGTTGCTGTCAACAAGGATCCCGAAGCCCCGATCTTCAAAGTGGCCGACTATGGCATCGTCGGCGACCTTTTCCAGGTGATTCCTCCCTTGAAAGAAGAGCTCAAGAAAATCCTGGCTGAGTGAGAGGCTTGTTCGGGCCGGTTTGAACCCTTCTCTTTTCTATAATAAAATTAAGATAAAGGAGGGGCCATGCGCTGGTATCGTATTGCGTTATTTTTGGCTGTTGCCGTGGTCTGCTCAGCCCAGACGCCAAGGTACGCAACAGAGGTTGTCAATGGGACGACGGTCCACGTTCAAAACCCAGATTATGCTCTTGGGGAGCCCGATGACAAGTATGCCGGGGTAGAATACTTTGGGATTCTAGACCTGGCAATATCCTTGGTTAACGGCGAGGGGAACGATTTCGCCGTCTATGCGAAAAGACCCAGAGTTGGTATTCTGCCCGAGACTATGACTTATGCCGTTTTTGCCAAATCCGGCGACGGCGATTGGATCTTCCTCGGGGTGGGCGGCGGAGAGACACGGCCCGAAAACTTTGAGCTTGGGGATCTACGATCAGCGGACAAGATCCGGATTGTCTTCAAAGACCCGAGGGATGTGGAAATCACGAAGCCGCTCAAGCCATACCCCAGAGATTACATGATGGGCATTGACGCGGTCGAAGCCTGATGATTTCACTCAACGTTCATCCTTGCCACCACGCGTCACGAGGGTGAGCAGCACAGCATAAGCTGTCTTCTCGCGCTTCTCGGCGCCCGCCATCCTCGATGGGATAGGATGATTGAGAACCGCCGGCGTGAGCTCTCTTACGACTTGGGATTTTCGGTCGTCTCTTCCACGACGGGCAGAAGCAGCTGGTTTTGCTCGGAACGCTGTTCGCCGACGCTCGTGACATAGATCGCCGGGTCGTCCACGACCGGGCATTTGTTCTCGCAGATGCCACAGCCTATGCACAGGTTGAGGTCGATGACCGGCGCCTTCTGTGTCTTGACCGTGCCGTCGGGAAGCTTCGTATCGGTCATAACGAACTTGATCGCTTTGGGTGAAGTCGGGCAGTGCTCTTCGCAGACGATGCAGGGCCTCCCCAGGGTGTAGGGGATGCAGCGATTCTTGTTGATCCAGGCGGACCCGATTATGACCTTGACCTTTTCCTCGATTGTCAGTTCCTTGATCGCTCCGGTCGGGCAAACCTGTGAACACAGGGAGCAGTAGTATTCGCAGTAGCCTATTTTCGGGATGAGGACCGGAGTCCAGAGCCCCTCGGGTCCGGCCTCGGTCGAGGCCGGCTGGAGGGCGTTGGTCGGGCAGGCCTTCATGCATTCCCCGCACTTGACGCATTTCTCAAGGAACTGAGGTTCGGGGAGGGCTCCGGGCGGCCGGATAAGTTTCTCGTGGGCGCGTTTAGTGGCCGGGGAGATTCGGAATAAAGGGGCGGCCACGATCGCCACAAGTGATGTCAAGATGAGGCGCCGCCGCGACAGATCCACCTGGGAGATCTTTTCCGGCCGCGCCGCCAAGGGGAACCCGATGGCGCTGGTCGGGCAGATCGCGCTGCAAGTGAAACAATAAACACACTCCGGGCTCCGCCACTTCTCATTCGGATAGGGTGTTGCCTGAGTTTCGCAGTGGACGTTGCAGAGCCCGCACTTGATACACTTATCAGGATCGATCCTCAGCTTCAAGATGTTCCAGCGCGAGAGGAGCCCGAGGAAAGCGCCCAACGGGCAGAGATAGCGGCACCAGAACCGCTCTTTGGCCGCGTTCAGAAAAACGGTCCCCAAAAACAGGAGGCCGATGAAGAAACCCTGACGGAATGTCTGGTTGATGGTCAGATTCTCGAAAAACTGAGTCAGCTTATCGCCCGCAGAACTGAGATGGAGAGGATAGAAGAGGCCAATGAGGGCCGAAAATCCTCTGGCGAAGACCGGAACGATGCTCGTGGCAAAAGATCGGTAGAGAAGCGAGAGGGGGTCGAAAAGGCCGACCAGATCCAGGGTGAAAAGGGCGCTGATGAAGATAAAGATGAGCAGATAATATTTCCAGGCGAGGCTCGCTTTTTCCTGGGCCTTGGGCTTGAGGAACTTAGTTCTTTTGAAAAGGGCGGAGAAAAACTGATGGATGGAGCCCATCGGGCAGACCCAGCCGCAGGCCACGCGCCCCAGGACGACGGTCAAGATGAGGGTGATGGCCGCCAGGACGAACGAGGCGAAGAAGATGCGAGAGGCCACGAACGTGGCGAGCGCAAGCAGGGGATCGAAATGGAAGAAGGTCTCGACCTTGCCGATGTAATCCTGCCCCGTGTAATGAGTCCCGAAAAGGAGGTACAGGAATAGCGCGAAGAACACGACCTGGACGAGGATTCGGGTCGTCCGGACGAGCCGGTATTTTCTAGACCGTTCTTTTTTCAATTTTGAGCTTCTCCAGGTTGATCTTTCCGATGCCCTTTTCCTGGGCCAGTCTGAGGTAGAGCAGTTCCTCCGGCTTGATCTCAAAGAATGTTGCGCCCATGGCATCGACGGCCACATAGTCCACCCCGGCGACGACGGTCTTGAGGAGCTTGGTGTCTGAGACCCTGCCTCCCTGCGGTCCGTTCCTGAGGAGGATCCGGTAAGCATCCAAGACGGTCAGCGTCGGTTTGAAAAAAACGGCCAGGTCGAGCATCGCCTGGTCCAGTTTCTGATGGAGCTGGCTTCTGTTCCCGCCGACCGCGCCGAGCCAGTTCTTCATGCCCAGTGTCAGACGGCACAGGCTGTGCGTCTTGGCGATCGGAACATTGATGATCTTGTCCGCTTCGACGAAGTCGGTGAAGACCTCCCATTCTTTGAGCCACTCGCCGTGGAGGGTCATCTTCTTGAGATGCTGGGGGTTGGGGAGGAACACCTCGGCGCCGGCCTCCTTGGCCGCCGCCTCGATCCCCGAGCGGATGTACGACCTCTTGGCCTGGTTGGTGGAGTTATCCATGACGATGACCTTTTTTGCCCCGGCCGAATGGGACAGCTCGACGAGCGCTTTGATAACCTCGGGATTCGTGCAGGCCGCCATCTCCGGCGTCCGGTCCCAGCCGATGTTCGGTTTGATCATCACCACGTCGCCCTTGGAGACAAACCGGCCGATGCCGCCCAGCGCGGCGATCGCCTCCTTCGTGATTTGGGACGGAGACTCGCCCTGGATCACGGCCAGATCCGGCTGACCTTTGGCTTGGGCGAAGACGAGCGGGTTGACTTTCAGAAGAAGACTTCCCAAGGCAACATCTTTCAAAAAATTCCTTCTCTTCATGGGCTTTTTATCCTTTCCCTAATGAGCGAATGTATTCCAAGATCCCGTCATAGATTCCCCTGGCGACCTGGTCTTCGTATTCCGGCGTATTCAGCAGGGCCTCCTCTTCGGGGTTGCTGAGATGGGAGACCTCGACCAGCACCGAAGGCATGTCGCTCCCGATGAGCACCCAAAAGGGCCCGCCCTTGACGCCCAGGTCTTTGACGGTGCCGCGTCTTTGAATCAGAGATTTGAGTAGACTTTGATGGATTTTTTCAGCCAGCTCTTTGGATTCGAAGAGCTTGCTGTTCTGGACGATTTTCATGATGATCGACTTCATCTCGCTGATGTTCTTGGTCGATGTCGCGTTTTCCCCGGCGGCGATCTCATTCACCGAAGCGTCGGGGCTGAAATTGAGGAAAAAAGTCTCCACTCCGGAACGTTTCCGGTTGAAGCTGGCGTTGGCGTGGACGGAAATGAACAGGTCGGCTTTCTTCTGGTTGGCGATGACCGGCCTGTCCTCGAGCGGGACATAGATGTCCGATTCCCTGGTCAGAATGACTTGCAGGTCTTTTCGGGTCCCGAGCAGGCTTTTGAGCTTGAGGCAAATGTCGAGGACCACGCCCTTTTCCTGGAGCCCCCTCTTCCCGATGCAGCCCGGGTCCAAACCGCCGTGGCCGGGGTCGATGACGATCGTCCGGATGCCGAGGCCGAGTTGCCGGGCCATGCTGTAGCCGGAATCCAACGGCTGGGGCGGCTGGGCGAGATTGGGAGAAGTCCCGGCAGAAGAGCTTCCCTTGGGATAGATGTCGACGACGACGCGAAAAGGATCGAACAGGTGCCAGACGCGGTAGGAGGCCACTTTGGCGAAATCCAGTTCGCAGGCGAGGCGGACCGTGGTGGCCGTTTTGTGAACAAAGAGGATCTGGGAGATGTAGTCATTCTTAACCTGGAAGGACTGGCCTTCGAGGATCGGGTTGAGCTTGACTTGGTAGATATCCACGTAAACCCGGTCAGGACGGCGAGATTCGGTGAAGGTGTAATCTCGCAGGGAGCCGATGTCGAGGACGATCCGAGTGAAGTTGGGATGGGTGTGGCAGCGGAGCTTGTAAATCTCGACGGGCGGAACGGGGGTTGCCTGGAGCGGGACAAAGACGGAGAGAGAGCCCGCCAAGATTGCGCCAGCGACCTTCTTTTTGAACATAGTATTCTCTAGCTATTCTATAGGACGAACCGGATTGCGTCAACGAGCCAAAGACGTCTATCTCGTCGTCACGTCATCTCGTCTTCTTGTCAAAGATCCAGTTCAGAGGAATTTGCCCTTGGATTTGTTTTGTCTGTGTCGAGACGACGAGATAGACGAGATAGACCAGAAAGACGTCTTAGGCGCCGAATTTCATCAATTTCCCCGCATGGGCCAGCATCAGGGGCAGGGCATAAATCGACTCGAACCGGCCCAGCGAGCCGCGGCCGCACTCTTTTTCCGAGAAGCCGGATAACCCGTCAACACGAGCGGTTTTGGAGACAAGCAGGAAGGGGTTGGGATGCCAGGAATGGCCCTTCCAGAGCGCCGGTGTCGAGTGATCGGAAGTGACGACCAGGACTTCCGGCCGGAGGGCCAGGACTCGAGGGAGTTCGCGGTCAAACTTCTCGATGGCCGAGACCTTGGCCTCGAAATCGCCGTCCTCACCGGCGGTATCGGTTTTTTTGTAATGGACGTAGAAAAAATCAAACCCGGCATAATGGCTTTCCAGGACCTGGAACAGGTCGGCCGCTTCGGGGCCGGCGTTGAGAACGGTCATCCCCAGGAGTTTGGCCAGACCCTTGTACATCGGGTAATTGGCGATTGCGGCGGGCTTCAATTTATAGAGCTCGGCCATGGTCGGGATGGCGGGGAACTTTGAGAACCCTCGGACCAGGACGGTGTTAGCGGGGGCGGAATCTTTCAGGATGTCCGTCGCATCTTGGATGAAAGAGTTGACTATGGCCGCGGTTTTCTCCGCCTCGGGGGACAATGGATGCGCCGGGAGGGGAGGCTTGTTCTCTTTTTGCGGATCGGCGTCGGAGACGGCGTCGGAAAGGCCTTGGCTTGTGAACCTGACGACAAAGCGGTGTTCCTTTCCCGGATAAAGGCGGACGGCGACTCCTCCTCTCAAAGAGAGGGCGGAGTTCAGCTTCTGGCAGAGATTTTCGTTCACCGAGGTGGGGATACGTCCGGCCCTCCGATCCACCACGAGACCGTCCCGGAGAGTGGCGAAATTCCCCCGCGCCACAAGGTCGTCGCGCCCGACCTCGACACCCTCGCCCAGGGCTTCGAGGATGCCCCGGCCGAGCTGATAGCGAAGAGGATCGTAGCCGAATAAGGCGAGATGGGCCGGCCCGCTCCCGGGCGTGATCCCGCGGAAGACCGGATCGGTCAGCCCGCCCGCGCCGGCCGCGGCCAGCTTATCGAGGTTCGGCGTCCGGGCCGACTCCAACTCGGTCTTTCCCCCCGGGGCAAACCCCCCAATCCGTCGAGGACGAGGAGGACGATCTTTGTGCCCGTTCCGATCGACAGTTCTTTGGTCAGATCTTCCCTCTTCATGACGAATTTAATATAAGAGAAATCGGGCGATTCAGTCAATGAAGAGGTCCGTCTCGTCATCTCGTCGCCCGTCTATCTCGCTAAAGTCAAAACAAAGCCATTTCTTATTATTTTTTTCTCGTTGCTTTGCCGCACGAGACGGACGAGATGACCAGACAGACGAGAGAGACGATTTGGGAACGTTTTTGTTTACAGCCTCAGATTCGTCTGCTAAAATCGGAACATGAACAAGGTCATCGTCCTCGACTTCGGCTCGCAGTACACGCAGCTAATCGCAAGAAAAATCAGGGAGTTAGGGGTCTATTCGGAGATCCTTCCCTTTTCGACGCCGGTCGAGGAGTTGGAAAAAGAGAACGCCCAGGCGCTCGTCCTCTCCGGCGGGCCGCAGAGCGTCTATGAGCAAGGGGCCCCGCTTCCCTCGCCGAGGATCTTCGAGCTCGGAGTGCCGGTTCTCGGGATCTGCTACGGCCTCCAGCTGATGACCCATCTCCTGGGCGGAAGAGTCGCGCCCTCTTCAAAGCGGGAATACGGTTTTGCCTCACTCCAAGTCTTGGACAAGCGCGGGCTGCTCTGCGGACTCAAGGACAGGGGCCAGGTCTGGATGAGCCACGGAGACAGGCCGGAAAATATTCCGCCCGGGTTCGTGGTGAGCGGAAAAACCACGAACACGGGGGCCGCCGTCGTGGAGAACCGAGACCGGAAGTTCTTTGGCGTCCAGTTCCATCCGGAGGTCATCCACACGGACCAGGGCAAAAAAATCCTGGCGAATTTTCTGTTCAAACAGGCCGGTCTCCGGCCCGATTGGACGATGAGTTCTTTCATCGAGCGAAAGGTCGACGAGATCCGTCAACTGGTGGGCCGCAAAAAGGTTATCTGTGGGCTGAGCGGCGGGGTGGACTCTCTGGTCACCTCGCTCCTCGTGCAGCGGGCCGTGGGCCGGAGCCTGACCTGTATTTTTGTCGATAACGGGCTGTTGCGGAAGGGCCAGTATGAAGGGCTGATGAAAAAATTCCGGGACAAGCTGGCCCTCAGGATCAAGGGGGTCGACGCCTCATCGCTGTTTATCGAAAAACTCCGCCGGATCGTCTCCCCGGAAGAGAAACGAAAGACGATCGGCGGTTTGTTCATCGACATCTTTGAAAACGAGGCCAGGAAGATCGGCCGGGTGGATTTCCTGGCCCAGGGAACGATCTATCCAGATGTCATAGAAAGCAACCCGGTCAAGGGCCCATCCTCCCGGATCAAGTCTCATCATAATGTCGGAGGGCTGCCGGACTCGCTCAGGTTCAAGCTGGTCGAACCCCTGAGAGAGCTATTCAAAGATGAAGTCCGCGCCCTGGCCCTTCGCTTGGGCCTGGAGAAAGATTTCGTGTTCCAGCATCCGTTCCCCGGTCCGGGGCTGGCCGTCCGGATCGTCGGGGAGGTGACCGGGGAGAGACTGAGGATCTTGCGCGATGCCGACGAGATCGTCATCCAGGAAGTCAGGCGGGCCCGACTCTATCACAAGCTCTGGCAGGCCTTCGCCGTTCTGCTCCCCGTCAAATCGGTGGGCGTCATGGGGGACCAGCGGACCTATCAATCCGTGGTCGTGATCAGGCTTGTCCAGAGCACCGACGGGATGACGGCCAACTGGTTCCCGGCGGACCCGGATTTGCTGGCCAAGATTTCCACCCGGATCGTCAACGAGGTCCAGGGCGTTAATCGTGTCGCCTACGACATCACCTCCAAACCTCCCGGGACGATCGAATGGGAATAAGACAAGTGAGCAGGGAGCAGTGAGCACTGAGCAGGAAAATGGAACATTCGTTTATTCATCTCCATAATCACTCCGAATACAGCATTCTGGACGGCGGGCTGCGGATCTCGGACTTGGTCGAGGCCGCCTACAAGAACAACATGCCGGCCGTCGCGCTCACCGACCACGGCAACATGTTCGGGGCCGTCACTTTCTTCAAACAAGCCAAGGCGAGGGATGTCAAGCCCATCCTCGGTTGCGAGGTCTATGTCGCGCCCAAGAGCCGGTTCGATAAAAGAGCGGACGACCAGTCCGAGACCCGCCATTACCACCTCATCCTGCTGGTCAAGAATGAAAAGGGCTACCGGAATCTCTGCCAGCTCATCACCCAGAGCTACCTGGAGGGTTTCTATTATCGCCCCCGGATCGACAAGGAACTCCTGGCCCAGCACAGCCAAGGCCTGATCGGGCTATCCAGCTGCCTCAAGGGAGAGGTCAGCTACCTCCTGGGCAAAGGCCTGACCGAAGAGGCCGAAAAAACCGCTCTGAGCTATGCCTCCCTTTTTGCCAAGGGAGATTTCTACCTCGAGCTCCAGGACCATGGCCTGGAGCCGCAAAAAAGGGTCAACCCCCTTTTGGTCAAGCTCGCCCGCGGGCACGACCTGCCGCTCGTGGCCACCAACGATGTCCACTTCCTCCGCAAGGATGACGCGGAGAGCCATGACGTCCTGCTCTGTGTTCAGACCAACAAGAAATTGAGCGACCAGGACCGAATCCGCTTCGGCACGGACGAGTTCTATTTTAAGTCGAGCTCGGAGATGGCCGAGCTGTTCAAGGACGTGCCCGAGGCCGTCCAGAACACGATCCGCATCGCCGCCCAGTGCGAGTTCGACTTTCCCTCCTCCGGCTATTCCCTTCCTCAGTTCAAACCGCCCGGCGGGTCGACCCTATCCGAGTATTTTGATCGAGTGACTAGGGAAGGATTCGAGAAGAGGCTGGAGGCCCTGTCCCTGCGCCGGGAGCGGGGCGAGCCCTGCCGGCCGGTCGAGGAATATGAAGACCGGTTCGAGAACGAGCGCCAGCTCATCAAGAAGATGGGGTTTGAAGGCTACTTCCTGATCGTCTGGGACCTCATCCAGAAAGCCAAAGAAAAGAACATCCCGGTGGGTCCGGGCCGGGGGTCGGCCGCCGGGAGCCTGCTCGCCTACAGCCTCGAGATCACCGAGATCGACCCGATCGAATACGACCTCCTCTTCGAGAGATTCCTGAACCCGGAGAGAATCAGCCTGCCGGACATCGACATCGATTTCTGCGGGAGGCGGCGCGAAGAAGTCCTGGACTATGTGGTGGAAAAATACGGGCGTGAGAACGTCTGCCAGATCATCACCTTCGGGACGATGGCCGCCCGGGGCGCCATCCGGGATGTCGGCCGGGTGCTGGAGGTGCCCCTTCCCGAAGTGGACCGCATCGCCAAGATGATCCCGCTCGGCCCCGATGCTTCGATCGAAAAAGCCTTGAAGGATATTCCACAGCTCCGCGAGATGAGGGAAAAGAACGACAAGATCGCCAACCTGCTCTCGATCGCCCAGAGGCTCGAGGGACAGGTCCGGCATCCCTCCATCCACGCCGCCGGGATCGTCATCACACCCCGTCCGCTGGTCGAATTCATGCCTCTTTACCAATCGGTCAAGGGCGAGGTCACGACTCAGTTTCCGATGCAGGACATCGAAGCCCTGGGGTTGCTCAAGATGGACCTCCTGGGGTTGAGGAACCTGACCGTCATCCAGGATACGCTCGAGATCGTCGCTAAGGACCTGGGCGAGCGGGTGGACATGCGGAACCTCCCCCTCGCCGACCGCAAGACCTTCGAGCTTTTCCAGGCGGGAAACACCGACGGGGTTTTCCAGTTCGAAAGCCCCGGCATGAAAGAGCTCCTCCGAAACTTCAGACCCGAAGCCTTCCGCGACCTCATCGCCCTCAATGCCCTCTACCGGCCCGGTCCCCTCAAGAGCGGGATGACCGACGAGTTCATCAAGCGCAAGAACCATCCGGAGCGGGTGGAGTTTGAATTTCCCGAGCTGGAGCCGGTCCTTCAGGAGACCCGGGGGATCATCGTTTATCAGGAACAGGTCATGAAGATCGCCCGCGAGCTCGCCGGGTTCACGATGGCCGAAGCCGATCTCCTCCGCAAGGCCATGGGCAAGAAAGTCGCCAGCATCATGAAGGAGCAGAAGCACAAGTTCACCCAGGGTGCCAAGAAAAAGGGTCTCTCGCCGAGCAAGGCAGAGAAGATCTTCGAGCAAATCCGCCATTTCGCCGAATACGGTTTCAACAAATCTCACAGCGCCGCTTATGCGTACCTGGCTTACCAGACGGCCTATCTGAAAGCCCACTACCCGGTGCACTTCATGGCTGCCCTCCTGACTTCCGAGGCCGAGAAGGGGGATACCTCCCAGCTGGTCAAATACGTCAACGAATCACAGCAGATGGGGATCCGTGTTCTCCCGCCGGACATCAACCGGAGCGACTTCAACTTTGCCGTCGAGGAAGGGAGCATCCGCTTCGGCTTGGCGGCGGTCAAGAACGTCGGAGAGGGCGCCGCCCGGGCTCTCATCCAGAGCCGGGAGCAGAGGGGCAAATTCGCCTCACCCTTCGACCTCTTTGACGAGAATGACCCCAGGGTGGCGAACCGGAAGGTCCTGGAGAGCCTGATCAAGGCGGGGGCCTTCGACTCTCTTGGCTGGCGGCGGTCGCAGCTCTTCCATCTTCTGGACAAGATGATCGAATACGGCCACGATCTTCAGAAGATGAAGACCGCCAAACAGAACCTTCTCTTCGGGTCGGGCGCGGCGGCCCCGCCTGCGATCCCGGCCGAGGTCAGGGACATGCGGGAGTGGGACGAGTCCCTCTTCCTTTCCTATGAGAAGGACGCGCTCGGATTTTACATCACCGGCCATCCACTGGCCCAATTCGGCAAGCGCCTGCAGAAGCTCGCCTCCCACAGCATCAGCCAGCTCGATGACGAAAAGGACTTCGACAAGGAGATCCGGCTGGCCGGCATCATCGCCGTCCTCAAGGCGCTCAAGACCAAAAGAGAAGAGCAGATGGCCACCTTCACCCTCGAGGATCTGAGCGGCCGGATCGAAGTCGTCGCCTTTCCCGAAGTTTACAAGAGATATTATGAATACCTCCGAGAAGGGCAGATGGTCTGGCTCAAGGGGAAGTTCATGGGAGAAGGGGAGAGCCGGAGGGTCAGCCTGTCCCAGATCATGCCGCTCGCCGAAGCTTTCCAGAAGCAGGCTAAGAGGATGATTCTGCGGATTTATCTTCCAGGTCTCGAAGAAACGGTGATCGAAGAGCTGAAGGCCATTCTGGAGCGCAACCTCGGCGAGTGCCCGGTTTTCTTTGAACTCGAAACGCCGCTCGCCTATCGGCTGGTGGCCCAGTCGATCGAGATCCGCGGCATCAGCCCGTCCGAAGAGCTGGCCAAGAGCCTGGAGAGTCTCCTCGGCGAGAACTCGGTCATCATAGAATATTAAGACTCTACTCTCGTCCCCTGGTCGCTCTCGCTGCTACTGGCGTGGCATTACGTTAAACAGAAGAGTGTCCCGGGCGAGGGCGTTTTATTCGAATTTATTCGCATTGTGCCCTTTTTTTTCGCTGCTCACAGCTCACTGCTCAGGGCTCACAAGAATTACGCATTTGACGAGACGACCAGATGACGAGAGACGACGACAGACGAGATGGACGTCTTTCATTTGACAGTCGGCGGCGAAACATGCTAATTAGATGGAACGTTTTCTGTGAGTTTGAAGGTTCCCAATGGCTTATAAATTGCTCATCGCGGACAGCAGCCCTTCCGCTCTGAGAGCGGCCCAGCTCGCTTTCGCCGAGTCTCACTTTGAGGTCTTCTCATTTGAGGACGGGGTGGAAGTCCTGAATTCCATTGACCGGATCAAGCCCGACCTGGCCCTGATCGGTTTTTCGCTCGAGACCAGGGATGGCTACGAGATCGGGCGCTTCCTGCGGTCGAACGAGAACTTCAGGGACATCCCCCTTTTGTTTCTCAAGGGAGCTTTCGAGACGGTCGAAGCGGAGAAACTGGCCGGCCTCGAGCACGACGGCGTCATCCAGAAACCATTTGACTCGGAGAAACTGGTCCGGACGGTGAAAGAGACGATCAGCCGAAAAAAAGGACCCGTGACCATTCCGGAAGTTCCGGTCCTGGAAGCCCTTTCCCAGGCCGAACCTTCCGCAGGACCGGAGGCTTTGCCGGAGGAAAAATCGGGCTCCGACTCTCCCCTGCTCCCTCCGGAGCTCGAAGCGGCCATGGAAAGGAAGATCAAGGAGAGCGTCAAGCGGGAAGTCCTCGAGGTCGAGAGGGAACTCGAGAAGAGGATCAGGGCCCGGGTCCTGGTCGAGCTCAGGGAATGGGTCCGCCCGGAGCTCAAGAGTTCCAAGACGATCGAGTAGAAGGCTGATGAGAGTCCCGGAATGAAAAAAAGAGATCCCCTGGAAAAAATCTACGACCCGAAGCCGGTCGAGGAGAAGTGGTCCGAATTCTGGATCGAGAAACGCCTCTTCACGCCCGAAGCGCCCTCTTCGAAGAAAAAATTCTCGCTCGTCCTTCCTCCTCCGAACGTCACCGGCCTGCTCCACGTGGGGCATGCCTTGTGTTTCACTCTTCCGGATATCGTCACTCGCTGGCGCAGGATGCAGGGCTACAATACCCTGTGGCTGCCCGGGACCGACCATGCC
The DNA here is from genome assembly GCA_963770045.1 of Candidatus Aminicenantota bacterium. GTDB lineage: Bacteria > Acidobacteriota > Aminicenantia > Aminicenantales > CAVYOD01 > CAVYOD01. The sequence continues at coordinate 179,753 of CAVYOD010000022.1, read as the reverse complement.
TCGATCGCCGTTCACAACGTGGTCGAGCAGAGCCTGGCCGAAAAGGGACTCAGCCGCGAGAGGGTCGGTCGCGAAGAATTCCTCAAAATCGCCTGGGACTGGAAGAAGAAGTACGGCGGCATCATCACCGGCCAGCTCAAGAGACTCGGCCTGTCTCTCGACTGGACCCGGGAGCGGTTTACCTTGGATGATGGATTTTCCAGAGCGGTTCGCCAGGTTTTCGTGAGCCTTTATCAGGAAGGGCTCATCTACCGTGATTATTATTTGGTCAACCGCTGCCCCCACTGCGGGACCGTGCTTTCCGATATCGAGATCGAGCACAAGGACCTTCAGTCCAAGCTCTTCTACATTAAGTATCCGCTTCCCGATTCCGTTGACGGGATCGTTGTCGCCACGACGCGTCCGGAGACGATGCTGGGCGATACCGCCGTGGCCGTTCATCCCGAAGACGATCGATATAAAAAACTCCGTGGGAAAAAGGTCGTCTTGCCCCTTCAGAACCGGCTGATTCCGATTATCACCGATGAGCGCGTGGAACGGGAGTTCGGGACCGGGGCGGTCAAGGTCACGCCGGCCCACGACCCGGTGGATTTTGAGCTGGGAAAGATCCACCAGCTCGAACAGGTCATCGTCATCGACGGCCGCGGCAAAATGACCGAAGCCGCCGGACCCGATTTTCAGGGGCTCGACCGTTTTGAAGCCCGGGCGAAGGTGTTGGAGAAGCTCCGGCAGCAGGGCCTGCTGGTGAAGGTGGAGGACTATCAACACGCCATCGGACACTGCTACCGCTGCCGGACGATTATCGAACCTCACCTTTCCTGGCAGTGGTTCGTCAGGATCCAACCGCTGGCCAAGGAAGCCATCCGCGTCGTCGAGCAGGGCGAAATCGAGTTCATCCCCGCCAACTGGACCAAGACCTATTTTGAGTGGATGTACAACATTCACGACTGGTGCATCTCCCGCCAGCTTTGGTGGGGCCACCGCATCCCGGCCTGGTACTGCCAGGACTGCGGGGAGACGATCGTCGCCATGGAGGCGCCGCGAGGCTGTTCCAAATGCGGCAGCGCGCGACTCGTCCAGGATGAGGATGTGCTCGACACCTGGTTCAGCTCCGCCCTCTGGCCCTTCGCGACCATGGGCTGGCCCGATCAGACCCTTGACCTGAGCACGTTCTATCCGACCGACCTCATGGCGACGGGTTTCGACATCATCTTTTTCTGGGTCGCCCGGATGATCATGATGGGCCTCAAGTTCATGGGCAAAATCCCTTTCCGCCATGTCTTCATCAACGGCCTGGTCCGGGACGTCAAGCGCCGGAAGATGAGCAAATCCGAAGGGAACATCATCGATCCACTGGAGATGATCGCCAAGTACGGGGCCGACGCCCTGCGGTTCACTCTGGCTTCGCTGGCCATTCCGGGCATGGACTTGTCCCTTTCAGAAGAGAGAATGGCCGGCTACCAGGCCTTCGCCAACAAGATCTGGAACGCCTCCAGGTTTGTTTTGCTGAACATCGAAGGGGACGGGTTCGCGGTCGAGGAGGAAAGTCTGACCCTGGCCGACCGCTGGATCCGGAGCCGGCTGACCGGAGTCATCGAAGACCTGGAGAGCGCGCTGGGGCAGTACAAATTCTATGAGGCCGCCGACCGGATCTACCATTTCGTCTGGCACGAATTTTGTGACTGGTATATCGAACTGGCCAAGCCCTATCTGAAAAAGAAGAGCCGGACGACTCAGGCCGTGCTCATCGAGACTCTGGACGAGATCCTGCGACTTCTCCATCCGTTCATGCCTTTTATAACCGAGGAGATCTGGCAGCACCTCCCTTCTTCGGATGGATCATTGACGGTCGCCGCTTTTCCGCAGGCCCGGGCGCATCTGAAGGACGCTGCGGCCGAAGAGGAGATGAAGTTGATCCAGGACCTGGTCATCGAGGCGAGGACGATCAGGGCCGAAAACAGGATCCCGCCCAAGGAGAAGACCGGTCTCTGGCTGAGGGCGAGCGCGCCGGAGACGAGGGCGATGATCGAGAAACACGGGGTTTACATTCAGACGCTGGCCAATCTCTCCGGGCTTGAGGTTGGGGAGAGCTTTCCGGCGCAGATGAGATTTCTCCGCGGCGTCGTGGGTCCGGTGGAGATCGGGATTCCGTATGAGCAGACGCAGGATTTGGCTCAGGAAAAAGTGAGGCTGGAGAAAGAGCTCGCCAAAGTCGAGTTCGAGATCGGCCGGGCCGAAGCCCGGCTCGGCAACGCCGACTTCAGGAGCCGGGCGCCCCGGGACGTCGTTGAAGAGGCCGAGGAACGGCTCCGCAAGTTCAGGGCAAAAAAAGAGAAAATCGAAAAAAACTTGAAACACATCCTCTCAGTCCTTTAAAGAATATAGGGAAGACATTCCTTTCACGGGTCAACATGGAAATCGGAGCCATCATCCACAGCTTTCCCAGTTGTTCCTCAACGAACGACCTGGCCAGGGATCTGGCCGCAAAGGGAGAGCCGGAGGGAGCGGCCGTCCTCTGCGCCGAGCAAACAGCCGGCAGGGGGACGAAGGGGCGGGCCTGGTACTCGGCGGCCGGCAAGGGGCTCTACGTTTCGATCATTCTTCGTCCCCAAAGCCATGAGCTCGCTCTCATTCCTCTTCTCGCCGGGGTCGCTGTCGCAGATGCCGTCGAGGCCGCGTTCGGCGTCAGGCCGGGTCTCAAATGGCCGAACGACCTCGTCTGGCAGGGGAAGAAGCTCGGCGGCATCCTGTCCGAGAGCAGCCTGACAGGTGAACGGGTAAACTTTGTCGTCCTGGGGATCGGGCTCAACATCAATCACGCGGCCGGGGATTTTCCGCCCGAGATCCAGGAGCTGGCCGTTTCGTTGAGGATGATCGCGGGCCGGAAAGTCTCCGTGGACTTTTTGTTGCCCCGGCTCTGGCAGGCCCTGGGGAGATGGTACGCACGTTTTGGCCGGGGAGATGGCCGGCAAATCATCGAGACCTTCGGACGATATTCCAGTGTTCCGACCGGAACCACAATCGTCGTCCGGACCGCCAATTCGGATATCCGGGGCGTCTACGCCGGGTTGGACGAGCGCGGCGGCCTTGTCCTCGAGGTCGAGGGCAGGAAGGTTTCCTTCTATGCGGCCGAGATCATCGCTTTGGTCCCGAAGTGAGAGAGGATTAAGGAGGGCTCCATGCTTCTGGCTGCCGACATCGGGAACACGACCGTGGCCATTGGCGTTTTCGACGCCAAGACCCTGCTCAGGGATTGGAAGATCCGGACCGAAAAAGACAAGACCTGCGACGAGTACGGCCTCGACCTTCTCAACCTCCTCCGGTTTTCCAACCTGAGCGCCGGGGACATCGATGCGGTCATTATTTCCAGCGTTGTCCCTCCCCTGACCCCGATCTTCCAGACCCTGAGCCAGAATCTTTTCAAGGTGAAAGCTCTGGTCGTGGGGCCTGGCCTCAGGACCGGGATGCCCATCCTCTATGAAAGTCCGCTCGAGGTTGGGGCGGACCGGGTGGTCGCCTCTCTCGCGGCCTATGAAAAGTACGGCGGTCCCTGCATCATCGTCGACTTTGGTACGGCCACGACATTCGACGCCGTGACGGCCCGAGGGGAATACCTCGGAGGCGCCATCGCGCCCGGGATCCAGATTTCAGCCGAAGCGCTCTCTCTTCGCACGGCCAAGCTGCCTCGGATCGAGATCAAAGTCCCTAAGAAAGCGATCGGCCGTACGACCGTGGCCAGCATGCAGTCGGGGCTCTATTTCGGCTATGTGGGGCTGGTCTCGAACATCATCGCCGAAATCAAGAAGGAGCTGGAGGGGGAGAAGATCAAGGTCATCGCCACGGGAGGATTCGCGTCCCAGATCGCACCCGAAGTCAGCGCCATCGACGCCTGCGAACCGAACCTGGTGCTCGAAGGCCTCCGGATGATCTACGAGAAGAACCAGACCTGAGACCCGGAGCCAATCAGTCGCCATGGAAGAATTGGATAAGGCCAGAAGCCGCTATTTTCAGACCATCGCCCGGGCGTTTTTGGAGCGCCGCGGCGCTCCGTTCTTTCTTTCCTCCAAGGACGTGGCTCTTGTGGCGGGTTGGGAGCGGATGGGGATCCCCCTCCAGATGGTGCTGGAGGGGATCGAGAGATCTTTTTCTTCAGGCCAGAGAAAGCCGCAGCCGCGGTCCAAGGTTCAGACTCTGGCCTATTGCGAGCCCGAGGTCCTCAGGGCCTTTGCCCAGCACCGTGAGCGTCGCGTCGGCCGCACTCATAAGGTCAACGCGAGGCTTCGGAAAGCTGCCAAATTGAGAACGGAGGTTCAGAGATTCCTGGACCGTCTGCCGTCCCAGGTCGCCTACCTGCGGCCGCTCTTCGAGCAGGCAAGAGAGCTCCTTTCCCTGGCCGAGGTCGAGGAAGAAAAGCTGGAAACGCTCGAAGAGGAAGTCGAAGAAAGGCTCTTTTGCGGCTCTCCGCTTGAGTTCAGACAGCGCCTGGCTGACGAAATCCGGTCAGAATCCGGGGTCCGAAAAAAGGATGAACTCGAAAGCATCTTGAGGACTAAAGTCATCAAATGTCTTCGCGATGAGCACATGATTCCTCACCTCTCCCTTTTTTACTATTGAGGCGAAGATGGAAAAACGGATTATTTCCCTGCTCAAAAGAACCAAAGGGGGGTTGAGCCTCCCCAGGATCGCCGGCGCCATCCGGGTTTCGCGGCGCGACAGGAGGAAGCTCCTGGAGCAGCTGAAGGAGATGGAGAGCCAGGGAATTCTCATGCGGCTGAAGAGACGATATTTTCTGGCCCCGAGCTCCAGGATCCTCAAGGGCGAGCTTGTCACGGTCCTTCCGGGCTTCGGATTTGTGACACCGGAGTCGGGGAAGGGCGGCGACATCTTCATCCCGGGCCGCGACCTTGGCGGCGCCCTCCAGGGGGACACCGTCGAGCTGGTTGTCAGGGAAGAGGGACGGCGGGGAAAGCCCGAAGGAAAGGTCGTCAAAATCGCCAGAAAGGGGCGGGACACGCTCCTCGGGCTCTATCAGGAGAGCTATGGCCTCCCGTTTTTCCGCCCTCTGGAAGGTCCTTTCGCCGAAGAAATTCCCCTGCGGATGAAAGAGAAGGTCCGTCTCCAAGCCGGGACGATCATCGAAGTGGACAGAGAGACAAAGGTTCTGAAAAAGGTCCTCGGAAAGCCCGATGACCCTGGAGTGGACACCCAGGTCATCATCCGCAACCATAATCTCGCGACCCGTTTCTCTCGCGGGGCTTTGGCGGAAGCCGAGCTTATCCCCGGGGAGCTCCCTGCGGAGCTCAAGGGGAGAAGAGACCTCCGCGACTGGACGACGATGACGATCGACGGCGAGGACGCGCAGGACTTTGATGATGCCGTGAGCATCAAAAGGATCGGACGGACGCGGCATCTCCTGGGCGTCCATATTGCCGATGTCTCGCATTATGTGCCGGAAAAGTCCGCCCTCGATGGTGAGGCCTACGAGAGGGGAACCAGCGTGTACTTTCCTGACTTGACCCTCCCGATGCTTCCCGAGAGGCTGTCCAATGACATCTGCAGTCTGAGACCGAAGGTGCCCCGGCTGACTGTTTCGGTCTTGCTCGAGTTCGATGAGTCGGCGGAAGTTCAAAGCGTGGAATTCTTTCCTTCGCTCATTCAAACCGCGGAGAGAATGACCTACACCTCGGTCTTCAAAATTCTGGAGGGCGATAAGGAAGAGAAGCGGAAGTACGCGGCGCTTGTTTCCGATCTCCTCATGATGCGGGACTTGGCCCGGAGTTTGCGGAAGAAACGCAACCGGGAGGGGAGCCTTGACTTTGATATCCTCGAGCCTGAGCTCATCTACAAAGCGGGCCGCCTGCAGTCTGTGGCCACGCTGGAAAGAAATGAAGCCCATCAGTTGATCGAAGAATTCATGGTCGCCGCCAATGTGGCCGTGGCCACATACTTCGTGGAGAAAGGTCTCCCGGCCGTTTACCGGATCCACCCCAGGCCGTCCCCGGCCGACCTGGCCGAGCTCAGGGAGGCCCTCACCCACTTCGGCTTACTCCTGCCAGAAGCGGGGACGATCGAGTCGAGCGACCTGCAGCGCGTCCTTTCGGCCGTAAAAGGCAAGCCCGTGGAAAAGTTTGTCAATATCCTTGTCTTGAGGGCGCTGAAATTAGCCGTCTACTCGGAGCGGAACGTCGGGCACTACGGACTGGCCAAGAAAAACTACACGCACTTTACCTCCCCGATCAGGCGCTACCCGGACCTCGTCGTCCACCGGATCTTGAAAAGGGCCCTGGAAGGCAAAAAACCCGCCCGGCTTCCTCTCGAGGCCATCGCCCTTCAGTCCTCTCGGAGGGAGAGAAACGCCGACGAGGCCGAGAAGGCACTCGTGGAGTGGCGCATCCTCCGTTTGCTCAAAGAGAGGCTTGGCGATGAATTTGAAGGCCTGATCGTGGATCGAGCCAAGGCCGGATTTGTGGTCGAGCTGGATGGCTATTTTGTCGATGGTCTTCTCCCTCAGAGCGCGGTCGAGAGGGGCTCTCTGCGCGTGCGGTCGAGGCCGGCCGGCCGCGCCAGGCGTGGCGGGCAGCGCTTCGAGCTCGGCCAACGCCTGCGGGTCATTCTGGCGGCGGTGGACCCTCTCCAGAGGAGGCTGACTTTCTCATTGAGCTCCGAACAAGAGGCTGGGTCCCGATGAAGATGCGATTTTTCGATGCGGCCGTGATTTTGTCCCGCCTGGCCGGCGAGGGATCCTTGGAGGCCGGGCTCATCGTGCAGGGCAAAAGATACGCGGCCGGGTTCGATTTTTATCCTTCTCGGGGCCAACCAAAGGCAGGCCCTTTCTTTGCCCGCGTTTCGGCTCCCCTTCCTTTCTCTTTGAAATGGGGAGACGGCTTTGATGTGGTGTCTCGAGAGGCTCAGGAAATCCTTGGTCAGGGGACCGTCCTTGACCCGTTTTCTGCCGAGATCAAGAAGAGCCAGCTGGCCAAACGGGTCGCTTTTCTCAGGGAGTTAACGGGGGAAGAAAAGGAGATGATTCTCGCCCTCTGCCGGAGAGAGGGCTTCAAGGGATTGAGGGAACGAGACATCTTTGATTTTTGCCGCTTGAGCCGAACCCAGCTCGACCGGATCAGCCAAGAACTCGAAGCCGAGGGCAGGGTCAAGATCCTCTCCTTTTCACCCCTCTTGCTTTTCTCCCAGGAAAGCCTGTCGCTGCTCTGTGAGAAGATCCGGGAGTTTTTCTCCCTTTATCATCAGAAACATCCGGGCGAGAGGGGCCTCTCACTGGACAGGGTTCAGAAGCGTTTCGACGTTCCGCCCAAGGTCCTCTCCCTGGCGTTGCGCTATCTCGCGCGGGAAGGTGCGATCAAGGAGTCGGGCTCCCTCTTCTTTCTTTCCGGCTTCGAAATCAAGCTCACGCCCAGGGAAGAGGGGCTGCTCGAAAAAATGGAGGGGATGTATTTCCGGGGTGAATTTCAATTTGTCTCCCTAGAGGAGATCCAAAAAGAGTTCAAGCTTCGACCTTCCGAGGCCCAGAAGCTTCTGGCCCTTCTGGTCGAGCGCAAAAAAGTCGTCCAAGGCAAAGACGGTTTCATGCTCCAAGCCGGCTGGCTGGAAGAGGTCATCCGAAAGATCAGGGCGCTGGGCCGGAAAGAACTGTCGGTGGCCGAGTTTAAAAAGATGACCGGCTTGACCCGCAAGTACGCGATTCCGATTTTGGAACTTCTGGACGAGATGGGAGTGACCCGTCGCCAGGGCCCGACACGGGAAATTCTCTGAGCCGGAGGGCTCAGACCCCTATTTTTTCTTGTCTTCGTCTTTTTGTTTTTTGGTCAGAGCGGATTTGAGCTTTTCGGCGAAGATGCCAAAAGAAGGCTCGCCCGGGGCGGGGGGGGCCGCTTCAGCCGCCGGCTCCGGAGCCTCGACCGGTTCTTTCTTTTCGACTTTCTTTTCGACCTTGACTTCTTCTTCCCCTTCTTCCTCTTTGAGCGCGGACAGGGCTTCCTGCTCGGATTCTTCGATCTCGATTTTTTCTTCGATGAAACGCTTTTCGCTCTTTCTCAACCGGGGGGCCTTTTCGCCCTCGATTTTGGCTTTCTTTTTTTTGACCGGCTTTTCTTTTTTCGGCGGAGGTGGGATTTCGATCTTGATCTTCTCGGGCACGACCACGGGGGGAACCCGCGCCGCTTCGGCTTCTCTGGTTTCGGCCCGGGCTTCGGCCGCGGTCATTTCCACGGCTTCCTCGGGCAGTCCCTCGAGTGGAACCTCGGGTGTAATCTCCAGCCCCAGCTCATACGCCTCTTCGACTTTGATTTCCTCCGGCTCCTGGTAGTAGAAAATGCCCTTTTTCTTTTCCGATTTGGAGAACTCAGGATGATTGAGGAGGACGGATTCCACGTCTTCGATGGTCGTTTCTTTGAGGACGTCAACCAGGTGGTAGGCGCGGAGATAATGGAGGGAGTAGATATTGCCCTGGAGACCAAAACCCTTGAAGATGAGGATCAGAAGCTCCTTCAAGTTCAGGTCTGAGCGAAGCTCATAGAGCGGAAAAAGCTTGGCCAGGACTTCTTTTTCCAGATAGATGATCTTGTTCGGGAGCGAGTAGGTGAAGGCCTCCTCGCCGCTGTCACTGAATCTGTCCTCTTTGGGGTCATAGGCCAGCTTCACGACGGAGAGCTTTTTTTTCTGTTTTTTGAGCCAAAAATTGAACTGCGCCGGGCCCTTGCGCTCGATGGTCAGGCTGGCTCCCTGGGGAATGTTGTTGGTCGCAAAATAATCCTTCAACCCCAGGAAGAAACACTGGGTCGGGAAATAGTAAAGAGTATAGGTCTTGCCGTCATCCTGGTCTGTGAAGCTGAATTCGCGGGCGTGGGAGAGCTCCTTGTTCAGGCTCCGAGGAATCCTGATCCCGCCGGAGAGAATCTCGCGCCAGCTGAGGTAAACCTTGATGGGGAAATCGTGGACGCCGCTGATCTCTGGTTTCTCCGTCTCTTCATATTCCGGGAGCTTGGCCAGTGGCGCCGAGAGAGGCAAATTTTCGGGCAGGGAGTTCAGGATCTTCTTGAGGTGCCATTTTCCCCAGTTGGACGTGGAGATGCTGATGAATTCTTTCTTGTATTTCTTTTCCAGGGTGTAGCTCAAGCTGAGGCAATGGAGCTCGAACAGGTCGTGGGAAGGTTCGAGGCCAAAAAAACGCTGGACCAGACTCTCCGTGGTCACGGATTCTTTTGTGCCTTCGAAAGAGCCTTCGATCTCTTTGATCTTTTCTTCCGGGATCTGGACCTGGCGCTCGGCGAGCTGCCAATAATCGTTCCAGCCGAAGAATTTCGGCGATTTTGAGAGCGAGGCCCGCAGGTTCTTCTCCATCGCCTTGAGGTCTTTGTCCGGCATCGGGAGCTCGGTCAGCCGCGGGTCTTCCTCCTTGCCGATCTTCTGGGGGACAGCCCCCCGGCCGTCACAGTTGGAGGGAAGCAAGACCTGGGTCTTGGTTTTCTTCATATAGTCGATGTACTTACGGAAAACCCCTCCCCCGTCATAATCCACTTCCATCATTTCGCAGTTGAAGCTCTTGAAGAAGAGCTTGTTGACGACCTTGAGGACGACCGCGCCCTTGAAGGGCTCGACCGTCTTGCTGCTCACGGTCAAGGGTTCATCATATTCTTTGTAGATGAAATCTCCGACTTCGTAGAGACCATCGGGGTCGTAAACCTTGACCTCCTGGGTTCTCTGACTGGCCGTCTTTTGAAAGGCCAGCTTTTGGGCGATCTCGTGGAGAGTCAGAGGCCGCGTAACTTGGCGGAGTTCCTTTTCGGCGAACGCGATATCGTCGTCGGTTATTTTGGTCGTTTTGTTGTCGTTGGTCATGTCAGTCTTTTTTCCCCATCAAAAGCATCAGGATGACTTTTTGAACATGAAGCCTGTTTTCGGCCTGGTCAAAAACGACCGAATTGGGAGAGTCGATCACTTCGCTGGTGACCTCTTCTCCGCGGTGGGCCGGAAGGCAATGCATGAACAGAGTGTCGGGCCTGGCCCTGGACATCAGCTCTTTATTGACCTGATAGGACGCAAAAATCCTGGCCTTCTTTTCTTTTTCAGCCTCCTGCCCCATCGATGCCCAGACATCGGTGTAGACCGCATCGGCCCCGACCACCGCATCCGCCGGGTTCGTCGTCAGGCGCAGCTCATACCCCGTTTCTTTCCCGTCTGCGGCCGCGAGCCTGATGATGTCTGGATTTGGCTCGTAACCGGCGGGGGCGGCCACCGACATCCGGACACCGGACTTGGCGGAGGCAAACATCAGGCTGTGGCAGACGTTGTTGCCATCACCTACGTAGGCGAGCCTGAGGCCGGCCAGGCCTCCTTTTTTTTCTTTGAGGGTAAAGAAATCGGCCATGGCCTGGCAGGGATGGAGAAGGTCGGAGAGGGCGTTGATGACCGGGATCCGGCAGGCCTCCGCCAGGTCGAGGATGATCTGGTGAGCGAAGGTGCGGATCATGATCCCGTCCACCCAGCGTTCCATATTTTTCCCGATATCGTAGACGCTCTCCCGTTTGCCGAGCTGAATGTCCGCCGGGCTGAGATAGATGGCTTCTCCGCCGAGTTGGAGCATTCCCACTTCGAACGTCATCCGCGTCCTCAGAGACGGCTTTTCGAAGATCATGGCCAAGATCTTATCCTTGAGTTTCTTTTGGAAGCGGCGCGGAGACGTCTTGACATCTTCGGACAGATCCATGATCTCGTTGAACTCATAAAGCGTGAGATCATGAATGGAAATGAAATCCTTCAACATGACCTTCTCCTAGGGCGTGACCACAATCCTTGTCCCCGATCGCTTGAGCAGTGCCGCTTTGAGATGACTGGCCGAGGTGATCAGGACCTCTTTCCCTCCGGCCTCGATGTATTCGATCGCCGCCCTAATCTTAGGACCCATCGAACCCGCCGGGAATTGGCCCTCGGCGAGATAGCGCCTGGCTTCCTCCACGGTGATGACGGGCATCGGTTTCTGGTCGGGTTTCCCAAAATTCAGGTAGACGCGTTCGATTCCGGTCAGGATGATGAAGAGGTCGACCTTGACCTCACGGGCGATGAGACTGGCCGCGTAATCTTTGTCGATGACGGCCTCGACCCCCTGGAAGAGGCCGCGCCCGTTTATCACAATCGGGATTCCTCCTCCGCCGGCGGCGATGACGATCCTGCCCGCCTCGACCAGGTCCCGGATGATCCACTTGGAGACGACGTCAATAGGCTTGGGCGAGGGAACGACCTTCCGGTAACCCCGGCCGGCGTCTTCGATCATCGCCCACTTTTTTTCCCTGGCGAGAATGTGGGCCCTGTATTTTGTGTAAAATGGCCCGACGGGCTTGGTCGGATTGTCAAAGGCCGGGTCGTTCTTGTCGACAATGACCTGGGTGATCAAGCTCGCCACTTCCTTGTCCAGGGAATTGCGGCGGAGTTCATTGATGAGGCTTTTCTCGAGCATGTACCCCATGCTTCCTTCGGTCATGGCGTCGCAGACTTCGAGGGAGAAGGGCGGGATCTTGGTGCACGCTTCCTCCATCTGAATGAGCAGATTCCCGACTTGGGGCCCATTGCCGTGCACGATGATCACTTCATATCCCTTTTTGACGATGTGGACCATCAGCTGCGATGCCTGGGCGGCGTTGCGGAGCTGCTCCTCTTGGAGACCCCGCTGGTTCTCCGGGAGGATGGCGTTTCCGCCGAAGGCGATCAGGGCGATCTTTCGTCTCATGCGAACTTCTTGAGAACCTCCCTCAAATTCGGCGATCCAATCTCTTCGAGCTCGTAGGTGACGTGAAGCAACGGCTTGCTGGTTTTGATGATCCGGTTAAGGTTGATGGGGGTGCCGCTGACGACCAGGTCGCAAGGGATTCTGTCGATCGTTTTTGCCAATTCGGCGGTTTGCTTTTCGCCGTACCCCATGGCCGGGAGCACCCGGTCGAGGTGGCTGTATTTCTGGAAAGTGGCCTTGATGCTGCCCACCGCATAAGGTCTCGGGTCGACGATCTTGGCCGCTCCGAACTTCTCGGCGGCGACGATCCCCGCGCCATAGGTCATTCCTCCGTGAGTTAAGGTCGGGCCGTCCTCGATGACCAGAACGGTCTTTCCTCTGATCTGTTCCCCGTCCTTGACGGCGATCGGGGAATTGGCCCGGATGACCGTGGCCTTGGGGTTGATCCTCTTGATGTTTTCGAGCACCACGGCGACATTCTCTTTCTTGGCCGTGTCGAGCTTGTTGATGACCAGGACCTGGGCCCGGCGGAAGTTTGTCTCGCCGGGATGGTAGAGAAGCTCATGGCCGGGCCGATGCGGGTCGACAACCACGATCTCCAGGTCGGACCTGTAAAATGAGAAATCGTTGTTGCCCCCGTCCCAGAGGATGATGTCGGCTTCTTTTTCAGCCTGGCGCAGGATGGCCCCGTAGTCGACGCCGGCATAGACGATGATGCCGTGGTCGATGTGGGGCTCGTACTCTTCCCGTTCCTCGATCGTGCATTCATACTTGTCGAGGTCGGCGTAGGTCGCGTAGCGCTGGACTTTCTGCTTGACCAGGTCTCCGTAGGGCATGGGGTGCCGGATAGCCGCCACTCTTTTTCCCATCTTTTTCAGGATGAGGGCTACCCTGCGGCTGGTCTGACTCTTTCCAGACCCCGTTCGCACCGCGCAGACGGAGACGACGGGTCTTTTGCTCTTGATCATGGTCGCGTCAGGGCCGAGAAGCCAAAAACTCGCCCCGACGGCGTGGACCTGAGAAGCCTTATGCATGACGTACTCATGGGGCACGTCGCTGTAGGCGAAGACGACTTCATCCACCTTGAACTTCTTGATCAGGCTGTCGAGCTCCGACTCCGCATAAATGGGGATTCCCTTGGGATAGAGCTTCCCGGCCAGCTCCGCCGGGTATTTCCTTCCCTCAATATCCGGGATCTGGGTGGCGGTGAAAGCCACGACCCGATAATCTGCGTTGCCTCTGAAAAAGACGTTGAAATTGTGGAAGTCGCGTCCGGCTGCTCCCATGATGAGGACGTTTTTCACTTTTCAAGCTCCTTTTTGAATGAATTCCTAAAAAAAATGTAAAAAACGACTGCTAAGTATAATACATGACTTTAGATAATGCAACCAGCCTTAAGATGTGAGGAGTGAGGGGTCAGGAGTGAGGAGATTGTTCTTCGCTTTGCTTTTTCCAGGACTTTTCTTTCCGATCGTAGCCGTGGCCTCCCTTCTTGGAGGAGTGGGGCTTGGACGGAGGGGGCATGGGCCGGCGCAGCTTCTGCCAGATGGGTTTTTGGCGACGATCTATGTTATGGCCCATAAGAATCGTCTCTTTCGTCTTTCTCGTCATCTGGTCATCTCGTCAAGAAGGATAAAAGTCGTCTATTTCTTCGTTTATGTAGACACTTTCGACTTTGGTCAAGTTTGATTATAACCTGGATTTGGCCAAATTCAATACGTTCAGGCAGGGGAGATGGATAAAGTAGTGGAAGTGTCGATAACCAGCCTTTGACGAGACGACAAGACGACCAAATGACGAGATAGACCTTTTTTGTTCCTATTGACAGTTTTGAGCTAAATTATTTAATATATAGGAGCTTCGAATAAAGAGGTGGTCAGGCGCGTAGCTCAGTGGGAGAGCGCTTCCTTGACGCGGAAGAGGCCGTGGGTTCGATCCCCTCCGCGCCTACCATGTTTTAAGGAGTAGGTATTCACAAGCAGAAACGGAAGAGCGAAGCCGAGTTGCCTGCCCTGTTGAATACAAATAAATTTTGATGTCTGAATTAGTTAATATTGAGCTAGAGGGGTCTGTTTACTCCGTCGAGAAAGGAACGCCGCTTTCCGACCTCGTCAACCGGATGTCTCCGGCCAGACGGCCTGTGCTCGCATTGGTGGACGGCCAAACCATGGCCTTCGACTCCAGGCTGGAGAAGAGCGCGGAGGTTCGGCTGCTCTATCCGGATTCGGCCGACGCCCTGGAAATCCTGAGGCACAGCGCCTCTCACCTCTTGGCTCATGCTGTCCTCGAGCTATTTCCAGGGACCCAGATCGGCATCGGGCCGGCCGTTGAAAACGGGTTTTATTATGATTTCTTGAGGGATGAGCCTTTTACCCCGGAGGACCTGACCCGGATCGAAGCGAAAATGACGGAGCTCAGAGCGGCGGACATTCCGATCGAGAGGGTTCTCCTCACCAAGGCCGAGGCCGTCCGCCTTTTTCAGGAAAGAGGACAGGGGTTGAAAGTCCAGCTCGTCCAGGAAAAGGGGCTGGACGAGGTCAGCTTTTTTAAGCAGGGCGCTTTTTTTGATTTCTGCCTGGGGCCCCATCTCCTTTCGACCGGCCAGATCAAGCATTTCAAGCTCCTCTCGATCTCGGGTGCCTACTGGAAGGGCGATGAGAAGGGAACCCAGCTCCAGAGGATCTACGGGACGGCCTTTTTTAGCCAAAAAGAACTCGATGACTATCTGGCTTTTTTGGAAGAAGCCAAAAAGCGGGACCATCGCAAGCTAGGCCTGGATCTCGACCTCTTCAGCACAGCCGAAGAGCTTGGCCCGGGGCTCATTCTCTGGCACCCCAAGGGCTCCCGGCTTCGAGCCGTGATCGAAGACCATTGGCGCAAGAGGCATTGGGAAGGCGGCTACGAGGTTCTTTATACCCCTCACATCGGCCGGGACAGTCTCTGGAAGACATCGGGCCATCTCGGGTTCTACAAAGACAATATGTATTCGCCGATGGAAATTGACGAGCAAAGTTATTACCTGAAACCGATGAACTGCCCATTTCATATCATGATCTATAAGTCCAGATTGCGATCTTACCGGGAACTCCCCCTTCGCTGGGCCGAACTGGGCACGGTTTATCGCTATGAGCGGAGCGGCGTCCTTCATGGGCTCCTTCGAGTGCGAGGATTCACTCAGGACGATGCCCATATCATCTGCACTCCCCAGCAGATCGACGGGGAGATCCTGCGCGTCCTGGATTTTTCGATCTCCATCTTGGCGGACTTTGGTTTCACCGACAACAAGATCGAGCTCTCGGTCCGCGACCCCAAGAACCTATCCAAGTATGTGGGAAACGACGCAATGTGGCTCGAGGCCGAAGCTTCGCTGGTCAAGGCCCTGGAAGCCCGATCTCTGGCTTATGAACGGATGGAGGGGGAAGCCGTCTTTTATGGACCCAAGATCGACATCAAAGTCAAGGACGCAATCGGCCGCCTCTGGCAGTGCACGACGATCCAGTTCGACTTCAATATGTCCGAGAGGTTCGGCATGACCTATGTCGGTGAAGATGGCCAGTCCCACCAGCCGTACATGGTCCACCGCGCCCTTCTGGGGTCTCTCGAAAGGTTCTTTGGCATCCTGATCGAGCACTACAACGGGAATTTCCCTCTCTGGCTTGCCCCGGTGCAGGCCATCGTCTGCCCGATTGCCGAGCGCCATCAGGAGTACGCCCAGGACCTGGACCTCCAATTTAAGAAGAAAGGGCTCCGCTCTCTGGTCGACGGCAGCCGAGAGAAAATCGGCCACAAGATCAGGGACGCCGAACTCAAGAAGATTCCCCTGATCCTGGTCATCGGCGATAAAGAAGTCAGCCAAGGGACGGCCTCCCTGAGAATACATGGAAAGGGAGACCGGGGAGCCATCAAAATTCCCGAATTCCTTGAAAAAGTCATGGAATTGAATGACAATAAATCTTTGGAACTCAATTTTAAAGGAGGAGGCCGCTCATCTTAAAAAGACAACCATTCCGTCCCCCAGGGGGGAAACCCAAGCCCCATAGGATTAATGAAATGATTCAGACGCAAAGAAGTTCGAGTGATCGACGATGAAAAAAGACAAGTCGGAATTCTCGGAACCGCGATCGCTCTATCTCTGGCCAGAGATCGGGGGCTGGACCTGGTCGAGATTGCCCCGCAGGCGACCCCGCCGGTCTGCCGGATCATGGACTACGGCAAGTTCCTTTACGAATTGCACAAGAAAGAACACGAAGCCAAGAAACATCAGAAACAGATTCAGATCAAGGAGATCAAGTTCAGACCGAAGATCAGCACGCATGATTACGATTTTAAGCTGCGACACGTCCTGCGATTCCTGGATGAAGGGAACAAAGTCAAGATCACGATCATGCTCAGGGGACGAGAGAAGTCGAGGCCCGAGCTGGGCTTTCAGGTCCTGGACAGGATTCTCGCGGACACCAAAACGGCCGGGCACCAGGACGGACAGGTTCGGAAACAGGATTGGGCCGTTTCCGCTCTCCTTGTTCCCGCAAAGCTAGGAGGAAAAGATGCCAAAGTTAAAGACGCACAAGGGAGCCCGAAAGAGGTTCAAAGTGACGGCGAAAAAGAAAATCCTTCACAGCAAAGCTAATAAGAGCCATATTCTGACCAAAAAGGCCTCCAAAAGAAAAAGGTTGCTGGGGAAAAAAGAAGTGGTCAGCCCGGCAGATCGGGCCTCTGTGAAGAAGATGCTTCCCTACGAATTTTAGGGGAGGGCTGAAAAGGAGAAGAAGATGCCCCGAGTACGACGAGGACACAAGAAAAAAGACCGGCGGACCAAGATCCTGAAGCTGGCCAAGGGATATTGGGGGGCCAAGGGCCATAATTACCGGACGGCTAAAGAAGCCGTAGAGAAATCGCTGCTTTACGCCTACCGGGACCGGAGAGCCCGCAAGGGAGATTTCCGGAGGCTGTGGATCATCAGGATCAAAGCGGCGGCCGCGGCCAACGGGATGACTTACAGCCGCTTCATCCAGGGCTTGCGCAAGCTGGATATCGAGCTGGACCGGAAGGTCCTGGCCGAGATGGCCGTTCACGCTCCCCAGGCGTTCGGCCGTTTAACCCAGAAAGTCAAGGAAGCTGCGGTTTGAGATGACGTCGTTCAGTGACCGGGTGGAGGACTACCGGAAGAAATTCGACGAGCTTTCCTGCGGCCTGAAGGATGAGGCTTCGCTCCGGGAACTGCGCAATCTCTATCTGAGCCGGAGAAGAGGGTATTTGACCCTCCTCTTCGAATCCCTGCGGTCCCTCGACACTCATGACAAGAGGCGGGCCGGCCAGATGGTCAATGAGCTCAAGGCCTACGTCCTGGAGCGATTGGAGGGTCTGGAGGAGAAATTCCGGAAGCCGGTAAAGGCCGTCGAAAGGGTCGATCTGACCCTGCCCGGCCTCAAGAGGCATCTGGGAGCTCCTCATCCGGTCGTTCTCTTTCAACGGGAAATCGAAAACATTTTCTTGGGAATGGGTTTCTCGATCGAGGAGGGCCCGGAGATCGAGACCGATTATTATAATTTTGAAGCGCTGAACTTTCCTCCTCACCATCCGGCCCGCGATGCCTGGGACACGATCTACGTCAACGATAAACTGCTGCTCAGAACCCACACTTCTCCCGTCCAAATCAGGGTCATGGAAAAGCGGAAGCCTCCCATCCGGATTATCATCCCGGGCAAGGTTTACCGGCGGGAAACTCCGGACCCGACCCATCTCCCCATGTTCTTCCAGGTTGAGGGTCTGGTCGTGGACGAGGGGATCACCTTGGCCCACCTCAAGGGGACACTGGAATGCTTTCTCAAGGCCCTTTTCAGCGAAAACATCAAGATCCGTTTTCGGCCGAGTTTCTTCCCGTTCACCGAGCCTTCGGCTGAAGTGGATATCGAATGCATCGTCTGCAAAGGCAAGGATGAGTCTTGCCCGATCTGCGGGGGCAGCGGCTGGAAGGAGATCCTGGGCGCTGGCATGGTCGACCCCCAGGTCTTTAAGAACGTCAACATCGACCCCGAGCGCTACACCGGTTGGGCCTTCGGGATGGGGATCGACCGCACGGCCCTGTTCGCATATCAGATCCCCGACATGCGCTATTTCTACGAGAATGACCTCAGGTTTATCCGGCAGTTCCACCTCAAATGAAGATCAGTCTGGGTTGGTTAAGAGAGTATGTCGATCTCAAACTTCCTCTGCCTCAGCTCATTGAGAAGCTGAACATGATCGGCCTGATGGTCGATAAATGGGAAGAGAAGGACGGCGACGTCGTCCTCGATATCGAAACCTACGCCAACCGTCCGGACACCCTCGGCCATCTGGGGATAGCCCGCGAGCTGGCGGCGGCTCTGGAGCTGCCGCTGAAAGAGAAAATCTGGCCGGTGTCGGAGCTCGGAGAATGCACCGCCGATCTCATCGACGTCCAGGTCTGGGACGAACAGCTCTGCCCCCGTTATTGCGGGATCATCGTCAAGGGAATCCCGGTCAGCCCTTCTCCTCCCTGGCTGCAGAGGAGAATCGCGGCCATGGGACTCAAACCGATCAACAATATCGTCGATGTCAGCAACTATGTTCTTTTTGACACCGCCCAGCCGATTCACGCTTTCGACCTGGCCAAGATCGGAGGCCGGAAGATCATCGTTCGCCGGGCCAAGAAGGGAGAAACCCTGAAGACGCTCGAGGGAAAGGATTTGTCTCTTGCCCCTGAGATGCTGGTCATCGCCGATGAAGCGAGGCCCATGGCTCTGGCCGGAGTCATCGGCGGCGAAGACTCGGCCGTCATTGAGACGACCCGGGATGTGTTCATCGAATGCGCCCATTTCGACCCCGTCTCGGTGCGCCTGACAAGCAAAGCCGCCGGCATCCAAACAGATGCCTCCTACCGTTTTGAGCGGGGAACGGATTTTGCTTTCCCTCCCCGGGCGGCCATAATGGCCGGCTCCCTTTTGACCCGGTTCGGCGGGAAAGTGACCCAAGAGATTGTCGATGTCTGCCCCAAGCCGCGGAAAACAAAATCTCTGGTCCTTCGCCACCAGCGGACCTGTGATCTCCTCGGAACCGAGGTGGAGCCTGAGTTCATTCCCAAGACGCTCGCCTCCCTCGGCTTCAAGACCGACCTCCAGCAGCGCGGAGTCTGGCGGGTTGAGGTGCCCTCTCACAGGGTCGACATCGAGCGCGAGGCCGACCTGATTGAGGAGATCGCCCGTTTTTACGGCTACGATAAAATCCCGTCGATCGTGACGCCGCTGAAGTCATTCGAGCCGATTGTCAATAAGAGACGGGAAAGAACGGAAAAAGTGAGGACCCTGTTGCTCCACCGGGGTTTCGACGAAGCCATCAACTTCAGTTTTGCCGACCCGGAGCGAGAGGCGCTGTTGGAGAGCGGCCGGTCCCCCATTTCTCTGTGCAACCCGATCTCGATCAAAGCCTCGCTGCTGCGGACAAATCTTCTCCAGGGGCTTCTGGAGAACACCGCCTGGAACAGGAATCGAGGTATCGACGGCATCCATCTCTTTGAGCTGGGGAATGTCTATTTTTGGGACGAAAAGTGCCATGTCGAACAGTTGAGTCTTGGACTGGTGACGACGGGGCTGCTGGACCCCATCCATTGGCGGGGCGAGAAGAGTCGGGCCGATTACTTCACCCTGAAAGGGGCTCTGGAGGCGTTGCTTGAACACCTGCGGTACTCCCCCTCTTCTTTTGTCGCGGCGGGTCATCCTTTCTTCGAGGCGGGATATTCCCTTGCGGTCGCCTACAAGAATGAGAAGGTTGGTCATCTCGGGCTGGTCCGGCGGAAGATTCTAGACGCCTATTCGCTGGAGGGTCCGGTCTACGCGGCCGAGATCAACCTGTCCGGCCTCTTCGGAAAGCAACCCCAGCCCTTCCAGTACCGGCCGGTCGTCAAATTCCCGGCCGTCGTCAGGGACCTCTCGGTTCTCATCTCGCGGGACATCGCCTACCAGGAAGTGGAAAGGATGATTGCGAAACTCGCCGTTCCCTACCTGGAGGGCTTTGAGCTCTACGACCTCTTCGAGGGACCGGCCATCCCCAAGGATAAAGTCAGCCTGACCCTTCGTTTTACCTTCCGCCATCCTCAGCGGACCCTGCTCGCGGAGGAGGTGGACAAGTTCGAACAAGAGATGGTCAATCATCTCAAGTCGGTGTTTGATATTCAACTCAGATAAACAAGGAGGGAAAATTGACAAGCGAATTGGAAAGAATTAAAATACTCGAGGGCAAGATCTCCCAAGTTGTTGATTTTATAAACAAATTGAGCAATGAAAATGAGAAGCTGAAGCAGCAGATCAAGGAGCTGAGGTCCGAAAAACGCGATTTTGAGGAGCAGGCCAAGAAGATCGGCAAGCAGGACGAAGAACTGAAAAAATTTGAGAATGAGCGAGAAATAATCAAGGGGAAGATCGAGACGATTATCAGTCAGATCGACCAACTTGGCATATGATCGACAAAATCATCGACGTCGAAATTTACGGGCAGAAATATAGGATACGAGTCAAAGGAGAAGAGGATGAAAAGTACATCAGCCATTTGACTTCGTATGTTGATCAAAAAATGCATGAGATCGCCGTTAAATCCAAGTCCGCGGACACCTTGAAAATAGCCGTGTTGGCGGCTCTGAATATCGCGGATGAGTTTTTTTTGAATCAGAAGAAACTGGATCAACTGAACGAAGCCATTGGCCATATGGAGACCGAGATAGAAAGCTTGGAAGTCCGTCTCTTTAAAGATGAAGATACATATGACAATATCGAAAAGCTTACTTGAAAGAACAGAAACCTGGATTCCGTTGTTCATAGATCTGTCTGGAGAGCTCCCCTGTCCCGAGACCTCCCCGTGTCGGGGGAAAGGCGTCTTCCGCTTTTGCCCGGGGAATGCTCCTCCGGTTTTCGCCTCAGGTTCCGGCCGTCACGAATAGTCCTGTTCTAAGCCTTCATCATCTCGTCTCCTTTGATTATCTATAAGGAGGTGGTTCAACTTGAAGATCATGCTGATCATAGCTGTAGGTGTTATTATTCTGCTGGCGGCTCTCCTCGCTTATATCCTTCTCAAGAAACGGGCGGGACAGCGGGCCGTTTTCCAGGCGAAGGAGGAGGCGAAAGAAATCCTGGCCCGAGCCGCGGCGGATGCGGAGAAAGCCAAACACGAAGCAGCCATCAAAGCGAAGGAGCGGGAGCTCAGCCAGAAGGAGGAGTTCGAGTCCCAGACGCGTGAGCGGCGGCGGAAGATCAACGAGACCGAGCGGCATCTGGTCCACAAGGAAGAAAGTCTGGAGCGGAGGTTCCAGGCCCTGGAACGCAAAGAACACGATTTCTCGGGCAAAGAACGGAGGATCCTGCAGAGGGAGAAAGAGCTGGATGCTCAAGAAGAGAAATTCAACCAAATCCTCAAGAAGGAAACGGAGGAGCTCGAGAGGATCGCCGGGCTGACCCTCGAGGAAGCCAAGAGCATTCTGATCAAGAAGATCGAGGACGAGGCCCGGCTGGAGGCGGTCCAGGTCGTCCGCAAGATCGAAGAAGAGACCAAAGAAAAAAGCCAGACCCTGGCCCGGGAGATCATCAGCCAGGCGATCCAACGGTCGGCCGCCGAACACGTCGTGGAAACGACTGTATCGGTCGTCGACTTGCCCTCAGACGACATGAAAGGTCGGATTATCGGACGCGAGGGAAGGAACATCCGCGCCCTGGAGATGGCGACCGGCGTAGACATCATCGTCGACGACACTCCCGAGGCGGTCATCCTTTCGAGCTTCGATCCGCTTCGCCGGGAAATGGCCAGGCTCTCGATTGAAAAGCTGGTCATCGACGGACGGATCCATCCGGCCAGGATCGAGGACATCGTCGAGAGCGTGAAGCAGGACCTCGAACAGAAGATCAAGCAGGAGGGAGAGGCGGCCCTCTTTGACCTGCGCGTCCAGGGCGTCCATCCCGAGCTGGTCAAGCTCCTGGGCAAGCTGAAGTACCGGACGAGCTACGGCCAGAACGTCCTCCAACATTCCAAGGAGGTCGCGCTTCTGGCGGCCTTGATGGCCAAGGAATTGGGGGCGAACACGAACGTGGCCCTCCGGGCCGGGCTGCTCCACGATATCGGCAAGGCTGTGGACAAGGATGTTGAAGGGACGCACACCGAGCTCAGCGTCGAGCTGACCAAAAAGTACGGCGAGTCAGAAGCGGTCATCGCGGCCATCGCCTCGCATCATCGGGACGTCGATTTTCCCTCCATCGAAGCCGTCCTCGTCCAGGCTGCGGACACTCTCTCGGCGGCGCGTCCGGGAGCTCGGCGGGAGTTGCTGGAGACATACATCCAGCGGCTGGAGAAGCTGGAGGAGATAGCCAATTCCTTCGAGGGAGTCTCCAAGTCGTTCGCCCTCCAGGCGGGCCGGGAGATCCGGATCATCGTCGAAAGCCAGAAAGTCTCGGATGACAAAGCGGCCCTGATCGCCAAAGATATCGCCCAAAAGATCAAGGATGAGCTGGACTACCCGGGGCAGATCAAGGTGACCGTGATCCGCGAAATGAGGGCTGTGGAATATGCCCGCTAGAGTATCGGTTCTCTTTTTGGGCGACATCATCGGCCGCCCCGGCCGGAGGGCCCTCGAGCGCTTCCTGCCTTCGCTCGTCGAAAGATATTCGCCCTCGCTGATCATCGCCAATGGGGAAAACGCCGCCGGCGGGAGCGGGATCACGGAGGAGATCAGCCAGGAGCTTTTGCACCAGATCGATGTCCTCACTTCCGGAAATCACATCTGGGATAAGAAGGAGACCATCGCCTATTTCCAAAAAGAGCCGAGGCTTTTGCGGCCGGCCAATTATCCCCCGCTGAACCCGGGCAAGGGCTTCTTTGTTCACGACCTCGGTTCCGGGCTCAAGGTCGCGGTCGTGAGCCTTCAGGGCCGGGTTTTTATGGAGCCGATCGACTGCCCCTTCCGGACAGCCGATGACCTCCTCGGAACGCTGCAGAAGACAACACCGATTATCATCGTGGACTTTCACGCCGAGGCGACTTCGGAGAAACAGGCCATGGGCTGGTACCTGGACGGACGAGTGTCGGCCGTCGTCGGAACACATACCCATGTTCAGACCTCCGATGAACGGATCCTTCCTCAGGGGACGGCTTACATCAGCGACGTCGGCATGGTTGGAGGTTATAACTCCGTGATCGGGATGCGCCGCGAGCAGGCGCTGGCCCGCTTTTTGACCGGACGCGCTCAGCGCTTCGAGCCGGCCAAGGAGGGTTTGTCCCTGGGCGCCGTTTTTATCGAGCTGGATGCCAAGACGGGAAAAGCGATCTCCATCTGCAGGGAGGCGTTAGTCGAGGAGAGAAGTGAAGACTGAAGGGGTCGTCCTCCCCGACCGGGTGTACACCGTCACCCAGGTCACTCAACTCGTCAAGCTCGAGCTGGAGACGGCCTTTCCGCTCTTGTGGGTGGAGGGGGAGATTTCGAACTTCCACCGCCACTCCTCCGGTCACGTCTATTTTACGCTCAAAGACGCCACCAGCCAGTTGCGCGGCGTCCTGTTCCGCTCCGATGCCCGGCAGGTTCCCTTCGAGATGAAAGACGGCCTCCAGGTCATCTGCCGGGGCCGCATCAATGTCTATGAACCTAGGGGAGAGTACCAGCTCGTGGCCGATCTCGTCCAGCCCAAAGGCAAAGGCGCTCTCCAGCTGGCCTTCGAACAACTCAAGGAGAAGCTGAAGAAGGAGGGTCTCTTCGAGCTTCAGCGCAAAAAGAAATTGCCCCTGCTTCCGAAAAAGATAGGGATCGTGACCTCGCCCCGGGGAGCGGCGATCGTCGACATCCTGAAAACCCTGGAGAGACGATTCGCCCGCCTCCACATTCTTATCTATCCGGTCAAAGTCCAGGGAGAAGGCGCGGCCGAAGAAATCGTCGCCGGGATCGACTACCTGGGAAAAGTGCCGGATTTGGATGTGATCGTTGTCGGGCGCGGCGGAGGGTCGATGGAAGACCTGTGGGCGTTCAACGAGGAAAAAGTCGCCCGGGCAATTTTTCGCTCTCCTGTTCCGGTCATCTCGGCCGTGGGGCACGAGGTCGATTTTACCATCGCAGATTTCGTGGCCGATATCCGCGCCTCGACTCCGACCGCCGCCGCGGAGATGGTTATCGAAAAAGAAGAGGCCTTCGAAGAACGCATCCGAAACCTGCAAGAGAAGATCGCTCATCATCTGAAATATACATTCCAGGAATTCAAGCACCGAGTCTTCCGACTCAGCCAGGACCAGGTTTTTCAGAGTTTCAAGGAGAGGCTGCTCAACCTCGAGCAGGAGGTGGACGAACTCGAGCTGAAAGCCTGGAATCTTATGCGCCGGAAGGCCCAGAGGATCGCGGAGATGAAATCGCAGGCGGCCCTATTCGCGGAAATGATGCGCAACATCCTGAAGGCAAAGCTCCAGGATGGCGAGGCCGGATGGCAGAGGCTTTCAGCATCTCTCCAAGCCCTCAGCCCTTTAGCGGTCCTCAAAAAAGGTTACACCCTGTGTTGGCAGGGCAACGGAAGGCGCCTTGTGCGGGCGATCGACGACCTCCAACGGGATGAGGATGTGACCGTGTCTTTTTATTCCGGAGAGTTCACCTGCGAGGTCAAGAATATCGACCGGGATAAACCAATCCAATCCCGGTTCTCAAAGGAGACCAAATGACGACCCTCAGCTTTGAAAAAGCGCTGTCCGACCTGGAGAAGATCGTCGAGAGGATGGGAAAAGGCGAGTTATCCTTGAACGAATCATTGGCCCTTTTTGAAAAGGGCGTGAAGCTGGCCCGTTTTCTCCGCCACGAGCTCGATAAAGCTGAGAAGAAAGTCGAGATCCTTCTCAAGAACGAAAAAGGAGAGGTCAGGGCCGAAGAATTCAGCCTGGAAGAGGAACCGGCTTCCTCGAGCGAAGAGGAGGTGGGTTCTCCGAAAAAACCTAAAGATAAAGACGATGATGAGCTTCCCTTCTAAGAGCCTATGAACGTCCTGGACAGAATCCAAGCCAAGCGCGTGGCCGTCGACCACGAGCTCAAAAGACTTCTGCGTGAAGATGATTCTCTGCTCTTTGAAGCCATGCGTTACGCGGTACTGTCCGGCGGCAAGAGGTTCCGGCCGGTCCTTCTCCTTTGCTCGGGCGAGTGTTTTGGGGTTTCGCTGGAGATGCTCCTCCCGTTCTCTTGCGGCCTCGAGCTCATCCATAATTATTCGCTCATCCACGACGATTTGCCCTCCATGGACAATGATGATTATCGGCGGGGAAAACCCTCCTGCCATAAAGCGTTCGGGGAAGGCCTCGCTCTCCTGGCTGGCGATGGGCTCATCAGTCTGGCCTTCGAGGTCCTGGCCGGAGCTCCTGTGCCTCCTGCGCTTTATTCCGAGAAACAAGAGGTCATCCGGGAGATCAGTCGGGCGGCGGGCTCCCGAGGCATGGTCGCCGGACAACTCCTGGACATAACTCTTTCCCCCCAGGAGCTGACCGAAGAAAAAATCCATGAGCTCATTCTCAAGAAAACCGGCTCCCTGATCGTGTCCGCGGTCAAGTCCGGAGCGATCCTGGGGAAGGCGGCGCCCTCTGAGATTCTGGCCATTGAGGAATATGGAAAAAACGTCGGCCTGGCCTTCCAAGTGAGAGATGACCTCTTGGATGCTGCCCAGCAGACAGCCAGCGCTTCTCCGCCGCGTCCCAACTATGTCCTCGTGGTCGGACGTGAGGAAGCTCAGAAAAGACTTCAGGGGTTCGTGGCGGACGCCATCCAGGCCCTCGAAAAGGCGAGTTTGCGCTCCGACGAGCTCCGGGAGCTGGCCCTCAGGCTCTTGAGGTTGGACAAGGGAGACTAGGTTGGGCAGAATCCTTGACCGAATCCAGAGCCCGAAAGACCTGAAGAAGCTAACCCTGAGCGAGCTCTCCCAGCTATCCCGGGAGGTCCGGAGCCTCATCGTGGAGACAGTCTCAAGGAGCGGCGGCCATCTGTCCTCAAACCTGGGGGTCGTGGAGCTGACTCTCGCCCTCCATTATGTTTTTGACGCGCCCCGGGACAAGATCATCTGGGACGTCGGCCACCAATGCTACACCCACAAACTCATCACCGGCCGCAAGGATAAATTCGCCAAACTCCGTCAGTATGAGGGCCTCTGCGGGTTTCCTTCGCTCGAGGAGAGCGAATATGACCCCTACAACACCGGCCACGCTTCGACAGCGCTTTCCGCCGCCTTGGGAATGGCCGTCGCCCGTGACAAGAAAAACGCAAATTTCGACGTTATCGCGGTTGTCGGTGACGGAAGCCTGACCGGAGGCGTTGCCTGGGAGGCGCTCAACCAGATCGGGCATCTCCGGGAAAAGGTGATCATTGTCCTCAACTATAACGAGATGTCCATCTCCCCGAACGTCGGCGCGTTCTCCAAGTATCTCTCCTACCTGGTCTCGGGACAACATTACCTCAGGATCAAAGACCAGGCTAAATCGATTCTCAAATCCATCCCCGGCGTCGGCCAACCCCTGATCAAGGCCGGCCGGGCGTTCGAAGAGCTGATCAAGAAGACGTTTTTTCCCGGACTCGTTTTCGAGGAATTGGGTATCCGCTATGTCGGGCCCGTCCAAGGTCACAGCCTGGGTTCGCTCATCGAAGTCTTCAAAGACGCCCAAAGCTACGGCGGTCCCATCCTCCTGCACTGCGTGACCCAGAAGGGAAGGGGTTACGCGCCGGCTCAGACAAACCCTTCGCGATTTCATGGGGCCTCACCTTTCAATCCAGCCACGGGCGAGCCTCTCAATCACGATCTGACTCCCACCTATTCTTCAGTTTTCGGCCGGACGATGCTCAGGGCCGCCCAGGAGGATCCCAAAGTCCTGGCCATCACGGCTGCCATGCCGGATGGGACGGGCCTGGCCTCATTCGCCAGGGAACTGCCCGACCGTTTTTATGACGTTGGGATTGCCGAGCAGCACGCGGTCAACTTTGCCGCGGGGTTGGCGATCAGCGGCTTTAAACCGGTCGTGGCCATCTATTCGACCTTCCTCCAACGGGCTTATGACCAGCTCTACCACGACGTTTGCCTGATGGACCTGCCTGTCGTCTTTGCCCTTGACCGGGCCGGCATCGTCTCCGATGATGGACCGACTCACCAGGGTCTCAATGACATCGTCTACCTTCGCCATCTCCCGCACATGATCGTCATGGCTCCCAAGGATGAGAACGAGCTCCAGCACATGATAATATCGGCGCTGAGCTACGGCCATCCCGCCGCCGTGCGCTTCCCCAAGGGCAAGGGACTGGGCACTCCTCTCGACAAGCAATTCAAACTCATTCCCCTCGGTCAGAGTGAGCTACTCAAAGAAGGCCGTGACCTGCTTCTCGCCCTGGGAAGCATGGTCGCCCCGTCCCTGGCGGCCGCGGAAAAGCTCGAACAGGAGGGGATCAGCCTGGCTGTGGTGAACGCCCGGTTCGCCAAGCCCCTGGATGAGCGGACGATCCTTCGTTTCGCCTCGCCGGGCCGGACGATCATTACGGTCGAAGAGGGAGTCACCGCCGGAGGGTTTGGGAGCGCTGTCAGGGAACTCTTGGACCGGGAAAGGCGATTCGACCTGAGATTCAAGGCCATCGGCTTACCCCTGGAGATCTATCCCGTCGGCAAATCTTCTCAGATCAAAAAGCACTACGGGCTCGATGAGGAAGGGCTTCAGCGCCAAATCAAGGATTTCATCATAAACGGGAAAGAAAAAAGGAGTTCTTGATTTCTTATATGGGCAAGCAAGGCAGAAATCTCCGGGCATGGTAATCATTAAGACAAAAAAAGAGAGGGCGGATAAATTGCTCGTCGACCGGGGCTTTGCTCCGACACGTCAAAAGGCCCAGGCGCTCATCATGGCCGGCCTCGTGTTTTCAGGCGGGAGGCGGGTTGAAAAGCCCGGCCAGCTTCTCGAAGCCGAAAAAGAAATTCTCCTCCAGAGCAAAATCCCTTATGTCAGTCGCGGCGGCCTCAAACTGGAGGAGGGCCTGAATAAATGGAAGATCCCGGTCGAGGGGAAAATCGCCGCCGACCTCGGGGCTTCAACCGGAGGGTTCACCGACTGCCTTCTCCAGCACGGGGCCACGATGGTCTATGCGGTGGACGTGGATGTTAAGCAGCTCGACTGCCATCTGGCAGAGGACCCGCGGGTCAGGCGAATTGAAAAAAACGCCCGCTACTTGAACAGAGCGGACTTCGCTGAACCCCCGGACATCCTGACCACGGACCTGTCTTTTATTTCCATCCTCAAGGTTTTGCCCGCAGTCAAAGAATTCCTCGGCCGTGGGAACATGCTGGCCCTAATCAAGCCGCAGTTTGAAGTGGGAAAAGGCCGGGTCGGGAAAAAGGGATCGTTCGGGACCCGGCTCTTCACGAAGAGACACTCGGCCGGGTGGTTGATGCCGCTTCCACTCTGGGGTTTAATCTTCGAGGGCTCTTGAAGTGCGCCACGCGCGGCCAGAAAGGAAACCAGGAGTTCCTGGCCTGGTGGACTCTCGAGGAGGAGCCTTTGAGCCACGAGGAAATCCGAGCGATGATCAAGGAGGCTGTCTGGGATGAACAACATTAAACGGGTCGGTCTGGTGATTAAACCTCACGCGCCGAAGATAGAGCAGATCCTTAAAGAACTGACCGCCTACTTCAAAAAGCGGAATATTGCCTGTGTGCTCGAAGAAGTGGCCGCGCGGAGACTACGCCGCAACCTTTGGGTTCGACGCGAGGAAGTGCCCGGGCAGGTCGACCTCCTGGTCGTCCTGGGCGGCGATGGGACCCTGCTGAGCATCGCTCACCTTGCGGCCGTGAAGAATGTCCCGGTCATGGGGGTGAACCTGGGAAGCCTCGGGTTTCTGACGGAAGTCCCACTCGAAGAGATGTATTTGACCCTGGATTCTTACCTGAGCGGAAACGAAGCGATCATCAGCCCGAGGCGGATGCTCGAGGCCAGGGTTAAAGAGAAGGTTTACTATTGCCTAAATGACGTCGTCATCAACAAGGGAGCGCTGGCGCGGATGATCCAGTTCACGATCTGGAGCGACGATGAGGAGATCGCGACGCTGAAGGCCGACGGGCTCATCATCTCAACTCCGACCGGATCAACGGCTTATTCCCTGTCGGCCGGCGGCCCGATCATCCAGCCTTACATCCCCGCGGTTCTCATCTCTCCCATCTGCCCCCACGCGCTCTCTTTCCGTCCGATGGTCCTCTCCAATGACGCAAAGATCAAAGTCCGGCTACTGACACCAGGAGAAGAAGTCTACCTGACGATTGATGGGCAGAGGGGAAATAGCCTGGTGAAGGATGACGTCGTCGTGGTCAAGCGCGCTCCCCTCGAGCTCAAGCTCATCTCCTCGCCCAAGCGCTGCTACTTCGACCTGCTTCACGACAAGTTGGGATGGGGATGAGGGCGCATAAAACTCCCTTGCCGGTGTGGCGCGCCATCCCCTAAGACAACCTCAGTTTTATTCCTATTCCGGGCAAGCAGCCGCTCACTTTTAAAATTACCTTTTTTATATTTTTTAGGCTTCTTACTCCTTACTCCTCACCCCTCGCAATAATCTGACGACTAATGCAAACGCGATAAGTAACTTGACATGGTCAAGGTTGCGCCGGAGACCACCCTTGGGACCCCGTAGCGGAGGGGGGCCCGTCGGCTTGTCCGACGGGGGAACCGACGGGACTGGTTCCTCGGCGTCCGGGGGCCAGAGGGTGGTCTCCGGCGCCACCTTGAACGGAGATGTCGCATGAGTTATTGCGTTTGTATTAGAAGCTTGAAACCGCGTTTGAGATAGAAGAAGTGGTTTGACATTTCAGCCGCCAGTTCTTATCATTTTCATAGGGCAACAATATAATGGGGCCGATGGACAATATCTTTGACGTCGTCATCATAGGCGCTGGTCCCGCTGGCCTATCGGCCGCTATCTATACCGGCCGTGCCAGATTAAATACTCTGATTTTGGAGAAGGCAATTCCAGGCGGGCAAATCCTGCTCACGGATTGGGTGGAAAATTACCCCGGATTCCCCGGCGGCATCGCTCCGATAGACCTGATGAAAAATATCAGAGCGCAAGCGGAGAAATTTGGAGCCCGGGTTGAAACAGACGAGGTGAAGACAATCTTCCCGAAAGAAAGTCATTGGCTCGTCTCCGGTAGCAAACGGGACTATGAGACCCGGGCGGTCATCATTGCCACGGGTTCCAATTACCGGAAGCTTTGTATGCCTAATGAAGACCGGCTCATCGGCCGCGGGATTTCGTA
This sequence comes from Candidatus Aminicenantota bacterium, assembly GCA_963770045.1. GTDB lineage: Bacteria > Acidobacteriota > Aminicenantia > Aminicenantales > CAVYOD01 > CAVYOD01. The sequence goes on along the minus strand of CAVYOD010000022.1, from coordinate 149,735 downwards.
CTGCGCCACCTGCGACGGGGCGTTCTTTACAAACCGGGACGTGGCGGTGGTGGGAGGCGGGGACGATGCCCTCACCGAGGCGCTCGTCGTAGCAAAATATTGCCGAAAACTCAACATCATCCACCGCCGGGAACAATTCCGGGCGGAGAAGATCCTCCAGGAGAGAATTTTTGCCAACCCCAAGATTGAAGTCCTTTGGAATTGCGTCGTCCAGGAAATCAAGGGAGAAACGCACTTAGAATCTATTATCGTCAGAAATATCAAGGAGAATCGATCTTTTCCCCTAAAAATCGATGGCCTGTTTGTCTCCATAGGCGTGGACCCGGCGTCTCATTTTATTAAAGACCTGGTGGAGCTCAACGAGTTGGGCCAGATCAAGGTGACCTCGGCCATGGAGACCTCAAAGCCGGGGATATTCGCAGGCGGCGACGTGACCGATGCCTGCCCCAATCAGATGGCCACAGCCGTGGGAACAGGGGTGAGAGCAGCTCTGGAGGTGGACGAGTATCTCTCTAAAGAATAGAAGAGTCTGTCTCGTCTCTCTCGTCAGTCTCGTTAAATCTGAAAAAAAAGAAAATTTATCTCGCCTTCAGTATTCCTAACGAGACGACGAGACGACGAGATAGACCGTTATTTGCTTTTCTTCTCTAATTCCTCAACCCGCTTCTTGAGGTCCTTTATCTCTTTAACATAATCATAAAGCTGGGGCAGCAGGACCCAGATCTTTCTCCAGTCCCTGATGTCCAGATGGGGGCTGCCCGAGACAAAAGTTCCGGCCGGAATACTCTTGGTGATGCCGGACTTGGCCGCCGCGATCACGTTGTCTCCGATCTGGACATGGTCGGAGACCCCAACCTGCCCGCCCAAGATGACGTTCTTCCCGACTTTTGAGCTTCCGGCTATACCAGTGAGCGCGGCCAGGATCGAATTCTCGCCGATCTCGACGTTGTGGGCGACCTGGACCAGGTTATCGATCTTTGTCCCTTTCCGCACGACCGTCTCGTCGAGCGCGGCCCGGTCGATCGTCGCGTTGGCCCCGACCTCGACGTCGTCCTCGATAACCACCCGGCCCACCTGGGGAATTTTGAGGTAGCTTCCGGCCTCGATTTTTTCATAGCCAAATCCGTCCGAGCCGACGACCGAACCGTTGTGGAGGATAACCCTGTTCCCGATCACGGTGTCCTCGCGGATGGAAACATGGGAGTAGATGAGACAGTTTTCGCCGATTCTGACCCGGGGATAAATGACCACGAGCGGATAAATGACCGTCCCCTGCCCGATTTCCACATCGTCGCCGATATATGTGAGTGGGCCCACGGCGACGTCGCCCCCAATCTTTGCCGACGGCGATACATCCGCCGTGGGATGGATGCCGGCGGGCATACGGAAAGGCTGGTAGAAGATTTCCACCGCTTTGATGAACGTGAGATGGGGGCGCGCAGACTTCAGGACGGGGATCTTTCCAAAGTCCTCATCTTGGGGGATGATCGCCGCTGAGGCCTGCGTGGCTTCTAGCTGGGCCCGGAATTTCTTCTGAGAGAGAAAAACGAGATCTCCCTGTTGGGCCCTTTCCAGGCTGGCCACTCCGCGGATTGACGTCTCACCGTCGCCCTCGAAGGGGCAGCCCAGCAGGCGGGCCAGTTCCTTGACGGTCAAGCAGATTTCATGAGGCCGGGGTGACATGAGCATGCCTCCGTTCGTTCAAGACAGCCGCCAGCTCCGCTCCCCAGAGCAGGATGACGAGCGAAAAAGAAATCCAGAGGAGGAAAAAAATGATCGAAGTGAGCGTCCCCTGCACGAGCTTGGAGAGGACGATTCCGATGGCCGAGAAATGGGCCACATAAAAGGCAAAGATCCTTTTGAATATTTCCCAGAGCACGGCGCTGATGGAGGCCGCGATGGCCGCAGACGCGGTGTGGACTCTGACCTCGGGGATGAGCTTGTAGAGACTGAAGAGCACCAGGAACGTCAGGGCGTAGGGGATCAGGTACTGGACCAGGAAGCTGTCCACAAATCGAAGGACATCGGGATTGATGAAGTTGTCCACGAAGTCGTTTCCCCTGATCGTCCTGTGCAGGGCCGTCCAGAAGGCCGTGCTGGCCAGGCTGAAGAGCATGATGATGCCCATCGTGACCATGATGACGTATTCCATCAGCCGGTTGTAAAAAAAAGACTTGCGGTAGTTGGCTCGAAAGATGAAGTTGAGAGTGTAGATCAGGTTGGAAAACAAGAAACTCGCGGCGATCAGGGAGCCCAGAAGCCCGAACAAGCCCAGGTTGGTGATGTTCTTGGAAACGGCCTGGATTTTCTGGAAGAAGCCGGGGTCCATCTTAGCGAAGAATTCTTCGGTGAAGAGATTGAGGCTGCGGAAGGCGATCTCGGAACTTCCCAGAATCTTGGTCGTGATATAGGCGAACAGGGCGATCAACGGGATGGCGCACATAAACGTGAAATAGGAGATGATGATGGCCGAATTCCAGCATTTGTCATCGTTGAACCGCTTGAAGGTCTCGGCCAGGATCTTGAAGATGGAGGACTTCATCAGTCTTTATCTCAAGAGGGCGCGGCTCCTCTTAGACGTAGGCGTTCCACTTGACCATCAGAATGATGATCGAAATGAGCAGGGTATAGATGACCAGTGTTTCGATCAGGACCAGTCCGAAGATCAGAAGGAAGCGGATCTGAGGGGCGGCGCCGGGGTTCCTGGAGATTCCTTCGCAGGCGCTGCTGATCGCTTTGGCCTGGCAGAAGGCTCCGGCGGCAGCGGCGACGCAAATGATGGCGCCTCCGACGATGATCGACCACTTGAAGAGGGAAGCCTTGACGGGGTTGATTTCCTGAGCGACGAGCGGGCTGCCGGCGAGCACGATAAAAAAGAGCAACAACCCAAACGCTTTCATTTTTCTCGACATGCTTTACTCCTTGTTCTTCTCGTTCAATTTAGTGTTGTTCTTCCTCCAGAGTCACGGCTCCGGCCAGATAGATGCAGGACAGCAGGACGAAGACGAAGGCCTGGATGGCGCCAGTGAAGATGGCCACGGCCATGAAAGGGAGGGGAAGAACAAAAGGAATGATCGAGGCGATGACGACGATGAGCAATTCTTCAGCAAAAATGTTGCCGAAGAGACGGATCGAGAGTGAGACCGGCCGGGAGAAATGGCTGATGATCTCGATGGGGAGGAGAAGCGGGGCCAGCAGCGGGATGGGGCCGGTAAAATGCTTGAGATACTTCAAGACCCCCTGGGCTTTCATTCCCTGCCAGTGATAATAGAAGAAAACGACCAACGCACAGCCGATCGTGACATTGAGTTTGCTGGTCGGGGACATCAGTCCGGGAACGAGCCCGAGGAGGTTAGCGGTCAGGATGAATAAGCCGACCGACGCGACCACGGGAAGATAGCTTCTTCCGTCTTCCCCGATGATGTCGACCAGCAGGCCCTCGATGGCTCCGATGACGAGTTCAAGGAAGGTCTGTCGTTTGGTGGGAATGACCGAGAGTTTTCTGGAGAGCACCCCGAAGAAAAGAATGAGGAGAAGCACCACGATCAGGCTCATGACGATATAGTCGGGAACCAGATGCTCGGGGTTTTTGACCTGGATGCCGGCCAGAGATAGCAGGGCGGCTAGAGGTTTTCCGAAGACTTTGTTGAAAAGGTCGACGATGAAAAGGCTGTGTTCTAGTTCTTCCATTGCCCTGGCTGGACGAGAGCGCGGAATCCCTCGGCCAGAAATACCAGAATAACCGTCGAGAAGCCAGCGACGAACGCCAAAATCTTCTTCGGAAAGAGGAAAATTATAATCAAAAAGATGGCAATAATCAAGACGAGCCGGAGGGTGTAGAATACGATTCCCGACCTGAGGGCTTCCTTTTTTCCTCTGAGAAGAGCTTTACCGAGCGACTCTCTCAGCCAGATAAAACCTGCGGCCGAGACCGCACCTCCGGCCAGGATAAAGAGGGAGGTCAGGGTGGCAAGAAACAGGAGGGAGAATGTGGCGATGACGGCGGACAGGACCAGGATCTCCAGCGGGATACGATGGAGGATCTTTTCTTCAGGAGTCATCTTGGCCATCCTTATATTTATTAAGGCCTCGGAGCAGACTGTAGAAGCCCGAAATCGTCCCCAGGACGAGAAAAAGGAGCAGCATCCAGGGATGGGTTCCCAGGAGTTTGTCCAGAAGGTAGCCGAAGAAAAGGCCCACGACGATGGAGGAAGGCAGCATCAGCCCGAGGGAGCTCATCGCCGCCCATTTCCTGTAGCCGCCCTTGGCAGGCTTTGGCCCGGTCATCCGAAGCACCTCGCCATCCATCTCTCTTTGTCTTGTTTCTGAGGACAGGGATGATCCGGCAGGAGGCCGGCCCATCCCCCTCCCTGGAGATCCAGCCGAATTGTGTATTTCTGGCTGGAACCGTGATCGAAGACCTTCAATCCCTCTCCCTATTCTATGTTACCTAATCAGGCCCAAATTTCAAGGGAAAAAGTCTCCCCGTCCCTCGTTGTCCGTCTATCTCGTCAAATGATCATTGAAAATTAAGGATTAAGGGGTGAGGAGCTTAAGAACGATTGATTTGACTTTTCACTGCTCAGCGCTCACTGTCTCGACTAGATCGACGTGATGACGAGACGACGAGATGGACGAGATAGGCAGTCTTGGCCAGTTGATTCTCTCGGGGCATTGTGTTACAAATGTCTCTTGTGTCCAGAATAAAGCCGTTTCTCTGCCTGGGCTTTCTTGCCTGCCTGCTCATCGGCCTTCCCCTGTTCCCTCAGAAGCATCGCCCCAAGAAGCAGGTCCCGGAGCCCGGGGAATTCAAGATCATCTACAATAACGCGGTCAAAGACAAAGATACGGTTTTCGCCACCGGGAATGTCGAGGTCCACTATAAAGACATCACGGTTTTTGCGGATAAGGCTCAGGTCAACACCAAGACCAAGGATGTCTACGCCGAGGGCAACGTCTCGGTCCAAACTCCGGGCGAAGCCGTCTCGGCCCAAAAGATCTTCTTGAACCTCGACAACTCTCAGGGCAAACTGGACAAAGTCTACGGGATGGTCCAGCCGACCATATCCTATGAAGCTAATTCTGTGCAAAAGCAAAGCAATGACGTCTATAGCCTGGAGAAGGCGCGCATCACCTCTTGCACCCAGCCTGTTCCCCGCTGGAATTTTTCCTGCAGCAAAGCCAATTTCAAGAAGAACGACTATATCCAGATGTGGAACGCGGTCGTCTCGATCAAAAAAGTCCCCGTATTCTACTGGCCTTATCTCCGCTATCCCTTAAACCAGGAGCGATCCACGGGATTTCTGATGCCCCAAATCGGATATTCGGGCAGAAAGGGATTTATCTATTCTCAGCATTTTTACTGGGCTCCCAAGCGGAACGTCGATGCGACCTTCAGCCTGGATTATTATTCCGCCCAGGGTCTGGGGGCGGGGACGGAAGTCCGTTACCTCCTCGGGCCGGGGGCAGGGGGACAGCTCAACCTCTTCTATTTCAATTTCAAGAACCAGCCGGGCCAGGTCGCCCAGAAAAACGCCTCCCTCATCCGCATGAACCACAACCAGAGCCTTCCCCTGAACTTCAACCTCGTCGCCCACATCGATTACAACAGCTCTTTTGATTTTCTGAGGCAGTTCGATAACAATTTCCAGCGGGCCGTGATTTCCAACCGCAACTCCCAGGTTTATCTATCCCGCGCCTGGTCCTACTTCAATTTCAGCGCCAGGGTCTCGAGATTCGAGACCTATTTTGCCCAGCTCGGAAATTCGATCATCACCACGAACCTCCCCCAGATCAGCTTCAACACCTTCAGAATCAAGCTGTTTTCGCCGCTCTACTTTTCTTTTAATTCTTCTTTCAACAGCTGGCAATACGGCTGGAACTATGAATACGATCAGGGGAAGCAGAAGAAATCGCAGAGCCTGACCTTGAGTCCGTCGCTATCGCTGCCTTTTACTGAGATCCCCTGGCTGACCTTAACCCCGACAGCCGGGGTCAGCCTGACCTACTACGCCCAAAGCTACAAGCCCTATTCGACAAGAGTCGTGGATGAGCCCCTCCTGACCACCAACTACAACCTGAATGTTGAGCTTGTCGGGCCCGTGTTCACCAAGATCTACCGCGACTCCGAGAATAATCCGAAGCTGAAGCACATCATCGAGCCCACTATCACCTACACTTACCAGAGTCCCGTGACCTCGGCAGACCGGATCATCACTCCCTATGGTTTCTATCGCAATGACCAGATCAATTACACCCTGGTCAACCATTTTCTGATCAAGAAAGACGAAATGCCCAGGGAGATGTTCACCCTGGGCATCGGTCAGACTTATTACTTCTCACCGCAGGACAGCCCCCTGAGGGTCTACCAGATCGAAGGAAAGATCCCAAGTTTTTCTGATGTGACGAGCTACCTGAGGTTTTATCCCGGGGCCGATTATAGCGTCGACTTTTCTGCCGGCTTCAACACTTACATCAAGACCTTTTCGAGCATCCGCCTGGGCGCGAACCTCGGGAAACCCACTAACCCGTTTTTTCTTCGAGTCAATTGGTATAAGAGCATCAATCCGTACATATCCAAGCAGACCTATTTCAATCGCCACCAAATCAATTTTTACTCGGGTTTGAAAATCCCGGGCATTCCCTTGGAGGGCCAGGTCGAGCTTGATTACAATATTCAGCAAAGAAAGATGCTTTACTCGGCGTTCTCGTTTTCTTACGATTACCAGTGCCTTGAGTTCAAAGCCGATTTCAGGATATTTTATTTTCGGAACCAGCCCGAGGTCCAGTTCAGAATTTCCCTCGGCCTGGGGAATATCGGGAAATCGACGGACTTGTTGGGAGGAATAGGGTTCTAAGATGAAAGGGTTGATCCTCAGCGGTGGCAAAGGGACAAGGCTCCGGCCTCTGACGTTCACCCAGGCGAAACAGTTGGTGCCGGTCGCAAACAAGCCCGTGCTTTTTTACGGCATCGAAGCCCTGGCAGACGCCGGGATCAAGGACATCGGCATCATCGTGGGTGACACCAAGGCGGAGATCAAGGAGGCCTGCGGAGACGGGCGCCGCTGGGGGATCAAAATAACCTACATCGAGCAGGACGAGCCGCTGGGGCTGGCCCATGCCGTCCTGGTGTCGGAAAGGTTTCTGGGCCGCGACAGCTTCGTCATGTACCTGGGCGACAACATTCTCAAGAGCGGCATCAAGTCGCTGGTCGCGGAGTTCAAGCAAAAGAAGCCCAATTCTCTCATCCTCCTGACCGAGGTGCCCAACCCCCAGATGTTCGGCGTAGCCGAGCTCCGGGGAGGGAAAGTGGTCAAGCTCGTCGAGAAGCCCAAGAACCCCAAATCCAACCTGGCCCTTGTCGGTGTCTACATGTTCGATTTTCACATCTTCGAGGCCGCGAGAGCGATCAAACCCTCCTGGCGCAAGGAGCTGGAAATCACGGATGCCATCCAATACCTGGTGGATCAGGGATACAGGGTCATCCCGCACCTGGTCTCGGGCTGGTGGAAGGACACGGGAAAGATCGAGGACATTCTGGAAGCCAATCGCCTGATTCTGGAGAACATCGCCACCCGGATCGAGGGCTCGGTGGACTCGGCTTCGAAGATCAACGGCAATGTCATCATCGAGAAGGATGTCCTCGTCCGCAACAGCACCATCCGAGGACCCGCAATCATCGGCGAAAAAACCGAGATCGTTGATTCCTATATCGGGCCGTTCACCTCGATCCAGAGAGGCTGCAAGATCATCCAGACCGAAGTGGAGCACAGCATCATCCTCGAGGGAAGCGAGATCAGGGACGTGGGCAGCCGGATCGACGAGAGCCTGATCGGCCGGGGAGTGAGGATTTTTAAGGGCGCGGCCAAACCTTCGGTCTATCGCTTCATGGTTGGAGACAAGAGCGAGATTGGGATAAAATAGGGCCGCGACTCGCGAGGCCTGCAGCGGTCATATCTTCGGGACGATCATTTCGAGGAGAACATCATGATCGATGGCGTAAAGGTCAAGAAACTGAAGGTGATACCCGATGAGCGCGGACGGCTCATGGAGATCCTGCGCCGGGATGACGAGCTCTTCCAGCAGTTCGGGCAGGTCTATGTGACCACCACCTACCCCGGGGTCGTGAAGGCCTGGCACAAACATGAAAAACAGACCGACAACGTGGCCTGTCTCTCCGGGATGATCAAGTTGGTCATCTATGACGGCCGGGATAAGTCGCCGACCTCCAAAGAGATCAACAGGTTTTACCTCGGAGTCCACAACCCGATCCTGGTCCAAATCCCGGCCGGGGTCTATCACGGCTGGATGTGCGTGAGCCTGGAAGAGGCGATCGTCGTCAACATCCCGACCGAGGTTTACAGACACGAACATCCCGATGAACAGCGATTGGACCCCTACGGCGAGGACATCCCCTACGATTGGAGGAGACAGGATGGCTGACCTGCGCGGCCTCGAGGGAAGGACCATCCTTGTCACGGGCGGAGCAGGATTCATCGGCAGCCATTTCATCCATTACCTCCTGTCCAACTATCCCCAGACCAGGATTATCAACCTCGACAAACTGACCTACGCCGGCAATCTCGATAATCTCAAAGATGTAGAAAACGACTCGCGCTATGAGTTTAGGCGGGGCGATATTCGCGACCGGGAGGCCGTCCTGTCCGTTTTTAAGCGGGTCCAGGGGGTCGTTCATTTTGCCGCGGAGACACACGTCGACCGATCCATCCTCGATGCCGGGGAGTTCGTCCTGACCGATGTCTTCGGAACTTTCGTTTTGCTCGAAGCCCTCAAGAACAGCCCGGGGGTCGAATTCTTTGTCCACCTCTCGACCGACGAGGTCTACGGCAGCTCAGCCGAAGGCTATTTTAAAGAGGAGGATTCCCTGAACCCTTCTTCCCCTTATGCCGCGAGCAAGGCGGGGGCGGATCGTCTGGCCTATGCTTATGCCGTAACCTATGGATTGCCCATCATCATTCTCCGGCCGAGCAACAACTTTGGACCGAACCAGTATCCGGAAAAATTCATCCCCCTGTTCGTAACGCACGCCCTGGAAGATCAATCTCTTCCCCTCTACGGGAGAGGCGCAAACATACGCGACTGGCTCTATGTCGGCGACACCTGCCGGGCCGTGGACCTGATCGCCAGGCAGGGGAAGTTCGGAGAAGTCTATAACGTTGGGGCTCACAACGAGGTCCCCAATATCCGAATCGCGGAAAAGATCGTGGACACGCTGGGCAAACCCCGCAGCCTGATCAAGCTTGTCCCGGACCGCCTGGGACACGATTTCCGCTACGCCCTGGACTGCCGCAAGATCCAGCGGCTTGGGTGGGCTCCAGAAGCGCAATTTGATCAGGCCCTGATCGCGACGATCCACTGGTACAGAGACAATCCAGCCTGGTGGAAGAAGATCAAGGAGAAAAGTCGAGAATTTCGTGCCTTCTATGACGAATATTATTCCGAGCGCAAATGAAGGCAAGAGATCGAGAGGAGCGAAGATGAGAGTCCTAATCACCGGAATCAGCGGTTTCGCCGGGAGCCATCTGGCCGACCACATCCTGGCTGATTATCCGAACGTTGAGGTCTACGGTCTTGTCCGCTGGCGGAGCCGGATGGAGAACATCGTCCACCTCCAAGACAAGATCAAGCTGTTGGAAGGTGACCTGAACGATATTGTCTCCATCAAACACTGCCTGGCTTCGTGCAAGCCCGATCGCATCTTTCACCTGGCAGCCCAAAGTTTCGTCCCCGCATCCTGGAAGTGCCCGGTCGAGACATTCAGCATCAACGCCATCGGCCAGATCAATCTTTTTGAGTCCGTTCTCGCGCTCAAGCTCTCCCCCCGGATCCAAGTGGCCGGCTCGAGCGAGGAATACGGCCTCGTCTATTCAAATGAGATCCCGATGAAGGAGACCAACCCGCTCCGGCCGCTGAGCCCCTACGCCGTGAGCAAGGTGGCCCAGGACCTGCTCGGCTATCAATATTTTAAGAGTTACGGGATGAGGATTGTCAGAACCCGTGGCTTCAATCACACCGGGCCCCGCCGGGGAGAGATCTTTGTCACCTCCAGCTTTGCCAAGCAAATTGCCGAGATCGAAAAGAAAAAGAGGAAGCCCGTGATCCACGTCGGGAACCTCGAGGCGAAAAGAGATTTCTCGGACGCCCGCGATATCGTCCGCGCCTACTGGCTGTGCCTGGAAAAAGGAGAGCCGGGCGACGTTTATAACATCGGTTCGGAGAAATCCTATTCTATTCAAGAGATGCTCGACCATCTCCTGGCCTTGTCCAGGGTCAAGGTCAAGATCGAGGTGGACCCCCAGAGATTAAGGCCTTCCGACGTTCCCGTGCTCCTCTCGGATTGCTCGAAATTCAGAGACACGACCGGATGGAAGCCCAAGATTTCCTTCAAGCAAACCTTGGTCGACCTGCTGAACTACTGGCGGGAGAGAGTCTGAGTTTGAGGGTTTTGGTCACCGGCGCGACGGGGTTTGTGGGCGGCTATCTGAGTCCCCTGCTCAGGTCTCAAAACCATGTCTTTTATGGGACGTCTTACCCGGGCAGACCTTCCCGGTCTGAACGAGACATCTCCTATTTGGACCTTCGCTCCGAGAAGGACGTCCTGAAGCTTGTCCGAAAGGTCCGTCCCGATTGGCTATTTCACCTGGCCGCGGTTTCCGGAGTTCGCAATTCTTGGCAGTTTCGGGAGGAAACGCTGGAGACCAACCTGATGGGGACCGCGCATTTATTGGAGGCCCTTCGGCGGCACGCCCCCGAGGCCAGGACGCTTCTCATCAGCTCCTCAGAGGTCTATGGGATCGTCGAGGCCTCCGGCAGGGCGCTCAGGGAAGACCATCCCTTTCATCTGGTCAGCCCGTACGCCTTCACCAAGCTGGCCGGAGAACTCCTCGCCGGTTTCTATCACCAAGTCGAAAAACTCAGCCTGGTCATCGCCCGGCCTTTCCCCCATACAGGTCCCGGCCAGAGTGAAGAATTCGTCTGCTCCGATTGGGCAAGGCAGATCGCCCGGATCGAAAAAGGCAGGGCGGCCCCCATCATCAAAGTTGGCAACCTCACGGTGGCAAGAGATTTCACCGATGTCCGGGACGTTGTCCGGGCCTACCTCCTCCTGATGGAGCGCGGGAGAGCGGGCGAGGTTTATAATGTCTGCTCGGGGAGAGCCTATCCGCTCCAGGAAATCCTCGACTGCCTCTTGTCCATGTCCTCCCGCAAGATCAAGATCGAGGTCGAGCCAAAAAAACTGCGGAAGATCGACCTTCCCCGGCTGCTCGGCAGTAACCGGAAGATCAAAAAAGATGTCGGCTGGAAACCGGAAATACCATTAGAAAAGACCTTGGCCGATTTGTTGGAGTACTGGCGAATCGTTCTCACCTCTCACTGATTGGAGAGGTTGAGCTCCAGTTGCCTTTCCTGATTCTCCCTGCGTTCTTCCTCGATCGCCTGCAGAACTTCCGGGGTGACATCGCAGGTCGGGTAGCTTCCGTCAAAGCACGCCGAGCAGAACTGGGTCAATTTCTTGTTTCCCAAGTGGACGGCTTTTTTGAGGGAATCGAGAGACTGGTAAATCACTTTGTCGGCCCCGATCTGCTTGGCGATTTGATCGGGGGTCCTGTCCCGGGCCACGAACTCGGTCCGGGTTTGCATATCGATCCCGTAAACGCAGGGAAAGCGGAGCGGCGGAGAATAGGCGGCAAAATAAACTTTCTTGGCCCCACAGTCCCGGACCATCTCAACGATCGCCCGCGAGGTATTTCCCCGAACGATGCTGTCGTCGACGAGAAGGACATTTCTGTCCTTGAACTCCGAAGCGATCGGGTTGAGCTTTTGCAGGACCGAGGTTTTCCGCTTGTCGTCGGCCGGCATGATAAAAGTCCGGCCGATATAACGATTTTTGACCAGAGCTTCCCGGTACTTCAGGTTGAGCTCCCTGGCGATCTCGATGGCGGCGTCCCTGGCCGAATCAGGCACGGGGACAACGATGTCGATCTTGAGTCGCTGTTTCTTGATCTCCGCGGCCAAGAAACGTCCCAGATTGACCCGGCACTGATAGACATTGACATTGTCGATGAAGGAATCGGGGCGGGCAAAATAGACCCACTCGAAGAGGCACGGCGAGTGCTGGCGGTGGGCTATCTTTTTTGAATGCAAAGTCCGGCTCTGGTCGATGAAAATAACCTGCCCCGCTTGGACATTCTTGATATCCGAGAAATTCATGATGTTCAAGCTGACGCTTTCGGAGGCCACGGCATAGGACGGGATCAGCCCGTCCAGCCGCTTTCCGTAGACGAGGGGCTTTATCCCGTAAGGGTCGCGGAAAGCGACCAGTCCCTGCTCGGCGATGTAAGCGACGACCGAGTAGCTGCCCTGGACCTTTCTGAACACTCCCTCCGCCGCCTTATATACGTGGCCGGGCTCCAGCTTTCTCGTTTTTTGCTCCGCCAATTCCTGGGCGAAGACATTCAGGATGGCCTCGACGTCATTATCCGAGTTGAGCAGGCGGTGATATTCATCAAAGAGTGTCTTCTTGAGCTGGCCGTAGTTGATGACGTTCCCGTTATGAGCCATGATGATGCCGAAGGGGGAATTGACCTGGAAAGGCTGGGCGTCCTCCCCCCCTCCTCCGCCGATCGTCGGATAGCGGGTGTGCCCGATGCCGATTGTGCCCTTGAGGCGCTGAGCGTGTTCGGCCGTGAAAATGTCACGGACCAAGCCGTTTCCTTTTTTGGTGTGAAAACGGCCGTCGTAGGTGATGATCCCGGCCGCATCCTGGCCGCGGTGCTGAATGGCCAGCAGCCCCTGATAGACATCTTTGAAGACGTCGTCGTTGGCGAAAATTCCGACCACACCGCACATGGAGTCTCTATTATAGCCGCTTTCTTTATCCAGCGGAAGTGTCATTAAAAAGAGTCCGGGGCGGCGCCGGAGGCTACCCTCTGGCCCCCGCACCCCGGGGGAACCAGTCCCGTCGGTTCCCCCGTCGACCAAGCCGACGGCCCCCCCTCCGCTACGGGGTCCCAAGGGTAGCCTCCGGCGCTGCCCTGAGGAACTCAATAGAAATATAAGAAGCAAGCCAGCAAAGAATAAGAAGGGAAAGCGATCGTGCTCTCTTTAGGGGAAACGAGATCGACGAGCTCACTAGTTTAGACGAGACGACGATTTTATTTTTCCGTTTCGCGCTGGAGAGCGTCCAGCAGCTCAGAGGGCGTCGCTGTCGCGGTGCCGATCTTCCCGACCACGATCCCGGCCGCGATGTTGGCGATAACCGCGGCCTCGTAGATGGAGGCGCCGGACAGGAGCGCCAGAGAGGCGGCGGCAATCACCGTGTCTCCGGCTCCGGTGACATCAAAGACTTCCTGGGCGATCGTCGGGATATGGAGAGGCGTGCGACCCTCCTCGAAGACGGTCATGCCCTGCTCTCCCCGTTTGAGGATGAGGTAACGGCAGGCGGCCTTGGACATGATTTCATAGCCGGCCTTTTCGACCTCGGGATCCGTGCGGCACTCATGCTGGACGATCTTTTCGGCTTCGAAATGGTTAGGAGTGATCAGGGTCACCGGGGAGAAGAGAGGGAAGTTCTCGACCTTTGGATCCACGAAAACCGGGAGTCCCTTCTTCTTGGCCAGGGGAAGGACCCGGTTCATCAGGGTCCCGGTCAGAACGCCTTTGTTATAATCGGAGAGAAGAAGCCCTTGGTATTTTTCGCGGCTCAAGAAAGTGAAGATCTGCTCCTCGACCTCGGCCGAAACCGGGCTCTTCCGTTCCTGATCGACTCGGACGACCTGCTGATGGTGGGCAATAATCCTGGTCTTGACCGTTGTCGGCCGGGCCTTGTCCACCAGTATGCCGCGGTTGTCCCGGAGATTGTCCTTGATCCAGAGACCGTACTCGTCGTCTCCGACGACCCCGACCAGGAGGGGCCTGGCCCCCAGACTCAGGAGGTTCTGGCAGACGTTTCCGGCGCCGCCCAGGCAGGAGGTGTCTTTGTGGACTTCGACAACCGGCACGGGGGCCTCGGGGGAGATCCGGGAGACATGCCCCCAGATATATTTGTCCAGCATCAGGTCGCCGAGGACGAGGATTGTTTTGTCCTTGAACTCGGACACCAATTTCCGGGCTCGTTCGATGTTGATGATCATCATCTTGTTTCCTCTTTCAAAAAGATCGGGTTGGAGACGATCCAGGGGACGCCTTTGTCCAGAGGCGATCTCTCCCTGAGAAAAACCTCCACCCGATAGATTCCGGGCATCGTCGTCTCATAGGAAAGCGTTTTGGCCCGGGAGCTCGTGATTTTTTTCCCGTTGCAGATTAGATCGATCTCCAGCTTGAAAGAATAGGGAGCCTGGACTTCGAGCCTGACCGGAGAGTCGAGCCGGACGGTTTCTCCCATCGGGTAAGTCCGGTTCCCCTTTTTGGCTGCGAAACCAAAGCCCTTGGCCCGAGCCGCGGCATCGATGGCGTTATAAAACCTCCCGCTCCGCAGGGCAGAAAAGACCTGGTTTTTGGCCGTCTCGAAATCCCGAGAGAGTGGTTTCTGAAGACGCAGATGGAGATGGAGGAGGGAGAATACCGGACGGTAAAAGAGATGGGCATCGGTGCTGAAATAACCGTAGAGGCGTAAGAGAGAGTTCCGCTCATCCCACCTGGCCAGAAACGGAGCGGGGTTGGAGAGCATCTTGAGAAGTACGAATTCGGGTCTGAGCAGCAGGGCCGGAAAGTAAGGGAAGGCGTGGGACAGATTAGAGCGGAGCATCGAATCTCCGTTGATGATCTCGAGTCCGGAATATCCCACATATTCACCCCAGGACCACCTGACCTTCGAATAAGGGTGGGCGATGATCGTGAACCCGCCCAGGGCCGTAATTTCATGGACGGCATTCTCGGTGTTCTGGGAGAACGGCTGTGAGGGGAGGCGAAAGTCCAGGGCGACCATGTGTCCCCGGCTCACCGAGAGCTCTGAGCCGGCCAGGATGAGCACTCCCTCCTTCCAGCCTTGAGAAGCCAGCGACTGGAGATTTGGGTTTCCGTGGTCGGTCAGGATGAGGAAATCCAGACGGTTGCGAGACCCGGCGCGGACGATTTTGTCGACCGTTCCCCATCCGTCAGAGAGCTTGGAGTGAATGTGGTAGACGCCTTCGGCCTCCAGGGGGGACTCCTGTGATGGCCCCGGATAGGTTCTGAAGGTCAATAGAAGGAAGCCGAGCCAGATGAAATAGATGAGAAAAATGGCCAGCGGAATGATAAGGATGACTTTCTTTTTCGATCTAGCTGCGCTCATCTTTGTTCTGAAGCCGGCAATAGGCAAAGGGCATCGTAATCAGATAAAGAAAAAGAGTGCTGACTTCCGAATCTCCGAAATTGTATTCAAAGAAGCCCGCGGTCATCAACGCCAGAATGGCGGCGAGTGCTCCGGCCGTGATGGGGAAAAGGCCGGGGCTCTTATTCCTCAGAAGCTTCAGGAGTGTCAGGAAGGCCCAGACGATAAAAACCAGCCAGGCGATGAGCGTCAGGATCCCCCGCTCGGCTGCGATCTGGACAAGGTTGTCATGGAGATGGACGTTCCGTTTGGCCTCATCGGAGAGTCCGTACTTGGGATTTTGGAAGACCATGTCCACCGTGTCCGGGCCGGTGCCCAGGAGAGGATATTCCTTGATGATCTTTATTCCTACCCGGAGATATTCGAGCCGCTGCCGGTTGGAAAAATAGTCCATGTTGAAGACGCTCAAGGCCCTTTTTTTCATCGGCTGGGGGCTGGCCAGAAAAACGAGGCCGGCCAGGACGGGGACGAGGAGCAGGGTGATGGGTTTGTAGAGGAGAAGCATAAAGCAGACCACCACGAAAAACCCGATCCAGGCGCTTCGGGTCAGGGTCAGAGCAAGGGAAAAAAGAGCCAGCAGAAGAGAGACCCCCCAGAGCCAGCGGATTTTTCTCCGCTCAAGAATGAACATGCTCAGGGCCAACGAGCAAAAGAGGAGAAGAACGCCGGCCTGGGTCATGTAGTGCCCCATGAATCCTTTGACCCGTTCTCCCGGACCGGCCTTAAAAAAATGATAAAAAAGGGAATAGCCGGCCGCCAAATAGCCCGAGCCAAGAAGAGCCCAGGTCGTCCGATCGAGATCCTTGATCTTGCTGAAGGAAGTATAGATCAACGGGATGATCAAAAACAGGAGAAGCTCCCGCGAGTCTTTGAGGCTGACTCCAGAGTTAACCGAGAAAATACTGGAAAGGATGGAAAGGAAGGCATAGACAAGCAAGGGGATGAAGAACGACGGGGCCGCGAATCTCTCCTTGTTGCGCCAGAGCTTTATCGCCCAGAGAACGACAGACAAAGCGATGAAGATCTGTTCCAGGCTGATCGAAACAAGGGAAAAAAGAAGGCCCAGGGGCAACGTGAGCCCCAGCAAATACTCCCAAGGATTTCTTCCCTTGAGCAGGTCGACGTTCTTCATTTTAAATAAACCGCCGGCAGGCGATGAGGACCTCTTCGGGAGTGATGGAGCGCAGGCATCGGAAGTCGCCGGTCAGGCATTTCTTCTGTCGGCAGGGCCGGCAGTTCAACTCTTTGGCGACGACGTAGGCCTTTGCCTGCCAGGGCGAAAAGTGAACCGGCAGGGTCGGACCGAAGAGGGCGACGATCGGAGTTCCTGTTGCGGCGGCGATATGCATCGGGCCGCTGTCCGGTCCAACAAACAGAGAGGACCGGGCCATCATTTCCTTGAGCTCGAGGAGGTTGAGCGTTCCCACGAAGGAAACAGGGTGAGAGGACGAGAGCGACAGAATCTCCTGTTCGGCCGCGTGGTCAGGCTCCGCTCCGACGAGGACGACTCTGACACTCGGCTCCTGGGCGAGCCGGTCGACCAGCCCGGCCCAATTGTCCACGCCCCAGTCCCTGAATTGGTTTCCGGCGCTGATGTGAAGGATGATCAGCTTGCTCCCTTCGAGCCCGTTCTCGGCAAAGAGGCGATCGACCTTCCGGATTTCGGCCTCTTGGGCAGGAGGGAGGGACAGTGGAGGAGGGTCCACCCTGACCCCCAGAGCTCTGACCAGGTTGAGATGGTTCTCGACGCTGTGAACGAAGTCGTTCTTGACGCCGCGGGGGATGGCGACATCGTAAACGAAGCCCCTGTACTTGATCTCGTAACCGACCTTGAAATTCGCCTTTGCGGCCAGGGCTATCCACCAGGCTCTCGGCCCGCCGTGAAAATCGAGAACCACGTCGTAGGGCTCTTTCCGGAGCGTCCTGAGGAGTCTCAAGAATTCGGGAAGTTTTGATTTTTTGCCCAGGGCGATCACGCGGTCGACGCTGGGGTGTCCCTCGACAAGGCAACGGTAAGGCTCTTCGACGACATAGGTGATCTGAGATTCAGGCACGGCCTTCTTTAAGGCGGTCACGGCCGGGGTCGTCATGATGATGTCGCCGATACGTCTTAGCCTGATCAGCAGTATCTTGTGGATCTCGGAGGGAGGGACCTCAAGTTGTCTTTTCCGGCTCAATAGTCGCCTCTTCGATGATCATGACCGGGATATCATCTTGGATGGGGTAGACGCGGTGGCACCGGACACACTTGAGGCCTTTGCCGTCGGCCGTCAATCTCACGTCCGTTTTGCAGAGCGGGCAGGCGAGGATTTCGAGAAGTCGAGGGTCAAGGGCCATTTTCCTCTCCTGGCTGGCAATGGTATACCAGAAGCCGTTGACCCGTCAACCAGCGAAACGCCGTCTATCTCGTCTCTCTCGTTGCCCGTCTATATCGTCAAGGATAGGGGAGATCAATTTCTTGATTTGTTTTTTCTTTTCATATTTCGAACGAGACAGACGAGATGACGAGACAGACTGGAAAGACGTTTTCATTGACAGGTCGGGGACCAGATGTTATTTTTAACCCGCGAAGATGAAAATCTGTTTTTTCGGCGCCTATGAGGCCTCTTATCCCCGCCATGAAGTCATCAGGAAAGGCCTGGCCGCCAACGGAATCGAATCGTCGGAGTGCCGGGTCAAACCGGGATACAAGTCCTGGATCCGGTATCCCCTCTCTGGCGGCGCAGGGCTTAAAGCACCGCCGGGACGTCGTCTTTGTCCCCGAATTCTGCCAGAAGGATGTCCCCCTGGCCAGGGTTCTTTCCTGGGGATTCCGGAACAACGTTGTCTTTGATCCCCTGGCTACTCGCTTTGAGACGAAGATCCTCGATTGGCAGAGAAAACCGAGGGGTCGCTGGCGGCTTGGTGGAACTACAAGATCGACAGCTGGGCTTTCCGGCTTTCCCATCTTGTCCTCGCCGATACCCAGGCCCATAAAGAATATTATTGCCGGAGCTACGGCCTGCCGGAAAGGAAAGTCGCCGTCCTCCCCGTAGGATATGATGATACCATCTATGCACCCTCATCTGATCCGGCACAGGAGGGAACGAACTTCCCCGCGACTGTTCTTTTTTTTGGCTCCTTTCTTCCACTGCATGGGGTAGAAACCGTCGTTCAGGCGGCCGCTCTCGTCCTCCGGCAAGATCCGTCTCTGAGGTTCAGGCTCATCGGCTCGGGGCAGACCTTTCCTCGGGCCAGATCCTTGGCCTCTGAGCTCGGCCTCCAGAATATTGAATTCAAAGGCTGGCTGCCCCAGCCTGATCTCGTGCGGGAGATCGACTCGTCCGATATCTGCCTCGGCATTTTCGGACGCACGGAAAAAGCACGCCGGGTTGTTCCCCACAAGGTTTTCCAGGCTATGGGAATGAAAAAGCCTGTCGTCACCCTCCAGACTCCCGCGGCGAGGGAATTCTTTCGCCACCGGGAGAACATCTATCTTTGTTCATCACCCGATCCGGAGTGCCTGGCGAAGGCGATCCTGGAGCTCCGGAAGGACGAGTCTTTAAGGCGCGGAATCGCAGCCCGCGGCTACGATCTTGTCAGGGCCAAATATTCGACCAGGCCGATCGGCCTGATCCTGAAAACGATCCTGGAGAACAATCTCCTTTGAGTCGAGAGGAGCAGTTTGACTAAAGAAGTCTCCGGAGAACCGTTAGACCTTCACCCTTTCCGGGGAAGGATCGATAGTCATTACAACCATCCTCTATTTCGGGAGGCGATCTCTGATTGCCGCCTCCTGGAGTCTCCGGCGGCGAAGGTCGTGCTCCAGAGCCGGAACAGGGTTGGGGTCGTGCCCCTCCCCACCACGAATGGAGGCCGGAGGAATATCTTTGTCAAAGAGTATCGCCAGGTGGGCGTTGACAAATTGAAGAGCCTCTTCATTCCCTCCAAGGCGAGGCGGGCTTGGCTTGGTGCCGTCGGTCTTGTCGAGCGCGGCATCCCCACCCCTCTTCCCGTGGCCTATCTGGAGCGCCGGAAGAAGGGCTTCGTCGCCGAGAATTGTTTTCTGTCCGAAGAAGTCTCCGATGCGAGCGAGATCCGTGGCCTCTTCCGGAAACTCCCCGAGGACGAGCTCCGGGGGCTTCTCGCAGCGTTGGCCGGCTTCCTGTCTTCCTGTCATCGGAAGGGAATTCTTCACCGCGACCTCTCAGACGGCAACATTCTGGCGAGAAAGGAAAACGGGGGAATTTGGAAATTTTGGCTTCTGGATACAAATCGCATCCGAATCAAGAGAAGAATCGGTCTCGGGAAGGCGGTAAGAAACCTGGTCAGATTGGGCATCCCACCCCTTCTCCAGGACTTTTTCCTTAAAAGCTATCTTAATGGCAAGAGCCCTGGCCGGGTTCTCTTCCTTTGGTATAGGATCAACAAAGCAGGCTTTGCCTGGTCCATCTCTTTCAAGAAAAAGCTCGGGCTGAGAAAGCTGGCGAGAAAATTGAAGATCCAGTGAGATGACCTTCAAATTCGAGTGGAACGAGTTTGCCGACCAGCCGCACAATGTGGCCCCGCGGCGGGAGCGTCTCAAGCATCACCTGATGCACGCCGGGAGCTACTTCTCCTTGGCCGGCGCGAACCTTAAGCGGGCGGTCCCCATTTTGTCGGGCTACCATAGGTACTGGAGGAACATTTATAAAACGCCGGTGAACCTGGCCACGCCGTTCGGGGTGGCCGTCACCCCGGCCGCCGGCCGGTCCGAGGAAATCATTCAGAATCTGAAAGATACAGGCTCCCGCCAGACCCTCGTCCGCCTGCCGTCCTGGGACATACAGAATTTCTCCACTTATGAGCGCTTCCTGGAGCAGCTCCGGAAAGAGGGCTTCGAGGTGACCCTGTCCCTTCTCCAGCGGAGGGACGATGTCGTCAATCCCCCTTCCTGGCGTATTTTTCTGGAGGGAGCCTTTGATCGCTTCCGAACCCTGAGTTCCTACTTTGAGATCGGCCACGCCTGGAACAGAACCAAATGGGGGGTTTGGGATCACACCGAATATCTTCGACTCGCGCTCCCGGCGGTCGAGCTGGCCCAAAAGTACGGCGTGAAGCTCGCCGGGCCGGCCGTGATCGATTTTGAATTTCATCTTTATCCACCCCTTCTTCGCGACCTTCCGTTTGATAAAGTGACCTCGCTTCTGTACGTGGACAGGATGGGGGCCCCCGAAAATAGTCAGTTCGGCTGGGACACGTCACGGAAGATCGCCCTTTTGAAGGCCGTCGTCGATGCCAGCGCTCGGAAGTCGCGCGATGTCTGGATCACCGAAGTCAACTGGCCGATCCAGGGCACGGGAAAATACTCGCCCGCTTCCGGCAAGCCCAACGTGACCGAAGAGGAGCAGGCCGATTACCTGGTTCGTTATTTTGTCCTCACCCTGGCCAGCGGGCTAATCGAACGCGTTTACTGGTGGCAGCTTGTCGCTCCCGGATATGGGCTGGTCGATAGCCGGGAACCGGGCTGGAGGAGGAGGCCGAGCTACCGCGCGTTTCAAACGATGGTCCGCCTGCTCGACCGATCGCTTTTTGTCGGCAGCTCCAGGGCCGGGGAGGGGAGAATCTTTTTTTTCTCCCGGGAGAACGAATCCTGGGCGCTCTGCTGGACCCCGGGCCGGCCATTGGACTATTCATTCTCTCGCCCGGTGAAAAAAGTGGTGAGCCGGGACGGGGAGGAGATGAGCCGGCCTGCGGAGTGCATCCGGATCGAGAGGAGCCCTAAATATGTCTTCTTTGGGTAACCGGCCATTTCAAAAGCACGAGGTCGAGGATTATGAGAGACGACGTTATCGCGGCCTTGACCAGAGACTTGTGGATGCCCGGGAACAGCGAATCGTCAGGAGGTTTCTGGAAACAGCTCGGGGGAACGGAGCCGGCGAGGGGTCTGACCTCGTTTTGGACGCACCCTGCGGCTATGGCCGGTTCTCCGCCCTCGTCCAGGATCTGGGCCTTCGTCTCGTAAGCAGCGATTTGTCTTTTCACATGGTGGACCGGGCCAGGGTCCGGGACGGGCATCATCCTCGGTCTGTCGGGGTTGTTGCCGATCTTAAAAAAGGCCTTCCTTTCAAGACCGCATCGTTCGCGGCCGTCTTGTCCATTCGGTTTTTCCATCACGTCCATGAATCACAAGAGCGGGAGGATATCCTGCGGGAGTTCGCGAGGGTCTCATCAAGATGGGCTATCCTATCTTATTACGAGCTCAACCGGCTTCACCGCCTCCAGAGAAAAATCCGGAGGGGGCTCAAAAGGAGCAAGACCCGGATTAGAATGGTCACGAAAGCCGAATTCAAGCAAGAGCTCGAAAGGGCAGGCTTCAGGGTTCTCAAGAAATTTCCCCTGCTCTGGGGAATTCATGCCCAGAAGATAGTGCTCCTGGAAAAGACCTAGAAGATGATCTTGAACCCGCTCCGGGCTTGAAATTCGACTCAAAAAGTGCCAAGATAAAAAACAACGGAGGAAATGATGGCCATCTGGATAAACAAAAAAAGCCTGGTTTCATTCCTCGTCTTGGCCGGGGTTCTGTGCTCGAGCGGCCTCGTCCTGGCGGCCAAGCAACCCCTGATCCAGTTCAAAGAGGAGAAATGGGATTTTGGCAAGGTGAAGCAGGGCGAAATCTTGACCCACGAGTTTGTTTTCAAGAATGTGGGAGAATCTCCCCTGTCGATCCTCCGGGTCAGGACGTCCTGCGGCTGCACGGCGGCTCTAGTTTCAGATAAGAAGGTCGAGCCCGGCAAAGAGGGCCGCATCAAAATCACCTTCAACAGCGGCGGCTATTCCGACAAGATCGTCAAAGAGATTTATGTGGACAGCGATGACCCGAACCGGTCGAACCTCGAGCTTTCAATCAGCGCCGAGATCGAGGTTCCTCCTCAGCCGAAGATAGAAGTCGAGCCCTATAACCTCGACCTGGGGTTGCTTCTGGAAGGGGAGGACCTCCAGGCCAAAGTGATCATCAGGAACACGGGTGAATTGGAATTGTCGGTTGATTCAACCAGGGATAAAACGTCCTTCTTCCGGGCGGGAAAACCGCTTTCGTTTCCCCTGAAGCTCGCCTCCGGGAAGAGCGTCGAGGTCCAGCTCCGGATGCCTGCCCAGAACAGGACCGGGCTGATCAGGGAATACGTGCTGCTTCATTCGAACGATCCGGTCCGCTCCACGATCTCTCTGTATCTCAGCGGCTACGTCGTCACTAAAAAAGAGCTGAAAGAGCTCTTTGCCAAATATAAGAACATATTGGATTGAAAACTGCAATTTCGGTCAAGGTCCAACCGCGCGCTCGAATGCAGAGCGTCGAAGAGATCGGTCCCGGCGAATACAAGGTCCGCGTGCTTTCTCCGCCAGAGAAGGGAGAAGCCAATCGGGAACTCCTCCGTCTCCTGGCCGACTACCTCGAAGTCCCGCCCTCCAGGCTGAAAATCGTCGGGGGTTTGAAGTCTCGTCAAAAACTGATCTCCCTGGAATAATCCTATTATGAGGGGGGACCGATGGACATCTATAATCTGATCAGCTTTTTGGGCATCTTTGTCCTGGCGGGTTTCGCCTGGCTCTGCTCTTCCGATAGGAAGGTCCTCAACTGGAGGGTGATCGGCTGGGGAATAGCTCTCCAGCTGTTCTTTGCCCTGTTTATTTTTGTCATCCCGATCGGTTCCACGTTCTTTCTGGTCATCAATAATATCGTCGTCAAAGTCCTGGACAGTGCCACCGCCGGGACAAAGTTCCTTTTCGGCCGCCTGGCCCTCCCGCCCGGAGCCACCAACGAATCCGGGGAGACATCGCTGGGCTTTTTCTTGGCCTTTCAGGCCCTGCCCGCGGTGATCTTTTTCGCGGCCCTCGTCGGCGCCCTCTATCATCTCAACGTCATGCCTTTTCTCGTCAAGGTTTTCGCCCGTGCTTTTACCAAGCTCATGCGGATCAGCGGCGCCGAGTCTCTCTGCGTATCAGCCAATATTTTTCTGGGCGTGGAGTCAGCCCTGGTCATCCAGCCCCACCTTGTCTCCATGACTGAGTCGGAGTTGGCGACCATCCTCTCGTCGGGAATGGCCACAATCGCCTCCACGGTTATGGCCATCTATGTCTACATGCTCAAAGCACAGCTCCCGACGATCGCCGGCCACCTTGTCTCGGCGTCTTTCATCGCGGCTCCCGCCTCGATCGTCATGGCCAAGCTCATCATCCCCGAAACGAACAAGCCTCTGACCATGGGCGTTGAGATCAAGCCTCACTACGAAAAAGACGATAACTTGATCATGGCCATTATCAACGGAGCCAATTCTGGCCTCAAACTCCTGGGCGGGATCGTCGTCCTTCTCCTAGCCTTCCTCGGACTGCTGGCCCTCCTCGACCTCGTCTTGGGATGGTTCGGCGGCTACCTCAACCACTGGTTCGGCCTCCATTTCGACTGGACACTGAAAAGCATACTGGGATTTGTGTTCTATCCCTTCACCCTGGTCGTTGGAGTTCCGCCTCATGACGCGATGGCCATCGCCAAGCTTGTCGGAGAACGCACGGTCGTGACCGAGGCCGTCGCCTACCAGCACCTCGCGCAGCTGATGTCTCAAGGGGCGATCGCCAACCCCCGCTCCGCGCTCGTCGCGGCTTATGCGCTGTGCGGCTTCGCTCACGTCGCCTCTCTGGCCATTTTTGTGGGAGGGACAGGAGCGCTGGCTCCAACCCGGCTGAAGGACCTGTCACGCTTGGGGTTCAGAGCGCTCCTGGCGGCGACGCTGGCCTGCCTTCAAACCGCGGCCGTCGCCGGGACTTTTTATACCCACGGCTCGATCCTTCTGGGCAAATAGGAGCTTGAGAGTCTGAGGCTTTTTCCAGCGTCTATTATTCGGAAAGGCGTCAATCAATCTTGTGTTTTTATTTTTTCTTGCTAAAATAGATGTCTCCTCTGAGAGGGCCGTCCCCGCGTCCGAAAGGGCTCGTCCCCTGGAGCAAAAGAAAGGAGTGTGCAATGACCGAGTTCTTGAAACATATTCTCTGGGCCACCGATTTTTCCGACGAGGGACAGGAAGCCCTCCTCTACGCGGACTATTTCGCCAAAGCCTTCAAGTCGCGTTTATCGGCCCTCCACGTCGTGTCCGATTTTTCGTCCGCGCTCTACGAGAGCTCCCCGGCGGTCGAGGCCGAACTGATCAGCAAGATCGAATTGGTCAAGAATAACGCGGCCTCGAAGCTCGAGTCGATCGCCAAGGGGAAAGGAATCAGCCTTGACAAAGTGATCGTCAAGGAGGGCTCGGCTTCGAAGAAGATCATCGAGACGGCTTCGGAAGTGAAAGCGGACCTCATCGTCGTTGGGAGAAAGGGACTGTCGGGGCTGGAGAAGCTTTTTATCGGTTCGGTCGCCAATCATGTCCTCAGGAGCTCACCCGTGCCGGTCCTGGTGACCAAGAAAAAGCGAGGCGAGATCGGGATCAAGAAGATCCTTGTCCCGACGGATTTTTCGAAGCAGGAAGAGGTCGAACAGGACCTGGGCATTCGGCTGTCGGGCGGATTCTGCGCTTCGATGACGCTTCTCTATGTCCTGGAGCTCTTCGGTCACGACCTTCGGCTGATCGACGAGCTGTTCAAAGACGTCCTGGCCAGGCTGAAGAAAAAGAGCCGCCGGGAGACATGCGATGTCCAGATCGACGAGGACGTTTATAGAGCGCACAACGCCTCGGCGGGAATCGTCGATTATGCCGAGACCCATCAATTTGACCTGATCGTCATGTCCACGTATATTCATAAGTTGGAGAGGTTCTTTCTGGGGAGCACAACAGAGAAGGTCATCTCCTACACGAACCTCCCCGTGTTTGCCATACCTCCGAGCTGCCAGGCTGATTAGATGTGGATGATCGGCGCCTGCCTTGGGTTGCGCTGAATTGCGTTCTGGCTGAATACCTGCAACCCTTCAAGAGGGTTGTCGAGCGATATCATCCGCTGGCCGAGGTTTTTGGGGTTGGGGCCGGGGACCTGATGCGGCTGGGGCTGGACGAAAAGAGCGCCCAGAAGATCACTTCATCCTGGGCCCTGGACCAGGCCCGGAAAGAGCTTGAGAAGGCGGAGAAAAAAAACTATGCTGTCCTGACTCTGGAGGACAAGGAATATCCGGAGTATTTGAGAGAAATCTTCGACCCCCCCTTCGTCCTTTACTGTGCGGGGAAGGTGGAAGTTCTGAGTGAGTTGGCCGTAGCCATGGTTGGGGCCAGGAAACCTACGCCCTATGGCTCGGCCGTGGCCGAAAAACTGGCCTTTGAACTGGCCTCGCGCGGCCTGGTCGTGGTGAGCGGGCTGGCGAGGGGAATCGATTCGATCGCCCATTGGGGGGCGGTCAAAGGAGGAAAAACGGTCGCCGTGTTGGGCTCAGGATTGGAGAATTTGTATCCCAAAGAGAACCGCCAGCTCTTCGAGAAGATCACCGCCCAGGGAGCGGTGGTCTCCGAATACCCCCTTTCGTCTCCCCCGCTGGGGTTTCATTTTCCTTTGCGAAACCGCATCCTGAGCGGACTGGCCCTGGCGACTGTCGTGGTCGAGGCCACGCGCCGGAGCGGCTCCCTGATCACGGCTCATTTCGCGCTGGAGCAGAACCGCGAAGTGATGGCCGTGCCCGGGAATATCACCTCCGAACTCAGCCAGGGGACAAACTGGCTCATCCAGAAGGGGGCCGTGCTTGTCCGGGACTGGACGGACATCGCCGAGAACCTCCCTTCGCCGCTTCGGGAAAATCTCCTCGCCCAAAAAAGAGAGGAGAAGGTCTCACGGCCCAATTTGAGCCCGGAAGATGATAGAATATTCCGTTGTCTCAAAACGGATTCATTGGTTCAGATCGACGAGCTCGTCGAGCAGACCGGATATTCTGTTTCCGAGCTCCTGGCCAGGTTGCTTGACTGGGAACTGGAAGGATGGATCGTGCAGCGCCCAGGGAAGTATTTTCAAAGGAGAATCTAAGTGTCGAAATCTCTCGTTATTGTTGAGTCCCCTGCCAAAGCGAAGACGATCAACCGTTACCTGGGAGGGCAGTACGTGGTCAAGGCCTCGATGGGGCACGTGCGGGATCTGCCTCGGGGAAAGATGGGCGTTGATATCGAGCATGATTTTGAACCTCATTACGTGACCATCGCGGAGCGGCGCAAACTCGTTTCCGAATTAAAAAAAGCGGCCAAGGACGTGGACACGATCATCCTGGCGGCCGACCCCGACCGGGAGGGAGAGGCTATTTCCTGGCACCTCAGCCAGCTCCTCCAGGACGATAAGAAAAAAGTGTACCGGGCCCTCTTTCATGAGATCACCAAAGAAGCCGTGACCGAGGCCTTTAAGCATCTGGGCCAGCTCGACCAGAACAAGATCAACGCCCAACAGACGCGCCGCATCCTTGACCGGTTGGTCGGCTACCTGATCAGCCCCCTCCTCTGGGAGAAGATCGGCAAGGGGCTGAGCGCCGGCCGCGTCCAATCCATCGCCCTCCGGCTCATCTGCGAGCGGGAAAAAGAGATCAAGGCTTTTGTTCCGGAAGAATATTGGACAATCGCCGCCCAACTGCAGGCCTCGAACCCGCCGCCGTTTCGTGCGACACTGGACAAAATCGACGGCAAAAAGACAAAGGTCGGGACCGGGGCGAGCGCCTCGGAAATCGTGGCCGAACTCAGGCAGTCACCTTTCATTCTCGAGAAAGTCAACGTTCGGGAGAAACGGAGGAACCCCGCCCCCCCTTATATCACGAGCACCCTCCAGCAGGAGAGCTTCCGGCTGCTCCACTTTCCGGTGAAAAAAACGATGTCCGTAGCTCAGAAGCTGTACGAAGGGATGGCGATCGGAGAACGAGGGCCGGTCGGCTTGATTACCTATATGAGAACAGATTCTGTCCGGGTCTCGGACGAAGCCCAGAGGCTGGCCAGGAAATTCATCGGAGAGCATTATCCAGAGCCGTACCTTCCGGCCAAGCCTCCCCTGTTTAAGAACAAGAGGAAGGCGCAGGACGCCCACGAAGCCATCCGGCCCACCTCTCTCGACCTCCCCCCGGATCGAGTCCAACCCTATTTGAAGAGAGACGAGTACGCTCTTTACAGTCTCATCTGGAACCGCTTCCTGGCTTCCCAAATGGCCTCGGCCGTCATCGAGGAGACCGAATTCGAGATCAGGGCGTCGCGCTTCGGTTTCACGGCCAAAGGGGAGGTGATAAAGTTCGACGGATTCCTCGTCCTCTATCCAAACCTCCGAGAGGAAGGTCAGGTCCTGCCCAAAACCGAAGCGGGCGAAACGCTCGCCCTCCTCGATCTGGAATCCAAACAGAATTTTACTCAGCCGCCTCCCCGCTACACCGAAGGGAGCCTGGTCAAGGAATTGGAAGCGAAGGGGATCGGCCGGCCCAGCACCTACGCGCCGATCATCAGCACGCTTCAGGATCGGGTTTACATCGTCAAAGACAAAGGCAAGTTCATTCCCACTGACCTTGGCCTCTTCGTCACTGACTTTTTGGTCAAGAACTTCGCCGATTTAATGGAGGTTAAATTTACCGCCCGGATGGAGGAAGAGCTGGACCTCATCTCCGAGGGCGAACAGGACTGGAAAGGTGCGCTCCGGGAATACTACGCTGTCTTGAAACGGGACATGGAAAAGGGCAAGGAAAGCGAAGGGGTGAAGAGAAGCGGCATCCCGGTTGAGGATGTCTGCCCCCAATGCGGCCGCTCAGCTGGTGATCAAGGACGGTCGCTACGGCCGGTTCAAAGCCTGCACGGGCTATCCCGAGTGCAAGTACCGGCAGAGCCTGGTCAAGAAAGAAGCCATGCCTCTCGAAGAAAAGTGCCCCGAATGCGACTTCCGGCCTGGTCCTGAGACGGGGGAAGTACGGCCCTTTCGTGGCTTGTTCCAATTATCCAAAGTGCACCTATATTAAGAAAGAGAACGCAGAGACCGGGATAGCCTGCCCAGAGAAGTGCGGCGGCATGATCATCAGAAGGAAGACCAGAAAGGGCAAGATCTTCTTCGGCTGCAACCGCTTTCCCAAATGCAGATTTGCGACCTGGGATGAGCCGGTCGCCAAGGCCTGCCCCGTCTGCAAACGTGAGTTCGTCCTGCGCAAGAATCTGATCAAAGGAACTCCGTATTTCTATTGCTCGGACCCCAAGTGCACCTATAAAGAGACGGCGGAGAGAGAAAAGATCTGGGAGACGGCCAAAAAAGAGAGTGATGAGAAAAGAGATTAGGGAATTTCTTTCTTACCTCAAGTACGAAAAGAACGCCTCCCCGAATACGATCGCGAGCTATGGAAGCGACCTCGCCCAGCTCGCCACGTACCTGGAAGAAAGAAAAGTGGAACTGGGGCGGGTGGATAACATTGTCCTCCGCGGGTTTCTGGCCCGGCTCCACGAAAAAAGGCAGAAAAAAACGACGATCGGCCGGAAGCTGGCCGCCGTCCGCTCGTTCTTTCAATTTTGTCTGAAAAAGAGATGGCTGGAGGACAATCCGGCCAAAGTCGTCTCGACTCCCAAACAAGATAAGAACGTTCCCTCTTTCCTTTCTGAGGCGGAGATGGCGTCGTTCCTGGAACTGCCTCGCTCCGACCGGCCTCTTGACCTCCGGGACAAGGCGGCTCTGGAGATGCTCTATGCCACCGGAATCCGAGTCAGCGAATTGGTCGGGATCAACCTCGAGGACGTCAATATTGAGGAGCGCCTGGTCCGCGTGAAAGGCAAGGGCAAAAAGGAGAGGCTGGTTCCTTTCGGTCGGCGAGCCGGGGAGAGCTTGGCCTTCTACGTCCGGGCGCGGAGCGCTTTGCTCGAAGAGGATCGCTCCGAGAACGCTCTATTCTTAAATTACCGCGGCGGGCGGCTGACCCCCCGTTCGGTCGAGCGCATGGTGGATAAATATATCCAACAAACGGCCCTCAACAGAAAAATCAGCCCCCATTCGCTCCGGCATTCTTTCGCTTCTCATCTCCTCGGCCGGGGGGCCGACCTGCGGGCCATCCAGGAACTCCTCGGACACGAGAGCCTGGCGACAACCCAAAAGTACACCCACCTTGACGTGAAGCAGTTGCTCGATGTCTACCGGAAGAGCCATCCTCGGTCTTAATCGTCTATCTCGTCTTTCTTGTCGTCCGTCTATCCGGTTAAAGATCAAATAAGATTTCTTCATTCCCTCCGAAGCCGCCAATCTTCCGGTCAATTAAAGTTGTCTTCTGAACGGAGGTTTTGTTAACTTCCATATCCTCCGGGCCCCGGGAACAGCTTCTAATTGATATATTGTCAACATCTTAATGCCTCACCAAAGATGGCCTCCTTCTTGCAAAGGGATGTCCTGAAAGGAGGTCATTATGAAAAACTTCACCCGCCGTGCATTGGCCCTCAGCCTCTTTCTTGCCTTCGTTGTCTTCATGGTTTTCCCCGTCTGCGCGCAAACGCAGACCAAGGCGCCGAGCGAAAAAGTCAACATCAACACCGCCTCTCTCCAGGAGCTCCAGAATCTTCCCCGGATTGGACCAAAGATCGCTCAGCGAATCCTTGATTACCGGAAGCAGAACGGCAGCTTCAAGAAGATCGAAGAGCTGATGAAGGTGAAAGGCATCGGAGAAAAGGTCTTCAACCGTCTGAAAGAGCTGATCGTGGTCGGGCCTGAGCCGCAAGCCAAGTAAGCGAGAAACGGGGGCAATCCTCGAACGGGGTTGCCCCCCTTTCACCCTCAAGCCGGCGGGAACGAGTTTCCCGGGGAGGGACAAGTGGCCGTGTCAGCTGTGAGCGGGGCTCGCAGCCAGGTATCGAACGAGATAGCTCCGGAGTTTCCTAAGCGCTCTCCCCCGGTGGCTGACCCTATTCTTTTCGGCGGGCCTGAGCTCGGCGAAGTTCTTTCTCAGCGGTGGATAATAAAAGATGGGGTCATAGCCAAACCCGAACCGACCCTTTTTTCCTCGGGCGATACGGCCCTTCACCTCTCCGCGAATCTCTCTGATGGTCCGGCCGTCCTTCGCCAGCGCCAGACAAGATACAAATGTCGCCTTCCGTTTTCCCGCGGGAACGCCCTCGAGCAGTCGGAGCACCTTTTGGAGATTCTTCTCGTCATTGGCTCCCCGTCCCGAGAACCGGGCCGAGTAGATTCCCGGAGCGCCGTCCAGCTGATGGACCTCGAGTCCGGAGTCCTCAGCCAGAGTGAGGATTTTTGACTTCCGGCTATAAAAGAGACTCTTGCCCCGAGCGTTTTCCCGGAACGTCTTTCCTCTTTCCCTGAAGGTTGTCCTGATTCCCAGGTCTCGGAGGCCCACGATTTCGATCGGCAGGTCGGCGAGGAACTTTTTGATCTCTCTGACTTTTCCCCTGTTTGTGGTGGCGAGAAGGATCCGTTCCCTACTCAATTCTCAACTCGACGACTTCTCCCAGCTCAAGAAGGCTGTGGTTGAATTTCTGCTCTTTTTCTTCGATCGCCGAGAGAGAAAAAGTGAGGATGGAATAATCCTTTTCCTTCTTGAGGTGGATCTCCTCCAGCCTGAGGCCCAGATGAAGGCTCAATTTCTTGAGGTTGTTGATAAGGTCAGGATGATCCCTGATTTTGAGGTAATAATGATTGTGCGTCTTTTTGAGATAAGATTCCTCGAGCTTGCGGAACGAAACCAAGACCAAGAGGACAAGGGCCGTAAAAATCATCCCCAGGAGGTAATAGCCAGCCCCGACCACCAGTCCGAGCCCGGAGACGACCCACAAGGTAGAAGCTGTCGTCAGGCCGGCCACCATCCCCCTGGCCTGGATGATCGTCCCGGCACCGATGAAGCCGATTCCCGTGATCACGGCGGCCCCAACTCTCAGCAGGTCGCCTGAGCTCGCGGATTTTCCCTGGAGCATCAGCCCCGAGAGTATCATCATCAGAGCCGAGCCGACACAGACGAGGATGTTGGTCCTGAACCCGGCCGGCTTCTGGCTGGCTTCCCGCTCGAGTCCGATCAATCCGCCCAGAGCAATGGCTAGGACAAGCTTCAAGACGATTTCGAACATGTTCATGGACATCCCCCGCGTTAGGCCACCCGGCTAATTTAGCACATTTCATCAGATAAAAACAAGGAAAGCATCTATCTCGACTTTCTCGTCGCACGTCATCTCGTCAAGAGACAAAGGCATTTTTGATTTCTTCGAAATTTTCATTCTTTGACGAAATAGACGAGATGACGAGACGGACGAGAAAGACGATTTTTCTTTAGTACTGACCGACCTTGTCCAGAAAGAAGGCTATTAAATAGATGACCAGCAGAGCCGCCGTGTAGATGGCAAAAAGAGGATGACGGAGGAGTTTTTCCGGTTCCTCCATGACTTCCTGCTCGCGCAGCGTCTTGCGGAAGATGAAGAACAAGAAAAGCAGGACGGCGGGTGAGATGATGAGAATGTACTCCAGCCTGTAGCTGAGCGCAAAGAGAAAATAGGTCAAAATAAAGACGGCCGCGCTGACGGCCATCCCCAGGGCAAGCGAGGCTTTTGAATACCGTTTGTGTGAAGTCCGGTAATCGGCCGCTTTTTCCTTGAGATAGCGGAATTCGGAGAGGCGTTTGGCCACCATCAGGAAGTTGCCGAAAGACCACCAGCACAGGAGCAGACTCAGCGGAGGGAAGAGCGAAACAGGGGCGAACGCGAACCAGCCGATCAAAAAACGGATCGGGTTGTTCACCGATTCAGAAATGGAATCGAGAAAGGGGATGTCTTTTGTCCGCACCGGTCTGAGGTTGTAGATGAATCCCGCGGCCAACAGGGCCAGAAGCGAAAAAGAGAATGGCCGGGGAAAAACAAGAAAACCTGCAGCCAGCCCGGCCACGGTCAAGCCCGCCCCGAGAAGGGCGAAGGGGGCCTCACGTATCTCCCCCCTGACCAGAGGGCGGAGCCGCTTGGTCGGGTGATGGGCGTCAAAGGGGGCATCCGCGATCTCGTTGACCACATAGTTTGCCGTCGAAATAAACCAGGTGAGGAGAAAGGACAGCGCTGCTCTGAAGAGAAGGGCGGGGAGCGAGAATTGCTCCAGGAAGCTCCGATGAAGGAAAAAGAATGCGGCCGTCCCCACAAAAATGGCCATACTCCTTGGCCAGCGGTCCAGACGCATGGCGCGCAGGTATGAGTTCACGCTTCTCTGACCTTGCCGGCGTAGATCTCGAAAGAATCGCCCAATGGCAATTTTACTGGGAATTTCTTCAAGATTGAAGCAAAAAATGGTCTCTTGAGAAGAAAGTGAAACCAGTTGCGTCTCGTCAAAAGATAGTGGGCGCTGAAAGTCCAGGAATACTTTTTCCTCTGAAGAATCCGGAAGCCTGTCCGGTCGAGCAGAGTCCGGAGGCTTCCTCTTGAAAAATAGGCCAGATGGGCAGGCCTGAGGTGCCACCATTCTTTTCCCGCTATCCTGGCCGCTGAGCTCCGGATATCGGGAGTGACCAGGCAGAGGATTCCGCCCGGTGTGAGAATCCTGTTGGCCACGCTCAGAGCCTCGAAGGGCTTGGGCGTGTGCTCGATAAAATCGACCATGGTTACGGCGCCGTATGTGGCTTGAGGAAGGAGCGCCGTCTCGAAGAAGCCTTCACGAAGCGGAAGGCCGTATTTTTCCCTGGCCACCCGGACCGCCCAGGAGCTGGCCTCGACTCCGTCGGGCTCCCAGCCTCTCGACCGGGCCAGCCGCAGCAGGATTCCCGTGGCGGCCCCGACATCGAAGAGGACCCCCTTTTCCGGCCGTATCTTTTCCAGCCGGCGCAGGACTCTCTCAAAGTTCTTGGATCGACCGGCTGCCTCATCGTCATAGAGCGGATCTTCGACCTGACTGTAGAGCGAGTCGATGAATCCCGGTGTGGGACAGGGGTTGGCGAAGATGTGACCGCAGTCCTCGCAGCGGCTCAAATCCCAGATTTTTCCATACTGGCTGTCGGTGATCTTGATCTGATCGCTCGCCAGCCTCGAAAAGTCGAACGTCCTTTTTCTGTAGCTCTGGAGGGACGTGCCCGCACAGGCGGGGCAGGCGATCAGGTTCTCAAATTCTCGCATGTCTTTAGGGATAAAGAGAGAGCTTGCTCAATTCCATCCGGACGTAGAATTCCGTGCCCCAGACCTTAAGGCTATGCCTGTCTCTGTCGTCCAGGCCGCAGCTGATAATCTTGGGCCCCATGGTCAAGCAGTCCCAGGTCTCCCTCCCGTGCCCGCCCAGGATTCTGTACTCTTCCGACTCCTGGCCGCCGGACATGATCAGCAAATTGTTATTTCTTGGCTCAGGCTCACCCTCGGCCGCGCGCAGGCCGGCGATAATCCGGCCATCGTAATAGACGTTGATACTGGAGATCTTTCCCCGAAAGTCGGCGCAGATTGATCTCTCGGCGGACCGCTCGAAGTCGAAGATTCCGATCTCGGCCGTATCCTTTTCTGCGAGCGCCAGGACTCGGTCCTGGGGATAAAGCTTGAGGAGGGTGAAGCGACAGTTCGGCTGCTTGACAATTCTCACCGTTTTGGTTTCAAGGCTCCACTGTTTTAAAGTCCCATCGGCGCTTCCCGAATAGACGCGGCCGGCGTGGTCAACGATCAGGGCCAATACGGCCCGGCTGTGAGCCTGAATATGAGTGAGCCGTTTTTCTTCCAAGTCCCAGACCCGCAGAGAGCCATCGGCGTGGCCGCTCACAATCCTCTGCCTCGGAAAGGAGGCCAGCTTGGTCACCGGCGAGTTGGTTTTCCCGAGCAGAGACCATTCGTTGCGTTCGAACGAGATATTCCAGAGCTCGCCGTTCTCGCCCGAGAGGTAGATATCCCGGCCCAACAGGCTGATCTCCCGGGCCTTGCCCAGAGCTGCCGAAAAAATGCGGCGGTCGAGGAAGGTCAGGACAAAAACATTTCCGGCCTCGCCCAGGCCGGCGATCTGGTCCTGGGTATAGAATCGGATCCGGCGAGGTTTGAGGTCGTTCATCTCCACGGTCTGGAGAAGGTAGGGCTCTCCGTTCAAATCTTCGTTCAAGCTCGGCTTGAATTTCCGCTCCTCCGGGACGAAGGAGCTTTTGTTTGGCCGGGGCAGGCTCCGTGTTTTTGAGGCAACGGGCCCTGTCTCGAATTCGAGCTCCCGGCTTCTCACGGGCAGTGGCCTGGTGTCTTTATGAAAATCGCCGATCCTGATCAGGTCGCCCCAGGAATCGATCTTTCTCTGGTCGAACAACTCCTTGATCTCCTGGCCGTCCAGCCGGGAGGAAATGGAATTGTCAAAGTCGTAGAGAGTGACGATTCCCTCCTGGTAGAACTGGGTATCTTCAAGGGCCGGCTCTTCAAGAAAAGCGAGGTGGGTCTTGACGCTCTCGATGGCGACCTCCCTCGTCTCCAGGTTCAAGCGGCGGGTGGAAAAGGCGGCCCGGAAATTCACTTCGACATCCAGCTCGCCTTTGATATAAAAGAGGTCCACGATCTTCTGGAAATAGTAGCGGTCGCGGCAACCGTCGAGGATGATCAGCTTCTTATCGGAATTCTGCTTCAGAAATTCCCGGAAGAATTCATCCGGTCGGTCTTCATCCTCTCGAAGGGGATAGTCATGGTAGTAGACCGGCTCAATATGTTTCTTGAGCCATTCGAGTCCCAGCATCCGGTTAAAGACCTTTTGGTCCTTTTTCCGGTCCCGCATCAGATAGAGAATCTCTTCCGGCTTGAGAGTTCCGAAACCCTTGGCGATTGTCTGGCAAAAATATGTTTTTCCCGTTCCCGAATCCCCGTTCACCGCCATGACCGTCATTTTCTTGGTTTGGAGGAGGTAGTGGATCGTCTCGGAGAGTTCATAAAGACCGCGCTGGGCCTGCTTGAGGCCGAGCAGGCTGATGGCTCCGGCGTTATAGAGGTAAAGCGAGCGGACGAACTCGGGCATGTCGATCTTTTTGAGGGCGCTCGCGGATTCTTCGAAGACCTGTTTGTTCTTGGCCTTGAGCAGCTTCAGGAGAGCGATGGCGATGTCGGCATTCACGCCGCCGGAGTGGTCCTTTTGAGCCTTGCCGACTTCCCCCAAGGTCCAGGCCAGGCAGGTTTTGAGTCTGGGCGAAGGATGGTCGGCGTACTTCACCAAAGAAGGCAGGGCCCCGAGCGAGGCCCGGCCGATCTTCCCCAGAGCCCAAATAGCCTCCTCCTTCTGTTCGAGCAGAGGATGCCCTTCAAGCTCATCTGGGCCTTCGAGGATGGGGATTATGTCCGCCACCGCCCGTTCATCACGCAGGGTTCCCTAGGGTATAAACAATATTCTCCCGGATCTTTGTATAATAAAAAGGGAAAATGACGCAGGGCCGCGAGCAGAGTCTCGGCCGACCTGGGATCCTGGAGGATGCTGAGAACGATGGATGACATGTAGGGTATGCCGCTCTCGATCTCGACCCGGTCGTCCAGGAGGAGGGTCAGGCAAGGGCGAAGAAGGGCAGGCGATGTATTGGTCACTATCCCCTGAGGCGGCTGTATCTTCTCCAGGATTAGCCCATAGATCTCTTCTTTACATTTCGGATCCCGGGCTTTCTCTAGCAAAGGCATTGATGAGTTTACAGGATGCGTCCTCTTCTCGGATAAATCTAGAAACCGCCCCTAAGGTCGAAGCCGAGGACCTCTTCAGGTTTTGAACCTCCAGTTCCCACCTTTCGTATTCTTTGCGGCCCAGTGCACGTTCGACGAGCCTGTTGAACCTGTGATAACCTCGGACCGCGCGAGCTCTTTGGACCCCGGCTGCTTCGTCCCAATCGGGGACAAAGGCCTCGCTCTCCAGACGGAGGACTTCAGACTCGACTGCCCCGAGCAAGAATTCCCAAAGGATGAGGAAGGGATGGGAAGCCCAGGGCCTCTGAGGGAAATACAGCCGTCTGAGGGCGCGATCAACGTCCCACTCCGAAGCCTTGCCGCCTGGCGCGCTCTTTCCCCGCTGCGAGAGTGCCAGGGCCGTGCGCTTAACGAGGGGCCATGTTTCTTCGGAGGCAAGGGGAAGAAGTGCCTCGCCCAGCAGAGCCCCAAGATCATCTCGGCCTGATTTCAAGCGGAAGAGAAGCTCATGCGAGATTTTGTCCCGGAGGCTGGACGGGTTTTGTCCAAAGGCGCCCGAATTCTTAAGGAAGCGAAAATGGTCCGGCGAAAATTCCTGAAGGAGGGTCCTCCCCGCCTCCTCGAGCTCCTGCCGGCCCGGAGGAGGGAGATCGTCTTTGTTCATCGCGGATGACGGCAGCGGCTTTTATTTGGAGAGAAGCAATCCCTTCAGGTCTTCTTCAGGATTGCTGGGTTCGATCTTGAAAAGCCACCCGTCGGTGTAGGGAGTCCGGCGGAGCAAAGAATGGTCTTCGATCAGCTTGCCGTTGATTCCGGTCACGGTCCCCGAGGCGGGAGACCAGATCCGGTGGGTGTACTTTTCGGCGTCGCTGATCACCCCGCAGACCTCTCCCTGCGAGACGACGTCATTTTCTTTCGGCAGTTCGAGATGGGTGATGATGCCGACGGATTTGAGGAAGTCGTCGACCACTCCGATGGTCGCGGACTTCGGCCCGTCGAACTTCATCCAGGTGTGGCCGAGCATGTAATAGAGTCCCGAGGGCATTTTTTGTGGGGCGGTCCGTTTGTCTCCTTTTTCCTCGCTCTCCGCTTTTTTGAAAGCCCGGGCGACGAGGGTTCTCAGCTCGGCGGGAGTGAAAGGCTTGGGGATGTAATCGAAAGCTCCGAGTTTGACCGACTGGACTGCGGTTTTGATCGTCGGGTATCCCGTGACCATGATGATATTGGCCGAGGGCCGTGAGTCCCTGACGGCCTTGAGCAGGTCCAACCCGCTGATCCCGGGCATCATGAGATCGGTGATGATCAAATCATAATTCTTTTCCCGGTCTTTTTTGAGAGCTTCCTCTCCGCTCAGAGCGGTATCAACTTCGTAATCATCAGACAGAATGGCCTGACGGATGCTCTTGCAAACCGTGATCTCGTCGTCTACGACCAGGATCTTTCTCCTTGTCTTTTCAGTCATTGGAACCTCCTTGTAGCTGGGATCTCTCATTCCGGTCGGCGAGGGGAAGAGAAATGGTGAAGACCGATCCCTTTCCCAACTCGCTCCTGACCTCGATTTTCCCCTGGTGCTGCTGGACGATCCCGTAGCTGAGCGCGAGGCCCAGGCCCGTCCCCGTGCTTTTGGTGGTGAAGAAAGGATCGAACAATCTGGGGATGTTTTCTTTCGGAATTCCCACTCCCGTGTCGATGAACCGAACCAGGACGTGTCGTTGATCATCCCCCCGTTGGCTGATGATGGTCAGGATGCCCCCGGAGGGCATGGCCTCGGAGGCGTTCAACATGAAATTCATCAGGACCTGCTGGATCTTGTTCTTATCGAGGGGAATGGGCGGCAGGCCAGAGTCGAGTTCTTTGATGATCTGGATATTCTGAAACGATGCCTGGTTCT
Organism: Candidatus Aminicenantota bacterium; assembly: GCA_963770045.1. Classification (GTDB taxonomy): domain Bacteria; phylum Acidobacteriota; class Aminicenantia; order Aminicenantales; family CAVYOD01; genus CAVYOD01. The sequence goes on along the minus strand of CAVYOD010000022.1, from coordinate 112,024 downwards.
TGAGGAGCTGGACGGTCCTGTCGATGGTCTCGTTGATATCCGTCGGAGCCTTGAGGGGCGGCGTTTGCCTGGAAAACTCGAGCAGGCCCTTGACGATCTGGGTGCAGCGCATCGTCTCATCGGCGATCAGGCTCAGGCTCTCGTAAGCGAAGTCCCTTTTTTCCTGCTTCTCCAGGAGCAGGTGAGTGTTGATCAGGATGGCCGTGAGAGGGTTGTTGATCTCATGGGCCACTCCGGCGGCCATTTTTCCCAGGGAGGCCAGCTTTTCGGATTGGACCAGAAAATCCTGCATGTCCCGGAGCTCCCTCGTCCGCTCCTCCACCCGTTTCTCCAGCGTCTTGGCCCACTGGAAGAGGTTTTCGTTGGCGATTTTGAGGTTCTCGGTCATGCGATTGAAAGAATGGGCCAGTTGGCCGATCTCATCTTTAAAATCGATTTCCACCCGGTGATCGAGGTCGCCCTCGGCGATCTTGTTGGTCGCGACGACCATCCCCTGGATGGGATTGATGATGGTTGAGGTGATAAAGTAAAGCAGGACCAGAAGGATGATCGTGCAGAGGACGGCCAATCCGGCGAAGGTCAGCATGACATTGTTCCTGAGGTCGATGTAGGGTTTTTCGAGCATCCCGACATAGAGCATGCCGACAATCTTCCCGTCGATGTCCTTGATCGGATCATAAGCCGTGATGTACCAGTCATTGACGACGAAAGCCTTGCCCATCCAGGAAGTGCCTTCCTTGAGCACGGCATCATTGACTTCCTTGGAGACGCGGGTGCCGATCGCCCTCTGGCCGTTGGCGTTCTTCACGTTTGTGGAAATCCGCAGGTCCTGCTGAAAGACCGTCGCCGTGCCGACCTCTTTGCCTTTGTATTTTTCTCCCTTGTGGACGATCTCTTTGACGCGGTCGACGATGTCATAATTCTGATTGAGGAGAATTCCTCCGTAGAGAACGCCCAGAATATTTCCTTTTTCATCGATCACCGGCGCGGCGCCCTTGAGCATCATTCCTTTTTCTTCGTGGTCTTCTGATCGGACCGCGGCCTTGGGTGTGGGGATGAGTTTCATATAGGCCCGGTCGGCCAGCTCCTGCCCTTCTTTGAGGAGCTCTTCCCGGGAGACGATTTGGGTGGCCGTCACGGTTTCCCCCTTAAGAGCCCGGCTGACCAGAGGGTCTTTCGATTGATCATCGCCCGTGAAAGCCGGGTTTGATGTCCGCAGGATGACCCCGCCCCGGGCGTCGGTCAAGGTCAGGATATCGAGGGTAAATTCTTTCCGCGCCCGGCTGAGGTATCTTTCCAGGGCATCCTTCTGACCACCAAGAAGGGCTTTCTGAAGAGACTCGTGGCTGGAATTGAGGCGAATGATGTCCTTGATGTAGTTGAGCTTCTCGTCATAGACCATCCAGGCGGAGGAGAGGTCGTGCTTCACCTTGACTTGGGCCAGGGAGATGATCGTCCGGTGCTCGAGCCGTGTCCCAAAGAAAAGGGAGACGATCCCGCCGAAACAGATGACGGCCAGGAAGCTGAGGATGAATTTATGGCGCAGAGGGAGGTTGAGGAAACGGGCGATATACTTTTTGACGTTCATGAGACCATATAATATAGCGCATTTTCATCCTAACAACAACAAAGTGAGCAGTGGCTGTGAGCCGTGAGCAAATGCAAAAAAGTTTAAAAAAACGCTTGACAACCCGTTTTGATTTTGATTAAATTACTTTGTCTATTGAGATAGTCGACTAAGAGAGAATCGCTGAGATGAGGCTTTCAACGAAAGGCGAGTACGCCAGCCGGGCCATGCTCGAGCTCTCCCTGAATTATCAGAAGGGGGCGCTTCACATCAGGGAGATATCCAAGTCCCAGCACATCCCCGAACGTTTCCTTGAGCAGATTCTCCTTCTTCTGAAGAGGGCCGGCTATCTCCGAAGCAAGAAGGGTCAGGGGGGCGGCTACTCTCTCTCCAAGCCTCCGTCCGAAATCTCGGTGGCCGAGGTCATCCGGGTGATGGACGGGCCGCTGGCTCCGATCGATTGTGTCAGTGTCACAGCCCATGAGGTCTGCCCGATGGAGAATTCCTGCGGACTGCGCTGGCTGTGGAAGGACGTCCGGGATTCCATCGCGGGAATCCTGGAAAAGACGAGCTTCGCTGACCTGGCCCGTTTGAGCAAGCCGCGGCGGGCTGAGAAGCCGCCCCAGAAAGTCTAAAAAAGCTTTTTAGAGATAGCTCGATCAAGCGCGCAACAGTCGAGTGAACAGTTTGTTAACCTGAGGAGGTTCTATGTTTAAAAAAAGAGTTTGGCTGTTGCTGTTGGGTTTTGTGGTCTTGTCGAATTTTTCGATGGCCCAGGAGAAAAAGGACCAGCCTTCTCTCTCCGTAAGCCAGCCCTTCAAGTTGAACGGGTTCACCCAAGTCCAGTATATTCATTGGGATCAGGGGGTGGATTCATTTTTGATCAGGCGAGCCAGGCTTATCCTGGGAGGAGACATTGTCAAGAATCTGCGCTACAAGGTTCAGGTTGATATTGGCAAGAGTCCCATCCTGCTTGATGCCAACCTGGACTGGGGTTTCAGCCACTATTTTTCCCTGAGGGCCGGGCAGTTCAAAGTTCCCTTTCAGCCAGGAGAATCTGGTCTCGAGCTCGGATCTCGAGGTCATCAACCGGAGCCAGGTCGAGGAAAAGCTCTGCCCGGGCCGTGATCTCGGCTCCCAGGGGCGTGATATCGGGGCCATGGTCTTCGGGAAGTACTCGATCGTCGAGTACCAACTCGGGCTCTTCAATGGTTCCGGCATCAACAAGGCGGACACGAACGACCAGAAAGATCTCGGCGGACGGGTCGTCGTGCATCCCATCGAATCGCTATCCGTAGGAGCCGCCTATTACAATGGCCGGCTCAGGCCGGATGTGGAGACGCCGACGATCATTCGTGACAGCGCCCACCGGACCGGGCTCGAATTCGCCTATGTCCAGTCGGCTGTGTCCTTAAAAGGAGAGTACATATTTTCCAAGGATGACCAGGTATCGAGGAATGGCTGGTATCTGCAGGGCGGGTATTTCTTTCTACCCAAGGAGTTCCAGGGCATTGTCCGATTTGATGCCTATGATAAAAACACCGATCTCTCCGGGGTCAGGAGTGACCGCTTCACCTTGGGCGCGAACTGGTACTTCGCCGAGAAAACCAAGATCCAGGTCAATTACGAACACTACAAAATTGTGTCGGGGGCATCGAATTGGGCTCTCCTGGCCCAGTTGCAGGCCTATTTTTAAAGAATAGGAGATGACCATGAAACGAAATATCGGAATGGCTTTGGCGATCTGTTTGGGAATCATGCTGGTCTTTCCGGCAGCCAGCGTGGCCCAAAAGAAAGAGTTGAGCGGAAATCTGAGCATTTCCGGAGCCTGGGCTCTTTATCCGATGGCCCTCAAATGGGTCGAGGAATTCCAGAAGCTCTATCCCGGGGTCAAGATTGATGTCCAGGCCGGGGGAGCCGGCAAAGGCATCGCCGACGCCCTGGCCGGAATGGTCGATATCGGGATGGTCTCGCGGAACATCAATCCGGCCGAAATCGAGAAGGGAGCTTTCCCCATCGCGGTCACCAAGGATGCCGTGGTCCCCACTCTCAACGCCAAGAATCCGTTGGTCGCCGAGATACTCAAACGGGGCGTTAAGCAAGAAGAATTTGTCGGCATCTGGATCACCGGCACGATCAAAACCTGGAACGAGCTTACGGGCGCTAAGGAATCTGTTCCGCTTCATGTCTATACGCGCTCCGACGCCTGTGGAGCCGCCGATACCTGGGCGGCCTACCTCGGGAAGCGGCAGGAGGATCTGGGCGGAGTCGGGCGTCTATGGCGACCCTGGTTTGGCAGACGCGGTGAAACGTGATCCTCTCGGCATCGGCTACAATAATGTCAATTTTGCCTATGATGCTAAGACTTTAAAGCCGGTGGAGGGTCTGATAATCCTGCCTCTGGACATCAACGGCAACGGCAAGCTAGATCCGGAAGAGCGAATCTACGAGACCCGGGACGAGATCACGGCCGCGATCGCCAAGCACATTTATCCTTCTCCTCCGGCCCGTGACCTCTATTTTGTCACCAAGGGCAAGCCTTCCAAGGCTGTGCTGGCCGAGTTCATCAAGTGGGTTTTAAGCGATGGCCAGAAATATGTTCCGGAAACAGGGTATATTCCTCTGACCTCCTGAGAAGCTGGCGGAGGGACTCAAGGCCGTTGAAGTCAAATAGATTTTTCCGATAGACCAGGAGACCGGTTGAAGGCAAATTTCAGGCTGATCAAGGATCGGCTGGCAGGAAGGCTCATGTTTTTCCTGACCACCATGCCGGGGCTCATTGTCGTTCTGATGCTCCTGGGCCTCTTCCAGAGGTCGAGACCGATACTGGCCCTGAAATCAGTGACCGGACTCCTCTTCTCCTCATCCTGGCACCCGCTCAGGGGAGACTTCGGGTTCTTCCCTTTCATCATGGGGACCCTGTGGGTGACCTTTGTCGCCCTGGTCATCGCCCTCCCCATTTCGCTCCTCACGGCGATCTATCTGTCAGAATATGCGCCGCGGCTGGTCCGCGAATGGTCAAAGCCGATCATCGACCTGCTGGCCGGGATTCCTTCCGTTGTATTCGGCGTCTGGGGGATCCTGATGGTCGTCCCCCTCGTGGCCAGGCTCGCCCCGCTCTTCGGAACCTACTCCAGCGGATACTGCGTCCTTTCCGGCGGCATCGTGCTGGCGATCATGGTCTTCCCGACGATCATCCATGTCTCGCTCGAGGTCTTTTCTTCGATCCCCTTCCAGCTCAGGGAGGCATCTCTCTCCCTGGGCGCCACCCGGTGGCAGACGGTCAAGCACGTTCTTTTGAGGAAGGGTTCTCAAGGTATCATTGCCGCCGGCGTTCTCGGGTTGTCCCGGGCTTTCGGCGAGACGATGGCCGTTCTTATGGTTGTCGGCAACATGCCGATCGTTCCCAAGTCCGTATTTCAGGCTGGCTATCCTCTTCCCGCCTTGATCGCCAACAACTACGGAGAGATGATGTCCGTGCCTCTTTATGATTCGGCTTTGATGCTGGCCGCGTTGATCCTCCTCCTGGTCGTCCTCTTTTTTAATATCCTGGCCAGGATCATCCTCGTCCGGGCGGAAAGACGGGCCGAGTAAGGAAATTTGGCGGAAAGATGAATAGACGCAAGGTCGAAGAAGAATTTTTCAAGGGCCTGATGGTTGCCTCGACCTTGGTTGTCATAGGGAGCCTTCTGCTGATCATCGGGACGATCGTCTGGAAAAGCCTTCCCGCTCTGAACCTGGCCATGCTGACCCAGACTCCCAAGGGCGGTTACTATCTGGGAAAAGAAGGCGGCATTCTCAACGCTATTATCGGCTCTCTCTATCTCGGTCTCGGCGCCACGGCTCTGGCGATCCTGCTCAGCCTTCCTATTGTACTTTACATTAACCTTTATACCATGAAGTCCTCCCGCATAGCCACGTTTACTCGGTTCTCGCTCGATGTCCTCTGGGGAATCCCTTCCATTGTCTATGGGGCGTTCGGATTTATTCTGATGGTCGCGATTGGGCTCAAAACATCCCTTCTTGCCGGTATCATCACCGTCGCCCTGTTGGAGATTCCGATCATGAGCCGGGCGATGGACGAGGTCGTCCGGATGGTCCCCCGGGAATTGAAGGACGCCTCTTCCTCGCTCGGAGCGACTCGGCTCGAGACGGCGCTCAAGGTGGTCGTCCGGCAGGCCCTGCCGGGCATCCTGACCGCGGTCCTGATCGCCTTTGGCCGCGGCATCGGCGACGCCGCCTCGGTCATCTTCACCGCAGGCTTTACCGATCGGATCCCCACGTCTCTGTTTCAGCCGGCGGCGACGTTACCGCTGGCCATCTTTTTCCAGCTGGGGACGCCGTTTCCCGAAGTCCAGCAACGTGCCTACGCCTCCGCAGCCGTGCTCACACTGCTCGTTCTGGCGATCAGTTTGATCTCGAGGGTTCTAACGAAGCGATACACAAAGCATACAATTAAATAAATAGGAAAAAGCCATGGATTTTCAAAGTCACATCCGTATCGAGAACCTGAGCGTTTATTTCGACGACCTCCGGATTTTGAAGGACATCACGCTCGACATCCCGGACAGGAGGATCACCGTGATCATCGGTCCTTCGGGCTGCGGCAAGACGACACTCCTCAAATCGCTTAACCGGTTGCTCGACCCGGTGGATGGAGTCAAGGTCGCAGGGGAGAATCCTCGTCGATGGCGAGGACATTTATGACCCGCGGATGGAGGTGACCCATATCCGGAAAAAGATGGGGCTCCTCTCCCAAAAACCCCAGCCTCTGCCGATGTCGATCTACGATAACGTCGCCTATGGGCCCTGCGTTCACGGCCTAAGAGATAAGAAAAAACTGGCGGGGATCGTCGAGCATTATCTGAAGCTCGCCGGACTCTGGGAAGAAGTCAAAGACAGGCTCTCCGAGCCGGCGTCGAGGCTCTCGGTCGGACAGCAACAACGGCTTTGCCTCGCCCGGGGACTGGCCGTCGAACCCGAGATCATCCTGGGGGATGAGCCGACCTCGGCCCTCGACCCCCAGTCGAGCCAGCACGTCGAGAAACGGCTCAATGAGCTAAAAAACGAATATACGGTCGTGGTCGTGACTCACATTCTCAGGCAGGCCAAGCGGATCGCTGATTACATCGTCTTTCTTTACCTCGGCGAGCTCGTGGAACACGGACCGGCTGAGGAGATTTTCGCCAACCCCCAGGATCCGCGCACCCGTGCTTATCTGACCGGGGAAATCAGCTAACCCGTACCCCGTTGCCCGTTCCTCGTACCGCAAACCTCGTACTCTGACCCTTTTCTCTGTCCCCCGTGCATCCTGCCCCCATACTCCGCGTCCCGGCCCTCGTCCAAGTTCAAAAAAAGTGAGCGCTGAGCTGCGACGAGCTAAAAAACGCAGGACCGGGACGGAAGTAAAAAGGTCTGGTGCTCAGAACGGACCTCAGTAGAAGAGCTCGATCATGTCAGCCCAGACGTCGGATTCACCGGAGGTTGTCGTCTGGTCACTCCTGTCTGTCCAGACGATGTAAATCACTCTATCTGTGACATTTGTGGTCACTTTGGCGGAAGCGCCGCAGTCAATATAATCGCCAATGAAGAGGTAGTCGGAATAGGAAGAAAAGTCGCTGACCACAAGGGGAAAGATGGGTGGTAGGATGCTGTCAATATGCTTTATGGCATTAATATCATAAAGCTCGTTATCGATTAGGGAAGAGCCATGGTCTTCCCAGGCGACAGTGATAATAGCGTTCCCGGTTATCTTCTTCACGCCGATCGTCGGATAGCCGTGGCCGTGGCCAGGATTATTACCGGAAATTGGCCCGGAAAAGGGAATCCATTGAGTATAGGGTGAAAAAGACCTGGTAATATAAATCTGGCCGCATTCGGGGTTGAAAGGATCGACACTCGGGTCGACGTCGTCGGCTGTGAACACGATAAAAACCGTTCCATTGGGAAGCATGGCGACAGACGGAAACATCCCACCCCACCAGCGGTGATATTTCCCATTTCCGGTAACAGGGTCAGCCGGGCCCAGATAGTAGGGGAGCTCGTAGGACACGTCTTTGGCAGCAAATTCCCAATTGCTAAGAGTTGCGCCAAAGTTTGAGAAGCGGACTGCGTTTATGTCGAAGACTCCGCCTCCACTGTAAGGGGGATTGAGGCTATTGCCCGGACCCCAGCCGTCGCTACCTGCATCGTAAAAGGAAACAAAAACGTCTCCGTTGAGACCTCCGATTGGCCTCGAGCCCTGCATAAGCCTGTTATCGGTATAAGAAAGCCTCCAGATTCCTCCGCTGAATGAGGTTGCGTAATTATATGAACGGACAAAAGCGATATTGGTCGCGCCAGTGCCTAAGAACAGCGTGGAGGTTACATAAACCATCGGGTTGGCGGCTGAAGAATTCGGGAACGGATGGACATCCAGCCACGGCTTATCGGGGACATCGATTTTCCCATCGCCGTCGTAATCGGCACCCGGGATCGCGACTTTTGCCGCCTGCCAGGTCAAGCCATTATTGGTCGACCGCGTCACCATAATGTCGGCATTTGAGGCGTCAGCCCTGATTGACATGTAGGAAGCATAGAGATATTTCCCATTCGGAGCGTAGCGGATGACCGGGTCAGAGAGAGTGTCAGTCGGGTATCTCTTCGGCACGAAATGAGGTCCGCTCCAGGTGCTGCCGCTGTTAAAGCTCGTGTAGACAACGATATCGACGGGGCCGGAACCAGCATAGTGGTGACAGGCCAGGGCGATGATATTTAGACTCGTGGGCCTGACCGCGATGCTCGGCTCGTTTTCATAGTAACTCGGGTCAGTGGCCACGGGGCTGTCCGTAAGAGTCATTCTATTAGCGGCAGACTTTGTCAGCTTGGGATATTGAGTGATATCCTTTCCTCTGATGGCCGTGAGCCCAGCCTTCTTGGCTAGCTGGATCATGGCCATACCGCTCATCTTGGAGAGGATTTCTTCTTTCTGGGTCGCCGTCATGCCGTAAAGAAACGGCAGTCCGCCCGGTTTCGGGGCGCGTGCCATTTTAATGATCTTCTTTTCGGGAGCCGGCTGCCCAAAGGCAAGCCCGGCGATCGCGACAACAAGCACAAAACATAGGAAAACTTTTGTTTTGCTCATCCTTTTAAGTCTCCTTTCATTAAACGCATTTTAAGGAAAAACCCATTGAGATTTTTTGTTCTGTTCTCCGCTCTCTCACCCCCTTTCTCCCTGAGATATTTTCATTGAGAATAGATATTCTGCGAAACAAGAAAATGCCTTTGGGTGCCCTGAAATGCCGCCGTTTAAGATAAAAAAAAATCGAGAAAATGTCAATCAGCTGAATGGGGTCAGCCCAAGGAACATTCATTCTACCGGAAATGTTCAAGAGTCGGGCCCGGAGAATAATCTGGCGAAATAGACCAGGATTTCTGAATTCGGAACCTATCCCCCAAAAAAAGAGGGAAGAGCACACTGCTCTCCCCTCTTCGTTTGGTCGAAGCCTCAGATTCTGGCTACTGCCGCGCTGATTTAAAGAATGATCAGCTGGATGATGTCCTCATAGACATCGGAATCATGATCTGTGGCCGTCACTTCGTCGCTCCGGTCAGTCCAGACGACGTGAACGACTTTGTCCAGAACACTCGCCGAACCGCTGCTGTCAATATAATCGCCGATGAACAAAGAGTCACTATAAGAAGAAAAGTCGGTGATTCTGGTCGGATAACCGCCAGTCAGCCCGGTGTTATCTCTGGCAACGATATCATAGAGCTCGTTATCAACGATCGACCAGGTGTGATCTTCCCAGGCAACCGTGATAACGGCACCTCCGGTGACCTTTTTGGCGTAGATAGTCGGATATCCCTGGGCTTTAGAGTTGTATGTAGAGAGGTCAACCGGTAAGGTCCAGTTTGTATAGGGCCTGGAAGCTTTGGCCCAGTAAACATCGCCGTCTTCGGAGCTCAGTTCCGACTGCCCCGACACCGGGTCGGCCGTAAAAGAGATATAGGCCTCTCCAGCAGGTGTCATCGCGACCGAGGGAAACATTCCGCCCCACCACCGATGATACTGACCGACCGTTTGGCCAGATGCAAAAGGGCCCAGCCAGTAGGGAAGTTCATAATTCACATGGTAGATGGCGTCCACCCAGGTCGAAGACGTGACTCCGTAGCCTGTAAACCTGATTGCTTCGAGATCGAAGTATCCGCCTCCACCCGAACCGGGTCCCCAGCCATCATCGGACGCCGAGTAAAAGCAAAGCAGCACATCTCCGCCTCGGCCGCCGATGGCCCTCGCGCCCTGGACCGTCCTGTTGTTGGTATAGTAAAAATACCACAAACTGTTGAAGGAGTTGGAACCAACAGAATTTGTGGAGCGAGTGAAAACGATAAAGGGGCGTCCTGTGCTTCCAAAAACCGTGGAGGTTACGTAGACCATGCCGTTGGCGGCTGAAGAATCCGGAAAGGGGTGAACGTCAAGCCAGGGTTTGTCGGGCATATCCGCCGTGCCGTCCTGGTCAAGGTCCATACCACCCGAAATGGCCACCTTCGGCGCCAGCCAGGTTTTTCCAGAATTCGTGGACTTCGTCACCATGACGTCGTCGCTTGAACCGTCATACCTGATTGACAGGTAAGAAGCATAAACGCACGAACCGTTCGGAGCAAACCTCACCACAGGATCCGAAAGGGTGTCCGTCGGAAAACGCTTGGGCAATAAGACAGGCGAACTCCAGGTCGCTCCGCTGTCGAGGCTGGTGTAAGTCCCGATGTTGACGGTGCCGCCGGCGACGTAATTGTGACAGGCGGCTACTATGATATTGGGCTTCTTCGGGTGCACGGTGATACTCGGCTCGTTCTCTATGAGGTTGGGATCGGCGCCCACCGGATTTTCGGCGATCGTGTGTCGATTTGCCGGGGACTTGGTGGAGGGGCCCTGGGTGATGGCTTTACCCATGATCGACGTGATGCCGTGGACCTTAGCCAGTTTGAGCATGAGGGGTCCGCTCATCTTGGCGATGATCGCTTCTTTTTCCGCTTGCGTTTTGCCGGAGAGAAATGGTTGCCCCGCTCGCTTGATTGGGGTTGTCAGCTTGCCCATTTTTTTGTCGGGGGCGGGTCCGCCAAAGGACCAAGAAAGGATCAGCCCGACAACCATAAGTATCAACAAAAACTTCGGTTTCATCAAACCTTTCATTCTTAAAATCCTCCTTTGCTGAGATTGACTAGACGAACAAGAGCCTGGACATTGTTCTGCTCCCTTTTTGAATTCTCACCTCCCTTCTTGCCAAGAAATCCCGTCCAGAATTTAGATGGAAAAAAGGAAAGAGGACACCACCGAGGAGACGCATCCGGACTTCGGAAATGGCCACTCTGCTCCCAGGCGCTTCTCCTCCTTAAGGAACTCTTATGAATTTACGCCAGCAAGGATATTGAAAAAGGGCCTATTAGTCAAGCAATAACGGAACTCCCCTTCAATTTCAATTGAGGGCGAACGGCGCACTCTCACCCCAATATTTTCCGTTAGGCGTCTTCACCCGGATCACATAGCCGGATTGGGCCTTCAGGTTCGCCGGGATATTCCAATCATAACTCCCGTCGTCTGCTGTGCCGAGGGCGATATCCTTGATCTTGACACCATTCCGCCGGAGGATAATGTTGACCTTTGCGCCCTGGGTCCCCAATCTTGTCCAGAGAATGGACTGGGTCGTCCCTCTCGGCCAGACGCTTGACGAATCAGGTGCCGTCACAATGAAAGTGGGGCCGGTGATTCTGAAGAGCGGGCTATCATCCGTAACCAGGTTATCATGAGTTGTGATGCGGATGAAATAATTCGAAGCCGCCGTCAGGTCGCCGGGGACGGTCCAAGGATAGCTTCCATTGTTAGGGGCGATGGCCTTGATGTCTCTGACCTTTCTTCGCGTTCCGCCAGAGCTGGATTTTGACATTCGAGTCCTGGGCCCCCGATTTTGCCCAGGTGATCTGCTGGGCGGACTTCTTCAGCCAGATTGAGCCCGCATCGGGTGAGGTCACTTGAATGGTCGGCATGTTGCCCGGTATAAAAAGGTCTGTTTCAACCATATTGAGATTCGTGATGTTGTCATACTGGGACAGATCATAAAAATAATCGCATTGTCCGCAGGAGATGCCGATCGTCGGTCCGGTGGACCAATAGGAATGAAAATTCGCATTCCCGGGTCCGTAGTTGAATTTTATGCGGCCGTCGGCCGAGAGGACGACTTCGAAATCCATCGGGTCCTCATATAAAAAAGTCTCGGCGACCCAGCGGATCTTCAGAGAAGTCGCCGTCTGGGTTACATAAACGTCCTCTCCGGCTTGGGCCGTCCCATTGGTCAACAGGTCCATCCAGAGAGGCGCGATGCGGACGTTGTATTTGAGCTTTTGGGGAGCGTTGGCATAATCCGCCGCCGTGCTGGCAAAATCGATGTAGCCGTTGGAACAGATGTGGATGATCGTTCCCAGCCGGGTAGGTCGTGCCGAAAAAATTAAAGCCGAAGGGGAGCGCGTATTCCACGATCCCGTCATCGGTTTTGAAACCAAGTGCGGTCCCGCCGCCCTGGAACTCATTGGAAATGAGGGACTCGGCATAGCAAGGCGTTTGGATGCGGAACTGGAAAAGGGTTGCTGGAGACCGAATTGGCATCGTAGACGTGAACATCCCCAGTCTGGGTCCCCTCGGGAACGACACAGTCGATCTCGCCATCGCTCCAGGAATTGATGGTCGCCTGGACGTTGCCGGCGAATTCCACGTAGCCGGCGCCCTGGGAGCCCCCAAAGGAAAAGCCGAGGATCTTGACGGGGGTTCCAACGACGCAGGCTGAGGGATCCATAGAATAAATGTGCGGGGTGTCGAGGTTGACAAAGAGAGAGTCGTAGGCGTTGATCCGGCCGCCGGTCAGGATGAGCCCGTTCAAACTCGCCAGCGGTACGGCGCCGGCCAGGATGCGGGACTTGATCTTGTCCCAGGTCCAGGTCGGGTCATAGGACTTCAAGAGCGCTGCCAGTCCGGAGACATGCGGCGTAGCCATCGACGTTCCGGAATAGGAATCGTATCCTCCTCCGGGGATCGTGCTCAGGATATTAACGCCGGGTGCGGCCACATCCACGGAGTTAAGGCCGTAACAGGAGAACCCGGCCAATTGGTCATTGTGGTCCGTGGCGGCGACAGCGATGATATTGTTATTATCATAGCTGGCCGGATAGGACGGGATTGCGTCGTTGTCCGTGCCGGCATTGCCAGCGGCAGCGATAAAAAGGATTCCGGCATTTTTGGCCGCCTCGATGGCGTCCCTGAGGGCCTGGGAATAGCCGCCGCCCCCCCAGCTATTGCTCATGACGTTGGCCCCTTTGTCGATGGCATATTCGATGCAGCTGATCGCATCAGAAGTATAGCCGCTTCCATCGGAATCCAGGAACTTGAGGCCCATGATCTTAACGTTCCAGCAGACCCCCGCCACGCCGATGCCATTATTGCCCACGGCCCCAATCGTGCCGGAGCAGTGGGTGCCGTGGCTGTTATCATCCATAGGATCGCCGCTGCCGGTTATGGCATTGATCCCGTGGACATCGTCGATATAGCCGTTTCCGTCGTTATCGATTCCGTCTCCCGGGATTTCGTCGGGATTGGTCCAGATGTTATCAACAAGGTCGGGATGTTTATAATCGACTCCGGTGTCGATGACCGCGACCACGATATCCCCGCTTCCCGTGGTGTGGTCCCATGCCTCGGGCGCATCGATGTCTGCGCCCGCGGTTCCTCCCGTCTGGCCGGTGTTGTGCAGACCCCAGAGCTGGTTGAAGAGGGCATCATTGGGTATCGTCTGGGCGACGGACTGTTTGTAGTCCAGTTCGGCATACTTAACGCTGCCGTCCGAGGATAACTTTTTCACCAGGCCCTTGGCCGTTTCTCCAGCCGGAACTTCGTAGACATAAGCGTCGATCAGCCGAAAATGCTTGATCTTCTTGAGGCCGAAGTTCTTGAAGGCGCCTTTCTTGAACTTGACGATGACCCGGGTTGAGGCCGCTGCGACCTTCTCTTTTTTGCCGGGTCCTGCTTTTTGAGAAACGGTCGTTCCGGATTTGCCTGTGGTCCCAAAAAAGCGGCCGGATACAGTCAAAACGAGAAATGAGAGCAAGACAATAAAAAACGCGCCTCTATTTCGGTTGATCATGTCGCCCTTCTCTTTCATGCGCTTATCTTGTGAGAGCCGCTCGATCCAGAGGGCTTTTTAGTGTTAGCCGAGCCCCCCGTCCGCGAAACAAACAACTTCACTTTTTGGGCCGCGCCACCAAGTTCCAAAAAGTTTCAACGCGCATATTTTTATAAAAACGCGCCGCCTTGTCAAGAAGGAAAAGGGGACAGGCTGCTTTCCTTGATTTAAGAAAAAAAGCAGCCCTTCCCCGTTTTTACTTTAGCTCTTTCAGGAACTGATAGAAATGGATCTCGTTGGCATCCAACCCGAATTTGTAGACATACGGGCCGGCCAGACGCGAAGCGAACAACGCCTTGAGGTAGGTCTGAGGGACACGCCCGACGATCTTCTCGAGGCCGGCCTGGCTGATAAGAACCGGCGGGATGCAGCACTCCATTGTCTTTCGGAAAAGGACCTGATCCGTCCACAGGTCCGAGTTGAGGATGGAGTCCTTGATCTGGTTGATCTTCTCGCTGATCATATCGGTCAGAATGGCCCGGGGGATGTTCTTCCTCTCGTGCTCCCTCCAGATGACCTCGAACTCCATCCGGGCGTTTGTCTTGATGATCTCGATGATCTCCTCAACGTATTTTTTCCGGAACCCGGGGACATTTCCGTTTTTGATGCACATGAGCTGATCATACTCTTCATCGTGAAGGGCCAGGCTGGCCAGCACTTCGAGGGAGGAGGAGGTGACGCCGCCTTTGTTGGCCGAGGCGTCCTTATAAATGATAACCCCCTGCTCCTCGAGCCTGAGACGGGCCTGCTGGGTGATGAACAGGTTGGCTCCCTCGACGATGATCTTGAACCGGGGCTTCCCCTGGGCATCCAGGTAGGTCGTCCAGTTGTTGATGTTGATCGATGCCGGCCGGCCTCCGCAGGGGACGAAAAGGTCGGCCTTGAACCTCGGATCGAGATGAAAGGAATTTCGGAATTCCAGGCCGCTCTCGACCTTTTCCCCGCTGGGCAGGCGCAGGTCATTGTCCTTGACATTGACCATAAACCCCTGCCGAGAGAGCAGCTGGGCGTTGAAGTGTTCGATCATCTTCCTGGCCCTGGCCAGCCGCTCCAGCTCTTTGCGGTTGATCCCTTCCGGGTCGTAGAGCACGCCCGAGCCGTCGATGATGGCCAGGATCTTGTCCTTGGAGATCAAGATCTCATTGCTGCCCAGGTCCCCGTCCGGGCCGCCGGTCATCACCTTGGGGACGTCCTCCTCTTTGAGGCCCAGCCGGTTGAGTGTTTGGAGGACGAACTCGTGAACCGAATTGGTCGTCATTCCGTAGAGATCGTGTGGGATGCCGCCCATGCTGACCGGTTTTCCGGTCGTGAAGGCCCTCCAGAACTTGTAACCCCTCCTCCGCGCCCTGAGGGATGCCCATTCCATGAGGTCGGCCGTCCCCTCGTCCGGTCCGAGGAAGAGGATAACCTCCTGCCCGTAATAATCGACAATGTTATCTTCGGGCAGCATCAGATCGAGCAGCCCGTCGATGTATTTTTTAAAGGCCGATTCGGATTTGTCCTGGAAACCCCAGCGGAGAAGGATCGTTCCCTTGGACCCGCCCTCGGGAAGATCCTTGTTCTTGCGCTGCTGGGTGGAGGCCAGGTTGTAATTCTCGTCGAAGATGAAATCGCTGTTGTTGAGGTAGCTCTGGATGTTGGAGGAGCGGACAATCCTGATCCCGCCGCGGGCGATATCGCGGAAACGAATGTGAAAGCCGCGGAAGTCGCTTCCGATGACGAAAAAGAGTCCGAAGGGCGGTTCGGGATAGTCGATCTTGTTGAGGAAGCGGCCGTCGAGCATGAAGGAGAGCGACGTCTTTTCCTTGATATAAAAATTGGTCTTCAGGATGACCTCGATGAAGGTGGCGGCGGCCAGAAAGATGGCTCGGTCAATTTCGACGGTGAGTTTTCTGGCGATCTCCTTTTTGAGCTCGGCCATTTCGGATTTGATGCCGTGGTCCTGCTGGCCCGGGCTGAATTTTTTGTTGAAAAGCCGGAACAGTTTTTTGATGTATTCGTAGCAATCCATAAAGGCGTCCCAAACCCGGGATTCGGTGTAAGTGTCTTTGGCCAGCTTGGTTTTGAGATTCCTCAGGATGCCCAGCAGTTCGGGAGAGTCTTTGAGCACATCGGCCAGCTTGAGATACTCTTCGTTGTAGCCGCTCAGGAATTGATGGGCGAAGCTCCAGGCCGCGACACCAAAGACCATCTCCTGGGCGTTGAGCTTGCCCTCCCTGAAGTGCTGGGAGAGCGGGCTTTCGGGGATGACGTAGATGAGCGTGATATCCTCGATCACGTCCTGAAGCAGCCGCTCGTCCTGGATCTCATTGATATAGATTGTGTAGACGGTCTTGCCGTTATTGAAATGCTCGATGTACTTCCGGTTGGAGACGAGGCCGTGCGAGTGAAGGACGTCGGACACATTGGAGAAAAAGTGCAAGCTTGATTCGCGGTTGGTGACCACGGTAATGCGCACTTCTTTGGACTTGGGCTCGAAACAGACATCGATCAGCGGGGTTTCATAGCCTTTGGATTTCTCGAGGAGATCCCTGTAGCGGGCCAGGGTTTCCTTGGGGACGGTACTGAGAAAAGTCTTATCTGCAACCTTGGTGATGTCGGTCTCATCCTTGAGCACCTGTTCGCTGGGAAACGAGGGCTTGTAGACGACATACATCCGGAGATGCTCAAGCCCCAGAGCCTTGCGGAGTGTGCGATAGGTCTGAAGCCTGTAGTGCGGATACTTATCTTCGATCCGGCGCTCGACCGCCAGGGCCCGATAGTGGAAATCGTCGACCAGGTAGATAGCCTCGTTTTCATGCTCCGTCCCGAGGTCGACCTGGACGATCTTCTCGTTCCGGACCGTGGTCATGATCTCGGCCGCTTTGAGGGCCTCGACGTGGCTGGCAATGGTTTCCAGGGGAGTCGTTCTGAAATAAAAGTCGCTCATCCCGATCCCGGCGCAAAACCAATCGAGTTCGTCCCGCACGGCGAGCTGGGTGTAATGGCCGTGGCTGAGAATGATCTCTTCGATCTGTTGGAGCTGGCTTTCTTTGAGGGCCGATGATTCGGCGATCTCTCTCAGGGTTTTCATATTAAACTCCTGTAAAAAAAGGCACGACGTTTTTCAGGACGTGAGAACTCCCGCCAAGACGATGATTCTGACTCGACCTGAAAACTGAAAAGCTAATTTTATCACAAACGGGGAATCTTCAAAACAGGCCATCTCCGGTTGAGGGAGAATGTCGACTCCACTTCAAGAAACGGGAGAAAATGCCATAAATTGGGGAATTACGCCTCACATTTTTAAGATGGGCATTTTCCTGGTCCCGGCAAAGGCCGATAATAAATTTAAAATCAATAAGTTACAAGAACCTTGAAAATACTTGATTATTTTGGAGGTTGGTACTAAAATTGCAGGTTATTTCGATTCAGAGAGAAGTGCTATGCGCAATCGTCCGAACATGTTCAACGGTCCGTTTGGAAGGAAGAGAGAGAGAGCCAAGCTGGCCCGAAAACGAGGTTCGGTTTCTCTATGTCATTCTTCATGTTTAGGAACAGGAGGTTAGGAGTAATGGCTCTTAATACATCAAAAGAACCCGGTGCTTTGGACAAAAAAGAAAGTGAGCTCAGGGCGACCTTCCTCTACCAAGTCTCGAATATTCCGGGCGGAGATAAGATCAAAAAATGTATTCAGTGCGGAACATGTTCAGGTTCCTGTCCCGTTAGCTATACCATGGACATTCCGCCAAGGGAAATTATCGCCCTTTTCCGGGCTGGCGACCTCGAATCGATTTTCAACAGCCGGACGATCTGGATTTGCGCGTCTTGCTACGCTTGCACGGTCCGCTGTCCGATGGGCATTAAGGTCACTGATATCCTTTATGCTTTGAAACGGATGGCCATGGAGAAGGACCTCTTCCCCAAGAAACTTCCCGTTTTCGCTTTGTCGAAGTCTTTTGTGACCATGACCAATCTTTTTGGGCGAGGCTATGAGGTCGGGCTTCTCGTGCTTTATTATCTCAAAACCAAGAAGCCTCTCAAATTGATCGCGATGGCCCCGTTTGGCCTTCGGATGTTCAAAAAGGGGCGGATCGGCCTTTTTCCCAAAAATGGTCAAAAGGAGAAAACAGCTCGCCAAGATCTTGAAGGAAGCGGAGATCATGGAGATGATCGTCCCTGTGACCGCGTTGCCCTGCCGCTCACTCACCTTCCGAAGAAGAATCGCGTCTTCCGGCATGAACGGTCAAGAGGTCTAACAAGGAGGTTCTGATGACTTATGCTTATTATCCGGGATGCAGCTTGGAATCATCATCCAAATGTTACGATTGGTCAACCCGCTATGTCTTCAAAGCGCTGGGACAGGAGCTCGAGGAGATCGAGGACTGGAACTGCTGCGGGGCAACGATGTATATGTCCATAAAAGAAACCATCTCTCTTGTGTTTTCGGCCCGAAACCTTGCTCTGGCTGAAAAACTGAGCGGGCGATCTGGTCGCGCCCTGCAGCTCTTGTTATACGATCCTCAACAAAACAAACAAGATCCTGAAAGACAACTTCGTCCTCAAAGCCAAGGTCGACCAGTCTCTGAAACGTGACGGGCTGAAGTATAACCTCGGGGTCAAGGTCCGGCATCCCCTGGATGTCTTGGTGAATGATATCGGCCTGGAAAAGATCCTGGCCAAAACGACTCGGAGCTTGAAGGGACTCAAGATCGCCCAATACTACGGCTGTCAGATCGTCCGTCCCGACGGTGTTTTTGATGACAAGGAAAACCCGACGACCATGGACCGGCTGTTTGAGGCCCTGGGAGCCCAGAACGTCTATTTCCCGATGAAGGTCCGCTGCTGCGGAGGAATGCTGATGACGACGTTCCCCGAGGTCGCCCTCAAGCTCAACAAGGAGATTATCGAGTGCGCCACCGAGGGCGGGGCGGACTGCCTGGTCACGACCTGCCCGCTCTGCCAAATCAACCTCGACGGCTATCAAGACAAGATCAACAAGAAATTCAACACCAAGTTCAAAATGCCGATATTGTTTTTTACCCAGCTTTTAGCCTTCGCCCTGGGAGCAAACCGGGATGAGATCGGTTTCAGCCAGAATCTCGTTCCCGTGGGCAAGGAGATTACAGGAGGCCAGATATGAAAACCAACGGCGGTGAAAGAAAGATCGGAGTCTATATCTGCCACTGCGGCTCCAACATCGCCCAGACGGTGGACGTCGTCGCGGTCAGGGATTATATCGCCAAGCAGCCTCACGTGGCGATCGCCCGGGAGTACAAGTTCATGTGCTCGGACCCGGGACAAGAGTTGATTCGGAAGGACATCCGGGAGCTCGGCGTCAACCGCGTCGTTGTCGCCTCCTGTTCGCCGCTGATGCACGAGCCGACCTTTCAGAAGACCTGCGAGACGGGCGGGCTGAACCGCTACCTCTTTCAGATGTCCAACATCCGCGAGCACTGCTCCTGGGTGCACAAAGACAGGAAAGTGGCCACCGAAAAGGCAAAGCTGCTGGTGGTCGCGGCGGTGCGCCGGGTTTACTACAACGAGCCGCTCGAGGCGAAGAAGGTGAAGATCAACCCGGCGACGCTCGTCGTCGGGGGCGGAGTGGCCGGAATCCAGGCGGCCCTGGAGATCTCCGAGTCCGGCAGCGAAGTCTATCTCGTGGAGAAAGAGCCCTCGATCGGCGGCAAGATGGCCCTGCTGGATAAGACCTTCCCAACTCTGGACTGCTCGGCCTGCATCCTCACGCCCAAGATGGTGAGCGTGGGACAGCGCAAGAACATCCACCTCCTCAGCTGGAGCGAGGTGGACAACGTATCCGGATCGATCGGGAATTTCAAGGTCAAGGTTCTCCGCAAGCCGCGCTATGTGGATGAGACCAAATGCACGGGCTGCGGTATCTGCTATAACAGCTGTCCGGCGACTCGCATCCCCAGGCGCCGCGTGATCAAACTGGCCGACCAGGTGGTCAAAGAACTGAAATGAGGCTTCATACGAATCCTACGAGGGAGGCATCATGAGTATCGATTTTAGCCCCGTCAACGATATCGTCAAGAAATGGGAAATCCGCAAGGACTTTCTGATCGAGATCCTTCAGGATGTCCAGGATGTGTACAGCTATCTGCCGCGAGAGGTCCTGGTTGAGATCTCCAAGGTTTTGGCTATTCCCTTGAACCAGATTTACGAGGTCGCTACCTATTACAGGGCCTTCAGTCTGAAGCCGAAGGGAAAGCATCCGATCCAGGTCTGCCTGGGCACAGCCTGTCACGTCCGCGGGGCCAAGCTCGTCTTCGATTCGCTCGTGAGAGAGCTCAACATCAAGGAGGGGGAAACGAGCGATGACAAACAGTTCAGCCTGGACGTGGCCCGCTGCCTCGGCTGCTGCGGGATCGCGCCCGTGATCACGGTCGGGAAGGACGTCTTCGGCAAGGTTTCCCAATCCAAAGTCCCGGCGATCCTGAAAAAATACAAAAAGTGAGGAGGGGATAAGATGGCTAAGCTCAAAATAGAAGACCTGGCCAAGATAAGGGACGCGGCGAGGAAAACGGTCTCGCTCCGCGAGGGCGGGGAATACCGGGCCAAAGTCAACGTCCACATGGGGACCTGCGGGATCGCCGCGGGCGCGAGGACGATCATGAACGTCCTGCTCAAGGAGATCGAGGCCAAGAATGTGCGCGATGTCCTGCTTGTCAACTCGGGCTGCGCCGGACTCTGCAGCCATGAGCCCATGGTCACGATCGAGATCAAGGACCAAGCCCCGGTGAAGTACATCGACCTCGATGAGAAGAAGATCAAGGAGATTTTTGAGAAGCACGTCCTGGGCGGAGCGATCGTCAAGGAATACGCCCTGGGCATGGGCAGCGAGAAAACGGATTATTGAGGAGGAGCCATACAATGGCGGAGAAAGCAAAAGACAAGGTTTATCGAGTCCAGCTCATGGTTTGCGCGGGCACAAGCTGCGTCTCCAACAATTCCTTTGAGATCAAAGCCGCCCTAGAGAAAGAGATCAAAAAACAACACCTCGAGGACGAGGTTCTGGTCGTCAACACCGGCTGCAACGGCTTCTGCGCCCGTGGTCCGCTCCTGGTCGTCCAGCCCGGCAATATTTTCTATCAGCAACTTACAGTCAAGGATATCCCCCACCTGGTGGAGGAGCACTTCCTCAAGGGCCGTCCGGTTCAAAAGTTCATGTACTCGCCTCCGGAAGAAAAGACCCCCATCCCCGTCCTTAATGACATTCCCTTCTTCAAACAGCAGATTCTGATCGCCCTGCGGAACCGTGGGCTCATCGATCCCGAGAAGATTGAGGATTATATCGCTCGCGACGGATACATCGCCCTGGCCAAGGCTCTGACCACGATGACTCCGCGGCAGATCATCAAGGAGATCAAGGATTCCGGGCTGCGGGGAAGGGGCGGAGGCGGATTTCCGGCCGGAGTCAAATGGGAAACCTGCCGGCATGCGGGGGAAGAGAGAGGTGAAGAGCCGTATGTTATCTGCAACGCCGACGAAGGCGACCCGGGGGCCTTCATGGACCGGAGCGTTGTCGAATCCGACCCCCATTCCGTCATCGAAGGGATGACGATAGGCGCTTTCGCCATCGGCGCCCACCGGGGTTATGTTTATATCCGCAAGGAGTATCCACTGGCCTGCGACAAGCTCAACATCGCGATCAAACAGGCCCGGGAGTACGGACTTCTGGGGAAAGACATCCTGGGCACTGGTTTCGACTTTGACATGGAGATCCACCGCGGAGCCGGCGCTTTTGTCTGCGGGGAATCCACTGCCCTGATGGCCTCGCTCGAAGGCAAGGCCGGAATCCCGAGGGCCAAGTACATCCACACCGTCGAATACGGCGTCTGGAATAAGCCCAGCTGTCTCAATAATGTCGAGACCTGGGCCAACGTTCCGATCATCATCAACAAGGGCGCCAAGTGGTTCACGACCATCGGCACGGGCGATGTCACCAACAATCCCTGGGGCGGAAGCAAGGGAACCAAGGTCTTCTCCCTGACCGGCAACGTCGCCAACACCGGCTTGATCGAAGTCCCGATGGGCATCACCCTCCGTGAGATCATCTTCAACATCGGCGGCGGCCTGGAGAAAGGAAGGAAATTCAAGTACGTCCAGACAGGAGGGCCCTCCGGCGGATTCCTGCCCGGGAGCCTGCTCGACTTGCCGGTCGATTTTGACAGCCTGACCGAGGCCGGCTCGATGATGGGCTCGGGAGGCATGGTCGTCGGCGACGAGTCTTCCTGCATCGTCGACATGGCCAAGTATTTCATCAACTTCCTTCAGGAGGAGTCCTGCGGGAAATGCATCCCCTGCCGGGAAGGGCTGAGGCACATGCTCGATGTGCTGGAAAAAATCTGCAAGGGCGAAGGCACCGAAGCCGACCTCAAAACCCTGGAGGATATGTCCAAGACCATGATCGCGGCCTCTCTCTGTGCCCTGGGCCAGAGCGCGCCGAACCCGGTTCTCTCCTCGCTCAAGTATTTCCGCGATGAATACGAGGTCCACATCCGCGACAAGAAGTGCCCGGCGGGCGTCTGCTCGGCTCTCTATGACCTGTCGATCGATCCAGGGCTCTGCACCGGCTGCATGATCTGTGGACGCAACTGTCCGTCCAGCGCGATCTCCGGCGAAAAGCAGAAGCCCCACAAGATCGACCAGTCCAAGTGCATCAAGTGTGACGTCTGTTATTCCCTCTGCAAGTTCGACGCCATCAAAAAGAGTTAGGAGGAGACCATGGAAGAAAAGAAGATCGTCACCCTGAAGATAGACGGAAACGAGGTCAAAGCTCCCCGGGGAACCCCGGTGATCAAGCTGGCCGCTCAGTTGGGGATCCGCATCCCGACCCTCTGCCACTGGGACTTCCTCGAGCCTTACGGGAGCTGCCGGGTCTGTTCGGTGGAGATGCGCAAGGGGCGCAAAAAACGGCTGGTCACGGCCTGCAATTACCCCGCCCAGGAGGGAGAAGAGATCTTCACGAACACCGACTGGGTCATCGAGAATCGGAAGCTGATTCTGGAGCTCCTCCTGGCCCGTTGCCCCGAGGTGGATGTTATCAAGGCGCTGGCCGAAGAATACGGAGTCAAGGAAACCAGGTTCAAGAAACTCAACGAGACCTGCATCGGCTGCGGCCTCTGCGTCCGGATGTGCAGCGAAGTCGTCCAGGCGAACGCGATCGGCTGGGAAGGACGAGGAGTCCACCGCGAGATCTGCACTCCCTTCGAGATCGATACCGAGGCCTGCATCGGCTGTGGCGCCTGCGCCGCCGTGTGTCCGACCAAGCACATCCGGATCGAGCCGTCCTGGGAGCGCCCGGGAGAGACGAGGGAATTCACCCTCGGGCCCGAAAGTGCGATCTACATTCCCACTTTCCAGGCCGTCCCCAAGATCCCGGTGATCGACGAGGAGGCCTGTATCCATTTCAAGACGGGCGGATGCAAAATCTGCGAGAGAGTCTGCGAGCCCATGGCCATCAACCACAAACAGGAGCCGCGCTTCGATGAGTTCGAGGTCGGTCAGATCCTGCTCACCACCGGATATGATCTGTTCGACGCCCGTAAGATGGCCGAGTACGGCTACGGCCAGCTGGATAACGTCTATACAAGCCTCGAGGTGGAGTACATGCTCAATTCCTCTGGGCCGACCGGAGGCAAAATCCTCCTCAAAAACGGCAAGGAGCCCAGAGCGGTGGCCATCGTCCATTGCGTCGGCTCACGTGATATCAACCACCATGCCTATTGTTCGCGCATTTGCTGCATGTACGCCCTGAAGTTCGCCCATCTGATCAGGGACCGGATGGAGGGTGCCGAGGTCTATCAGTTCTACATCGACATGCGAGCCTTCGGAAAAGGCTACGAGGAATTCTACAGCCGGATCCTGGACGAGGGTGTCAATGTCATCCGCGGCCGGGTGGCCGAGGTCGTGAAGGCGAGCTGGTCGAAGAAAGATGAAGGAGTCTTGCTTGTTCGGTGCGAAGATACTCTGATCAGGAAATTCCGGGAAATCCCGGTAGATGCCGTTATCCTCTGCGGCGCCGTCGAGCCCCAGAAGGACGCGGACAGGATCCAGCGGCTCTTTTCGATCAGCCGGAGCCCGGATGGATTCTTCCTGGAAAAGCATCCCAAGCTTGACCCCACAGCCACGGCCACGGATGGGGTCTTTATCGCCGGCTGTTGCCAGGGGCCTAAGGATATTCCCGATACGGTCGCTCAGGCCAGTTCTGCCGCGGCCCGGATCCTTGCCGTCATCGCCAAGGGCGAGGTCGAGATCGCGCCGATCACGGCCTACATCGACCCTGAGCTCTGCGCCGGCTGCCGGGTCTGCAACGACCTCTGTCCCTACAGCGCGATCGAATTTTCAGCCGAAGAGAATATTTCCAAGGTGATCGAGGCCCTCTGCAAGGGCTGTGGGACCTGTGTCGCGGCCTGCCCGAGTTCCGCCTCCTATCAGAGGCACTTCAAGGACGAGCAGATCTTTTCTGAGATCGAGGGCGTGCTGAGCGACGCGAAATAGTCTGTCTATTCAGAGTCCGTAAGCGCGACTTCGGAAGATTATCTCTTGCTTGAAGAGGCGTCTCAGGAATCTTAATTAGCGATATTAACCTACCCAACCCTCCCTGGGAATCAGGGAAGGAAACAGGCACGCCTCTTCAGAGCAGGCCGAACGTCCCCCAGTTAAACCTCTAATTCGATCTTCTCCAATAACAGCTCGGTTCCTTCAATGATCTTGAGGTCTGTCGAGCCGCAGGCCGGGCAGACAAAGATATAATCATCCTTGATGGTCTCCGTCCCGCAGGGTGCGCAGCGGACTTTGAGCGGGACGGCCGTAACCTCCAGGATAGCCTCCTCGGCCAGAGTATCCTTCTTATAAATGTCGAAGGACGATTCTAAGAAGTCGGGAACAGCGCCCGACAAGCGGCCGACTTTGAGGATGACGCGGACGATCTTTTTGGCGTTCTGCTCCTTTGCTTTTTCGAGGAGGATGTCGAACAGGCTGGCGATGATCGAAAGTTCATGCATCGGCTTTTTTCAACTTCAAGAGTTCTGATCGGAAATACTCGACGAGGTCGTCGACACCTGCTCCGGTCAGGGCCGAGACGATAAACACTTTCAGTTTGGGGTTTAGCTCGAGAGCCTCTTTCATGGCTTTTTCTGGGTCGAAGGGAACGAGAGGCACGAGATCCGCCTTTGTAATGATCAGACAATGGGACGAGATAAAGGCCTTGGGATATTTTTTGGGCTTGTCATCCCCCTCGGGAGAAGAAAGGAGGACGCAGCGGAGGTTCTCACCTAGGTCGTAGCTCGCCGGACAGACCAGATTGCCTACGTTTTCGATGAACAGGAAATCCAGGTCTTCCGGGATTTGCGGGAAGATCTTGGCCAGCATTTTGGCCTCCAGATGGCAGGCGCCGCCGGTCGTGATCTGCCAGGCCGGGATTCCCTTGGCGCGGATCCTTTCGGCGTCGCGTTCTGTCTCGATATCGCCCTCGACCACGGCCATCCGGGAATGAGGTTTGAGCCGTTCGGCGATCGCCTCGAGCAGGGTCGTTTTTCCGGCACCGGGGGAACTCATGAGATTTATGGTCAAGATGCCTCTTTCTTCCAGTTTTTTCCTGATCTCCGAAGCGATCTTCTTGTTCGAGCCGAGGATATCCTCCAAGACCGTGATTTCCTTCTTCACGACTTTATTCATCTTCTTTTCTTTATTCTTTTTAAACGCCGGATTTGAGCGGCCGGGCCACCGAACGGGTATCCTCATTTTCAGTTATTACCTTTTAGGGAGATCAGGACTTCTTTCACTTTTTTGATGACCGCAGGGATGCTCTTTCGCATCTCCGGGCTCAGCCCCTCACCCAGATTGTAGATGTTTTTGGCTTCGACGGCGACGACCTTGATCGTGGACGGCACATGGACTCCCGAGGCTCGGCCGATCTCGATCATCTGGGGCACGGAGACATAATGGGGGGAAGGTCCGGGGATGGCCCGCAGGTCTTTTCCGTCGAGGACATGGATCCGGCCGGTCAGGGGATCCGGTTTCTTGATCGTATCGATGATCACGAGCGCATCGTAGCCGATGATAACGTCGAGGAGGGCAAGGCCCGTCAGAGAGCATTCTTCAAAACCGACCTCTTCGTTTGCGGCCGCCGGGTTTCGAGAGAGGGCGGATTGTTCCTTGAGGGTCCGGACGACCCGGAGTCCCACCGCGTCGTCTCCATAGAGGTCATTTCCTAAGCCGAGGACAAGAGTTTTCATCGAGGGGCCTGGAGGGTTTATGATCTGGGCAACAGAACTCGGAAGGTGCTGCCTTTCCCCAGTTCACTCGTAACCTGAATGGAACCGTTATGGGCTTCAACGATCTTCTTGGCAATGGAAAGGCCGAGTCCCGTGCTCTTGTATTTCTGTCCTTCTCTCCTGTTCACTTGATAGAATTGGGCGAAGAGGTTGGGGATATGTTCTTTAGCAATGCCTATTCCCGTATCCTCGACCTCGATAATAACGAGGCCCGGCTCCTCCTTCAGGCGAACCGTCACAACCCCTTGCGGCCGGTTAAACTTGATGGCGTTATTGATCAGGTTGGAGAAAACCTGTTCCAGGGTCTGCTCGTCCCCCTGAATGCTGACCGAAGCCGAAGGGGCGGCCAATTCCAACGAAACGGAGTTTTCCTGCGCGAACGGACGCATGAACTCGATTTGTTTTTCCAGCAGACTCTTCAGGTCGAATAGCCTGAACTTGTCAACGATCCGGCCGCGGCTGATCCGGGCCAGATCCAGCCAATCGGTGATCAACTTGAGAAGTCCATCCAGCCTCTCTCGGGCCCGAAGGATCATATCCTTTGTTTTTTCGTCGACCTGGCCGGCCATCCCGGCGAGGATCACTTCAAAATATTGCTGGATGGCCACGAGAGGGGACCGCAGCTGATGGGACACCAGCGTTATAAAATTCTCTTCCATCAGCTTTTTCTCTTGCCGCAGGGTTTCTGCTTCCAGGATCAGTTTTCGCCTCTCCAGGGCGCGTTTGATGATGATGCGCAGTTCTTCAGGGGTGAAAGGTTTGGGCAAGAAGTCATAGGCCCCTTTTTTCATCGCTTCGACGGCTGAGTCCACAGTCGCATAACCGGTGATGACGATGGGAATGATATGGGGGTCGATTTCGGGCAGCTTCTCCAATACGTCAAAGCCGCTGATTCCGGGCATTTTGAGGTCGATCAGAGCCACTTCGGGCTTAAGGTCTTTGAGTTTCTGCAGGCCAATCGAGCCGTCCTCAGCCGTTACAGCCTGGAAGTTGCTTTTGGTGAGGATCTGGGAGCAAGAGTCCCGCATGGCTTCCTCGTCGTCGATGACGAGAATAACCGGCCTTTTTTCTTCCACCTGACATGCCTCCTCTGGGATTGCCCTCCCGCCCTCGGGAGCCCTTTATTTTACTCCAATAATAGCTTCATTTTCAGCTAAAATCTGTGTTTTCCGCAGTCACGGTGGATAGGGGACGTTCCCCAAGGGGACATCCTTTGCGATTTTTATCATTGCGTCAGAATTGTCAAGAAAGAAAATCAGACCGAACGGAACTTAGGGATGATGATCGGTTGTTAAGAAGAACAGGGTAGCCCCTTGGGGAACGTCCCCCAGGCCGAGATGACGCCCTTATTTATTGAGGAGCTTTGCGATCCTGGCCAGCAGATCGTCGGGCTTGACCGGCTTGTCGATGTAATCATCGGGACCGGTCATGCCCTGTTCATCGCCCTTGAATTGAAATCGGGTGCCCGCGATTTCTTTGACGGCTGAGACGAAAATGACCGGCGTGTCTTTGAAGTCTTTATATTCTTTAGATGTCTTGATGGCATGGCAGAGGGAAAATCCGTCAAAGAGGCTGTCCATCATGATATCCAGGAGAATGAGGTCGGGTTTTTCCGAAAGAATCTTGGCCTTTGCCTCTGTGGGGTTTGCGGCGGTCGCGACTTCATACAGGGCCGATTTTAGGATCGGGGTCACGGCATCCCTGAAATCGGGGTCGTCATCAATGACCAAAATCTTTGGCGCGGTTTTTGCCATGGTGTTTTCTCCTTCCTCCTTTACTGGTTAAAGGCGTTATTGATTGCGAGCTTCAATTCATCTTTTCCGAACGACTTGATGAAATAGAAGAAGATGTCCTGTTCTCTGACCTTGGCTTCGAGACGTTTGCTATTCCTCGCCGTGGTCATGATGATTTTTAAGCGCGGATCGAGGTTTTTCAGGATCGAGACGGCCTCATAGCCCTTCATCTCGGGAAGGTCCACGTCGAGGATCAGGCATTCGAAGCAACCTTGGGAAATCATCTTGATGGCCTCGGAAAGCCCCCGGCCGGTTTCAACATGATAATCTTCAGTTTTCAAGGAGGAAGCCAGATCTCTCCTCGCCTTCGGGTCGGCGTCAATGATCAAAACTCTTTTCTCTAGCTCGGCCATCTTGAGATCCCTGATATTCAGCCTAGAGCAATTAATGTGCCAACCTTGGGCTGCTAAGAAAAAAGAGCTTATCTCTAAGTTGTTGATAATAATCGAATAACAAGACATTCAGCGCGCCTGCCCTCGAGTCTTGAGTTCGCCGAGAGGGTCTGGGGCATTTTTCCCCTTCCCTCGTCCAATATTCCCTAGCTTCCGAAACCGCCCAGCCTCGGGCATTCTAACATGTCGAAGGCCGCCTGGCAATCAATTTTTGTCGTATGAGAAAAGGAATCGCCCAGCAGCGATTTATTGATGCAGGATTAATGAGGCAGGCAAAGTGATGATTATGATATCACTTTGTGATTTATGACCGCCAGGCTGGGCGATGTTTTATCTCGTCAAGAACTCTTTCCAGGGCTTTGCGGACCGGCTCGGAAAGCCGGTCACCCTCTTCCAGTCTCTCCGGCTGAATACCCAGAAGATAGGAATTTTCAAGCTGTGCATAAGTCAGTCCGGCTCCAAGAAACGGAGAAAGACGGTGGCTCAGGCCTGAATTCCAGGCAGCTTGCCGGAGCGGAAAAAAAGCGATCCGTCCAGGTCTCTCTCCAAAATCCAGGGCATCGATAAAAATGATCGGACGCGATGAATAACCTGGTTGGCAGAGGTCTTTCGCAGCCGGCTCCGGCTCAAGCCAGGCATCCCTGAATCCTGACTCGCGCAGGGCCAGAGCCAGTCGGGCCCCGACGCCGTCATCGGACCGGCTCGCCACCCCCAAGCCGACAAAAACGGGCAGCTGGCCAGGAGGAATCCTAGAGAGTTGTTCTCTCCAGTTGTCCTCAGGGGCTTTGCTGACCTCGGCCAGATGAACGGAGCAGCTGATGCAGGGGTCATAGGAACGTATGACCAAGTCCATCCTGTCCCTGATGCTTTCTTCCTTCCCGGCATCGAGCAGTTTCTGGGCGGCCAGGAGACAATATCGTTCGATATCGTCGGCGTTCTGGGCCGTTGGGGTGATGATGTCGCTGAAGCTCACCCTCCCTTTGGTGATTTCGTAATAATGAAAGAGCGTGCCCCTGGGGGCCTCAACTGCGCCGGCTCCTTTCCCCGCCGTTTTGGTGTATTTGACCAAGCCGGGGTCCGGGAGCTTAAGAGCCTGATCGATGACGGCGGGGACTCTCTCGAAGGAATAAAGCAGTTCGAGGGCCTGAGCCGCGTTATTGAAGAGTGGATTCTTTTTCCAGCGGGGTCCAAAGTATTTTTTGAAGGCCTTGCCCGCTTCTCCATCGAGCCGTTCGCCCAGGTTATTGACACGGGCCAGAGCTCCGACCGAATAGGGCCTGTCTTTGTAGAGGCTTCTTTTGCAGTAGGAATGAGAAACAAGGTACTCATGAGTGAGGGTTCGATAGTCCTGAGCATCGATGATCTCGCCGCCGGAGACGATGATCTCGTCTCCCACGAAGCCGTATTTCCCGTCGCCGGGATTGCAGCAGGCATATTGTGTCTCGGCCTCGGGGCTATCCGGATAGGAGAGTTCGGCGAATATTTTTGCGGTCTTCAGAGCGAACGGCAAGAATTGGAGGGCCCGGTTCTTAATCCAGAGGAGCTCCTCCCGAGAGGGGTATTTTCCAAATCCTCCGATGACGGGATTTTCCCCGTGGATGTACCGTCCGCTCATTATGGCCATGATGTGGTTGCCGAATTGCTTCATCTCCAGGGCGATCTTGGCCTCGAAGGGATGCTTGGAGGCCATGGCAATGGCATTCGGGAATCCCAGGTAATCAGGGAGTGCGAGCAGGTAGGTGTGGAGAGAATGGCTTTCGATCATTTCACCCAAGTGCATCAGATCTCTGAGGAGGGTTACCTTGGGAGGGACGTTGACAGCCAGGGCTCGCTCCATGGCTCGGAGGACCGCATATTTGTGGGAGAGTGTGCAGATGGCACAAATCCTGGGGACCAGGTTGACATCTTCTTCCGGGGTTTTCCCCACGGTCAGCCGTTCGATGAGTCGGGGGGCTTCGTTGACGAAAAATCTCACCTCGGTGACTTTATTTCCGTCGATCGTCGCGGTGACTCCTCCATTCCCTTCCACCCTGGCCAGGTGCTCTATCGTTATTGTCTTCATTTCTTGTCTCCTTGCAGTCCGGCGAAGAAGTCTTTGACCCGCGTGCCGCTAAAGTTGGCCATTTTGTTTTTGATGTGCCGCTCATCAAACCCTTTGGCCATCAAGAGTTCGTATTCGGAGGTCCGGTTGGCCTCTGCGGTGGGACCCCAGCAGCCGACGCAGGGCAGGTTGTAATTGATACAGACCGATCCACAGCCGGCGAGGGTCAGGGGGCCCAGGCAGAGGATATTCTTATTGAGAAGGCAGTCATTCTCGTTCCATTTGCATTCCACACAGACGGGAAAGTTATAGATATCCGGGGGATTCCCCGAGATGATCCTGGTGAGGGTCGAGAGAAATTGATCCTTGCCGATGGGGCAGCCGGGGAGATAATAGTCAACTTTGACGTAGGCGTCGATGGGTTTGGGCTGGAGGGCCTTGGTGTTGACCATCTCCATGTCGCCATAGATTTTTTTATAGTTCTCCTTCCAATCTTTCGGATCGAGGAAGGCCGCCTGAATCCCTCCGAGGCAGGAACAGATTCCGATGGCCACAACGATCTTGGATCGCTTGCGGATATCGAGGAGTTCTTCGATTTCCTTCTCGCTCGAGACCGACCCTTCGACCAGGGCCACGTCCAGCTTGCCGTCGCGATTATCGCTCTTGGCCATAAGGAAGGCCTCGATATCGACCGCTTTGAAAATGTTAATGATCTCTTCTTCGCAGTCAAGGATCAGGAGGGCATCGCCGGCACACCCGGTGAGCTCGTAGACTCCGATTTTGAGTTTCGTTTTGTCCATCGTCTCCTCCTCAGATGAGCTCCCTCATGTGAATCACATCCCAGTAGTTGAAGACCGGCCCGTCGAGGCAAGTGTAGATATAATCGATGGCACAATGGCCGCATTTGCCGACACCGCACTTCATCCGCCTTTCCAGCGTCATCAGGATCTGCTCCTTGGGAATGTCAAGCTTGATCAGCTCTTTGATTACGAATTTATACATGACAGGAGGGCCGCAAACCAGGGCGAAGGTTTTGGCGGGGTCGACCTTTTTCAGATAAGGGAAGAGGGTCGTCACGACGCCGATCTTCTCGGTCCATTGACCGGTGTCGTCGGCATCGACGGCGAGGTGGCAATCGAGGTCCCCTCGTTCTTTCAAGGCAAAATACTCCTCGCGGAAGATCATTTCCGAAGGTCTCTTCGCCCCGTAGAGGAGGGAAACATTCCTGAACTGATTGCGGTTATCCAAACAGTACAGGAGCACGGAACGGAGCGGGGCGACACCCATCCCCCCCACGACGATGATGATATCTTTCCCCGTCATGGCTTCGACAGGAAAACCATTGCCGTAAGGACCCCGGACTCCGATCGAGGCGTTCTCCTTCATCCGGAAAAGAGCGTTGGTGACGGCCCCGACTTTCCGGATGCAGAATTCGAGCAGGCCGGGTCTCGAGGGCGTCGAAGAGAGGCAGAAGGGAGCCTCTCCGGCTCCGGGGACAGAAATCATGGCGAACTGCCCCGCTTTATACTTAAAGGACAATGCTTTGTCCATATCGACGAACCGGACCTGGAAAAACCTGACGTCGCGGGTCAAGGGGTAAGTCCGGACGATGCGGGCCTGCTCAGGCGTGAAGGGATTGGCCTCGGACAAACACTGGGATTCTCTGTTCATTTTTCCACCTCGGGTTTCAATCTGTTCCAAAAAGCATCCGCTTCTTTGCCTTCGAGGGCGTCGGCGACCGTCTTGACGTTGATTTCGACCGGGCAGGTGACCAGGCAACGCCCGCAGCCGACACAGCTTGGTTTTCCATACTTGCTCACATAAGCTTGAAGCTTGTGGGTGTACCAGAGCTTTAGCCTCTCCGACTTTTTCTCCCTGAAGTTTTCCCCGCCGGCCACAAGAGAGTAATCGTGAAGGGTGCAGGAATCCCAATGGCGAATTCTCTTGCCGGGCTTGTTGCCCAAGGGGACTTTATCGACAATATTGTAGCAATTGCAGTCCGGGCAGACCATCGTGCAGGAACCGCAGGCCAGGCAGGCATTTCCCACTTTCTCCCAGAAGGGAGCCCGAAAGTTGAGCTCCATGAGGTCGGGCATGGTGATGAAATTGATTTCCATTTTAAACGCGCGCGAGCGCTCGTCCTGCCAGTGAATGTAGGCCTGAATATCTCGATCCGAGAGATTTTCTTCGAACATCTCCGGGGCCAACCGGATGAGATCGTGACCTTTGCTCGAACCCACCCAGACCAGGAAATAATCTCCGAGGTCGGTGAAGAACAGGTCGTAGCCCTCTTCAATCAGGTGGGTTCTCGTAGACCGGCAGAAACAGTACTCATCCGGCCAGCAAGAGAGGCCCAGGATCAGGGTTTGCTCCCTTGCCTTGAGCCAATAGGGATCCAGATAGGCCTGATAAAAGAGCTTGTCCAAGAAGAGGAGGCCATGGATATCGCAGGAATGGATGCCGAAGAGGATTCTTTTGCGGATATGAGAAAAATCCTCTTTATAGCCGTCTTCGGAGAAGAAAAACGTGTTGAAGTAGGCGGGATGGAAGAGTTTTTTGGGCGGGATGATTGTGCGAGTGGCATTCATAGCGATCTGAGAAAAATCCCGGACCAGTTCGAACGAGTATTTCTCTCGGTTCGAGAGAGGAACCCAGTAGGCGTCCTTGGCCTCATAGGAAACGCCGTGACTCGGCTTAGCCACGGGCGCCCACAGCTCCGCCTCCTTGGAGATTGTTTCTAGAAAAGGGTAAAATTGTGCCCTCTTGAGTTTGATGACTCTCATGCCATTATTCCTTTAGTCCATATTTTTCTGAGAGATAAAACGTTATCGCGCATAAAAATACACGACCTGTAAGCTCATCTTTAATGCAACTTATATGCCTAATCCTGGCCTGGACAGGCGAATCGCCGAGATTTCTTATTTTGTTGATAAAAAAGGAATTGGACGGATCAAGGAGTTAGACATGACGATCAGGGAAGCGCCCGGCCCGAGGCATAGTGGCATTTTTCCCCAATCGCTGGGCAAAAAGAGGACGTCTCGTTACTTGAAGCCGAACCTTTTGATTTTGGCCCAGAGGGTTTTACGATCAATCCCGAGGATGTTCGCGGACCGGCTTTTGTTTCCGTATTGGGCCCTGAGGACACCCTTGATGTATTCTTTTTCGATTTCTTCCAAGGTTTTATATTTTCCACCGAGCGGGGGGAGGATCGAGGAGCTGGCGCTAATGCCGTGATACATGAGGTCTTCGATGTCCAGACCGTTTCCCTTGGAAAGGACAACGGCTCGCTCAATCGTGTTTTCGAGCTCCCGGATGTTTCCCGGCCAGTCATACTCCGTCAGAGCTTTGAGGGCTTGCGGGGATATACCTTTGATGTTCTTTTTCGCCTTTTTGTTATATTTTTGCAGAAAGTGCTCCACCAGAGAAGGGACGTCTTCTTTTCTTTCCCTGAGCGGCGGCAGATGGACGGGGACGACGCTGAGACGGTAAAAAAGGTCTTCCCTGAACTTCCCTTTGCTTACCGCCTCGGCCAGATTCTCGTTCGTCGCGGCGAGAATGCGGACATCAACCTTAATCGGCTTGGAGCTGCCGATCCGGGTGACTTCCCGCTCCTGGATGACCCGGAGAAGTTTGGCCTGGATGTTGAGACTGATATTGCTGATTTCGTCGAAGAAAATCGTGCCTCCGTGGGCGACTTCAAAACGGCCGTGTTTTGTTTCGTGGGCCCCGGTGAAGGACCCTTTGACGTGGCCAAAAAGCTCGCTTTCGAAGAGGGTCTCCACGAGCGCCCCGCAGTCGACAACGACAAAAGGCGCTTTGAACCTGAGGCTGTGACGATGGATCTCCTGGGCGATGAGTTCTTTTCCCGTCCCGCTCTCTCCGGTGATCAGGACAGTGGTTTCGGTCGGGCTCACCCGGCAGATGATATCCATGACCTTCTTCATGGCCATGCTCTTGCCCACGACCATCTGGGAATCGGTCTTGGCTTCCAGCTCGCTCCGGAGATAGATATTCTCAATGAGCATTTTCCGGCTGTCCAGGGCTTTTTTGGTGATGATTCGCACTTCCTCCGGCGTAAACGGCTTGGCCATATAATCAAACGCTCCCCGTTTGATGGCTTCGACAGCCGATTCGATCGAAGCATAGCCGGTGATGATAATCACAGGAGTCTCGGGGTTTGTCTCTTTGATCTGGCTCAACACCTGCATGCCTTTGATCCCGGGAAGCCTCAGGTCAAGGAAGACCGCCTGATAATTCTCGCTGTTGAAAAGGGCGAGTCCTTCATGGCCGTCCTTGGCAATCTTGACCTGGAAGCCCTCTTTGCGCAGAACCTGACGGAGAGAATCCTGGATGGATTCTTCGTCATCGATGATCAGGATGTTGGCCGCTTCAACCATGCTGGACTTCTTTCCGCACAGGCAATCTGACCTTAAAGGTCGTGCCCTTTCCCACCTGACTGGAAACAATGATGGCGCCATTATGTTTCTGGATGATGCCATAGCTGATCGCCAGGCCCAAACCGGTGCCTTTGCCCACCTCCTTCGTGGTAAAAAAAGGCTCAAAGAGCCGCTTCTTGTCTTCTTCTCTGATCCCGTGTCCCGTGTCAGTGAATTCGATGGCCAAATATTGCTTGTCCTGCTCGAGAGAAGACTTGATCGTGAGGGCTCCGTTTCCCTTCATGGCCTCAGCGGCGTTGATGATCATGTTGATAAAAACCTGCTGGAGCTGAGCGCCATCGGCGATCGTCCTGGGCAGGCCGCGGGAGTATTCCTTTTTGATGGTGATGTTCTGGAAGAGCACCTGGCGCTCGACGATGGAAAGAGATCGTTCGATGACGTCATTGATATCCGTCAGGGACATCTCCGGCTCCTTGGGGCGGGCGAATTCGAGCAGGCCCTTGACGATGTCTTTGCAACGGGTCGTTTCTTTGACGATCTTCTTAAGATTGTCATAGTGCGGGTTGTCTTTGGGAGTCTCCTCCAGAATAAGGTAGCTGTAAATCAGGATGCCTCCCAGCGGATTGTTGATTTCGTGGGCGATGCCGGCGGCCAGTTTGCCAAGAGAGGCGAGTTTTTCCGATTGGATCAAGTGTCCCTGTATTTCCACGAGTTCTTTGGTCCGTTCGTCGACCTTTTTTTCCAGCGTGGTGCCCCATTCGATAAGTTCTTTGTTTGCTTCCCGAAGATGCTCGGTCATTTGATTGAAAGAATCGGCCAGCCGCCCGATCTCATCCTTGGAATCGATCTCGACTTTGTGCGAAAGGTCTCCTTTGGCGATCTCCTGAGTGGCGACAGCCATTTTTTCAAGCGGTTTGATGATCCGTGCCGTGGAAAAGTACAATATCACAAGGAGGAAAAGGACACATAAAACGGCCAGGACGGTAAAAGTCAGCATCAGCCGGTTGGCCGCGTCCAGGTAGGGCTTTTCCAGCATTCCGACGTAGAGAATGCCGATGATCTTGCCGGAGATGTTTTTGATCGGTTCGTAGGCGGTGATATACCAGTCGTTGACGACAAAGGCCCGGTCGATCCAGGGAATTCCCTCGTCCAGAACGGCCTTTTTGACCAGGTTGGAAACGAGTGTCCCGACGGCCCGTTCACCTCTTTCGTTTTTGACATTCGTTGAGATGCGGAGGTCATTCTGGAAAATGGTGGCAGTCCCGGTCTCCCTCCCCTTGTACTTTTCTCCCTTAAAGACGAGCTCTTTGATCCTGTCCACGATCTCGTAGTTTCTGTTGACCAGAATGCCGCCATAGAGCACTCCGAGCAACCTGTTCTCATCGTCGGTCACGGAAGCAGCGGCTTTGAGCATCAGTCCACTCGTTTCTCTGTTTTCGCCGCGTGGAGCCGCCTTGGCCGTCGGGACGATGTTCATGAGGGCCTGATCCGCCAAAGCCTCTCCCTCTTTAAGGAGCTCGTCCCGGGGGACAATTTCCGGCCCGGCGTAAAGGCCTTTGCCGAGTGCCTTCTGAACCAGTTCGTCCCGGGCTTCGCTGTCGCCGGACGATTGTGGGTTTCTGGTCCTCATGATAACCCGGCCCGAGGCATCCGTAACCGTCAGGATGTCCAGCCCGGATTCCTCTCGGACCCGTTTGAGGTAGCGATAAAGAGTTTCCGTCTGCCCGTTCTTGAGCAACTCCCGCAGGCTTTCCCGGGCGGCGGTCAGGCTGACGACCTGCCTGATGCTGCTGAGTTTTTCGTTAAAAACCAGCCAGGCCGAGGAGAGATCGTGTTTGACTTTGATCTGGGCCTGCGAAATCAAGGTCTCTCTGGTCAGGCGGGAACCGAAAAAGAGAGAAATAAGTCCGCCGATCGTGATGACCACAAGAAAACTGAGGATGAGCTTCGTTCGTAAAGACAAACTCGGAGATTTCATACCGCTCCTCCCTTTTGCCCGCCTTGTGCGGGGCGGAAAAGGGAGACCATCGGAATAGCTTCTGTATTGCTTATCGCTTGAGCTGCTTCACCAGCTCTCTGTCTTTGTCGTAGATATTGATGATCAGCGGCATTTCCCCGGGCAGTGAATGAGTCCCGCAGCCGTGGCAGGGATCATAGGGACGGAAGGCCATTTCGGCCATGTTCAGGAGTCCCTCGGACACGATCCCGCCCTTGATGAACGTCTTGGCCGCCTTCTCGATCGACATGTTGATGGCCGCTGCGTTTCCGATCGTGGCCACGATCAAGTTGGCGTCGGTGACGATCCCCTTCTCATCGGTCTTGTAGTGGTGAATCAGCAGGCCGCGGGGAGCTTCGACGATACCCACCCCTTCGGTCGGGGTCTGGGTCGGGATCGTGCGGATATCTTTGCCGGTAATGGACTTGTCTTCCAGAAGCTGGACCATCTTCTCAGCGGCCTGGAGGGCCTCGATCAAGCGAGCCCAGTGGAAGGCCAGGGTGTTGTGGACGGGCTTTCCGCCCAGGGTAGCGTACATCCGCTCGTAGTGCTTTTGCGCCCGGGGGGTCTGCATTCCGTCGGCGACATTGAGACGGGCGAGCGGAGCTACCCGGTAAACTCCGCTGTCCTTCCCCTCGACAAAGCCCTTCCAGCCGACTTTCTTCAGGAAGGGGAATTTGACATAGGTCCAGGGCTCGACGTGCTCGGCGATATGCTCGAGATACTGGCTTGCCTTGAAACGGGCGAAGTCCTTTCCCTCTGGGTCGACAACCTTGATGTCCCCGTCATAGAATTCGACCTGGTTTTTGTCCGTGACCATCCCCATGTAGTAGGTCTTGATCTTATAAGCGTCGCCGACAACGATATCGACGTAGGTTTTGTTTTTGAGGACGACGTCGTCAAAGATCTGGAGGGCGAATTCAGCGAACTCCACGGCATCCTTGGCCGTCTCCAGGAACTTGACCCTGTGCTCTTCGTCCAAAGCCTTGGAGACGCCGCCCGGCAGCCCCAGGACCGGATGGATGGCCTTGCCGCCAAGGTGGACCATGATCTCCCGGACCGCTTCGCGGATGTGGATGACCCGGCCTCCGATCTCAAGCCCGACCTTGCCGATAACGCCCAGGATATTCCGATCAGCAGCCGGAGCCTGCGGCCCGACGACAAAATCCGGGCCGCCGAGGAAGAAAAAGTGGAGGGTGTGGTCCTCCATGGTGAAGGCATTGTAGACCAGCTCCCGGATTTTCCGGGCGGTGGGTGTCGGTTCGACGTGAAAGACGGCGTCCACGGCCTTGGTTCCGGCCATGTGGTGGGCCATGGGACAAACTCCGCAGATGCGGGGAGTGATCCGGGGCATTTCTTCCACCGGCCGTCCCACGGCGAACTGCTCAAAGCCCCTCAGCTCGGGGACCTGGAGAATAGCCCGGTCCACGTCGCCCTTGTCGTTTAAGAAGATCTCGATTTTTCCATGGCCTTCAAGCCTGGTGATTGGATCGATGGTTATTCTTTGGGTCATCTTACGGCCTCCAGTCTTTTGCGTCTGAGAATCGATGAGGGCAGGCTGAAACGATAAAAGGTCCCGGCAGGGTCGACGATCGTCGAGACGATTTTTTCGATTTCCTTCTCATCGTTGGTATCCAGGATGGAAGCAAAGGCGGAGAGGAATTTCGCCCCTTGGTCATAGACCTGGTCGGTCGGCCCCATGCAGCCGCGGCACGGCATGTTGCCCTCGATGCAGCGTTCGCCGCATCCGCCGCGGGTGGCCGGGCCCATGCAGATGACCCCCTGGGCCAGGAAGCACTTTTCCGGGTCGAGCTGGATTTCGTAGGGGCGTTTGACTTCCTTGATCGAGAGCTTTTCCGGCTTAGTTTTGTTCCTCTCGCAATCATCACAGCAGGATTTATTCGGAGCGAGAACGGCACCCTTGGGCGGAAGCTTTCCTTCGAGAATGGCATTGACGGCGTTGATGATGAGATCACGGTGAGGCGCGCACCCGGGCAGGTAGTAATCCACATCGATGATCTTGTCCAGGGGATAAACCGTGTCCCAGAATCGGGGCAGAGTTAATTCGTAATTGTCAACCATGCTCTTCTCTTGAGGGACGGTCTTGTTGGGGTTGTCCGTGGAGACGGTTGTGTGATAGACTTTTCGGAAGATCGTCTCTTTGTTCCAGAAGTTGGCCAGTCCGGGGATTCCGCCCAGATGAGCGCAAGCGCCGTGCGCGACGACGAGCTGCGATTTTTTCCTCATCAGATGGGCCATCTCTTCCTGCTCTGAGGTCCGGACAGCGCCGTTGATGAAGCTCACGGCGATCGAGCCGTCGGGCATGGCCTCCACATCCTTTTTCTTGAAATCCAACGCGACCGGCCAGAAGACGATGTCGACCGCGGCGACGACTTTCAAAATGTCCGCGGCTAGGTCGACGATGGATTCTTCGCATCCTCCGCAGGATGAACACCAGTAAAAGGCCACCTTAGGCTTGGCTTGACTCATGCTTGCCTCCGTTCGCTTTGAAACCCAACGGCCCCAGTTTCTTGACCTGCGCAGTGAACTCGTTGACGACATGCTGGAACTTGACTCCCTCCGAAGCGGAAACCCATTCCAGCCTAAATCTTTCCTTTTCGATGCCGAATTCCTGCAGCACCCGGGAAAGGAGTTTCGCTCTTCGCAAGGCTTTATAATTCCCTTCTTGGTAGTGGCAGTCTCCGGGATGGCAGCCGGAGATGAGCACCCCGTCAGCACCCTCAGCGAACGCTTTTAAGACGAATTGAGGATCGACGCGCCCGCTGCACATGACCCGGATGATGCGGAGGTTGGGGGCATAGGTCATTCTCGCTGTTCCGGCAAGGTCGGCGCCGGTATAAGAGCACCAGTTGCATAAGAACCCAACAAGCTTGGGTTCAAACGGTCCATTGCTCATCTTATAAATCCCTCCTGATTTGAATTGGCCGATCGTCCATAAAACGTCATATTATATCCAAGTCAACGACAATTTTCTATCTTTTTCAAAAAAGGGGACGGCTCTCCCCTCACATCCCAGAAGACAACCGTCCCCTCGTTTCTTCCTAAACGACAAGGATCCCCTCGATTTCGGCGAAGATTTGCTCATCTCTGAAGTGCTTCTGGGCGGAAGCCCCGCTCGGGCAGGCGGCGACACAGGTTCCACAGCCCTTGCAGAGAACGTCGTTGATAGCCGAGATCTCTTTTTCCTTGTCGAACGTGATGGCCGTGAAGGGGCAGAGGCCGACGCAGAGCTGGCAGCCCGAACAGAGCTCCTCATCGATCGAGGCCGTCACCGGTTCTAGCTCGACCGTGCCTTTATCGGCCAGGGCCATGGCCTCCGAAGCCGCTGCCCCGGCTTGAGCGACGCTATCCGGAATATCTTTCGGTCCCTGACAGGTCCCCGCAAGGAAAATGCCGTCTGAAAATGTCGAGACCGGAGCGAGCTTGGGGTGCCGTTCCAGGAAGAAGGTGTCCTGGCTGCAGGAAATGTTGAAAGTCCTAGCCAGTTGATTGTGATCCAGTCCGGGCTCCAGCCCCACACTCAGGATGGCCATGTCCACCGGGATTCTCCTGACTGCTCCCAGGAGAGTGTCCTCTACCCGGATGATGAGTTTCCCTTCCTCCCGAGCCGTCAGGGCGATACTTGAGATCTCCGAGACCCTCCCCCTGATGAACTTTGTTCCTTCCTCGAGAAGGCGGTGGTAGAACTCTTCGTAGCCCTTGCCGAAACAGCGCATATCAATATAGAAATCATAGATATCGGCCTTGGTTTTTTCTCGCAGCAGATGGGCGAACTTGAGAGAATACATGCAGCAGACCCGGGAACAATATTCGTTGTAATTTTCGTCACGGGAGCCGACACAGTGGATGATGCCGACCGATTTTGGTTCTTCCCCGTTGGTCATGAGAATTTTTCCGCCGGTCGGGCTCGAGGCATTGACCAGCCTTTCAAAGTCCATCGCTGTGAGGATATTATCGTACCTCCCGTAGCCGTACGCGGGAATCCTCTTGGCATCAAAAGGTTTGAAACCCGAGGCCAGGATGATGGTGCCGACCTCGATCTCGATCTCCTTGTCCTCCATCTTGTGGTCAATGGCCAGCCGGTCGCAGACCTTCTCGCAGACTTTGCATTCCCCGGTTTTGAAGTGGATACAGGCATCCTTGTCAATAAACGGGACCATCGGAACAGCCTGGCGGATGGGAACGCGGATGGCTGTCGAAGGGCCGAGATGAAGCTCGTCGTGGATGACCTTCCGGCCGTATTTATCTTCCACCGAGATCGCCCCGGTCGGACAGAAATAGGCGCAGGCGGTGCAGCCGATGCAGGCTTCGGATTGTTCCCCGAAGGGAGGCATGACCTTCCGGTCGGTCCCCCGATCGACAAAACTGATGGCGTTGGCTCCGACGATTTGCTCGCAGGCCCGGACGCACAGTCCGCAGAGGATGCATTTTTCTTCCGGATCTTTGATTTCAAACCTGGTCTTTTCGATTCCTAGCTCCCTGGCGATTTTCTGGACAGGCTCCGCCGCGGGCGCCCGGGCCATGAGCATCTCCACGTTGAGCCGGCGGGCCCGCAGGGCGCGCTCTGATCTTGTCTGGACTTCCATCCCTTCCTGGACTTTCGTGTTGCAGGCTGTTACCAACTCGGATTTCCCCTTGACCATAGACTCCACCATGCAGACCCGGCAGGCCGCGTAGGCTTCGACGACAGGATGGTAGCACAGTGTCGGAATCTGGATCTCGGCCTTCTTGGCCGCTTGGAGGATTGTCGCTCCTTCTTCAACTTGAACCTTCTTTCCGTCGACTGTCAGGTTAATCATTTTTGGCCCTCCTATTCAACCTTCACGGCGCCGAAATTGCAGACATCATAGCAGACGCCGCATTTGATGCACTTACGCTGGTCAATTTTGTGGGCAGCGCCTTTTTCGCCCGCGATCGCATCCGAGGCGCAGTTGCGGCGGCAGACATCACAGCCGTGGCCCGCCTTGACGCAGGTTTGCGCGTTGATCGTGTACACGTTGAGCTGACGGCAGACATGGGCGGGACATCTTTTCTCCTTGATATGGGCTTCATATTCGTCCCGGAAATACTGGAGAGTGGTCAGGACCGGGTTAGGCGCGGTCTTCCCCAAGCCGCAGAGAGCGGTGTCCTTCACGGAGTGGGCCAGGTCTTCCAGCAGAGCGATGTCGTCTCCGGTGCCCTTCCCCTCGGTGATCCGGGTCAAAATGCTCAGCATAGCCTTTGTCCCTTCACGGCAGGGTGTGCATTTCCCGCAAGACTCATCCTGGGTAAAGGAGAGAAAGTATCTCGCCACATCAACCATACAGGTGTCTTCGTCCATGACGACCATGCCGCCCGAGCCCATCATCGAACCCGCCTGGCTCAAGCTTTCGTAGTCGATGGGCAAATCGATTTTTTCTTTGGGAATGCACCCCCCCGATGGCCCGCCGGTTTGAACCGCCTTGAACTTTTTGCCTCCCGGAATTCCCCCCCCGATGTCATAGATGATTTCCCTCAGGGATATTCCCATGGGAACCTCGACCAGACCGGTGTTATTGATCTTCCCGACCAGGGAGAAGACTTTTGTCCCTTTGCTGGTTTCGGTTCCAATTCGCGAATACCATTTGGCGCCGCGGTCAATGATCACCGGGACATTGGCCCAAGTCTCCACATTGTTGATACAGGTGGGCTTTCCAAAGAGCCCGCTCTGGGCGGGATAGGGAGGCCGGGGTCGGGGTTCGCCCAGCCGTCCTTCAATAGACGAGATCAAGGCTGTTTCCTCTCCGCAGACAAAAGCTCCGGCTCCCCTGTGGACTCTGACATCAAAGTCAAAGCCTGTGCCCAAAATGTCTTTTCCCAGGAGGCCATATTCCCTGGCCTGTTCAATTGCCCGATTTACTCTTTTCACGGCCAGTGGATACTCATTCCGGACATAGATGATCCCTTCGGAGGCGCCGATGGCCTTAGCTCCTATGACCATCCCCTCCAAGACCGAATGAGGATCGGCTTCAAGGATGCTTCTGTCCATGAAGGCTCCCGGATCTCCTTCATCACCGTTACAGATGATGTATTTGCCTCCGCCGTTGGCGCTCTCGGCGCTCCGGACGAGCTGCCATTTCAATCCGGTGGGGAATCCGGCTCCCCCTCTTCCGCGAAGGCCGGAGAAGGTCATCTCCATGATGATCTTCTCCGGGATCATCTCGGTCAGGGCTTTGGCCATGGCCTTGTAACCATCGCGGGCGATGTAATCCTCGATTTTCTCGGGATCTATCAAGCCGCGGTTCCGGAGGGCGATCAAGACTTGTTTTTTGAAAAAATCGATATCGCTGAGAACAGGGATAGGATTTTTTTCTTCGGGGGGAGTGTACATCAATTTGGCGACGGGCCGGCCCTTGAGAAAGTGTTCCTCGACGAGATGGGGGACATCTTTGACCGTCAGCTGTTGATAAAAAATATTCCCCGGCTGGACGACGAGGAGAGGTCCACGCTCACAAAAACCGTTGCAGCCGGTGGTGACCACGAGGACTTCGTTCTCCAGGCCCTGCTTCTTGATTTCTTTTTCCAGGGCCCCCTTGACTTCAAAGGAGTGGTTGGAGACGCAGCCAGTCCCGGCGCAGACCATCAGATGGAGCCTGTAGCTTCTCTCTTTAGTTTTCTCTGCCATTTTCAAACACCTCTTAATAATCCGTCTTTTCGCTGCCGATCCCCAACGCGTAATCTTTTAGGATCGTCCCACCCAGGATGTGCTTTTCGAAAATCTCTTTGGTCTTTTTTTCCGTCAGGTCGATGTATTTGACGGGAGGACGGCCGGCCATCTCGACGGTGATCATCGGCTCGTGGCTGCAGAGGCCGGCGCAGCCGGAATTGGTGAGCAGGACGTCCCGGACGTCACGCGCTTCGATCTCCTTGAGGAGGGCGCTCATGATGTTTCGGGCCCCGGCCGCGATTCCGCACGTGCCCATGTGGACATTGATTTTGGCCCGGTATTCTCCTCCCTCTCGGATCTGGGTTGTTTTCTTAGCCTGCTCTCTGAGTTTTACGAGATCGTTAATGTTGAGTTTTGGCATGTCTCCCCCTTCTTCACTTTTTATATTTCTTGACCAGCCCAGAAACCTTGGTCTGGGTAATCTTGCCGTGGATTTCTTCCCCAACCTGGACGACAGGGGCGAGGCCGCAGCATCCGACACAGCGAACCATGTCTAGACTGAAGAG
The DNA here is from genome assembly GCA_963770045.1 of Candidatus Aminicenantota bacterium. Lineage (GTDB taxonomy): Bacteria > Acidobacteriota > Aminicenantia > Aminicenantales > CAVYOD01 > CAVYOD01. The sequence continues at coordinate 68,136 of CAVYOD010000022.1, read as the reverse complement.
GCCATCGGTTGACGTTTCTCCCGTCTTGAGATCTAGTTCTCGTTCAAATTTTTCTAAGACGAGCTGGGCCCCACGCACGTGGCAGGCTGTTCCCAGGCAGACGTGAACGGGGTGTTTGCCTTTAGGCCTCAGGCTGAAGGCCCTGTAGAACGTCGCCAGACTCAGGATCCGGCTGAGCGGGATGTTGAGCTCTTTCGAGACCTCTTTCAAGGCCTCTCTCGGAAGATAGCTGTAGGCTTCCTGGATGTCCTGCAGGATGGAGATGATATCGCTCGGATCAGATTCGTACTTACCGAGAATTCCCGTGATCTTGACTTCGTTCATTTTTCCTCCTTATTCGGTCTAGCCCGTCGTTGATGTTTTTTTTGATAAAGCTCACGACCTGCGGCGCTTGCAGGGGAAGGCCGTCGATCTTGTCCTTGAGCTCTCGGGTGTCGAATGTAAATCGGAATCTATTGATTTTGTGGGAGTAAAGAAAATCCACCTCAGGATGCCCGACGATCAGAGTGATCAGGGTCTGGGCGATGTCTCCCAGCGGTTTGGTATCGATGTGGCTCAACTGGAAGGTCGCCTTGACCCGGGTTCCCTGACCGGGCCTCGATTGAATCCGCAGCTTCCCGTTAGCTGCTCTGGCGGCTTCGGCCAGAAGGGGAAGGCCCAGGCCCACGCTACGGGTCGTCTTGGTCGTCACAAAGGGGTCTAGGGAGCGCTCGATCATTTCTTGGTCCATCCCTCTTCCATCATCCGCGATTTCCAGGACCAGAAGGTCCTTGGGCTGGTCTTCCGCTAACCGGATCCTGACGGTCTTGGCCTGGGCGTCGACGGAGTTCTCGGCGATGTCCAGGATGTGCAGGGAAAGGTCTTCCATGACTCTCCTAGTTCAGGATTCTCCTTCCGTCCTGGTTGAGGAGAGCCTTCTTGATTTCTCCCAGGGTCGCCTCCTCAAGTGAAAACGACGTGTAGCTCTGGCCGATATCTCTGAGGAAGTGGGCGTCCGATGACGTGGTCAGAGGCTCGCGGGGACGGAATCTCTCCCGGGCCGTCTGAAATGAAACCCGCGGAGATATTTCCAGGGCGTCGAGACCGAGATTATCGGGGACAAAACCGAGCTGACCGATCAGGCTGAATCCCTCCCGGTCGATATGAGATGCGATCGCGATTCCTCCCAGGGTGTGGATTCGCACGACCACCCCTTCCAGGTCAATCGTCGAGGCCCCGATGAGGAGCCTTTTGTTAAATCCGAGGACATCCCCGTTCTCGTCAACCACAACCTGCATGCCAAAGGCCGCCTCATCATTTTCTCCGGGGAGGTGACCGTAGATGATGTCCTGCAGGGCGAAGGCTGAATCGAGGTCGGCAAAAAGGGCCAGGATATGGACTTCTTCCTGGGATGTCACCTCAATCCCAGGGATGACTTGGATCTGGAATCGACTGGCCGCTTTCATAACCGCCGGGACATTCTCGGCCGAGTTGTGGTCGCAAATTCCCAGAATCTGAAGCTCCTTTTTTTTGGCCTGCTCGGCGATGCTTCGCGGGGACATCTCCAGATCGCAACAGGGCGAAAGGCACGTATGAATGTGCAGGTCCGCTTTAAAAATCTTGAGCATCTATCAATCCCTGGCTTTCATCAGACTGTAAAGTTGGGCCGAAATCTCGAAGGCCGCGCGGGGAGTGGCCAACAAGACGACCTTCTCTTCCTCGGCCTTTTTCAGGGTCAGCTCCTCCGGCTGGCGATTATTGACCAGGATGATCCCGGCCAGGTCCCTGAGTTTGGCGACGGCGACGATGTTTTGATGGGTCTGGAGCGTGATCCAGAGATTCTTTTCCCGGGAATTAGCGATGACATCCGAAAGCAGGTCGCTGGCGTAACCGTTGCTGACTTCCCCATCGAGTCTTGTCTCTGCAGGTCAAAACTTCGAGGCCCAGTTTCTCGGCGACATCTTTGAGTTTCATGGTTTATCCTTTTTTATTTGCCCGGGGAGGCTCTCTGGGCGGGCCCGCTCCAGGCCCGCAAGTTTATAGATGCAGTCGGTGAGCTTGACCTCTCCCTGGACGAGATCCTCGGCGAAGGCCTGGCAGCTCGGGGAGCCGCAGGCTCCGCAGTCTGTTTGCGGCAAAGATTCATAGATCTTTTCTTTTTCTTTCCTTTTCGAAATGGCCCTGGCCAGATTCTCATCCAGGGGTTTAAGAGGCCGGGGTTCTATTTTGCCCTCGAGATGAAAATACCGCTGCCGGTAGAGGTTCCTGACTTCCCGGATGTCTGGACACGCCTTGATTTTCTCGAATTCGAGAGTCTCAATCAACTTGAGGATTTTGTTATAGGAGATATAGACGTTTTCGACGGTGAGCGAACCCCCGACGCATCCCTGAGGGCAGGAGTAGGCCTCGATAAAATCAATGTTGCGCAGCTTTCCGCGCTCGATGTCGTCGAAAACTCTGATGATTTCCGGCAAACCGGACACGACCAGTGAATTCTTCATGCGGAGGGTGCGGCAGATCCCTCCCACCATGGCCCAGCCGATGCCGAGGATGCAAACGCTCTCCAGCGCTTTCCTGTAGCTCTCCGATTCGATAGTTTCCATGGCGGCAAGGAGAGGCCCGTAAATATCCTGGATAGCAATGGCCCCGTCGAGGTGAGACTGACCCTTTCTCGGCCGGCTGGCGGATGGAGATCATCTTGCTCGGACAGGGAGTCAGGTAGAACGTGCCGATTTCTTTCTCCTCGAGATCGAACTGCTTGGATTTCTTTTTTTTGATCTCCCGGGCGGCGATCTCCCTGGGATTATCAATCGGGAGGATAAGGTCTATGAAGTCAGGATACTTGACTTGGATGAGCCGGACGACAACCGGGCAGGTGCTCGATATCAGGGGCTTGGGGCCTTTGTATTCTCGGACGTATTCCTGGATCGCGAAACTGACCTCTCCCGCTGTGAAAGCAAGGTCGTGGGCGTCATCGAAGCCTATTTTTTTCAACCCGGCCAGGATTCTCCCGGGCAGAATTTCTCGGCCGAATTGGGCATAAAGCGCTGGAGACGGGATGGCGATCGTGTGCCTGAACTTGGTCAGCTCTCCGAAGGGGTTGGTCAGTGGGATAATAGCCGAGTTCGGGCAGGCCGTGATGCATTCTCCGCAGTCGATGCATTTTTCTGGGATGATCGTCGCCTTCCCTTTTCTGACTCTGATGGCCTCGGTCGGACAGATCCGCATGCACTTCATCCGCCCGTCGCATTTTTCGCGATCAACCCGGATCGAGTGGAAATACGGGATCATGCTTTTCCCTTCTGGTCCAGATAAAAAAAGATATCGAGGTGGGTGCCCTTGCCCAAGGTCGATGAGATCTCGAATTTATCGGCATTCTTCTTGATATTGGGGAGACCCATCCCGGCGCCAAACCCCATCTCGCGCATCTCCTGAGTGGCCGTAGAATAGCCCTCCTTCATGGCCAATCCGATGTCCGGGATCCCCGGCCCCTGGTCATCGATTCTGAGCTCGATGAGTTTCGGGTTCAAGATCAGTGTGATCGCAGCCTTATGAGCGTACATGACCGCATTCATCTCGGCCTCGTAGGAAGCGATGGCGGTGCGGCGGATGATCGAGGAGTCGATCCCGATTTCTTTGAGAATGTCCTTGATCCGGGTCGAGACATTCCCGGCTTTGCTAAAGTCGCCGCCGGTAATATCGAAAGTTCGAGTGAAGACATTTCGGCCGTTCATCATCCCTTTTTTTCTTGGAATTCGGTGATTCCAGGGAGTCCGTGCTTGCGGAGGAGACCGCAAGCCTCGTACATCATGCATCTCGTAGAGAGGATGGGGATCCCCTTTTCCATGGCCAGTTCCAGGCCTTCCATGTCCGGCTTCTTGCCGCGGACATAAATGATGGCTTTGGCCTCGATGATATTTGCGGTCCGGACGGACTGAGCGTGGGCCAGTCCGGTGAGGAAGAGAAGCCCAGGCTCGCTGAAGGCCAAGACATCGCTCATCAAGTCCGAAGCCCCGGCATAGTCGATGTCGATCTCCAACTGGGCTTCGTTTCCCCAGATGATCTCGGCGTCGAGGATGCTCTGAACTTCCTTGAGTTTCATGCTAGTTTTCTTTGTCCACCTTCTTGATGACAATCTGGCCTTTTTTGATGATCCGTTCCGACGGGGTAATCGTGGTGGGGCAGTTTTCCCAGCAGGCGCCGCAGCCGTTGCACTTGTCGATATCCACAAAGCGGGCCTTCTTTTTGATCCTGGCCTTGAAATTCCCGACGTAGCCGGAGATCTCCTGCACCTCGCTCCAGGTCAGGAGCTCAATGTTGGGATGTTTTCCGACTTCGCTCATCTTGGGCGTCAGGATGCAGGCGGAACAATCAAGGGTAGGGAAGGTCTTATCGAGCAGGGACATGTGCCCGCCGATGGATGGCTGTTTCTCGACAAGATAGACTTTTTTCCCGGACTTGGCGTAGGTCAAGGCGGCTTGGATTCCGGCGATCCCGCCGCCGACGATCAAGACTTCCGGACGGACGGGAACTTCTTTTTTCGTCAGGGGATCATGAAGGGCGACTCTCCGGACGGCCGCTGAGACCAGCGCCTTGGCCTTTTTGGTTGCCTGCTGGGGATCTTTGGTCACCCAGGAGACCTGCTCGCGAACATTGGACATCTGGAAATAAAAAGGATTCAAGCCGCCCTCAAACGTGACCTCGCGGAACGTCTGTTCGTGCATCAGGGGGGAGCACGAGGCGACGACCACTCGGTTCAGGTTATGGTCCTTGATGTTCTGCTTGATCAGTTCCTGGCCTGGGTCCGAGCACATGAATTTATATTCCCTGGCCACAATGACGTCGTCCAAATGGGAAGCGAACTCGACCACTTCTGGCACATTGACTTTTCCGGCGATATTGGTGCCGCAATCGCAGACAAAGACTCCGATTCTCGGCTGACCGTTTTGGTTGCTCATCTTTTCCCTCCATTCTCGAGCTTGGTCCAGAGGGCCTTGAGAGGTATGATCGAACGAGAAAAACCCAGGTCCTCCTTGGCCAGGCCAAAAGCCAGTCCCATGAGCTGACTGAAATAGAGAATAGGCATCTTCACGTCCTGTTTATAGGTGCGCACGATTTTGTCTTGGAGGACTTCGAGATTGAACTGGCAGAGGGGGCAGATGGTGACGACGAGATCAGCCCCCTTTTTTTTGGCTTCCCGGAGAAGGATGTAGTTCAGCCGGAGGCCGACGTTTTCGATTGTGCCGGTGAGGGATCCTCCGCAACAGCGCGTCTTGGCCGAAAAATCGACCGGCTGAGCGCCGATCGTCTCCATGAGATGATCGAGCGACATGGGATAATCCGGGTCATCGAACTCGGTATAGGGCCGAACGAGCTGGCACCCATAATAACAGGCGACTTTGATCCCGCTGAGCTTCCGGGTGACCCTCTCACGGATTTTTTCCAGGCCGATCTCCTTGGTCAGGACTTCCAGTGGGTGTTTGACCTTGACATTTCCCTGATACTCACAGCCGACCGTTCTCAGATCATTGAGGATTTTTTCGGCTTTGGGAAGACCTCCGGTCAGAAACTTGTTTGACTTCTTGAGTGTCAAATAACAACCCGCACAGGGGGCAATGATGTCTTTTCCTGTTTTCTCGGCCAGAGAAAGGTTGCGGCCACAGATGGCCGAGGCCATCGTATCGTCCACCGATGAGTAGGCCGTGGCGCCGCAGCAGTTCCAGTCTTCGAGCTCGGCGAGAGGCAGTCCGACTTCCCTGAAAACAGGAAGGATGGATTCCTCATAATGCTTGGCGCTCACCTTAAGGGAACAGCCTGGGAAATAAACATAGCCGTTCATCGAGCTCCCTCCTTACAACCGCTTTTAAGAGCGTACGCAGTTGTTTCTTGTTTTTGATGGCATCCTTTTTCAGGCTCATCCGGCCCGTCTTGATGAGCTTCAGTCCGAGAGGAGCCATTTTCAGAAGGCCCATGGGGTTCCAGGATTTGAGATAAAGGTTCAGGATAAGCCACAAATCGGAACTCCGGCCGTTGGCCGCGATCAGCTTTGACATCTCCTTATCAAGCACAGGAATGGCGAAGCGGGACGGGTAGACTTTTTCCTCGATGGCCTTCCGCTTGAGTGCGTACATGACGTCGGTGATCTTGATTTTCGCGGGACAGCGGACCTGGCAAGTGTAGCAGGAGGGGCAGAGCCAGATCGTGAAACTCTTGAGGGCCTCTTCCCTAAAGCCGTTCTTGACCATGGCGATAATCTTGCGCGGGGGATAATCCATATAGATCGACATGGGGCAGGAACTGCTGCAGGTGCCGCACTGAATGCAGCGGTCGATCTCTTCGCAGCCGGACATATCCTTGATCTCTTCCAGGAAATGTCTGTCCAATTCTTCTTCATACTTAACTTTTTTCTGGATATCCATAAATCCTCCTTTAGAGAATCAGGGAATTGTCATAAAGAGGGAATGCGGTCTTTGAGTCGGCAAAGAAAGACGCGCCGGCCCCTTGAGGCGCGCCGGAGATGAGGCTCGATTTCAAGTTCAATTGTACCTCAACTCACCGATTTTGGAGGCAGACCCCGAGAGAAAAATCCGCCTACCGGTACATCCCAAGTTTTTCCTGCATCAATAAACTATATCAAAACTATAGGAAAACTGTACTTAAGCTTATAGCCAGACGAGATTTTAGTGAGAAAGTCCCGGTTTGTCAATCATGAAGATGGAAAATTCCGAGATAATTCTAAAATTGATTTTTTGCTTCCACTTGCTTATAATTCAGCCACATGAAGCCCCCCATCGATATTGACTATGTCTGCGCCCTTGCCCGCCTCGAGCTCTCGGCCGAAGAGAGGACGATTCTGGCCCCCCAGATGGTCAAGATTATTGAATGGGTCGGGCAGCTCTCCAATCTCCGGCTGAATGACCCCGGCTCCGAAGTTTTTTGCCCCGTCCCCCTTCCGCTGCCTTTCCGCGAAGATGAGACCCGAGATTCCCTCTCCGTGGAAGAGGCGCTGGCGAATTCCCCGGAAAAAAACTGTGGCTTCATCAAAGTCCCGAGGGTCATAGAAGAGAAATGAACCTTACCAGCCTCGGGTTGGCCGAGCTTCGCTCGCTCATCCACAAGAAAGAAGTCAAGGCCGAAGAGGTCATCCAGGCCCACCTGAAGAGGATCGATGATCGAGAAAAAGACATCTCGGCCTTTTTGACCGTTTGCGGCGAGCAAGCGCTGGCCCGGGCCAGAGAGATTGACCGGAAAAAAGACCCGGGGAAGTTGGCCGGCCTGCCGATCGCCATCAAAGATAACATCGTGACCGGGCAGATCCGGACCACCTGCGCTTCAAAAATTCTCGGCAACTACGTCCCCCCCTACAGCGCTACCGCGGTGACGAAGCTCGAAGCCGAGGGGGCGGTTGTCATAGGGAAGACTAACTTGGATGAGTTTGGGATGGGGTCCTCCACCGAAAAATCGGCTTTTTTTCTGACGAAGAATCCCTGGGATACCAGCCGCGTGCCGGGCGGATCGAGCGGGGGCTCAGCGGCCGCGGTCGCCTCCGGGGAAGCGGTTGCCGGGCTCGGCTCCGACACCGGCGGTTCGGTCCGCCAGCCGGCGGCCTTCTGCGGGGTGGTGGGCCTGAAGCCGACCTACGGCCGTGTCTCTCGCTACGGCCTGGTCGCCTATGCCTCATCTCTCGACCAGATCGGCCCGCTGGCCAGGTCGGTGGAGGATTGTGCTCTCCTCACCCAGGTCATCGCCGGCCGCGACCCCCTGGATTCGACCTCCGCGTCAGAGCCCGTCCCCGATTATGCCCGGGCGTTAGACCGGGACTTGACGTCGGCCAGAGCGGCTTTTCTTGGGGACAAGGCCATGGAAGGCATCGATCCCGAAGTGAAACGGGCCTACGTCCGGGGACTGCACGCCTTGAGCGATTTGGGAATCGAGCTGGTTGAAAGGGATTTTCCTGCCTGGAAATATGCGCTTGCCTGTTATTACATCATCGCGCCTTCGGAGGCGAGCTCCAATCTTGCCCGTTATGACGGAGTGCGATACGGCTTTCGCGATCCCGGCCGGGGAAGCCTGAAAGAGATGTATCTCAACACCCGGACCGCGGGCTTCGGCGAGGAAGTGAAAAGGCGGATCCTCCTGGGCACTTTCGCCTTGAGCTCAGGCTATTATGATGCCTATTATGCCAAGGCCACCCAGACGAGGCAGTTCATCTGCAGGGAATTGGCCCAGGCTTTCCAGGAGGTTGATTTCATCATCACTCCGACAACTCCGGAGCCAGCTTTCAAAATCGGAGCCAAGGAAGATCCGATCACCATGTACCTCTCTGATGTATTCACCGTCACGGCCAACTTGGCCGGGATTCCGGCCCTTTCCCTGCCCATCGGATTGTCTCAGACGGGCTTGCCTTTGGGGCTTCAGGTCATGGGGAACCATTTCCGGGAAGCCGACATTTTCCAGCTTGCTTTTTTGCTTGAAAAAAAAGTACAATTTGAAAATAATAAGATAAACTGAGATCTAAAGGAGGAATGATGAGAAAAAAGAGTTTCATGGTGGTGTCTTTGGTCGCCTTCCTGTTTGTTCTCCAGAGCTGTTCGTCCAAACCTGAACAGGCCCTCTTAAAAAATTACTTTCATGCGATTTCGCTGAATGATAACAACACGATGTCCACGATCGCCCTCGAACCCATCACGATCGATACCCAGAGCTGGGATATCACGAACTCCACCCCCGAGAAAATCGAACCCGCAATTCTGGCCGAGTTGAACAAGAAGGAGCTAGAATTCAAGAAAAAATTGGAAGACCACGTGGGCCCGACGCTTGATGCCAAGGACGCTGTGGACGCGGCCAAGGAGGAGGGGGATACCGCCCGGACGGGTGGAGCTAAGGCCGCCGCCAAAAAGAAGGTCGACGACCTCCAGGCCAAGTACGACCAGGTCTTTAACGAGCACAAGGAACTGCAAAGAAGCTACAATGAAGCAAAAGCCGCCGCTGCCCGGGAAGAAGAGATAACGGCCTTTTCTCTCGGCGTCCGGTCACTGGCCAACATTCGGGACCTGACCGGAGACGTTGATTCCAAAGAAGTCACGGTCAGAGCCAAAGAGAAATCGGGAACGGTCAAGAGCTACAAATTCTATTTGCGGCAGTACACTCTGAAGGACCCGGCATCGAACATGAATCTGAAGGGGCGATGGGTCATCGTCAAAACCGAAGCGCAGGGCTGACCTTCGGAATCATCATCCATTGGGCATTGACTCTTTTTCTTAATTCCTTTATAGATACTAATTTATTTCGCGTGGGCCGTTAGCTCAGAGGGAGAGCACCGGCCTTTTAAGCCGGGTGTCGCTGGTTCGAGTCCAGCACGGCTCATCTTCGTTTTGCCCCTGTCGTCTAGCCCGGTCAGGACATCGCCCTTTCAAGGCGGCAACACGGGTTCAAATCCCGTCGGGGGCGCTCCCTCTACCGAAGATGCTGACTTGCTTCTTGCCCCCATATCTTAGAAGCGGGGAAGGGGGGTGGAAGATTGCTAAACAGGATCTGAAAAGCGTCTTCGGAATATGTCCTCAACAAAAGACCTCTCTCGTCGTCCGTCTTCGGCTTTCTTAATGGCCGAGAGGAGGATGTTCACCGTTGTTTTCGGGTCCGGGATCGTCCGAGCTCGGCGGGCCGCCTTCGGAAGGCTCTTCTTCGGCGATGGGGGTCTTCCTTCTTTTCCAGATCCAGTAGACAAACACCGCGGGTATCTGGTAGACGGCGAAGATGACGGGGGAAAGAATAAGCCAATAGACGTTAAATTCCAGGACGAAAAGGACGACAAAAGCGGCGATGCCTCCCAAGGACAAAAGAATGCTCGCGGCGAGAAGGAGAGAAGAGACAGTCCTATTCAAAACGAAATCCCTTGTTCAGGAACATCCTGAGGCAGGCCTCGACCGCGTCGGCGTCGTAGAGGATTCCTTTCCGTTGGATGATTTCTTCGAGTGCCCTGTCAATCCCGTAGGCCGGCCTGTAAGGACGGTGCGAGGACATCGCCTCGACAATATCCGCGACCGAGATAATCCGAGCCTCGAGAATGATCTGGTCCCCCTTGAGCCCCCGAGGGTATCCGGAGCCGTCTATCCATTCATGATGTTGATAGATAATCTCGGCGATGGGCCAGGGAAATTCGATCGTCTTGAGGATATCATAACCTACCTGGGGATGAGTTTTGATGATGGTGTACTCGATCTCGGTGATTTGGCCCGGCTTGCTCAGGATCTCGGCCGGCACGTAGATCTTGCCGATATCATGGATCTCTCCGGCCAACCGAATTCCTTCGCATTGGACTTCGTCGAGACCCATCTCCTGGGCCATCGCATAAGAGAGCCGGCTCACTCTCCGCTGATGGCCGGCCGTGTAGGGATCTCTTGTCTCGACCGTCAGAGCCATGGCCTGGATTGTGCCCTCCAGGGCTTTTTTGAGTTTCTCCCAGCTCCGCTTGAGCTCGGCCTCGGCGTTCTTTCTCTCCTCGATGTCGCGGAACACAAGGACCTTGCCGATGACGTTCCGCTTGTCGTCTATGATCGGCGCAAAGCTCTCCTCCAGGGGGACCCTGCGGCCATCCCGGGTGATGAGGAGGCTCTCCGTGGTCGTGCCTCGGCCATCACCTCCGCTCGCGTCCGTGCCTGTGGCCGGGAAGAGAGGATGCTGTGTTTCGGGACTCGTCTTGAACACTTTTTCCAGAGGCTTTCCCAGGGCTTCGACCTGTCTCAGGCCGGAGATCCTCTCGGCGAGCGGGTTCATGAAGGTCACCCTTCCCTCTTCGCTCGTGGCGATGACGCCGTCTCCGATGCTCTGGAGTACCGTGGAGAGCCAGCGCTCCCGTTCCCTCAGCTTTTTCTCCATGCCGGACTTGTAGAGGGCCATCTCAATCGCGGTCTGCAATTCCCGCTCCTCGAACGGCTTGAGGATGTAGCCGAAGGGGTCGGTCTTTTTGGCCTCCTGCAAAGTCTTTTCATCTGCGTAGGCGGTCAGGTAGATAACCGGGATCTTCAGGTTCTCCCAGATCTTTTCGGCGGCGGCGATGCCGCTCACATCTCCCTTCAAGACGATATCCATCAAAACCAGGTCGGGCAGCAACTCTTGGGCGCTCCGAATCGCCATCTCGCCCGTCGAGACCACGGCCGGCACTTCATATCCCAGGCTCTTGAGCATGTTCTCGACGTCACGGGCGACGAGGCCCTCGTCTTCGACAACCAGGACTTTGACCTTGGACATGATCAGACTCCGAAAACGTATTTTAACTCCACCGGTTGAATTTCGAAAGTCACTTTCTTCACGACCTACTCGAGAACAAGAGGTCTCATCCCCGGAGCGTAGCGCTGGCAGGTGTTCCGCCCGGCCTCCTTCGCCCCGTACATGGCCATGTCGGCCTTCTTGATCAAATCCTCCGGATCACGGCCGTCATCGGGATACAAGGAGATTCCAATGCTCGCCGTGATGTGGATCCTGCTTCCGCCGAGAGAGAAGCCTTCCTGGAATGAAGCCAGCATCCTGAGGGCGATCTCCGTTGCCGCCTCCGGCTCGGGGACGTCCGGACAGAGCAGCATGAACTCATCTCCGCTCAATCTGGCGACCGTATCCCCCTGACGCCGGAGCAAGAGCAGGCGTTCCCCGACGGCTCTCAGCAATCGGTCTCCGACATCATGCCCCATCGAATCGTTGACCTTTTTGAACCTATCCAAGTCAAGCATCATCAAGACCACCCTGTGTCGGGTCCTCCTGGCATTGGCAATGGCCAGGGCCAGGTGGTCGTTGAAGAGGGCGCGATTGGGCAAGCCGGTCAGAGAGTCATGGATGGCCAGGAAGTTGAGCTTCTCTTCGTGCTGCTTGCGCTCGGTGATGTCGCGAAAGACCAGGACGATCCCGGTCGGCTCTTCCTTCTCGTCCCTGATGAAGGCCGCGTTGAGATCGATCGGGACCTCGCCACCATTCTTCGCCCTCAGATAGCTCTGCTGGGGAAGCGGCCAGTGCCCCAGCCTTATGATCTCCTTGACCCGGATCTTGATCGGCGTATTGGAGCCTTCGCTGCGAAGGGCGAGAACGGCGTTGAGCGGCTCTTGGATGCTCTCCTCCTGACTCCGCCCGGTCAATTCCTCGGCCACGGGGTTCATGAAGGTGACGCGGCCTTCGTTGTCCGTGGCCATGACCGCGTCTCCGATGCTTCGGAGGACGGTCGATAGCCAGCGTTCCCGCTCGCTCAGGACCTTTTCCATCTGGGATTTGTAGAGAGCCATTTCGATCGTCGATTGCAGCTCTTTTTCATCAAAGGGCTTGAGAAGATAGCCGAAAGGTTTCGTCACCTTGGCCCGCTGGAGGGTGGTCTCATCTGCATAAGCCGTCAGGTAGACGACGGGAATGCCGAAGTCGGTCATGATCTTCCCGGCCGTCGTTATCCCATCGACGGTTCCCTTCAAGACGATGTCCATAAGCACGAGGTTGGGCCGCGTCTCCTCCGCTTTCTGAAGAGCCTTCTCTCCGGTCGAGACCACGCCCGCGACCTCATAGCCCAGACTGATGAGCATATTTTTGACATTCCAGGCGACGAGACTCTCGTCCTCCACGGCCAAGATCTTGATCTTAGACACTCTTCTACAGCCTGGGTTTATCGGGAGGCTCTCCGAATTCGATGGTGAAGGTCGTGCCTCCTCGCCGGTCTAACTTGACAGCCCCGTCGATCTGATCGACCAGCGTTTTGACGACCTGCATTCCAAAGGTCTCGGTCTTCTCAAAGTCCAAATTCTGTGGAAACCCGACGCCGTCGTCCTGGATGATCAGCCCGTATCTCGTGGTCTTCTTTTCGCTTGAACTCGATCGCCACACGGCCCGACCGGCCCTCGGGGAAAGCATGCTTCAGACAGTTCGAGACGAGCTCATTGACGATCAGTCCGCAGGGGATGGCGACGTTTATGTTCATAAACGTTTCCTCCAGATTCAGTTTGAGTTGGACAAGGTTCGAGTCGACTTGATAGGAGCGAAAGAGGTAGCTGACGACACTCTGGAGATATTCGGCAAAATTGATCCGGGACAGATCCTTGGATTGGTAGAGCTTTTCGTGGACGAGGGCCATGGACCGGATGCGGTTCTGGCTCTCCTTGAACATCTCCAGCGCGGTTGGATCTTTGAGGTATTTGGATTGAAGGTTGAGGAGGCTCGAGATGACCTGCATGTTGTTCTTCACCCGGTGATGGATTTCCTTGAGGAGGACTTCTTTTTCTTTCAGGGAGTCGAGGAGGGCTTTCTCGAAGAGCTTCCGCGCGGTGATATCTTTCGCGAATATTGCGACCCTTTCGGCCCTTCCCTGAAGATTCAGAATAGGATAGACGGCGTTATCAAAGAATTTCCCGCCCCTCTCGTCCTCGAAGCGGACCGGGACTCCCGTCCGAACGACCTCCTCAATGTGCTCTTTCCGGGCTGAGCCGAGATCGGGGGGGATATGCCCATAGGCGGTCGTCCCGAGGAGCTCTTCCTTGCTCCTGCCGAGAGTTTGGGCAAAGGAATCGTTCAAAGCCAGAATCGTCCCCCTGGTGTCGATCAAGAAGGCCAAATCCGGCGAAGCATTGAGGATGGCCCTGGCCGTTTCTTCGCTCCGGCGAAGGTCCTCTTCGGCCCGTTTCCGCTCGATGGCCATGGCCGCCTGGGTGGACACGAACATGAGCATGTCCTTGTCTTCTTCGCGATACCGGACGCCTTCCGTGTAGGTCTGGACGACGAGGACACCGATCGTCCGGTCCTTCGTCTTCAGGGGGACTCCCAGCCAATCGATCGAGGGGGCGCCGATAGATTCGACCTGCCCGCTCTGGACGAGCTCCTCGAATTTTTCGGGCAGGGCGAGCAGGGGCTCTCCGGTCCGGAGAACATATTCGGTCAGACCTCGCCCGAGCTTGTGAGGAGCGGGCATGGGATCGAATTCGTCAATAAAGTAAGGGAAACTGAGGGTTTCTGAAGCGCGGTCATAGAGGGCTATATAAAAGTTCTTGGCCGGCATCAACTCGACGATGATATTGTGGATGGAATGGAAAAGTTCTTCGAGGTTCTCCACCGAATTCACGGCCTCAGATATTTTGTAGACGGCGTCTTTGACCCGGTCCGCCCGCTTGTGCTGGGTGACATCGGTCATCGTGCCGATCATCCTAAAGGGCCTTCCTCTTTTGTCTTTGAGGAAGATACCGGTGTCTCTCATCTCCCGGTACCGCCCGTCTTTCACCTGAAAACGGTATTCAGCCAGGTATCTCTGGCCTTTTCTCCTGGCCTCGGCAAGAAGCCTCATGGCCAACCCCCGGTCCTCGGGGTGAATTCTTTTCTCCCATTCATCGATGTTGAAAACAAATTCTTGGGGCGCATACCCTGTCACTTCCCTGATAGCTCCACTCCAGGCAATGTCTCCCGTCTCGATATTGTAGTCATAGATCACTTGTCCGGTTTCCTTGGTGACAAGCGAATATTTTTCTTCGCTTTCCTGGAGTTTCTGCTCTGTGAGTTTACGCTCGGTAATATTACGGACGTATTCAATGACTCCCCGGGTTCTTCCTGTCAGTTCGTCTTTAAGAGGGAAGGAAAAGACTTCCAGCCATCCCGGAACGCTCGTTCCCCTGCACTTTCAAGGGGACAATTTCATGGCCGGTTTGCCCGTCTTCATGGTCTGACGCGAAGGACAAACTTTGCAGGTTCGGCTCCTGTCGTGGAAGGCCGCATAGCATTTTTTCCCCACCAGGGGCATGGCGTCCGCATACCATTTCTCCATGGCCGGGTTGACCTGGATGATGCGGAACTCTTTGTCCAGGATGCTGATCCCATCCTGAATGCTGCTGAAGATGCTGGATAGAAAGCGCTTGCTTTCCTGGAGCGCTTCTTCGGCCTTCTTGCTCTGGCTGATGTCGCTGACAAAGGCGACGGTCATGAGTTCGCCCTCAATTTCCGCGTGCCGCGCATTGACCACGCAAGGGAAGATTTCCCCTGTCTTTTTTTGGCCATAGGTTGCAGCCAGGATCTCGCCGGCTTCCCGCATTTTTTTAAAGCCCTGGCGGAATCGGGTTTGATTCTTCTTGGGGACCAGGTCGACGGCGGAAAATTTGAGCATTTCTTTCTTACTGTATCCGAACATCTCACAAGCTGCCTTGTTGCAGTCGATGATAGGCCCCTCGGATGGCTGAAGGAAGATCGCATCGGTGCATGTTTCAAACAGGATCCGGTATTTCGATTCGCTTTTCTTCAGTTCTTCCAGGATCTTGAGGTGCTCCTTTTGCATCTGCTTTTCTTTGGTCACATCCCGGCCGCTGCCGACGGTCCCGATCATCCTGCCGCGTTCGTCCAGAAAAGGCGCTTTGTAGACATCCAGATAAAGGAATTTGCCTTGGACATTGCCGAATTCCTCAAACCTTTGAGGTTTTCTCTCCTTCATCACGATGGCGTCGGAATCCCTGCAGATCTCGCCGAATGTATGGTAGCTCAAGTTTCTGGCGTGTGAAGCCCGCTCGCGTTGGGCAAAGAACATATCGGTTTTTCCGACCGGCTCGTCCGTGCTCTTGGCGTTGAGAAGCTTTTGGCAGATGGCTTTGTTGGCGAAGATGAACCTTTTCTTGAGGTCCTTTGCCCAGATCATATCGGGGACGTTATCGCACATCAGCCGGACCATCCTGAAAAGCTCGCGGTCGCTCCCTTGCGGAGGAACCGGAGAATCCTGTTCTTTCCGAGGGAATGCTGAGCGGAGATGGGAAGACTCTTTCTTATTCCGATTTGATGATCTCTTAAGATACTTCCCAGGGCGCGTTTTTTTGTTGGCCATGCTCAGATACCTCGATAGAATGCTTTTTTTGGGCCCGTGTCCTCGGATTCCGGCGGACAGACCCGTCAGAGCTCGACTCAGTTTACAGGCCTTCGCGAGCCGAGGGGAATAGCCATTTAGAAGGATTCGGGGGGTGATTTTTGAGATGTTTTCATAACCCCAAGGGGGGAGAAAAAGCAGAGACGGGGTGATGGCCTCGCCACAGGCAAGAATCTTATGATTGCGGGCCTCGCGCACTCAAGCCGTCCTTGACATCTTTTGGGCAGTGTTCTAAACTTTTTCACGATGCTTGGATGGGAAGATAACGATCAGATTTCCCATTCCCCCAGCGCAGCGAAAACCCAAATTCCGATACTTCGCGACCACAATCAAGAGGAGATACCCATGAGCACACGCACCAGCAGGCCGACGTCACGTCGTCCCGCGGCCAGGGGAAGAATCATAACCCGGGCCATTTTCGTAGCGGCGTTCCTGTCGAGCACGTTCGCGGCGCATGCCCAGAACGCCACGGACATTAAAGCCTTCAGCAAGTACGATTTCGTTCCAGGCGCGAAAGTCGTCGCCTTCTACGACTTCATGGGGGATGCCATCGGAGACTTCCCCAGCGGTTGGGATACCAATGCGGCGGCCGAAGTGGTGACGATCGAAGGGAAGCCGGGGCGCTGGCTGATGTTCACCAAAGGCGGTGTGTTCGTGCCGGATGTCGGACCCGCGTTGCCAGAGAATTTCACCTTCGAGTTTGACTTGTTGGCCAGCAAGCCATTCAAGTATGGAACCGTGATTTCCACGAGCATCGCCGAACTGTCGAATGTGAAGCAACCAGCCGGCTGGCATGGCGCCAACAACCGGTTCACGTTCACCGCGCATCCAAAGGGGGCGTCGAGCTCCGATCGAAGGCAGGATGGCGTGGGCGAAGCCGCGGTTCAGGTGCAGATAGAGCCATTCGAGGCAAAGAACGACGGTGTGGCGCACGTCGCCATCTGGCGGCAGAAAGAGCGTGTGCGCGTGTACTTCAACGAACAGAAAGTCTGGGACGTGCCCAAGGCGATGGTGCCCGGAGGTAAGTACAACAGTATTATCTTCTACATCCACGATGCGGGGCCAGACTTTCTGTATTACATGAGCAACGTGCGGCTCGCCGTCGGCGCGCCCGACACCCGCAATAAACTCATGACCGAAGGCAAGTGGGTCACGCACGGAATTCTGTTCGACGTGAATAGCGACAGGATCCGGGGCGAGTCCTACGGCACGCTCAAGGAGATCGCGTCCGTGTTGAATGAGAACCCGGGACTCAAGGTGAAGATCATCGGCCACACGGATTCGGACGGTGACGCCACGGCCAATCTGGATCTCTCCAAGCGGCGGGCGGCAGCCGTGAAGAGCACGCTCGCTGCCGAATTCGGGATCGATGCGGCTCGGATGGCGACCGATGGTTTGGGCGAGACGCAGCCCGCGGACACAAACGATACCGCTGCCGGGAAGGCCAACAACCGCAGGGTCGAGTTCGTGAAGATGTGAGGCGAATGTGCGGCGGGTAAGTGTCAGTTAGGCGGACAAGCGGGCGGAGTGTACGAGTTTACCGGCAGGGGAAGCGAGGCTTGAACTCGCGACCTCGGGCGTGACAGGCCAGAGGTTTGAATAAAAGGCATATTCCCACTGTGTCACTTATGTGTTACCTATTTGCATTATTCCACGCAAACAATGCAAACGGTGGGAACGGTATGACCCGCCACTTTTTCTTATAAGTTGTTAATTCCCTAGCAAGTTGCTGACAATGCTGGGCTTAACGGTATAAGCCAATTTTTCTTCCTGGAGGATTTTGAGTCCAGGGCGCATTTTTCTGATAGACTCCTTCCCGTTTCGTGACAAAAACCTCCTTTTTGAATCCGATCACCAGCCCTGGATATCATTATTTCGTGATGGGAGACATCGGTTCCGAGCCTGATAGGCGGGGTAACCATACGGTGCGAAAAAGGAATTTCCTATCCCCAATTGCCTCTTGTTTTTCTTGAATATCTAACCCAGGAATGATAAAGTCGCGCAACCGGACCGAGGCATGAGCCCGGACATGGGGAAAAGGAGAGCGATATGGGGCTTTTAAAGAGACTCTGGGGCAAAGAGAAGGCGGAACTCACAGAGGCCAACCTTGGGGGGAGCCCTCATAGACCTGCGGCTGTCCCCCAGTCCACCCGCAGAGATGCTCCCCATAAAGGGGACGTGAAAAAAGAGGTGGAGGCCCTGTTGTTCAAGTTGAATTCGCCCGATGCAGGTTTGCGGGAAGAATCGCTCACGAAGATGATCTCCCTCGGGCCGCAAGCGGTTCAGCCGTTGATCAATCATCTCAGGCACCCCGATCGAGGAGCCCGGTTGATGGCCGCGACTGCCCTGGGGAAAATGAGGGACACTCGGGCGATCTCGGCCTTGGGACATGCGGCGAAAGATCAGGACCCGGAGGTCGCCGCCGCGGCCAAGGCCTCGATGAAGGAACTCCTGAAGGAACGCCTGGGCATAGAGACAGAGCGCACCAAACAAGAAAAAGAGGAAAAGCTGGAGAAGATGCGCCAGGAAATCAAAAAGAGCAGTACCTGGACCCTGCTATTCGATTATCTGCGCTATATATCGCACCCCGACCCGCGCTGGGCCGACGGGCAAAGCCTCAGGGCGGAGGAGCTCAAAGCCCGGGGAATCACGACCATGCCCGTCGACACGCAGAACGCGGAGGCGGTCGGCGAGGCTTGGAAGGAACTCTTCGTGCGGTCCTCGGATTGGAACTCCTCCGAGATGAGAGAGTCCGCAGAGGGGCTGGTCAAACACTTCCCGGCCGACGCCTCCGCGCGGCTGATCATGGAGAGGTTTGCCAAAGTCAAGTCCATGGAAAACATCGCCCACGTCCTGGCCCTGATCCTGGCCCAGACCGGTTTTTCCGAAGCGGGGCCATTCCTTCGCCAATGGATTGAAAACGGCCGGTTGCGGCAGAATGTCGCCGCCGAAGTCGCGCGCTTCATCTACGGCGACGTGCGCCCCTGGGCCCAGGATCTGGGCGCAAAGAGAGACTATGCGGCTCTGGCCGCGATTTTCAACAGCAGGGACTACAGCGCCGCGTTCCAGCTCGGAAGTCGACGGCCGGCGGCCCGCGAAATTCTGGTTAACGCGGGCCAGGATGCCGTCCCGGCAATCGTGGAGGCGATGAACCGGGACGAGGTGGGCATCTATGCCCTGGCGGCCCTGCTCGTCGGGATCGGCGCCCGGGAGGCGATCCCTGAGCTGAAACGCCATCTCGACGCCGGCCGCTTGGCTTCTGATCCCCAGATAAATGAAAAGATATTCAAATTCGTGTACGGCGAGCGGCCGTTGAGTTCGATTTTGTCGTCCATCATCAGCGAGCCGGGGAGCGAAGCGGAAAAACGGGAAAAGATCCAAGGGATCCTCCGTGCCGCGGGTTGGCTCAGTCAAGGGGCTTCCGTCCTGTACTGCGAATGCGGCTACCCGACGCGGATTCGCTACAGCGACGGGAGCGTAGGGCCGATCAATCCGGCCCTCGACGACAAATCGACCGAGCTCTACGTTGCTGAATATTCCTGCCCGAAATGCCACAAGCACGTGGCCACGGTGACGTCATAGGAAGCGGGATCCGCGGATCAGCAGATCAAGATGCGGGACAAGGACTAGAGGTACATGTCCCCGGTTATATGCGCTGTGCGGTGAAGCTGAAGGAAGATTCTTAGGGCCTTCAGCTCATCTTGAAATCCGATTAAACAGCTTAAACAGCGACTTATCATCCCGGCCTCCCTTCCAGGCCGCCTCCGATTGCCCGCTCCCTACCGGATCGCGAGATAGACGAGCTTTTTTTTCGTGGGCAGGAGATCCCAACCCAGCGTGCTGGTGAGAGACGTGTGTGATAAACGAGGCCGCGGCCCGACATCTTATCAGGGCTGGTGGGTGTTTTGGGAAACCTAGAATCCGCAAACGCCTCTAAGACTTCTAATTTTGGAAATTAACCTCCCCTTCCCCTCCTAGGAATTGGACGGGGAAGAAGGTTGGCCTCCAAATTATTTTTGAACCCGAAACGCCTCTCAGAATTCACCTAGCAATATTAATCCCCCTTATCCCCCTTGAGAAATCAAGGGGGATTTGTGGCATGAAGGCGTTTCGGGTAGCAGGATGGGCGGTACTGGGTTCGAACCAGTGACCCCCGGTTTGTAAGACCGGTACTCTACCGCTGAGCTAACCGCCCGTGTTTCTCGGGATTTGCCCCTCAGATCCCCCCTAAAGTAAGGAAAAGAAAAGGCTTTGTCAACCCCTCAAGAAGTGAGCCGTGAGCACTGAGGCGTGAGAAGTCGTCATTCTTATTTTTTAAAGTCATATTTGTTCTAACGGCTTACAGCTCATACCTCTATCTCGTCGTTTTCCATGCGCGGGGAACGGGCACGATGGGCGTTTGAAGTATTCTTTCTTCTTTGAATGTTTTCCTGACTACAAAACGGGGAACGCGGTACGGGGTGCGGGGTACGTAACCAATTTGACATAAAAGCTTCCCTGTGCTAAATTTAGCATCCGGTTTCTATATTTACAAAAGGAAAAACCATGTTCGCAGTGATTAAGACTGGCGGAAAACAGTACAAGGTCCAGGAAGGAGATGTCCTCTCGGTGGAGAAGCTCGGCGCGGAAAAAGGAGAAAAAGTCGGGTTTGATCGGATTCTCCTGATCGACGACGGCGAAGCCACGTTTGTCGGCACCCCGGTCCTTGAGAATGCTCGAGTTCAGGCAGAAGTCCTTGAGAATTTTAAGGATGAAAAGGTGCTCATTTTCAAGAAAAAGAGAAGAAAACAATACCGGCGGACGAGGGGCCACCGCCAGGAGCTCACCCGTGTCAGGATCGAAAAGATAGTTCCCGATTGGAGCGGTTTGTCCGAGGAAGAGAAGGTCAAGCTCGAGAGCAGGGTGATGACAACGGAAGTGCCGGGAGCCGAGGAGAAAAAAGTCGCCAGGAAGGAACCCAAGGCTAAAAAAGAGATCAAAGTCGGCCCGGCGGAAGCCGCCAAAGGGAAGCCGGTCTCCAGGAAGAAAGCGGTCGCCAAGCCGGCGGCCAAACCCAGAAAGCAGGCGACCAAAACGAAGGAGTAAGACGATGGCTCACAAAAAAGCCGGCGGGAGCGCGAAGAATGGACGGGACAGCCAGGGCCAAAGGCTCGGCGTTAAACGCTTCGGCGGACAGAAAGTAAACGCCGGGAGTATTCTTGTCCGTCAGCGAGGCACACCTTTCAAGCCCGGTTTCAACGTCGGGAGAGGGAAGGACGACACCCTCTTTGCCAAGATCACGGGGATTGTTCATTTCGAAAATAAAGGCAAGGGACACAAGATCGTTTCGGTGCTCCCTGCATGACTGTGGGCGGCCTAAGAATTATCAACTCTCACCTTAAAAAAGCGGAAGGGGCTAAGAGTCCAGGCATCTCCCAGGATGTTTATTGATCAGGTCAGTGTCATCCTCCGGGCCGGCAAGGGAGGAAATGGCTGCGTGAGTTTCCGGAGGGAATACCGCGTCCCCAAGGGGGGACCGGACGGAGGCCGGGGAGGTGACGGGGGCAACGTCTATCTGGATTCAGATACGGACCTCAACTCGCTGGGGTATTTTCGGTTCCATCCACTCAACAGGGCCAGGAACGGCTCCCACGGCGAAGGCAGCAACCGGCAGGGGAAGAAGGGGACAGACCTCTTTTTGAAAGTCCCTGTTGGAACAATCGTTCGAGAAAAGGGACAAACCGCGATTTTATTTGATTTCACGGAGCCGGGCCAACGCTACCTTGCCGTCAAAGGGGGCAAGGGCGGGCGAGGAAACGCGTCTTTTGCCACTTCGACCAACCAGGCCCCGCGTCAGTCGGAAACCGGCAAACCGGGAGAAGAAAAAGAGCTCCTCCTCGAGCTGAAGCTCATCGCGGATGTCGGACTGATCGGTTTTCCCAACGTCGGGAAGTCCAGCCTGATCTCCAAGATCTCAGCCGCCCGGCCGGTTATCGCCGATTATCCCTTTACGACGTTGCTGCCCACCTTGGGGGTCGTAGAGCCGGGAACGAGAAAGAGTTTTGTGGTCGCAGATATCCCGGGGCTGATCAAGGGCGCTCATCAGGGGGCCGGACTGGGCACGCGCTTTCTCAAGCACATCGAGAGGACCAAGATCCTGGTCCACCTGGTCGACGTCTCACCCTCTACGGGAAGGGATCCGGAGCAGGATTTTTCGGTCGTCATGTCTGAGTTGAAAGCTTTTAATCCCGAGCTTGCTAGGAGAAGGCAGATTTTGGTCGCGAACAAAATCGACCTTCTCGGAGAGAGCGGGACTCGGTTAGAAAAAATCGAGCGCCTGGCGAAAAGGGAAAAGATCCCGTTTTTCGCCATTTCCGCGCTCCATTCACAGGGGCTGAGGCCGCTCGTTTCGGCCATCGCGAGGACCCTGGAGCGGATGTCGAAGGAGGCGGCGAGGCCGGCTGAGGAAAGCCATGGCGGATAAGGAAAGAATAGGGCTTTTCGGCGGCACCTTCAACCCGATCCACTCGGGGCACCTGCGGGCGGCGGAGATAGTTCAGGAGACGTTTTCGCTCAGCCAGGTCCTCTTCATTCCGTCCTATATCCCGCCCCACAAAGTCACCCAGGAGATCGCTTCCCCGCAAGACCGTCTGATGATGGTCGAGCTCGCCCTGGCAGGAAACGCCCTCTTCAAGCCCTGCGCTATCGAAGTCGAGGCCAGAGAGAAATCCTATTCGATCCTGACCCTGGAAAAAATAAAGAGAATCTACCGCGGGTCTTCGATCTACTTTATTCTTGGGGTCGATTCTTTCTTGGAGATCGAAACGTGGCGGGAGTATGAACGGGTCCTATCTCAGTGTTCATTCGTCGTTATTTCGAGGCCGGGGTATGAACTGGACAGAGCCAGGGACATCCTGGGTGGAAGATTCCAGAGAGAAATGTACCTCGTGCCCTCCGATAAGCCTTTAGAAGAGGGGCTTTTGCAAACTTTCAAGATCCTCCTGCTGAGGATCGACGCTCTCGATGTTTCCTCGACCGAAGTCCGGAGACGGATCAAAAACGGAGATTCTCTTGAAGGATTCATCCCCCGAGAGGTTGAGGCTTACATTAAGGAAAAAGGGTTATATCGATGAAGGAAACAGAAGAACAGC
This sequence comes from Candidatus Aminicenantota bacterium, assembly GCA_963770045.1. Classification (GTDB taxonomy): domain Bacteria; phylum Acidobacteriota; class Aminicenantia; order Aminicenantales; family CAVYOD01; genus CAVYOD01. Next base: position 45,171 of record CAVYOD010000022.1, on the reverse strand, counting down.
GGACAAAAAAGTTGACCAAGAGGGGCTTGCCTGAGGAAGTCAGGATCTCGGTCAAGGCAGGTCTGGCCAAAAAAGGGGAAGGCGTCCTGGTTCTGGATATGAGGGAAGTGTCCTCCTTTACGGACTATTTTATCATCATGAATGGAAATTCGACCCGGCAGAATGTCGCCCTCTATGAAAATATCGAACACGAGCTCCGGAAGGTGAGCGTCCGCCCCCACAGCATCGAAGGCAGAGAGCACGGAGAATGGATCCTGCTGGACTACGGCAGTTTTATCGTCCATGTTTTTTCGAAGCAGACCCGTGACTATTATTCTTTAGAAAAATTGTGGGGGGACGCCCCGAAGCTGGAATATCAATAATTTAAAAAATCTATTGACTTTTTTCCCCCAAATCATTATTTTTTATTGACCATTTTTGAGGCTCGGAAGCTGAACGGTCACGCGCCAGCCCGGATGGACAGGCACTCATGAACCTCAGGATCATCTGGCCCGGCAAGACAAGGGACGAGAACCTGAGAAGGTTGCAGGAGCATTATTTGGGCAGGATCCGCAGGATTGGCCGGTGCGAGATCATTGAGACCCGAGAGGCCAAAGGAATTGAGGATAAAGATAAGGACCGGATTTTGGCGGTCGAGGCGGAAGGCCTTGAAAAGCATTTTAAAGATGACTATATTATTTGCCTCTTTGACAAGGGGAAGGAGATGACCTCTCTCGACCTGGCCAGGTTTCTGGAAGGGCACAGCACAGGCTCGAGCCGGCCTCTGACTTTTGTTGTCGGAGGGTTCGTGGGACTGGCCGGGCGGATCTTAAAGAGGTCCGATTTCCTTTTGTCCCTGTCCAGGATGACCTTCTCGCACGAATTGAGCCGTGTCATCCTGCTCGAACAGTTGTACCGCTCACTGACCATGATCAAAGGGCAACACTATGCAAAGTAGGGGAGACTGAATTGAGTAAGAAAATGACCAAGAAAGAAAAAGATGTTTATCGGAAGAAACTCCTGGAACAAAAAGATAATATCCTCAAAAAGCTGAGCCAGTTCTACCACGAAAGCAAGGAAGTGGAAACCGATATCGCCCAGGACGTCGTGGACAAGGCCGAAAGCTCGTACACCAAAGAATTCCTTCTGAGTCTCTCGGATGCGGAGCGAGTCCAGTTGATGCGGATCGACGCGGCCCTGAAACGACTCGCCACCGATGAATTCGGTATCTGCCAAGTCTGTCATCAAGAGATCGGGAAAAAGCGCCTGGAGGCGATCCCCTGGACCGCCCTGTGCATCAATTGCCAGGAGAAACAAGAACAAGAATCCCAGTGATCCTCCCTCTCTCCAGGCTCTTCTCTTCATCAAGGAAACTCGGAGAGCTTATCGTCTTTCCTTCCTTCTGCAAGGTGTGCTCGACGCTTCTGGAGGAGGACGGAGAACGCGTCGTTTGCCGATCCTGCCTGGGGAAAATGGCGCCCGCCTCCTCGCCCTGCTGCGTCAGCTGCGGACGCTTTTTTGAGGACGGAGGTCCGGCTCATCTGTGTCTGGACTGCCTTCGGGAGATGCCGCCATTCTCCCGTCACCGCTCCTGCTCCTCTTATGGCGGGAAGGTGAAGGACGTCATCCTTCTTTATAAATATCGGCATTTCAGAGTCCTCGGCATCGACCTGGCCAGGTTTGCCGAACGCGCTTTGGGCGGGGACGAGGGCCTGTGGTGGGGCGTGGAGGCCATCGTCCCGGTGCCCCTCCATCCTCGCCGGCGGAGAGAACGGGGATTCAATCAGGCCCAGGTCATCGCCGCGGAGCTCGCCAGGCTCAAAGGGATCGACCTGGTGGATGACGCTCTGGTGAAAGTCAAAAATGTGCCTCCCCAGACTTCTCTCCAAGCCAGGGAGAGGGCCCACAACATTCGCGGCGCATTTAAGATAAAAAAAACGGAAGAGATCGAGGGGAAAACTGTTCTTCTGCTGGACGATGTCTATACGACCGGCTCAACCCTGAGGGAATGTGCTCTGGCCCTCAAAAAGTCGGGAGTCAAAGACGTCCGGGCGCTGACCATCGCTCAGGCTTGAGAGCGAAGCTTCACCCGGCCCGCTTGGTCCGTTTATTTTTTTGGTTTTTCTGAGGGCAGCGTCGGCTTGAGGATCTTCACTTTCCGGGGCTTAAGGTCGGTTCGCTTCGGCATTGTGATCTTCAAGACGCCGTTCTCGTGTTCGGCGTGGATCTTGTCCTGGTCGACGTAGTTCGGCAAGGTGAACGTCCGATAAAAAGATCCATAGGACCTTTCCAGGCGGTGATAGTTTTCTTCCTTCGTCTCCGTCTCGAACCTGCGCTCCCCCTTGATCGAGAGGGTGTTGTCTTCGATTTTGATCTCGACGTCCTTTTCGTCGACTCCAGGAATCTCGGCTGTCAGGACCAGCTGATTCTCGCTCTCATAGATGTCCACGGCCGGGTTCCAGGTGCTGGAGATAAACTCTTTTTCTTGGCCTCGGGCGGTGACGACGTCCTCAAACAGGCGGTTCATCTTTTCCCGGAGGGTGAGCAAGTCCCTGAAGGGATCCCATCTTATGATCGCCATCGGTAACCTCCTGAGGGTGAATCTGCTGCCAATATTACTATACTATCCCTGTATCTATTTGTCGATTGCCGGAAGGATTCCTTCTCGAGCAACTTATGTCCCCTTTGTTTCCCCTCGAAGACTCCTGACCCCCGGGACGTCGTCTTCATCTTCGCCCTTGAACGAGCACGGTGGCCTCACCCTTCAATTTTTTTTCGCCTATTCGAGAGAGCAACTCCCTGGCCTCTCCCCTGATGAACTCTTCATGGATCTTGGTCAGCTCCCTGGCGATGACCACTTGTCGGGTTCCCAGCGCTTCCTCGAGAAGGAGAAGAAATTCGGCGATTTTTCGGGTCGGGAGATAGAAAACGAGTGTCGATCTCTCTTCCTTGAGCGAGACCAGGAGTTTTCTGGTCGCTTCCCTTTTCGGCGGAGGGAAGCCCAGAAACAGGAATCTGTCCGTGGGAAGCCCGGCCGCCGACAGAGCCGCGGCGACGGCTGAGGCTCCGGGGATGGGAACCACGGTCATCCCTTCCTGGACGGCTTCCCGGATGAGCCGGAACCCGGGGTCGGAAAGGCCCGGAGTCCCGGAATCAGAAACGAGGGCGATGTCTTTTCCTCCTTTGAGAAGCGCCAGGATCAGAGGCGACTTCCGGCCCTCTTTGGGTTGATAATAGCTGATCAGCCTTTTTTGGATCTTGTAAGCGTTCAGAAGTTTCAGTGTCCGGCGCGTGTCCTCACAGGCGACCGCGTCGACCTCCTTGAGGATCCTCAGGGCCCTGAGGCTTATGTCTTCGAGGTTACCAATGGGCGTCGCGATAACGTACAGAGTTCCCGTCTTGTTCTCCATCGACTATACCTCTTTCAGCCCTATCTGCCCCAATCGTAGGGATAGAGAAAGTCGTGGCCGACGGTCCGGGCTGACAGCTTGGCTATGGGCGGGAGCTTGCGCTTGAATTCGGAGTTCTTTATCATCCCGGCAATCTTCTCGACTTTGGTCTTCTCGAATCCGGCCGCGACGACCTCTTTTTGGGGCAGCCTCATATCAACAAGGCGATACAGAATGGCGTCGATCTCCCCATAACTGAGGCCGAGCTCACCCTCGTCGGTTTGGCCTGGCCAGAGGCCGGCGGTCGGCACTTTGCGGAGGATCCTGTCCGGAATCCCGAGGTGCTTGCCGACCTGACGGACTTGGGTTTTATAGAGATCTCCCAGGGGGTTAATCGCCGAGGCCATGTCACCGTGGATGGTTCCATAGCCGATCAGGAGCTCGGTCTTGTTGCTCGTTCCCAGAATCAGAGCTTTCTCCCGGGCCGAAAAATCGTACAGGATCGACATCCTCTCCCGCGCCATTTTATTTCCCCTCAATACCTTGTTGGGCGTGGGGAATTCAGCAAAATAGGCATCGACCATGGGGGAGATGTCGACCAGCCGCGACCGAAGGCGAAGCCGGCGCACGACATCGCGGGCATCTCTCATCTCTGTCTTGGGGCTCTCTCGGTAAGGCATAAGGAGGGCGATCACGTTTCTCGGCCCGAGAGCTCTCGCCGCCAAAAAAGCGCAGACAGAGGAATCAATCCCTCCCGAGAGGCCCACGATTCCCTTCTGGAATCCGAACTTGGAGAGCTCCTGCTTGATGAAGAGGGTGAGGACTCTTTCGACAAACGCCGGCTGGATTGTGAGCAGCGGGTCGCGCCTCGAATATTGCTTTGGGTGTTTATCAGTCGCCATAGCCTTTGACGATTCTCTGAAGGGCTTCCAGAATGACCTCGGGTTTCTCGTCTTTTTTGAAATCCATCCTCCTCCGCGCCTCCCTGATGGCTTCGAGACTCAGGTCTTGCATGAGGAAATCGTCATCGATGTAGGAAGCCTTGGCCATGAGCCTGCCTTGAGGGCCAAAGACATAAGAGCCACCGCCAAATATCATCCCGTCCTCGATCCCCACCCGGCCGCAATAGATGACAAAGGCGGAGGAGAAAACAGAGATCGTCTCTCCCATGAGTTCCCACATATGACTGGAGCCAAATCCCTCTTTCGTGGAGACTCCTCTGCCGGGTGCGGCGCTGATGACAATGATCATCTCTGAGCCGCCGGCAAAAAGCAGGTAGCCGGCGCCGTAGTGGAGGAAGTCCCGGCAGATCATCAGCCCCGCCTGCCCAAAAGGTGTCGTGAATGTCTTGAAATTTTTGCCCGAAGTAAAGAACCGCCCCTCCTCGAACATCCCGAAGGTCGGGAGAAAGACCTTGCGGTGGATGTGGAGGATCCGGCCGCCGGAAAGGAAGGCGGCGGAATTGTAGAAGAGGCCTTTTTCAGCGCCCCTCTCCTCGACGAAACCGAGGACCATGGAGATTTCCCGGCTCAGGGATTTGAATTCGTCGAAGAGCCCGCTTTTTTCCGGATTGACAGCCACCTCTGACACGAGGTCTCGCAAGGCGTAGCCGGTCAGGCTGAGCTCGGGGAAAATAATGAGGTCGGCTTTTTGTTTTCTCGCTTTGGCTATCTGCTCCAAGTGGAGCCTGCGGTTTCTTTCGACATCTCCCAAGTGCGGGCTGATCTGGGCCAGGGCGATTCTCATACAAAAAAATTAACACAATTGAACCGGATTTGCAATTTTCCCGTTCTTCGTGTTCCCCGTTCATCTCGTCGATTCGATCATCGAGTGTCTAGGGTGATGCGTACGAGTTTACTGACCCAATTAGTTCACTTTTTGCTCCTTACCCCTCACTCCTTACTGCTACATGTTTGTGACTCGTGGACGGGGCACGAAGGACGGAGTACGTCTTGGACGGCTCTTGCCTGTTGAAAATTCAGGGCGGATAGGATATAAATAAAAGACGAAGATGGATCACATCGCACTCAGCCTGCATGACATTTTTTCGCATCGGCGAACCGGCCGCCTGACCTTTAAGCGGGAAGACATCCTCAAATATTTTTTCTTTAAAGAGGGACATCTCATCTCGGTCAAAACGAACCAGCCCGGCGAGAGGCTGGGTGAAGTCCTGTTCAAGCTCGGCAAGATCCAGGAGGAACTCCACTCCAAGATTGATGACTACATCGAGCCGCAGCGGAATCTGGGCGAAATCCTGAAGGAGAAAAAATTCATCTCCGAGGATGATTTGAAAGAAGGCCTGCTTCACCAGCTGAGGGAGGCTACTCTGAATACGTTTTCGTATTTTGATGCGGAGTTGGGGTTCCAGGAAAAAGACTTCCCGACATCCGGGGCGGGGCCTCAAATCAGTGTCCCCTTGTTGATCGAATACGGTATCCGCCGGATGATCTTCCAGCCTCAGATCAAATCCTTATTGGAGAAGAAGGTCCCTTCGCTCAAGGGGAAAGCCTTCGTGTACGTTTTGACCGCAGAAGAAAAAGAGCTCCTGGGCCAGCATCCGAGGAGACGCTTCGACGGACTCCCTGCTGACTTCCTCCAAGGCCAATCCCGAGTTTTTCTGGAAAAGCCTCTATCTTTTCTATTGTCTCGGCCTGGTCGACCTGAAAGGACGGGACACAACTTCTGTCAAGCAAGAAACCCACGAGCGCTCCGAACCCGAACCCGTGATCAGGATCTCCGATGTCGTCGAACTCAGAGACAGGCTTTCCTCCATGAATTATTATCAGATCCTGGAGGTCCCGCGGGAGGCGACCGAGCTGGAGATCAAGAAGGCCTATTTTCAGCTGGCCAGGAAGTATCACCCGGACCGGTTCGACCCCTCTCTGCCCCAGGAGGCCAAAGACCAGATCTCCGAAGTGTTTGACGCCATCACAAAAGCCTACCGGACCCTGAGCACTGCCCCCGAGCGGAAAGTCTATGATTCAAAAATCACCAGCCTGTCCAGAGAGGAAGAAGCCGGCGCTTCGAAAAAAGCCGAGGTCAAGTTTCGTCAGGGAAAAACCCTTTACGGACAGGGCCGCTACGAGGAGGCCCTGGTTCTTCTGGAAGAGGCCATCAGGCTGAAAAAGAACAAGGGCGATTATTATTTGCTGTTGGCCATGGCTGAGTCCAAGATATCATCTCTCCACCGGAAAGCCGAAGCGGACTTCCTCAAGGCCGTCGAGCTCGACCCTTGGAGCGCCGAAGGATTCGTGGGGCTGGGGCTCCTGTACAAGCAGGAAGAGATGATGACCAAGGCGAGGAAACAGTTTCAGAGGGCCCTGGAGATCGACCCCGATCATCGGGTTGCCCAGAAGGAACTGGAAGAGTTGGCCAAGGGAGAGAAGAAAACGGGTCTCCGCGTCGCTGTTATCGATTGACCTCTTCCCCAAGAAAAAGAAAAAATAGACCTGTCTAGGTTTATTTCACAAGCTTGAGGAATTCATTTTCCTCCAGAGTTTTGACTCCCAGCTTCCGGGCCTTTTCCAGCTTTGAGCCCGGCTCTTTTCCGACCACGAGATAGGTCGTCTTACTGGAGACGGCGGAAGCGACCTTCCCACCCAGGGTCTCAATGGCTTCCGAGGCTTCCTCCCTTGTCAGGGCGGACAGCGTCCCCGTCAGAACAAAGGTTTGCCCCTCGAGAGGCGTCGAGCCCCTGCGTTCCGCTTTCAGCCGGAAATTGAGCCCCGCCTCTTTGAGTTTTTGGATCAGATCTCTGTTTTCTGGCTGCTTAAAGAAAAAGGCGATGCTTTCGGCGACCTTGGGTCCCACGTCTTCGACTTCGATCAACCGCTGCTCCGAGGCTGCCGGCCAGGGCCTCCAGGTCCCTGAAGCGCTCCGCGAGAGCCCTGGCTGTTCGCTCGCCCACGTGGCGGATGCCGAGGGCAAAGATCAGCTGCGGCAGATCGTTCTGTTTGCTATTCCCGATCTCGGCCAGCAGGTTTTCTGAGCTCTTGGGACCCATCCGCTCCAGACGGACAACATCTTCGTAGCGGAGGGAATAGAGATCCGGGATCTTTCGGACCAGTTTTTTCTCTAGGAGTTGGTCAACCAGGGCGTCGCCCAGGCCTTCGATGTTCATGGCCCGCCGGGAAGCAAAGTGGAGGATGGATTCCCTGATCCTCGCCGGGCAGGAGGGGTTGGTGCAGCGCGAGATCGCTTCGCCTTCCGGCCTGAAGGTGGCCGAATGGCAGACCGGGCAAAGAGCGGGCCAGACCAGCTTCTTTTCCTTGCCGGTACGTTTTTCTTTCATCACCGCGACGACCTGAGGGATGACGTCGCCGCTGCGTTCAATCAAGACCGTGTCACCGATCCGGATATCCTTTCGCCGGACCTCATCTTCATTGTGGAGCGTGGATCGCGTGATGGTGATGCCGGAGAGTTTGACCGGCTCCAGGACGGCCACCGGGGTGAGGGCTCCGGTCCGGCCGACCTGGATGACGATGTCGTTGATCCTGGTCGTGGCCTGTCGGGCCGGAAACTTGTAGGCGATGGCCCAGCGTGGGGACTTGGCCGTCGCACCCAGAGCCTTCCTCTGTTCCGTCGAATTGACCTTGATCACGATTCCGTCCGCGTCATAATCCAGCGTATCCCTTTTTTCGGTCCACTCCTTGTAATAAGAAATCGTCGCCTCGAGGTCACGGCACTGGCGGGGGTTGGGGTTGATCTTGAAGCCCAAGCCTTTGAGGGTCATCAGGTTTTTCCATTGGCTCTCGGTCTCTTCTCCGTCTATGAAAATATAATAAAGGAATGTGTCCAGTCCGCGGGAGGCGACCAGCCGCGGGTCGAGGAGATGGATCGAGCCGGCGGCGGCGTTCCGGGCGTTGGCGAAGAGGGGCTCGTCGTTTTTTTCTCGCTCTTTGTTGATTTTTTTGAAGGACTCGGCGGGAAGATAGATTTCGCCCCGGACTTCAACCTCCCGGGTGTCTTCGATGGCCAGAGGCAGGCTCCTGATCGTTTTGACATTGGAGGTCACATCGTCCCCCCTCACGCCATCGCCCCGGGTGACCGCCTGGGTGAACTTTCCATCCCGGTAGATGATCGAAATGCCCAGGCCGTCGATTTTCAATTCGGCCACATATTCGATCTTCTGCCCCGGGAGCAACCGCTGAATCCGGTCCTCGAAATCCCGGAGTTCCTCCTCGGTGTAACAGTTATCCATGCTCATCATGGGGATGCGATGCTCGACCGGGGGAAATCCCTTGACCGGCTTCTCTCCGACGCGCTGAGTGGGCGACTCCGGCGTTACGGTATCAGGGAATTGCTTCTCCAGCTTCTCCAGCTCCTTGACCAGCTGGTCGAATTCGTAATCCGAGATCTGGGGATCGTTGTCGACGTAGTATTTTTTTTCGTGGCGCTTGATCTCCTCGCGGAGTTTTTGGATTTTCCGGAGAGCCTGCTGACGTGAGAGTATTTTTTTCGCCACCCGTCTTCCCCGTGGCGGTTGTCAGATTCGGGTCCCTTACTAGAGACCGAGTTTCTTCTTGACCTCCTCCATGCGCTTGGTCCACTTGGCCGTCATCTCGCTGGAGCTCGATTGGAGCTTTGCGATCTCTGCCTTCTGGGCATCGATATCGGACAAGATCTTTTTCATCTCGGCCTTTTCGGTATCGGACAGATCTTCCTCGTTCTTGCCTTCGAATTTGGAATTGAAGGTCTTGGTCAGCTCGTCGATCTTCTTATTTTTCTCCTGGATCTGTTTGATCACTTCATTGTATTTGGCGTCGGATGAGGTCGAGAAGAAGAGACTCTGGGCCATGCCCAACGCCTGCTGACTCTGGGCCGGATAAAGGAAGCTGGCCTCGAGGAGGTAATCGATGGCCTCCTGCCCGACGGCCGGGCTGGTCTGGGCCTTCTTGGCCAGGATGATGCCGATGTTGTAGGCGAGCTCTCCGGTCCGTTTCTTGGCGTAGGCTTCCTTGAACAGAGCGAGCGCCTCTTCCGCCTTGTTATTCTTGTAAAGAGTTTGGCCCAGGATGAGTGCGCTTTCAGAGTCCTTGGAATGGCTATACAAGGTCCGGAAGACTTTTTCCGCTTCGGCGTACTGTTTGTTGTCATAAAGGGTTTTGGCCAGTTTTTTGATCTGAACGATGATTTTGGGGTCCTTCAGAATGGAGTAAGAGTTGATGTAGGCATCGGCCGCGCCGCCGACATCCTTGGCTTTTTCAGCGGCCACACCCTGAATAAAATAGCCGGCTCCGATGAGCTCTGGTCCACTGATTTTGAGCCGAAGGATCGGTCTCTTTCTCCTTATTGGCCTTGGCGATTTCGACAACCTGAATCGCATAGTTCTTGGCCTTATCGAGATTCTGGCCCGTCTCGCTGTAGACGCTTGACAAGGTGACCAGGACCTGGCATTTCGTTGTGTCGTCCAGCCCTCCCGCGGCCAGTGCCTTTTCTCCGTAGTCCGTAGTTTCTTTGGGGCTTTTTCCTTGATACGGGGTCAGGCAGATGTTGGCATAAGCGAAATTTTCGTATTTCGTGCCTTTTCCTGCGTATTTGGCGATATACTCTTTAAGCAGCTGAATCCTCTGGGCGGGATTGTTGGAGGTCATCGCCTTGATATAGGCATCATCAGCTTCGTTTTGAGCCGGCAAGAGGCTAAAAAGGAGAAGCGTCAGCGCCAACGTGGCCAAACCGGTTCTTTTCATTGGGTACCTCACACAAAAATTTTTAGAATGATAGCCTGCCACTTATGAAATGTCAACATTTGCCATTTCTATTATAGCAAAATACGTGCCAGCCCCAAAAACAACTGGGGGACGTTCCCCAAGGGGACACCCTTCAAGATTATTCCGGGCTGCAAATTATGGATCTTATCATGGAAATAATGAAGAGTGTCCCCATGGGGAACGTCCCCATTTTACATCCCCATTTTACTCCTATTGCCAATTCGGCTAGAATAAAACCAATGTCCAATCCCCAAGATATCACTGTCCTCTTTTTGGAACACACCAAGAGGGCCCCTCGAAGAGATGTCTCCCTCCGTCCCTATTCAAATTTCAGGATCGGAGGGAAAGCCGACTTTTTCCTGGAAGTTCCATCGATTCCTGACCTCAAAGCGGCCATCAGTCTCGCGAGAAAAGCCTCTCTTCCTTTTTGTGTCATAGGCGGGGGATATAACCTTCTGTTTGATGATGAGGGATACAGAGGATTGATCATCAAGAATGAAGCTGGAGGGATTGAACCCTGCGGTGAAGGGGAAATCGCGGCTGTTTCCGGGACTCCTCTTTCCGAACTGGTCCAGTCAGCCGTTGATCGCGGGATAGAAGGATTTGAATTCCTGGCCGGCATCCCGGGAACCGTAGGCGGAGCGGTGTCCGGCAATGCGGGGGCTTTCGGCCGGAGTATCGGGGACACGGTGGTGGGAGCGGAGCTCCTCGATGAGGCAGGATTGGCGCGGCAAGTCACACCGCACGACCTGGAATTCGGCTACAGGCACTCCCTGTTCAAGAGGAAAAGGGCGGTCCTCCTGACAGCCCGGGTTCTGGGACAAGCCGGGGACAAAGAAAAGATTAAAAATAAGATCGCCCAAAACTTGGAATCGAGAAAATCAAAACATCCTCCCGAAAACACATCCTGCGCCGGGAGCTATTTTAAGAATCCCATGCTCCCGGACGGGACTAAAATCGCCGCGGGATTCCTTCTGGAGCAAGTGGGGGCCAAAGACCTCAGAGTCGGCGATGCGGCCGTCTACGCCGGCCATGCGAACTTCATCATCAACCTGGGGAATGCCAGCGCCAGGGAGGTCCGTTTCCTGGCTCGGGAGCTCAAAGAGAGAGTGAAAGCCAAGTTCGGTCTTGAATTGGAGGAGGAAGTTATCTATCTTCCAGCAACTTCCTCAAAGCTTTGATCTTTCCAGGCGGGAGCCCTCGTTTCCGGGCTATCTTCAGCGCCTGCGCCCCAAGCGCGGAATAAAGCCGTCGAAGTGAAGGCACGCTCCTGATTGCCTTGATGTGGGCTTTGATTGTCGCGATGTCCCCCCTGACGATGGGACCCGTCAGGGAAGCGCCGACGCCAAATTCTTTTACATTCTGTAAAGTTCCTTCGATCAAGGGAAACAAGGTTCGGCCTGCCTGCTCTGCGGAAAAACCGATCCCTTGCAGAATCGAGGTCGCGGCGTCCAAGATGACAACCATGAAGTTCGAGGCGAAGACGCAGGCGGCATGATAGGCCGGTTTATCCTTTTGTTCGAGGACGAGAGCGTGGCCATGGAGCGATTTCACAATCCTGGCGGCCACATTCAGAGCCTTTTTTTCTCCCTCCAGACCAAAAAAGACATTCCGGAATTGGCCGGGCAAGGGACTTTTTCGGCAAACGGCTTGGATGGGGTGGAGGGAGCCAATGACCGCCCCTTTCTTTTTCAGGGGGAACAAGACCGAAGACGACAAGAGCCCGCTGCAGTGAAGGACCGTTCTATTGGACCAGGGCACAGAAGAGGACGATAATTCGCGGACGACCTTCGGAATTTCTTCGTCGGGGAGACAGAGGAGAACAATCTCTCCCCGGGCCGCCGCCTTAGCATTATCTGCCAAGGCTTGGGGCGCCGTCCCGATGATCCTTGCGCTCTCCCTCGCCTCTCGGAGGGTCAAGCAAGATAGAGATTTGACCTTGAAACCCGCCCGCGAAAGTGAAAAGCCCAGGGAAGTGCCCAATCTTCCCGCGCCGATGATAGCTATATCCGTCATTGATTGCCTTCAAACAGATCTTGCCAAAGCCGGGTTTCAAGAGAAGTCAGGGGTTTGTCTTTTTTCTCCAATTCCCGCGCTTTTCGAGAACCCTCGAGCGTCCTCCTGAGCTCTTGGTTGAATTCCTTTGCGCTCAGAACGCGAGCCCTTTTTGCTTTGGCCATGGCCCCGAGCTCGCGGTCTGAGGTGACGACGCACAGCCTCTTGGGGTCCGATTGCCGGGAAAAGAGCTCCTGGATAATCTCGTCCGCCTTCTGCCCTCGGGCGGGATAGAGGAGAAGGAACTTTTTTCTCTCCCTGACCAGGGGTTCCAGGTTCTCGTCGGGAGGGCCATCGAAGACCAGAAAGATCCTGTTCCTTTTCAGGCGCTGGAAGAAGAGAAGGCGTCGCACCAAGAGAGAGCGGCTCCGGGGGTCTTTGATACTGTAACTGGAGATGTGCCCCAGGAGGTTGTTTCCGTCGATAAGATAGGCCATTCTGGTCCGAGGAGGCGCCTAGGCAGACATCTAGAGGCTATAGGTTTCGCCGGGTTCGAGGATTATGACTTCGGCGAGGCTTCCGACCCGTTTCTTGAATTCCTGCGGGTCTGCGCCGACGGCCGGGAACGTACCGTAATGAATCGGGATGACTCTTTTGGTCTGGACGAATTCAACGGCCTTGACCGCGGAGGGCACTCCCATGGTGAACCGGTCGCCGATGGGGATGAAGCTCAGGTCGGGCTTGAAAAATTCGCCGATGAGCTTCAAATCATAGGTCAAGCCTGTATCCCCGGCGTGATAGAGTCTTTTCCCGTCGAGCTCGATGACCACTCCCGCAGGATCGCCTTTTTCCGCGGAGTGGACGGCCGGGACCATGTGAACCTTGACCCCCTGGACCTCCACGGTCCCCCCGACATTCATCTCCTCGGTCTTGCAGCCTTTTTCCTGGGCCTCAACCGCGACCTCATATATCGCGACCAGGGGGGCGCCGGTCTGTTTGCAGATTTGGAATGCATCGCCGACATGATCGCCGTGATAATGGGTCACAACGACGACGTCGGCATCTCTGACGCTCTCCGGTGTCACCGCGGCCTTGGGGTTCCCGGTGAGGAAGGGGTCAATATAAACCGTCTTCGAACCCTTGATCTTCACGGCCGAGTGGCCCAACCAAGTGATCTCCATTCTTCAACCCTCCTCTTGCTTTACGGTTGCTTTCTAGCCTGGCGGCCAGGTCATTTTTCTTCCCCCCAGAAGGTGGAAGTGGATATGAAAGACCTCTTGACCCGATTCGGGCGCGGTGTTGAGGACGATCCGGTAGCCGCGAAGGTCGATCCCTTTCGCTATTGCGATCTCGCGCGCCTTGAGCAGAATATCGGCCAGAATGCCTTTCTTCTCAGCCGGCACTTCGTTGAGCGAGGCGAAGTGCTCTTTGGGAATGAGTAGGATGTGGATCGGCGCCTTGGGGTTGATATCTTCAAAGGCCAGGATCCGGGCGTCCTCCATCACGACCTTGGCCGGAATTTTCTTGTCGACGATATTACAGAAGAGACAACTCTCCATGGGGCTCCCTCCTATTTGATTCTCTCGATCGAGGCGCCGAGGGCTTTGAGTTTTTCTTCAATCCGTTCATACCCCCTGTCCAGATGTTCGGCCTCATTGATGACCGTCTGGCCGCCGGCGATCATCCCGGCCAGGATCAAGGAGGCCGAGGCCCTCAGGTCCGTGGCCATCACTTCGGCGCCCGACAACAGCGTTTTGCCCCTGACCATGGCTTTGTCTCCCTGGACCTCGATATTCGCTCCGAGCCGGAGCAATTCGTTGACGTGAGAAAACCTCCGGTCAAAGATGGTCTCGGTGATGATCGAAGTTCCCGAGGCCTGGGTCATCAGGACCATGAATTGGGCCTGCATGTCGGTTGGGAAGCCCGGGTAGGGAGACGTGGTGATATCCTGAGGCTTGATCTCTGCGCTTCCCGCGACCTCGAGGGCGTTGTCCTTGATTCGCTCGATCACGGCACCCGAATAGCGCAGCCGCTCGACCACAGCGGTCAGGTGGTCCGGCAGGACATCCGTCAAAACGATATTCCCCTGAGTCAACGCGCCGGCGATCAGGAACGTCCCGGCTTCGATCCTGTCGGGGATGATCTCGTGAACCGCGCCGCTCAGCTCGGGGACGCCCCGGACGCGGATTTTCTCTTCGCCGCACCCCTCGATCTTAGCGCCCATTTTGATTAACAGCTCGCAAAGGTTGGTCACCTCTGGCTCGACGGCGCAGTTCTTGAGGGTCGTCACACCTTCGGCCAGGGAGGCTGCCATAACCAGATTCTCCGTGCCTGTCACAGTCTTTTTTTCAAATTCGATCTCCGCGCCGCGGAGCCTGGCCGTCTGGGCCTTGATGTATCCATGTTCCAGAGAAATGGTTGCCCCCAGTTTCTGGAGCCCGCTGATGTGGAGGTCGACAGGCCTGGACCCGATGGCACATCCGCCGGGCAAGGCGACGACCGCCTTGCCGCATCTGGCCAGGAGGGGACCTAAGACCAGGATCGAAGCCCTCATCGCCCGGACGAGCTCGTAGGCCGCCTCATCCGAAGAGATGCTCTTGACTTGGATGGAGAGCGTGTTCTTCTGGAGCTCGTAGTCAGCTCCGAGATCTTTCATCAAGGTCAGGATGGTGAAGACGTCCTTAACCAGGGGGACATTCTTGAGCTGAATTCTTTCCGAGGTGAGAAGGCTGGCGGCGATGGCCGGCAGGACAGCGTTCTTGGCTCCGCTGATCCCTATTCGTCCTCGGAGCTGCAAATGATGATTCCCGAGGATTCTGATTCTTTCCACTTTCGATGATTGTAGAATAATGAGGGCGAAAATAACAACCTAAGAAACAGTGAGCGGTGAGCGGTGAGGAGTGAGGTGTTCAAGACCAAACCTCTTCAATTTAAGAACCTTTGATAAAATACTCCCCACTCCTTACCCCTAACTCCCCACGTTTAATTATATTGATTTGAGGGCTTGATCCAGGTCGGCGATGATGTCGCCCGGGTCCTCCGCGCCCACACAGAGCCTGATGAGCTGTGGGGGGACGTCAGCCATGCGCCGGGCCTCTTCTCCTTGCTGCAAATGGGTCGAGATGGCCGGGATTGTGGCGACACTCTTGATCCGGCCGAGGTCTGTCGCCCGGAATATGAGTTTGAAGTTATCAAAGACTTTCCTGGCGTTCTCCGGAGGTCCTTCCACCCGGAAACTCATCAGATGCCCGTAGCGGTTGATTTCCTGTCCCCGGCCATCATCGGAATCGACGAGCTTCATGTATTCTTTGGCCAACGGATGGAGCCTAAAACTCGGCAGGCCCAGATAATCGACCTGATAGACTCGCGGCTGGCGCTGGAGATATTCGGCGACCTTCTGACAGTTCTGGCTGACCAGGTCCATCTTGGCGCGGAGAGTCCGGAGGTCGTTTATGGCAAAAATCGCATTGAAGGGAGAGGCTGCGGGGCCGTTGTCACGGTAGGGATAAAGCTGGATGTACTCGGCGAAGCTCTCCTTGAACAGGGGGTTCGGGTTCTTGACCTTGGTGACAATGGGTTTGCGGCTGATGAGCGCGCCGCCGATGGCCGTGCCGCCCGAGGTGATGGATTTCGTCAGAGAGTGGATGACGATGTCGGCGCCGTGGGCGAGCGGCCGCATGAGCGCCGGAGTCGCGCAGGTGGCGTCGATGAGCAGTGGAATTCCCCAGGAATGGGCGAGGTCGGCCAGAGCCCGGATCGGGGCGAACGATTGCTGTGGATTGCTCGGCGCTTCCATGTAGAGAAAGCGGGTATCTTCGTCGATCATCGACTTCCATTCCTGGATATCATCGGGATGGCAGACCCAGCGGACGTCGATGCCCCGCTCTTGTTTTTTGCGAACGTTGAAATGCTGGAAGGTGCCCCCGTAAACCTGGATAGAGGACGACAAAGTTGATTCTTTTCCGGGCCCTCTTTTTGCTTGATCAGAAGTGCATCGGTGGCAAGGACAATGGCCGACATTCCCGAGGCCGTCACCAGGCACGACGCATCGGACCCGGTCTTATAGCCTTCGAGCATGGCCAAGGTCCAGCCGAGATAATAGGTCGTTGGGTTGGCGATCCGGGTGTAGCACCAGGTCGGGATGAGATAGGAGAGCGCGGCTTCCAGCTCGTCGGCGTCATGGTAGGCTTGCGAGCTGGACAGATAAAGAGGCTCGATCGATGGCCCCTTGGTTTTGGGACAAGGCCTCCTCGACTGAGTAGATGCCATGAACGGCGATGGTGTCGAACTTCATTTTTTTCATCCGGGCGATGAGGGCGTCTCTCTGAGCCAGGGTTTTCTTGGATTCCTCGACGTAGCGCATGACGCCCGGGCTAAAGTTGGGGTCGTTATTCATGATACCTCCGGGATGGACGATGATTTATGAAGAGAAATGGAAATAGATTTCGTCGGCCGCAATTACGATTGCTGATAAACAGCATGACACGGAAATCTGGCCCCCATCATACACAATATTCCAAACCTATTGCAAGTGGCGGTGAATCGCCAGCATATCCGACAGAATGGCATGGCCGGTCTCCAGCTTTCCCGCCCCCGGCCCCTGGATGGTGACCTTTTTCAACAGGTCCGAGTCAAAGGTCAAAGCGTTGTTGGCGCCCATGACCCCGGCCAGCGGATCGGAGATCGGGAGTTTGTGCGGAGACACGCTGGCCTCGATGTCCTTGCCGACCTTCTTGGCCTGCGCGATAAGTTTGTAACGAAAGCCTTCGGATCTTGCGGCCAGAATGTCTTCTTTGGAGAGGGCCGTGATGCCCTTCCTTTTGACATCCGCGGGTTGGATATTGCCTCCCAGGAGGACATTGGAGAGGATGACGATTTTTGCCAGCGCGTCATAGCCCTCCACGTCGGCCGTCGGGTCCGCCTCGGCATAGCCAAGTTTCTGAGCCAAAGCCAGAGCGTCTTTGTAGTTCATCCGGTCCTCTTCCATCTTGGACAAGATAAAGTTTGTCGTCCCGTTGAGGATCCCTTTCACTTCGCGAATCTCGGTCCCGGCGAGTCCGTTTTCGATCAAACTGAAGACGGGCGTGCCGCTCATCACCGTGCCTTCGATCCTGAAGAGGAGATGGTTTTTCTTAGCCAGCTTGGCGATCTCATGATAATGGAGAGCCGCCGGCCCCTTATTGGAGGTCACCACATGCTTGCCCATGCGCAGCGCTTTTTTGATGTAGCTCGTGGCCGGCTCCCCGGTTTTGATATCGGTGTAGGTGAGCTCGGCGATGATATCGGCATTCGAACGTTCGATCATCTCATGGGGGTCCGGGGTGTCATTCTTCTTGCTTCTTGGATGGGGATAGTCATCAACACGCTTGCCCTGGCGGAGGAGGTCGAGGAGTTTTTTGATCTGGATGCCTTCGGGGACAAGTATAGAGCCCTTGAGTTTATCGCTGATGGCCACAACCTTGGCTTCGAATTCATACTTCTCCTTGAGTGAGTCGCCCTTGCTTTCCAGGATCTCGAGCAGCCCCTGCCCGACCGTGCCGCAACCGATAAGACCGATCTTGTATTCCATGCTCCTTGCCTCCCAAAAGATGATGATCTCGGATGAAAATGAAATATAACACAACCGCCGGAGAAAGTGAACCGGAGAGGCGCGATTGACTGTCCGTTTGCCCTGTGTTATAAGACCAGAAAAGGGAGGTTTCTCATGTCCCAAAAACTGGAAAAATTCCTTCTGCTTGCAGGCCTCATTTTCTTAGCGTTCACGCTTTCGGCCCTCGCCCAGGATCTTTCAAAAAGATTCACGGTCGGTGACTACTTCAATTTTGAGTATGTCTCGGATCCTCAGATCTCGCCCGACGGGAAAAAGATTATTTACGTTCGGAATTTTGCCGACGCCATGAGCGACAAGTTCTATTCCAACCTCTGGATCATCAATTTTGATGGATCCGGCAACCGGCCCCTGACCAGCGGTCTCTACCATGACGGGTCGCCTTGCTGGTCGCCCGATGGAACCCAATTCATCTACGTCTCGGACCGGGACGGGAAGCCCCAGATTTATAAATACTGGCTGGATCTCGGCCAATCTGCCTTGCTGACAAATTTGCTATTCCCGCCGATGGGAATATGCTGGTCTCCCGACGGAAAACAGATTGCTTACTCTTCGCTCGTCCTTTCCGCGCCCAGAACAATTGCCCCACCGCCCCCTCTGCCTCCCGGCGCTCAGATGGCCCCACCGGCCAAGATCATCGACCGGATCATGTACCGTTTTGACGGCATCGGCTATATTCCTGGGTATCTCCATATTTTTGTCATCCCGGCCGAGGGAGGTACGCCCAGACAACTGACCAGCGGCAACTTCAATCATCCGGATTATTATAGTCGGGAAATCGCCTGGACGCCGGACGGCAAGTTCATCATCCTTTCTGCCAACCGCAGGGAGAATAGTGAAGTTGAGATTCTGGATAACGAAGTCTATGAGATTTCCCTGACCGACGGGTCGATCAAAGCCCTGACCAATCGCAAGGGCCCCGATAGCTCGCCCGTCGTTTCTCCAGACGGCAAGTTCATTGCTTATCTGGGCTTTGATGATCGATACCAGGGACATCAGACGACCCAACTCTACGTTATGAACCGGGACGGAAGCGGACCTCGTGCCGTCACTAAGAGTCTGGATCGGGACGTTTCAAGAGTGAATTGGGCAAACGACGGCAAGGGGTTGTATTTTTGTTACGATGAGAAAGGGACTTCCTATATCGCTTATACGACCCTCGACGGCAAGGTCAAGCAGCTCACCGGCGGCATCGGTGACGGAAGAGTGGCTTATGGAAGCGGCGGGTCTTATTCCATCGCTCCGGGTGGAAACTTTGCCTTTACCCTCACCAAGCCCGACCACCCCAGTGACATCGCCGTCGGAACTGT
Source organism: Candidatus Aminicenantota bacterium (assembly GCA_963770045.1). Lineage (GTDB taxonomy): Bacteria > Acidobacteriota > Aminicenantia > Aminicenantales > CAVYOD01 > CAVYOD01. Next base: position 26,180 of record CAVYOD010000022.1, on the reverse strand, counting down.
CCTGAACCCGAAGGCGAGGATCATCACGGGCGTCAACGACGACATTCTCGCCTTCAAGAAACTCGGAGGCGTCGAAGAGATCTGGTATACCTCTTCCGTGGACGGGCGCAAGATTCAGGGCTGGATCCTCAAGCCGCCCGATTTTGATCCGACCAAGAAATATCCTCTGATCCTGGAGATCCACGGAGGGCCGTTCGCGAGCTACGGGGACTATTTCGATATCGAGAAGGAGCTTTTGGCTTCGAGCGGCTATGTCGTTCTCTACACCAATCCCAGGGGGAGCACAAGCTACGGTGAAGAGTTCGCCAATTTGATTCATCACAGTTACCCCGGCGACGATTTTTACGACCTGAATTCCGGAGTGGACGCGGTTCTCCAAAAGGGTTACATCGATGAGAACAATCTCTTTGTCACGGGCGGAAGCGGGGGCGGCGTCTTGACCTGCTGGATGATCGGCCGGACGAACAGGTTCCGGGCCGCGGCTCCGCTCTACCCGGTCATCAATTGGTACAGCTGGGTTTTGACCTCAGACGTTTCGGGCCTCGGCGTCAAATATTGGTTTCCCGGGTTCCCCTGGGATAATGTCGAGCACTACGAAAAACGCTCGCTCCTCTCCGTGGTCAAGAATGTGAAAACGCCGACGATGATCATCACCGGCGAGCAAGATTTCAGATGCCCCATGTCGGAGTCCGAACAGTATTATATGGCCCTCAAGCTCCTGGGCATTGAAGCCGTGCTCGTCCGTTTCCCGGACGAACCCCACGGCATCATGGCCCGGCCCAGCCATCACCTGTCCAAGATGATGCACATCATCGCCTGGTTCGACCAGCACAAAAGTAAAAAATAGGGCCGGGCCCTCGAGAAAGGAGAGACCATGAAAAGGAAACTCATCGTTTTTGCTCTTGTCATCTTTTGCGTCGTGCTCTGGACCCACGGGGAAGAAGCACGAAAGGGGCTCAGAGTCTTTATCTCGGTGGATATGGAAGGTGTGAGCGGAGTCATCCATTGGGATGACGTGAGCGAGACGGGGCGGGATTACGGGCTCTTCCGCAGGTTGATGACCGAGGAGACGAACGCGGCTATCGAGGGAGCCCTGGCGGCCGGCGCGACGGATATTCTCGTCCGGGACGGCCACGATACCGGCCGGAATATTCTGCCTGACCTGTTGCGGCCTGAGGCGAGGCTGATCCGCGACTGGTCCGGTGGGCCGCTGAGCATGATGGAAGGAATCGACAAGACGTTTGATGCCGTCGTTTTCATCGGCTACCACGCCAGGGCGGGGACGCCGGACGCCGTCCTCAAACACACCATGAGCCTGAGCATCTTTGATATCGTCCTTAACGGCGTTAAGAATGCCGGAGGCGGGATTGAACGCCGCGATCGCCGGCTATTTCGGCGTTCCCGTCGTCTTGATCGCGGGAGACGCCGCCGTGGTCAAGCAAGCCAAAGAGATCCTGGGGAACGTTGAAGGGGTCGTTGTCAAAGAAGGAATCGGAAACGCCGCCATGATGCTCCATCCCAAAAAATCGCAGGAGTTGATCAGGGCGAAAACCGAAGAGGCCCTGAAACGATTGAAGGAGTTCAAACCCTACAAACCCACGCCGCCCTACACCCTGGAGCTTGTTTTTAACGATGAGAGCATGGCCGCCAAAGTGGCGCTGATTCCCGGCGCGGTTCGAACCTCGGAGAGAGCCGTCTCTTTTACCAGCAGCGACTTCATGCAGTTGCTGAAACTCTGGCGCCTGGCAAGATCATAAAAAATCCCCCTCTCTCCTCGCTCGTCAGAACGGGATCGAGGGGGATTTCTTTTCTTTCTAGTTCCTAGTCCAGTTCCTGTGACTAATTAATTACTGTTTCGGCGCTGCTGCGGCTTTGATCTGGCCTTCGACCCAGTCGGTGGTGACACTCTTGGGTCTCTCGATCGGAAGGCCAAGCGCGCGGCTCCAGATCAACTGGGCGAGGACTCCGATAGCCCGGGAAACGCCGAAGAAAACGGTGTAGTAATCCCATTCTGTGAGGCCGTAGTGATAAAGCAAGCAACCGGAGTGGGCGTCGACATTGGGCCACGGATTCTTGGTTTTTCCGTGCTTGGTCAGGACGTCGGGAGCAACTTCGTAGACCATGCTGACGACCTTGAAGATCTCATCATCGGGCAGGTGCTTGAGAGCGAACTCTCTCTGGGCGACGTATCTCGGATCGGTCTTGCGGAGCACGGCGTGTCCATAGCCCGGGACGACTTTGCCGGCGTTCAGGGTATCCCACAGATATTTTTCCAGCTGTTCTTTGGTCGGAACGCCCTTCAGGTCCTTCATCAAGTCCATGATCCAGCGGAGCACTTCCTGGTTGGCCAACCCGTGCAGAGGTCCGGCCAGGCCGTTCATGCCGGCGGAGAGGGAATAATAGGCATCGGAAAGCGCCGATCCGACAAGGTGACAGGTGTGGGCCGAAACGTTGCCGCCCTCGTGGTCGCTGTGGATGACCAGATAAAGGCGCATGAGTTCCTTGAAGGTCTCGTCCTTGACGCCGACCATATGGGCCAGGTTTCCGCCCCAATCAAGCTTCAGGTCGGCGGGGATGTGCTTGTCACTCTTGTAGGACCTTCGGTAGATGAACGCCGCGATCGCCGGCAGCTTGGCCAGCAGGTTCATGACGTCTTCGTACATAGGATCCCAGTAGGTCGTCTTGGGCATCCCCTTTTTGTACATCTCTGAGAAGATGGAGTCCTTCTGCAGCGACAGGATGGCCTGGGAGAACTGAGTCATGGGATGAGTGTCGGGCGGGATGGACTTCATGATGTCGAGCAGGTACTTGGGAAGCTCACCGCGCTTCTGCCATTCTTTGGTGATGTCTTTGACGTCGTCGGCCGTGGGCAGATCACCGGTCAAGAGGAGATAAAAAATACCCTCGGGAAGGGGTTCTTCTCCACCCTGGGCCTTGGGGAGCTTTTCCCTGAGTTCGGGGATGGTGAAGCCGCGGAATCGGATTCCCTCGATCGGATCAAGGGCTGATGTCTCCCAGACCATGCATTTGACCGAACGCATGCCGCCATAAGCCTGGGCGATGGAGACATCTCCGATTTTCATTTCCCCGTTTTCTTTGAGGATTTTCTGAACTCTTTCCCTCATCGGGACCATTTTGGCTGAAAATTTTTCTTTTAATGAAGCCATGTGATAAACCTCCTTTGGCTTTTTCTAGATTATGTTTATCTCTGTCTTAGAGAGTCCAAAATATATAACATTGTCGGAGCCCTAAGTCAACCCGGAAGATGCAATTTCTGGAAAAATTCTTTCCTTGATTTTTTGGCCGCTTGCCGGTATGTTAGTCGAAGAAAGCAATCCCTTTTTTGAAGGAGAGAGTCAATGGCCGGATTAGCGATCTTGCTCATTCTTGTCGTAATCGTGCTCGTCATCGCCGTCGGGTTCTACAACACCCTGATCAGCTTGAGAAATCGCTGCGACAACGCCTGGTCTCAGGTCGATGTTCAGCTGCGCCGGAGGTATGACCTTATCCCGAACCTGGTGGAGACGGTCAAGGGCTATGCCAAGCACGAACGCGAAGTCTTCGAGAGGGTGACCGAGGCGAGGTCGAAGGCGATGGACGCCCCGACGGTCAAAGAGCAGGGGCAGGCAGAAAATCAGCTCGCCGGCGCCCTGAAAACCCTCTTTGCGGTGGCCGAAAACTACCCGGATCTGAAGGCCAACCAAAATTTCCTGATGCTCCAGGAAGAGCTGGCCGGAACAGAGGGCAAGGTCGCTTATGCTCGCCAGTTCTACAACGATTCGGTGATGAAGTTCAATGTCAGGCAACAGGTTTTTCCGTCGAGCGTCATCGCCCGCATGTTCAACTTCAAAGAAAAAGAATATTTTGATATCGGCGAAGAAGCCGCCAAGGCCCCGGTCAAGGTGGCCTTTTAAGTTTCTTGTACGAACAGATCGCCCGCAACAAGTGGAAGTCCTTTTTCCTGGTCCTCTTTTTTATCGCCCTCATTTTCTCTCTGACCTGGCTGTTTGAGGAGGTCACCGGCTGGGGCAAAGGAGGATTGGCCGTGGCCGTTTTCATTTCTCTGGCCATGGCGGCGGGCGGCTACTTCGGGAGCGACAAGATCGTCCTGGCCATCAGCCGGGCGAGGCCCGCGACCAAGGAAGAATATCCATATCTTTACAACGTGGTCGAGGGGCTCGCTATCGCCGGAGGCATCCCCGCGCCGCGCTGCTATGTGATCGAGGACACGGCCCCCAACGCCTTTGCCACCGGCCGGAATCCCCAGCATTCGGTCATCTGCGTCACGACCGGGCTTCTTCAAAAGATGGATCGGGTCGAGCTGGAAGGGGTCATCTCCCATGAGATGTCCCACATCAAAAATTACGATATCCTTCTTCAGACGCTGGTCGTCGTCATGGTCGGTGTGATCGCGCTCCTCAGCGATTGGATTCTGCGGAGTTTCTTCTGGGGAGGGGGGAGAAGACGGGGGAGCAGGGAGAAAGGCGGGGCCGGAGGAGCGGGGGCGATCCTGATTGTTGTCGGGCTGGTCATGGCCGCTCTTTCACCTCTCATCGCCCAGCTCGTTCAGCTCGCCATATCGAGGAAGCGGGAATTCCTGGCCGACGCGAGCGGCGCCATGTTGACCCGCTATCCGGCGGGGCTGGCTTCGGCGCTCCGGAAGATCGCCGCCGACACCGAGCCCCTGGAGGCCGCCAACAAAGCGACGGCCCATCTCTATATCGTCAACCCGCTCAAGGATGCCAAGGGTGTGGTCAACAAGCTTTTCAGCACTCATCCTCCCATCGAGGAGAGGATCGCGGCGCTCGAAAAAATGTAAAAGAAGTGAGCCCTGAGCCGTGAGCAGCAAAGAACAAAGCCCGGTCTGCTCACCCGCAAATTAGCGCTTGAAAGCTTGCTGCGTTATTTTTATAATAGGATGTCCACGGCGGGGTCGTAGTTCAGTTTGGTTAGAACGCTGGCCTGTCACGCCAGAGGTCGCGAGTTCGAGTCTCGTCGGCCCCGCCAGATCTCCCCATATAAATCAACGTTTTCCTTTAAGCACCAATAGCCAAGAGTAAGCGAGATTACTCAATTTTTGTGACATATTTGTGACACGGCCGTGACATGGAGAGGGCTGCCTGCCACGCCCGGCCGGGAGACGATTTGGCGCCCAAGGCGGGGGGTATGGGAACTTTGGCGCGGTTGGCCGGGACGCTGTGCATCGTGATTTTAGCATAGATTTTTTAGAAAATTTTATAAAAGCGCGCGTACAGAAGTCCTGTAGCTGGCTCCTTCAGCGCAAATTGGTAACCCCAGCCTCGTCCATAAAGAGAGATTGAGATAAGGAAGGCCTTGATTGAGGTTCAAAAGCAGGTGTGGGACATTATGAGGACAGGGTCTTTTCTGGCCTAAGAGGACTCACTGCACTCAAAATCCAATCTTTCTCAACAAACGTGTTAGTTCGATTCCCTCCTCCGGCACCGGACTTCCTCTGATTTTTGTTTTCTTTTTTTTTGTATTTTAATCTCCCTTAAGCCAGATTGAGCGATTTTAAGCGAATCTTGTGACTCCCACGCGACACGCGAATGAGAGCAGGACGGTCGCATCGACTGGAAGTCAAGAGGCCGCCGGTTCGATCCACAACCGGGATCCACAACCGGGGTGGATCCACAACCGGGGTCGGACCGAAATAATTATTTCTTTATCAGCAACATAGGCCAACAAGATTGCCTTTTTTGGCGCTTAATTCGTGCTTTTTGCCCCCAAAAAACGTCAAATAAGGCGCCACGCCAGTTCATAGAAACTCCTAAATCTGCATTTTTGCCCTCAGAAACCTTCGTTTAAGGGCCTATTTTGTGAGAAATTGGCACCCATCTTTCAGTTAATAAAAGAATTATCTCGGTCCGACCCCGGAATTCCCGTGTAACCCCCCCGGAATTCCCGGAATCAATTCGACCCCGGAATTCACCTCTTGATCTCAAGTTGACAAGCGCACCCATTGGTGTTATTGATCGCAGGAGCCGCAACCACATCCCCAGGAGATAGGGCCATGATACATCGCCTTGTTCGTTTGTTTCTCATATCCGTTGTGTCCGTCTGTGCCGGCGGTGGCGTCAGCACGCAGGGTCAGCCACCAGCCGTGACGCCATCAGCGTATGCGCAGCTGAAGTTTCGCTTCATCGGTCCTGCGGGAAACCGGACGAGCGCCGTGGCTGGAGTGGCAGCGGACCCTCTCGTGTACTACGCCGGAGCGGCCTCGGGTGGGATATTCAAAACCTCGGACGGCGGCATGCGGTGGTCGCCTGTGTTCGACGATCAACCGGTGGCATCGATCGGTGCGCTCGCCGTGGCGCCGTCCGATTCGAACATTGTCTGGGCGGGCACGGGCGAGTCGTTCATCCGCAGCAACGTGTCGATCGGCAACGGGGTGTATAAATCGACCGATGCCGGAAAGACCTGGACGAACATGGGCCTCGATCGCACCGGTCGCATAGCGCGCGTCGTCATCGATCCGAAGAATCCCGATGTCGTGCTCGTCGCCGCCATGGGGCACAGCTACGGCCCGCAGAAGGAGCGCGGTGTCTTCCGAACGAACGACGGCGGTCGCACGTGGCAGCAGACGCTTTTCGACGACGAGAACACCGGCTGCTCCGACATCGCGATTGATCCGAAAAATCCGCGTGTGGTCTTCGCGGGCATGTGGCCGCTCGAGATTCACACCTGGGGACGGACGAGCGGCGGTCCGGGCGGCGGGCTGCATGTGTCGCGAGATGGTGGCGTCACGTGGCAGAAGCTCACGGGGCACGGGCTTCCTGCCGGTCCGGTGGGAAAGACTGCGGTCGCGATCGCGCCGAGCAACCCCAATCGGATCTACGCGCTCATCGAAACAGCCGACGGCGTCTCGTTCGATGGCAAGCCGGCGGAGCGTGGTGAGCTCTGGCGCTCAGACGATGGAGGAGAAAACTGGAAGGTGGTGAGCTACGACCGCAGCCTCGCGGGGCGCACTCACTATTACTCCAGGCATGTCGTGTCGCCGGACAATGATCTCGAGGTGTACTTCCTCACCGCGGCATGGACGAAGACGCTTGACGGCGGCGAGACGAGCATCGACCTGCCTCCGGGCGAGCAGCCATACGGCGATCACCACGACGCCTGGATCGATCCGACGAACGCGAACCGGATGATCGTAAGCCACGATGGCGGTGTCAGCATCACGGTGAACCGTGGCCGCACGTGGCAGCGCATACAGCTACCGATTGCACAGATGTACCACGTGGCCACGGACAATGCCGTGCCCTACAACGTCTACGGCAACATGCAGGACGGTCCTTCGATGCGCGGCCCGAGCGTGAGCCGGATGACACTCGGCGCGTCTGGCGCTCCCAACGAGACGGGACCGATCTTCCGCGGCATGTGGCACACCGTTGCCGGCGGTGAGAGCGGCTTTGCGATTCCCGATCGTAACGATCCTAATATTATCTGGTCAACGGCATCCGGCTATGGCTCCCAGGGCGGCATCGTCGAACGCTTCGACGAGCGTACGCAACAGGCGCGACGTGTGGAGATCTGGCCGCACTGCACCCTCGGCTCTCCGGCCGCGGATCTCAAATACCGCTTTCAGTGGACCTTCCCGCTGGCGATCTCGCCGCATGACGGCCGTGTGTTCGCCGGCAGCCAGTTCGTGCATCAGACAACGGACAACGGCCAGAGCTGGCAGGTGATCAGCCCCGACCTCACCCTGAATGACAAGAGCAGGCAGCAGATCTCGGGTGGCCTCACGCCCGATAACGTGGGCGTCGAGTACGCGGGCGTGCTGTTTGCCATCGCCGAATCGCCGCTCCAGAAAGGGTTGATCTGGGCGGGCTCCAATGATGGCCTGCTGCACGTCACGAGCGACGCGGGTGCACATTGGGAGAACGTCACCGCCAACATCCCTGGGTTGGCCGCGTGGGGAACCGTGAGCAACATCGAGCCGTCACGCCACGACGCCGGCACGGCCTACGTTACCTATGATCTACATCAGGTGAACAACCGCGACCCGTTCGTCTTAAAGACAACGGACTTCGGGAAGACGTGGAAATCGATCGCCTCGGATCTACCACGCGGCATCAACACCTATGCGCATTGCGTCCGTGAGGATCCGGTCCGACGAGGGCTGCTATACCTCGGCACCGAAGGCGCGCTGTTCGTGTCGTTCAGCGACGGGCAGAACTGGCTGCCTCTTCAGAACGGCCTGCCGCACGCGCCGGTGCACTGGCTGACGATCCAGGAACATTTCAACGACCTCGTCGTCGCCACCTACGGTCGCGGCTTCTTCATCCTGGACGACCTGACGCCGCTGCGGCAGCTCACGCCGGAGGTGCTCAATTCAACGGCGCACCTGTTCGTTCCGCGTGACGCGTACCGTCTGCAGCCCATCACGGGTCCGCTGACCGTGAACGATGACCCGACCGATGGCCAAAACCCGCCGTACGGCGCCTCGATCGCGTATTTCCTCAAGTCAGCTCCGAAAAACGACGTGAAGATCACGATCGCCGACTCCGCCGGGCTCATGGTGCGAACGCTCACGGCATCGAAAGAAGCGGGGATCAACCGCGTGTGGTGGGACCTAAAGTACGAGGAGACGCCGGAGATCCGTCTTCGCACCGCGCCGCTGTTTGCGCCGGACGTCAAGCTCAATGCGGACGGATTCCGCACGCTGCCGGCAGGCGGTCGCCTCTCGGTGCTGGTGCCGCCGGGTGTTTACACGGTGAAGCTGGCCGCGGGCGGGCGCGAGCTCACCCAGCCGCTGACGATTCGCAAGGACCCGAACACGACAGGCTCGGAGGCGGATATCGCGGCGCAGACGAAACTGATGCTCGAGATCAGAGATGCAGTAACGGACGTCGCTGACGCGATCAATCGTGCCGAGCGCGTTCGAGCGCAGCTCAGGACGCTTGCGACCACGATGAACGATGACGAGACCGAGACCGGCAAAGAGGTCAAGTCTGCAGCCGAGGCGCTGGACAAGAAGATCATCGCCGCAGAGGAGCCGCTCCACCAGATGCGGCAGACCGGTCGCGGCCAGGATCTGCTCCGCTATCCTGGAAAGCTGATCGACAACTTGCTGTTTCTCGCGTCCGGCCTCAGCATTTCCGACTTTCCGCCGACCACGCAGCAGCTCGAGGCGTATACAGAGAAGGCGAAGGAGACAGCGGCGCGGCGGGCGGCGATGAACGAAGTGCTCACGAAGGATGTCGCCGCGTTCAATCGCCTCATGATCGACCGCGGAGTCCCGCACGTCCTCGGCGCGACGGTCACGTCAACAGAGGATCGTAAATGATGTTCGAGATCGCGACGGCTGAAGGCGTCGTGCTAAGGCGCGCGGGGTGAGCACTCCCATCCGTGATACTTGTCTGCGGGTGATTTCTGAAGATAGAAGACAAGCCGGCAAGCCGGGGTCGGACCGAAATAATTATTTCTTTATCAGCAATATAGGCCAACAGGATTGCCTTTTTTGGCGCTTAATTCGCGCTTTTTGCCCCCAAAAAACGTCAAATACGCACTAGGGCAGGATGGGGATAAGGCAGGCAAAGGCTTCCACCTTCTTTTGCCAGCCCTCTTCCAGCGGCCCCTTGAGGCGGGTCACCAGAAATTTGCCGTCGGCGACCTTGACCAGGCCCTTTTCCTGCAGGATTTCGTTCATGATAGGGATGACGCGCTGCCACTTAGCCCGCTCATCTTCGGTGGGCATCCGTCCGGTCTTCTTGTCCGGCTGAGGTGCGGCCTCAGTGGTCAGGATGGCGCCTCACCTCCTATTGGACCGAAGTACCAGCGCCGACTTACTCTTCCTGTTTCTCGTCATCCTCGTTTGGATCGAGTCGAAGAGACTGCCTGCGACCTTTTTCAGTGGGCCTAAGCGAGTGGCGTAGAAGTAATCGGATTCAAACCAGCCCTTGTCTTTATAGCACCTGTAGTCACGACTGGTATCATCGAGTTCCAGCCTCATACTCGTTCGGCCCATCCTGAAGCCCATGAGCTTGATCAATGTGGGCACTGGATAAGCCGGCTTCAGCAGGCTTTCGTGGAATCGCCGGCTCTGCTTCGCCAGGGCCTCGTCTCGCTTACGTTGTTCCTTTTGCGTCATCGGATCAAGAGCCGTGAAGCAACTACCTTTCACGGTGTTGAAGCCCAGGCCGTTGCCCACGAAATCAAGGTACTTCACTATCTTGCTGCCGCCGTAGATGCCTTGGGCGACGATGCTGGTGAAGGACTTCCCGAAGAAGCGCGGGCGATGGAAGATGAAACCGAGTCTATCGAGGAATATCTTCATGATGGCGGAGACCTGGAACGAGTAGTTCGGGGATGCGAAGACGACTCCATCAGACGCCATCATCTTCTCGATGAGTACATCCCGGTCGTCCTTAAAGGGACAGAACTCCTCACCCTTCGCGAAGCACACACAGCAGCCTCGACAAGTCCCGAGCCGATGGTCGCTCAGGGCGACGATCTCGCACTCGACATCACCCAGCGACTGTAGGTTATCCAGGAACTGGCGGACGGCGCTATATGTGTGCTTCTTGCGGGCACTTCCTACAAAGGCAGTGACTCTCTTCATGCGCTGGGCTCCTTATATTTGAGGGGTAGAACTATATTGTTCATATAATGGCGTAATTTACACCTTCTTCTAAAATAAGGGAAGTGAAGACCAGAGGAAGAAGCCGTTGCTTTTTGGAAAAATTCGGTCTCCCGCCTTAGATAATCCGAGAAAAATAACTGGATTTTTCCCCGCACCGCCGCCTTCTCCGCAATTCCATGCCTCCAAGATTGCGGGAATGTGTTCCGCAATCCAGCGTATGGACAAAGGCCGACCATTGATCAGCACGACAACGGTCGCGAGTTCGAGTCTCGTCGGCCCCGCCAGATAATCCCTTCGATTTAAACGGCTTACCTCGTTTGTCTCCTTTCTGACCTGGGTACTTGATTTTTAGCGCTTCTCTGCAGCAAAAAGAATGCTTTTTCTCTCGGGCTTCTAGTAGCCTGGCAGCACCGGGACGGAAGATGCATCCACGTAGATTCCCCAGGCCCGGCCTTAGGCCGGGCCTCTTCTGCAAACCGCTTAACGATACGCTCTTCCAGGATTCGGAAGAACTTTTGGATATCGGCGAAGGTGGTCTTAGGGTCGTTGTTGTAGCCCATCAGGCGGTGTTCGTAGTGGTTACCTTTGGCCATGACCTCATCAATCACGAACCTTGCCTCCTGCATCGCCGCACCGCGGTGTTCAAATTTTCCCGTCACTTCGACTGTCGCCTTTTCCAACGCGCAATAAAGACTGAAGGTCTTGGCTTCTGCCGGGCAGTCTCGTGTATCGGCGCGGTTCCACTTCGCAGGGGAGTCGAGGATTTTCCTCGCGCGCTGCACAATTCTCAGATCGGCTTTTGTTACGGGCGGGCTGGATTCCGAATCGAGATCCTGCGATGCCATTTTTTTGGTTGCGCGCTGGAGTTCGAGCGGCCGCGGTTGGCCCAAGTCCTGTGCGTATAACGTGCTCACCATCAGCATTACGAGCGTACCCACCCACATCCTTTTCATCTGCGATCTCCTTCCGGCGTTTGAGATCCAACGATGGTCTCCTCGTCCATCACGAGCCAACTCATAGATGACGAGACCTTAGAGTGAACCCTTGTCCCGCTCAGTCGGGTGCGCGAGCTCATCTGCGCGAAGGCGAGGAAGAATCCAACCCAACATAGACGTTGTGCGGTCGACTGAGTCACGGGGTAACCGTATAAGAGAAAATTCGCAGTTGTCAACAAAAACTTTCATCGATATTTGCGGCTGTTCTGTATCAAAGTGTCCGTGCTGTCCCGAGTTCGGGGCATTCCGGCCGGGCATCTGGGTCCGACAACGACGGTGATGCTCACATCCAGTGACCCGGGTGGAAGCGGAAGGCTCCTAATGCCGCCTTGACAGGCAGGCATTTCGATGCAAACATTTATACGTGGGGAATAGGCAGGGTGCTCAAGCTAATCTCCGGTCGGAGATGAAGGCGTCTGCTAGACACTCTGTGAGAAAATAGCGGCCGTTCGGCGGGGGAGAGCTGTGCTCGCAATCGGCATAACCCGCCAGAAGCTCAAACAGCGCCTTATGAGAGTGGAAGGAGAGTAACATGGATAAATCTAAGTTTGTCTATGTGACCTACATCTCGACATCGCCGGAGAAGCTGTGGAAGGCGTTGATCGACCCTAAGACGACCGCGAAGTACTGGCAGCATGTCAACATCTCGGACTGGAAACCCGGCTCCAAGTGGGAACATCGGAGCTCCGACAAAAAGGGGACTCTCGCCTTAGTCGGAAAAGTCGTTGAATTTTCCCCGCCCCGGCGTCTGGTCTTGACATGGGCTTTCCCGGCCGACGAGGCACGTGAGGAGAAACACACGAGGGTCACCATCGAGATCGACCCGATCGGCGATGTGGTGCGCCTGACTGTGACCCACGACCACCTTGAGCCTGGCTCCGAAATGCTTCAAGGCATCGCGGAGGGCTGGCCCAAAGTCCTCTCGAGCCTGAAATCCCTTCTGGAAGTGGGACGGCCACTCCCCGAGTTGTGGTAAGCGGCCAGTTCCCCCGTAAAGCGTCGCCGTGGCCAGGCGATCCAGAGACGGAATTTGAAGGTGAAAAATGTTGACTTTTGTCAACGTCCCTTCAATCGTAGTAGTATAAAAAAGAGTGATGTTTTCATGAAAGGAGGAGGCCATGGATCTCAGAACTATTTTTAAAGGTTTCTTGATAGCGACCATGCTGTTGGTGCTTGCCTCCTCCTCATGGGCCCAGTTCCCCGCCATCTCATTCTTGCCTGTGGCCGGAGGATTCACCAATCCAGTCTTCATCACCAATCCCGCCGATGGGACTGGACGCCTTTTCGTCGTCGAACAAGGCGGCATAATTAAGATTATCAGCAATGGCTCCGTACTGCCCGTTCCTTTTCTCGACATCTCGGGGAAGGTCATCTCCGGGGGTGAGCAGGGGCTTCTGAATGTGACCTTCCCGCCCCAGTTCGCGGCCAAGCAATATTTTTATCTCAACTACACCCGGACCCCCGGCGGCGAAACGGTCATCGCCCGATATCGGATGACCGCCGACCCCAATGTGGCCGATCCCAATTCCGAAGAAATCCTCCTCGTCATCAGTCAGCCCTTTGCTAACCATAATGGCGGAATGATGGCCTTCAGCCCTGTGGACGGCTTCCTCTACATCGGCATGGGCGATGGCGGATCGGGAGGAGACCCTAACAACTTTGCCCAGAATACTGCACCCTTGCCGGGGCGCATGGAGTTGCTCGGCAAACTGTTACGCATCGATGTAGAATCGGGTGTTGCACCTTATGCGATTCCTCCTACAAATCCGCTTTTTGCAGGATTACGAAGCGAGATCTGGGCCAGGGGTCTCCGAAATCCCTGGAGGTTCTCCTTCGATCGCCTCACCGGCAACCTTTATATCGGAGATGTGGGACAAGGAACGAGGGAGGAGATCGACTTCAGGCCCGCCAGCAGCAAGGGGAAGGAAAACTACGGATGGAGGATCCGCGAAGGATCACTCTGCTACAATCCCCCTGCAGGATGCGTCTCCCCTGCCCGGTATGTCCATCCTGTCGCCGAATATTCTCATGCCCTGGGCTGCGCCGTCACAGGAGGGTATGTCTACCGGGGAACGGAATTCCCTGATCTCGTCGGCATCTATTTTTTTGGCGATTTCTGTTCGGGGATCGTCTGGGGGTTGCGAAAGGGCCCAGCCGGTTTTCAAAAAAGGCAGCTTGCCGATACCGCCTTTGCCATCTCAACCTTCGGCGAAGGCGAGGACGGAAGCATCTACCTCGCGGATTATGTCGCCGGCAACATTTACAAGATCGTCCAGTCAGTGACCGTGCTTTTCCCGAACGGAGGAGAAGTGATTCCCGCGGGCTCCCAACAGACTATCCAGTGGAATGCCGATCCGGGCATCGCGACGTTTGATATCCACTTTTCAAAAAATAACGGCCTCACCTGGATTTTGATCGCCCGAGGGGTGACGGGGACGAGCCTCCTTTGGGACGTGCCTGCCCAGGCTCAGACCCGGACTCAATGCCGGGTCCGTGTCATCGGGTTCAACGCTGTCGGCGTGGAAGCGGGCCGCGACAAGTCGGACCACAACTTCACAATCAAGAGATAAAAAGTCCATATTCATCAACGATGGCTGAGGGAGGATTCGAGGTCTCAGCCGCCATCAGGACGACCTGCTCAAACAAGCGGGGTGTCGTTCTCAGGATGCATCCCGGCGGAAAGTTGTCGAGAATCCAGGCTGCCAAGTCTTTCCCGATAGGAAAGAATCCTCTTAGAGGGGATTCTTGCCCTTCCTCAGTTTCTGAAATTGCCCGGTGGGGTGAGCTGTTCTTTCTTGAAAAACCTTGATATTCAATAATCCCATAGCCTCTTTTCCGCCATTCTGTCCACTTCATTCCTGCTTCCAAAAAAGTGGTTGACAAGAGGCCATTCCTTCGGTTATATACTACGATTTCTATCGGAACGCTAAGGTTTATTAGGTTTCATCGAAGTGAGAGAAGTTGCGACTAATCTTAGGTACTGTTTTGCACTGCCCAACCGCGATCGTCGTTGGTCGGGCGGCCGATGATAAGGAGGATCAAGATAATGAAGAGTCATGAAATCAGCCGGTCCCCTTGAAAAAAACCCTCGCACAGCTCTTATTAGTTCTATATCACTGAAATGCTAACGATTCAAGAGAGGTTAACAAAAAAATGCTAAAACGAAAGTCTTTTATTATGGTGATTTTCTTGTTGGTGGTCATTGTCCTCAGCGGGGGAATTTACCAAAGCGGTGCCCAAAAGCAGAAGAAAGCCCAGTGGAAACTGGGGCGGATGACACAGGCGCAGCGGGAAGCCGCGGCGGCCCGCGCCGCAGCAAATCGCCAGAGCAAACAGGGCCGGTTTGTTGCCCAGTTTGTGGCGCCCGCGGCCTTAGGGACGCCGGACTATTTTGGTGTATACCCTAATTATGCCTACAGTCCGATCATAAAGAAATTTGTCGACAGACTGCCGGGCCTGGGACCTTCGAACGCGAACAACCTCGGGCAGTTTATTCCTATCGCCGTCGCGGATACGACCACGTACCCCGGCTCCGATTACTATCAGATCGGGTTGGTCAACTATACCCAAAAGCTGCACACGCAGCTGCCCGCGACACAGTTGCGCGGTTATAAGGATCTCTCCCTCTCGGCGGACGGGAAGGCCCATTATCTGGGCCCCCTGATTATCGCCCAGAGGGATCGGCCGGTCCGCATCAAGTTCACCAATATGCTTCCCCTCACGGGGACCGCGGGGAGTAACCTCTTCCTACCGGTGGACACAACCATCATGGGGGCGGGGGCGGGTCCTCTGGACGACGGCGGCGCCCCTTGTGATCCCATGAACGCGACCTGCGCGAATTATCCGCAGAATCGCGCCGTCATCCACCTCCACGGCGGCCTGACTCCGTGGATCAGCGACGGGACTCCTCATCAGTGGATTACCCCCGCCGGAGATCCGTCTCCCTTCAAAAAAGGCGTCAGCTTCCAAAACGTCCCCGACATGCCGGACCCCGGCGACGGGTCGGCGACCTATTATTATCCCAACCAGCAGAGCAGCCGGCTGATGTTCTATCACGACCATGCCTATGGGATGACCCGGTTGAATGTTTATGCCGGCGAGGCCGCGGGCTACCTGCTGACCGATACGGTGGAAGAGGCCCTGATCAGCTCGAAGGTCCTTCCCGACCTGGGAGGAGTTTACCACTACGGAATCCCTCTGATCATCCAGGACAAGACGTTCGTGCCGGATCCCACGACACTGGCCGCTCAGGATCCTACCTGGGATACGGCCAATTGGGGCGGCTTGGGCAGTCTTTGGTTCCCCCATGTCTATATGCCGAACCAGAACCCTGCTGATGAAGAAGGGGCGAACGCGATGGGCCGTTGGGACTATGGTCCTTGGTTTTGGCCTCCGGTCACGACCGTGAAGCACCCCGCGATCCCCAACCCAGTTCCCGGTGGTCCGGATATTCCCGGGACGCCGAACCCTTCCCTCGTGCCGGAAGCCTTTATGGACACTCCCTTGGTTAACGGAACCGCCTACCCTTATCTCAACGTGACACGAAAAGCTTACCGCTTCAGAATCCTGAATGCCTGCAATGACCGTTATCTCAACCTGCAGCTGTATCTTTGCCGACCCTGCGTCTCTCAAGGAAGTCAAAATGGTTCCGGCACGCCCTCACGCGGGATATCCGGCGAACTGGCCGACGGACGGGAGGGACGGGGGCGTGCCAGATCCGCACAGGACGGGTCCGTCGATGATCCAGATAGGCACCGAAGGCGGTTTCCTGCCGGCGCCGGTGGTGCTCCCCAACACTCCGATCGGCTATGTCTATAATCGCAGGGACATCACGGTGCTGAACGTCTCAACGCACACGCTCTTTCTGGGGCCCGCGGAGCGGGCGGACGTCATCATCGATTTCTCCAAGGCCCCGGCCGGCTCCAAGATCATTCTTTATAATGACGCCCCGGCTCCTGTTCCGGGGTTTGATCCTCGCCTCGACTACTACAAGGGCGACCCGGATCTGACCTCGACAGGGGGCGCTCCTACAACCAAGAACGGCTATGGGCCCCAACACCCGGACGATCATGCAATTCCGGGTTTCGGGACCAAAGGCTCCGGCTTTCAACCTGAATAAGTTAAACGCGGCACTCCCCGCAGCTTTCGCCGCTTCACAGCCTGTGCCAGTCGTGTCGGAAGCCGCTTATGGGCCTGCCTATGGGACGACTTTCACCAATACTTACGCGAGAATCGAAAGCCAATCCCTGACCTATACTCCTATCGGTGCCGGTTCGCCCACAACCGTACAGCTTACACCAAAAGCTATCCACGAGCTCTTTGAGATAAATTATGGGCGGATGAACTCCGTCCTGGGGACCGAACTGCCGTTCACCAATTTCCTCAACCAGACGACGATCCCCCTGGCTTACGTTGATCCGGCGACCGAGATCATCAACAACAATGAAGTCCAGATCTGGAAGATCGTCCATAACGGCGTCGATACCCATGCCATCCATTTCCACCTGTTCAACGTGCAGTTGATCAACAGGATCGGCTGGGACGGGGCGATTAAACCCCCCGATCCCAACGAGCTTGGCTGGAAAGAAACAGTCAGGATGAATCCGTTGGAAGTTGCGGTCGTCGCGCTGATGCCGAGCGTTCCCAAGCTCCCGTTCTCGATTCCGGACAGCGTCCGTCTCTATGACCCAACGAATCTGCAGGGCACTACGGGGCAGTTTACGGGAGTTGATCCCTACACTAATAACACGATTTCCGTTACCAACGACATGACGAACTTCGGCTGGGAATATGTCTGGCACTGTCACCTTCTGGGCCATGAAGAAAACGACATGATGCGTCCGGTTACAATTGGGAACGTCGCCGACTATTTGACCCCGCTGACCGGGCCAAGTGACCTCGCCGCAGCAGCCGGTGCCGGACAGATCAACCTCTCCTGGACGGATAATTCCAGCATTGAAACGGGCTACCGAATTGAGCGGGCCACAGGGGCCGGCGCCTTTGTGGAAATCGGAACAGTCGCAGCGGACGTCACGACTTTCAGTGATACCACGGTTCAAAGCGCGACAACCTACAGCTACCGGGTTATTGGCTTCGATGCTTCCGGTGATTCCCTACCGTCAAATACTGTGACCATTCGGACGGTGGTCCCATAGCACATTAGAAACCGGTCGCCGTTGCGTTCCTCCCCGGCGGGACTTCCCGTCGGGGAGTTCAACCGTCCACTGGTCGCACCATGAGGTCTGGCCAGTGGACGGACGTGTCAGGCCGAGAGGGGATGCGGAAAGAATCGTATTTGTTGGGGAATGAAGACTGCTCGAGCAAAAGTTTAAGGCACTGATCTGCTCTCCCTGCCTCAAAATCTGTGAGAGGCTAGCTCAATAAGAACGAACCTCCCTTCTCAAAGAGCGCACACCCAGGGTGGGAATCCTCGACTTATGATAAAATAATTATCCATGGGGTGTTCCGCGCAAAGCAGGAGAGACGGATAGGCATATGCGAAACGCCTGCGAGATAACAGAGATCGATCTCGGATAAGGAGAGAAAGCATGAGGAAAAACCGATCAGGACCCAGGGAAGAGCTTATCGGCAGGATGGAGGAAGAGCTCCGGGAGCTGGAGTCGGAGATCGAGGTACAGGAGACGAGGCTGGAAGACTCTGACTGGGACCCCAAGACCGACTACGAGAAGCCGATCGATCAGCTCAAGATCGAATTGCGTGATATAAGAGAGAAGCTGGGGGAGGTCGGGTCTGCTGGCCCCTCACAGTGGAAGAAGCTATACGAAGAAGCGGAAGAGGAACTGGTCCGGTTGGGGGATCGGCTGAAAACCCTTATCGCCGACCTCGATAACCTGATCTTGGAATAAAGGCACCGTGATGGAGAGACGCCATGGAAGCAACCTTTGACCCGACGCTGCGTGTCACCTTATTGCCCAGGGATACGAACAGACACGGCACAATCTTTCACAAAAAAACTGACCTTTGATAAGGTCGGTTTCACTACAGGCTCCCGCTATCTTCAGGGAGCAGGGGCATGGCCTTTAAAGTGTCTGCTATTTTCGATGGTCTAGTTGTCCCACTATCGCTGACTATATACAGCTCTTTCTTCGTCCGGGCCAACTCCTATCTCGATCTTGGTCAGAGGTGGCTAACTTCTGCCCATCTCTCCGAGCCTGCCTTATTTTTATGCTTTGACCCAGTTTCCCAATATCTAACCATTCAACATGTCCAACTGGTAAACTATCGGAGACCGGCTTAATTTTGCAGCCAGGCATTAGCCACCGCGAGTACCTTGGACATGCTCAAGGCTAACTCGGGATTTCAGCCGGAGGATTGATCCATTTATTGGCACAAGCCAGAACGTAAGACATACTGGGATCCTGAGGTATCAGCCCATGGATACCGATAAAGTCCAGAGTATAGCCCCCGACCAGTGATGGAATAGATATCCCCTGTGTCTCATCCTTGAAACCAACGGCGCTGGCCACTACCGTGTATGCGCCGGTCTCTGTGGCTACTAGTTCGTATTTGCCATCCAGGCCACTGGTCGTGGTGCTTTTAAGAGTAGCACCCAGATATAACTTAACCGTGGCGCCAGGTATCGGAGTACCATTTACTTGAGCGATGATACCTGATATTGTGCTTCCCCATCCTAATTCATTATCGCCGCCTATTGGTGATATGAATGAATCTTCACCATCGCCAATGTAATACTCAATTTGTCCGTCAGGGAAGGTATAAGTGCCAGGTGTAGTCCCGGCTGGTACGGTTACTTTATAGACGACAGAAAAAACGGTCCCGGCAGGGTATGTACCTAACCAGGCATATTGTGCTGTATCGATGTCCGGAGTATTACCCAAAATTACATCGCTCGGGCCATTTGGTGTACACCAAGTGGTATTTACGGTGACCGGCCATCCGTCAGGAGCTATATCGGTAACACCGATTGAATTGAAACCACCGTCAGGCGCGGTGAATTGAATCGTAACCTCGAAAACCGTGTTTTCAACTACTGCTGCCGGCAGGTTTCTGACCACGAAGGTATCAATAGCGAAGGTAGCGGTAATCGTCTTATCGCTATCCATGGTGACGGTGTTACCGGAAGCATCCGCACCGGTCCAGCCGGAGAAGCTCCAGCCGGCAGCCGGGGCAGCCGTTAGAACAACTACGGTACTTTCGGGATAATCATGGCCACCGACGGCAGGCGTGACCGTGCCGCTACCTACCTGGGCTACGGTCAAGGTATGCATTATCTGAGTAAAGGTAGCGGTGACGGTCTTATTGCCGTCCATGGTGACGGTGTTACTGCGGAATGGATCCGCATCCCGGTCCAGCCGGAGAAGCTCCAGCCGGCAGCCGGTGTGGCTGAGATGTCAACAACGGTATCTTCTGGATAGGTATATACGCCTACTGCCGGATTGGTCGTGCCACCCGCAACCGGTTCTACCGCCATCGTCAGCTCATAGGTGGTCCCGGCAGGGGCCGGAATGGTATAAGTGTAGGCAACCTGCCCATTGGTGCCATCTCCGGGTAGATAAGCTCGAACATAATCAACGGTTACCTCGTCCGGCGAAACGGTCACGCGGATATGGCCCGAGTTCTGCAGTCAAATAACCATTAGGATAAAGGCCTTCTGTGTAACCATATCCGTAGGGATCCCAGGCATAGCCAGCGTCATCCGGTTTCGGACATTCCAGATAGACGATTCCATCAAGCTCTTCCATGGCATATATATGGTCATGGCCGTGGAAAAAGATGGTGACGCCATTATCCACCATCAGCTGGTGAATCGGGAGCTTCCCATCCCGGTCTTTCGGTATCGAATCCCCAGGTGCCGTCTGCGTTTTGCCCGCCCCACTCGAAGTAGGGTGCTGCACTGATTCCCCCTCTTCCATAGGGTGTTGCTCCACCGGTTACATGATGGGTAAACACAAACTTGTAGGTTAGCATCGCTGTTTTCGAGTGTTTCCTTGAACCATTGGTACTGTTCTATCGCCCAGGGTCCAATCCCAGCGGTCACCCTGTGACCTCGCCATCCATCCCTTCTCCACCGTAGCTATTTCCTTCCGAAGGCCAGGTCATCGAATAATGGTAAGGATCGATGACAACGAAAAGGGCATCACCCCACTCCCAGGCATAATAGTCCTCGCGGTAAGTGTCGCCGCCAATCGGGTCTGTGCAAAGGATCGAGTGTTTCCGGTATAGAACGCCATCCGGGACTGGGTTGGGGTAGTACAGTTTTCGGTATTTTAAACCCACAGCGCCAGGCTGAGATCGGGAGGTGTGAAAATGTCATCAAAATTCCAGCCCTCTTCGTTCTCGTGGTTGCCAATGACCAAATATATCGGAATCGAATGGGCTGATAAGACCCATGTAGGGACGCTGTGAGAGGTATGCTGCCTTCGCTTCCGCCTCAGTCATTCCCGTGCCTAAGGGTGAGGGGTCCATCGGGAATGTATCACCAAGGTCGATATGGAAATCGGGGTTATCCGCACCTACGTTTAATAGAGTCTGTTGATAGAGAGCTTTTTCATCCGCCGTCTGGCCGCCATACTGGTCCAAGATGTGAATCAGTTATTATGGTAAAAGTGAACGTGCTGCCTGGAGACTCTCTGGGTATGGAATGAATATTCATCTCCTGCTGTCCATGTAGTTGCACCGGATGCCTGGAAACGCATGCGGTAATAATACTCTGTATTAGACAGTAGTCCATCGATCACTACTTCGACAGGCTCCTCAATTGTGCATGAGAAAGTACTTGTTTGACCTGTATAAATGCCTGATTCGGTACCATACTCAAAGTATGCGTCACCATTCTGGTCCGGGATTAAGTTGACGGTAACGGATTCATCGGTAGGCCGACCAAGTATTATATTGAATGAAGGTGGTGTTGGTTCCACTGCCGTACCGCTAATGGCGACGTTCCTGGTAGTTGCTCCGGTACTTATATGAGTAATATTGCCATTGGATGTCCCTTCCGTGGCGCGATTGAAGCGTACATAGATGTCTGTCTCTGCCACAGAACCACCTGACTCAGTTAATGTCAGGGGGAATGATGTCCACCCGCTGCCGCTGGTCAGTGAAATTTCAAAATCGCTCGGCGGGGTGATTGTGATGCCTTCAGTTAAGTTGCTGCCGGATACCGTATAGCTCTGTTCGGCTGAGGGTACCCCGGGCTCACTATTAAAACCATTCAGTGGTGTACCATTTATCGTAATCGTCGGGCTGGTGCCAACAGGCCCGGCCTTGAAGGTAGCAATCATCGCCGCCCAGTCGCGGGAAGTAATGCCGGTTTTTGACGCAGTGTATACGCCTGTGGCTGAAACAATCCGCCAGCCCATCGACGCCGTAATGTTAGTGTCGGCTGTACCACCAGTGGTACCGGTGCGAGGTCCAGCGGTGAAGGAGTTTTGCCAAGTGCCGGCAGCATCCCCATACGGCCCTTCAGTACCTATAGCACCGATGAGAAGCTCATCGGCTTGGGTGGTGGTGTCTGTTGCGCCGGAGGAGGGATTAGAACTATTGTCCCCGTCGCCTGTTTGGGTCCGGTCAAGAGGGTCAATGTCCGCCAGGCCGCGGAAGACACTGACGACCGCCGCCCGAGCCGTGACCGCGGAGTTGCTGGTAATGGTGATAGTGCTGCCGCTGGGCAGAGCGGTGACATTATAGGCGGCAAAGATATAGGTACGCAACTGGCCTGTATTGACCGCATATCCTGCCTGGGTGTAGGTATTGCCCGCCGCATCGGTGACGGTGATTGTGTGGTTCGAAGGGTCGATGGCATAAACGACAATAATGTCATCCCCGGCAGCTACGGCTGCATTGGTCGTGACTACCAGGCTTGTGCCGGATGTTTTACTCGTAGCCGTGCCAATATCTCCTATGTAAGATATGGCACCGGCGGGGTATAGCTGCCGTGACCGTAATGTCGGTAGTCGTATTCTCGAGTGGCAGCGCTAAAGACGAGTTGTCTTTAACGAGAGCCGTAGTATCGGGGTCTGAACCCCAGAGGTATCTCAGCTTAACCACGGCCCCCTGCGGTACCGCCGATGTCAAAGTCAAGCGGATGCGGTCGGCGCTAATACGCTGTGCCGAGGTGATGCCCACCGGCGACCCGTTACTGAGCACGGAGAACCCCGTAATGCCCGGAGACAGGCGTGATATCGTTTCCACCGCGGTGAGCTATCTGAACATCCACGTGCTGCGGTTTCCGGCAAAGGCAGCGGAAGTGATAGCCGGCCCCCGGTAGTAAGAAGCCGCTCCAAAATAATATTTAATCGCCTGTGCCATGCGCCCGCCGATGGCATCGAGACCCGGACAGGTGTAATGCACCGCGTCAAGCCGGGGCTGGTCCATGGCCGTGGCTGCCATGAAGATATTCACGCCATTGTCGAGGTCGTGCTGCGCGTTGCGGACTGCCTGGACATCGGCATCGGTGCGGGTATTGGTCCCCAGGTGGATAGTCCCGAGCTGGCAGATGAAGATGGGGATGGTGGCGTAGAGGTCCTGGCGGTAGTTGCCGATAAGTGTGGCGAAATCCGCCTCATACTGGGCCTCGGTGCGATGGTCGTTGGTATCTGCTTCGCCCTGATGCATGATGATAAGCTCGACGCCGCCAACGTTTTGGGCTTTGGTTATCGATTGGCCGTAGAGCGTGGACGTGTCATAGTGGTTCGACGGATTGCGATATACCCATTGAGAGTAAAGGTTCGTGCCGTCTTTAGGCGACGGGTACAAAGGCGATGGGGAAGTTGAATGTCTGCAGGAGCGAATTGGCCAGGGCGGGAATCATCGACCCGCCGGCAGTGGAATTGTCATTATCAACCGCGCCCGCGGGACTGTCGTCATCATAGGGGTCGGCCAGATGCTCCCATATTCCGGCATTGCTGTAGTTCACCGCAAGATCGGAGGTGGCGACGGTAAAGGGTGGCTGGCCGTGGCCCGACATGTTGGATTGGCCGATGCAGAGGATGAGCATGCCCACGCCCCACTTGTTCGTGCCGCGGCTGGAGCCGAGCACGGACCCGGTGCTGTCAAGGGCGCGTATTTCGATGTTATACCAGCCTCCCTGCGGAACGATAAGGCTACCGGAGAATGTTCCTCCGCCTGGTGTGGTGTCGATGGTCGTCCAGCCCACCACTGCTGTGCTAGTGCCATGCTGCAGGACACGTGCCTCCACGCGGCTCCAGTCCATATTCGAATAGGTGCCGCTGATGGTGACGCTCTTTGACGTTCCGCCGATGTCTCGCTGGAACACCCGGTAGTTGTCGAAGTCGTTTACCGCGATGGTGGAGGTCGCCGAATTGACAGTGATGGTGAGTGCTTCTTCATAGGTGAGATTGCCAACACCATTATCCGTTGTCCTTACTCTTATGGAATAACTGTTCTTCGCATCATAATCAAATACCTCCGCTGTCCGCAGCTCGTTGCCAGCAATTGTGAAAGCGCCATTGTCGGTATCCCCAGCACCGGCTACGAGACTGTAAGTGTGGGTGTCACCAGGGTTAGGGTCTGCCGTTGAGAAGGTGCCTACCACCGTCCCGACAGGCTGGCCCTCGGCCACGGTACTATTGCTCAGCGAAATATCGGTGGGCGGGTCGTTTTCCGTGTCGGCTAAAATGGTATAAGAGTAATTAACCGGCCCCGCTGGAGGTCGCGATATAATCCACGGTCGCTTGTGATGGGCTGAAACCGTAACGCGCAGGTGGCCCGGGTTGGGTAAGACCTGGAGCGTATATTGACCCGTATAATATTGGCTGAATCCAGACCCGGTCATAGCTGGCGAGGGTACTGACTGGTAGACGACGCCATCACGCTTCTCATAGGCATACACATGGTCATGGCCGTGGAAGAAGGCACTAACGCCGTTCGCACCATCAACTGGTGAATCGGGGCATCCCATCCGGGCCGTTGTCAGTATCCCACCCCCAGGTAGTACCGTCCATAGTTATATCCACCCCACTCAAACATATTCGCGTAATCGGCGCCGCCACGTACGTAGTCTTCCGAACCTCCAAGCATATGATGGGCAAAGACAAACTTGTATTTGGCATCGTACTGTTTTCAAGGGTCTGCTTGAACCAGTTGAACTGTTGCTGCCCCAGGGTCCAATCCCACCTGTCGTAGCTCGATTACCGTTTCATCATTGTCTTCTCCTCCCGCGGTTCCATATGGCTTGGTCATCGTGTACTGGTAAGGGTCGATGACAACGAACAGGGCATCGCCCCACTCTCCAGGCATAGTAGTCCTCACGGAGTTGGTCGCCACTAATCGCGTGCTAGGGGGTCTCGTTTTCCAGTGTAGAAACCGTCCGGAATCGGGTTGGGGTAGTACAGTTTTCGTGCATTTACACTCAAGAGGGCTTTGCTGTCGGGAGTGTCATCAAAATTCCAGCCCTCTTCGTTCTCGTGGTTTCCTGCAGCCACGAATATCGGAACCGAATGGCTGATAATACCCATCCACTGACGCTGTGCCAGGTATCTGTTGATTCAGCTACTGTGCTACTGGTCGTACCGTCCATCCAGAATGTATCGCCAAGGTCGAAATGAAAGTCAGGATTGTCAGCGCCACATTATGTACAGTGTTTGTTGGTACAGAGATACGTTACCACCACCACCGTTCATATGTGAATCAGCTATTATCGTAAAGGTAAAGGTGCTACCTGGAGCCCTCTGGGTATGAAATGAATGCTCAGCTCCTTCTACCCAGTTAACACCATCTGTCAGCTGGATACCATCCGGTAATAATACCGTGTATTGGCGGTAAGCCCTCGATATACTACTTCGTAGGGTGTGCCACTCGTAAGCGTGGCAGTACTGGTTTGGCCAGTATAATCCCCTGAAGTAGTACCGTATTCAAAGTAGACCTGACCGCTGGACTTGGGACTACATTCACGGTTATCGAGTTAGTCGGTGGGGCGCCCCAGCAGTTCTGTTGCGGAAAAGTTAACGGCCGCGTGTACCTCACCGCCTATGGGAAACAGGCTCGATAGAAATACGATTGCCAAAAAAAGAATCGAAATCCTGCTCATCCTCATCTCCGAAATCCTCCTCTAATTATTCTTCAGCTACTTATGCTTGCTTTTTTACAATAAAAAAACCGACCTTAACAAAGGTCGGTTTCACTACTGGCTCCCTGCTACCCAAGTGGCCAACTAAAGGTGCAGATCAATGCCCCCTTGGTTTGTAAACTGATATATTTTTAGTGAATTATTGGCTTTTACGACTTTTCATTGATATTATTATCTTGAGAGCCGCTGTAATACCCCCTAAAATGAGATATATTGGTGTTAGGAGTGTATCAGCCCGATATATGCAAGTCAATCTAACTTAATCTAACAAAACCTAATTTATCCTACCAATTTCATTATTTTTGCACTAATAATATTTCCAGCTTTAACTAGAAATGAAAAAAAGTAAAAAGGCCCATGACAAACAACAAATCGGTGGTCTTTGGTAATTACTTAAGTGGAGTGAACCGCTGATACTGGACACTTGAGGTTAGGAAGGTAATCGGTTACGCATGTATCCTCTGCCCTGAATACCACTCTGACGCTTGAGGCACTGAAGACGGTCATTGACCTTAAC
>CAVYOD010000021.1:0-59276 GCA_963770045.1 Candidatus Aminicenantota bacterium | reverse complement strand
TCCGCTTCTTTGAGGACGTTGTAGGCCAGCTTGAGGGCCCGCAGCCCTTCTTCTCCGCTGACCTTGTTCATCCTGCCCTCGGTGATGCAGTTGAGAAAATTCTTCAGCTCTTTTCGAAGCGGCTCTTCTTTTTTTATTTTCAGCGTTTTGATATCCGTCTGCCGTCCGTTCAGGGGGAAGATCTTGACCTCCTGGTCTATGTAATCAATAGAATAGTAGGAGGTCGGTTCGAAGATCCTCAGCTTCCTGACCTTGCCCTGGTGGACTCGGCTGGCTGTCAAAGTGGCCACACAGCCTGACTTGAACTCCAGACGAGCGTTGGCGATATCGATCTTGTCGGACAGGACATGGATCCCCGAAGACTTGATGTTGACGACCTCGTCGTTGATCAAGGCGAGGATAATATCCAAATCGTGGATCATCAGGTCAAGGACCACATCAATGTCCAGCGACCGGGCGGAGAAGGACCCCAACCTCTGGACTTCGACAAACTTCGGGTCCGAGATCAGATCTTCCACCGCCTCGACGGCGGGATTGAACCTCTCCAGATGGCCGACCTGAAAGATGATCCCTTTGTCCTTGGCCAGAGCCACCAGATCCTCTGCCTGCTTGACCGTGGCGGTGATCGGCTTTTCGACGAGGACCGCTTTCCCGTTCTCCATCAGGGTCTTGGAGATAGAAAAGTGCTCGGAGGTCGGGGTGGCGACAATCGCCGCATCGATCTCGTCGAACATATCTTCATAATTCTGGTAGTAGTTGACGCCGTGGCGGTTCCCGATCTCCAGCGCTTTCTTAAAATCAATATCGGCCACGGCTTTGAGCTCGGCTTCTTCCAGATACGACAGGATGCGGGCGTGCTGGGTCCCCAGATAGCCAACACCGATGATTCCGACCCTTACAGTTTCCATGGGTGACTCCCGATTCCCGGCATTCACTATTTCCTGGCCACGATGGCGATGTGGGAAGCATTGGCCAGGGCCAAGGCCTCCGCTCTTTCAAAAAAAACGACTCTGTCCGCCTCCAAGCAAAGGGCCGCGGCGCGGACTTTGGCCAGGGCTTCTATCGTCTTGAACCCGACGCCCGGCAGATCCACGCGCGGATCCTGTGAGGTCCGGCTCACTTTGACGGCGATAATTCCGGGGCCAGCCAGCTCCCCTCCCCTCAAGATAACCTGGTCCGTCCCTTCGACACCCTCAACAGCCACGACCGTGCCGTTCTTGACGACGACGGTCTGCCCGATATCCAAATCGGCCAGGGTTCTGGCCTTTCTCCAGCCGAAATCGATGTCCTGCTGAATCTCGGCGGCGGGGTGAGACTCGGTCAAAACGCCTTCGGGGCAGAAATAGCGACGAAGCAAAAAAGTGGGGTCCATGACCTCTATCCCCTGGCCGGAAAGGAATCCGATCAGGGCCTGGACGAGTCGGGACGGGCTCTTCTCTTTGAGTTGGGCCAGGAGCTTGACCGCCGCTTCATCGAACCGGTCGGCCCGATAAAGGGAGCGGGGGTCGACTTTTCCGGCCAAGATGATTTCGCGTATCCCATTGTTTTTGAGGAAAGCGAGCAGCTTGGCCAGCTCTCCCGCCCCGACCCACTCAAAAACCTCGGCCCGAGTTTCAAGGGCAGGGTCGGCTTCTCCAAGGAAGCCAGCGACCGCACAAAAATAACCTTGGTTCTGGGCCTCGATGAGGGCCAAGAGCGGGAAGTTCCCCGAGCCCGCTAGGATTCCAAGTCGATTTGCCATTGCTCAGCCGATTTCTTGATAATGCCTCGCTTGGAATTCTGAATGAAACGGACGAGCTCTGCTTGATCCGGATTTTGGGGAAATCGAGTCTGAATCTGTTCGATAGCCTGGGTCGTGTTAAGGTCCGAATGGAAGAGGAGCTTGAACATCTCCTTGATGGCCTGGACCCGCTCGCTCGTAAAACCCCGGCGCCGCAGGCCGATGCCGTTGGGACCAAAGAAAAGGACAGGCCGACTGCCCGCCACCTTGGAAAACGGAACGACGTCGTGGGTGATGACGGAAAAGCCTCCGATATAAGCGTGTTTCCCGATGCGGCAAAACTGATGAACCCCGGTGAAAGCGGACAGGGTCGCACAATCCTCGACCACGACATGCCCCCCCAGGGTCACCCCGTTGATGAAGATGGTCTCATTTCCCACCTGGCAATCGTGGGCGACATGAGAATAAGCCATGAAATAATTGTCGTTCCCGATGATCGTCTTTCCTCCGCCTTTGACCGTGCCGCGGTGGACGGTTATGAATTCACGGAAAAAATTCCGGTCACCGATCTTGACCACGGTCTCTTCGTCCTTGTAACCGGTATCCTGAGGCTCGGTCCCGAAGGAGCTGAAAGGAGAAAAATGGCACTCCTCGCCCACCTCCACGATCCCACTGAAGGTCACATGAGAATCGATCTTCGTTTTTTTGCCGATGGTCGCCTTTTCGCCGATCACGGAATAGGGACCGATCCACGCGCCCGAATCGATCCGGGATTTGGGATGAACCGAAGCGGAAGGATGGACAAAGATATCACTCTCGGCCATGGAATTCACTGACATCCAGGAGGCTGGCGGTGATATCGCCTTCCACGACGATCTCCCCATCCACGGTTGCCTTGCCCCGGAGAAAGCAGAATCTGGTCTTGAGTTTGAGAATCTCGGCCTCCAGCCGAAGCTGGTCGCCGGGCACGACCGGCTTCCTGAATCTGGCGTTCTCGATCTTGCTCAGGAGGACAATCTTGCTGAGCGGATCGGGAATGGAATGGAAGAGCAAAACCCCGCCGGCTTGGGCGACCGCCTCGATGATCAATACCCCGGGCATGATCTTGAGCTTGGGAAAGTGCCCCTGGAAAAAAGGCTCATTGGCGCTCACATTCTTCAGAGCCACGATCCTCTTCCCCTTCTCCATTTCCAGGACCCTGTCGATCAACAGAAAAGGATAACGGTGGGGAAGAAATTCCTGGATGGCTTCGATCTTGAACAAGTGAGGTTTCTTTCGATCCGCTCGTTATTTGGTCGGCGCCGCGGTCTTGGACGCGTCGTACCGCTTGATGACTTCCTCGGTGATATCGATGGCCGGGTTGAAATAAACCGCTCCGCTCTTGGCCAGATCAAACATGAGTTCGTAGGCCTTTTCTTTCCCGATCTGTTCGATGATGGCGATGAGCTCGTTCTGGACTTTCAAAAAGAGCTTGGCCTGGAGTTCCTGGATATCTTTGAGGGAGTCTTCCGCGAAGCGCTGGCGGTCCTTTCTCTTTTTATCGAGGTCCGAGTTCAAATTGAAGAGCGCTTCATCGGTCAGAGTCAGGCGCTGCGTGTTGAGCTTCGTTTCCAGAGTCCGAATATCATCGTCCATTTTGGCCAGTGTCGCCTGGTTGGATTTGTCCTTCTGTTGCAGCTGGGCGATGACCCTCTTCCCTTCGAGGGACCGCTCCAGAACCATCTGGGAATTCACCACGGCCATCTTGACGGGCTGCTGGGCGTAGGTCAGCGGAACAAAAACGCCGATGACGAGGGCGAGCAAAGCGATTTTGCCGGTGAGTGCACGTTTCATCTCTTGCCTCCTATGGCTAAAACGTCGTTCCAACCGCAAATCGGAAAGCGAAATTGGAATCGGTCGCAAAAATCTTCTTGTTATTATAAGAAAAAATGAGCCGGAAGGGAATACGCAGAGCCGGAACAAAAATCCGCGCCTCGAGACCGGTGGAAGTGTACATGCTGGCGTAGGAGAATTTCTGCTGACTGGTGATCGCGTTCCCGACATCATGGAAAAAGATCAGGTAGAGGGGTCCGCCCACCGGGATGATGTATTCGGCGTTGAGGACAAGGGACTTGTCGCCTCCCAGGACCGTTCCCTGGGCGTCCCGGGGTCCGATCGTATAAATCTCATAGCCGCGGATGGATCGCTCGCCTCCCAGGTAAAATTTCTCCCAGAACGGGACCTGAGAGTTGTGCAGGCGAGTGACGGATTCATACTCAATATTCAACCCGACCACGTGCTTTCCGATCAGCGGGTGATAAAAAGTGAATTTCAGGTCCGGCTTGATGATCGAGATCTCGCCGCCGAGAAAAGAGCCGGCGAACTTGATCGAAGCCATGTAGAGAGTCCCGTGGCTTGGCGTCAGGGGACTGTCGATCGTCGAACGGTAGATGCTCGGCGTGATGCTGCTCTCGTTGTAATGGCCGACACCGTACATCAGGTTATAGATCGGGTCATAGCCGGCGCTCGCGGAGCCCTGCGGAACCGTGACATCGATGAACTGAAAACTGTAGACCGCTTGGGCGCGCCAAAATTCGATCAGTCTCGCCCCGAAGGTGAGATCGATTCCCTTGCTTTTCTGATTATAGAGCAGGGGATAAATGATATATCGGCTGTAAATATTGAAGCCGAGAGCGACGGGCTTGTCCAGGAAGTAGGGCTCGCTGAACCCGAACATGTAGTTCTTGATCCTCTTGCCGGTTTGGACCGTGAAATTCAAATTCTCGCCTGCCCCCAGGAAATTGACCGTCTCGTAGCTCAGGGCGACAAATGTCCCTTCGTACCCGCTGTAGCCCGCGGTGAACTGGATATTGTTTCTCTGCAGCTCTTTCACGTTCACGGTCACATCCAGCTGGGTCGGGTCGTTCGGGTTCGGTTTGATATCCGGGTCCTTTTCGAGCTCGACCAACCCGAGCTGTTTGATCCGGAGCAGACTGTCCTTGAAGATCGCGAAGCTGAAACGGTCGCCTTCCCGAAGGAGCATTTCCCGGCGGATAACTTTGTCCTTCGTGTAGGAGTTGCCGCGGAATTCCAGCCTGTTGAGGTAGGCAACATCGTTTTCGGCGATGTTGTAGGTCACGTTGACGACTTTGTGCTTGGGGTCCAGGTTCTCGACCGGAATGACCTGGATATAGATGTAGCCGCCGTCGCGGTAGGTCTCCCCGATTGTTTCGATGCTCTTCTCTCTGACCTTGGTGCTGTAGATATCGCCCTGAATCATCTTGATCAATGAGCGGAGGTATTTGGCCGAGAGGGCCTTGTTTCCCTCGATCTTGATTTCGCCGACTCTGTAGAGGTATCCGGCGTTCACCGGGAAAACGAGCTTCATCATCTTCTGCTTCTTGAAGAAGATCGTCCTCCTGGTTATTTCCTCGACCCGGGGCTCGCCGACCGTGGCTTCCATATAGCCGTTCTCCTGGAATCTCTTCTTGATCGCCGCCACATCGTCGGCCAGCTTGTTCTGCTTGAAGACATCTTTTCCCGTGATCCAGGAGAAAACCCCATGGCTTTGATTGTCCTTCATCGATTCCCGGAGCAAAGCTCGGCGGCAGTTTGGTTTTTCCCGCAAATTCGATCTCACCGACCCGGACCTTGGGGCCTTCATCGATCTTGAACAGGATCTCGACTTCGTTTTTCGTTTTTTTGGCGACCTCGCTTTCCACTTTGGCCGCCTGGAGGCCCTTCTCCGACAGGAGATCCAGGATGGTTTTTTTTATTTTCTGGACCTTGCCCGGGTTGAGATAAGAAAAGGGAAGGATATATTCGTCCTTTTCCTTCAGCTTGTTGACAATGTCGTCTTCCTTGACCTTTTTTCCCGTCTTGTAAGAGATGGTTTTGACGACGGGATTCTCCTCGACGGTGATCCTGACGATCTTGCCGCGTGTCCCCGGTTGATCCTCGATTTTGATGTCCGAGAAAAAGCCGGTCGACCAGAGGACCCTGAAATCCTTCTTCAGAAGCTCTTCGTTAAAATATTCCCCCTCTCTGGAAGAGAGATAATAGAGGATGGTCTCCCTGGTGACACGATCATTTCCGGCGATTTCGATCTTCTCGACCAGCTCCTGGGCGGAAACGACCAGAGGCAGGCCGCAGAGAAGCAAAAATAAGACAAACCTCTTCATGGCACATTCCTTATACCATAATAGGCCGATTTTTTCAAAAGGATAGAGAACGTCGCAGGTAGAAAGGGAGCGGGGAGGCGGAGAACGGCCACATAGTTTCCAACCTCAGGAAGTCGATAAAAGTTTCAATTTTCCGCCCTCCATGAGGTAGAGCTTGCGGCAATACTGGGCTATCTTTTCATTATGGGTGACAATGATCGAGGACAATCCTCTCCTCCGGTGGAGGTCCAGCACGAGCTGGAGGATCATTTCCCCCGTCTTCCAGTCCAGGTTCCCGGTTGGTTCATCGGCCAGGAGGAGCTTGGGCTCGTTGACCAAGGCCCGGGCGACCGCGACCCGCTGTTGCTCCCCCCCCGAGAGCTGGGCCGGCCTCAGCTGGGCTTTCTCGCCTAGAGACACTTCCTCAAGGACCAGGAGGGCCTTCTGAAAAGCCTCTTTTTTCTCCATCCCCCCGATGAGGAGCGGGAAACTCACATTCTCCAGGGTAGTGAATTCGGGCAGGAGATGGTAAAACTGGAAGACAAAGCCTATCTTCCGGTTCCGGATTTCGGCCAACTCCTTCTCTGTCTTGGAAAAGATATCCTCCCCCTCGAGTAAGACGCTGCCGGTGGTCGGCCTGTCCAGTGCCCCGAGGAGGTTGAGCAGGGTGGTCTTCCCCACCCCGGAGACACCCATGATGGCCGCCAAGTCTCCGGACTCGAGGGCAAAATCGATGCCCTCGAAGACGCGGAATGAACCCTTCGGCAGCGGGTATTCCTTCCCCAGGTTGATAGCCTGAATAAGATTATTCATATTTTAACGCGTTGACTGGGTCAATTTTGGAGGCCCGCTGGGCCGGGAATAGCGTCGAAAGAAATGAGATCAACAGCGATACGCCGATGATCAAACTCAGGTCCAGGGCCTTAAGATGAAAGGGGACAAAAGAGATCTGGTAAATATCCACTGGCACTCTGACCAACTTCAGCGCATTGGCGACCCAGCACCAGGCTATCCCCAAGACGACCCCGACCGTCGTCCCGATCAATCCGATCATGGCGCCCTGGAAAAAAAAGACGCGCTTGATGTTCCGGGAGGTCGCCCCCAAAGCGATGAGGATGCCGATATCCCTGGTTTTCTCCATGACCATCAGGATTAAGGTGGCAATGATGTTCAGGGCAGCCACAAGGACGATCAGGGTAATGGTCAAAAACATGAGTTTTTTTTCCAGCTTGAGGGCCGAAAACAGGGATTTGTTGAGCTCCATCCAGGTGGTTACGTAGGTCAGCGGTGGAAGGAGCGCCTTGATCTCACTTCCGATCTTGGCGGCCTGGAAGATGTTCGCCAGCCTGACCTGGAGAAAACTGACTCTCCCCTCCAGCCCGAATAATTTTTGGGCCGTGGCGAGTAAAACCAGGGCCGTCGAGGCATCGAACTCATACAGGCCCGTATTGAAAATCCCGGAGACGACAAAGCGCTTGCTTCTTGGAAAGAGTCCCATCGGGGAAAGGCGCGACGAGGCGGTCAAAACCCTCACCTCGTCTCCGACTCCCGCCCCGATGGCATAGGACATTTCCCGGCCCAGAAGGAGGCCGTCCCTCTTGGAATCAGCGGGGATCTGCCCTTGTTCCAGCCGCCGCAGCCAGGACGAATATTTTTTTTCCAGGTCGAAGTCGATCCCCTTCAGGACCGCCCCGGAGCTCTTGCTGGGCCCGCTGATGAGGACTGTGTTGTAGACGACAGGAGTGATCGAGACGATCCCTGAGACTCGGCCAAGTTTGGCGACGAGCTGCGAATAGTCTTTCAGACCCTCGCCGGAGAGGTCGGAAATCATGATGTGCGAGGTTGATCCCAAGATCTTATCCTGGACGTCCTCCTGAAATCCGGTGATCAGGGCGATAGCGATGATCAAGGCCATAACCCCGATCGTGATCCCCAGCACGGAAATGAAGGTGATGACGGAGATGAAAGCCTGCTTTCTCTTGGCCGTCAGGTAGCGACGGGCGATGAACAATTCGTATTTCATATCATATTAGTGAGCACTGAGCTGTAGCAGTGAGCGGTATAAAGAATACAAGGTATTTGTGACTTCCGCCACAGCTTTTTTGGCAAATTTTGAGTGTGTCTGTTTATTATCAAAGAAATTATGAATCCTCTGCACTGCTCACCAGCTGCTCAGCTCACTATTTTGGTTTCAACAGCGGAAAGAGGATGACCTCTCGGATAGATTTTCGATTCGTGAAGAGCATCGTCAAGCGGTCGATGCCGATCCCCTCTCCGCCGGTGGGCGGAAGGCCGTACTCGAGGGCTTCGACATAATCCGTGTCGATCCGGTGGGCCTCTTCGACGCCCTTTTTCCGGTCCTCGGCCTGCTGCTCAAAACGCCTCCGTTGCTCGACGGGGTCGGTCAGTTCGCTGAACGCGTTGACGATTTCCATCCGGCCTATGAACAGCTCGAACCGAGCGGTTTCCTCCGGGTTCTCCCGGGTCGACTTTGACAGCGGAGAGATTTCTTTGGGGGTGTTGATGACGTACGTCGGCTGCACAAGATGGGGCTGGACGGTCTTGGCAAAGATGATATCCAACGCCCTTCCGTGGGTCACGCCTTCTTTTTCTCCGCTCAGGTGCTTGGCAAACTCGATCGTCTCCTCCCGGTCGGCCAAGCGTTCCGGGGCCAGTCCGCTGAATTGGAGAAGAGCGTCCTTGTAAGTGATCCGTTTCCAAGGCCGCCTGAGGGAAATGACCTCATCGCCATAGGTCAGTTCTTCTTTTCCCAGGATCGTCTGCGCCAACCCGGTGATCAGCTCCTCGGTCAGGGCCATCAGGTCATTGTAATCGATATAGGCCTGATAAAATTCGAGCATCGTGAATTCAGGGTTGTGTTCGAACGAGATGCCCTCGTTGCGGAAATTCCGGTTGATTTCGTAGACTTTCTCAAATCCCCCGACGATGAGCCTCTTCAGGTAGAGCTCCGGGGCGACCCTCAGATAGAGGTCGATCCCCAGGGCGTTGTGGAACGTCTTAAACGGTTTGGCCAACGCGCCACCGGGGACAGGATGCATCATCGGAGTCTCGACTTCGACGAACCCCCGCCGGTCAAAAAATTCCCTCATTTCGGAGATGAGTGCGCTCCTCGTCCGGAAGACCTCCATGACGTCCGGGTTCATGATCAGGTCCAGGTAGCGTTTCCGGTAGCGAAGCTCGGTATCCTGAAGCCCGTGCCATTTTTCGGGAAGCGGATGCAGAGATTTGGCCAGCAGAGTGTAGCCATGGGCCAGGACCGTCAGCTCGCCGGTCTTGGTCTTGAACAGGACGCCCCGGACGGCCACACTGTCCCCGATATCAAATAGAGAAAAGATTTCGAATTCTTTCGCTCCGATGACGTCCTCTCGCAGGTAGGCCTGAAGCCTGGTCCGGCTGTCCGAGATGTGGAAAAAGAGCGCCCGGCCCATTCGCCGGATGGACATGATCCTTCCGGGGACGACCACTTCGATCTTCTTCTGTTCCAGCTCCTCTTTGGACAGGGAGGCAAACCCGGCCACGATTTCGGAGACCGAATGGGTCTTGTTGATTTTGTGGGGAAATAGGTCCACTCCGGCCTCGATGAGTTTCTGGGTTTTTTCCCGGCGGGCCAGGTCCTGGTCACTCCCCTTTGGCTCTTGATCTAGGTTTGATTTTTCTTTGTTTTGAGTTTGGGCCGGCTTGTCCATGTCTTCCTTCTTTTGTGCTTTTGTTGCTCTTGGCGATTTTTTTCCGAACGGCGTCCAGGATCCCGTTGACAAAAGTCGAGGCGTTTTCGCCGCTGTATTTTTTGGCGATCTCAATCGCCTCATTGATGATCACGGCCGGGGCGAGGGTTTCCTCGTGGAGAAGCTCGAACACGGCGATCCGAAGGATATTGCGATCCACGTGAGCCATCCTGGAGATCCGCCAGTTTTCCGAGCAGGACTGAATCGTTTCGTCCAATTCTTTCCGCTGGGAGAGGATTCCCGTCACGAGCCAGGTGCCGAATTCCTTGACTTCAGCAGAAACTTTGTTCTCCTTCCAATATCGGCTTATCGCCTGCCCGGGCTCCGCGTCGTTGAATTCAAGCTCAAAAAGGAGCTGGAGCGCAGACTCCCTGGCTTTTCTTCGGCTGCCCATCAATCCGCTTCACTCCCTTACTTCAATCCGGACGTTTTTAGAAGATTGATCGTTTCAACCAGAGAAAACGCGGCATCGTAGCCCTTGTTGCCAGCCTTGGTCCCGGCCCGCTCGATCCCCTGCTCGATCGTGTCCACGGTGAGGATGCCGAAAGAGACCGGCAGCCCGTCTTCCATAGAAATCTGGGCCAGGCCTTTGGTCACCTCGGCGCTCAGGAAGTCAAAATGGGGAGTGTCGCCCCGGATCAAAGCGCCCAGGCATATAATTCCGTCCACTCTCTTGCTCCGGACCAGCTTTCTGGTCAGCAGCGGGACCTCAAAAGACCCGGGGACTTTGTAGACACTGATGTTGGCGTCTTCGGCTCCCAGCTTCTGGAGGGCGTCGAGCGAGCCTTCCAGCAGCCGTTCAGAGATGAACTGGTTGAAGCGGCTGACGATGATCCCGATCCTCAATCCCTTGGCTTGCAGTTTTCCTTGAAAAATCTCCATATCGTTCTCCTTTATCGGCCTCGGAAGTCGGCTTTTCGTTTTTCCAGAAAAGCTTTCGTCCCTTCGGCGCTGTCTTCGGTCGAGCAGGCCCGCCCGAAAATGTCGGCCTCCAGCCGGAGTCCGTCATCCAGGGAGAGATCCAGCCCCTTGTTGACGGTCTCGATCGAATAGCCGACAGCCAGGGGCGCATTGGCGATGATCTCTTTGGCGAGGGCCTCGCAGCTTGAGGTCAATTCGCTCAGCGGAACCACTCTGTTGACCAATCCGATTTCTTTGGCCTCCCGGGCATCGATCGGCCTGCCCGAGAGGATGAGCTCCAAAGCCTTGCCCTTGCCAACCAGTCTGGCCAGCCGCTGGGTGCCTCCATAGCCGGGGATAATGCCCAGTTTGACCTCGGGCTGACCCATTTTTGCATTTTCCGAGGCGATCCTGATGTGGCAGGCCAGGGCAAACTCGGTTCCTCCGCCCAGGGCATAGCCATTGATCGCCGCGATCACCGGCTTTCTGGAATTCTCGATGAGCTTCGTCACCTCCTGGCCCCTGAGGGCATACTTCTTCCCGGTCTCGTAATCGAGCCGGGCCAGCTCGGAAATATCCGCGCCGGCGATAAAAGCTTTTTCTCCCGCGCCGGTCAGGATGACCACCCTGACCTCAGCATCGTCGTGGAGACCGGCAAAGGCATTGGCCAGCTCTTCCACGGTCTCTCTGTTCAAAGCGTTGAGTTTGTCAGGACGATTGATGGTGATCCAGCCGATTCCATCGGCCTTTCTGACGGCTAGGTTTTTATAATCCACGCGACTACCTCCCTGCTCAGCGTTTACTTTCTTTGAAGGATCGACCACCCAGACTCTTGCATCGACCCTTAGGCTATTTTTTTCTCAAATATTCTGTATCTTTTATATATCTCGCCGCCGATCGAGGCATTGAACCGGTTGATCGGATCGTTGTCCTCCAACTGCCAGGACATTTCTCCCCATTCATAGCCGTTCCTGATGCCGTTCTTTTCGAATTCGGAGTAGAGGAGATAACTGAGCCCCGTCTGCCGGTATTCCTTGAGGACTCCGAATACGAGCGCCCGCATGCCCTTGATTTTTTTCTTGTTCAACAGGAACTTGATGAAGCCGAAGGGAAAAAGCCGCCCGTTCATGTTGATCAAAACCTCATTGTAGTTGGGCAAACCAAAAGCGAAACCGACGGGTTTTCCGTCCACTTCTGCAAAAACCACCAGGTCCGGATCGGCCAGGAGCTTGAGTTTCCTGGCCATGAATTTCATCTCGTTATCGGTCCAGGGGACAAAACCCCAGTTTTTCTCCCAGCCGCTGTTATAGATGAGGGCGATCTTTTCCGCCTCTTCGTTGATCTTTTTTAAGTCCCCCGTCCGGATGTTCACCCTTAACTCGCGCCGGGCCTTTTCGGCCATGGCCCTCACCTTTTCCTGGATGTCATGATCACGGGTCATAAAAAAAGCATACAGGTCTTTCGCCTTGACCAGGCCGCACCGGGCCATGAGATCTAGATAATAAGGAGGATTGTAGGGCATCATGACGACAGGCGGGGAGTCATAACCTTCCAGAAGAAAGGCGCACTCATCGTTCATCGAGAGGTTCATCGGCCCGCGCAGGACCTCCATCCCTTTCGCTTTTCCCCAGGAGGCGGCCTCATCCAGCAGTGCCGCCGCGGTTTCGGAATCATTCAGACTCTCGTAGAGACCGAAAAAGGCGACCTTATCACCGTGAAAACGATTGTGGTCTTCATCCAGGATGGCGGCGATCCTTCCGGTCGGCTCGGTCCCGCGGTACGCCAAATAGAGTTCCATTTGGGCGTGTTCAAAAAACGGGTTCTTTTCCCGGTCCAGCCTCTCTTTCATGTCCATGATCAAAGGAGGAACCCAGTTGGGGTCGTTCGCATAAACCTTCCAGGGAAACTTGATGAATTCACTGAGAGACTTCTTGCTCGTGACCCGTTCGATCCGGACTCCGTTCACGCCTGACTCCTCCGAGTTTTCAACATTTTAGCAAATCGCAGGCTTTTTTGCACGAAAATAAAAGCACAGTGAGCTGTGAGCACTGAGCCGTGATCAGCGCAAAAAGCAAAACAAGAATTATATTAAGAGCCTCGTTTCACGGGTTCGGACATCAAATTTGCGCTTTCGCTAATCAGAATAAAGCTCCATCATTTTGATTTTGTAATTTGAACTGCTCACTGCTCACCGCTCACTTTTTGGTATTGAGTTGGTTGGATATTTGTGATAAAAAATTATCAGGTACAAGCGCAAGGAGTCATAATGAAAGCAAAGCAATCTTTCGAAGAACTATCTCCTGAGAAATTGAGGTGGAATTGTCCTCCGGAGCTCATCCCCTTCGGCCGGAGCGATGAATGCGAATTCCTGCGACGAGATCATCGGTCAGGACCGAGCGGTCAAATCCATCCAGACCGGCCTGGAGATCAAGAGCCTCGGCTACAACATTTTTGTCGCCGGTTTGGTCGGGACAGGCCGGACAACGACGATCAAACAACTCCTGGAAAAGCTGGAAAAAGGGGAACAGACGCCGGATGATCTTCTGTACGTCAACAACTTCAAGTACCCCGATGAGCCGAGCCTGATCACCCTTCCGGCGGGCCAGGGACGAAAATTTAACGAAGCCATGTCCAGCGTTATCCAGATGCTCCAGAAAAACATCCCCGAGCTCTTCAAGAGCAAATTTTATACGGAGAAAAGGGATGCCATCGTCGAGTCGCAACAGAGGAAAGGGAAAGAGACTCCTGAAAAACTTCGAGGATGAAGTCGCCAAGGAAGGCTTCTCCCTCATCCAGGTCCAGATGGGTTTTTTCACCCGGCCGGACCTCATCCCCATGATCAACGAGGTCCCCACTCCCTTCAATAAGATCGAGGCCCTCGTCAAAGAAAACAAGTTCCCCAGGAAAACCCTGGACTCGATGAAAAAAAAGTACGAAGAGCTGACCGCGGAGCTCGAGGACATCCTCGAAAAGCTCAAGGAAATCGATGAAGATACGCAGCCCCTGCTCAAAAAATGGGATGCCGAATCCATCACCCCGATCATTCGAGGGGCGATCGACGAGATCAGGGCCAAATTCGCTTCCCAGAAGATCACGGACTACCTGAATGAGGTCGAGCGCAACCTGATCGATAACATCGACCTCTTCAAAGCCACCAAGAAGGAGGACAAAGAAAAGGAGATCGCCGATCCCTTCCTGGAATACAGGGTCAACCTGATGGTCGACAACTCCGACCTCAAGGGCGCTCCCGTCATCATCGAGACCAACCCCAACTACACCAACCTCTTCGGGTCGATCGAACTGGCCACCAATCGC
Organism: Candidatus Aminicenantota bacterium; assembly: GCA_963770045.1. GTDB lineage: Bacteria > Acidobacteriota > Aminicenantia > Aminicenantales > CAVYOD01 > CAVYOD01. The sequence goes on along the minus strand of CAVYOD010000021.1, from coordinate 45,456 downwards.
TTCGGCATCTGGCAGGCGGATTTTACCAAGATCAAAGCCGGCTCTTTCCTCAAAGCCCAGGGGGGCTATCTTGTGATCAACGCCCTGGACGCCCTGATTGAGCCCGGAGTCTGGACGACCCTCAAGAGGACGCTCAGAAACCAGATCTTTGAGATCCAAAACTTCGCCTCGCTTTACCTCATCGTCACCACCCGGCTCAAACCCGAGGCCATCAAATGCAATGTCAAGGTGCTGATGATCGGCGACCCCTACATCTACAATTTGCTCTATGCCTTGGACGAGGATTTTAAGAAGATCTTCAAGATCAAGGCCGAATTCGACTCGGAAATGCCCAGGGACGACAGCAGGATCAACGAATACATCAGGTTCCTCAAAAAGATCACCGAAGAAGACCATCTGTTGCCCTTTGACAAGGACGGCATGGCGGCCATTATCGAATACGGGACGCGGATCGCAGGGAGACAGAAAAAGATCTCCACCCGGTTCCATATCATCGCCGATGTCATCCGGGAGGCCGGATTTTGGGCCAAAAAGGACAACGCCGCTTCGGTCAAGTACGCTCATGTGCAAAAAGCGATCGAAGAGCGGTTCGAACGGGTGAGCCTGATCGAGGACAAGATTCAGGAAATGATCGAGGAAGGGACGCTCATGATCGATACCGAGGGCAAGGTGACCGGTCAGGTCAACGGGCTCTCTGTCTATGATATGGGCCAATTTGCCTTCGGCAAACCCACCCGGATCACCGCCCGGACAGCCATGGGTCGGGCCGGGGTCATCAATATCGAGCGCGAGGCTGAGATGAGCGGTCCCACTCATAACAAGGGGGTGCTCATCCTGGGCGGATACCTCAGAGGGAAATACGCTCAAGACCACCCGTTCTCCCTAACGGCCAGCATCGCCTTCGAGCAATCCTATGGCGGAGTCGAGGGGGACAGCGCTTCTTCGACCGAAGTCTACGCCATCCTGTCCAGCCTCTCCAACCTTCCTCTCCGGCAGGAAATCGCGGTCACCGGATCACTGAACCAGAAGGGAGAAATCCAGCCCATCGGCGGCGTCAACGAAAAGATCGAAGGCTTCTACGATGTCTGCAAAGCCAAGGGGCTGACAGGGACCCAGGGCGTCATCATACCCCACCAGAATGTCCAGAATCTCATGCTCAGGCCGGATGTCGTCGACGCCGTTCGTGAAGGGAAGTTCCATATCTATCCGGCCAGGATGATCGATGACGGGATCGAGATCCTGACGGGCGTTGAGGCCGGCCAGAAGAAAGAAGACGGCTCCTATGAAGAGGGAACGGTCAATTATCTCGTCAACAAGGAACTCGAACGGCTGGCCAAAAGATGGAAGGCCTTTCAAGAGGAAGGCCAGAAAGAATCCAAAGAGGCCTGAGCTCAGACAAGATTCACGAGTTTTTTCAATTTCCGGACTTCTGCGGCTCCGAGAAAGCGCCACTCTCCGGGTTTGAGCTTCCCCAGGGTCAGACCGGCCAGGGCGATCCTTTTCAGACTCACGACATCATGACCGATGGCCAGGCACATGAGCCTCACCTCATGCTTGCGACCTTCATGGATTTCGATCCGGAGCAGGCTTCTTTTCGGGTTGTGGGCCAGGAGAGTGACGCGCGCCGGAGCGGTCCTGTGTCCGCCAACAAAAATACCGCGGCGCAGCCTCTCCAAGCCTTTGGCGTCCGGCTCTCCCTTCACCTTGACGAGGTAGCTTTTTTTGACCTCGAAGCCGGGGTGAGAGAGGCGAAAGGTCAGTTCCCCGTCATTGGTCAAGAGGAGGAGCCCCTCGCTCTCAAAATCCAGCCGGCCGACGGGGAAGATCCTCTCCCCAGAGGGAGGAAGAAGATCTTTGATTGTCGGCCGACGAAAGGGGTCTTTGAGAGTGACCAGATAACCGGCTGGCTTATTCAGGATAAGGTAAACCAGACGCCCCTCTTTCTTGATGTCGCGGCCGTCGACCTTGACCCGGTCCTTGCTCGCGTCGATTTGGGACCCGAGCTCCTGGATGATCCGGCCGTTGACAAGAACTCGGCCTTCTGCGATCAATCGGTCCGCTTCGCGCCGGGAGGCCACACCGGCTTGGGCGAGATACTTATTTAATCTGATGAGTTTTCCTCGGCTAAAAATAGAAATTCAGTCCTCCGACGAGAGTGAAGTCGCCCAAGCTCAAGCTGTTGTTCTGGATGTCCAGGTTCACGTGGTTATATTTTCCCTCGGCCAGGAGGGCGATGCGACCGAGCTTCAACTCGACCCCGGCGCCGAAGTTGTATCCCCCGTTCCGTTTTTTTTCAAGATCGTGGATATTCGCGCTGTAAGAGCCATAGCCGGCTGTCAGATAGGGATGCAGGATCGGGAGCGAAAAAATAAACTTCAGGTTCACACCAAGGCAGCTATAATCGACCTTTCTGTTGTTCCAATCCGAAAGAAGATTCCCGTTCAGGCTGAGGTTGTGGGCGGCCTGCGAGTAATTGACTTCAACCGCGAGCATCAAGATTTGTATTCCGGCCCGAACCCCATAAAGAAAGCTGGTGTCGCTGTTGAACTCAATGCCTGTAATTTTCGGTTTCTGAGTATCGACACCGGCATGAACGCCTATGTAGATGCCCGCCTGGGCCCAAGACTTCGAAGCCAAACCCAGGCAAACGAACAGGATGAGAACACACAAGACTGTTTTTTTCATCATTTTCTCTCCTTTCTTATCCCGTTCTTTTATTCTAACCTAGGCTTGGCCAAGATTTCCATGATTTTTAAATCAAAAAAAGTCTGGGCGTTGGAGGGATCGCAGAAGGACGGCGGTGTCTGCCCCGGTTCCCGTACCACCGATAGACAGGCATGGTTCTGTCGTCGGGACGAGTCCCGCGTCGGCGGCCATGAGCGAGATTTCAACCGCCACCTTCAACCCTTGACCAAAAATCTTGAGGGCTAAGGCCAGGATTTCGTCGAGCTCATAGGTGCCCAGTTTTTTCCGGACGGCCCGGTTGACGCCGCCCAGGGCATGCTGGCAAGTGAGGATCTTCGCCCCTGCGACCTCGATCTTCTTGCGCCGCTCCGCGTCCAACTCCTGGAAATCCGGCCTCAGAAAGCCCGTCGAATGGGTGACCACAACCACGCTCCGGGAGCGGAATGCGGCCACGGCCTCGAGAGCGGTCGCTCCGGAGGCGGAGGCGACGACGATGTGTTTGATGTCGAGCTCCTCGGCGCGGCGGGCGGCGATCTCGATTGTTCGCCTTGTGTTGACAGGCCCGGCCTCTCCGAAATAGACACAAGGGACCTGAATTTCAGAGGAACTGAGGATGGATTTTTCTGGCATGTTCTTTTCTCCCTTCTCTTTCATTCTCTTGGTCCTTCCTCGACTTGTCAAGACAAAATGTCTTTCTCGTCTTCTCGTCGTTTCGTCTTCTCGTCCATCTCGTCAAGAGCACAAGATATTTTAATTTCTCTTGTTTTTTCTTATTTTTTGACGAGAAGACGAGATGACAAGATAGACGTCTTGAACCTTTTTTTCTCCATTTCGTATCAGATGGTGTAAAATATCGGTTGGAACGATGGCCAAGATCAACGTCGGCGAATCCTTTTCCATGGCCCTGGGTTCTCTCTGGTCGAATAAGCTGAGGACCTTTCTGACCCTGCTGGGCATCATCATCGGCGTCTTGACCATCATCGCCGTTATCTCCATCATCCAGGGCCTGAACAATTATGTCTACACCAAGATGTCTTTCTTCGGCGCCAACGACTTTTCGGTCACTAAATTTTCCCGGATCGGGATTTCGATCAAAGAGTTTAAGGAACAGATCAAGCGCAAGGACCTGACCCTGGAGGAGATGAGGCTTCTCCGGAACCTCTGCCAGTCCTGTGAGCTGGTGGGCGCTTCTGCGGAGACGTCGCGGACGGTCAAGTACGGAAACGAATCCCTGAAAAACGTGATGGTCCGAGGGAGCACCTACCTGGACCACCTCATCGGGTCCGTCCTGGAATTGGACAGGGGACGCCACATCCAGAAAGATGAAGAGGACCATTCTCGAAGCGTTTGCATCATCGGTTCTGAAACCGCCGAGAAGCTGTTTTCGGCGGTGGACCCGCTGGGACGATGGATCAAGGTCGGGAACGATAATTTCCTGGTCATCGGCGTCGCCAAACAAAAAGGAAAGATCCTGGGGTTTAGCCAGGACGACTTCGTCCGGATTCCGATTACGACCTTCGAGAAAATCTACGGCAGCGACAGGAGTATCGACATCAATATCCATACCTCGTCGCAGGAACTGATGGCCAAAGCCGAGGACGAAGTCAGGACCATCCTTCGCTCCTGGAGGAAGAGGAACTTCCGGCAGGAGGATGATTTCTCGTTCCAGACCTCCGAGACCTTTATCGATTTCTACAAAACCGCCACCTCCGGCATCTACTTTGCCATGATCGCCATCTCTTCCATCGCGCTCCTCGTGGGCGGAATCGTGATCATGAATATCATGCTCGTTTCGGTAACCGAGCGGACCAAGGAGATTGGTATCCGGATGGCCATCGGAGCCCGGCGCAAAGACATTCTGTTTCAATTCCTGCTCGAATCGTCGACCATCTCGGCCCTGGGGGGGATCATCGGCATCGGCCTCGGTCTGGGCATCGCCAAAATCGTCTCGGCGGCCACGTCTCTTCCCTCACGCGCCGAGCCGGTCTCCATGCTGATCGCGATTCTGATGTCCACTTCCATAGGTCTCTTCTTTGGCATCTATCCCGCCAACAAGGCCTCCAAATTGAACCCGATCGACGCCTTGAGGTCAGAGGAATGAGAACAGGCATATTCCAGGAGATCTTCCGGATGGCGCTGGACTCCCTCAAAACGCATAAGCTCCGCTCCTTTCTGACGCTGCTGGGAATCATGATCGGCGTCATGACCGTAATCGGGATGGTCTCCGTCATCCAGGGATTGAACCGCTCTTTCCTGGCGCAGCTCGAATCGGCCGGCTCGGATTTGATCCTCGTCCAAAAGTTCGAACCCGGCCCGATGAGCCGCTTCAATGAGGAGATGCGAAAAAGAAAGCACCTGACCTATGATGATGCCAAAGCGATCGAAAAAGAATGTCCCCTGGTCAAATCGGTCGCCGTGAGCCTCATGCCCAGCTTCTTCGAGCAGATCGATATCAGATACGGCAATAACAAGAGCGACAGCTCTTTCGTCGTCGGCATCAACGAGAAGTTCCCGACAGTCTACTCGCTTTTTCTCCCCCGGGAGGGAAGGTACCTGATAGACTCGGAGATCGCCCATAACTCCAGATCCTGCCTCCTCGGGTCGGAGCTGGCCGATATTCTCTTTCCTCATATCAGCGCCCTCGGCAAGAAGATCAGGATCGGGCCGGAGGAGTTCACGGTCGTGGGCGTCCTCAACAAGAGAGGCGAGATGTTCGGTATCAGCCGCGACAACATCGCCTTTATCCCGGTCACGACGCTGATCAAGTATTTTCCCTACGACCTTGATAACCTGCAGATTGCCGCTACACCCAAAATCCACGGAACCATGCCGGAGACCATCCAGCAGATCACGAACCTGCTCCGCCAGAGGAGAAAGGTGGGCTTTGGGAAGCCCAACGACTTCTCCGTCTACACCCAGGAAAGCATTCTTGACCTATATAATCAAATCACGGGCGCGGTCTTCCTGGTGATGATCGCCATGTCCTCGATCGGCCTTCTGGTCGGGGGCATCGGGGTGATGAACATCATGCTTGTTTCGGTCAAGGAAAGGACGCGGGAAATCGGCATCCGCAAAGCGATCGGGGCGCGCTCCGGTGACATCCTGAAACAATTCTTGATCGAGGCGATGGTCCTGACCGGGACTGGGGGAATCCTCGGGGTCATTCTGGGTTTCTTGATCGCCTTCTTGGTTAAGCTCGCGACTCCGCTCCCCGCTTCGGTCACACCCTGGTCGGTGATCATGGGGTTTGTCGTCTCGGTTTCGATCGGCCTTTTCTTCGGGATTTTCCCCGCTCAAAAAGCGGCCAAGTTGGATCCGATTGTCTCTCTCCGCTACGAATAAAAGACGTCTTTCTCGTCATCTCGTCATTTCGTCAAAATAGTGAGCTGTGAGCCGTGAGCGCTGAGCAGTGAAAACCAGAATCTAATAGTCTTTAACTCCTTACCCCTTACTCCTCCCCCCTCGCTCCTCAGAGAGGAAAAAGCCCTTTTCCGACTTTGTTTTATTTTATTTTCTTAGCGAGATGACGAAGGGACGAGATAGACGAGATAGACAAGTTCGCAGGGGACTGGGGACGAGATAGATGGTCCGCGAAAACCGTGGGCCAAATCTATGAGTGAGGTTCGTTCTTTATTAATATCTCGTAAATTTCGCCCAGGACAGCCTCGAGGTCGAGGCGTTCCTCGGAAACAAGCTCGACCAGGGATGGACTGCCCCCGCCCCTGGCCTTGATAATAGAGCTGATCGCCGGGACGAGCCTTCTCATATCTCGGCCGGACTTATCCGAGGCAGCCAGGATCAGATGATCCCTGGCCTCTCCCCGGACACCGTAGAGAACGGTGAAATTTCCTCGTTTGATGATATTCAAGGCCAGGAATTTTGCTTCTTCAGGAGACTTATCGAGCAGGACGGCCCTGATCACATCAGCCTTAGATTTTTGGATCGTTTCCTGAGCCTCAAATTCCGCCAGCCGCTCCTGCATCTTCTTCATTTTTTTCTTGAGAGACTTCGCCTCCCCCAGAAGCCGCTCCAAGGAAGCGGGGACTTCTTGCTCACCGACACTCAGCTGGCCGCCGAGCTGCCGGAGGATTCGATTTTTGGCCGCGTAGTCCCTCAGCGCCCTTCGCCCGCAGACGAATTCAAAGCGGAGGTTTTCTCTGATCTTGTCCCATTTGGTGATTTTGATCATTCCCACTTCGCCCGCCCGGCGGCAATGCGTTCCCCCGCAGGCGGAATAATCAAAACCCGCCACTTCCACGACCCGGATCAGTCCCTTCTTCTTCGGGGGTTTTCTCAGAGGAACAGTCTGGATGAGGTCTTCCGAAACAAAATAGGTTCGGACTTCCCTGTCTTCAAAAATCACCCTGTTGGCCAGCTCCTCCACTTTTTCGACCTCTTCGTCCGTTATCTTCGGGACGCCGATCTCCAGCGTGGAAAGACTCTCGCCGAGATGGAACGACATGGTCTCCCCTTTTAATAACTCAAAAAAGGCCTGGGAAAGCATGTGTTGGCCGGTGTGCTGCTGCATATGATCAAACCGGGTCGGCCAGTCGATCCGGCCGGTGACTTTGGCGGCCGGCACCTCCCCCTCCAAAAAGTGGAAAATGGCCGACCCTTCCTCGAGAACCTGGGCGACCCTGACTCCCTCAATCGTGCCCTTGTCCGACGGCTGTCCCCCGGACTCCGGGTAGAAACAGGTCCGGTCGAGCACGATGGCCGGCCGGCCCTGACTTTCCGGCCTGGCTATGACCTCGGCCTCGAACTCGGTCCGGTAGGAATCCTCAAAATAAAGCCGAATTGTTTCGAGGGAGCCCGGTTTGTTGTCCTGGTCTGTCATCTTGGCCTCACAATATATGGAACAAAATCAGTCCGATGAGAGCCGAGGCAAACACGGCCGTGACCGGCCATATCAGAATCTTGTAGACGTCTCGCAGGGAGGCCTTGAAATAGTCCGCCGTGAGGGCCAGACAAAGATGAGCCGGAGAGAGAAGAATCCCGACAAAACCGCTGACGTAAGCAAACATCACCAGCACCATGTCAGGGTGGCCGCTCCCCATGATCGGAACAAGAAGAGGAAAAGCAATGGCCGGGAAAGCCTGGTTGACCCCCGTCAGCAGGGCGACAAAAAAGGGCGCCGCGAAGAGGAGGAGGTAGGCCGAGAGTCCTTCCGGTCGGACGACCCGAACAACCGAATCAAGCGCCCCCGAGACCTCGAGGATCCGTTTGAAGACCATCAGGGCCCCGACCAAAATGATGATCCTTGGGGACAAGCTCTTGAGGACGATATCCAGCCTCTCCCTGAGCGGCATCGAGGTAAAAATCTGGGTCAGGAGGCCGGCGATGGCCAAAGAGAGAAGCATCGGAAGCTTCAAGGCGAATATCAAGATGATCGTCAGGACGATCGGCCAGATGCTGAAGAACACCTTGAAAGAGTCCTTGACATACCGTTTTTGCCCGGCGGTATTTTCTCTGGGAACGAAAGGAACGTGCCTGAACAACATCACCAGGCCGGCCGAGGCGGCAATAAGCGTGAAAGGAAACTGGACCAGGCAGATCTGCATGATCGGGACCTTGACGATGGCCGCAGCCAGGATCAAATTGACATAGAGCGGCCAGCTGTACTCCCAGATGTGCCGGAACCAGTAATTCAGGAACGTTTTCCAGGCCGGACTCAGATTCCAGCGCTCGGCCGCCTCCTCAACGATCGGCGCTCCCATCATCGCCCCGGCCATCATCGGCAGGAGCCCGATAAAAGCCGAGGGAATGGCCAGGATCAAGCGGGGATCCCGGACCAGGTTCTTCAGAGAATCAACCATCATCTTGAAATGACCCCCGCGCTGGAGAAAGTTCCCCAGGTAAAGGACCAGGACTATGATCCCGACGAGGTTCAGCGTTTCTGTGGAGACGAGCGCGGCCAGAAAATTTTTGGCGAACAGGTTGGCCTTTAAACCGAACAGGACGGCCGTCAGAATCGAGTCCAGGATCAGGACGAGGCCCAGGCTCCACTTCAACCGGACCAGAAAAAGGAGAAGGAGAATGATGGCGGCGATCTTTAATATAATAATCATTTCAGCTTTTATCGGTGACTAATCGCCGGTTACCTGTTTTAGGATGCTCTCAGTGAGTTTGAAATGCTCTTTGGCCACCCTGGCCAGAATCCCGACACCATGGAGTTTGATCAGTTTGACTCCCGCCTCCTCCGCCAACGGCGATGACCCCTTGGGAAGATCCAGTCCGACTTCGACAGAGAGTAGCCGGAGCCGCTTCAGGAATTCGGCCCTGGCCAGGATCGACGCCGCGGCCACGGCTGGGTCTTCCTCGGCGCGTGGCTTCTGGATCAGTTCGATCTTTTGCCCCCTTTTCATCAAGGCGTTGAGCACGAGCCGCGGATCTCCGAACTGGTCCGTGACGGCCATCGAGCAGGGAACTCTCTCCAGGATGTTCTCGATGACCCGCGAATGTCCCCAGGCCAGAAGCCGGTTCAGGTTCAGGAGCCTGTCATAGAGCTCGTTGTATTTTTCCGGTCCGATGGCGACGACGGAATGCTTGTAGCCCTGCTTGATGACCCCGGCCAGCTCCCGGACGCGATTATCGGAAAGCCTCTTGCTGTCTCTGACGCCCAACTCCTTCAAGACGGCATCCTGCCCCTCGGGCAGAAAAATGCCGGCGATGACCAAGGGCCCGAAATAATCCCCCTTACCCGACTCATCCGTCCCGATGCGACCCTTTTCAGGAGGAAACAGCTCTGATTGCCGCATCGGTGGGGAGGTCTCAGCGCAGCAGATTTCGGCTCTTGGCTTCCCGGATCAGATCGGGGCGGAACTTGGGATGGGCGATGTTGATGAGCGCCCGTGTCCTCTCCTGGAGGTTCTTTCCGAACAGGTACGCGACCCCGTATTCGGTGACGACGTAGCGGACATCGCCTCGGGTTGTGACGACACCGGCGCCCTGCTTGAGGAAGGGGACGATCCTGGACATTTCGCCGTCCTTGGCCGTTGAGGGAAGAGCGATGATGGGCTTCCCCCCTTTGGAATGAGCGGCCCCGCGGATGAAGTCGACCTGGCCGCCGAAGCCGCTGTAGATATATGTCCCGATCGAATCCGAGCAGACCTGACCGGTGATATCCACTTCGATGGCCGAGTTGATGCCGATCATATTGTCATTGCGGGCGACGTTGAAGGGATGGTTCGTGTAATCGGTCGGGTGGGCCTCAAAGATGGGGTTGTTGTCGGCAAACTCATAGAGCTTTGTCGTTCCCAGGAGGAAGGTAATCACGACCTTATTGGGATGGAACGTCTTCCTCGCACCGGTGATAGTCCCCTCTTCGATCGCCTCCATCACTCCATCCGAGGCCATCTCGGTGTGGATGCCCAAATCCCTCCGGCCTTTCAGGGCGGCGAGAACGGCGTCGGGTATCCCGCCGATGCCCAACTGCAGGGTGCATCCGTCATCGATCAGATCGGCGATGTGGCGGCCTATCTTCCGCTCCACTTCGCTGAAGGGATTTTTCGCCAGCTGGGGAAGTTCTTCCGAGATCTCCACGATCCTGTCGAGCCTGGAGAAATGAATGAACGAGTCGCCCAGCACCCGGGGCATTTTTTCATTGAGCTGGGCGATCACGACTTTGGCTTTCTCGGCCGCGGCTTTGGAAGCCAACACCTCGACCCCGAAGCTCATGAATCCGTGTTCGTCCGGAGGCGAGAGATGCAGGATGGCCACGTCGAGAGGCATCTGGCCGGAGTAGAAGAGGTCGGGGATCTGATGGAGAAAAATGGGAATATAGTCCGCCCGGCCGTCGTTGATGGCCTTTCGGTCGGCGGGGCCGACAAACAGGGAGTTGTGACGAAAGTGCCCTTCCATCTCCGGCTTGGAGAGGGGGTCGTCACCCAGGAGAAGAACATGGACAAGCTCGACCTCGTCCAACTCGTCTTTGCGCAGCGGCGAGAGCCTTCATCAGATGGTAAGGCGTCGCGGCGTTGCCGCTGATATAGACTCGATTCTGACTCTTGATCTCGGTGACTGCTTCTTCAGCAGTGCACAGTTTTTTCTTGTAATCGTCGACCCAACTCATAATCGTCCTCCATTGGCCAAAGAGGTCAACCGCCGACTAAAGCCATCTATTAAAGCGATTTTTCAAGATTTGTCAAACCATTTTATCTAATCCGCGGCGACTTTGTCTAGGATCGGGCCGCACTCTTCAGGGAGCTGAGGAATTTGTGCATCTCCGCCGCCGCGGCCCGGCCGTCCCCCATGGCCAGGATCACGGTCGCCCCGCCGCGCACGATGTCCCCCCCGGCATAGACTCCCTCTTTCGATGTCACCATGGTCGCCCAATCGACCTCGATGTTTCCCCATTTGCCCACGTTGAGGCCCGGGGTCGTCTGGGGAATGAGCGGATTGGGGCTTTGCCCGATGGCCACGACGACCATATCGACCTCAACCGTATAGTCCGAGCCCTCAACGGGCACCGGCCGGCGCCTCCCCGATGAATCGGGCTCACCCAGATCCATTTTCAGGCAGACCATGGCCTTGACACGCCCTTTGTCATCTCCGATATATCTGATCGGGGTGGTCAGAAAGTGAAAGACGATCCCCTCCTCTTCGGCGTGCTTGACCTCTTCCGCCCGGGCCGGCATTTCCTGGCGTGAACGGCGGTAGAAAATGGCTGATTCTTCGGCGCCGAGTCTCTTGGCGCATCGGACAGAGTCCATGGCCACGTTGCCGCCTCCTATAACAGCCACTCTTTTCCCTAGAAGGACGGGCGTGTCATAGTCCGGGAATTCATAGGCCTTCATCAGGTTCACCCGGGTCAGGTATTCGTTGGCCGAATAAACTCCGATCAGATTCTCCCCCGGGATGCGCATGAAATTGGGCAGACCAGCACCTGTCCCGATGAAAAAGGCGTCGTACCCGTCGGCTCTCAGATCATCGAGAGTCGCCGTCTTGCCCACCACAAAATTGGTCTTGATCTCGACTCCGAGCTTCTCGAGATACGCCACCTCCGACCTGAGGATGCCCTTGGGCAATCTGAACTCCGGGATGCCGTAGACAAGAACTCCTCCCGAGATATGAAGGGCCTCGAAGATCGTGACCCGGTGGCCCTTCTTGGCCAGCTCCCCGGCCACGGTGAGCCCCGCCGGGCCCGCCCCGATGATGGCCGCTTTTTTTCCGGTCGGAGGAGGAATCTCGGGCAACGAGACCGTTCCCGCCAAGCGCTCACAATCAGAAACGAACCGCTCCAGATTTCCGATGCCCACCGATTCGCCGCAGATCTTCCTGAGATTGCAGACTTCCTCGCACTGAGTTTCCTGGGGGCAGACGCGGCCGCAGATGGCCGGGAGCGAGTTTGTGTCCTTGACGTTTCGGATGCTTCCGGCGAAATCGCCGATCTCGATGAGCTTGACAAAGGTGGGAATGTCGATGGCCACGGGACAGCCCATGACGCACTGAGGGTTGGCGCAGTCCAAGCAGCGCTGGGCCTCTCTCCTCGCCCGCTCAGCCTCCAGTCCCAGGTTGACCTCCAAAAAACTTTTGTTCCGCACCCCGGGCTCCCGCTCGGGCATTTTCTGGCGGGTGATCTTGGTCCTCTCCTTGACTGGGATGGACTTCCGCAACTCCTTGCGCCAGTCTTGGTCAAAGGCCGCCTTCAGGCGCTCCTTCATCTCAACCGGCATTTCCTTCTTTTCACTCATTCCTGTCCACTTGATCCCTTAAAACAGCTCACGGATATTTCTTTTTTTCCCAATCGCAAAGCGACTGAATCTCGTCTTCAAAATAAGACTTCCTCCTGGAGAAAAGCTCGGCCCAATCGACCTCATGGCCGTCGAAGTCGGGTCCGTCGACACAGGCAAATTTTGTCTTCCCGGCGACGCTCACCCGGCAGGCGCCGCACATTCCTGTGCCATCCACCATGATCGGGTTCAAACTGACCAAGGTCTTGACGCCCGAAGCGCGAGTCGCTTCGGCGCAGGAATACATCAAATAGGTACAGCCAATGGCCACGACACGAGAGATCGGCTTCTGTTCCTCCAGCAGTGAACCCAGCTTGTAAGGAATGTAGAGCTTACAATCATAAAAACTGTCACGCGCCGAAACGAACAGCTCGTCGCTGACCTGCCTCAGCTTATCCTCCCAGTAGAGAAGATAGTTGGCTTTGACATCGACAAGAACGATGACCCTGTTCCCCTTCTCCTTCAGGGCGCGGGCGATGGGATAGATCGCGGCGATGCCGAAGCAGCCTCCGGCCAGAAGCACGGTGCCGTAACGTTCGATCTCCGAAGCCCTTCCCAGCGGACCGGTCAGGACGGGGATCTCATCCCCGGCCTTGAGGAGTGAGAGCTTGTGGGTCGAGGTGCCGACGACCATGAACACCGAAGTCAGAGTCCCCTTATCCCGATCCCAGTCGGCGATCGTCAAGGGAATGCGTTCGCCCTTTTCATCGGGCATGACGATGATGAACTGGCCTGGCCGGCAGGTCCTGGCCACCTCGGGAGCCTGGACCTCGAGGAGATGGATGTTCGGGACCAGCCGGTTTCTGCGGACAATCTTGGTCATCGGTTTTCTCTTTCGATTCGGACGGGCCGTATCTTGGGCGTCCTGAACCCCTTGGGGCTGTTATTCCAGCCCAATCGCATTGCGATCGAACCCTTGCGGAGCGAATCGGTGACCCTGAGCGTTCCCGGGATGGCGCCTTGCGCAGACGTTACCGTGACCGGGTCTCCTTCTTGGAGGTCGAGGGCCTGAGCGTCCTCGGGATGAATCAGGACTCGCCTGGAGTCGCGGATAAGGCGAAGACCTTTAATTTCACGGCTCAGGTCGAAGCTCTTGTAGCTGTCCGCGTTCCATTCCGGGACGAGCCAGAGGGGATAGTCCGGGTTTGATTTCAAAGGCGGACGGCCATACTCGACCGGTATGAAATGGTCAGGTCCCCTGGTTTCCGCCTGGGTGGTCCCGGCCTTCCTTTTTTTTGCTTTTCGTTCTCCGCACCCACCAGAGCGGGCAGGCGATTCCGGACCTCGGCCATGACATCCGAAGCATTTTCGTGCTCGAAGCCCCGCAGTTCCAGGCATTTGGCAAGCCGGGCGATGATCCAGCCATCCGGCCTGGCCTCTCCGGGGGGATCCATCACCCTTTTGAACCTTTGGATTCGGCCTTCCACATTCCCGATGTGGCCTTCGGTCTCTATGAATGTCGCGGCGGGAAAAACGACGTCGGCGAGCCGCACGTTTTCGCTCTCGAAGGCGTCCTCGACAATGAGAAACGGAGGCTTGGCCTCCAGGTGGGGCGAAATTCCAGCCAGGTACAGGAATTTGACCCGGCCCGAACTGACGCTTTCCAGGACCTGATCAATGCTCCGATCCGGAGTCTCGAAATGCCGATGGAGAAGAGATGCCGCGCCGGCATTGGCCTCGGGGCTCAGGGGGATGAGTCGCCCTCCCACCAGACGAGCCAGGTTCCAGAGTGCGGCGATATTTTTCTCTCCCCAGGGCTGGTCGCCGAGTTCCTGCCCGAAGAGGAAGAGAGCCGGGGCGTGAGCGAGGAAGATCCGAACGAGCCGCCCGAGGTCGTCCTCGGCGACGCCGGTCTTCTTTTGGACGGATGCGACGTCTATCTTTTCCAGTGAATTCCTCAACATGGCCAGTTCTTTTGGACCGGCTGTCTCTTCGGCTGAAACGAGCTCCAGAATGCTCTTTGTCACCGTGCCGAACAAGAAGAGCTCGCCTCCCCTTCTCAGGCTCAGGGAAAGATCGGCGAAACGATCAAAGCTCGGCTTGCGAGAGGAGATGTTGACGATCTTCGCGCCCCTGCGGCGGGCTTTGACGAGCTCAAGCCAGAGGACGGGATGAGTCGTCGGGAGGTCGATTCCGATGACACAAAAGACCGCGGCTTCGGCCAGCTGCTTAAGCTCAAAACCGAAGTCCGCGCTGATCCCATGTTCCTGGGCTATCCGCTGCAACTTGGCCGCGGGAGAAAAAACGGCCGGACTGGCGACTTGTTCCGCCTTTAAGCCCTCCCGGGCAAATTTATAAAAAAGGAAGTGATCTTCGATAGTCATGTGGGGCGAGACCAAGAATGCGAGCTCGTCCGGAGATACGTCCTTCAACCGGGAAGACGCGTAATCGAGGGCCTCATCCCAAGAGACGGGGACGAGCTCTTCTCCTTTCCTGACCATCGGTGAGAGGATTCGCTTCGAATTGTGGACGATCTCGCCGACCGCGAATCTGCCTTTGACACAAGCCTGGCCCTCATTGACCGCCCCTTTTGGAGAGGGCCGAGTTGCCAAGATCTTGCCGTGCTTGAGGCCGACCTCCAGCTCACAACCTAAGCTGCAGAGCGGGCAGATGGTTGGCATCCAGGAGTCGGATACAGTTTCCGGCCGGGACGATCGTTCGACCAGCGCACCGGTCGGACAAACGTCCACGCAGGCCCCGCAGAACTGGCATCCCGACTCGCGCAGCGGACGGCCGAGCACGGTGCCGACGACAGTCCGACCGCCTCGGAAAAGGAAGGAAACCGCCGAAGCGCCCCTGACCTCGTGGCAGACACGGACGCATCTCCCGCACAGGATGCAAAGGTTATAATTGCGGTCAAAAAAGGGATCTTCTTTGTGGATATCAAGGCCGCGGTACAGCGCCGGGAAGCTCACTTTATCGATCTTTAGGTCTTCGACGACATCCTGGAGCTGGCAGCGGCCGTTGTTTGAACACAAAACGCAGCCGGTCGTTTCGCCCACTTTGCGGATGGTGGACTTGGTGTCGTCGCAGTTCTTTTTTTCGCTGCAGATCAGGCAGGCGTGAGGATGTTCCGAGAGAATGAGCTCAAGGGTTTGCCGGCGGAGCGACTGGAGCTGAGGCGTCTCGGTCAAGATCTCGAGACCTTCTTCGACATAAGTGCAGCAAGCCGGCGGAAACCCTCTCCTTCCCTTGATCTCCACCAGACAGAGTCGGCAGCCCCCATACGGAGCCAGACTCTGCCAGGAACATAAGTTCGGGATTTTGATGCCCTGAAGCCGAGCCGCCTCCAAAACGGTCAAGCCCTCTTCGACTTCGAGATCTCTTCCGTTAATCGTTAACTTAATCATTGCTCCGCCTGATTGCCGCCTGGCCATCTTTGGTTTGGAGCTCACACCTCAGGCACCGCCGGGCCTCTTTGACCGCCAGTTCCTGAGACAAGCCCAGATCGACTTCCAGAAAATTCTTCTTTCTCTTCGCGAGAGTCAGCTTTGGCATCTCCGGCTGCGCAGCTTCGGCCAATTCTTCGGCTCCAAGGACCACGGGCTCAACGTAGATTGAAGGCCTGACCAATCGGGCCTCCCTCTCTAAGTCCCGCCCCTCGATAAATCTCTCTATGGATTCGGCGGCCCGCTTGCCCGCGGCCATGGCCTCGACGACCGTGCTTGGTCCAGTGACGGCATCCCCGCCCGCAAAGACACCCTTCTTGTTGGTCGCTCCGGTCCGGCTGTCCACGACGATCGTTCCCCATTTCGAAACACTCAGATCGTCTTTCTCCGTCAGGAAAGAGAGATCCGGTTTTTCCCCGATCGCGGGTATCAGCGTGTCGAGCTCGACCACAAATTCCGATCCCGGAATCGGGATCGGTGTCCTTCGCCCGCTTTCGTCGACCTCGCCCAGCTCCATGCGCAGGCACTCGAGGCCCTTGACTCTTCCTTTCTCCGTCCGAACCTTGGCCGGAGCCACCAAAAATCTGATCTGGATTCCTTCCTCCAGCGCGCTCTGGACTTCTTCTTCGTAAGCGGGCATTTCATGGCGCGTTCTTCGGTAAAAAATCGTCACATTCTTGCATTGTTCTTTGCGGATGGCCACGCGTGCGGCATCGATGGCCGCATTTCCGCCGCCTATGACGCCCACTCGTTTGCCCAGATCGACCTTTCTTCCGAGATTAACGGCCTTGAGAAGTTCCAGTGCCTGAATGACTCCGTGAGCTTCTTCTCCCGGGATTTTCATTTTGATGGACTTGTGCGCCCCGATGGCCAGAAAAACCGCCTTGAATCCATCTCTGAACAGACTCTCGAGAGAAAAATCCCGGCCCAACGCTCTTTTGGTTCGCAGGCAAATGCCCGAATTCAAGATGTTGTCGAGATCCAGCCGGAGCAATTTTTTGGGAAGCCGGTGTTCGGGCAGGGCTGTGGCCAGCATGCCCCCGGGGACTTCCTCGGCTTCAAAAATCGTGACCTGATATCCTTTCAGGCTCAGCCGGTATCCCGCCGTCAAGCCCGCTGGACCGGCCCCGATAACGGCAACCTTTTCTAATCTCCTGGGGATGATTTGCGGCGTTGAGGTCCGTCCCTGGGCGGTCGCCCAATCCAGGACAAATCGTTTGATGGCCCTGATCAGAATGGGTTTGTCCGTTTTTCCGGCCGTGCACACTCCCTGGCAGGGATGGTCGCAAACCCGCCCGCAGACGACGGGCAGGGGGTTGTCTTTTTTGATGATATCGAGAGCCTCCTGGAATTTCCCTTGCGCGACCAGGGCGATGTAAACGGATGCTTCCTGGCCGATCGGGCAGGCGTATTGGCAGGGCGAAGAGACGATCTCCTTGCAGACGAGGGCGGGACATCTTTTGTTCGTGACGTGCTCGACATACTCATCCCGGAAATATCGGAGCATGGAGAGCACCGGATTCGGCGCGGTCTGCCCGAGGCCGCAGAGGGAGGCGAGCTTGACATCCATGGCCAAGGCCTCGAGCTTGGCGATGTCAGCTTCCTCTCCCCGACCTTCGGTGATCCGGGCCAGGATGTCGTGCATCTGTCTCGTTCCGATCCGGCAGGGCACGCACTTGCCGCAGGATTCCTCCTGAGTGAAGTGCAAGAAATAGCGGGCCATATCGACCATGCAGGTCTCTTCATCCATGACAATCATGCCGCCGGAACCCATGATTGACCCCGCTTTGGCAAGATTGTCGTAGTCGATGGCGAGGTCGAGCATCTGGGCGGGGACGCAGCCGCCGGACGGACCGCCCGTTTGCACGGCCTTGAATTTTTTATTGTTTTTGATCCCGCCGCCGATATCGTAGATGATCTCCTTGAGTTTGATTCCCATCGGAACTTCGACCAGCCCGGTGTTGTTGATCTTGCCGACGAGCGAGAAGATCTTCGTCCCTTTGCTCTTTTCCGTGCCGATCTTGGAGTACCACTCGGCCCCGCGGTTGATGATCAGGGGCACGTTGGCCCAGGTCTCGACATTATTGATATTCGTCGGCTTTCCCCACAGCCCCTCTTGCGCCGGGAACGGCGGTCGCTGTCGGGGAAAAGCCCGGCGGCCTTCGATCGAGGCCATGAGAGACGTCTCTTCACCGGAGACAAAGGCGCCGGCCCCCTGGACAATGTGAATGTCAAAATGAAATTCCGAGCCCAGGATCGACCTGCCCAGCAGGCCGGCCTCTCTCGCCTGCTCGAGGGCGTGGGTCACGTGCTTCACCGCCAGAGGATATTCCATCCGGACGTAGATGAATCCTTCCGAGGCACCGATGGCGTAGGCGCCGATGATCATCCCCTCGATGA
Organism: Candidatus Aminicenantota bacterium; assembly: GCA_963770045.1. GTDB lineage: Bacteria > Acidobacteriota > Aminicenantia > Aminicenantales > CAVYOD01 > CAVYOD01. The sequence goes on along the minus strand of CAVYOD010000021.1, from coordinate 27,251 downwards.
TACTGTGAGGATTTCCCTCGAGCAGGCTTCGGTCCATGTAGGCCCCGGGGTCTCCCTCATCGGCATTGCAGATGATGTATTTTGTTTTGGAAGTAACGTTCCGGCAGATCTCCCATTTTTTGCCGGTCGAAAATCCGGCCCCTCCCCGGCCCCGCAGGCCGGACGCGCTGACCTCGCCGATGACCTCCTCGGAGGTCAGGTCGAACAGGACCTTGGCCAAGGCCTGGTAACCCTCGAGGGCGACATAGTCCTCGATCCTGGTGGGGTTGATTCGCAAGTTGTTCTCGGTCAGCAAACGCATCTGTTTTTGATAGAAGGGGATGTCTTTTTGAAGATTGATCCCGGCCCTGGTCCCCGGGTCCACATAGACGAGAGAAGGAATGACCTTATTGTTCAGGATGGTGTCTTCCACAATCTGGGGAACGTGTGCCGGCTCGAGGTTTTTATAGAAAACGTTCTCGGGAGAGATGACGATGTTCGGCTCCAATTGGCAGAAGCCATGGCATCCGGTGACCTCCAGCCCGATCGTTTCTCTGAGTCTCCTCTTCTCCAGCTCTTCCTCGAGCGCCTGGATGAGCGGCAGGGATCCGCTCGCCTGGCCGCACGTTCCCGAAGAAACGAGGATCGTCTTGGCATAGGCCGGCCGCTCGGAGAGAATATTCTCTCTCCATTCCGCAAGCTGGCCGGGTTCCGTGAGATGTCTGATCATGGACTATGATGCGGTCTGATATTCGCGGATGATCTCATCGATTTTTTTCGGAGCGACATTTGAATAATATTTCCCGTTGACCACCACCACAGGTCCGATGGCGCAGCATCCCAGGCAGTTGACGGTCTCCAGGGAGTACTTTTTATCGGGGGTAGTCTGGCCGGCCTTGATGCCGAGCCTGCGCTCCAATTCTTCCGCGACCTGAACTCCGCCCCGGACGTGGCAGGCCGTGCCAAGACAGACGGTGATGAGGTACTTGCCTCGCGGTTCAAGGCTGAAGGCTCTGTAGAAAGTGAGAACTCCGAAGACTTCGCTCTCCGAGATCCGGAGGTGTCTGGCAATGAGAGAGATCGCCTCGGGAGGAATGTACCCAAACTCTCCGTGGACCCTGTGGAGGATATGGATAAGTTCTTCCTGTTCCCGGCCGAATCGGCTGATGATCTCTTCCAGCATGAAGATTGGAATCCTCAGGAGCTCAGCAGGTCTTGAGTGGAGAGTCCGAATCTCTCGGCGATATTCCTTTTGACGATTTTCCCCCCCTGCATATAGACGCCGCGAGCGAGAGAGCTGTTCTGCTGGAGGGCCTTCTCCAAGCCGCATTCGCCGATCTGATGGAGATAGTGGACAACCAAATTGGAAAGCACCTTGGTCGAAGTCCGGCTGACGGCTGAGGTGATGTTGGGGACGCAGTAGTGAATGATTCCTTCCTCGATAAACGTCGGCTGCTCCAGGGTCGTTGGCCGGCTCGTTTCTATGCAGCCGCCCTGGTCTATTCCCAGGTCGATGATCACCGACCCTTTTCTCATGGTCTTGACCATCTCCCGGGTGATGATCACAGGCGCCCGCTCTCCCGGACGCAGCACGGCGCCGATCAGGATGTCGGCAACCTTGGTGATCCTCGCCAAGTTATATTTGCTGGCGATCATGGTGATGACCCTTCCCCCCGTCATTTCTTCTATTTTTCGCAGGCGGTCCATGTTGTGTCCCAGGACAATCGTGTGCGCGCCGGCGCCCAGCATGGCCCGCACGGCGCTCCGGGCGAAAAGCCCGCTGCCGATGATCACGGCCGTGGCCGGAGGGACGCTGACCACGCCGCCGATGATCATCCCCCGCCCTCCTTGAAGCGTCTGCAGATAATACCCGGAGATGACCAGGCACATCTGCCCGGCCACCTCGCCGAGGTTTTCCAAGAAGGGAAGGGTTTCGTCATCCTGCTGGATGATCTCGTAACCGATCATGATGACCTTCTTTCTGAGCAGGTCTTCGATGATCGACTTCTTCGAGACCGCCAAGTGATGGAAACCAAAGAGGACTTGGTCTTCCTTGACCAGTCGGCTTTCCTCCTGGTTGAGCGGCGATATATTGAGAACGATGTCCGAACGGCCGAAAATTTCTTCCTTGGTGAAGACGATCTTCGCACCCTGGGAAGAATAATCCTCGTTGGTGTAACCGGATTTCGAACCGGCTCCCGCCTGGACATAGACGGTGTGCTTCTTTTCGACCAGAAATGACACCCCGCTCGGAGTGAGGCCGGCTCTGTTTTCGATCTTGTAGCTTTCGTTCAAAACACCAACATTCATGGCTCCTCCTTTTCTTGCATGAGGCGATATCATAGCAAATAAATTTTCCGGCGACAATCATATAAGAATTGGAGCCGCTCTGTAAAGATGCAACTCGTCTTTCTCGTCTGTCTCGTCCCTCGTCTATCTCGCCAAAGAACGCCCCGGACGTAACCGGTAAGGAGCAAGGGGTCAGGAGTGAGGGGATAACGGTGAAGAGTTTAAGAGTGAACCGCCTTCGATGAAATATTTTTAAATTGCAGTTGTTCGCTTTACCCCTTACCACTTACCCCTTACTTTTTTATTTACAAGAAAGACGGGGCCAAGAAGCGAGATGGACGGTTATTGTTTTTTATAGATGATCCGACCGCCGACGATGGTCATAGACACACGGGCATCCTTGATTTTATCGGGAGCTATTTTGAAAAGATTCTGGTCGAGGACCACCAGGTCGGCCAGTTTTCCTTTCTCGATCGACCCCTTCGTCATCTCCGAGAATTCCGCATAGGCTCCGTTCAGAGTGTAGCCCTTGATCGCGTCTTCGAGAGATATCTTTTGTTCCGGAAACCAGCCTTCGGGATTTTTCCCGTCGATTGTCTGCCGGGTGACGGCGGCGTAGATGCCGGCGATGGGGTCCAGGGGCGCAACCGTCCAGTCCGAGCCGAAGGCCAGAATGGCCCCTTTGTCCAAGAGAGATTTGAAGGCATAGGTGGTGCGGCAGCGCTCTTTCCCGATCTTCTTCTCGGCCCAACGGCCGTCATCGATGGCGTGATAGGGCTGCATCGAGGCGATCACCCCGAGCTTGCCGAATCGCTCGATTTCCGCCGGCCGCAGATGCTGGGCGTGCTCGATCCGCCAGCGCCTGTCCCGCGGGCCGTTCTGGGCCATGGCTTTTTCGAAGATATTGAGGATGATAAAGTTGGCCCTGTCCCCTATGGCGTGGACGGCCACCTGGAGGCCCGCGTTGTCAGCCCGGAGAATCCTCTTCTCCATGATTCCTTCGGGAAACATCTGGGCGGCCAGAAGCCCGGAGGTCTTGGGATTGTCGGTGTACGGTTCAAAGAAATAGGCCGTGGCCGAACCCAGCGAGCCGTCGGCAAATCCCTTCAAGCCTCCAATCTTCAAAAAGTTGTTGCCGAAGGGAGTTTTCAGTTTCAACCGTTCGTAGAGGTCCAGGTCGTCGATTTGGATGAAGACAAAGATACGGGAGCTGAGCTTCCCCAGCTTCAGAAGCTCTTGGTAGACTTCGAAGCTCGTCGGGTCGGCCATCTCGGTGAGCGAAGTGACGCCGAACTGAGCCGCGTGATGGAGAGCGGCTTCGGCGGCTTCCAGCTTGGCTTTGAGCGAAGGCTCGGGCATTTTCGCTGACACCAGGTCCATGGCCGCATCTTTGAGTATTCCGGTGGGCTCACCGGTTTTCGCGTCCTTCAGGATTTCCCCTCCAGCGGGAGGGGGCGTGCTTTTTGTGATCCCCCCGAGCCTGAGGGCCAGGCTGTTGGCCAGAGCCATGTGACCATCGTACCGGCTGACCAAGACCGGATTATCCGGCGAAACGGAGTCGACCCATTCCTTGCTCGGCAGTTCCGGCGGCGAAAACTGTTCGTGGTCCCAATTTCCGCCGAGAATCCATTCACCCTTCCCCATTTCTCTCGCCTTCTCTTCCACCCTCCTGGCAAACTGCTCGCGGCTGGTCACGTCCCGGAGCTGAACGCTTGCCAGCGAAAAACCTCCAGTCCAAGAAGTGGGTGTGGGAGTCGATGAAACCCGGCAGGACGAACGCCCCCTTCAAGTCCACAACCTCCGTCTTTACTCCGGCCATCTTCCTGATTTCCGCCGTCGAGCCGACTCGCATGATCTTCTCTCCCCTGACGGCTACCGCTTCAGCCCAGGGCTGGGAAGAATTGAGCGTCCAGATAGAGCCGTTCACCAGGGCCAGATCAGCCATTTCACCTCCTGCCTTGGAACACGAAATCGCAAAAAGAGAAACAACGAAAATAAGGAAAAACAGTCCAAAAGAGAAAGAATGAAAATAAGGAATAATAGTCTAGTTGGCCTCATCAGATCCTCCCATGAACTCTTAGATAAACAGTTTCTCAAACCGGGCGCAGAAGACAGCCGTTTGTTCCGATCCGTAGACGTCGACCATGTTCGGATTAAGCTCCTTTATAAGAAAAATTCGCTCAAAATGCAACCGCGGGCTGAGCCGGCCTGGTTCCGAAGGAGAGCGAGGCCGCGGACGGGAGCGCACTTTGCTTCGCTGGGGCAAAAAAGCGTGCTGACGATGCATCTTGCTTGAGGCCGAAGAAAGCACGGACCAAATCGACACGGGGGACGGATTGACGATTATGATTTTCATTGACAGAAATCCGCGAGTCGGGTAAAAAAAGAGTTGTTCCGTATTGAGGAGGAGATATGATCAACGCGACCCAGATCCGAAAAGGGATGATCATCGAGATGGACAAAACCCTTTACCGGGTCCTGGAGGCTCAGCACATCACACCCGGAAGGTGGAAGGCCATGATCCAGACCAAGCTTCGAAAACTCAAGGACGGGACTCTCCTCGACTACCGGTTTCGTTCGGAGGACCGTGTCGAACAAGCGTTCCTGGAGGAACTCGAGATGGAGTTTCTCTACCGCGAGGGAGAAGATCACATCTTTATGAACCTCGAGAACTATGAACAGCTCAAGCTCTCGGCCGAAACGATCGGCGACGGAGTCAAATATCTCATCCCCAATATCGTCATCATCGTGGAGGATGCACGAGGGAAAGCCGGTTGGCGTACGGCTTCCGACAACTGTCGACTTGCCTGTGGTCAAGACCGATCCGATCATGGCCGGCGCGACAAAATCCGCCAGCGCCAAGCCGGCCGTGCTCCAAAACGGCCTGACCATCTCCGTTCCCCAATTCATCAAGGAGGGCGATGTCATCCGCATCGATACGCGCGAAGACAAATATTTGGAACGAGTCAAGGCGAAATAAAAAGTGAGCAGGTCACTAATCTCAGATTTGCTGGCGGAAGACCCCGACGTTGCCGTGGCTGTCCTTGACGGTCACGGTCACCAGGTTGTCCGGATTCGGTCCCAGCTTCAGGCTGACCTTAAAATTCTCCTGCTTTGAATCGCAGATTCCGTCGACCGGGAAAACCACCCGCCAATCGTCGGGCCGGATGAGAATTTTGACTTCCTCGATATACGAGAATGCGTCCTCAGCCTGAAAGCTGACCTCGAGAGTGTTCTGGGCCTTCGTGGCCACGAAATTCTTGACGACCGGGAGAGAATTGTCGATGACCAGGGGACTGCTGATACGTTCGGCCTGGAGCTCCAGCCCCGGCGGGTTGGAGGGCAGGTCGGAAGCGACAACCTTCAGGAAATAGACCCCGTCCGGATAAGATTGGGTGTCGAACGCGAAGATCGAATCCGTCCACTTATCTCTGAGCGGCCGCCACTGCGTTTCGCCCTCCTTCTTGATCAAGAGGCTGTAAACAAGGCTATCCCCGTTGTCATCATCTGCGTCCCAGATGACTGTCTGGAAACCCTTGCGCTCAACTTTCTTGGCGGGTATCGAGGCTCTGCTCTCGTCCTTTTTCGAGACCTGTTCGGAAACGCTCTTCTCCAACCCCCAGATCACATCGTCCTGTTCGGGCAGTTTCAAATAGACATCGTTGGCGGGCAAGAGTTCCATCCGGTTGACCTGCGGAGCGAGGTTGGACTGGAGATAAAAAAGATTCACTCGCTGAACAACCGGCGAGGTCTTCCCGGTCTGGGTCTTCAGCAAGATCTTGAATTGAAGGTAACGGGCCTTAGGGCTCAGGATCTGCTCTTCCCCCTTCTGATAAGGAGGCGACCAATCGCTCCAGGTCTGGTTTGGATCATTGGAGTTCCCGCTCCGCGTCAGGAGCTGAAGGCTGGTTCCGGGCTGAACGTCCGCAGACCATTCGATCTTCCCCCACGACGATATGGTTTTGGAGTCGAGCACCGTGCTCAGGTATTCGCCGCTGGAACGCTGGTCGGGATAGAGTACGCCCAGGCGGACTGGGTTGTTCGAAAGAATATAAGTCTTCTGCTCCGAAGGCAAGAACTCGTAGACCTGCTCGGACGCCTCTTGGAAGAGAAGGGATATTTTCTCGTCTCGGTCGACCGCGTAAATCCGTCCCTTGTTGCCGGTTCCAAAGACAACTCTCTTATCTGCCTCGTTCCAAATGAGCGTGTAGATGAGATCCTCCGCGGAGTTCCAAAGCCGTTTGGCCAGGCCGTCGGGGCTGATCCGGTAAAGGGCGCTCGGCTCCCTGGCCGAGGCGGCAAAAATTCCGGCCGGCTCGGAAGCTACCCCTCCCGGGCTGACCGTGATCGTGACGGAGGCGTCAGTCTTCATGGGCGCCGAAGGTTCCTCTTTTTTGGCCTTGGTCGATGTCCCGCCGGCAGCGGCATAAATATTCCCCTCCCGGTCAAGGGCCAGGCTCTTCACCTCTTCATAGGGAGATTCAAAGACGACGGATACTTTCCCGCCCTTAGCGAGTCTGTAGACGAGGCCATCCCCTCCACTCCCGGCGATGACATCGCCGTTTCCGGCCAGCCGCAGGCAGAGGATGTGGTTTTCCTCGGCTTTGAGGATCTGAGTCCCCTCACCCTGGCGGCTGACTTCATAGATTCCCCCATTTTCGCCGACGGCGATAAGCAAGCTGCCGTCGCTTCGAAATAAGAGGTCCCAGACGTATTTCTCACTGGGATCGAAAAAGGTCTCCTGTTTTCCTTTTTGTGAAATCTTATAGACTTTTCCGTTGGGGGACGTCCCGGCATAGAGTGTTCCCTGTTCGTCCATGGCCAAGGCGGTGACATCCATCTCGGGGAACTGGGCATAAAGGTCCGATTTGCCGCTTCGGTCGATCTTATACAATTTGCCGCTGTGGCCAGTCCCAAGGTACAGGCTTCCGTCTTGCCCGGCGAGCAGGGACAGGTAGAATTCCTCGGCCGGGCCGGCAATCTTGTCTTCCCGGGGTGCCAGCGACAGCCAGCCATCTGAGGAGACGGATACTCCATCGAACTTTCCTTTGAGGAATTCTCCCAGGCTGCGAAGCTCCCATCTCTGGGGAACAACTGCCAGGAGAGAAACGGCCGTCACAACCAGGCCCGCCAGGCCTCCTAACAATCGTCTCTTCATACCCGTTCTCCTATTTCTTGACCTTGATTGGAATGATCGCCAGTCCCTTGAAGACATAGGGCAGAGGCAGCTGGTACTCGGACAGCGTGGATTTGTTGAGCTCGGTCGGACCCGAGGCGGCGGCCCGGGGTGAAGCAAACATGGACTTCATCGTGGGCGGAAGGTTCGGCATCTCCTCTCCCTTGAGAAAGAGGCCCGGCTTGGGCGCCAAAATCTTAAAATAAATCCGGTCATTCTTACGGAGGCTGTTCAGGATGCGGATCAGCTGGCTCAGGCTCCGGGGCACAAAATCCTGGACCCTGAACTGGGCCATCTCAATCTGATGCATCGAGGCGGCGTCGCCGATCGCGAGTTGAAATTCTGTCCCGGGCGGAAGATGCGGGGTGACGATCGTCACATCCTGGGAGATGCTCTCCTCTTTGAATGTCCGGATGGAGATTTTGACTTGGATCGGCTCCCCCGGCGAGGCCTCATACTTATCGAGCCAGACCTTTTCCAGGCTCGAAAACCTGGCTTCTTCCGCGGCTTTGACATCGAGATCGATCCGGTGGATCCCGATATCCTTGAACTCGTTGTTGGTCAGATAGTACACAACAGCCGCCATAAGGCCCGAAAGGTTGGTCAAAGAAGAGTCAAAATTGCCAGAAAAGAGATCTTCGACGTGAACGCTCAGGCCGTTATCGAGGTAGACATCCCCCGTAAAATCGAGCGAGAGATTTCCCAGGGCCCTGGATTCACCCGCGAGGATTGAGGACACTGCCATATTGACGCAGGCCGGGCTGAGGATCTTATCCCTGACAATCTTGATCTTGTATTCTTTCGGCTTGCCCTGGGCGTCAGCGAGCTTGAGGTTGACCGGAATGAGCTGGGCGGTTTTGCCGACTTCGCCGAGAACGCCGGAGGTACGATCCTGACTGAATCGCCCCACGACGACATCGGTTGTGGCCATCTTAAAGGATGACTCCAGACTGGGGACGACGGTGACGATGCTCACCTTGGACATGGGATAGTCCACCGCCCCCAGATTATAGAAGGGATGTCCGAAGGCCAGGACCTTTGCGCCATCCACATAGGTCACCGTCCCGACAGCGGACAAATTCAAATCTCCGGTGATGAGGTCGACCCCCACAGGGTCTCCCTCGCGCATGGATAGTTCAGGGGGTTTTAGGGCTTCGGGCTTCTGACTCGAGACTCCGCCCCGAACCGGACGAAAGCCCAAACGGCTGAAGAAGGGCTTGGACATCTCAAAGGCATGCCCGGAAAAGCCGCTGAAGACGAGCGGCACGGCGATCGGAGAGAACGCTTGATCCCCCCCCCGAGGACGAACCATCCCCCTGCGGCCAGAGGGTCTTAGCGACCTCGAGGAGATCAGCCACAGAGACCCTCTCCTTAAGAGCGAGCTGGGGCAGAAGAGAAGACGGGGCGGCTCCTCCGGACTCCGGTATGGAGAGCATCTCGCCGATGGGCGTGATCCCGGCGACAGCCTCTTTGGCGAACGAGAAACTGTAGGCGATCGCTCCGATGAGCTTCCCGTCGATGTAGACGGGGCTGCCGCTCATGCCGCTGATGACTCCGGTCGTTTCCAGCCCCCTCCCTTTGAGCCTCGCCAGGATCAGGTTTTTGTGGGGCTGGAAGTTGGGAAGAACGCCCAGGATTTCAGCCTCAAATTCCTCGATCTTGGTTCCCTCGAAAACCGTCCGCCCGATGCCCTTCATCCCGGGCTTAACCTGTTCGAGCGGCAAGATGATCGTGGCCCCAACGGCCGTGCCCAGAACCAGGCAAAAAACCAGCAGGACAAATAAAACTCTTCCGAAATTCCTTTTCATTCTGAAGACATTCCTTTTTCCGTTCTTTTTCTTATCGAAGGGCTCCTCCCGCCTGAACTCCGATCCGAGCTAGGAAATCAGGCCGAGCAGACGGCCGCATTTTTGGAAGCTGGCCAGCACGGTCTCCAGTTCTTCGTCGGAGTGGGTCGCGGAATAGCTTGTCCGGATCATCGATTCTCCCTTGGGAACGGCCGGATAGATGACGGGGTTGGTGAAAATCCCTCCATCCCGCAGGAGCCTCCAGAGCATGAAAGCGCGTTCGTCGTCTTTGATGACCACCGGGATGATGGGAGTCTGCGTGCGCCCGGTGTCAAAACCCATGGCCTCGAATCCGGATTTCATTTTTTTTGTGATCTGCCACAGGCGGGCCCGGCGCTCGGGCTCGGTTTCGATGATGTCCAGAGTGGCGAGGACTGTGGCCACAGAGGCCGGCGTGATGCTCGCGCTGAAGATGAGAGGCCGGGAATTGTGTTTGATGTAAGAGATGACTTTTTTCTCCCCGGCCACGAATCCTCCCAAGGAAGCAAAGGACTTGGAGAACGTCCCCATGACCAGGTCCACCCCGTCTTCAACGCCGAAGTGTTCCGGAGTCCCCCGCCCGTTTTTACCCAGGACGCCGATGCCGTGGGCTTCGTCGGACATGACCTTGGCTTCGTACTTGCGGGCCAACCTGACGATCTCCGGCAGATTGGCCAGGTCGCCTTCCATGCTGAAGACTCCGTCCACGACGATGAACTTGCCCACGTTCTGATCGAGAGAGGAAAGGATCCTCTCCAGATCGTCCATGTCGTTGTGCTTGTACTTATAGACGTTGGCGAAGGAAAGCCGGCAGGCATCCACGATGCTGGCGTGGACCATGCGGTCGGTGAGGACGGCGTCGCCCTTTGCGGCGATGGTCGAGACGATGCCCAGATTGGTCTGGAAGCCGGTGCTGAAAGTCAAGGCCGCTTCCTTTTTCATAAACTTGGCCAGCCTCTCTTCCATCTGGACATGGAGGTCGAGGGTTCCGTTCAAAAACCGGGATCCGCACGTGGCGACACCATATTTGTCGATGGCCTCGTGGGCCGCTTTGACAACCTTGGGGTGGTCGAGGAGGCCGAGATAATTGTTCGATCCAACCATGATCATGGGTTTGCTGCGAACCCAGACCCGGTTCCCTTTAACCTGCTGAATAGGAGTAAAATAGGGATACATGTCCATGGCCTGGGCCTCGTCGGCCCGAGTGAAATTGTAGCACTTCTCAAAGATGTTCATCTTCTCCTCCTGAATGATTCTTCCGGGATTCAGGCAAGCTCCGAAAGGCGCTTTCTTTGCGGGACTCTGAGGTTTGACCTCAATCGCCGAATCTCATAGAATGAAGTCCATGAAGAAAGTCCTCGTCACCGGCGGAACCGGCTTTATCGGAAGCCATCTTGTCGATTTTCTTCTGTCCCAAAAAGGAATCGAGCTCTTCGTCCTCGTTCGTGACCCGAATAATCTCAAGTGGCTCAAAGGCTTAGCCATCCATGTCCTCAAAGGAGATCTGCTCAACCTACCCGCCCTGCCGAGCGGCCTGGACACGGTATTTCATCTGGCCGGATCGACCAAAGCAGTCAGAGCAGTGGATTATTATACTGTAAACCAAAACGGCACGGCAAGTCTTTTTGCGGCCCTGAACGCCCAGAAAACCTATCCCAGAGTCGTCTATCTGAGCAGCCTGGCAGCCGTCGGCCCGTCGCTGAACGGCCGGCCGCTCAGAGAAGACGACCTTCCTCACCCTGTATCCCCGTACGGAAAAAGCAAACGCGCGGGCGAAGAGGAGGCCCTGAAGTTCAGGGAGACCTTCCGTGTGGTGGTCGTCCGAGTCGGGGCGGTCTATGGCCCGCGCGACGAAGACTTCCTCCAGTATTTCAGGTCATTGAAGCGGGGAATCTTGACTTCGCTCGGCGGTCAAGAGAGGCTCGCCTGCCTCTGCTATGTGAAAGACCTCGTCCGGGCCCTGGATATCTGCGGGCGGGCGGACCTCGCCAGCGGCGAGATATTCAATATTGGGGACCCAACGCCATACGGCTTTGAAGATTTAGGCAGGGCGGCCGGAAAGGTCATGGAGAAAAAGCTTATCTCTTTGAAGGTCCCGGTCAGCCTCGCCTCTCTTGCGGCTTCGTGCTCTGGCCTCGTCGCCAGAATCAAAAAGAAACCCGCCCAATTCAACCCGAGCAAAGTGCTGGACATGAAGCAGGAAGGATGGGTCGCCGACACGAGCAAGGCCAAGGAACGACTCGCCTTCCAAGTCAGCTATTCCCTGGACAAGGGTATCGAAGAAACGATCGCCTGGTATCAAGAGAACAAATGGCTCTGAAGAGACAGGGCCTTGGGGCCGCTATTTCTTTTTGGCGACCGACGACCAGGTCGAAAATGAGGCCGAGAATTTGGCGCTGCTCTTCAGGCACCAATCTTCTTCCCTCGACCGGGCGAAATACTTGATCCGGCCGTCGAGAATATGACTCCCGCGTTTGGCCTGCAGACTGATGGTGAAGGGGATCTCGACCGGCTTGGAAAGGTCCAGGGCGCTTTCTCCCCCCTCTTCCAGGACTCCCAGGTTCAGGTCCGAGGCGGTGAAAAAGTTTTTTGGAAAAACGATATCCTCCTGAGGGGTGAATTCGATGATAAAATCCGGCAGGGGGCTGATGATGATCCCCTCTTTGATGCTCAGCTTGAGAATGATTTTTCCCTCCTGTCCCCGGGAAAGCTGCCGCGGGTTGATCGAGCTCTCCACTTTCAGGAGCTCATCTTCCTGAGCCGCGCTGAGGAGGGAAAAAGGAGCAAGCCCCCAAAGACGCAGACCACTTTTCGTAATCGTCTGTTCATGCGACTCAATCGTTCAGGATGGTACCTCCGCTTTTTTTCTGAGTCAAGAAAATTATGCCTTTATTTTTCGAGATTGTTCATTTATAATTCCGTCGCATTTCAATGAACGCGAGAGCAGTCATCACCGGCACCGGACGCTACGTCCCTCCCAGGATCGTCACCAACGCCGACCTCGAAAAGCTGATGGACACTTCGGATGAGTGGATTCGCCAAAGGTCGGGGATCTGCGAGCGGCACCACGTCGAACCGGGCGTGGGAAGCTCCGACCTGGCCTACGAGGCGGCTCTGAGGGCCATCGAGAGCGCCAAAATCGACCGCTCGGAGATCGATTTTATCATCGCCGCAACCCTTTCCCCCGACCATTATTTCCCCGGGATCGGGGTCCTGGTTCAAGCCAAACTCGGGCTTGCCAACATCGGCGCCCTGGACGTTCGAGATCAGTGCAGCGGGTTCATTTACGCTCTCTCGGTGGGCGAACAATACATCAAGACCGGGATGTATAAAAAAATCTTGTTGGTGGCGGCCGAAGTGCAATCGACAAACCTGGACTATTCTGACGAAGGCCGGGACATGTCCGTGCTCTTCGGGGACGGCGGCGGCGCGGTCATCCTCGAGCCGAATGAATCCGGGGACGGCCGGGGCATCCTGTCCACCCATCTTTTCTCGGACGGCCGGAATGTCTCCGACCTCTGGATGGAAAAACCGAGCCCCAAAGACAAACCGACCTTCCGCTTCGAATTCTTCGAGCAGAAAAGGTTCTTCCCCCACATGGACGGCCGCAACGTTTTCAAGAACGCCGTCGAGCGGATGCCCGAAGCGGTCCTGGCCGGCCTCAAACACAACGGCCTGACCATCGACGACCTGGCTGTGCTGATCCCCCATCAGGCCAATGATCGTATCAGCCAGATGGTGGCCCGGGTCCTGAAGATTCCGGTCGAGAAGGTGGTCCGAAACATCGACCGCTACGGGAATACGACCTCGGCCTCGATACCGATTTGTCTGGATGAGGCCATCGGGGACGGGCGCATCCGGCCCGGGGACATTGTTGTCCTGACGGCGTTTGGCTCGGGTTATACCTGGGCTTCGGCCGTGATCCGGTGGTGAACGGGCGGCTTGTTGCTTTGGGCCGGATTTTTGTGTTAGGATTTTTTCGCAGGCTCGGCCAATCCGACATTTGGTTGGTCAGAAGATAAAAAAGAGGCACGCGTAAGAGGAGGACTTCATGAAAAAATTCTTCATTCCCCTGGTCATCGTCTGCATCGGCTTGTTGGGAGCAGGGTTGCTCCTCTCCCAGCAGAATGCGGAAGACGCTAAATTCAAGAAATTCGGGGATACGCTGTGGGATGCGTACTTCAAATTCTTCCCCACCCAGGGGACCATGCAGGGATTCAGCAAGTACAATGACCGGCTCGAGGACCTGAGCGAGGGCTCTTCGGAAAAGTTCCTGGCGACCATCGACGCCTTCATCCAGGAGCTCGTCACCAAAATAGACCGGACGAAAATGTCGCCCGATTTGCAGGTCGAGCACGAGATGGTCCGTGATTTTCTCGACCTTCTGGTCTTGAAGCTCGAGAACGCGGTTCTCCTGCTCGACAACCCTCTCTATTACAACGACATCTTCGTCAATTCCATCCGCAGCCTGATCCTCAAGTCTCCGGGTTCGCCGGCCCTCGCCGCGCGGGCCAAACTCCTGCCGGGACTGATCAAGAAGGCCAAGGACAACCTAAAAACCCCGCCCCAGGAGTACACCCAGGCCGCCCTCAAGCAGATGCCGGCTATCATCGATTTCTATAAAACAGAAGTGCCCGCCAAGGCCGGCTCGGCTCCCGGACTGCAGACCCAGCTCGGCCCGGTCGTCGCCGCTCTCGAGGATTATCAGAAATACCTCCAGAATGACCTGCTTCCCAAGTCAACCGGGAACTTTCGGCTCGGACCGGATCTCCACAAGAAACTCATGGGCATGACGGCGCAGGGAGTTCTGCCGATTCTCGAGGAAATCGTTCCACGCTCCAAGGCCGACGCCACCAACATCCGAAACGCCATGGGCATGATCTGCCTCCCCTACTACAAAGTCATGTACCCGGATATCAACCCGGATCAGCTGGCCGCGCAAAAGGGAAAGGACCAGGCCCTCACCGCAGTCATCCAGGGCGTGCTGGACAAGATCCAGGCGGACCACGTCGGCAAGAGTGAGCTCGCCAACCGGATCAGCCAGGCCGCGGGCAACATAAAGGCCTTCATTCAACAGGCCAAGCTGCTTGATCTCCCCGATGAAAACCTCCAAATCGAGCCCATGCCCGCCTACATGCCAGGAACTCTTTTATTCAGCCTGACTGCGCCCGGCGCCTGGGAGACGTCGGGATCCTATACGCTCGGCGTCCGCGAGATTCCCTCCGATTGGTCCCCTGAACAGGTGACTGGCTTTCTCCAAGAGCACAATAACTCCTACATTGACTTCATGACGGTTCAAAGGATTTACCCCGGGAGCTTCATTCCTCTCTTCTTCACCCGAAAAGATCCTTCGGTCATAAAAAGGATGTGCGCCAACCAGGCGGTCCTCAGCGGATGGTCGGTCCCCGTTGAGGAAATGCTCGTCTATGCGGGCTATGCCAATTACGACCTCAGGATGCACCTCAACCAGCTCAAACTCCTCCTCAAGAACGTTATCGACTTCCAGATGGATATCAACGTCCACGAAGGCACCTATACCAAAGAACAGGTCACCGGGTACATGATGCGCAGCGGTTTCATGACCCAGGCCGAGGCCGAGCGACGCTGGGACCAGATCGTCCTGAACCCGGGTGAGATGTCTCTCACTTACATCGGCTATCAGGAAATCCTGGATTTGATGAAGGATTACCAGAAGCTCAAGGGAACAGCCTTTAGCCAGAAAGAATTCCTCCAGAAGATTCTGAGCTACGGCGCCCTGCCGATTAGGCAACTCAAAGTCAAAATGGCGCAATAGCGCGGAAATAGTCACTAGTCACTTGTCACTAGCCACTGGGCACTGAACGCCAGTCAATATTCACTGGTCACTGTCATTGTTCACTCGCAAATGTGAAGTCATCATATTTTGCCCGTTGAGGACTTTATGGTCCGCGGGTTCATGGAGATTTCAGGTTCATCAGATTTCTTGAGAGGACGCGGGCACAAAGCTAATCAAGACACAGGGCCCGAGAAAGGCGGCAACACGGCGACCCATGAATGCGACTATCGAACTCGTCGACTCCCACGCTCATCTGGATATGGAGGAGTTTGACAAAGACCGGGATGAAGTCGTCAGCCGGGCCTTTGGTGCGGGGGTACGGACCATCCTTTGTCCGGCAGACATCACCGATTCGCGAAGCATCGAGACAACCCTCGCCCTGGTCGAGAAATATCCCACCTTCATCGCCGCGGCCGGGATCCATCCACATCAAGCCCGGCTCTTCAAGCCGGACCACGGCTCAAAGCTCAGGGAACTCGCCGCCGAGAAAAAAATCAGGGCCCTGGGAGAGATCGGTCTAGATTTTCATTATCATTTTTCTTCGCCCGAGGAGCAGAAGATGGCCTTTCGTTTTCAACTGGGTCAGGCCCGCGAGTTGAACCTCCCCGTCATTATCCACAGCCGGGATGCCGGCCCCGACGTGATTGCGGCTGTCGAGGAAATACGGCTTCCGCGCGGCGGAGTCCTCCACTGTTTTACCGAAACCTGGGAAGTGGCCGGCCGGATGATCGAACTTGGTTTTCTTGTCTCCTTCTCCGGGATCCTGACTTTCCCCAAAGCCCAGACCCTGCGGGAGGCGGCGAAAAAAATCCCCCTCGATAGACTCCTGGTGGAAACGGATTCCCCTTACCTTGCCCCGGTCCCCCATCGCGGAAGCGGCAAGAGAAACGAACCGGCCTTTGTCATCGAGACGGCCAAGGCCCTGGCCGAGCTCAAGAGCCTCACTCTCGAGGAGCTGGCCGAAGCCACGGGCCGCAATTTTCGGTCGCTTTTTGTTTGAAAAAAAGGGCTTTCAATGTTAAGATACCTGCGCCATGGCTCAAGATTTTTCCTTTGACATCGTCTCCAAAGTTGATTTCCAGGAAGTGGCCAACGCCGTCCAGGTCGCGCTGAAAGAGATTCGAAACAGGTTCGACTTCAAACACAGCCGGGCCGATATCATCCAAGAGAAGGAGGCCCTGACTCTGATCGCCGATGATGACTACAGATTGAGGTCGCTCAGGGAGGTCCTGGAGCAAAAGATGGCCAAGCGTCACATCCCCCTCAAGGCCATCAGCTATCAAAAAATGCAGGAAGGGCCCAACAAAACCGTCAAGCAGGAGGTCAATTTTCAGGTTGGCATCCCGACCGAGAAGGCAAGAGAGATCGTCAAGCTTGTCAAGCAAAACAAGTTCAAGGCCCAGGCCGCCATCCAAGGCGACCAGGTCAGGATCTCATCCCCCAAGAAAGATGTCCTCCAGGAGGTGATCGCCTACCTGAGGTCTCAAGACCTGGGCATCAACATGCAGTTCACCAACTACCGATGACGTCCTCGGTATCCCCTCGCGACAAACTCAAAACAAAACCCGCCCCTCAGCTCAAAGACCTGTACGGGAACATCCAGTCCGATCTCGACCTGGTCGAAAAGAGGCTGAGATCCTATGCCTCTTCATCCTCCAACCAACTGATCGCCGAGATCGGCACTTACCTTTTCCAGAAATCGGGAAAACGCTTGAGGCCGGCCCTGGTCATCCTCTGCTCGAAGCTCTTTGATTATGAGGGGAGTGACCACATCTTTATGTCCGCCCTGGTCGAGCTGATTCACACGGCCAGTTTGATCCATGACGATATCATCGACAACTCCGACCGGAGACGGGGCGACCAAACCGTCCACGAACGCTGGGGTCCGAACATCACGGTGCTTCTGGGCGATTACCTGTACATCAAATCGATCGGCCTTTCCCTCCGGGCTAACTACGAGAAAGTCAACATGATCCTGACCGATGTTACGACCTCGATGATCGAGGGCGAGCTCACCGAATACTATCTGAGCGGCAACCTGGAGATCACCGAACCTCAGTATCTGGAGATCATCGACAAAAAAACGGCTTCACTCTTTTCCGCCTCCTGCGAAATCGGCGGCATCCTGGGTAAGGCGTCGGCCGAAGAAGCAAAATCGCTGATCGATTACGGGACGAACCTTGGACTTGCTTTCCAGATCATCGATGACCTTCTCGACTTCACCGGGGACGAAAAAATTCTGGGCAAGCCGATCCTCTCGGATTTGAGCGAAGGCCGGATCACCCTCCCGTTGATCAGCTCTCTCAGCCGCGCCAACCGGGCCGAAAGGCAGCGCCTCGCCGGCATTCTCAAGAGAAGGGAGTTGGACCGGACGGAGCGGGAAATTATCCTGGACATCGTCAGAGCCAACGGAGCCCTGGAATACGCTCATCATAAGGCCGAGGAATTTTCGCTGAAGTCGCAGGAGATCATCACCCGGTTCCCCGATTCGCCCCACCGTGAGACTCTCACCTCGCTCGCCGAGTTCGTGGTGAAGAGAAACAGGTGATGGTGGAAACGGAAGCCAAGGTCCGCATTTCTGACCCGGCCGCGCTCCGCAAAAAGATTCTTGAGCTGGGAGCCCATCTCCACCGGGAACGATATTTCGAGGAAAACGGGCTATATGATTTTCCCGGCCGGGTCCTCTTCAAAGATGGGCGGGCTCTGAGGGTCCGGACCATGGGGAAAAAGGCTTATTTGACCTTCAAGGGCAGGCCCCAAAAATCAAGGACCTTCAAGGTTCGCGAGGAGTTCGAGACGGAGGTCAAAAGCGCCAGAGAACTCAGAAAAATCCTCGATTCACTCGGGCTCCATCCGACCTTTGCTTATCAAAAACATCGGACTGTGTTTCGCAAGGGGCCCCTGAAAATTTGCCTGGATGAGCTCGAGATCGGGAATTATCTGGAACTGGAAGGCCCGCGCCACGACATCATCAGGTTTGCCAAGTCGGTTGGGATCCCCAGAAAAGAACTCATCAAAAGAGATTACGTTCAGCTGATCCAGGAAGCCCGGGGGAAAGAGGCCTAGTCCTTGTCTTCTCCCGAATCCTGCTCCGATCCTTCTTCGGATTCTTCGGAAGACTCTTCGGACCCTTCGCCCGCCTCTTCTTCCGATTCCTCGTATCCCCCTGGGTCCTCTTTATCTGAGATGTCCCCGCCGCCTCCGTCCATCTCGCCCCGAAGCTCGTCGCCCAAAAAGACCTGCTCTTCTGTCAAAGCGGCTTCCTCTCTTTTGGCCGGAATGATTTCGTAATCAATCAGACCCATCCTGAGCTCGGTCTGGGCGATTCGGATCGGATTCTTGGACCTGCCTTTGATTTTGGGCTTTGCTCCCTTCAAGAGTTGCTTGGCTCTTTTGGATGCCAGAATGACAAATCTAAACTTGCTATCGACATTGCCAAAGGTTTTCAAAAACTCGCTCTCCTCGACCTAAATTCTTGCAATTATTTAATTAACATAGCAGAAACGGCAGAAAAATACAAGCAGGAAAATCTGCTTGTGCCCCCAATTTATTTCTGATAATCTATGCCATTCAAAAATGGTCAAGAAAACAGTCTGGGCCGTGGGCGGCGGAAAAGGCGGCACGGGAAAGAGCTTTGTCTGTTCCAGCCTGGCCCTGGATTTGGCGGCCCGAGAAGGCGATGTGATGGTCATCGATGCGGACTTGGGGGGGCCCAACCAGCACACGTTCCTGGCTGTCCGTGAGGCCAAGACCGACCTAGCCGATTTTGTCCAAAAGAAGGTCAGCGATCTGGCGGGAGCCGCTGTCGCGACACCCTATCCGGGGCTCAAACTGATCAAGGGGACGGAGAACCTTCTCTTCATCGCCAACCTCAATCATTACAAAAAAATGAAAATGATACGGCAGATCAAGGCGCTCGACGTCAGACGGGTCATCCTGGATATCGGGACCGGGAGCTCCTTCAACTCCCTTGATTTTTTTCTCGTGGCCAACCCCGGAATCCTGGTCGTGACGCCGGAGCCGACCTCGATCGAAAACACCTATTATTTCCTGAAGTCCTGCATCGTCAGGCTTCTGAAGCTCTACATGGATTATTACCGGATCCAAGATGTGGTGAAACAAATCGCCAGGCAGATGGAGGACAGTTCCCAATCGATCTACAGTTTCTTCAACACCATTATCTCTGAAGATAAAAACAACGCCCAGCTCCTTTACCGGGCGATCAAAAAATTCAGGCCCTGCCTGATCATGAACAAAGCGAGAGATGACAAAGACCTCATCCTGGGTCAGTCCATCGCCGAGGTGGTGCGCAAATACCTCATCGTCGACCTGGATTTTTTGGGAATCGTGCCCTTTGATGACCGAGTTCACTGGTGCCTGAAGAAGTTTGAACCGTTCCTCATCAAATTCCCGGATGCCCCCGCTTCCCATGCTATAAAGGGCATAACGGAAAAGTTGATCGCCCGCGACGCCCAGGTTTAGGCATAGGAGAAGAGACGGACATGACCATCAAGAAGATCGAGGAGATGGATTATTATGAGCTCCTCAACCTGGAGCGAAATGCTTCTCAAGAAGAGATCGAGCGAGCCTACCTCCTCGGAATCGCCGCGTACCGTCCGGACTCGCTGGCATCCTACGGTCTGGTCCCCGGGGAGGACCGCGGTCTTATCCTGACGAAGATCGAAGAAGCCTACCAGACTCTGCGGTACGAAGACAAAAGGAAAGAGTATAACGAAGTGCTTTCCAAAGAGCAGCCGGCCTATGTGCCCAGGGCCCGGTTCCGAAAATCTGTTCAAAGGCTCGAGATTGGCTGCGCCCACGAAAAAAAGGGGCTCTGGAAAAGACTGAAGAAGGTCCTCTTCTCGCAAAAACTGAAGGAGATTGAAGGACGAAGGAAAACCGCTAGGAACCTCCTGACCCCGATCAGCCGACCCTCTACCGGGGAGAATATCTCAAGGGCGTCAGGGAAAACAGAGGATTATCCCTGGAGGCTGTGGCCCAAGCGACAAGACTCAGCATCCCCTTGCTCAAAGCCCTGGAAGAAGAAAGCTATGACTCTCTCCCCGAAAGGACCGATGTCCTCAGCCTCATCAATCAGTATGCGCGAGCGCTCGGTCTGAACCCCCGGGAAGAATAAAAAATTATCTGTCTGCCAAATCCCCTCTTCCGAACACTTTCCTTATCGGACCTTCCGCTTCAGGAAGTAGCCTTCAGGATCACAGGCTTCACGCAGGATCTTCAAGTCCCCGGCGTCAGGCTCGGCCATGCTTTTTAATCCGGGTGAGAGCATGAGCTCGAACTCGACCAACTCTTGGATATCAGAGGGCTTTTTCCCCGGAAGCACCTCGAGAAGCACCATCCGACGGGTCTGAGCATCAAAGCCAAAGAGGGCCTGGTTGGTGATCACCCGGTAGGGCCCCGAGCCCATAACCCCGGCCTTTTCTCGATAGTCCGGCGAACCGTCGCCGTAGCCGACACTCGTCAGGAACTCGATCTTGTTGACGAACCTCCGCCGTTCGAGAGCCATGATGACGATTGTCTTATCACAGTTTGCAGCCATGGCCCCGGCCCCCCCGCTGCCCGGGAACCTGGTCTTCGGACGATGATAACTCCCCCCTTCAAAGGTCGAACAGACATTGCCGTACATATCGATCTGGGCGCCTCCGATGAAAGCGTAATCAACGCAGCCGCGCTGGGTGAGCTCGAAGACAGCGCTCAAACCCTTGAGGTAGCAGGCCTTGCGACAGGCTCTCGTGTCCCCGACCGAAAGCGGCATGCCCATTTCCAGAATGGCGGCGAGCGAACCGGCTTCAAAGATCAATCCCAGATCCGGCGCGTGGGTCAGCTGGGCGAACATGGCGGCTATGATCGGCAGGCCGGTTCCGACGAAGACGATTTTTTTATCCTCCAGCACCCGTGCCCCGGTGTAGGCGATCATCTCAAAAGCAGAATAGTCAGGCATGCTCTCCTCTCCCTTTCTCGATCTTGATCCTGCATCTCAGTCCAGGATAACGGGTTGCCTTCCATCCAAGGCCCTGAGCTCTTCCAGCCGGCGAGGAGTTATCTTTTCCAGAAAATCATCAAAGCCCGCACAGCCAAAGATGTATTCGTCGTAGTATTTTTTCAATCCTTCTTTGTTCCCGGTCCTGCAAAATTCGTCGCCGATCTCCCGGAACTTTTTGAGATGAACCATGTCGAACCAGTACCGGCCGTAGCAGGCGCCCGGGAGGGCCCCGTAGGGCTGATGGACAACCGCGTCCACGACCGGATAGGCGATCTCGGTCAGATTGGGGTAATTCCGGATGCTTTCGCCGGGAATAATTTCCTCGGTGGTGACGATCGTGTCTACGGCCGCTGCGGCGATCTCGGGACAGGTGCACTGGGGGCCGAATATTCGGCAATTCCCGAATGCGTCCGCGGCGGTTACGTGGACGATTCCGACGTCGGGGTGGCAAGCCGGCACGAGGTAGACGTTCTTGCCGCTAAACGGGCATTCGATCATCGTTCCCCGATTGACCAGCTCCATGTCCGAGCCGCCATGATCTCGGGTCGGCAAGAAGGGCACGCCCATCGCTCCGGCTTTAAACCTCGCGGCCATCCCGTAGTTCGTATAATCATCAAGTTCCAGGAGACCGTGAGAGGTGAGATGACGCAGGAGGGGAGCGAGGCCGATGACCTCGTAGCCCCACCAGGCCAGCTCGACCCGGCGGATCGAGACCCGGTCGGGGTCGAGGATCATCGCCCCGGCCAGAAGCTCCGGGCAGATGGAGTTCGACTGGAAAGACAGGGTCAGGTCGCGGGCGCCGTGGCGGATGATCTCATGCACGATGGCCACCGGGACCCGACTGTTAACAAACCCTCCGATCCCGATGTTGATTCCGTCACGGACGAACTTTCCGACCGCCTCTTTCAAGGTCATCCTCTTGTCATGGAGGTCTTTGGGCTTGGAGACCATCGCCTGCCTCGCAGCGTCAGGAGAAGGCCCCCACCATTCAAAGGGCTTGCGGGTGGATTTGCGGTATTCTTCGGGGGGCAATTTGGAGAGATTCTTAACCTTGGAGAGCACCTGTTTCTTCATCACGTCCTCCGCATTTGTCCGAACTCATCCCTCGGATTCGTCTGCAGAATTGCCCAAATGGCCTTTCAAAATTCGCGGACGATGTCGTCCGCCGTTCCATATTTTCTGTCTCTTCCGGCCGAAGTCAACCTAAAATGTTCGTCCGATGTCCGCTCGTACTTGATCTCGGTTCCCCAGGCATCGAAGAGTCCCGTGGTGACAGGATGCTTCTGGAGGAACTCCTGAATATTAGCCGGCACGCTTCCCTCGCCTGCCGTAAACGACTCGATCTCCCTCGCCAGAGTGGTCATGATCGTGTTTGTCAGCTTGGTGTTCACCCGGCTGAGGACGTTTACGTCTTCCTGGATCCTGCTCTTTTGGCCCGTTTTAACAAAAAAGAGCGCATAGACGATGACGACCACCAAGACAAGGACGGCCAGAAATCCCCGGATATTCATTTCCTTACCCTCGCCTAGCCCTTATAACAAAAGAGAAATGGAAAGTCAAAAGACGGGAAGAGGGCTGGGCGAAAGCGATTTTCTGACGTGCTCCGCGACCCGGACGGCGACCCGTCTGACAACCGCGTCAGGCACCCCGTCAAAATGCCGGGACTGGAGGCGCATGTCGCAGGGCTCATTGACGTAGTCGACACAAAGGAATTTTTCATCCGCCGTCAGGACAATCTCCGTCGAGAAAAAGCGAAGCTTGCAGACCTGGCCGATCTTTCCGACGGTGGGAAACAGCCCCTGGAGGTGGTAACGCTCGATTTCATCCGGCCTCAGCTCGGAATAGACGTGGGTCTGGTCATCCCACCAAGCGGCGAGGACATCCCCCAGGATATAGAATCCGCGGAACCAGAATCTCCTCCCTTCCTTCTCGCAAGGCCTGACCTTTTCCTGGAGCAAGTACTTGTCCATGGGATAGACTTGGCGGGCTCGCCAGACATCCTCGAGAGACAGGGCGCCGTCGACAACTCCCAGGCTTCCACCGGTGGTGTTGGCGGGCTTGATAATGAAGGGAATCCCCAGGAGGGATAAGTCTTTAGGCGCGAGGTTAAAAGGCTCGCCGGAGGAGAGAGGAGGAAGGATGATCGTGTTGGGTGTGTGCAGTCCGTGGGCGATGAATTCCAGATGCATGGTCGCCTTGTCCGAGGCCCAGCGGACTTTTTCGATGGGTTCCAAAACCTCCGCGCCTTTGTCCCCGACCAATTTCTGCAACACCAGAAATTCAGGCGACGAGGTTGAAGCCCGGTCAAACAAGAAGCGGAATTTTATCTCTCCCGAGGAGGCTTTTTGGATGGTCTCGGTGAGTTTTTCAGGCCAGACGACATGGCAGGTCAGGCCTTCTTGGAGGGCCGCATCTTCGAGTAAGCTGATGAAATCCCGGTCGTATTCCCAATCGGCGGCGATGGCCAGATCAAAGGTTTTATCCATGTGCGGAAGCCCTTTCCAGCTGTATTATAACAAATTCATAGCCCACTTCACGACTTTCTCAGCTTGGCTTGACAGCCTTGCACGTTTTGATTTAGCATTCCGCTCGATGGCGGGGGGAAAATTGCCATACCAATGCTAACTATGCAATCGCGTGGATTTGCGAATTGCGTCCGCAGCGTGCTGGAGCACCGGCGCGCGCCGATGTTCGCCGCAATGCTGGTCTTCGTGCTGATGCTGCCAGCCTTGCGCGTCGGCTTGGTGGGAGACGACTACTTCCACCGGATGATTCTCTTGCGCCTCGGGGAATGGGGTCGCCTCCAATCCGGTCCGGGATCTCTTCCTTCGCACCGACAAGGCGTGGGCGTGGGTTGACGGATAGCGGCCTCCTGCTCTTGGTGGACAGATCCAGAGTATCAACATATCGTTGGCCCGGCCTTTCACGGCGCTCACGCATATCCTCGATTATGTGCTGTGGCCCAACGCTCCGGCCCTCCAGCATCTCCATAGCTTGTTGTGGTTCGCGCTCGGCGTATGGCTCGTTGCCTCTCTCTACCGCAGGCTTCATGTTTCCGCCGCTGTGGCGGGCATGGCCGCGCTGCTCTTCGCCGTCGAGGATGCTCATTCGATGGTCGCGGGGTGGGTAGCCAATCGCAATGCTCTACTCTGTCTCCTGTTCGGTGTAGGCATGCTGCACGTGCACGTGATTTGGTCTCGCACCCGCGCGCCGCGATATCTGATATTCGCCCTGGTCTTGTTCGCCTTGGGTCTAGGGTGTGGTGAGGCGATGCTTGGTGCTGCCGCCTACGTCGTGGCCTGGCAGCTGCTGCGCGAAGAAGGTTCATGGCTCAATCGTCTCCTTCCGCTTGCCCCCTACACCTTGATCATAGTGTGCTGGCGCCTGGTCTACGATCTCCTTGGCTATGGCGTGCGCGGTTCCTCCCTATACCGGATCCTGTTCAGCAGCCTCTGCGCTTCGGCGCCCTTGCCGAGCGCTTGCCTCTGCTCCTCACCGCCCAGTGGCTGCAAGCTCCCGTGGACGTGTGGATCGCCCTTCCGCGCCATACACAGATCGCGGCGGAGATCGTCGTTACACTTCTGGCTGCCTCGGTCTGCTGGTTGCTATGAACCTGCTTCGGCGAGATGCAATGGCCCGCTTTTGGGCACTCGGGATGGTTTTCTCCCTGGTTCCCCTTTGTGTGGCGTTTCCGATGGATCGGCTGCTTCTATTCGCGGGTCTGGGCGCTTTTGGCTTGATAGGGGCGCTCTTCGAGTCCTGCGGCGTCTGGCCGTGGGAAAAGGTTCGACCCTGATGGAGACGCCGCGTGGCGCAGTTGCTGCTCATCCTTCATGTTCCCCTGGCCGCCTCTTTACTGATCATCCGTACCGAGGCATTGCCTATATTCGGAACTTTCTTCTCAGCGGGAGAGCGCCCGGCGCCCCGAGGCCCTGAGGTCGCCCAACAAACATTCGTCTTCGTCAATGGGAACGAGTTCTTTGTCACCTATACGCACGTCATCCGGACGGCCACAGGCAATGCACCTGCGCCGCGCCGCATGGCCCAGCTTTCTTCGGTGTTTGCCTTGAACCAGGTGTGCCGTACCGACGCCCAAACGCTTGTGGTCACGGCCGAGGGCGGGTTTTTCTCGCGGACACTGGACCGCTTGCTGGTCAGTCCCAATCAGCATTTCACGATCGGCCAGCGCTTTGAGCGGCCTGACTTCATCGCCGAGATCCGGGCCCTGACGAGCGATGGCCGGCCGCTCGAGGTCTCCTACCGATTTAACGTCCACTTGGAGGATCCGCGACTGCGCTGGCTGTACTGGAAGAACAGGCGCCTCATAGAATTCCCCTTACCCGCTA
Organism: Candidatus Aminicenantota bacterium; assembly: GCA_963770045.1. Taxonomy (GTDB): domain Bacteria; phylum Acidobacteriota; class Aminicenantia; order Aminicenantales; family CAVYOD01; genus CAVYOD01. The sequence goes on along the minus strand of CAVYOD010000021.1, from coordinate 1,816 downwards.
TCGGCGAAACCGTAACGGTGGCGAAGGGACTCTAGGACAATTCGTCACCGATTTCGAGGCCTGGGGGAAAGCGCCGCGACCCCGTAAATCAAGCCAATTCCCTGATTCATCTGGTGAAACAGGGGAAAAATGGGAGTGACCCGTGTAGGACTCGAACCTACAACCCGCGGATTAAGAGTCCAACGGTATCCCGAGCTATCTACTTGATAAATCTAATAATGCGGCTCTGCAAAATCCCAATTGTGCTACATTTGTGCCACTCTTAGGTCCCTTTTTTAGGACCTCATCCCATGCGAAACAATGGGCCAAATCGGGGGAGCACCTCAACTGTCAAAAAACTCACATTATCGGCGGACCATTTTTCAAGGATGAGGTTCACGGCTTCGGCTTGGTGTCCGGCAGGTCATCGCCCGCTTTCTTGGCGTATCTTCGGCCTTCCTCGTAGAGGTCAAAATCTTCTTTCCTGTCCAAGCGCAATTTTTTTCTCTGCCCATCGTCCGTCCGGAAAATCACAAGATAGGCGTGCTTGGAGAGGGTCCAGGTCTTCTTCGCCTCGACGGTCCCCGTCCACTCCTTGCGGCGATCCCTTTTCCTGTTGAACCAGGGCAAGAGACCGGGCAGGTCGCCCAAGAAGTCAAGGATCAATGAGATCATCTGATGTTCTCGCGGCCTATTTCAGTGCCAGGCCGATTCTCTTTTTATCTTTTGCCCAGTAAACATAGAGCGCTTGGCCTTTGACGTTGGCGAGAGGAAGAGCTCCCCAGAACCGGCTGTCATTGCTGTTGTCGCGATTATCTCCGAGGACGAAACAATGGCCGGCGGGGATTCTTAGCGGGCCGAAGTTGTCCCGGCTGTTGTCCATGGCGCTATCCTCGTGGACCTTGTAGGATTCCTGGAGAGGTTGGCCGTCGATAAAGACTTGTTTGTTCTTGATTTCGACCGTTTCGCCCTCGATGGTGATAACACGCATGAGAAATCGCTTCGAGGGATCTCGAGGATAAACAAAAACGATCAAATCCCCGCGCTGAGGCGCCCCGTTGTCAAAAGCTCTCGGGTCTATCATCAGGAAATCGTCCTTATGAACAGTCGGCATCATGGAGGCCGTAGCAAACTTGAATGGAGAGATGCCTAGAAAGCTTATCCATGTCTTTGCGGGAACGAAAATCGTCAAGCCGATAGAAAGAATGACAAAGAACGCATAGACGCCGAGTTTTTGGTATTTCTTAAGCTCGGTCTCCCTTATCCGACGCGCCTGGATGAAAGCGTGGACGATAACGAACAACCAGAAAACGGTCGTCACGATGACCAGCGCAACAAGCCCGATAAAACGGCGCGGCCAGCTTAATACCGCCCAAAGAAAAGGCAGCGCGATGGAAATGAGTAAGAATACGAGTCCCAGGGCGCCTGTCCCGTTATAGATCTGTCCGAGCCCGGAAGCGAACAAGGACAGGAGGGCGGCGATGAACGGATTCCGAGTTCTCTTTGCATCGGTCATGATTTCCCCCTTTCTTGCGTTGATTTCCTGGATTCTTTTCTGTGCCTCTAAACCACAGCCAGATTATGGTACAGGCGAGGACTCCAATTATAGACACAACGGTAATATCTATAATCTTATCTGGCAATCGATACGAGCCACCAGGAGCCGCTCGACAACTTCGATGAGCAGCCATCCGCCAGCGATGAAGGCAGCTAGAGTTTCGATGATCCGCCGTTTCCTGAGCTTCATGAGGAATGTGCGGACAAAGAAACTCGGTTCCTTGGAAGGAGCTGTTTCCCCTTTTCGAGAGCTCATTGTCCCCAAACTGAATGCTTTTGC
>CAVYOD010000020.1:0-162817 GCA_963770045.1 Candidatus Aminicenantota bacterium | reverse complement strand
TTTGGAAGGCTCCCGGTTGGGGTGATGGATCATAAGAAGTGAAACCAGTGGCCGCTAAAAAAGGACGACTTGGGCAAATCATCCAATCCCTGAGGAAGAAGGGCTACCGCCTCTCCCCTCAGCGCTTGGCCATCTTGAAGATACTGGCTCAGAGCAGGGAACATCCGAGTGTGGCCCAGATTCGTGCCATGATCAAAGCCGATTTCTCCACGACGAGCCCAGCCACGGTCTACAAGAATGTGGGCCTGCTTAAGTCCATGGGAGAGGTCCTGGAACTCGGCTTTGGAAACAAGAGCAGCCGATATGACGGTTACAATCCTCATCCCCATCCTCATGTCATCTGCTCCGGTTGCGGCCGGATCGTTGATCCGGAATATAAAGCTATGGCCAGGCTATCCCGGGAAATATCAAGAAAGACCGGATTCCGCATCACGAGCCACCGGCTTGATTTTTTTGGTCTCTGTTCAGCGTGTCAGAATAAGAAAAAACAAATAGAAAAATAGGAGAAATTGAATGACAACGAAAAAAAAGACTCTAACGACGGCCTTCGGCATTCCTGTTCCTGACGACCAGAACAGCCTCACCGCCGGCAAGCGCGGGCCGGTCCTCATGCAGGACGTTCATCTTTTGGAAAAGCTGGGTCACTTCGACCGGGAGCGAATTCCCGAACGTGTGGTCCACGCCAAAGGGGCGGGCGCGGGTGGTTATTTCGAGGTCACCGCAGACATCACCAAATACACCAGAGCCAAGTTTCTTTCCAAAATCGGCCAGCGGACCGAAGTGTTTGTCCGGTTCTCTACGGTGGGAGGTGAAAGGGGATCGGCCGATGCGGCGCGAGACCCTCGTGGATTCGCCATGAAATTCTACACCGAAGAAGGCAACTACGACCTTGTTGGCAACAACACGCCGGTTTTCTTCATCCGCGATCCTCTGAAGTTCCCTGATTTCATCCACACCCAAAAGCGCCATCCGGGCCACAATTGTAAGGACCCTGACATGTTTTGGGATTTTCTCTCGCTGACTCCGGAATCAATACACCAGGTCACGATACTCTTCTCCGACCGGGGCACTCCAGCCACCTATCGCCATATGAACGGATTCAGCAGCCATACCTTCAAGTGGTACAACGCCAAGGGCGAGGATTTCTGGGTGAAATACCATTTCAAAACCGACCAGGGCATCAAGAACCTGGCCCGGGCGGAAGCGGCCCGCCTGTCCGGCGAAGCCCCTGATCACGCCACCCGAGACCTGTATGATGCGATACAGCGCGGTGATTACCCGTCCTGGACGCTCGAGATGCAGATCATGACGCCCGAGCAGGCCAAGGACTACCGCTGGGATATTTTTGACGTCACCAAGGTCTGGCCCCACGCTGACTTCCCGCCCCTGAAAGTGGGCAAATTTGTCTTGAATCGCAACCCCCTCAATTATTTTGAGGAAGTGGAGCAGGCGGCCTTTTGTCCGGGGAATCTTGTGCCGGGCATCGCGGCTTCACCGGATAAGATGCTCCAAGCCCGGCTATTCTCTTACCATGATACCCATATTCACCGTCTTGGGCCGAACTATCACCTGTTGCCCGTGAATGCGCCCAAGAATGCTCCTGAGAACAGCTACCAGCGCGATGGGTTCATGCGTTTTGACGGAAACGGTGGCCGCGGACCCAACTATTGGCCCAACAGCTTTGGCGGCCCGGCGCCTGATCCGACAACGGGCGAGCCTCCTTTTGAGGTTTCCGACTTGGCAGCTCGTCATCCCTACAGTCATCCCAACGATGATTTCGAACAGGCCGGCACTTTGTATCGTAAGGTAATGACCGATGAGGACAGGGATCATCTGATCGGCAACATTGTGGAGCATCTGGGAGGAGCGCAGAAGCGCATCCAGTTGCGCCAGGCCGCCCTCTTCTACAAGGCCGACCCCGATTATGGTCGGCGCGTGGCGGAGGGACTGAAATTAGATGTGAATATGGTTGAGCGGCTGGCCGGTCTGTCGCTTGACGAGAGAGCCAAGGCCACGACTGAGTGAGCCTGCGCCAGAAAAAAATCCTTCGATGGGCCCAGAGCCGTTCTCGTTACTCGCAAGATCAATACCAAAGCGCGATTCCAGAGTGCGGGAATGGCAAAATACGCGCACCTGCGCTATCATGAAAATAATCAGAATCCTTCAAAGAAGGAGTGCATTATGACGATTAAAAGAGCTCATCTTATCGTTCTGGCCTCGCTTCTCGCCCTGCTCTTGATCAGGACGTCGAATGCAGCGAAGCTGACGCCTGTCGAGGAATTGGGGAAGAAGCTTTTCTTCGATAACAATCTCTCGACTCCTCCGGGCCAATCCTGCGCCGCCTGCCATGATCCCAAGGCTGGCTGGACCGGTCCCCTCGAGAATATCGGGGGTGTTTACGAGGGGGCCCTCAAGGGGCGGTTCGGCAACCGGAAGCCGCCTTCCTCCGCCTACGCAGGGGATAGCCCGATCTTATCCTTGAACAAAGAGGGAAAGTTCGTCGGAGGCATGTTCTGGGACGGGCGGGCAACGGGTTCCGAGCTGAAAGACCCTCTGGCCGAGCAGGCCGGCGGACCGTTCCTGAACCCCCTCGAGCAGAACAACCCGGATAAGAAGGCGGTCGTCTCGAAGGTCAAAAACTCCGAATACGCCTCCCTTTTCGAGCAGGTTTGGAAGGTCAAGCCCGACGATTGGGATAAGAATGTCGATAAGATTTACGAACTCGTCTCCCGGTCTATCGCGGCCTACGAGCGCTCCGAGGAGGTCAACCCGTTCGACTCCAAGTTCGATTTCTTCTGGAAGAACGCCTTGGCCAAGAACCTCAAGGTTGAAGCGATTGACCAGACCAACTGGAAGAACTATATGGGCCTAGGGTTCGATGAGGCTGAAATCAAGGGCCTCATGCTCTTCAATACGAAGGCAAAGTGTGCGAAGTGCCACGTATTGACGACCGGGCCGAACGGCCGTCCGCCCGTGTTCACCGATTATACATACGACAACATCGGAATTCCCCGCAATCCCGCGAATCCTTTTTATGCCATGGAGGCAAAGTTCAATCCCCAGGGCAAAGACTGGGTTGACAATGGTCTGGGCGGCTATCTGAGTTCAGTTCCCCGATATGCCAAATACGCCGACGAGAACATCGGGAAGCACAAGGTCCCGACGCTGCGCAACGTCGACCTGAGGACAAATCCAAGTTTTGTAAAAGTCTATGGGCACAACGGCGCTCTGCGGAGCCTCAAGGAAGTCGTTCACTTCTATAACGCCCGGGATACGGGCAATTTTCCGCCGCCCGAAGTCAAGACCAACCTGAACACAGAAGAGCTCGGGAATCTCGGCCTGACGGACGAGGAAGAGAACGCCGTCGTCGCCTTCCTCAAAACCCTGTCCGACCACTTTGTCCCAGGCCGGAGATAAAAGATCGGTTCCGGCTCTCAGGATCAGACATCGCCGCGAAGATCGTCTCCCAGATTCAGGCTTGAAAATCATCAATTTCTGATTTATTGTATTCCCCGTCATTTCTCTTCATTCTCGTTTATTTGGAAAGGAAAAAACATGAGGACTTATGAATCTATCGCCCTCGGAATTCCTGAAATCCAGCTCCCCAGGGAGGGCTTGGATCTCACCAAGTGGGCCGTCGTCGCCTGCGACCAGTTCACCTCCGAGCCCGCCTACTGGGAGAAAGTGGCCGCCTTTGTGGGCGACGCGCCGTCGGCGCTCAACCTCATCTATCCGGAGGTCTACCTGGGGGAAAAAGATGAGGATGCGCGGATCGCCCGGATCCGCGATCACATGAAACTCTACGTCGAGAAGGGCTTGTTCCTGAGCTTCGAAGGATTCGTCTATGTTGAGCGCACGACCGGGTCGAGAACCCGCAAGGGACTGATGGTCTGTTTGGATTTGGAGCAATACGATTTCCGCAAGGGGTCCAAGAGCTTGATCCGGGCGACGGAGGGCACGATCCTCGAGCGGATCCCGCCTCGAGTGAGAATCCGGGAGGGCGCGCCCCTCGAAATCCCGCATATCATGGTCCTTATCGACGACCCCGAGAATACCGTGATCGGACCTCTCGGCCGCAAAAAGGCGGGGCTGACCAAGATCTACGATTTTGACTTGATGATGAATTCCGGCCATCTGAGCGGCTTCCGGGTGGATTCTCCGGAGCTCGAGGCTCGCCTTGTCCGGAGTCTGGCGGCCCTCGCCGACCCCGGAGCATTTGCTAAAAAGTACGGCCTGGCCCCGGGAACACCTGTGCTCCTCTATGCCATGGGAGATGGCAACCATTCCCTGGCGACAGCCAAGACGATCTGGGAGAAAACGAAAGAGAAGGCCTTAGACAAAAGAGCCATCATGGACTCACCCCTCCGGCACGCGCTGGTCGAGCTGGTCAACCTCCACGATGAGGCCCTCATTTTTGAGCCCATCCACCGGGTCCTCTTCGATCTCGCGCCGGGGAGAAACGTAATCGGAGAGCTTCTGTCGTTTTATAAGGGGAGAAGCCTCTATTCCGACGTCTGTTCTGGGCAAGAGATGCGGACCGTGGTCGATTCTCAACAGGGAAGCCCGCACACGATCGGTGTTATCGCCGGAGAGGGGTTCGGACTGGTCAAGATTTCGCGTCCTGAGGCGAATCTTCCGGTCGGGACGCTCCAGAATTTTCTCGACGTCTTCATGAAAGATAAGGGAGCCAAGGCTATCGACTACGTCCACGGCACGGAATCTGTCGTCCAGCTCGGGAACAAGCGCAATGCCGTGGGTTTCTATCTCCCCGCCCTGAACAAGAATGACCTGTTCAAGACCGTGATTTTAGATGGCGTCCTTCCGCGCAAGACCTTCTCCATGGGCGAAGCTTGGGAAAAGCGGTTTTACATGGAGGCTCGGCGGCTGTCGTGATGAAGAAGCATCCCAAGGGGCTGACGTTCATATTCTTGACCGAGATGTGGGAACGGCTCGGTTTCTACACGCTGATGGCCCTCCTGGTCCTCTACATGGACAAGGTCCTCGCCTGGTCCGATTCGCGCAAGGGTGATTATTACGGACTCTTCTTAGCGCTCTGTTATTTTGTTCCTCTGCTCGGCGGCTGGATCGGAGACCGGGTGCTCGGGCAGCTGAGGACCGTTAAGACGGGCGCGGTCCTGATGGCCGTGGGCTATGTGGGGCTGGCGCTATCCTCCGCGTCCCAGTTGACATCGTTTTATATCGGCCTGATCCTGGTGGCCATCGGAACGGGCCTCTTCAAGGTCAACATGTCTGTTCTGGTCGGGAATCTCTACCGCGATAAAGTTGCCCTGAAGGATGCGGGCTTCAACATCTTCTATATGGGAGTCAATGTCGGGGCCATGATTGCGCCTCTGCTGGCGACATTCGTCAGCGCCTTCTTTCACAGCTACAACATCTCTTTCTGGATTTGTTCCGTCGGCTTGATCTTCGCGATCATCATTTTCCAGTCTGGAAAGCCTCAGCTCGTCGAGGCGGACAATAAGCTCGCCGCCCGGAAAGCCGTCGAGGCGACGACCGGCGGATCAAAGCCTGTGATATCCGGTCAGGAGGAAGGGCAGAGGATTGCGACGCTCGTCATCCTGTTTATCATCGTCATCTTCTTCTGGGTCGCCTTCTACCAAAATTACTTCGCCCTGACACTTTTCGCCGAGCGCTCCACCAGGATCTTCAAATTCCTCAGGCCGGAAACCTACCAGTTTTTCGATCCCTTCTTCATCCTGGTCTTGACTCCGCCGCTCCTCTCTCTTTTTGCCGGGCTCAATCGAAGAGGAAAAGAGCCGTCGACCCCGGTCAAAATCTTCATCGGGATGCTGATCATGAGCCTGGCGATGATCATCATGGTCGCGGCCTCACTGTCCGGGGGAAACAGGGACCTGAACATCATGTCCCCAGCCTGGCTGATCTCGACGTATTTCTTCGTCACCATTTCGGAGATCCTGATCTCGCCGATGGGCCAGTCGTTTGTCTCCAAAGTGGCCCCGCCGCGGTTCGCCGGAGTGATGATGGGCGGCTGGTTCGCGGCCACCGCGGCCGGGAGTTACGGCTCCGGCCTGATGGGGAAATATTACAGCCGTTTTGCCCATCATCAGTATTTTCTTCTCCTCACCGGACTTCTGGCGGTTTCCGCCGTCCTCGTCCTTGCGTCCATGAAAAAACTGAAACGGTTTTCAGCCTGATCGAAAAGGAGCGGAGACATGTTGATTCAAGAAAAAGTGAAACAGGCCGTCGGGCTTCTCAAGGAATTTGGAATCGACTGCTGGATCACCTTCACCCGCGAGAGCCAGATCAACGGCGACCCGACCTTGCCCTTTCTGGCGCCCGGCGATGTCACCTGGCACTCGGCCTTCATCATCAGCGGAGACGGACGCGCCCAGGCCATAGTCGGTCTCTACGACCAGAAAGCGATCGCCGAGACCGGAGCTTATTCTGAAGTCGAGGGATACGTGACCGGGATCAAGGAGGCTTTTCAGAACACTCTGAAGAAGCTCAGCCCGAGGACGATCGCCGTCAACTATTCCCAAGGGAGCGAGATCTGCGATGGATTGACCCACGGTATGTTTTTGACCCTCCAGGACCTCCTGGAAGAAGTCGGCCTGGGCGGCCGGCTGGTCTCGGCCGAAAAGATCGTCTCGGCGCTCCGGGAGCGGAAGTCAACCTCTGAGATCCGCTCGATCAAAGAAGCGATACAGCAAACACAGGCTATCTTTGCAGAGGTCGCCCGGTTCATCAGACCCGGCAAGACTGAGAAAGAGATCGCGCTGTTTATGAAGGGGGAAGTCGAGGCCAGGAAGCTGCTTCTCGCCTGGGGGGAGACGACTTGCCCCTCGGTTTTTAGCGGGCCCGAAACGGCTCAGGCTCACTATGCGCCGACAGACAGAAAAGTGGAACTCGGCCATATCCTGAACATGGATTTCGGCGTCAAGGTCGACGGATATTGCTCGGACCTCCAGAGGACCTTTTATGTGCTTGAAAATGGACAGCGGGAAGCACCGTCGGAAGTCCGCCGGGGATTCGAGACCATCGTCAGGGCCGTCGAGTCTTCCAGGCGGGCGATGAGGCCGGGCGTCTCCGGTCTTGAGATCGACGCCGTGGCGCGCAAAATTGTCGTCGATGCGGGGTACGCTGAATTCCCGCACGCCCTCGGCCACCAGGTGGGTCGATTCCCTCACGACGGGACGGCGCTCCTCGGCCCGAAATGGGAAAAATACGCCCAGAAACCCTTCCAGTCCCTTGAAGAAGGGATGGTCTTCACCATCGAACCCAGGCTCACGGTCCCGGGCCGGGGAGTGGTGACCATCGAAGAAATGGTCGTCGTGACCAGGGACGGAGCGGATTGGCTCTCTGCGCCCCAACGAGAAATCGTTCTCATCACCTAGAGACGTGTTACGGGCGGCAGCTGTTTTTCTTGCCGCCGGCGCCTAAGGTTGACGAAGACGAGGAGCACAACCCCGATCAGGAAAGCCAGGCCGCCGAACACGGCCCAACGGATTTGGCCCGTCATAAAGCTTCCCGGCAAGACATTGATGCCCTGCAAAAACCACACGATTCCTATGAGAACGAGCAAAACTCCCAAGATGTTCCCGATAATTTTCATGCTCAACCTCTAAATATCCACAAAAGGCACTTCACGTCCGCCTTCAGCCTCCTGGCGCCGGCCCTGGGCATGTTCATTCCCGAGGTTATTTAATTTGGGGCCCTTTGCCGATCGCCATTTTGCCCTGATAATACCTCTTTTTGATTTCGGGCTCCCTTTCCAGGAACTTGGCTAAACCCTGGTGATTGATGTAACAAAGGTTAAAGACCTTGAGGTTATGCGGGAGGATGCCGGCCAGGTCCGAGGCCGGGTTGAGCTTGGGGCAGGGAAATTCCTGGCACTCAAAGCAAAAGGTAAACCCGCGCTTGGCGATGCAGGCGTAAGTTTCGCACGTGCCTTCGATGAACTGACAGTTGCCCCGGACCTCGCGGCATCCCGGGCACGGGCTGCCGTTCCATTTGAAGTGCTTGCCCAGGACCTCTCTCAGCGATGGTTCTTCTTTAACCCTGTAGGCCGCGCAGGTGCCGCAGTTGATTCCGCACGGAGCCACCAGAGTGCTTTGATACGTTGTTTTCAAATCTAAACCTCCCGACTTCAGTCTGTCGGATGCAGATAACGCGCATCCCCACGCGGTCTTCGTTGAACAGCCTCGGCGGACCGCGTACCACCCGGATTATACTTGTTTGGTGATTCTGGTGCACGCGAAACGTTGGCCTCGAGCCGGGCCCCGTCGCCGGTGAGTTGGAAATGCGATTGACTGGTCATCTCAGCCGGGCTAAAATTAAAACTACGGGGGACCTGGCCATCGGCCTAAAAGACCAGGTGAACCCGTTTTTCGCTGAGACAAGCATTGAGATCTGAAAGGCATAGTGCAGAAGGAGGCTAGGCATGTGGAAGAAGAAAACTTTGCCCGAGAAGTTGGAATCCCAGCTCAGAAAGCTGAGTGACCGGATTGACGGCCTTGCAGACCGAGTGAAAGACACCCGCAAAGACGCCCGCAAGGAATATGTCGGTGGGGTCGAGAAACTCCGGGCCAGTCGCGAGCCGCGGTTCTTGAAGAAATCAAGGAACTGAGGGAGGCGGGCGAGAAAGCCAGCAAAGACCTACGAAAAGGAACCAAGAAGGCCCTGCGCGATCTCAAGAAAGGCGTCAAGAAGGCCGCCAGAAGATTCAAATAGCGAGCCTTTAGCGATGCTGCTTAGGATCCCGGGCGACTCTTCAAAAAGCCTGCCGGGGCGGGCGGGGGATCGTCTTGACGACAAGTTTTGAATGGACAAACCATCTGATGACGCTGTCAGAGTCAGTTGTCCCGCTTCCCGCCCAGCCTGGATAATAACCTGACATTTGCCATTGAACAGCCTGCGTTCGTAATGACCCGTAAGATCGACGTCGGGCCTGTGAGCGCTCGGGTTTCCATTGCCGATCCCGATGATCCTTCCATCGCCGCTCAGCTCAAACCTTATCATGTTGTCGGCGACCGGGACCTCTCTTCCGCTCGCATCGAAGGCTGTTACGTTGACGATGCAAATATCCTCGCCGTCCGCATCGATAAAAGCACGGTCGGGGGTGAGCTGCACCCGCGCCGTCTCTCCCGCCGTCTCGATCCTTGCCGACAGGAGCTTTCCCTTTTTCGATCCCCTGGCTTCCAGGAGGCCGGGTTCATAGGGGACTTTCCATTCCAGGTGCGAATTGCGAGGCATCGTTTTTTTGCCCAGGCTTTTCCCGTTCAAGAAGAGCTCGACATCGTCGCAATTGCTTTGACACCAGACGTCTATGGCCTGCCCTTCCTTTCCCTTCCAGTTCCAGTGCGGGCAGATGTGAAGGACGTCCTTGTCGGACCACCAAGCCTGATAATAATAATAGTTGTTCTTGGGAAAACCGCACATGTCCATGATGCCGAAGTGGGAATTGATGCACGGCCATCCGTAGGGAGTCGGCTCGCCGCGGTAATCGAAGCCGGTCCAGACAAACCCGCCCGCGAGCCACGGTCTTTCCGCGTACAGGCGCCACCACTTTTCCGCTGTCGACGCCCAGGGGGGGAAGTTCAAGTCGTAATCGCTCACGAATCCCTGGGCGGCGTCATTGGCGTAAATTCCGCGCGTCGAGACCGTGCTGGCCACTTCGCTGCCCCAAAGGATCTGGTCTGGATGCTCGCGGCGGTAGCTGTCGATTTCGTCGAGGTGATAGTTGAAGCCTCGGACGGGAACGACTTCGTTGATGCCCGCGTATTGTTTGCCGTTATTCGCGGCATAGGTGCAGAGCCTTGTCGGGTCGAGCTCTTTGAGCCGCCGGACGAGCGACTTGGCGATTCTCTTCCCGACATCCGTGTCCTGGATGGTTCCTTCTTCATTGCCGAGCGACCAGATGATGACTGAGGGATGGTTTCTGTCCCGCAGGATCAAGCGCTCGAACTCACTCATCAATTCGGGCGAGCTCCCCATCAGGCGGTTCTCGTCCATGACCAGCATGCCCAGCCTGTCGCAAGCCTCGAGCAACTCGGGGGTCGGCGGATTATGACTGGTCCGGTAGGCGTTGCACCCCATCTCTTTGAGCTTTTCGATTCTGTAGGACTGAAGCCTGTCGGGAAGCGCCGAGCCGACTCCGGCGTGGTCCTGGTGACAACAGACGCCTTTGATTTTCACCGAATTGCCATTGAGAAAGAAACCCTTATCCTTGTCAAACCGGATGGTGCGGATGCCGAACTCCGTCTCTACGCTCTCGGCGGCCCCTGACCCTGATCTCACGGACGAAACCAACTTGTATCTGTAGGGTTCTTCGAGCGACCAAAGCCGCGGCTTCGCGACCTTGATCTGCTGTTTCAACAACTTGGATTCATCGGGTGCGAGAGAGAAGGGTTGATTGTCTCCGCGGGCCACGATATTTCCCTGGTCGTCGACGATCGCGGAAGACAATTCTCCTTCCGACTCCAACTCCGCCTGGTTGACAATTCTGGTCTCGATGTTCACGCGGGCGTCGGCCTGGTCAAGGTCGCAATAGACGAAAACCCCGTTTTCCGGGATGTGCACGGGGTTGTCTTCCAAGAGCCAGACGTGACGGTAGATCCCGGCGCCTTCATAGAACCAACCCTCATAGAGGCTGGCATCGACCCGAACGACAAGGACGTTTTTCTGGCCGAAACCGATATAGTCGGTGATATCAAAACTGAACCCGCTGTAACCGCTCAGGTTGTTGCCGAGATAGTGGCCGTTGATCCAGACCCGGCTGTCCCGGAAGACGCCGTCGAACCTGACGGTCAGGCGTTTTCCCGCGTCGGCCTTGGGCACCAGAAACGACTTTCTGTACCAGCCGATCGTCGTTTTCGGGAATTGCCGCCCGATCGGCTTGAAGCCGTGATCTCTGACGTTCTCATCATTGACGTTGACGAAATCAAGCTCCACGGCCCAATCGTGAGGGCAGATTCACTGTCCGCCACGATCTGTCATCGAAATCCGGCTTGATCGCGCCCTCCGGCTTCCCCGGCCCTTGGCAAAGATGAGGTCCTGGCCGTAACCGAAATCTCCGCTCGGGGAGGAGGCGTCTCCGAGATGGAATTTCCAGCCGGGATCGAGGAGCCATTTTTTCTGGACTTGGGCCTCCGCTCCATCCGGCTTTCTTTGGGGTTGTGCTTTCTTCGCTGTCCCCGATTTCTGGCCCGGTGAGCCGCCGAGCGCCGCCCAAAAAATGAAGATCAGGAAGATGGGAAAAATCGTTTTCTTCATCCTAACCTCCCCTCACAGCTTTCGGTTCTTTTTTGTTTATTATATAGTCTTTTTGCTTATTATTGCAGCAGAAAAATCCGGCCCAGGTGACGCATTTGGCTCTCCTTATCTATTGACATTCAATTTAGGTGAAGACTATATTTGGGGCAGGGTAGGTGTCTTCCTGAGGAACATGATCGGCCAATCCCTTCTGCATTACCGCATCTTGGAGAAGATCGGGGAGGGCGGAATGGGCGTCGTCTACAAGGCGCTCGATACTCACCTCGACCGGTTTGTCGCCGTGAAGGTCCTTCCTTCAGAGAAGTTGTGGATTCGGAGCACAAGCAGCGCTTCGTTCAGGAAGCGAAATCCGCTTCGGCCCTGAATCATCCCAATATCGTTATCGTCCACGATTTTGCTTCGGACCGCAGCTTGGACTTTATTGTCATGGAATATGTAGAAGGCCAAACCCTGGACCAATTGATCGGCCGGAAAGGGATGAAGCTTAACGAAGCCCTCGGGTATGCCGTTCAGATCACCGACGGTTTAGCTAGAGCCCATGCCGCGGGGATCATCCACCGGGACCTCAAGCCGACAAACATCATGGTCACGCCCGAGGGCAGGGTCAAGATCCTCGATTTCGGCCTGGCCAAACTGACCAAGGATATCAGGGTCGAGAAGCTTGGTACGACGGCGACGCTCGTCCGACCGGAGAAACCACGCACGGAAGAAGGTTTCATCTTGGGCACGGTCACCTACATGTCTCCGGAGCAAGCCGAAGGAAAGAAAGTCGACTCCCGTTCTGACATCTTTTCCTTCGGATCTGTTCTTTACGAAATGCTCACCGGCCAGCGGGCCTTCAGCCGTAAGACCAGGATCGCGACACTGGCGGCGATCCTCCGCGAGGAGCCGAAGCCGCCCATGGAGATCAACGACGCCCTTCCTTCAGAGGTCGTGCAGGTCTTGACCAGGTGCCTCCGGAAAGATCCTCAACGTCGCTGGCAGACCATGTCAGATTTGAAGGTCGTGCTTCAGGACCTCAAAGAGGACTCGGAATCCGGCAAGTTCCGCGCCGCTCGACCGAAACGCCCCCGCTCCGCAAACGTCGCTTCCTTCTCAACGCTGTGGGGTCGTTTCTCATCATTGTCGTAGCTACTCTTCTTGTTTGGCTGTTATTCTTCAGACCAAACCTCCGGCTGAGTTTCAGATTTCACGATTGACTTACGACTCCGGGCTCACCACCACTCCGGCCATTTCCCCGGATGGAAAGCTGTTTGCTTGTGCCTCTGACCGAAGCGGTGAGGCCATCTCGACATTTGGGTTCAGCAGGTGTCGGGAGGGAAACCTCTCCGGCTGACCGACCATCCGGCGGATGACGGGTGGCCCACGTTTTCACCCGATGGTTCCAAAATTGTTTTCCATTCCCGGAGGGACGTCCGTAAAATATTTTCTTGATCATCTTGGTGCAGGCCCGCCGAATAGCGGAGAAAGGCTCCCATCCCCGGTTTTCGCCGGACGGCTCGAACGTTGCCTACGTTGAAATTCCGGCCTCTTTGGATTCGGATCTGAACAAGATGTACTTGATCTCGCCCCAAGGTGGGGCCCCCCGGCCTTTTCAGCCCGAGTTCGCGCTCTCGAATTCTGATACCTGTGGCAGTCCGGTCTGGTCTTCTGACGGGAAATATATCATTTTCAACGGGAGGCGCGTCGGTGACCCCGCATCGCAGGATTGGTGGGTGGCTCAAGTGGACGGAGGACCCGCTGTCCGAACGGGGGCCAAAGGCAACCTTCCCTTGCCGCCCGTCTGGCAATCTCCAGAGGCCTGGGAAGGAGAGTACATTTATTATTCTACCGGGACGACGGTCGAAGGCGTTAACCTTTTCAGGGTTCGGATCAACAAAAGAAACTGGACGGTGTCAGGTCCGCGGAGCGGATAACGGCCGGGCCGGGATGCAATACGGGGCTTCGGTCGCACATGAGGCGCATCTTATTCTCTAACTCAGTTTACACGGACAACATCTGGAGCCTTCAAGCCAAGGCAGACCTCGCCGACGCGCCAGGAGAACCGCAGCAGGTCACGTCAGATTTGAGCGTCAAATTTGACCCCTCGATATCCCGTGACGGATCGAAACGGCGTTCCTGCTTTCGGAGGCTTCCAGTCAACCCGGTTTGAGGTCCGCTCAGAGACATGCTGACCTGCCGGAGAAGTCTTTCCCTTCAAGCGCGTTGCATTTTGACCAGACCCCAAGGATAAGTCCGGATGGCGCCATTTTGTCCTATCAGGATTTCATCTCGGCAAGCTTAGGACTTTTCTGGTTTCAAGAGACACGGCCAGCGGCGGGAGCTTTGTGAATCCTGCCCAATCTAGGTTTTTTACCAATCCCAATTTTGCCGTGGTCCAAAGCGACCGCACGAGTTGGAGCGAATCGATCTCTCTTCCCAACAGAGATTTCCGATCCTCGAAGTCAGCGCCGGCCAAATCGCCGATGCCGTCGTTTCTCCGGATGACCGCTGGCTCTGTTTTCTCATAGGGAATCGAATGGGAGAGCCGCGATATATGTTGCTCCACTGGGGAAGAGAACTGCTTCGGAAAAGGATTGGTCCTCGTCGCTGAAGACATTCGCTTTCTTGGTTCACCCCAGTGGTCTCCCAACGGGAATCTCCTTTATTACCTTTCTGAGAAGACGGCCACTGCTGCATCTGGCCCAGCGCTCGATCCTGCAGGCAAAAAACCCATTGCGAGGCGATCGGAGTCTATCATGCGCATAAGAGCCGCTTCAATCTAACGTAACCGCGATAGCCGTCAGGTCCACATAAGCTTGTTTTCCTGATTCCGAGATGTCCAACATCTATTCGCTCTAGCCAAAAGACGTTAGACTATTTTTTGGCTCTACGTTTTCAAACTCTAGAGGGAGATTCAACGGTGCTGCTAAAACTGTTTATTCTTTTTAGCCGGGTGGCTCTGTTTTCTTGGGGAGGGGGGCCTGCTTCGCTGGCCTTGATGCAGCGGGAAGTGACTTCAGCGGGATGGGCCACTTCCGCTGAGTTCGCCGATGCCGTAGCCGCGGGAAACGCCCTTCCCGGACCGATCGCTCCCCAGGTTTCGGCCTTTGTCGGTTACAAAATGGCCGGCGTCCCGGGTGCAATCGCCGCCGTGACCGGCACCGTGCTTCCGACAACCCTGCTGATGTTGCTCATGGTGGCGTATTTTTTTGGCATTAAAGACAGCCCGGTGGTGAAGTCGATGCTCCAGGCCATCCGCCCGGTCGTTGTCGGACTCCTGCTCTGGACAGCCTACGATATGGCCGGTGGCGTCTTTGCGGCCAAGAAGCTTGGCTGGACCTCCGCTCTCATCGCGAGCTGGGACAAGATTCTCCTGGTCGCGGCCGCTTTCGCTCTTCTCACCCTGACCAGGATCAATCCCGTCTTTATTATTTTGGGCGCGGCGCTCTTGGGATTTTTTGTCTACCGGTAACCCGAAAACTGGGGGATGTTCCCCAAAGGGACACCCTTTAGTCTTAAGCAAGAATACGCCGTATGGCTAGTATTCTTGACTCTCTTTGAGATCTCAAGAGTGTCCCCTTGGGGAACGTCCCCCAGTCGGAGATGAATCATGAAGCGAATTTCGCGTTTTCTGCGGTTCGAGTCGTGGAGCCAGGCCGGCCTATGGGCTAGCCGCGAGAGAATTGGCTCAAGCCTTTCTGCGGCGGAATATAGGTTTGGTTTATGGAGGCGGCCGTGTCGGCCTGATGTATGAAATGGCTCGGGTGATTCATGAGAAGGGCGGCCAGGTTATCGGCGTCATTCCTCGGGGCATGGTCGACCGGGAACTGGCCTTCAGCGAGCTTGCGGACCTGCGCGTCGTCGGGTCGATGCATGAGCGGAAGGCCCTGATGGCCGAGCTCTCGGACGGCTTCATCGCCCTTCCCGGCGGCCTGGGCACGATCGAAGAATTCTTTGAAGTCCTGACCTGGTCGCAGCTGGGCATGCACCGGAAGCCGTGCGGTTTTCTCGACGTCGAGCGCTATTTTGATAAACTCCTGGATTTTCTGGACCAGGCCGTGACCGAAAAGTTCATCCAACCCGAGCACCGCTCGATGATCCTGGTGGACGTGAACCCCGACGCGCTGCTCCGGAAGTTCGAGGATTATCAGCCGCCCAGTGTCGACATGGCCCGCTGGGCCCTGGACATGACAAACAGCTAGGAATCTCTCAGGGTGTCAGAATTGCGCCGCCATCGCGCGACGAATAAGAAAATGAAGACTCCGAAGAAAATTGTCTTCCGGGAATCCCGGGAAGATGAAATCCGCGATGTCGTCCGGATGATCAAGGAATGCTTTGACCGATTCATCGCGCCCCTCTATTCGGATGAAGGAGTCCACGAGTTCCATAGCTACATCGAGCCAGAGGCGATTGCCCAGAAGCTGCGGGAAAATCATACCCTTCTCATCGCCCTCGAATCGACAAAAGGCCGGATCGTCGGGGCTCTTTTGCTCAGAGCTCCCTCCCATATCTCCATGTTTTTTGTTTCGTCCGCGTTTCAGGGGAGGGGGATCGGAAAAAAGCTTTTGCATCTGGCCTCAGAAAAATGCCGGAAGACCGATCCCTCCCTGGTCAAAATATCGGTCAACGCCTCGCCTAACTCTGTCGAGATCTACAAGCGGCTCGGGTTCGTCGCCCATGGCGAGGAACAAATCATCAACGGGATCCGGTTCCTTCCCATGGAATGCATGATTGCCTAGGCTCCGAGGCTTTCTCGCTTGGGCTAGCGCTCGTTTTTCCGTCCTGAAACCGCCCGCTTGACTTCTCTCATTTTGCAGCGTAATCTTTTTTTTTGGCGGCGCAGAGATTGAGAGCTTCCAGGATATCGATCTCTCGCGACCGCAAAAAGCAAATTCCTGTCTTCCGAGTGTTGTTCGTGCTCTTCCAACTTGGAGGCACGAATAAAGCTGGGGGAATTTTTGATTTCTATCGGGATTGACATCGCGGTTGTCGTACGTTAAGGAGGAAAGGAAAGCTAAAATGAAGGGAGGTGGTCATGTCCGGTCTTGCAGGATCCCGAAACACAAAAAGCCAAATGAGGTGTCTTTTTCTCATCGGGATATTCATTTTCTGCGCCCTTAATGTTGACGCGTATCAAAGAAGCAGATTCTCTTTTGGAATCTATACAGGCTGGTCCTTTGGCTTAGGATATGAATTTAGTTGGCACGACCGACCGTCTAGGTCCGATGATTACAGTCTTGATTTTCATTTGGGCGGATATGTTCAGTACAATCTTTCCGAGCGGATTGGTTTACAAATCAACTTTAATTATCAAAATGGCACTAATCCATGGACCTTCACTTACCCTGGATGGCCCTATGATTCTGGAAAAGATAAAATCAGTTTTATCTCTTTTAACCTAAATGGTGTTTTAAATTACCTAAGATTGGGAAATGCGCAATTTTACCTTTTAGGCGGAGGTGGAATCAGCAGTGGAGATTGGGAGTCATTCGATGGCCTTTATGTCAATTTCGTGGCAGGCACAGGAGTAAAAATATATTTTAAATCTGGTTCAAAATTCGCGATCAACCTCGGAGGGACATTCCATCACCTGCTGGACCCTGAAGAATTATGGCATCTGATCAGGCAAATTATTTGAGATTTCACTTTGGATTCGAATTCTAATCCTGATGAATATTCCCTTGCTTGACTTCTCTCATTTTGCAGCGTAATCTTTTTTGTTGGCGGCCGCAGAGATTGAGAGCTTCCAGGATATCGATCTCTCGCGACCGCAAAAAGCAAATATCTGTCTTCAAAATGTCATCGAGTCAAGAGAGGAGAAATCATATGTCGCTGAGCCGTAGATCCATCATATTTGGAATCTCGGGCTTTCTCTTGGTTTTGCTGACCGTTCCTCTACGGGCGCAGTGGACTCCAGAGGAGATGATGAAGGTCAAATTCGCGGGCGGAGTCCAGGTGTCGCCGGACGGAAAACGCGTTGTGTTCACAGTGACCGAACCTGTCATGACCGAAGATAAGAGCGAATACATCACCCAGATATGGATTGCCAAGGCCGACGGCTCAGGTGCCGAGCAATTCACCTTCGGCGAAAAATCTTCCACCAACCCCCAGTGGTCTGCCGGATGGGAAGTGGATCGCCTTCACCTCGGGTCGCTCGGGCAAAAACAACATCTGGCTGATGCGGGCCGATGGAGGAGAGGCGCAGCAGCTGACGGACGTCAAATCGGGAGTGGAAAGCTTGGCCTGGTCGGCGGATGGGAAGTGGATCGCCTTCACTATGTCCGACCCGCCGAGCGACCAAGAAGAAAAAGACCGGAAAGCCAGGAACGATGCCTGGGTCGTGGGAGAAAACCTCAAGATGAGCCATCTCTGGATTATCCCTGTGGAGAAAGATACCTCTGGGAAGCGCGAGGCCCGGCAATTGACCAAAGGCCAATTCAGCGTGACCGCATGGAATTGGTCGCCGGACGGGACAACGATCATTTTTTCCCATGTGCCGAGCCCTTCGGCTGATGACTGGACGCGGGCCGATATCTCCACCGTAGACGTTTCATCCGCCGCGATCAAGCCATTCGCTTCGACAAAAGCTGCCGAGACCTCGCCCGTCTACTCGCCCGACGGAAAATGGGTGGCCTACACAGTCAGCGACATCCCGCCGACCTGGGCATTTACAGCCTGGGTCGACATCGCTCCTGCCTCCGGCGGCGCGCCGAAGCAACTCGCCGTGACATTCGACGAACAACCCCACATTGTGGACTGGTCGGCTGACGGAAAATGGATCTATTTTACGGAAACGCAGGGGACGGTCACCAGGCTGGGCGCCTTGCCCGTGGACGGCGGGGCCCCGAAGATCTTGAACCAGGGTGACAGCATGGTTTTCGACGCGGATCTTAACACGACACGGACGACGTTCGGTCTGAGCGTTCAATCCTGGGACAAGCCGTCAGAAGCCTACGTGACTTCGGCCAGCCAATGGTCGCCGCTTCAAGTCAGCAAGATCAATACCGATGCCCCAAACACCCCCTGGGAAGAACCGAGGTCATCCACTGGAAAGCTTCCGACGGCCTGGAAATCGAGGGCCTTCTGACCTATCCCGTCGGCTATGAGAAGGGCAAGCGTTATCCCCTGCTTCTCGTTATTCACGGTGGGCCAACAGGGGTCTTCGTCCAGATCGTTCATCGGCAACCGCAGCCAGTATCCTCTTGCCGCCTTCGCCGCGCAGGGCTGGGCGGTCCTCCGCTGCAACATCCGAGGCTCGGCCGGATATGGGAAGAAGTTCCGTTATGCCAACTATAAGGATTGGGGCGGAATGGATTATCAGAGATCTGATGGCTGGAGTCGATCAAGTTATCGCTTCGGGGGTCGCCGATCCGGACAGGTTGGGTGTCATGGGCTGGAGCTACGGGGGCTTCATGACATCCTGGGTCATCACCCAAACGAAGCGGTTCAAGGCAGCCTCGATCGGCGCTCCCGTGACCAATCTCATGAGTTTCAACGGCACGACTGACATTCCCGGCTTCGTCCCCGACTATTTCGGAGCGGAGTTCTGGAACAACCTCCAAATCTACGAGAAGCACTCGGCCATGTTCAACATCAAGGGAGCGACGACTCCCTCGCTGATTCTGCAGGGAGAACAGGACATGCGGGTTCCTATCGGGCAAGGCTACGAACTTCACAACGCCCTGAAACGGCAGGGAACGACGGTGAAGATGGTCGTCTATCCGAGGCAGCCCCATGGGCTCCAGGAGCCCCGGCTCATTCTCGACGCAGGCCGGCGGGTCATCGAGTGGTTCAAGCAGTACCTGAATAAATGAAACCCGCCGTTCGTTACCATTCTAGGGTTGGCCTCGTCGGGAGGAACCTTATTGCGGGGAAAAAAGCAAACGGCGCATCATGATGATTGAAGAAGAAAGGCTTTGGGCATGAAAAGAAGGGATTTTATAAAGTTGGGGGCGGCAACCGCCGTATTCTCCACCGTCGCGATGCCGCGAAAACAGGCTCCGAAGTTCGAGTTGGAACAACCCATCAAGATCTATGTCGATCCGCGGATTGAGTTATACTCGGTGGTGCTTTATCTGAGCGATTTCCGGGGATTGAAAAATAAAGACGGAGTTGTCGAAGCCAGGGTCGTGACGGCACTCGATTTCTCGTACAAAAGAGAGATCGACACCAAATTTTCCCCTTATAAGGGGCATGAGGCCGTCCGGCTTTATAATGAAATGGCCACCACAGGCCTTTTCCGGTTCGGCCATCCGCCGAGCGTCATGCTCCATTTATCCAACCCCCCGGGATTAGTGGAAATAGTTCCCGTCGATGAATTTCTCGTTAAGATGGCCGGAGGCCGGGAAAAACTTGATGGTTTTATCAAGGGGATGCGCCAATTCTCCCGGGACACGAGTTTCATAGATTTCTTTGAGAACCACCAGAGCGCCTATCATAAATTGGCGGATGGCTACAGACGGAACATGGAATGGAATTATGTGAAAGACCTGGAAGAATACTATGGAGACAAACAAAGCGTCTATAATCTCATCCTGGCTCCGATGTTTCATCCGGGAGGTTTTGGCCCGAGAATAAAAACTCCGCAAGGCCATTATGAAGCTTACGCAATAATCGGCTCGAAGGCTGTTTCCGGGGATTTGCCCAACTTTGGATCAGGTGATTCCATGCGCCGTCTCTGTTGGCATGAGTTCAGCCATTCTTTTGTCAATCATCTTACGGATTCCAATCTGGAGCAACTAAGAGAACCCGTTGGCATCCTCGAAAGCCAAAAATTGCCGGCCCAAGCCATCAAGCAGATCAAGGATTTTGGCCTGTGGGATGTCCATATTGCCGATCAGGCCAGCGAATATGTGGTCAGAGGTGTGACGACTCGGCTGGCGTTTATCAAACTTGGCGCCAGACAAGGAAATGAAGCGCTGGCCAAAGAAAAAAGCGAGGGGTTTATTCACCTCGAGGCCATCTGCCAATGCCTGGAACAGTATGAAAAACAAAGAAATAAGTACCGCGGCCTCAGGGATTATTTTCCTCAGATCGTTTCCGCTTTTGAAAAGCTCGCAGGACAGTCATTAAAATAATTCGGAGCCAAGCCGTGCTGGCCGCCCTCAGGTCTTCGCTCTTCTCCTCCGGACAAACCCCCGCCGCCTCAGGCCGCATATCAGGAGTTACTGATGGCCGCCGAGACCTCGCCCGAATATTTTTCTGTCGGATTTCCCGCGTTTCCCAGCTCGACTTGACATCCCTTCACACTGCGATTTATCATTCCTAACGATGGGGTGAGGCAAAATCAGTGCATGAACGCTCATTCAGCCAGCGCTGCGGAAAACGAATTTCTTATGAATTAAATAAGTTTTAAAGAATTGGCATAAAGATTGCGTAAAAATTAGACGTGTTTAATCGCCAGGTCGCACTTTTCATTCGTTTTTAGTTTGACTTCTTATTTTTAGATGGATATATTTTTGAGCAGTAAGGGTAATGAAGAAGCTTTTTGTCAAAGCATTTTTTGAGATCATTAAAAAGGAGGGTCTATGAATCCTAAAAATTTCACGGGCAAATTTGGTCTATTGGTTTTTCTGGTTCTCTTTGTCGCAGCCGGCTTCTCCTTCGCCCAGAGACTCACGGGAAAAATCACCGGGGTCGTTTCTGATGAAGAGGGCGCCGTCCTTCCTGGCGTCACCGTCGAGCTCTCCAGTCCAAACCTTTTGGGCGGAGTTCACACCCAGGTGACCAATGATAAGGGCGTCTACCGGTTCATCAATCTTCCTCCCGGAAGGTACAAGCTGTCGTTTAAGCTCCAGGGTTTCCAGACCGCGGAGAACACAGGTATCGACGTTTCCATTGAGGGTACTGTGACGCAGAATATCAGCCTCAAACCGGCAAAACTCTCGGAAGAGATTACGGTCACGGCCGCTACGCCGACCGTGGATGTCACCAAGTCGAGTGTGACGACGAGCTATGACAGAGACCAGCTGGAAAAGCTCCCCTTTACCCGAAATACGTACTTTGATATGGTCAACCAAACGCCAGGATTTAATACCGCCCAGGGTGAGGCAGGTTCAAGGTTCACAGCCTATGGGTCAAACTCCGAAGAAAACGGGATGTACATGGATGGCGTGGACTTGAGCAACCCCGAGATCGGAACGTCCTGGTCATGGCCCACAGCAGATGTTTTCGAAGAAGTCCAGATCTCGGGCATCGGGAGCGCGGCCGAGTACGGGAATTTTTCGGGCGCAGTCGTGAACATCGTCACCAAATCGGGAGGAAACAAGTTCTCGGGCAGTGCTGTATATTATGGCCAGTATACAAAGCTGACGGGAGATAATAATCCAAAGCCTTATGATCCCGCGACTGGCGAAGGGTATTATTCATTCCATCGCGTGAGATGGTATGATTATTCCTTTACGCTGGGCGGGCCTATCGTCAAGGACAGGATCTGGTTCTTCGCGACCTACAATAATGTACTCAACAGGCAGACCTATTTCTTGGAGAATCCCGCTTATCCTTGGGATTCAACCCACAATGAACAGCTGGTCAAAGTATCGATGCAGCTCGGTCGCGCCCACAAACTGGTTTTGGTTTACAACCGGCAGAAAGAATATTGGGCGGGCGGATACCGACCCCTACAATTTGCCGGAAACGGTCCTTGGCGAAACCGACCTTGTCCACGTCTGGAGCGCCATGTGGACCTGGCTTATCAGCAACAATTCTTTCTTCGAACTCAAATACTCCGGATATTACAGTCCTAATAACTACTTGCCGTCGTTTCCCCAAGGAAATATCCATAACCCGCCCCATTATGATGGAGCCACGGGCGTTAGCTCTGGCGGACCATCCTGGCCTTGGTACTATTGGGTATTCAGGCATCAGGTCAATGCCACATATTCCCACTTTGCAGAAGGTTTTCTTGGCGGCGACCATGAATTCAAAGCCGGGGTCCAATTCAATAGAAGCGGGGACGACACATACGGCGGTTACGGCGGTGGGAAGTTCTACTATGACTATGCCGGACAGCCGTTTTTAAGATACGATTGGGATACCAATCGCTACGGCGGATCAGTCGTCAATATCGGTGCGTTTTTTGATGATTCCTGGAAGATCGGGGATAGGCTGACAATCAACTTTGGCCTCCGCTATGATCATCACAATGCTTTTATGCCTTCTTTCCCCATCATGCACGACTTCCAAGAGACAGGCCAGATGGGAAAGTCCAAGGACAATCTCATTGTTTGGAATTCGTTTTCACCCCGTTTGGGCATAGCCTATCAATTGACATCCGACCAAAAAACTC
The DNA here is from genome assembly GCA_963770045.1 of Candidatus Aminicenantota bacterium. Classification (GTDB taxonomy): domain Bacteria; phylum Acidobacteriota; class Aminicenantia; order Aminicenantales; family CAVYOD01; genus CAVYOD01. Next base: position 140,295 of record CAVYOD010000020.1, on the reverse strand, counting down.
TGTTCAAGGCAACTTACGGTCGTTATTACATCTATCCTTATATTGCCAACTGGGAATATCCCGGTATCAACGCTCCTACGAAATATACGTATCAATGGAACGGAACAGGATGGGATTTGATAAACGCTCTTCCGACGGAGGCGGGCTTCACGATGGACCCGAAGATCAAGGATCCCTATTATGATCAGTTTTCGGTCGGGATCGAAAGAGAGCTCCTGACGAATTTTTCGCTGGGAGCGACGTTCATCTACAAGAACGGAAAGAACACCTTTGGCTATGAAGATCGAGGCGGTATCTACGAGCAAGTCCAGCGGACATCGCAGGACAACGGAAAGTCCTATACAGTTTGGAATTGGGTCGGTGGCTCATTTGATTACTGGCTGACGAATCCGAAAGGCTGGGGGCAAACCTATAAGGGGTTGATTGTCCAGTTCAATAAAAGATACTCCAATCGATGGCTGATGAACGCTTCGGTCACTTGGTCAAAGGCGGAAGGCTTAAACCTGAGCACCCGGTCAAACGGCGGATATGGCATGAGCCAGTCGTTGTCTGGTATACCGGCCAGGTCGGGGCAGACCCAAATGACCTGATCAATGCCAAAGGCGTCCTGAATCTGGATAAAACATGGATGCTTAAGCTCTCCTTTGGCTACAACCTGCCTTTGGATTTCTTCCTCAGCTTTAATTACGCCTTCACGACCGGAAGGCCGACCCTCCAATTCGTCAGGATTCCCGACCTCAACCAGCCCTATGTCGTCAAGATTCAAGCTGAACCGAAGGGACTGGAACGATTCAAGAATGAAAACCTTCTCAATGTCCGGGTCGAAAAGGCCTTCTCCATCTATAAAACTGTCCGGCTGAGAGCCATGGTTGATTTGTTTAACCTGTTTAATGACGCGACCGTCACCAGATGGCAATCCTATGATGTTTGGAGAGACACCTATCAAGTACCTTCGTGGATTCCTGACCCGCGAAGGGTCCAAGTGGGGATTAAGCTCGAATTCTAATTCTCGTTTTCAAAGGGACTCTTTCTTCAATAAAGAAAGGGTCCCTTTCTTTTTAGGCCTATTCTATCACTTTCGTACATCCCGGCATTCAGTTTAAAAAATAGAACCGTCCCCCTTTTCTTTTTCCCAATCTTCAAATTTTTCTTGAGTTTTTATGAAAGTTGAATAATATCAGAGCCATTCAGCCTGGCTGTGCATGACAGAGCTTCAGTCGGGAGTCAACGGAAGTTTACTCTCTGGACGTGCGATTCGCGGGGGCGAGGATCGAGAGGGCCAAGCTTCTCCCACCTCCCCTCTTTTTCCGACGGCCTCCTGGGGCAGATATTCTCCCGGGAGGTCTTCGCTCTTCTCCTCCGGACAAACTCCCGCCGCCTCAGGCCGCGTATCAGGAGTTACTGATGGCCGCCGAGACTTCGCCTGAATATTTTTCTTCGGATTTCCGAGCTTCCCTCGGCTTCATGACCCGATTCCGCGTTTCCCAGATCGGCTTGACATCCCTTCACACTGCGATTTATCATCCCTGACGATGGCATGAGGCAAAATTAGTGCCTGAACGCTCATTCAGCCAGCGCTGCGGAAAACGAATTTCTTATGGCAGGATAGAAGAAGTGTGGAGCTTTTACTCAGTTTGTGCGGTCGGATTGTTTCAAGCGTTGGAACCGAGAGAGTATTGTTAACAGAAATGGTATTATAGGTCGTATGGCTGAACAGAGGATTAATATAACAATACAATTAGAAGGTGCTCGTCCCTCCGAAGGATTATTCCCTCTTGAGAAGGAGTATGCTCGCACCATTGCCGCATTGAAACGAACAGGAATTTTAAGCCTTCTTCCACGATCGGAAAATTTAGGGGTGATTGGAATTGACGGAAAAGTTTATCCTGTACCAACTCAAGAACAGCTGCAAGAAGTAATTACACGCAATAAGGAATTGGTTGATAGGAAAATGCGACAAGGATTTACTCAGCTTCAGTTAACGCCGATCGCAATGCCGCTCGGCCGCAATAAATTGAGGAGGTGACCCCTACTACCATGATGTATGCCACATTCGACGATTGGATTCGACACGAAGCGATTCCGTTCTCCGTCGATTCGCCCGGAGCCTTCAACGCCGCCATCGACAAGGTCATCGCCTCACTTGGTGACTCGGTGGAATTGCTTGGCTTTGGAGAAGCACTCCACGGCGGGAAGGACATTCTCATCCTCCGCAACCGGCTCTTCCAGCGCCTGGTGGAGGCGCATGGCTACAGCGCCATTGCCATCGAGAGCAGTTTCCCCAGGGCGCGCGTAGTGAATGAGTATGTTGCCGGTCACGGCCCGGCTTCGTATGAGGCGGTGCAGGACACCGGGTTTAGCCACGGCTTCGGCCGGCTCGACGCGAATCGAGAACTCGTGGAATGGATGCGGCGATACAATGCCGATCCTTCCCATGGCGTCAAACTCCAGTTCTACGGCTTCGACAGTCCGACCGAAATGACCGGCACCGATAGCCCACGGCAAGTCCTGCATTTTGTTCTCGATTACCTCGCCTCAATTGATAGCGCCAGCGGCGAGGAGCATCGCCAGCGTATCGACCCGCTTCTTGGCCAAGACTCCGATTGGGAGAACCCCGCCGCAATGATGGACCCGACGAAGTCGGTAGGCCTGTCACCAGCCGCAACTGCGCTGCGGATTGAGACGGAGGAACTCATTTCAGAGCTGCGCGTACGCCGTCCCGAATTGGTGGCGAAGAGCGACGAAAGCCGCTATCTGGAAGCCTTGCAGTATGCTTCGGTGGCACGGCAGTTACTGAACTATCATGCCGCGTTGGCGCGAAAGTCCGACAAACGGGTTGTCAGACTTCTCGGCATTCGCGACGCGTTGATGGCGGATAATCTGGCGTACATAGTATCCCGCGAGCGTGGCCGGGGGAAAGTGTTGGCCTTCGCGCACAACAGCCATCTGCAGCGCGGAAAGGCACAATGGCAATTAGGCGCTGACGTACTGACATGGTGGCCGGCGGGATCGCACCTCAATGAGATGTTCGGTCCGCGCTATGCTGTCATCGGTTCGGCGGTGGGCGTTTCGGATGCCAATGGCATCGGCCAGCCCGAACCCGGCACTCTTGAGGCGCGGCTGACTGCCGTGCCGGGGCCGGCGCGGTTCATTCCCACGCACAAAGGCCAGGGGCTTCCAGCCTCGGAAATCGCCTCGCTTCCGACTCGCTCGGGCAGCATGAAGAACCCGACCTACTTCGCACTAACTCCTCAAAGCTTCACCGATTTCGACTGGCTGGCTGTCCTGGATTCAACGGCATACAGCCGCGGTGGGCCGCCGCTGCAACAGCGGGACGCCAGCACCAAGTAGGGGTCACCTCACGAAACGGAAATTTTTGTACGTTAAGCCGCTGGCATCCTGCAAAAGCCCAGCATGACAAAGCCTGCTGAGAACTAAGACGTTAGTGCAATACGTGGTTCTCAAGTTCTGTCAGATGATGGCTTATTTTGCTGTTTTTCCGGCGATTTTCTGACCTAAATCTCACAAGAGCGGACTCTAACCGTAAGATTTTTTCCTTTTCGTGAGGTCACCCCTATTTACACGCAATAAGGAATTGGTCGATAGGAAAATGCGGCAAGGATTTACTCAGCTTCAGTTAACGCCGATCGCAATGCCTACTTCACAACTTATTGATCGGGTAAAAACTGCCGTTCTTAAACACGCCGCAGCGGGAAAAATTATCCAGACACAGGGCCATTATGCCTGATTTTATGCCGCACACCAGAGAGGATCTAATCCGGGGCCTGTTAGCGCCCTGGGGGACATGGGTCCGGGGATTGCAGGCTCGCTTGGCGAACGCACAGACCGTGGCTTGCCGGGCAATCTCCTGAAGGGCGTGCCACTAGCAGACGTTCCTGATTAGCTCCTTGGTCATTTTCCAAACCGCCTTTTTCTTAGGTGATCTCCTATAGTCTTTGGGGGGTAAGAATTTCCTTTTTGCGCCCAATCTCGGTTTCGGACGCCTCGCCGGTCATCAAGGAAGTGGTAGAGCGCCATTTGGACTGCGGCAACCTACGCTGCCGATTTGCAGGCATACGGTGTCCGGACTGTGGCGAGGGCCGCCATGGAGATGTACCCGGACAACGCCGAAATGGTCTTCTGGCCCGCTTTCTACTCTTGCCTCTATCGGCCGAGTCGAGGAGAGCCTCCCACTCTTTAAGAAGGTTTTTGCCCTGGATTATAATTGGGCTATCCTGGTCCCGAGGCTTCCTCAAGTTGGACAGCTCCCGAACGGCTGACGCCTGATCAAGCAAGATTCATTCGGGCACAGAGGAATTACGTCGCGGCCGTGGCTCATAGCCTATAGAAGCGTCTTTTCGACTTCCTTCGCCGCGGTCAAGACGATCAGCCGGCCGTTGATCCGGATGACCTCGACCGGGACTCCATAGGTTGCACTGAGATTATGGGCATCCAGGACCGCCGCCGCAGGGCCCGAAGCCAACAGCCGGCCTTCTTTCAACAATATCGCCGAATCAGCGACGGACGCAACGATATTGGGATCATGAGTCGTAAAGACGATTGTCTGGCCTCTTTCTTTCATGGCCTCCAAGATATGGAGGATGCGCCTCGTATTGCCGATATCAAGGTGCGACATCGGCTCGTCAAGAAGAAGGATCTGAGGCTCCTGGGCGAGAGCACGCGCCAGTGTAGCGAGCTGCCGCTCGCCGCTGCTGAGAGAGGAGACGGACCGTTCCCGCAATGCCTCCAGGCCGGTCGTTTTGAGAGCCTGGAGGGCCAGCTCGCGATCGCCCGACTTAGGCATTTCCAGGAAATCAAGGTAGGGAGCACGGCCCAGCAGGACATACTCGCTTACGGTCAAGTCGAAAGTCGCGTGTTCGTCCTGGGGAACGAGTCCCACTGTCCGACTCAAGGCCCGCCGGGAATAGCTATGATGAGGTCTTCCTCCGAGCTCGATTTGGCCTTTCTGCGGTTGGAGCCAGCCCAGCAGGAGGTTTAGGAGGGTCGTCTTTCCTGAACCGTTCGGCCCGAGGACAGCGGTGATCGTCCCAGACTCGATCTCCAATGAGATCCCGCGAAGGACATCTGGACCGCCCCGCCGATAGGCAAATGTCAAATCCCTGGCCGCGATCAAAGGCTCGTGCCGGCTCATTGTCTCGCTCCCAAGCCCCGGCTTATCAGCAGGCCGAGGAACAAGACGGTTCCAATCAATGAGGTCAGGATCCCGAGGGGGATCTCCCCGGACAAAGCGGTCCGCGCCAAGTCATCGCAAAAAAGCACGAAAACGCTTCCCAGGAGCATGGCGGCGGGCACCATCTTTTGGGCATCCGAACCCACGATCCTGCGGGCGATATGAGGAATGATGAGACCCACCCAGGCGATCTGGCCGGCCTTGGAGACGACTGCGGCCGTCGAGGCCACGGCGGCAACGAGGAGCACGAGGCGTTCCCTCCCGGGCAGGACGCCCAAAGAAAAAGCCGTCTCATCGCGCATGGAAAGCAAGTTCAGCCGCCATCGCATCAGGTAGATGATGATGAGCGAGGGCACGACAACCGGCAAGATGTGCAAAATGTCCGGCCAGGTGATTCCCCACAGGCCTCCCAGCATCCAGAATGTGATATCTGGAAGTTGCCTGCTTGGCTCGGCCAGGTACTTAATACCCCCTGTCCCGGACGAATAAATGGCCGCGACCGCAATCCCGGCCAGGACGAGCCGGAGGACCCAGCCGCCCAGGCGGATCCGGCGGGCCAGGAAATAGCTGGCGGCAAGACCCAGCAGGGCGAAAAAAGCGGCCGATGTCTGGACGGCCCAGGCTGCCCCTCCCAAGAAGACGATGCCCAGCGAGGCCCCGAACGCTGCCCCCTGGGAGACGCCGAGAAACCCGGAATCGACAAGAGGGTTTCGGAAGATCATCTGAAAAACGGCTCCTGAGGCGGAGAGGACAAGGCCGAGCATAAATGCAGCCAAAATCCGCGGCAGCCTGAGATTCAAAACCAGGTTTCGGGCGAGGTCGTTCTCGAGCAGAGCTTTGAGCGGAGTCAGGATCGGCCGGGGATAACGGCCGGTGAGAAGAGACAAGACCAGGGTCAAGAGCACAATCCCGATGATCCACCAGAGCCTGCGAGAGGGGTTGTTCCGGCCGGGCGTGAGAGGCATGGTTTCAGTGGATGTCCATTTTCAGGTGCGGCCCGAGACCGGTATCAACCGCTTTCCTGTCCAGGCCGTACAGCTCGCCAAAGTAACGATAGACTTCCTCGCTCATGTCGAGGGTTTTGAAGAGGGCGGGATGGATCCTCGCGGCCAGCCAGGTCATTCCTAGAATCCAACGTGGGTCCGGTGTATCCCATCCATAGATGTCGGACGGAAAGGCATAGAGAGCGTTGCTCCTGACGGCTTTGAGCGCGCTCCATCTTGAGTCTTTCCTGAGCGCATCGATCACCTGTTGAGGCTCGAGAGTGTGCCAGATAACGACATAGATCTGATCCGGATTCCACAGGGCGATCTGTTCCAGGTTGACGATTGTCCAGCCGCTCGTCCGCTGGGCGACCTCCAGCCAGACAGGCGTTCCTCCAGCGGACCGGACCTGGATCGTCTGCATCCATTCTGTGGCCGGAACTTGCATGCCGACCGTGCCTCCGCGGTCGCGTGGCCATGATCAGCAAGACACGCGGTTTTTCGTTTTCTCTGAGGCTGGAAACAGCTTTCTGCACCCTCTCGATCCTGCTCTTGAAAAATGAGCTGATCTCCTTAGCCCGTTGTTCGTTCCCGAGGATGATGCCGAGGTTGGACACATCCTTAAAAAACTGCTCGGGAGTTTCGAGGCCCAGATAGACGATAGGGATTCCGACTTTGGCCAGCGATTCCCGCCGCAGGCCCACGCCCATTCCCTTGACGAGGACAAGATCGGGCTGTTGGGCCGCTATTTCCTCCGGACCGGGGTCTGATTCAAGAAAAACCTTGTCCTTGAAACCAGGATCAACGAGCGGCAAAAAATCGCTGGCGAGTTTTCCCTTTTTTTCGGAGCCGAGCAACCGCTCTTTGCCTTCCGGAAACATATAAAGGAGGTGCAAAACGACGTATGGGCTGCGCCCCAGCACCAAGATGCGCTGAGGAACCTTTTCCAGTTTAACGGTTTGACCGGATGCGTCGACGATTTGGATAAAAGGAGGACCGGCACCCGGCGCGGCCGGAAAGATCGGCCCGATGACGGCGAGAGAAAGGAGAAAGAAAAAGAATATGAAGGGACGAAATTTTGCAGCGCGCATGCGGCTTCCTCCTTTCCAAACACGGGGGGCGGGCGCGTTTCCACTCCCGCCTTGGGCCGTTCAACAAGACCGGCGCTTCGACTGCAGGCCATGGGAAACGATCCTTTAGGCGCTGCAGTTCGGAGAACCAATGGTCGGGGTGCGCTTTCCCGACCTCTGGAAGCTCTGGCTGCCGATTATAACACACGAATAGGTCCTTTTCAACGAATGGCACAAAGTGAGGCCCTTACTCCTGCCCCCCCACTCCTTACTGTTTTCAAGGCACGGGCACGAGGGACGGAGGAAAATTGACATAATCCTTTGTTCAAGGATATATTTGAGCTGCAGATGGTTAACCGCGGTTGAAGAGGAAGGTGAACATGGCCCTAAAAAATAAGAAAATACCGACTGATTTCATCGTCAACGAGACCCTGGCCGAGGCCGTCCGCGGCCGGACACACAAAAACAAGCTCACCTGCGCGTCGGCTTTTGAAATCGCGAAAACACGGGGGGTAGAACCGCTGCTCGTGGGGAAGACGGCTGATGTCCTTCAGATAGAGCTCGACCTTTGCCAGCTGGGGCTATTCGGTTATCCGGGCCATTCCAAGGGTTGGGAATCCGCCAGAGTCGCTGAACTCGCGGTGCCGACCGGGCTGGAAGAGGCTATCCGCTCTGCCCGTGATTCTAAAGGAGAACTCGCCTGCCTGGCTGCTTGGGAAGTCGCCGCCCGTTTCGAAATCCCGAGGATACAAGTGGGCTATCTGGCCGATAAGCTCGGAATCAGCATCCGCCATTGCCAGCTCGGCGCTTTCTAAGATTCAATCCACTTCGCCGATCTCTTTAAGCTTCGCGACCAGGCGTTTGGCCGAGATCGGAAAGGGCGTCTTGAGCTCCGGGGCAAAAAGGGAGACCTTGAACTCCTCGATCATCCAGCGGAGCTCTTCGACCGCCTTTTTCTTTTCCGGAGAGGCTTGGCGGGAAATGCGTTTTTGCAGCTGTTCAAAAGCTTTTATGAAACCCTCGGCCTGGGCCGCCTTCTTGAGGTCCTTCTGCGGATCGTTACTGGCGCGCTCGGCTCGGAGCATCAGGGCGCCCAGGTAACGGGGAAGATGGGCGATTCTTTCCAGCGAATAGATTTCCAGAAAATTGTTGGGGACAAGGTTCTCGAGCTCCTCCCTGATCTGTGCGAGCAGAGCGCTCAGGGTGCGGCCTGACCGGCCGGCCTGGTCGATTTCTTGAAGCGTCCGGCGGGTCTTTTGATAGGCGTCCAGGACTCGGAGCGTCGCCTCACGCCAGGCGTGGCCCCTCTCGAAGAGCGCCCTGACGATCGTGGCCGCATAGCTCTCGAGGTCCTCTTTGGAGCGGAGATTCTTCTGAAAAATGTCTTTGCGCAAGGCTTCGATAACCCCTTTTTCCAGGGCGCTCTTTCCGCCAAAATAAAGAGCGGCCGTGGCGAATTCTTCCGGCAGGGTTAAATATCTTTTCATGAATTCCAGGTCTTTGGCGAACCGCGGGAGGAGAAGAGCTTCGACTCCCTTGATGTGGGATGCCTCCGCCTCCTCCTTGGTTTTATAAAGCCTGAGATTGACGCCTTTGTCCGCCGGTTCGAGGCCGGGATATCCGACTATGAAGGGTCCGATAAGGATCGATTCAGGCAGGGGACCGAAATCCCAAGAATCGAGCCCGGTTCTTTCCCATTGCTCCTTGGCCTTTTTCCAGACCGGGGAATCCTCGGCCACGCCCGAAGGTTTCAGCGTTTTCTTCAGAAGCTCGAGGTCCCGGCTCGAGGCCAACTCGCGGCCAAAAGTATCGGTGACCGAGACACGTGTTCTCAGATAGATGGGGATATCCGCTTTCTCCCATTCCGTGGACGGAATGTCCACCTGGAATTTTTCTTTGACGAAGCGGGCCAGGTTCTTGAAGAGAGATGGATCGCTGACGGTCATTTCTTTTACGATCGCCTCCGCCTTTTCTGAAGCGGGCAGGAGCAGCTTCCGGTAACGCTTCGGGAGGCCCTTGATGAGCGCGGCCACTTTTTCTTTGAACTGTCCGGGCGCCCCCCATTCGAGCGACTCAGGCGGCAGGCTCTTGATCAGGGCGGACGGCACCTTGACGGTGACCCCGTCCCCTTCATCGCCCGGTGCAAATTTATAGGAAGCGCTAAATTTCCTGTCCCCAAGCGCAATTTCGTCCGGGAAAAGGGCCAGCTCTTTGTCGTCCGGGAAGAAAAGGAGGACGTCCTTTTCACCCATCCTCAAAAAATCATCGCTCCCCTTCGCCCGCATTCTCTTTTCCAGGCCGGAGAGGTCATAGACGCCGGCCAGCCGTTGGGAATAGAAATCGGCCAGGGCCTCATCTCCCGCCAGGATGTCCCGCCGTCTCAATTTTTGCTCCATCGTCGAGATCTTCTGGACGAGGGCCAGGTTGTGCTTGAGAAAGGCCGGGGGCTCCTTGATTTGTCCTTCGACCAGCGCTTTTCGAATAAAGATCCCGTGGGCTTCTTCGGGATTCACAGGGCCGTAGGGCACATCTCTTCCCGAAACGATTTCCAGGCCAAACAGGTTGACCCGCTCGGTCGCCCGGACTTCGCCTCGGTCTTTGTCCCAGCGCGGCTCGGAGTACGAATACCGGCAGAGGTCCCCGCCCAACTCTTCCAGCCAGCCGGGATCTATCCTGGCAGCGGTCCGGGCGAAGAGCCGGGAGGTGCGGACCATTTCCGCGGCCACGATCCAGGGGCGGGATTTGCCGAACAGCGCAGAACCCGGGAAGACCATCACCTCGCGTCCTTTGGCCGCTTCGTAGAAATTCTTCTCCTTGTGGACGGCGATATTGGAGAGGAAGCCGCTGAGAATGGAGCGGTGGATCCCGGCATAAAGCGACGCCGAGATTTCGGTTTTTTCCGTCCGCCCCAGTGGAATTCCCTGTTCTTTCATGATGGAAAGGATCTGGTCATGGACGTAGACCCATTCCCGCATCCGGGTGAAGGACAGGAAGTGCTCCTGGCAGAATTGGCGTTGTTTGTTGCGGGAGGTCAGGTTTCCGCTCGGGCTGTGATAGCGGTCCCAGATGTTGAGGAGCGTCAGGAAATCTGAATCCGAGTTCTTGAAAAGGCCGTGTTTTTCGTCCGCCTGCGCCGCTTTCTCCGGGGGCCTCTCCCGGGGGTCCCTGATGCCCAGGACCGAGGCGATGACCGCCACTTCATGGACACATCCCTCTTTGGCCGCCTCGAGTAACATCCTCGAAATCCTCGGGTCGAGCGGCATCTGAGCCATCTGCCGGCCGAGAGGCGTCAGCTCGGTGTCGGGCGGCTTCCCTGTTGTTGCGCCCAATTCAGAAAGCGTTTCGTAGCCGTCCTTGATATTCTTGGGCTGCGGCTTGTCCACAAAAGGGAAATCCGAGGGAAGCCCCAGACGGAGAAAGATCATGCGCAAAATCACTTCGGCCAGGTTGGAACGCAGGATCTCCGGCGGAGTGAATTGGGGTCTGGATTCATAATCCTCCTGAGAGTAGAGCCTGATGCACAACCCCGCCTCGACCCGGCCGCAGCGGCCTTTTCTCTGGTCGGCGCTGCTTCTGGAGACGGGGCTGATCGGCAGGCTGTGGATCCTTGTCCCGGGCTGGTATTCGGAGATGCGGGCGAGTCCCGTGTCGATGACATAGCGGATCCCTGGGATGGTGAGTGAGGTCTCGGCCACGTTCGTGGCGATGACGATCTTCGGGCCGGCGACCGAATAGACGCGGCCCTGCTGGGCGGCCGGAAGCCTGGCGTACAAGGGCAAAACTGAGGTTCCCGAATAACGCTTTCCTTCGAGCCGTTCGCAGGTCTCGAGGATGTCCTGCTCGGTGGGCATGAAGACCAGGATGTCTCCGGGGCGTTTTTTCGTCTTGATCAGGTTGATCGCGTACACGGCCAGATCAACATAATCGGCCGCGTCCAGGTCTCCGGGCGCCGACTCCGGGGGCAGATATTCCAGATCGACCGGATACATCCTCCCGCTGACATGGATGACCGGCGCGTTGTGGAACGCCTGGGAGAATTTTTCCGTATCCAGAGTCGCCGACGTGATGATGAGCTTCAGCTCGGGCCTGAGGTCGACGAGCGTCCGCGCGATCCCCAGCAGGAAATCGATGTTCAGGCTTCGCTCGTGGGCCTCGTCGATGATGAGCGTGTCGTATTCATAGAGCATCCGGTCGGACTGAGTCTCAGCCAGAAGCATGCCGTCGGTCATGATCTTGATGTAGGCCTCGTGGGGAGTCTTGTCCTGGAAGCGGATCTTATAGCCGACCGAGCGACCCAGCGTCTCTCCCAGCTCCTCGGCGATGCGGTGGGCGATCGTGATGGCCGCGATCCGACGCGGCTGGGTGCAGCCGACCTTGCCGGAGATACCCTGTCCCGCTTCAAGGCACATCTTGGGGATCTGAGTGCTCTTCCCGCAGCCCGTCTCTCCCGAGATAATGACGACGCGATTTTGCCTGATGGCCCGCACAATATCGTGCCGCCTGGCCGTGATCGGAAGCTCTTTGGGGAAATGGAGCCTGGGCTTGCGGCGGAGGCGATTCTCTCTTTCTCGGGCGGACTCTTCAAGCTTCTTTATGAGAAAGTTGAGATCCTGGACGAGGCTCCGGTCGCCAATCCCGTGTTTTCTCTGGAGGATTCTCTGGAGCTTTTGGGCCGCCCAGGACTTGTCCTGGAGCAAGGCCAGGGGCAGAAGTTCCCTGATTTTTCGGCTGAGCTCGGCCGCTTCGGACTTCCGAAATTGGGTGTTATCCATTTGAGGCTTTGATTTTCTTGAGGCCAGGCGAAGTCAGGAAGACGATACAAGCGAGAGAGGCGGCTTTCGCGGCGGCTATTTCCCGAACTCGAGGATCATAAACGTTCCCGGCACAATGGTCGGACGCGGTCGCGGCTTCTCTTTGGTCGCCGCAGGTGCAGGCCCGAACTCCGCCGTGGCCAGAAAAACACGGTGAGTTTTGGGATCGAGCTCCAGGGTGCGGGCCCCGCGTGCGGTCACAACTGTCTCCTGGACCCTGTATTTGTCCGGGCTGTCCTGGTGGATGACGGTCAACGTCCCCTCGCCATTAGAGCTGAAGACCAGACCGGTCGACGGGTCAAACCTGACCGCGTCAACCCCGCCTCCGATGGGGAGGCTGGCAATGACCTTGCCACTATCGGCATCCATCACCACGAGCTGTTTATTTCCGCAGACGCTAAAAAGGCGCCTGTTCTTCAAATCGATGGCCAGGCCCGAGGGACCCTCGCCCGGCGCCAGGGGCCAGCGGTGCTTGATCTCGAGCGTCCGGGCATCGAACCCGACGATCTCGCTCTTGTCTTCGAGATTGACAAAGATCATCCCCTTCCCGTCCGGAACAGAGAATTCAGGCCCCCCGCCCAGATCGACCGTGCCGACGACTTTTCCGCTGGACGCATCGATGACGGTTGAGCTGTCGCTCCCGGCGTTGAAAGCGAAGACGCGGTGGGTTGGCTCATCGTAGGTGATGGCATCTGGGTTTTTCCCGGTCGGGACTTCCCCGGAGATTTTGCCGGTTTTCAGGTCGAAAATGGAAACCGTAGCGCTGCGGCCGTTCGAGATAAAGCCGCGGCCCAGATCCGGAGCCAGAGCGACACCGTGCACGCCATTCAAGTTTGTGATGGGCTCTCCCTTGACCCCTGTGTCTACGTTCAAGACCTCGACGACAGTGGAATGGGCGATGTAGAGCCGGCGTGTCTGGACATCCAAGGTCAGATAATCCCAGAAGCCCTCGCCGCCGATGACGATCTTCTTAAGGAGATGATAGCCAGGCGGTTTTTGGGCAAGGATGACCGAAGGATTCAGCGCGACAATCATCACTGTTGCCAGGCAAGCGACCATAAGGTCCGACGAGATTTTCTTTTTGCTCATGTTCTCCTCCCCAATATCTTTTATATAAATTCTGAGGGCTCCAGACTTTGCTGCTAATCAAGTCTGGTGCCCCTTTTTTAGCCAAAATAGGTCGTGATCCATTTCCAGTAGACAAGGCATCCGATGCCGAGCAGTATCCTGGCGACAAAACAGATAGTTTTATGGCCAGCGAGGGAACAAACACCGGCAAGAGAAAAGTGAGTGCAGCGAGGCTGAAGATGATGATCCGACCCTTAGCTTCTGCTTCGTAAAATGCAAGACCCATCAGGACAATGGCTACAAAAGTCGCGATGCCGGGAAATGCGACCATTTTTTCTTATCATAGCATACTGGGGGACGTTCCCCAAAGGGACACCCTTCAACCTCCAATCAAAAGAGTGCCGCTTCGTTAGCATAATAAACTGATTTTGAGATCCTAAGAGTGTCCTCCTGGGGAACGTCCCTCAGTTTGCAGATACTTCTTGACGATTTGGTCGATCGGGATTTTATTGATGAGATAATCCGAGGACTTGGCTCCATAGACCCAGTCCTGGAGCAATTTTGTCAGGTCGATTTTTAGATTTTGCCTCAAATGGATGATGAAGTCCTCAGCCGTGGCGCCGGTCGGGCCATATTTGCGGTGAAATGAGGCTAGGCTGTCGAGGAGCTCTTTTTCTCCGGCCCTCCCTTCGCTCTCGAACCGCGAAGGAAGCGGATCCCTCGCAGTCACATCCCAGCGATGAGCGATCTCATGGTAAAGATCGGTCAGGTTGTCTTTGCTCAGGAACGAGTCCCGGGTCAGGAGGATGGAGGTGACATCCGCCTGCGATCCATATCCCTCCGGGACCTCGATCAGCGAGTATTCCGGCGTCCCCTCCAGCGGACCAAACCAACTCTTATAGAGCTCGAAGGCATCACTGAGGGCTTTCAGGACCGCCCGAGCGCCGTCTTTGTCTTTCTGGAAATGGAAAACACTCAGGCTGTTTGGAACGTCCGCTAGGAGTTCATACTTGGCGATAGCGGCGTCTATTCTCCAGGCGGGCCTAAGATTTTGATAGACATAGGACACAATGCCATTCCGCCCGGACTTGGCGACCAATTTTCCCCCGTTGGCTACGGTCAGAGAGTCAGGGACTCCGACTTTGACCAGATAATTAAAAAATTGCAGGCCGGCGGCCCTGTTCGCTTTCCAGGAGGGGACCCCGACCTCGGGATAAGCAAAACTATCGGTTCGAATGATGGTGTAATCGATGTCTACATGATCTTTGACATACTGCATGGCTTCCGAGTAGCCGCACAGGTGGCCGTCATAGAGGATTTCGACGGTGCGCCTCTCTCCCTGCCTGATCGGGCTCTTCAAAGAAACCTCAATGAAGTTAACCTGGAGCTTATCACAGTCTTCGAAGGCCAAGACCTGCTGGCTGAAAGTCAGGTTCGCCCCATGGCCGTCCTTGGCGGCGGTGACCTTCATCAGCCGATACAGGATCAAGGGGATTTTCTCGACAGGTTGAGGACCGGGATTGGAAACGGTCAATCGACAGTCTCCTGCGATTTTTCTGTCTTTGAAGTCGATGTCAAGGTCAAGCTTGTAGTCGACGGTCTTAAGAGAGACATCCTGGGGAGAAAAATGCCGGGCTTGGGCCCGGACCGGCCGCGGTCCCAACAGAACTATAGCGAGAGCAAAGAGAAAAAACCTCTTCAGCATATATATCTCCGTGGTTCTTTTCTGATGGACGCCGCCAGCCTCGACGATCATCCATCCTCTAATATATACCTGGGTGAACGCTTCGAGGTTTATGCGAAGAAGCAAAAGTTTTCAGAAAGCCAAGCCGCACGCCGCCTCACTGAGTTTGGATGATCAGCCTCAGGGATTTCTTGGCTTCGGTCAGGATTTCGCTGACCCTTTGGAGAGTGATTCCATAGATATCGGCAATTTCGTTCCGGGAAAGCTCCAGATAATAGTAGAGGTAGAGCATATCGGCGTGCTTGGGTTTGAGCGCCCTGAGATGTCTTGCCAGGAGATCGTACCCTTCCTTCTGCTTGACGTATTCGAAAGGATCCGGAGGCCGCCCTTGCTCCGGGATGCTCTTCAGCGTCCTGTACTTCTTTCTGATGTAATCAATGATCCTGCGCGTGGTGATGGTGTAAATGAACGTCTCGATCGAGCTCTTTCCCTTGTACTTTCCCTCTCTTATAGCCACCAGCGTGTTCATCAGGATGTCGCTGGCGATGTCTTCCCAGTTCGAGTCCTTGTACCCGATCGATTTTCTGACCCTGAAGTTGATTTGCGGCCAGCACTTCAAGATGACCTCTTCAAGGTCGAGTGGTGGTTTTTCCGGGCTCTTTGTTCTTGTCCTCTTTTGATGGGCTACGGATTGGATCATTGATTTTTGTTATTTTTTATTATATCACATCGATTCGACGATGCAATTTCAGAATGATCATGGGTTTTGACATGCCTCCCGGGCGGCTTCTGACCTTGCTTCTCGGGTTTAATCTCCATATAATGCCTCCGTGAACCGCGACCCAGAAAAATCCTGAGAACGCAAATCTCGACTCTCCCCAAATCTTCTTTACAAGGAGCCACCATGTCCATGCCCGGAAACGGTTTTTTTGGATACAAGGGAAAGTGGGCCTACATCGACCTCTCCGGACGCAGGGTCACCGTAAAGGATGCGGACCGTGAAATCTGCCGCGACTATATCGGAGGGCGTGGTCTTCAGGCGCGCCTCATCTATGACCATCTGCGGCGGACGGGCCCGCTTCAGGACCCTCTCGGCCCCGGAAACAGGATTATCCTCGGCATGGGGCCGCTCAACGATTCTCCCGTGGCCACAGCGGGACGGGGCTCTTGCTCCTTCATCGGCACGATGACTCGGTCTCCGGAGGAAGTCCCCTGGGTCCCGGAGCATAAACCTCTCTTCGGGTTAATCACCCATTCGAGCGCCGGCGGACTTTTTCATAATATGCTCAAAAGGGCCGGCTTGGACCAGCTGATTATCGATGGCCGGGCGTCCTCTCCCGTGCGCATCCTGGTGTCAAACGGCCAGGCCCAGGTTATAGAGGCAGAAGAAGAGCTTTTCGAAGTCATGGATGGGAAAAAAGTCGTCCGCCCGGCTTCTGCGATCACAGATTTTCTCAGCTCAAAGTATCCCGGCTCTTCGACGGTTTGCCTTGGGCCTGCGGGCTGGAATCAGGTCGCGTTTGCCTGTCTGACCGCCGATCATCACCGGAATTTCGGGAGGGGCGGAGCGGGAGCCGTCTTCGGGTCCAAGAACCTGGTCGCCATCACCGCCTCAGGCCGCGAGTCTGTATCCTATTATGACGAGGAGAAATTCCAGAAGGCGGGAAAGGCGCTCGATGATCTGGTCAAGAGCCACGTGGCTGATCCCCAGTGGACGGCCTCGTTCCGGCCGACCACCGGGACGACCTGGTGGCTGGACAGGGCCTTCAACGGAAAGTATTTGGGAAAAAAGGGGGGCTATCTGCCCTGGCACAATTTTGACGAAGGCTCATTTGATCCAGCCGATTACGCCAAAGTCGGGACCGACGCTTTCCTCGAGATCTCCGGCAAGCACAAAGTCTGTAACCGCTGCCGCCACGTCATGTGCACCCGCGCGGCCAGCGTCGAGAGCGGGGCCTATGCCGGGAGCGGGGTCAGGCCCGAATTTGAAACCATCGCCCTCTGGATCAATTGCGGCATCCTGGACCGGGATGCGATCTTTCACATGAACTTTTTATGCAACGAACTGGGTCTTGACACGATGACCTTGGGCAGCGTCATGTCCGGAGCCATGGAGCTCGCGGAGAAAGGTTATCTCAAAAAATACAAGAATGCTCCCGCCTTCGGCAGCGCGGCCGGCATGATCAGCTGCCTGAAGGACATCGCCTACGGATCGAGCGACACGGGAAGACTGCTGGGCGGCTTCTCCGACCTGACCATCTCCGAGGTCGGCGCCGGATTCCCGGCCGGCGATCTCCAAGAAATTTCGCGTTGCCTGACCACAGCCTTTGGCGGCCTCGGGTACGCCGGGATAGAGCCCAAAGTTTTCCCGGGGATGTTCACCGCCTACGGGACATCGAACCGGGGAAGGGGAGACCATACCTACGCCTGGACGATCCAGGCCGAGGAAGGCGGACTCGTCGGAGCAGGGAACCTGGCCTCTTATGTCGCGGCGGGTCAGACCGGAAAGGCGTTGGTGGATTCGATGGGGCTCTGCGATTTTTTCCCGGAAGATGTCGCCGCCGATCTTTTCCTTTCCCTCTATCATGGTTTGACCGGGTTTGAATATTCAGCCGAGGCGATGAAAACATGTGGCGTGAGGATTTACGCCCTGGAAAGGCACATCAATAACATCCAGGGCCGAGGGCGAGCCTATGACGCCTATGTGCCGGCGAAGCTCACCGAGCCCCTGAGCCGGGGTGCGCACAAGGGAAAGGCCGTTGATCCCGTTCTCTATGATTCAATCCTGGACGCTTATTATGATGCCCAGGGCTGGACAAGAGATGGGATCGTGGAGAGTGCTCTTCTCCATAAGCTGGGGATTCAGACATAAGCCGCAACTGGGGGACGTTCCCCAAGGGGACACCCCGGCATTCGTGGAGAAATAAGAAGTGAAGAGCAGAACTCTAAGAAATTCAGATGGAGGAATCATGGCAGTGAAAACTAGGACCTGCAATCGGAGGGAATTTTTTTCCAAAAGCATGGCCGGCGTCGCTTCCCTCGGCCTCTTGGGACTCCCGCGAAGTGGCGCCTCGTCTCCGAGGAATTCGGAGCGTCGGGGCAAAAAAAGGATATGGTCTTCCGGAAGCTGGGGAGGACCGGGATCGAGGTCCCGGTTGTGTCGATGGGAGTCATGAATTCCGACAACCCGGACCTCGTCCGGCGGGCCTATGAGTTGGGGATGCGACATTTCGACACCGCGGCTTCCTACATGCGCGGCAAGAATGAGGAAATGGTCGGGAAAGTGATCAAGGAACTTGGTGTCCGCGACAAGGTCTACATCGCCACCAAAGTTCCAAAAATCCAGCCGCCGTTTCTGGCCCAGATGAAGACGGAGGAGGTCAAAGCGCACTTCCTTCAGCATTTCGCCAAATCCCTGGAACGGCTGCAAACAGATTATGTGGATATGATCTATCTCCATGACGCCAGCGGCCCCGACTACATTCGTCATCCCGGATTCTTGAGCGCGATGGAACAGGTCAAGAAAGAGAAAAGGGCCCACCACACCGGTTTTTCGATCCACGGCAAAATGCCGGAGTGCCTGAACGCCGCTGTCCAGGATGGGTTTTACGAGGTGATTCTGGTTGCATTGAACTACTCCCTGGGAGACAACACCAAGCTCCTCAAATCTCTGGAGAACGCCGCCGCCAAGGGGATCGGCCTCGTGGCCATGAAAACTCAATGCAAGCAGGATTGGTTCCGGGAGTTCGAGCCGTTTGATGACAGGCGGTTCTACGAAGGGGAGATTATGAATACCGCTCTCCTCAAGTGGGTTTTGCGGCACCCGTTCATCGCCACGGCCGTCCCGGGCTTCCAGACTTTTCAAGAGTTGGAGGAAGATCTCTCCGTAGCCTATAACCTGGACTATACTCCCGAAGAAAAGAAATTCTTGGAAGACCGGAATGTCAAGCTGGCCCTGGGAGGGGTGTGCGCACAGTGCTACGCCTGCACCGCCGCCTGTCCCAGAGGCGTCGACATCCCCTCGCTCATGCGCACTCACATGTATGCCGCCTGCTACGCGAATTTTCACGAAGCCCGGACGACGCTCACCGGCATTCCGGAAGGACATGGCCTGGATCAATGCCCTCCTGCAGCCGGTGCCGGGCCGTCTGCGCCAGGCGGGTGGACATCGCCCGGAGGATAGACCACCTGAAAGTGATCTATACCTAAGTTTCAGTCCACAGACCCTGCTGGGATCTAAGAGTGGGGACATGGCAGACACATCGGCTCGACAGGCGCTCAACGAAGACGAGAAAAAGCCCGCCGAGCCTGCGTCAGATTCTTGGAATCGAGCAAAGATGCGGAATCTCCCGCCTTCATGCCGCCGCAAACTTGGTCGGCAATCAAAAAAGCTGGGAAGAATGGCCCTTTCAGGTCTCTTCTTTCGGCGATTCGAGCAGGGGAAGCATGATATGAACGGTGCTGCCTTTGCCGACCTGGCTTTCGATATCAATCTCTCCGCCGTGCACCTTGACGATAGAACCGGCGATCGCCAGACCAAGCCCCATGCCGCCCTCAGCACGGGAGCGCGCTTTGTCTACACGATAAAACCGGTCGAAAATGAACGGCAGGTGCTCGGCCGGGATACCGATGCCTGTGTCGCCGATGGTCACCACCGCACGATTCTCTTTCCTTACCAGCGAGCAAGAGATGGAGCCGCCGCTCGGGGTATAGCGGATAGCGTTGTCCAGGATGTTAAGGAATAGCTGTCTCAACTTGAGCCTATCTCCATTGATCGTGAGATTATCCATCGGCCCCTGAAGGAACTGTAAACCCTTCTCTTGAGCAAGCGCTTCCACATCCGAGGAGAGTTCAACCCAGAGGTCGCGCAAATTGATCTCCTGGAAGTTGACCTGTTCACTGCCGGCATCACTGCGCGCGAGGATGAGCAGTTTGCTGATGATCTCGGACATGTACGCCACTTCCTGGGAGACGAGCTCCAACGACTTTCGGTACTCCGCCTGCGTCCTCTTTTTGTCCAGGGCAAGCGAAGACTCGGCCTGGATGACTGCGAGAGGCGTTCGCAACTCATGGGAAGCGTCGGCCGCGAATTGCCGCTGTCTATTAAAAGCCTCTTCGAGACGGGCGATCATCCCGTTCAGGGTTGAGGCCAGCCGGCCCATTTCGTCATCGCTCTGGAAGTCGATCCGGCGGCTCAGATCGCCCTCGCCTATCCCCCGGGCGATATCCGTGATGTGCTCGACCGGCTTCAGGGTCCGGTTCGCCAAGAACATGCCGCCGGCGCCGGCCAATAGGACGACGCCCAAGGCCGAGTAGATAATGACCACCCGGAAGATTGCCAGCACGTCTTGTATCTCTCGAGGCAGTCGGCCGACGACGATCGCGATCCGCGTGCGTGAATCGACATTGAAGGGCGCCGCGTACAGCCGCACATCCTGCCCCTCTGTCGTTGATGCCGTCTGAAAAGAGCTCTGGCCAAAAAGAGCCTGTTGGACCATCGCCTCAAGATTGGCAAACCTGACATTGGGCCCCAGCCTCTGCAACAGAGCACCATCGGCGTTGTAAATGAAGACGAGGTCATTAAATTTCTGTTCGAAGCTGATCTGACCGTTCTCCAACTTAATGCCACTCTCCAACTCGGTTACCCGCGCTCGCAGGGCCTCATCGAGGTTTCGATACAGGTTCTTCTTTAACATGAAATAGGCCACCGTCCCGAATACCGCCAGCAGGACCACGAAGGCAATCAAGTACCAGACTGTTAAGCGTAATTTAATGCTTTTGAGTATCGTCATGTGACACGCAGGCGGTAACCCGCCCCTCTCAAGGTCTGAATCAGGCTTTCCTGCCCGTCCTCATCGATTTTGCGGCGAATCCGGCGCACATAGACGTCAATGATGTTCGAGATGCCGTCGAATTCGTAGTCCCAGACATTCTCTCCGAGCATAGTCCTCGTAACGACCGCGTTGGGTCGGCGCATAAAATATTCCAGAATGGCATACTCTTTAGTGGTCAAATCTATTTTCCTCTGCCCCCTCCAGACCTCCCGTGTTTGACCATCCATGACCAGATCTCCGACCTCGAGCTTCTGGGTCTTGGGAAGGGCCTCGCGCCTGAGCAAGGCACGTACCCGGGCCAGAAGCTCTGCAAAAGCGAAGGGCTTAACCTGGTAGTCGTCGGCCCCGGAGTCGAGCCCGGCCACTTTGTCCTCAACACTGTCTTTTGCGGTGAGCATGAGGATCGGAGTGTTCACTTTTTTCGCCCGGAGCTCACGGCAGATCGTCACTCCGTCCTTTTTAGGGAGCATGATGTCCAGGATAATCATGTCAAAGGGAGTGGATTCCGCCATATACTGGGCTTCTTCACCGTCATAAGCGTTGTCCACCGCGTACCCTTCCTCAATGAGGCCTCTCTTGATGATGCCCGCCAGGCGCCTCGCGTCTTCAACAACAAGAATCCGCATGGCGATTTCTCCCCTAAGATGCCCTCGAGATCTTCATTAACAGCCCGTCCATCACGGACAGAATATGAAATCTGCGTGACAAATTCAAGCAAAAATTAATCTGAAATTCATTTTTCATTAACAGAGGATTCATTTTTAGCTGATACAGTGTCCAAGAGAACAGGAGTTCAGGAATCTCGGACCAAGAAAGAATCGAGTGCCGAGAAGGACCCCTCGATTCGCTTATCCGGGAGTTTCATGGGAAAGAAAACTGTTTTGGAGGACAAAAAATGAACGCGGTCTTGGCAGAACAGAATTTTTTCATGGAAAAGATCATGAGGGAACATGGCCCTATGATAAAGAGCGCTATCCATAAAATCTCGCGCGGAGAGCCCTATGGTGATGACATCCTTTCCGAAGTCTATTTTGCCGTTTTTTTGACTCAGCGGAAATTGGGGGCAGGTTGGACACCCCCGAAATCCTTCATATTTACGGTCATTAGAAACAAGGTCAATGACTTTCTGCGGCAAAAATACAAAGACAAAAATGGGATAGAGGAGATTAAGAAACACCTGAACGACCAGGCCTCGCAGAAAGAAGAGGTTGTGGCTAAGATCAATTGTCTCACTCACTGTGAATTCCAGGTCTTTCGCTTGCTGGGGCTGGGGATGACGAATACAGAAATGGCCCAAAGCCTACATGTGTCCTCGGAAACAATCAAAAGCCACATCAAGAAAATTTACGCCAAATGCGGCGTCAGGGACAGGGGCAAATTGACGCTCATCGCTCATCAGGCGTGCTTTCGGAGTTTTTTCGGGGGCGCCTTTTCAGACTTTGGACAATCTCTCTTCCGAATCGGATGGCTCCGGCCAGTCGTCAGAACGAAGAATGAATCACGGGGCCCCCCCCCTGAGGGTGATTCCTCCGTGCCTCTCTTTGGCGAATTAATATAAGAAGCGTCGGACAACCGGCCCTTGAGGGATCGGATAAAATCCTGACGATATTAATATGCATCCAACGACATCTCTGCGATTTCTGGATCAAGTACGGCCTATTGGACCCAGCCATTCCGGAGGAGCTTCGAGCCTCGTCCTGCCGGTCGTATCTGGTGCGGCCTCATGATCAAACGATATCGCCCGTGTACTTTGAGATCAGAAGATTCCGCAGCTTCTTGTACATTTTCACGACCTGATCCATACGGGAGATCGTGAGCTCAGTCAGGAATTTCTTGGCCTCGGCGACATCCTTTTCCAGGAGCTTGAGGGCCTTGTCTTCGACCTCGTGCTGCCGGCTGAAAAACTCAGACTCGATGGGATCCCGGGCCGCCCGGAGGTCCTTTACGGCCTCCTGCCATCTGAGAAGAAGCAGCTTTTCGACAAAATCGACCGCCCAACGGGCCGAATCTTCACTGAATGCGGCGATATCGTAGTTCTTATAAAACGGGGAGACATCCTGGGCCCCCGCATAAATCGGGACGTATGTGCTGACAAATGGATTGTCGACATAAAACCAATAAACCCCGCCGACGGGGTCGGGGAGCCAATCCCTAAGCTGGGCGACCATTCCGTACCCTTGGGTGGCGATCGTCCGATGGCTTGGAATGCGAAGCAGTTTTTTCAGGTCCGGGGAAGCAAAAGGTGTCGTCAGGGGGCTTTTCACATACCGGCCTTCCGGGCCGGGGACAAGCCAAGCCGGATCGGCCGTCATGTCATAAATTGTGTCTTCAAAGGCCGAACGCTGGAACGCGATGACATCTTTGACCGAAACCTTTTTCTCCGGTTTGACCGAGAAGGGATAAAAGGCGGCTCCTTCAAAATCCTGGTTATAAAGGGTCATCGGTCCCGACGGCTCTTTGAGCTGCCTCTTTGGCCAGTTTTTTAGATTCGGAGCGACGCTGCTGTAGATGAGCCAGAGGCGGCTGAGGTTTCCCTCTTTGATCGGCGGGGCATACGCCTCCTGCCAGATAAAAGGCTTGCCGCTCTTGGGATCATACCAGCCATGGTTGATGGCCTCCTGCTTGTAGTTTTTTGAAGCCATGAAGTCGGGACTGGAGAGGTCGATTTCCCTGATCCTGACGTAATTGGATATCACGACCAGGTGATCGTCGGGAACTCTCCGCGCCGCCCAGATGGCCCCGGGCTTCCCGCTCTTGGGGTCCCAGTCGGGGCCGACGCTAAAAACCTCGAGGACCCAGACTTCCTTCGGGTCGGCAATGCACAGAGGCCTCGGAGCCCCCGCAGGAGGGAAGGAAGCCATATTCGTCCACCAAAGAAGTGATAAGCTTGATCGCCTCCCTGGCCGTCCGGCATCTCTGGAGGGCGAACACCTGGGCTTGTTCGATGGTCATGATCTGCTTGGTGATGCCTTCCACATACGTGACGTCAAGCTCGGGCTTCTGGCTGCAGGTGCTCTCGCCGATGGCCAATTGATGCTCGTTCATCTGGGAGTAGCCGGTGTGGAAGTAGGTAAAGGTCTTTTCGACCTGGGGAATGTAGCCGATGATCTTGCCGTAATCTCCCAGCGGCCGGCCGGCCCGGTCGTCGTCCCGGCCGAAATAAACCATGCCCCAATAGACGGGGGCCTTGGCTCCCTTCGGGAAGGTCTGGCCCTGGACCACGTGGACCCGGCACTCGCTGCAGCAGTCCGAGTGGGAAGTGAACACTGAGCCGTCTGACGAGGCGGTCTTTCCCACGCCTATGACCGTGCAGCCTTGCTGTCTGTTTTCGTCGGCCGGAGCCGCTCCCAGAGGAGCGAGCAGCAGCGACAAGGCAATCCCGAGACCGAAGAATTTTCTAAAATTCATTTTCTCCCTCCGACCCCAGGATCTTAGTATAACGCTCATGAAGTTTCAACGATCACAGGGGAAGACATTCCTTTTGGTCGATCCGCTGAGAAAGACAAAGCAATTCCTCTTCGACAACGTCAGGCTGGCCACGGGCAAGCTCACGCTTCTCGAGGGTTATAAGGAGCCTCCGAGAAGCCGGAATGGGCCTCCCTTTCGCCCGATGAAAAGACGGTCATCTTTGCCAGGAACCACAACCTCTACATGATGGATGCCGAGAATTATCAGAAGGCCTTGAAGGACCCTGAGGCCAAAGACATCGCCGAACAGCAGTTGACGACAGACGGGGAGGAAAACTACGGCTATGGCAACCTGAGGGATTACGGCCTGGTCGATAAGAAGGCCACGGTCGAGCAGTTGGCTGACCGTTTTCCCTATGTCGACCGTGAGAAGGTCGGCATCTTCGGACATTCCGGAGGCGGATTCATGTCCACCGCGGCCATGCTGGTCTATCCGGATTTCTTCAAGGTCGCCGTCTCGGTTTCCGGAAACCATGATAACAATGTTTACAACTACATGTGGAGCGAGGTGCATCACGGGGTCAAAGAAACCGTCGATAAAGACGGCAAGACCAAATTTGAATACGACATCGACAAGAATTCGGAGATCGCGAAAAACCTAAAGGGCCGGCTTCTCCTGGTCACCGGCGACGTCGACGACAATGTTCATCCGGCCGGAACTTTGAGGGTCGCTCAGGCTCTGATCAAGGCGAACAAGCGATTTGATTTCTTCGTTTTGCCCGGAATCGACCATAACTATGCCAGATGTTCCCCTATTTGTACTGGCTGGCCGGGGACTATTTCTGCAAGCACCTCATCGGAGACAGCGAAACGAATGTTGACATCCTCCAACTCGCGGAGAAATCCAACAAGTCGGAGAAAAGAAACTCAGCCGGAATCGATAGGAGGCCTGGATCCGCAACACGACGTCCCAGGCGCACCTCTCCTCGTCTTGAGATTTTTAAAAGAGGAAAAAGACCCCACTCAGGTCATTAGAAATGAAGTGCTGGAGAAAAAACACTCTGCTTCCCGCTGGAAAAGCTCCCTCAACCCACTTGTCTGAGCAAGGTTTGTGCCATGTTAGGGCCACAGCTTGACCGACCGTCCCCAGGCGGCACTTCTTCCAGGAGCATAAGTTCTTATCAGATAAAACCTATTTGACGATCCAATTTATTGAATAAGCATACCGTTTTTTGGATTTCCTCGTCAGATTTTTTTCAAGCCCGGGCATCCGTCGCTATTGCTTTAACTCCGCACCTTGGAGTACCTTAGACACGCAAAAAAAGATGTCGCGACAGAACACTTTGGCCGCCCTTGCCTTGTCCCTAACCTTGTCCCTTCGGCCGGTCTACGCCCAGCTCGAGATCAAGCGAACGAGCGACCTTAATGTTCTCATCATCACTTTAGACACGACCAGGGCGGACCACATCGGCTGCTACGGCTACCTAAAGGCAAAAACGCCCAACATCGATCAATTGGCCCGGAACGGAGTCAAATTCGTCAACGCCTACGCCCAGGCTCCGCTCACTCTTCCCTCCATAGTTCGATCATGACGGGCACCTATCCTCTTTATCACCAGGTCCACGACAACGGCTATTATTACCTGGGCCCCGAAAATGAGACCCTCGCAAAGATTCTTAAGAAGAACGGATACAAGACAGCCGCCTTTGTGAGTTCGTTCACCGTGGACTCCCGCTTTGGGATCGGCCAAGGATTTGACGTTTATGACGACAAATTTCTTGAGGATGAAATCCTCAAGAATTTCCGATCGGAGAGAAAGGCCGACGAGGTTTTTGCCTCTTTTTCCCCCTGGTTCGATAAAAACTACAATCAGAAATTTTGTTGTTGGGTTCATCTCTATGATCCCCATCTGCCTTATGACCCTCCGCCGCCGTTCAAGCAGCAGTTTTATGACCATCCCTATGATGGGGAGATTGCCTTTGCGGATTTTTATCTGGGCAAGATCGTCGATAAACTGAAAGAAAAGAACATTCTGGAAAAAACCCTGATTGTTATCGCCGCCGATCACGGAGAGGCCCTGGGAGAGAAGCGGGAACTCGACCATGGGTTCTTCCTTTATGAGGACACCTTGCGCGTTCCACTTATCTTTTGTTCCCCGAGGGCCCTCCCCGCGGAAGCCGTCGTCTACCCGAGGGCCAGGCTGATCGACGTCCTGCCAACCATTCTGGATTTGATCAAGATTCCGGTTCCCAAAGAGGCTCAAGGAACCACTCTTCTGCCGTATATCTCCGGCCAAAAGAAGGAGCCCCTGACATCCTACATTGAAACCTATTTTCCCCTCGACAACTTTGGCTGGTCCCCTTTGCTGGGGCTCGTCGATGGGGATTGGAAGTATATCCAGGCGCCGCGACCCGAGCTGTACAACCTGAGGAGTGATCCCCAGGAGGAAAACAACCTCTTTGAGCGCGAGAAGAACGTTGCCAACGACGAGGCCCGCAAGCTTGCGGAGGTCATCAAGAAATACTCCCGAAACAATCCCCAAAAAAAGAGGATGCTGACGCCGGAGGAGGAAGAAAGGCTGCGATCCCTCGGCTACATCGGAGGAAGCGCCGCATCGAACGCTTCGGGACAATCCCTTTCCGACCCCAAGGACAAAATCGAAGATTACATCCTATATTTTCGAGGCAACCTCATGGAGACCGAGGGCCAATTTGAAAAGGCGGCTGATTGTTACCGCGAAGTCAACCGTCGAAATCCAGAGGCTCCTTGGTTTTATGTCAACCTTGGGATGTTGGACATGAAAATGAATAAGGTGGCCGATGCCGTCCAAGTCCTGGAACAGGCTCGAGCCAAGTTTCCTGATTCGTTGATGGTCCTTTCCCGGCTATTGACCTTTTATCTCAGAGCGGAGCGTTGGGATGACGGTTTCAGGACCGGCCAGGCCATTCTGAAGCTCGACCCGCGGAATTTTGACGGACTCTTTTTGTCGGGCAGCATCAA
This sequence comes from Candidatus Aminicenantota bacterium, assembly GCA_963770045.1. Taxonomy (GTDB): domain Bacteria; phylum Acidobacteriota; class Aminicenantia; order Aminicenantales; family CAVYOD01; genus CAVYOD01. Next base: position 113,247 of record CAVYOD010000020.1, on the reverse strand, counting down.
GGCGAAAATGGGGAAGTGGGAAGAAGCCCTGCTCTATTATCAAAAAGCCCTGGATATCGAACCGGAAAACAAGATCCTCCGGCAAGACGGGCCTACGCTCGGCCGCCCTGGGACGGTCCAAAGAGGCGCTCGACTTATACTCTCAGTTGAAAAAAGAATATCCTGCCGATGTCTCTATCGATCTCGAGCTCGGTCAGGTCTATGAGTTGCTGGGAAATCGGGTCAAAGCGCACGAAATCCTCAGCCTGGCCGTGGAGCGGCATCCCTCTCCTGAAACATATTACGCGTTTGCGATACACCTGGGAAAAAGCGGCGATCTCAAAGAAGCCGTCCGCTGGCTCAAAAAGTATCTGGAGACGACCCCCGAGGTTAACAGCCCCAGAAAAAACAAGGCCCAGGAGAATCTCGCGCAATGGGAGAAGAGTCTAAAAGATTAATCCTTGTTTTCCAGTTTCTTGGACAGCTCCTCCCATGCTTCGGGCTGGCCTTTGAGATACTTGTCCCACCAGGCGAGCATGAGTTGAGGCACCAGCCGCCGGTTCTCATCCGTTCCCATGATCCCGTGGTCTTCGTCCTTGAAACGGATATATTCGACCTCCCGGCCCAGTATTTTTAGGGCTGTGAACATCTGCTCGGACTCGGTCACTGGGACATTGATGTCGGCCAGGCCGTGAAGGAGGAAGAGCGGGGTTCTGATTTTATCGGCATGAAAGATGGGGGATTGGCCGACATAGATTTCCGGCCGGTTCCAAGGAAAGCTCTCGGCTGTGGCAACTCCGCTGTAGAGGAAACCCCACCATCCGGCCCCCCAGTAGCTCGTGATGTTGCTGATGCCGTAGAGGGCGATGCAGGCCCGGAAAAGGTTGGTCTTGGTTGTCAGGAGCATTGTCATAAAGCCGCCATAACTCCCTCCGTGGGCTCCGTTCCGCCATAATAGTAGACTATCAGGGGATATTTTTTGGCGGGGTCGAAATTGGCCGGATAATCCAGCCAGCCCTCGATCTCGAGGCCACACTTGTTCTTGAAGTTGAAGTCATCCGTCTTCGTCAGGACAATGTCCTTGTACTGTTCAGCCGTGGGGTCAAAAATAAGCTTCTTCTCTTTGGTCCCGGCGCCGAAGCCATAAAGCTTCGGAGGGTTGAGCAGGGAGGATCCGACGTAGGCAATGTAGCTCCCGTTCAACGCCACATCGCAGGACTTGATTGTGCCGACGCCGACATCGATTTTCGTAAACGTTGTCCCCTTTATGTCCGTGATATAGAGCGGCTCCTGTTTTTTCCCCTTCGCGGTTGCAGGCTCGATCGCAGTCGCCTGATTTTTAAGCAACGGCAATGAAAATGTCAATGTTTATGAAATTTCGTTGCCTCCTCGTCAATTCTGCTATTTTTTAGTGGACGATGTTGGAGGCAAGCGGCCCGGAGGGAGACGTCCGGGGCTTCGCGAGGAGGGAAACCAGCATGAGTTCAATCGAGGGGATTCGGAAGGAACTGGAAAAAAGAAGGGCGGAAGCCCTTCTTGGAGGGGGGCAGGAAAGGCTCAATAAGCAGCACCAGGAAGGCAAGCTCTCCGCCCGCGAGAGGCTCGACCTGTTGCTCGACAAGGGGTCCTTTGTGGAGATAGACCGATTTGTCACCCATCGCTGCACGGATTTCGGGATGGAGGTGAAAAAATTCTGGGGGGACGGAGTCGTCACCGGTCATGGAAAAATTGGAGGCCGCCTGGTCTTTGTTTTTTCTCAGGACTTCACCGTTCTCGGAGGATCGCTCGGCATGGCCTATGCCGAGAAGATCTGCAAGATCATGGACCTGGCGATGAAAACCGGCGCGCCCGTCATCGGTCTCAACGACTCGGGAGGGGCGCGGATTCAGGAGGGTGTGGAAAGCCTGGCGGGCTATTCTTATATTTTTTTGCGGAACGTCCTGGCTTCGGGCGTCATTCCCCAGATCTCGGCGGTCATGGGCCCCTGTGCCGGGGGCGCGGTCTATTCTCCTGCCATCACCGACTTCATCTTCATGACCAAGAACGCGAGCTACATGCACATCACGGGTCCGGACGTGATCAAGGCCGTTTTCAACCGAACGGAGACCGCCGATGGAAAGCCGATCACCTCGGAACTTTTGGGAGGAGCCAAGGTCCACACCGAAAAAAGCGGGGTCGCCCACTTTTCCGGAGAGAAGGATGAAGACACCATCCGGCTGATCAAAGAACTGATTGGATTCATCCCCCAGAATAATCGCGAGAAGCCGCCCATGATCGAGTGCACGGACGATCCCAACCGGATGGATGAATCCCTAAAAACGGCCGTTCCGGACGAACCGAGGCGGGCCTACGATATCAAAAGCGTAATTCTGCCCACGGTGGACAACGGTTACTTTCTTGAAGTCCATAAAGAATTCGCCAAAAACATCGTCGTCGGATTTGCCCGCTACGCCGGGATGCCTGTCGGGATCGTGGCCAACCAGCCCAGTTGGATGGCCGGCGCTCTGGACCCGGACTCCTCCCTCAAGGGGGCCCGGTTCATCCGCTTCTGCGATTGTTTCAACATCCCGCTCGTCACCTTCGAAGACGTCCCGGGCTTCCTCCCCGGGATTGACATGGAGGAACGGGGAATCATCCGCCACGGGGCCAAGCTCCTTTATGCCTACTGTGAAGCCACAGTTCCCAAGATCACGATCATCACCCGGAAAGCCTACGGCGGCGCCTACTGCGTCATGTCGAGCAAGCATATCCGGGGCGATATCAACTATTGCTACCCGACGGCCGAGATCGCGGTCATGGGGGCCGAGGGAGCGGTCAACATCATCTTCCGGAACGAGATCAGGAGCTCGCCGAACCCGGAGGTGACTCGCCAGGGCCTCATCGCCGAATACCGGGAGAAATTCGGGAGTCCCTACAAGGCTGCGGAGCTCGGATATGTGGACGAGATCATTGAGCCCGAGGAAACGCGTCCGAAGATCATCCAGGCCCTTGAGATATTGAAGAACAAGGTTGACACGAATCCCTGGCGGAAGCACGGCAATATCCCGCTCTGAAAAATGCGCCTGCGTCTAAGGGCAAATCTCGGATGTTGGTGCTTGGGATTCCGCGATCGAGAGAGGTGAACCGTGGCGAAAAACATCGGTCGAGAAATGGAGCGCTGGGCAAAAACGACGCTTCAGAGAGTCGTGGCCAGGTCACCCGAGCGCTGTCCCTCATTTCAGACAACCTCGCAGATTGAGTTAAAGCGCCTTTATACGCCTCTCGACCTGGCCGAGCTCGATTACTGCCGGGACCTCGGATTCCCCGGCGAATTCCCCTTCACCCGCGGGGTCCAGCCGACGATGTACCGCGGCCGCCTCTGGACCATGCGCCAATATGCAGGCTTCGCCACCGCCGAGGAGACGAACAAACGCTACAAATACCTCCTCAAGCGCGGGCAAACCGGCCTGAGTGTCGCCTTCGACCTTCCCACCCAGATCGGCTACGACTCCGACCATCTTCTGGCGCGGGGCGAAGTCGGAAAGGTTGGTGTCGCCATTGATTCTCTCAAGGACATGGAAATCTTATTCGCCGGGATTCCGCTGGACAAGATCTCCACGTCGATGACCATCAACGCCACGGCCGCGATCCTCCTGGCGATGTACATTGCCGTCGCCGAGAGACAGGGGATAAAGTGTGAGACTCTCCAGGGGACGATCCAGAACGATGTCTTGAAAGAATACCATGCCCGCGGGACCTACATCTATCCGCCGGCCCAGTCGATGAGGCTCGTGACCGACATCTTTGCTTTCTGTCAGGAGCACCTCCCGCGCTGGAACACGATCAGCGTCAGCGGCTACCACATGCGCGAGGCCGGCTGCACCGCCGTCCAGGAAGTGGCCTTCACCCTGGCCGACGGCATTGCCTACGTTGAGGCCGCCCTGCGCTCGGGTCTGGACGTGGATTCTTTCGCTTCGCGACTGGCCTTCTTCTTCTGCTCCCATAACAATTTCGTTGAGGAGATCGCCAAATTCAGAGCGGCCAGGCGGCTCTGGGCGAGGATCATGAAGCAGCGGTTCAAGGCGCGAAAAGACGAGTCATGCATGATGCGTTTTCATACGCAGACCGCGGGCTGTACACTCACCGCCCAGCAGCCGGACAACAACATCGTCAGAGTCGCCTATCAGGCCATGGCCGCCGTGCTCGGAGGGACTCAGTCGCTCCACACCAACTCCCGGGACGAGGCCTACGCCCTGCCGACCGAAGATTCGGTGAGGATCGCCCTGAGAACTCAACAGATCGTCGCCCATGAAAGCGGCGCGGCCGATCTCATCGATCCTCTGGCCGGGTCTTATGCGGTCGAGGCCCTCACCTCGGAGATCGAAAGAAAATCCAGGGAATACATCGATAAAATCGATGCCTTGGGCGGAGCCGTCAAGGCCGTCGAATCCGGCTACATTCGGCAGGAAATCGCCGAGAGCGCCTATCAATATCAAAAGGAGATCGAGGCCAAAAAAAGAATCGTTGTCGGGCTCAACGAGTTCCAGGAAAAAGAAAAATCCCTCCTAGCCGTCCTCAGGATCAGGCCTGAGGTCGAGCGACATCAGAAAGAGAGGCTGCGCCGGGTCAAGAGAGAAAGAGACAACCGCAGAGTCGGGGAGGCCCTGGCCGTTCTAAAAAAGGCCGCGAGGGGGAAATCAAACCTCGTTCCGCCTATTCTGGAGGCCGTGAGGGCTTATGCCACGCTCGGTGAGATCTCTGACGCGCTGCGCGAAGTCTTTGGGGAGTACGAAGATCACTGATTATCTTCGCTCGATCATGAGAGGGGGAAGGTCATGATAAAAAAGATTCATCATCTGGCCGTTGCCGTCAAGGATCTCGAGGCGGCAGCCAGGTTTTACCAGGACGTTCTAGGCCTCGCTTTTTCCGGTCCAGAGACCGTCGCTGCACAAAAGACAAAGGTAGGTTTTTTAGCGATCGGCGAGTGCTCGATCGAGCTTGTCCAGCCCACGGAAGAGAGCTCTCCTCTGACAAAGTTCTTAAAAGCCAAGGGGCCGGGAATGCACCACATCTGTTTTGAAGTGGACGACATCGAAGCCGAAGTGAAGTCACTGCTGGAAAGGGGAGTGGCCATGGTGGACGAGAAACCGCGGCCCGGGGCTCACGGGTCGAAGGTCGCCTTCATCCATCCCAGCGCGACCTCGGGGGTCCTCATCGAGCTCTGTGAATTGCCGAGTGGAGATCAAGACCCAGCTTGACTCGGGCTCTCGATGCGGGTTTGCGCTGGAGCAGCCGCAAAACAGCCTCTTTGTTTGGCTCCCCTTATTTTTTATCAAAACGCAGGTTTCGGACGCGCGAACCGGACAGTCGGAATCCGGAAATTCTCTTGTTCTTGGCCCGGGTAAACTGGACCTTGCCGAAATACCAGTTGCTGCCCGCGAACTCGTCAATCACTGTCGGCGAAAGGACGCTGTCTTCGTTCCGCCGGTGCTGGGCGATGAGCTTGCCCTGGTCGACGACCAGCGTATAGGTCGTCCCCAGCTCCTCGCTGTAATAATCGCCTATATATTCTTTGAGCTGCTCCGGTTTCAGGATCAAAGCCTCGATCCTTTTGGCCGGCATCTCTTCTGATCCCTGGCGGAGGAGGAATCGTGTGACCTTGCCTGATTTGTCCTTCTCAAAGATGACCTCGGCCCCGATCTCTTTCAGGGAAAACTCGGTCTCGGATTCGGGGAGGAGCTCGAGCTTGGCCATCCTGGGACTTCGACCATGAGCTTATTGGCCTCCCGAACAACGGTGACGACGGGACCTATTTGGAGCTGGTACTTTCCGACGTAGGCGTCAAGGACAGCCGGGTTGACCTCGACCGTCTTCTTGGACCCTTGGCTTTAATCAGGTACCAGTTGGACCTCAATATATTCTGGCCACCTTATTGACATCCTCCCGGGTAGACTGTGCTTCCACTTCTCATAAACGTCTTGTCACCCTCGAACTTCCCCTGCTCCGATGAGGGTGTGTAGTTCAGCTTCGCACTTAGACCCGTGAATCGCCAAGTCTCACCGTGGAACGCGCCACCCAACCCCTAAGCCTATTGCCCGTGCGATGCGCACACAAGTGCATCTTCCGCCCAGCATCACGAGCCCAGTAGCCAACCGGCACGAGATGCGATGACCTTGGCATCGAATTTGGCATATACGAACCAAGCAACCACAAAGCATTGCTGTCATACCGGTCATGACTCACTTGATTGGTTGTTTCAAGCTGAGTTATAAACTAGGTAAGAAATCTTCAGGTGTCCGTCCCGTTTCTCTCCGATAGGCGGTGTACTTAAAGTCCGTAAATAATCCGAGATTAGAATATCTCTTGCTGTTTGTTCCTTATAACTTACCCTGTCCTTGCATTTGCTGGTATGACTCCCGCTCCGCCGACACGGGCTCATAAGCGTTTTTTGAATTACTTCTTCTTTAGTTAATCCTTGACGGTTCGATCATATAGGCTTGAGGGAAATAAACAAGATTAGGAGTATCCACTGCTTGACGCACCCTATCCCATATCCAGATCGGATCAACAGTATTTACACGAACCGGCATATCAGCGTCAGTAGAATTTTGTTTGTCCGGATAATTTTTCCCGCTGCGGCATGTTTAAGAACGGCAGTTTTTACCCGATCAATAAGTTGTGAAGCAGGCTTGCGCCGACGTTGGCGTAGCTGAGTAATCCTTGTCGCTTTGACACTTTTTTTGAACCCTCCGCCGTCCTTGGGCCCGTAGGAATAGGCCATGTTCGGGACGATCATCTCATGGTCGTCATGGAAGTGTGTGTTGGACATGCCGAGGGGCTTGAAAATATTGGCCTCGGTCCAGCTCCGGAAGGATTGACCCGTCACCCTGGCCACAACTTCGGCGAGGAGGGTAAAGCCTGTGTTGCAATAGAGGTGTTCTTCGCCGGGGTTGAAGTTCAGCTCCTTCTGGTGTTTGACCATTTTCAGGATGTGCTCCTTGGTGATGACGTCATCGAGTCTCCACCCGGCGATGGCCAGAGCCTCCCACTGGTCGCGCAGGCCGCTCGTGTGATGAACAAGGTGGCGAAGAGTTATTTTTTTTCCGAAGTCGGGGACTTCGGGAATATATTTCCGGATGTCATCGTCCCAGGAGAGCTTCCCCTGGCTGGCCAGAAGAGCGACCGCGAAGGCTGTGAACTGCTTGGAGACGGAAGCGACATGAAATATGGTTGAGGAGACAATGGGAATATTGTACTCCAGCTCGGCACAACCGTAGCCGCGCTTGTAGATGATGGCTCCGTCCTTGAAGACCGCGACCGAAGCCCCGGGAGAATCCCACCTGTCCCAATCGGAAAAGAGCCTGTCGACCTTCGCCTCGAGCGATTCCGGGGCGGTTTGTTCAACGTCGGCCTTCGAGAGCGTTGTCAGCCCCAGCGTAAGAATTAATAACAGACCGAGGAATTTCAGGATTTTTTTCATGGGATCTCCTTTTTGATTTTCGATCCTGCCTCGCCTCTTTATTCCATGGGGTGGAAGCGTTTGTGGAACCACTGTCGCATGGCTTTCATTCTTTGCTGTTGAGGTTCGGGTGCGCGCCGGTTGCAGCTCGAAAACTCTGCGCTCCCCTCGGGGGCGCCCCAGCGGATTTCCGCGCAATCATTGGGATTATAGGCCATTTCAAAGGCATCCCGCCGTCTGAGGATTTCTTCCAGGGTCAGAGTCTGGCGTGTCCGGTTCGACCGGATGTAGGTGATCGACATTTCTTTAGCCCATTTTTTGTGGAGCTCCTCGAGTTCCTCTTTGACCTCGCCGGGAGTCTTCTTTTTTGGCAATTTATAGAGCTTTGGCAATTTGACGACCCTGTCGGGGAATTCCGAGAGCGCGTCTATGGCGATGAGCAAACGCAAATCGCGGTTGGGCGTGGAAAAGTCCTCCCAAAGGCCCATCGTCTCAAAGACGGAAGGTCCGCTCGGCATGGGGATGATCGACCCGGGATGGGCCCTGGCATAATCTTCTCCATTAGAAACCGAGAGAACTCGGACGAGAAGTTGCTCGTGAAAGGCCTTGAAAAGGTCATAGAGAGCGGTCTTGGGGTCGAGCGGTTGCGGGTTGATCAGGCGCTCCATCGTGTCATAAAATTCGGCGGCCGGCATCTTTTGTTGCTGAAGCGAAAAATTGCCGTAGTTCTCGCTTTTTGCAATCTCGCTATTTCGGAGAAGCCTCAGGCCGCTTTTGTCCGGGACGATCGGCCGGAAGGCCTTGAAGCCGGGCGCTCCGATCACCTCGTCCGTCTTGAAGAGAAAATTCCCTTGCCAGAAACGCTTGATGCCGATCGTTCCATCGGGCTGAGCATCGACGGCGTAGAGCTCGCCGGGATGATCCTCTGTCTGCGGGATCCAGCGGACGATGACCAACGAATGACCGTAGCAGTCGGCGAAGAGGACACCCGGTCTGAGGTCCCTCCGGGTGAGGGGCACCGGATAGAAGTCGGATTTTTCTTCGTTGAGCATGGTCCGGGAGCTCCCCGATTGGATGGTATTCATGACAAGGCGGAAGAACAGGTTACAGGCCCTGGCCTCGTCTCCGACCGTGCGCTCCATCGCATTGGTGAGCCAGCGGTTGCACTCCGGTCCCCTGTAGAGCGTGCCCCGCGAGCACTCGGAAAACCCGAAAGGAAGGCGGAGCTTCCAGGCGAAATAAGCCCTCAGGAAGTAGGGATTGTCGGCGCAGTCTGGCTCCAGGTCGATCGCGTTTTTGCCGCCCGGGGAATCTTCTCCGAGCCGCAGATGGTTATAAAGGATGTTTTTTTCCGGGTTGCGGGTGACATCGTGAAGCGCCTTCCAGGTGGCCCGCTCATCGTCGTCGTGGAAAAGCGCGTCAAGCCAGGCAGAATAGAGGTTTTCAGTCCCCCTGGTCCATTCGAGCTCCACCGGCCAGACAGACCTGCCCGGGTTTTGGCGCGGCTCCTCGGTGGGGATGGATAGACGCTGGCTGCTCAAGATTTTTTTCTTCCTCAACAGGGAGTGCGTGTAAAAGAATAGGGTGTAATTTCCATTCTGGGGAATCCTGAATTCTGCGCTCCACCAGTAGGGCGGGCCGCCTCCGCTCTTTGTCTTGAGACTCGGGATGGTCTCCGGGGAGCCCTGGAGTTCGATGCTTAGCCCTTTGACCTCTTCCTCGCCTGCGGCCAGGACGCGCAGGATTTCGCCGGACTTCACCGTCCGGGGAGAAATAAGGACAGCAAGAGATCCCGACTTGTCTTGGGGATCCTGGGCCGCCGTCACAGACAGGATGCCCATCGCAACAGCGATGGCTGAAAGGAGAAGCGTCCCCGGCTTCTGATTCTTATTTGCGGCCACGGTTTAGATTTATATCCGAGCCCGAAGGGACTGTCAAATCAAAGACGTCTATCTCGTCATCTCGTCTTTTTCGTCACGGAAACTAACCCACAGTAGATTCACTATCTGTTTTCTAATTCTTTGGCGAGATGACAAGATGACTAGAGAGACGAGACAGACCTCTATGGTTCGGCGATGATGCGGGTGCCCCTCGTTTCAGGAAGCGTCCAAACCCACAGCCCCGTGAAGACAGCAAAGAACGCCGCGAGCGAAATGCCTCCCCCCAGGCCATAGCGCGTGGCGATCGTGGTTATGACTAGTGGAGTGAAAAACTGCACGCCCCGGGCAAGGTTGAAGGCGGTCCCCATCGCCGTGTTTCGCACCTGGGTGGGGAAGATCTCGGAGAAGATCGGGCCGTAGCCGGAGAAATTCCCCGTTCCGAAACCCACCAGGAACATGAACACCAGAGTCAGCCAAGGCCAGACCGCAATCGAGCCCCAGAACCAGGTGACCGCGAGGAGCCCGGCAGCCCATACCAAGGAAAAGGCGGAGTAGGCCACCCTCCTTCCTCTCCAATCGGCCACGAGCCCAAAGCCGAGGTAACCGAGAAAGCCACCCGCCTGGGTGGCCAGCATCCACAGACCCGACCTGGCCATGGAGAAACCGAGGTTGTTGTAAAGATATTTGGGAAGCCAGGTGTAAGTGAACCAATAGGCGGACATGTCGGTCAGCGCCAGGACCAAACCAAGAGCAAAGAGCCTTCGAAGACGGGGGTTGCGGAGCAGGAGAGTCAAACGGCCGGGCTCTGCCGGCTGGCTCCGCCGATGCCGTTCGACCCAGACGTCGGACTCGGGCATCGACCGGCGGATGACCACGACCAAGAGAGCGGGAAGCACAGAGAGGAAAAAGCAGCCTCTCCAGCCCCAGTCTTCGCCGAAAGCCCGCACAAAACCGGGCTCGACGAAGCCGCCGACGATCGAAGCGAGGGCGATCCCGAGCGGCGCGCCCGTCTGCATCACCGCGGCGAAGCGGGCGCGCATGCGGGCCGGGAAGCTCTCGCCCACCAGGGTCTGGCCGGTGGCCCATTCCCCACCGACGCCGAGGCCGGTGATGATGCGGAAAGCGAGCAGCCACCAGGCACTCCGCGAAAAGCCGCAGCCAAAAGCGCCCAGGGAATAGATCAGGATCGTCCAGGAGAGGACGGTTTTCCTGCCAAAGCGGTCGGCCAGGTAGCCGAAGAGAATTCCACCCAGCGCGGTGGCCGCAAGAGTGGATCCCAGGAGGAGCGACAGAGAGGCATCACTGAGGCCCAGCGTCTTCTTGATCGGGATGAGCAGGAACGAAAACAACATCAGGTCGTAGAAATCGAACAGCCATCCGGCCCAGGCCATGCCCAGGATGATGTAGTGCTTCTTGGTAGGCCTTTCGCATTCGTTCAGGAGACGACGCGGCTCGACGGTTTCCACGGCACCTTTCCACAGGTCGTGTTTTAGCTTAGCCGAAGAATCGGTCATTTTCAAGCCGGTCAATGAAGCGGCCTTTGGCTTCGAACAGATTCTCGGCTTGATAATATGTTACCATCTCTTCGATGGCCTGACGGAAAGTGCGTTTGGGTTTATATCCCAGGTCTCGAGCCGCATCTTCATAAGTGTAATATAAGGGCATCGATCCGGCCCGGACCGCTGAGCGGCTCAAGGCGCATGGCCGACGAGCGGCCCCGGCCAGGGTTTCTGAAATGCAAGCCGCGATATTGGCCGCCCAAACCGGAAAGACCGAGGCAGGGGACCGTATCTTTTTCTGGGGAAACCGGCGCTTCAGGATATCGGCCATGATCGTCGTCATTTGGCTGAGTGATAAATGATCTTCCTTCGCTCCGGTTATGATATAACGGGATCCCGGGCGCGCTTTTTCCATGACCAGCAGATGACCCTCCGCCGCATCCATCACGTGCACCGCGGAAATGCCGCCCTTGAGAACGCCGGGCATCCGCCGGCGGAAAATCCTGACGAGATAAATCCCATTGCCGATGAGAAAATCGTAGGGTCCGAAGACAGTCCCGGGGAGCGCCGAGACGACATCGAGGCCGAATTCCCTCGCGTACTGAAGGACCAGTTCTTGGGCGGCCAATTTGGAATCAAAATAGCCAAACCTGACCCTCTTCTCCCAACCTCGCAGGCGGCCGAGGCGGACCTCTGTGGCAAAATCCAAAATCTCTGCGGGAGATTGGAACGAGTGCAGCCGGGGTTGATTTTTATAGGGGTCGGAATTCTCGAAGTTGCCGATGCCTCCGGGCGGGTCAGGAACTCCCAGGACATCCACCGTGCTCGTGAAGCAGAGCCGCCGGACTGAGGACGATCGCCGGCAGGCCTCGAGCACGTGCCGGGTGCCCTCGACATTGACCCTCCACTGCAGCGCTTTTAGGCGCGGGTCGAAAGTGGTTGACCCTGCCAGGTGGAAGACATAATCTGCACCCCCAACCGCCCGGAGGACGTCTTCGAACGAGAGCACGTTTCCCGGTCTGAAGTCGAGGCCGGGAATGTCCCTCAAAGATTGAGTCGGTGTTCCGGCCAAGTAGAAAACACGAATGGCCGAAGGATCATGCCCAAGGTCACGAACCAAATGATGAATCAGGGCACTTCCCAGGTGGCCGGTCCCACCCGTGATCAGAATCCTTTTCCCGGTTAAAAATGAACTCTCGGCCATTATAGGGACCCGCCGCCTATTCGCAGAAGACCCGGACTTTTTCCTTCCCTTCGACCTCCACGGTCAGGTCATTGAGCTGAGTGACGATTTCCTCGATATCTTCGGGTTTGATCTTCGCAAAATCAAGCTCGATGCCTTTTTCTTGAAGGGCCTGGTTCACAGTGCCCTGGGCATGTTTGGGAATGAAAGCGGCCCACTTGAGCCCGGCCCGGATGAGCTTCAGAGGGACTCGGACGTTGACTCGGTCCTGAACCTCGCTCTTGGGGCCAGGCTCGACCAGGACGCGCAGATACTTAGGCGCCGATTTACCCGAAATTTCCTCTTGAGAATCGGGCTGGGACGAAGCAAGAGCGGAGAGCAGTTTCTCCGCCTCTTCAACACTGATTTTGCCCGCGGCGAGCATTTCCAGGATTTTTTTGCGATCTTCGTTCATCGTTGACCTCCGTTATGTGAAACTCATGAAGATTCGATTCTTGGCGTTTTCGAACTCAAAGTGCAGGCCGGATAAAGAAAAAAGCACGGAAAAAAGAAGGGGATAGATGGCCAAAGGGCCGGCCCAGGCCTTGCCGCCAGGTGATGAGAACTCCGATCAAGAGAAATGGAAGCAGGATGATCATCAATGCCAAAACCAGGATCCAGAGGAGGACGACGGGGAAAAGAAGGCGGAACCCCTTGCCGCTCCCCTGGATCCGCAACCTCATGACGAGGGGAATCATGGTTCTTTTCTCAATTTTTTGAGGGCCACTTCAACAGTGATTTCCCCCCGGTCGAGCTGGCCCAGAATCTCGGCGCCGGAGGAAGGAGGATTGATCTCGACGAATTCGAGCTGACCGGCGATGTGGTTCAATCGGTTCTTGACAGTCGGGTAACTGATGCCGAAGAATTGTTCCATTTCTTTGATCGACCCGTGGCAGCGAATGAAAGCCATGACAAACGTCTGGTCCTCCACGGTTAGCTTGGCCAGGGGAGGCAGCTCGAAGCTTCCTTCGAGTGAGATCGCGCTGTCTTTTATTTTCACCCTTTCGACGGTGAAAGCAGCTCCTCTGGTCACTTTTGTTAGCTCTTGCCAATCTTGAGTCATTTTCAACCTCGAATTTCCTGTTCAAGTATCTTGTACCACGGAAAATTAATATTGTCAATAGTATATTTAAATATTTAATAATATGATGATAAATAATTAATTAAATTACAAGGCAAAATATCCATCCGCCTTAGGCAGCTGATGTACGAAGCATGCAGAATGAACGGGTGGTGGATCAGTGAGATGAGCATTCAGGATGACCATATTCATGTTGTGGTGCAAATTCCACCGCACCTGAGCGTGGCCGATGTGGTGCAAATATTCAAGGGTGGCACGAATTTATCATAGAGACAAGGAAGAGACAAAAATCGATTATAGTCTGGAATTCAAGCAGCTGATTTTGATGCCGGACGGGACCCCTATTTTTTGAGGAACGCCTTGATGGGGCCCCAATAATGTTCACGCCAACCCTGGCTGATGTTTTGATATTGGTCCCTGGGACCCCTGACTGAGTGAAGATGAGACGGGTTCCGGTCTTAACTTTTTTAAGCAAAAGGTCGCTCTGGAATAATGACCCTCGGGCCAATCGCTTCCCCGCCAGGATTGGACGATTTTTGCGTCCGGGATAAGCTCAAGGTTTGTTCCGTCTATGTAGCCGTCGTAGGCGCAGATTTTCCCTCCCACCTTTCGGCTGATCCGCGCCTTGGCTTGGGTAAAGCGAGCGTGCTTTCGGCTGTCCATGAGAGTTTCATAGACGTCGTGGGCCGTTGCTTTGAAGGTCACCGACTGCCGTACCGTCTTGGTTTTCATCGCCTAACCTCCCTCCATCTTTGATCGTCCGAGGATCGTGTTCCGACTATTATTATTTTATCATAGATTAAAACTAGGGACGTTCCCCAAGGGGACACCCTTGAGTAATGGAGCTGATGCGCGCTATCACATTGGGGACTATTGCGTCTGAGATTCAAGGGTGTCCCCTTGGGGAACGTCCCTGTTTACTATTCTTGACTTCGCAGCCGGTCAGGTCTATACATTTCTTGAGATGCTGTCCAAAAAAAAAGAGTCTTTTGACGGCTCTTTTTGCCGCACTGGTCTTATTTTCCGCCGCGGTCCTTCCCGCCCTTCCCCAAGCGATGGAGATCACCGTCAATAGTGTAAGCCATAAGGATAAAAGCCCCAACCTGCACTTAAAGCTATATAAACAGATGGGCGTCACCAGCATCCAGACTTATATCTACTGGAACGCGATCGAAAACGAGCCCGGCGTGGTGGACTGGACGAAATACGATGCCGACGTGGCACTGTTCAAAAAACAGGGGCTCAAATGGGTGCCCTTTCTCATCGTCGGGCCCTGGTACGTGACGCCCGAATTCGTGCGTCAGGACAAGGACGTGGTCATGTTCCGCTGCCTGGAACATTCCCGCGACAGCGCCATTCCCTCAATTTGGAGCCCGCGGCTTCGAGAGTATGTGCGCGGCTTCCTCAAGAAGTTCTCGGACCATTACTCGCCTATGGGAATTTTTGAATCGATCAACCTGGGCATCTCAGGCGATTACGGTGAAGCCATCTATCCGGCCATCGGGAACTGGCCCACCAAGTACCATTCCCACCCGGGATTCTGGTGCGGCGATGACCTCGCGGCGGCCGATTTCCGGAGGGCGATGAGCGAACTCTACCAGGGCGACATCGGCTCCCTCAACCGGGCCTGGAAGAGCCATTACCATTCCTTTGAAGAAGTCGCTCCCTTCCTTCCCCAGGACGCCCCCTCGAGGCGGGCCAGGCTTGAATTTCTCGGCTGGTATCGCGATTCCATGACCCGGTATGCCGAGTTTTGGCTGTCGACAGCACGCGAGCTCTTCCCCGACGACGGAGATCTACCTCTGCACAGGAGGCGATATGGCGCCCGAGCACGGCTCCGATTTCAGCGCCCAGGCCAAGCTGGCGGCAAAATATGGAGCGGGGATCCGCATCACCAACGAGATCAAGCTCCTTCCCCCATAATTTCCGATTGACGAGGCTGGTGGATTCAGCCTGCCGATTCTACGGCGCCTATTTTGGACATGAGCCGGCCTCGACCGTGACTCCCGTGGGATATTTGGGGAGGATCTTCAACGCCGTGACCTCGGGAGCGCGGCAACTGTTTTATTACAGCACCCCCAAATTGGCGGCCCTTGAAGGCGAAAACCCGGTCGTTGGCAACGGCGGACGTTTCCAGGTCGCGTACAAAGACCTGGAGAAGATTAGAAAGCCCGAGGTTGATGTGGCGCTCCTTTATCCCACGTCTTCCTCGACGCACGCTTTGACGTCTGTTGGGACATTCGGCGACATCGCCGCCGAGCTCCGTCGGCTGGTGGATTATGATCTTTGCGACGAAAGGATGGTGCAGGAAGGAGCCCTGGAAGGCGAACAGATCCTCATCGTCGCCGGAGCCGACATCCTGGAAAGCCGGACCCTGGCGAAGATTCAAACCTGGGTTTCAGACGGCGGACTTCTTTTCGTCCTGGATTGCCGGTCTGCGGACTGGGATGGCCAATCCTCGATCATGGACGGCCTGGAGGGATTCACTCCCGGGTCAGAAGAAGTCCACGGCATTTCTGAGCTCACGGTGCTGCCCCCCAAGCGGCTTTCCTCGATCGCGGCCCTTCCGGCCGTATTTGTCAGCCGGGCTTTTACCGGACTGGCGCCCGAAATCGAGCCTCTTCTGGCCATGAAGTTTGCCCCGGAAGGCTCCGTTGCCTGGAGCAGGGTTCAGGGCAGTGGCAAGGTCTATGCCTATTTTGGCCCCATGGACCTGAAAAAAAAGGAAGAGAGCTGGATGGAGTCCTACCAGCTGCCCTTGCTCTTTTTGAAAGACTGCTTCCAGGATTCTTACAAGGAAGGGCGATTGAAAAAGCTGCCGCTCAGCCTGATCTCCAATGCCCAGGAAGTCTATCTTGTCGAAACCACGGATGGACTTTTCGCTTTAAACATGAGCCCCGTTACCCAAAAAGTTCGATATCCCGGCGGCAGCTTCGAGATCGGGGCAGAGTGCATCAAATTCATCGAAAAAAAACGATAGCGGATCTTTCGCGATCGAGGCCGCCACGATACAGGCCAGCCGATCTCCGGCCCGAACTTCATGCCGAGCGATGGATGAGCGCTGGAGCGATGGCCGTTTCCGGCAAGGCGAGTCCCGCGCCGGGCCGGCGGTCATTCATATCTCAGGGCCTCGATCGGGTCGAGCTTGGACGCCTTGCGGGCCGGGTAGAACCCAAAGAAGATTCCCACCGACCCCGAAAATACAAAGGCCAGGACGATCGAATTCACGGAGACGATCCCCTTCCATCCCGAAAAGATGGGTATCATCGGTATCAGCTTCGAGAGCCCGATCCCCAGGGCTATCCCCAGGAGGCCTCCAAAGACGCTGAGGACGATCGCCTCAGACAGGAACTGAAGCAGGATGTCCCACTCTCTGGCCCCGACGGCCATCCGGATCCCGATCTCGCGGATCCGCTCGGTGACGGAGACGAGCATGATGTTCATGATCCCGATCCCGCCGACGAGAAGGGAAATGCCGGCGACACTCCCCAGGAAAACGGTCAGGATCTGGGTCGACTCGGCCGCGCTGGCGGCGATGTCGGCCATGTTCCGGACATTAAAGTCGTCATCAGAACCGGGCAGGATCCTGTGCCGGAGCCGGAGCAGTTCTTCGATCTCACGCTGTGCTTCCGCGGTTTTGCCGGCGGAAACGGCTGAGACATCAATGTCGTCCAAATAGGTTACCGCCATCAGCCTGGTCATCACTGTCGTGTAGGGAACAGTAATTATGTCATCCCGGTTGAACCACCCTCCGGAATCCCCCTTGGATTGAAAAACGCCCAGGACCTGGAAGGGGATCTTCTTGATGCGAATGATCTTCCCGATAGGATCCTCGTCCGGGAAAAGATTTGCCTTGATATCACTCCCGATGACACAGACCTTGGCCCCCATTTTCACCATCGCTTCATCAAAATAAATCCCTTCCTGCACGACCCAATTCCTGATCTCGGGATACCTGGAGCCGGTGCCCTGAATGCGCGTGTTCCAGTTCTTGTTGCTGTAAACGATCTGGGCTCTTGTATCAGCTCCCGGCGAAGTACATTTGACGGAGGGGCAGTTGTCTTCTATAGCCTTGGCGTCCTCCACCTTCAAGGTGTTCCAGCCTCCCGTCCCGGATCGCAGGCCGCGGAAGTTTCGGCTGCCTGGAGAGACGAAAAGGAGGTTTGTCCCCATAGAATTGAAGCGGGCCTGGACGGCGGCCTTTGCGCCTTCCCCGATGCTGACCATCGCGATGACCGCGCCGACGCCGATGATGATACCCAATATGGTCAAAAACGAACGCAGCTTGTTCCGGGTTAAAGCCCTTAAAGAGACCCGGAGGATTCTCATGATGCTCATTCACTAATCTCCTCGATCGTTCTCACAGTGTATACCGGCGAAGCGTTTCAGGCAACTCATGCGATTTTCTTATCGCCGGTGATTCTGATGGTGACCTGGATGGAATATTCAGAGTGATAACGGTGCACAATCTTCTCGATTATGGTGTCTGGGCGAACCTAGGAAAGAATAACCCAGTCCCCAAAATCGTGGAACCTTCAATCGAAGGGGGCGACAATCGGCCTGGCGCGCTGCTGTTTTCCCGGTTCGAGTGTTTTCAGCCTTCTCCCGGGCCTCCGTTTTTTTCCAGGATTTTCCCGTTTTGATCAATCGTAACGCCCGTCTGCTTGTCTTTTATCTGTATCCTCAATTCATATAAGATTTGGTTTCCCTTGGTCATCCTTTCCGCCTTGAGGACTTTCGCACCGGGATAATCCTTGGCGAGTGTCTTTTGAACGGCGGCCGGCAGATCAGTGGCCGCGATAGACTCCTCGATCTCGACGACCTTGCCGTCCGCGGTATAAAGAAGGTCGCGGTTGAGTTTTCCGTCGACACTCTCGACCTCATAATACGTCGTGCCTTTTTCTGTTTCCTTGCTGGTTCCTCTAATCACCGCGTTGGGATAGGCCGCCTTGAACGCCGAGAGGACGGCATTAGGCAGGATCTTGAAATCTACCATCCCTTCTTTGCCCTCCTCCGCCTCTTCCTCCTCTCCCTGCTCCTTAACAGCTTGGATGCGCCACTTAAGCGCTTCGACGATCTTGCCGTCGGGCGCACCTGAATTTCGCCTCTCTGGTTGCCCTTGCTGAGTTCGGCTTCGTAAACGTACTTGGGATTATCGAGTTTGACAAGCGTGCCTTTTTCCCCCTCCTTCTTGATCTCGGCCCGGATCTCTGATTTTTCGATCTGCTTGATCGTAGCGCCCTGCGCAGCCTTCGAGATCGCTTCGGCGGCAGCCTTGGGGACCTCTGTCATGGCCACGATTGTGGCGAGGTCCATAACGGTGCCGTCCTCCGCAACCTCGATCTCTCCCTGGTCGTCTTTAAATTCGATGTCATAGAGGTTGATTCCGGCTTCTTTCTCCGCCTCTGCCGAGCCGATCTCGGCGTTCGGAAAGTTGGCTTTGACCGCCTTGGCGACCGCGGCCGGCAGCTCCACCTTTTCTTTTTTCCCTTGTCCCTGACCTTCTTGCCCGGCCCATCCTGTCGGGACTATCAGGGAAATGGCCAAAGCGACGATAATGCCCATAAACAGCCAGTTCTTGTATTTCATCCAAAGTCTCCTTCTATTAGTTTTGTTTGTTCTATCGACCATAAACCAGTATCCTCATTGTCCCGGGGATCATCTTGGGACGCTGGCGTTGTGCGCCCGGCGCCGGAGCGGGAGAAGCTTCGAAGTCGGCCGCCGCAAGATAGATCCGGTGGGTCTTGGGGTCGAGGGTCATAGTTCTGGCCGATCTTGCGGTCTTAAGGGTTTGCGCGACGGTTAGCTTCTCCGGCGTGTCCTCGTGGGCGATCGTAACGTTGCCTTCACCATTGGAACTGAAAGCCAAACCTGTTTCCGGATCGAAGGCGTTCGCGTCCACGCCCTGGCCGATGGGCACCGTGGCGACGACTTTGCCGCTGCTGCTGTCCATCATCACCATGAGCTTGTTGCGGCAGCCGAGGAAGAGCCGGTGATGCGCACATCGATCGCCATGCCTGACGCTTCCTCGCCGGGCGCGATCGGCCAGGTGGCCGTGACCTGATGCGTCTTGGTGTCGATGACGGCGACTTCATTCTTGTCTTCAATATTGTTGTAGACCCGGCCGGCCTCGGGTCGGCGGCGGCAAATTCCGGTTTACCAGAGAGAGCAATGGTCGCGACGATTGCGCCGACTTTGCATCGAATACGGTCGCCGACTTCCGCGCCCGTTGAACATATAGACCTCGTGTTGCCCCGGTTCATAGAGCATCCCGTCCGGATTCTGACCGGTGTCCACCTTTGACAGCGTTTTCAAGGTTTTCAGATCGACAATCCCCGCCTTGTTTTCGCGGCCATTACTCGAATACCCGCGACCTAATTCGGAGCCATCGCGAGCCCGTGGACTCCGGGCGTGTCTGCGATTTCCCCGGTCACCGCATCTTTGTCCACATCGATGACCACGACTTTTGTGGCATGGGTGACGTAGAGCCGGCGCGCAGCGGAATCGACCGAGAGGTAGTCCCACCCGCCTTCACCGCTTATGGGTATCTGCTTGATGAAGTGATAAGGCGCGTCAGCCGCGAACGAAGCCGCACCCACGAAGACCGTAAAAATGCCGAGAATCCAAAACTTAGAGATGAGAAATCTCTCTCTGGCCCTCCGATAGTTTTCTCTTTTCTTTGCCTTAGATTGATTTCTTTTAAGCATGTCGTACCTCCTTGAGTTTATCTTATGCCTATGAGCAGATCATTATCAAGCCGGCAAAAAGCCGAACATCCCGGCGGCGGCTTTGAGTTCGATGGAGAACGCAGCCCAGTTGCCGGAAATCGAGCACGGGAGATTTGTCGCAGCGCATGCATGGAAATCGTTAGTACCTAAATACCAAACTGAGAGTGAGTTTCGCTAAGCTAAGTATGTATATCTCCCCCGCATAAAAGGTTGTCGCCAGAGACGGCCGCGTGGTGTTGCCGTTCGAGTCCTTGTAGATGACCTGCCAGTTGTATCTATGAAGCGGTTGCAGGATGTTCGAGGGGACCGTGAAGGATGTCAAATTCTTTCCGTCAAAAGTCGGGATGCCATTTCGGTTCGTAATAAAGACTGTTCTGCGGGAAAAGCTCTCCCTGACTATCCATTGGCTCGACACATGCTTGGCCCCATCCTGGCTCAAAAATGGAGATGAGATAAGAGTCGGCGAAAGGGATGTCGGAGCACCGTCGAGGGGGAAAAGATTACCGGCCGGAGGCAGTATCTTAAAAACATCCACAATTCGACCGTCTTTATCGATGATGGTTACGGTCATCGTGCTTCCTGAGATTTCAAACTTGGCGAAATGGTAAACCTTTTTTGCCTTGAGGATATAAGGGATTGGTTCAGTATCATAAGGAATGGGGTCATACAAATCTGCCCCTCCGCCGGCTATCGTCAAATAGGTGATTCCATTGACCAGGCAACGGGAATAATAATGCTCGTGGCCCTGGACAACCAGGGGAACGTTCTTCGCTTCGAAGAGCGGCTGCAGATTTTGTCGGAGATTTTGGGGTACGGTCCCGCGATGGGTGTTCCTCGCGGACCAGAGAGGAATGTGAATGCAGACGATATTCCATGGCCGGGAGGGAACAAGTGTTTCGGAAGCCCAAAGATACTGAGGACTGTCTACCCTGAATGATGAATTGATAGCATCTAAAGAAATGAAGCGCGCCGGCCCATAATCAAAATAATAATAGTAATCCCTGTAGTTTCCAGAACCTTTTGGGAAAGGATACATAGCGTAGGGAAAATATTTGTAATAAAGCTTGCCCGCATTGGCCCCATCGATAATTTCGCAATTTGCCCCCTGGCCGGGTTGGAGAGGCTGGCAGTTGGGGGAGGTTCCAGATGAAAAGCCAGGCAGATAACTCTCATGGTTCCCAATCGTGCCCATGATAGGCAGGTGCGCCTGAAAATCGGGCGTATGGTGCAGGTTTCTGTTGAAATACTGCTGGTCCCAATAGGCTTCGTCCAGCCCGCACGTGACAAAATCACCCAGGTTCAAACAGAAGGTTTGGCGGACCGAAGGATCCTGTCTCAGATCATCCATAATTTCTCTTTCGACATAGTTGTGGTTGACATATTGCGCGTCTTTCAACAAGTCAAGACCCCCTCTGGTGTCTCCATAGCCATAAAAAGTGAGAGACTTGGCCGAGAGGCTGGGCGCGCTCACAAAAGAACCTTCCGCCTGGATTCCATCCACCGAAATCCGGTAGTCAACGTGAGTTCCGGGCAAAAGACCAGCGATCCGATAAGAGAATTGATGGTCTGCGACTTCGGCAATATTCCCCGAAGAATTTGAGTAATCGCCCGGCCTGCTCCCCAATCGATTCGCGAATTGGTTGGCGTTTTATTTGTTTGCCAGAGCACGGTCATGGAATTAGTATCGCCCTTAAAAAGCAGGTAGGGACCTTTTCTTAGAGCCGCCGAAGAGCTGCCCGGGGAACCCAAGCTTTGAAGGAACAGAATTGAAAGGGCCACAAATAAACCAGCTGGGAAAAGCCAAGAAACCCAGCGGTTTAGTTTTCGTTTTAACTTCATTCGGATAATAGGCTCAAACGCCTTCTTCTCCTTGGGCTGGCAAATGTGTTGAGGCATCACTGCCATTTTTAAATGATCAGGGTAGCCGGATGATCTTTATGAGCTCCAGCCGTTTTCCTCCCGCGGTTTCCCCCAGGACCATGCCAACACGCTTCGCGAACCACTTGAATTCAACAACGCCCGGGTCCAGCGGTGACCATTCCTTTGTTTTAAGACATGACGTGAAGATTCCGCCCCGCACGGTCACCGTCTTGGTGGTACTGGTGACCTGGGCCATGTCCTCGGCCACTCCGGGAGCAAACTCCTGCTGATAGATATCTCCCACGTCGGGATGGCCTTCCATGATGATCCCCTGTTTTGCCCCGTTCTTGCCCGCCTCCCATGACCCCTCGGTGCTCACGACTTGGCCGTTTTGGTAGATCTTAGAGTCTTCTCCGAAGTACCAGACGTTGCCCGAATTATCCTGGGCGTACCAATTGACCGAGACCTCGTTCAGGATCCCATCGGACGTGACCGTCTCAGTTACGACCGTGCATTCGACGCCGACGATTGTCTTTTTTTGATGGGAGACCGAGATCTGGAGAATCTCCCGGCCCTCGTCCGTATAACCGGCGTAAACACAAGTTGTGCCCGGCTCCAGCGGAAAATAAGGATTGGTGATCTCTTTCACGAACTGGCCGGGACTGACGACCGAGGTCGCGCTCGTGTAAACCTGACTGGATCCCGGCAGAAACAGGAACAGGATCCAGAGCAGTGCGATACCCGGAAACAAGATTCTGGTTCTTTTTTTTGCGTCCATCGTTACCTCCTTTATCTGGACATTTCCTAGTAAATTTATCTATTTGCTATTATAGCGCGGCCTCAAATAAGGACCACTTGCGGGGATCCACATAATCTCAATATAGCACGCGAATCACGATCCAAATACTGAATTTATCCTTAATATTTGTTAATCAAGGCCGGGCAACGTTTTTCCTAAAAAGAGGGACGGGGCGGCATAATTCTTAACGAATCTTAAGACAGAATTTAGTGGTCAAAGCCTATCTAGGATGGTATATTATTTCTCTTGACACGCACGTATGTCTTTAAAAATACTTATCATTGAGGATGAAAAGAAAGTCGCCGCCGCTCTAAAAAAAGGACTGGAGTCCGAGCACTACAGCGCCCAGATCGCGGCCTCCGGCGAAGACGGCTTTTTTCTCCTGAACTCCCAAAAATATGACCTCGTCATTCTCGACTTGATGCTGCCGGGACGGGACGGGCTGGAAATTCTGGATGCGTTGCGCCGGCAGCAGGTTAGGACGCCCGTTCTCATCCTGACGGCGAAAGACACGGTGAAAGATCGGGTCCTGGGGCTGGATTCGGGGGCGGACGATTATCTTGTCAAACCCTTTGCCTTTCCGGAGCTTCTAGCCAGAATCAGGGCTCTGCTGAGGCGGGGAAAAGACGGCCCGGCCTTGAAGCTCAAACTGGCCGACCTGGAAATGGACCTGGCCCGTCGCTCGGCCAGCCGAGGCGGACAACCGCTTTCGCTCACCGGCAAAGAATTCGAGCTGCTCGAATTTCTCCTCCGCCATCAGGGGCACATCGTCACCCGGGAAATGTTCGCCCGGGAGGTGTGGAAGGAAGTCCAAAGGGCGACACCCCTGGATAACGTGATCGACGTGCACATCAACCACCTCAGGAAAAAGGTCGACGAACCGTTCGGCAAAAAGCTTTTGCACACGGTTCGCGGGGTCGGGTTTGTCCTCTCGGAGGAAACCAAATGAAGATTGGTTTGGGAAGCGTCCGGCTGAGACTGACTTTATGGTACACGCTTGCCTTGGCTTTCATCGTTGTGGTTTTCTCTCTCTCTGTATATTTTTTTGTCAAGGGCCGATTGTTCCAGCAGTTGGACAGGCAGTTGGACGAAGATTTCTCCGTGATCGACGGGGACGTTTCCGAAGACCCCAGTGATGTGCCCGATTTCGAGCCGGAAGGCTCCACCATGCTTTTCCAACTCATTCGGGGAAAAGATATTTTTTTCCGGAGCGGTCCCTATCAAAAATCCGGGCTGTCTGAGATCAGACGCGGGCCTTTCGGCAGACATCAGACAGTTCTTTCGGAATCGGGGAAAAGATTTCGTCTGATTTCCGGCCCCACGAGGGGTGGTCTTCTTCTGACCGTCGCGCAGGATGAAGAGCTCACCCGGAACAGTCTTCACGCGCTTTCGATCATTCTTGCTTTCGCCCTCCCGAGCGCGCTGATTCTTACGGCCCTGGGAGGCTATGTGCTGGCCAGCCGGATCCTGAAGCCTGTCGCCGCCATGGCCCGCAAAGCCGAACGCATAAGCGCGGAGTGCCTTTCCGAACGTCTTCCGATCGAGAACCCCGCCGATGAATTCGGCAAGCTGGCCACCGTTTTTAACCTGACTCTGAGCCGTCTGGAAAACGCCTTCGAGCGGCTCCAACGTTTCACGGCGGATGCCTCTCATGAATTGAGGACGCCCGTGGCGGCCATTCAGAGCGTGGGCGAAGTCGCTCTTCAGGAAAACCTCGACATCGATGGCTATCGTGATCGCATCGGCAACATGCTCGAGGAGACGGGCCGCCTGACCCATCTGGTCGATAGCCTTCTCCTCTTGACAAGAGCCGACCACGAGCAGACCCCTCTGAACCGGGGGAAAATCGATCCGGTTCCCCTGATCGAAAAGGCCGTGGACGATCTGAGGATCATGGCCGAAGAGAAAGGCCAAAAAATCGTCGTTGACCTGCAAAGCCGAGCGCCGATCGAGATTGATAAAAACGTCCTCCGGCGGGCCCTGGTGAATATCCTGGATAACGCAATCAAGTATACCCCTCCGGGCGGGACCATCTCCGTGATCTCGAAGGACGCGCGCGACGGCCTCAGGGTCGAAATCTCTGATACCGGGCCGGGAATCGCGCCCGAACACAGGGACAAAATCTTTGACCGTTTTTATCGCATCGGGACGGATCGCTCGAGAGAAATGGGCGGAGCGGGACTGGGTCTGGCCATCGCCAAGTGGGCGGTCGAGGTGAACGGAGGCCGGCTCGAGCTCGAAAGCCGCGAAAATCAAGGCAGCACTTTCAGAATGGTCTTCCCCTTCTAAGCCTTTTTTGTTTATTCGAGCTCGCGGCCGCTCGTCTCCGGGATGAGGAGCCACATCAGAGCGGCGAGGAGAAAGGCGCCTGAGGCGAGGAGAAAGGCTGTGCCGAAGCCATGTTGCTGGGCCAGAGATCCCACGGCGAGAGGTGCGACAGCCGAAGCGATCCGCCCCGTGTTGTAGGTGAACCCCTGGGCCGTGGCCCTGATCCGAGTGGGATAAAGTTCCGCCGTCAGGGCGCCGAAACCCGAAAAATATCCGGTTCCAAAAAAAGCCACGAAGGGCCCTAGGAAGAAAAGCAGCAAGGGTTTGTGCGAAGCGGAATATATGAGGACGAGAAGAGCCGCGGCCAGAAGATAAAAGACGTAGCTTTTTTTCCGGCCCACCGAATCGCTGATATAGCCGAAGGTCAAGTAGCCAAGCCACATTCCGAACTGCATAAAAATGATCAGTGACGACATATGCCCGGTTCCCAAGCCCAGGCCTCCCTGATCACGGAGCGAGGGAGAGATATCCGGGAATCCAGAGGTTGAACCCCCACCAGGCAAACATGGTGAAGGCGTTCATGACCGTGACCGAAATCGTGATGCCGATGAGTTTTTTGTCGAACTGAGGTTTTCCGAGGGGTGACGAGCTGCGCTCTTTCCGGTCGTCTCGCCAGAGCGCGGGTTCTTCCACCTTGGCCTGGATCCAGAAAATTGCCAGGGCAGGCAGCACGCCGATAAAAAAAACAGCTCTCCAGCCCCAACGAGGCAAGACCAAGGCTGTAACCAGAGCGGCCAAGGCATAACCGACCGCCCAGAAGCTCTGGACAAACCCGAGCGCTTTGCCTCTGTCGCGGGCCGGCCAGGTTTCGGAGACCAGAGCCGCCCCGCTGGCCCATTCTCCGCCCATCCCGAGCCCGAGGCAAGACCCTGAAGACTGCCAGATGGACGACCGTTTGAGAAAGGCCGCAAAGTGCCGTAAAAATCGAATAGATCAGGATGCTGGCCCGGAGGGCCCGGGTGCGGCCGAAACGGTCGGCGATAACGCCGAAGACGATTCCACCCGCGGCGGAAGCGACGAGCGTCAGCGACCCCATGAGCCCGGCGGTCGATTTGGCCATGCCGAGGTCCTTCATCAGGTAGGCCAGGACCATGGCATAGAGCATGACGTCGAAAGAATCGAGCATCCAGCCCAGGCAGGCGGCTATCAGGGATCGGCGCGAACTTGACGGAGCCCTGTCCCACCAGTCCAGCAATTTCAATTTTCTCGCCAAGTCTTTTTTGATCCCGGCAGTTGAAATCTTAAGGATTTATATGTTGACCAAAAGAGAAAGTCAAGAAACGCGCAGGTCCGGATCGGGTCTGGGTTTGGGCAGGATTGTCTATCTCGTCTATCTCGTCTCACGTCCATCTCGTCCAGGGGAAAGAACATTCTTGATTTCTCCTATTTTTTCTTTTTTTGACGAGAAAGACGAGATGACGAGACTGGCGAGAAAGACGGGGCCTTGAGCGTGTGTTGACATAAGAAAAGCAAAAATTATAAAATGAATTTTAACCTTTCAACATTTTGATTTTCTCGAGATTCATCAAATCCTAGACAAGGAGTAAAGTATTATGGCTGGAGACAAAAAGGCAGACCTGGCGGGACCCGGCATCAGTACCTACGAAGAGGTCGATAAGATCCTGCCCACGGACTATCAGGCGATTCTTCCCCCCCTTGAGCGGATGAAAGCCCTTTTCGCGATCAAGGAATACATCGAGAAGAACCTGTGCAAGGAGCTCAACCTGAACATGGTTCAGGTTCCCCTGATCGTGGAGCGCGAAAGCGGGATCAACGACATGCTGGATCGGGACGGATCTCGGACCCCGATCGAGTTCCCCTGCGGCTTAGGCCTGAAAAAACGGCTCAATGCCCAGATCGTCCAGGCGGCGACGAAATGGAAGAGGCCCGCCCTGGCCGAGTTCGGCTGCAAATTGGGGGAGGGCATCTGCACCGATATGCGGGCGGTGCGCAAAGATTACTTCCTCGATCACGACCACAGCGCCTACGTTGACCAGTGGGACTGGGAACGGGTCATGTCCATGGACCAACGCAACCTGGATTTTCTCAAGGACGTGGTCAGGAAGATCTGGAAGGTCATCCTGGGGGCCGGGAAGTACGCCCAGGGGCTTTACCCGAAGCTCAAGACTAAAAAGTACCCTGACTTTCCGGAGGAGCTCACCTTCCTGACCGCGGAGGATATCCTCGACATGTTCCCGGACCTCCCCCGCAAACAGAGGGAGACAATGACCCTTCAGAAATATCCCGCCGTCTTCATCATCGGGGTGGGGTATCCGCTAAAAGACGGATATCCGCATGAGATGAGGGCCGCGGATTACGACGACTGGATTACAGATACGTCTAAGATGACCGGAAAGCCGACTCATGGTCTCAACGGCGACATCCTGGTCTGGAACCCGGTCACCAAACGGCGTCACGAACTGACCTCCATGGGGATTCGAGTCACCAAGGAGACGCTGGTCAAGCAGCTGGAGATGTCGCATCTCATGGAGAATCTGAAGCTCCCCTATCACCAGGCCATCATGAATGATAAAATCCCGTTGAGTATCGGCGGCGGGATCGGGCAGTCCCGGACCTTTATGTATCTGCTGCGCACGGCCCACCTGGGCGAAGTGACCGTATCGGTCTGGCCCAAGGAGCTCAAGGACATCTGCGTCAAGCACAACATCTTCGTCCTGGAATAAGCGTCAGTTCGGTCCTTCAAAATCAACGCCGTGTCTTGACCAGAAGTCTGTCATAAATAGCCAGCCCGATCATAGACAGAACACCCAATCCGGCGATGATGACCCAGATGCCCGTTGGCTTGACCGGCCGTCCGGCTTTGAGAGGGATGGAGATGAACTTTTCGTAGAGTGCCCCTCCCAGCGGTCCGCCGAAGATGCTGCCGATTGCCAGGGGGAGGTTGGCATATCCAAGGTACAATCCTTCTTCCCCTTTGGGGGCGATACCGCCGACGTATTCATAGATCCGGGGCGAAGCCGCCATCTCGCCGACGGCCATGGAGGCGATGGAGACGATGAGAAAAATCCCGGCGATAGGAACCGCCAGGCCGACCAGGCCGACTCTCCTGGACAGGTCGGAGAAGAGGAGCGGCGGCAGGACATTGAGAAGCATCCCGGCGGTCGTTATGGAAACGCCGATGATGATGGACTTGATCGGCGTCCACCGCTTGGCGGTCCGGGTGATGAGAAGCTGAAAGCAGACGATCATCACGGGATTGGCCAGGGTGTAGAGTTCCACCGGGGCGTTGGGGTCAATATACCGAAGGAACAGGGGCATGAGGTTGTAGAGCTGGACGTAGAGAAACCAAAACAGCCCGATGACGATCAAGAAGAAAACAAACTTGATGTTTCTGAGGACGATGAAGATCCCCAGGATGGCCTGGCCAAGAGTCTTCTTCTGGACCCTCTGGTCGTCTTTTTTCCCGTCGCTCACGTAGTCGGGCTCCCGGAAGACAAAGACGACCAAAATCAGGCCGATCAGCGCAAAAACCGAGGCTGCATAGGTGAAGATCGCCGGAATTCCCAGGTTGGTGCGAATGACATACGAAACGCCGCGGCCCGTGATCGAGCCGATGTTGATGATCATGTAGAAAATGCCGAAGCCGAGCGTGGCCCGTGTTCCGGAGGTTTTTTGGACCGTGCCGGCGATGCAGGGCTTGACGACCGAGCCCCCGATCCCGATCAAGATAATGCCAAGGATGACCGGCACGGTGTAATCGATCGCCTCCGCCCCTCTTTGCCCGATCAAACCCGGCCAGAACCTCTGAATATTGCCCATCAAAAAATAGCCGGCCGAGATCATCACGAAGGCAACCGTGAGAGACCTCTTGAAGCCGAATTTGTCGGCCAGCGTCCCGGATAAGATCGGCAGAAAATAGATGAGTCCCCAGAGCAACGACCCGTTCAGGAAGGTGGCAAAGGTGGGACGCATGCCCAGGATTTCTTTGAGATAGATCACCATGAACGAAGCCATGGAATAGTAGGCGGCCCGTTCAAAAAGCTCGATCGAATTGGCGGTCCAGAAGGTCGTGGGAAATTTGCTTTGGCCCTTTGGCTCAGCGGTCATGATCTTGCTTTCCGGTCGACCTCTCAGTCCTTCCAGGATCCTCCCTCGGCTGGTTCGATGTGGATTACGACCCGCCCCAGGTTTGGAAGCCTGACCCGCAGGTTCCGCTCGAACTCCTCGGTGAAGCGGTGGGCCTCGGCCAGGTTCGTCGCAGCGTCGAGGGTGCAATGAAAAGAGAGGGAGACTTGACCGCCCACCTTCTCCATCTGGATTTCGTGGGGGTCGCATTGGACACCCATTTTCTCTGAGACTTGTCCGACCTTTTCCTGGATGTTTGATTTTTCCGCCGAGGTCAGGGCCTGGGCGGAGCCGGCCCTGTCCAGAGGCTCGAGATGGGTCACGATCCGTTGGAGCTCGGGGAGTGCCTTCCGGAGCGACTCCTCGAACTCTGTCGCCCGGGCATGGGCTTCGGCGACCAGCAGCCTGCTGTCGATTTCCAGGTGCAGCTCCAATGATCTCTGTCCCTGGGCGCTGTAGAAATAGATGCTGTGGGCCGCCAAATTGTGTTGAGCCGCGATCGACCTGATGGTCGCGACACTCGCGTCTCCCTCGCGGGCGCCGGGCTCCACATGGACGACGACATCGGCGCCCGGGGCCTGGAGCGAATCGCGCACCGCGGCTTCGGCCTTGGTCGCGATGTCGTGGGTGTATTCAAACGTCGCATCCCGGTTGACCGTCAGCACCAGGTCGACGAAGATTTCGGGCCCGCTTCGACGCAGCCGGGCCTGCTCAACGGCCAGGACTCCAGGGACGCTCGCCGCCTCAGCGACCTTCTCCCGGAGGCTGGCCGGAACGCCGTCGAGCAAAGCCATGAGCGTTTTTTGGCCGAGCCTCCAGCTGACCGAAACCACGATCGCCGAGACTCCGAGGGCGGCCAGCGCGTCGGCTTTGACGAGCCAGGGAACGCGAAGGGCCTTGGAGAGAAGGACCAAAATGAGGCCGGCGATCACGACCGAGGAAGACCAGATGTCGGTCGAAAAATGCAGGGCATCGGCCTCCAGGGCCTGGGAGTGATATTTTTTCGCCGCTCTCGACAGGACGCGCGAGCGCGACGCATCGATGACGATCGAAGTCGCCATCACTAGAAAAGCCCAAACGGAGGCTTCCACGTGAACACTCTTGAAAAACAATCGCCGCAGGGCCTCATAGAAGATCCAGAGACAGGTTATGAGAAGCAGCCCCGTTTCGAACATCGCCGAGAGGTTTTCAATTTTCCCGTGGCCGTAGGTGTGAATGCGATCGGCCGGCCGGCCTGAGACCCGGACCGCAATCAAGGTCATGATTGCGGCCACCAAATCGAGGGCGGAATGGGCCGCCTCAGCCAAGATGCCCAGGCTTCCGGTCAGGACACCCACGATGATCTTGAAGCCGGTTAAGAAAACCGCGGCCACGACGGAGCTGAGCGCGGCGCTGCGTTTTTCCCGATCGGCCAGAGTTTTGACCTGGGCACCGTCCGTTCTCGGAGGCAGGGCGCCTAGATGGCTCTGCATGGATTGATCGATTTTGGGACTCATCTCGACAAGTCTTTAGATTAGGAGATTTATAGCACAACGAAACGGCAAAGTCGAGCCGCCGGCAAGGCGCCTTTTTCTCTTAGCAGTGGAGGTTGGGAGTCAGATGGACGCTGCGGCCGCTCCATGAGCGTGGGATCTGCTG
Organism: Candidatus Aminicenantota bacterium; assembly: GCA_963770045.1. GTDB lineage: Bacteria > Acidobacteriota > Aminicenantia > Aminicenantales > CAVYOD01 > CAVYOD01. The sequence goes on along the minus strand of CAVYOD010000020.1, from coordinate 82,709 downwards.
CCCTCTTTTTCTAGCAAGGGGGAATACGGGAGTCCTTGGCGGGCGGTGCGCCCCGCTTCCCGGGCGAAAGCGTCAATCTCCCTGAAAGACGATTTTTCCGCCCAGGATGGTGTAGAGAACTCTGGTGGAGAGAATCTTGGGCGCTTCGATTTCCAGGATGTTATCCGAAAGCACAACGAAGTCGGCGAGATTCCCAACTTTCAGGGAACCTTTCTTGCCTTCTTCGGACGAGGCGTAGGCCGGTCCGTAAGTGTAGTCTTTGATCGCTTCTCGGATGGGCAACCTCTGCTCTGGAAACCATCCGCCGGCGGGATAACCCGACTCGATGTTCTTCCGGGTCACACACGAATAGAACCCCCTCATCGGATCGAGAGGTTCAACCGGCCAGTCGGTTCCGAAGGCCAGGACGGCGCCCTCGTCGGCCAGAGTCTTCCAGATGTAAGCACCCCGGCAGCGTTCCTTTCCAAATCTGCTCTCGAGATAGTTCAGATCCGTGGTGCAGTGCGTGGGCTGCATGGAGGCGATCACTCCCAATTCGGCGAACCTCTTGACGTCGTCCGGATGGATGAGCGAGCAGTGCTCGATGCGATGGCGAATCCCGTTTTTCCCATGTCTCTTCTGTGCTCTCTCGATCGCGTTGAGCGCCCAGTGGATTCCCTTGTCCCCGATGGCGTGAATTCCGACCTGATAGCCGTTGTGGTGCGCTTTTTCCACCAGTGAATAGAATTCTTCTTCCTGATATTGAGCTTCACCCGTTTTGCCCGGCTCGTCAGAGAACGGTTCGAAGAGAAGGGCCGTTGAAGAACTCACCGTTCCGTCGACAAAGATTTTCAGGAAGCCGACCCGGACCATCTCGTCACCCTGTCCGCATTTTATCCCGCTCTTGAGATAGTCATCGATTTCCTGGATGGGGAGCCAAGCATAGACGCGGAGGGTCAATTGGCCGGTCTTTTCAAGCTTCCTGTAGATTTCAATTTCTTCCAGGGTTGAAGAGGTGTGGATTCCGGTGAGCCCGAGCCGGGCGGCCTGGCCGAGCGCCCGCTTGATATCCTCCTCCTTGTTCGATTCCGGCGCCTTAATTGTTATCAGGCGCGTGGCCGCTTCCTTGAGGATTCCGCTGGGCTCGCCGGTGGAGGAATCTCTTGATATCTCCCCGCCGAAGGGATCCGGAGTCTTTTTCGAGATTTCCGAAAGGCTGAGAGCCAGGGAATTCACCCACAGGGAGTGCCCGTCGACTCTTTCCAAGATGACGGGATTGCGAGGCGAGACCTTATCCAGGTCTTCTTTTGTCGGCCACTTGGCCCCTGGAAACAGAGTGTGGTCAAACTCGCTCCCAAAAACCGGCGCTCCTTCCGGAAGCTCTTTAACCTTGGCAGCGACCAGTCTTTGAACGTCTTCAACCGACCTCGCGTCCCTGAGCGTCAGCCCGGCCAACGAGTTTCCCCCCGAGGCGAAATGGCAGTGGGCGTCGATGAAGCCCGGAAGCACGAGTTTCCCTCCGAGGTCCAGAACTCGGGTAGAGGCAGCCATCAGCGTCTTGATTTTCCTGGTTGGCCCGAGAGCGATGATCCTACCCGCCCTGATTGCCGCAGCCTCGATATAGGAGTTGGGGCCGTCGACGGGATAAATCTTTCCGTTGATCAGGACCAAATCCGCTTTTTCTTGTTCGCGGCCCTGAAGAAAGCACAGGCACAGGGCCACTAAGACTCCCAGATACAAAGGCGCATTTCTGATCACGAGGTCTTATCATAGTAAAACCTCCGCCGCGAGTCCAGGTCTCCGCTTGAAAGCCGTACAAATCTGTGTTCCCATCGATATTTCCGGCAACCATTTTCCCATCGTTTTCGTCTTAAAATTCGAGAGGATGTTTTTTAAGGAGGCGCACGTGCAAAAAAGAAAAGTTATCGGTTGTCTTGACTGTCCTTTTAGTAGCCCTTGGTGGTCTGATCACGTTTGCCCGGGCCGATTTCCACGAGGAATTCGCCAAGACCTTGCCCCTGAAAGCAGGCGACGTCTTCGCCCTTGACAACGTCAACGGAGGAATCACCATCTCCACTTGGAAGGACAATAAGGTCGAGATCAAGGCCCTCAAGGTGGCCAGGGACGACGAGAAAGACCTCAAGGAAGTTGAAATCCGGGTCGAAGAGTCGGCCGGGATGGTCTCTGTCAAGACGATCTGGCCCAAACACAGGCACAATTTTCATGTCGAGGTCAACTTTGAAATCAAGGTCCCCGAGGGAGTCAACCTGAAGAAGGTCGAGACCGTGAACGGCGACGTGGGAGTGACCGGCCTGTTCGGGTCGGCCGAGTTGGAGACGACGAACGGCTCAGTGAGCGCGGACGGCGTCAGAGCGACCCTCCGTGTTTCGACGACCAACGGAGAAATCAAAGTTTCCGGCAATGAAGGAAAACTCGAGGCGGAAACCACGAACGGCAATATTCGGCTCGAAAAGCTGACCTTCAAGGACGGGATCCAGGCCGAGACGACTAACGGGTCGATCACGCTGGCCATCGAGGCGCCGGAGCAAGTCAACGCACTTCTCCGGGCCGAAACGACCAACGGCCATGTCACCGTGGATTTCCCGGTGACCCTGAAGAACCTCCGTCAATCCAAACACCTGATTGAGGCGCAGATGGGTCAGGGCGGACCGGAGATTTCCCTGACCACGACCAACGGCTCGATCACCATCAAGAGGTAAAAGGATTGGCCCGAATTGCGGCCCTTTTTTGATCAGGATTAGAACTCAGGCCGATAACAGCGGGAGCTACTTCCTAACCTCCAAATGGAGCCGATGAAGCAGACGATGGGCGGCCGGCGCGATCATGATCGCCACGACGACGAGAAAAATGGCGCCGGAGAAGAGCGCATAGAAGGAGGCGAACAGCTTTCCAGCCGAAGTTTGGAGGCTGTTGACGGGGCCCATGCCGCCGAGGATCATCGAAGCGTTGAGAAGAGCGTCGAGCCAAGGAATTCTCTCTAAGTAATGATAGCCGAGAACGCCCAAACCCAGCGATCCAAATATGACGAGAGAGCCGATCATGGTATGAGTCAGCAGCCGGCGGATGAAGACATTAAACGGCAAGAGAGGTTCGCTTTTGTGTTCGTACATTCCGGAGCCTCCTTTGACTTCCCAGAACTTCCAGGACGACCGTTAGCGGTCGCCAGGATCTATCGCCTCGAACTCAGCTGATTTCGGTTTTCCGGCGAGATAGAGAATACGTATGGCTTTGCCGCCCAGCTTACGCTGGATCTTGAGTTTCAAAAGACGCAGCCCCGCTTCTTTGAGCAGGCGATGGATCTCCCCAGTCGAATAGGCTCGTTCCTGAACTTTTACGTCGCGCTTCTCGTAGGAGCGCCGCTTCTTGACAAACCAGAGCTGGTGAAAGGTCGCGATGCGACGCCTGGAATCATATTCGTTAGTGGACACAAAGTAATTCGGAGGCAAACGGTACAACTTTTCATGAACACTCAACCATCGGAACCAGTGTTCCGTGTTCAAATCAAACTGGAATAATCCCCCTTCATTCAGGATTCGAGCCACGTTGAAAAAAACCTTCTGCAAATCTTGAAGGATGAGGATGTGGTTGAGGGCGTCGAAGTGACAGGTCACCACATCTGCCCTCTCCTTAAGGTCAAGCTTTCGTAGGTCTTGACGGTACCAGCGGACGCGCCGTGATTTTTTTCTCGCCTCGCGCAGCATGGCCTCGGAACGATCGACCCCGATGACCGTCCAACCCCGCCTCCTCGTCCACGGAATCGTCGTGTTGCCTGTGCCGCAGGCCAGATCGACCATAACCCTGACTTTGATTCCATATTCCCGTACGGCCAGGCTAAGAAATGTCCTCCATTCTCGATAAAAAGCCTGAATAGAGCGATTGCTCGTTTCTGAATCGTATATATCCGCGAGCTTGGCATACGGGTCGGGCCGCCGAGTTAAATTGCCTTTTGATCTGCTCACGGCTCACCGCTCACTGCCCACGGTGTTAACGAGATAGACCATTTTTATTTGAGCGCGATTTCATCGACCTGGAAAGAGAAAGTCCCGGGCTCGGGTCCGGAAGCAAAGGAGATCGCGGTCACTTCATGAGCGTCAGCTCCCCCGAAGTCCGACAGGGAAAAGGCATATCGCTTCCATTCTTTTTCAAGCTTGAAGATCTGGCTGGCTGGCATGTAGCCCTTGCTCCGGGTATTGATGAGCAGGCGGCAAGCCTTGCCGTCGCCCTTGGCCCAGAAAACGATCTCTTTTTTGGAAGAGAGATCGACGGGAGCGAAAGGAACCTCTCCCGGGAAGAAAATGACTCCGCTCCAGGCATAGGGCAAACCGGGGGCGACCTCTCCCGTCACCAGAAGCGATTTTCCGGTTTTGTTGGCGCCGTCTGCCACGACCTTCATCTCGGCCTTAGATTTTCCACCCGCATAACTGTCCGTTGAGATTGCCCAGCCAGCGCCGAATCGCGCCGAGGGCGTCCCGTCCTCAAAATCGCTGATCAAACCTTCGCTCAGTTTGGCCGGCTGGGCCGCAGTCTGCGCGGACGTCTTTTGCGTTTCGATTTCCTTCTGGTAGGCCGCCCGGTCGACTCTCACGCCCCCTTTCCAAATGGCTTCGATATTGCGCGTAGCCTTGATGTCTTCCAGGGGATTGCCGTTGACCAGCACAAGGTCGGCCCGAAGTCCGGCCGCGATTCGGCCCCTGTCTTTGAGGCCGAACGTCGCCGCCGGAAGCGACGTCGCCGCCGCCAAAACCTCGATCGGCTTCAACCCGGCCTTGACCAGAAGGTTGAGCTCTTCATGCAAGCTCGCCCCGTAGAGAGTCCCCGGGTTGGGGGCGTCCGTCCCGGCCAGGATGGGCACGTTTTTGGCTTTCAGTTTCCGGACGGCCTCCTCAGCGATCGCATATTTATAGGGCGCGGGTTAGGGTGGAGGGAAATGTCTGCTTGAGCCTCGTCAAATCGGCCGGGCTAAGAAAGGGCTCCAAAGACTTGTCTTTGAGGAAGGCCTCGTCCTGGGTCATACCGCACAGGCCCTTGATAACGGACAGGGTCGGGATGAGGAAGAAGTGGCCTTTCTCCACGAGCGAGCCGATCCCGTCGTCGGGCAATTCATCAGCGAAGACGTGGGCCAGCCCGTCGGCTCCGGCCCGAACAGCCTCCAGGGCACGCTTATAGTTAGTCACGTGGACGACGGCCATCTTGCCGCGTTTGTGGGCTGCGGCGATTACGGCGGTGAGGGTATCTTTGTCGATCATCGGAGAGTTCGGCGCGATCTGGCCGTATATGATCTTGATGAAGTCTGAGCCCTCGGCGATCCGGGCATCGACAAAGGCCTGGGCCTCCTGAGGCGAGCGGATGGTCGGGATGGGCAGGCCGTATTGTGTTCCGTGGCCTCCGGGAGCCGTGACCAGCGTCCCCGGCGAGATCATCTCCGACTTGTTCGGCGCCCCCCCGGAGGCCTGTTCTTTCTTGACCGCCTGCACGAATTTGACATCGGTGAACATGTCTATATCGGTCGTCACTCCGAAGACGAGCGACTGCTCCAGCCCGTTTCCGAAGATATGGGTGTGAGAATCGATGAGGCCTGGAAGAAGCGTTTTGCCGCTCCCGTCAATGACCTCGGCCCCCTCCGGAATCGGGACCGCGGCCCCCGCGCTTTCGATCTTCCCGCCCTTGAATATGACCGTCGCACCCTCCAGGACTCTCTCTCCATCAAAAAGACGGACATTCCTGATGGCGGTCGCACTCGAGGCTTTGAGCCAATTGAACTTCAGGTTCTGCTTTCCCCGCGTCGTGATCTCGGGGTTGATATCGAGCTTCAAGAGCGAGGGCTTGTTGCCGATATCCCAGGCGACGAGATAAACCAGCCTGGTCACTTTTTCCATCTTCTGAAAGTCACACTTCTCCACCTGGTCTGTTTCCTGGTGGTAATCTTCGGTCGTGCCGCAGAAGAACCAAACGCCGGGGATGCCATACTGCATATAGGGAAACTGGTCGCTCCGGAAAAAGAAACGGTCGGGATGATTGGGCTCTTGATAGGTATAATCCAGTCTGAGATGGACGGACCGGTCGTTCATGGCCCGGATGCTCCCATCGAGCTCCGTGCTCAGCTTGTTGGAGCCGATCAAATAGATCGCCTTGGGATCATTCCGGGTGATCATATCGAGATTGAGGTTCGCGCTGATCCTCTCCACCGGGACAGGGCAATGGGCGAAGAAAAAAGAGGCGCCGACCAGGCCCTTTTCTTCGGCCGTGTGCCAGACAAAGATAACGGAGCGTTTGGGCGGTTCCGCCTTGAGCGCCCGGGCGAGTTCGAACATGGCCACAGCTCCCGAGGCGTTGTCGTCGGCGCCGGGATAGATTCTTCCCTCGCGCTTACCGATGTGGTCGTGGTGGGACCCGATGACAATGTACTCCTTCTTGAGCCGCGAGTCGGTGCCCTCAATATAACCAACGACATTTTCCGTTGTGTCTCTCCGCTTATCGAGGGCGATCTTGATCTCCAGGGTCTTTCCGGGCAGCTCTCTTCGGGCCACCGGCTTGCCGCCGCTTATCGCTTCGAACATCTTGTCCAAGTCGTCGCGAGAGGTGCCCAGGATCATGGCCGCGACATCATGCCGGACGTCGACTTGAAGAAAAGGCGCCCCCGCCGCGGCGGGGGAGGAGACCATCTGTTGATCCAAATCGATATCTAAAAACTTAACCCTCTCGGAGCGATCAAAATTCAATCCTCTGGCAGCCAGGTTTTTTTCCCGCTCCTGGCCGATCACGGAAATGACTCCGAAAGCGCCCCTTTCCTTGGCGGCCCTCGCTCGGAGCATCAGAGAAATACGGTTTTGGGCGGGCTTGAGAACGTGATCCTTAGGAAGATCAGCGTCCAGAATGACCACGATCTTGCCCTTGAGGTCGATCTCTCCGTAATCATCCCAGTTGGACTCGGGTGCGTGCAGGCCGTACCCGAGAAAGACGGGCTCTCCGGAAACGGTCCCAGGAGTGGCCATCCGCATGTTCAGCCCGAAGGCCTCCGGGAACAGAAAAGTCTGCTCCCCCGTCTCCGTTGTCAGCCGGAGATAAGACCGGGATGGAGAGAGGGTGCTCACCTCGAGCGGCAGTTCCTGGAAGTAGGAATTTCCGGGCAGGAGCGGCTTGAGCCCGCACTTTTCCGCAACCAGGGCGATATACTTGGAGGCGACGTTCAATCCGACCGACGGCACATTCCTTCCTTCGAATTCCCGGGCGCCCAGGAATCGGAGATGAGATTTCATGTCCTCGGCCGAAATGGAACTCAGGCCTTTGGTCTGGGAAAAGAGAGGAAGAACGCCCGCGAACCCGAATCCCAAGATGACGAAAGCCGCAGCCAGCTTATTGGTTTTCACGACGATCTCCTTTGAAAAGAGAATCTTAACGATATTCAACGAGCACCCGAAAGTCAAATGCAAACGGTGAGCAGTGAGCCGTTTAATTCCCTTTCCTTATTCTAGGAATGAGCCGAGGAACCGAAGAAGCGAGTCATGCATTCTTAGACGCCTGGTATTTTACTGCTCAGTGCTCACCGCTCACGCCTGATTTTTTTTTAGCGAGATGACGAGAGACGAGATGACGTACGGTATCTATTTTTTCCCGACGACGCTTCTCCGGAAGCTGTAGCCGAAATAGATGATCAGTCCCAGGACCAGCCAGGCCAGGAACCTGAACCAGGTGACCAGGGGCAGGCTTATCATGAGGTAGCCGCAGAGGATGATCCCGATCGCCGGCAGGTAGGGGCTCAGGGGCGCCCGGAAAGGCCGATGAATGTCCGGACGGAGATAACGAAGAACGATGACACCTGCGGCCACAATGATGTAGGCGAAAAGCGTCCCGATCGAACAGAGTTCGGCAGAAACGTCGATCGGTGTCAGGGCAGCGGCCACAGCCACGATGCCTCCTGTGATCCAGGTCGTGATGTATGGCGTCTTGAAGCGCGCATGGACCCTCGATAAGAAGGGCGGGAGCAGGCCGTCCCGCGACATGGCGAATAAGATGCGCGGCTGCCCCATGATCAGCACCAAAAGCACGCTGGTGATCCCGGCGATGGCCCCGACGCTGATGAGGGCGGAGGCCCAGGGCATCTTCAGAGTATTGAGCACTTTGGCGATGGGGTCGGCGACACCGAGTTGACTGTACGGGACGACCCCGGTCATGATGGCGGCCACGATCATGTAGAGGAGCGTGGCCACGATGAGGGAGGCCATGATGCCGATGGGCAGGTCCCGCTGGGGATTTTTCGCTTCCTCCGCCGTCGTAGAGACCGCGTCGAATCCGACATAGGCTAGAAAGACGATTGCGGCCGCGGTCATCACTCCCTTGAAACCGAAGGGCATGAAGGGCTGCCACTTGGCCGGATCGACATGGCCGACGGTGGCGATGATAAAGAACAGGATGATCGCCAGCTTAACGATGACGATGGTCAGGTTGACCCGCGAGCTTTCCTTGATGCCGCGGACCAGAAGCCAGGTGATGACCATCACGATGGCGACGGCGGGCAGATTGAAAATCCCCGGGTTCTTATCCCAAGGGCGAAGCAGAAATGGACTGGGGAATGTTGATGCCCAAACCGCTCCTGATCAGGTTGACGAAATAGGCAGACCAGCCCGTGGAAACAAGGACCGCCGCGACCATGTATTCGAGGATCAGATCCCAGCCGATGATCCAGGCAAAGACCTCGCCCAGAGTCGCATAACCGTAGGTGTAGGCGCTTCCCGAGACAGGGATCATGGCCGCGAGTTCTGCGTAGCAAAGGGCGCTGCAGGCGCAGGCCGCAGAGGCGATAGCAAAGGCGAGCATGATCGCGGGGCCGGCGTTCTTGGCCGCCTGAACTCCCGGCAGGACGAAGATTCCGACGCCGATGATGCAGCCGATGCCGATGGCCGTAAGATCCCAGGCCGTCAAGGCGCGGCGCAGCTTCTGACCCTCCACCTCGGTATCGGCCATGATTCGGGTCATCGGTTTTGTTCTCAGAAGCCTGCTTTTCATCGCTCTCCTCTTTCAGAGGCTTATACCATAATCCCGTCTTTCTCGTCCAGCCACCAAGTTTATTAACTTGAAATCAGATCCCCATTTAGTATAATGTTTGACCCTCAAGAGAAATCATGAAGTTCTTTCTTCCGAAAGAGCCAGCCTTTAGCCAGCATTTCCGGGAGATGGCCGTCTGCCTCACCGACATCACCTCTGTTTTCCAGGAATTCACGGGAAACTACAAAGATTTTGAGAACTACTGGCTCCAGTCGAAAGCCATTGAACACAAGGCCGACGAGATCGCCCACCGGATCATCAACCTCATCAACAAGAGCTTCATCACTCCGTTTGACCGTGAAGACATCTACCGATTGATCCACGAGCTCGACGATGTTGTTGATTTGATCGAGAACACAATTCACAACATCTATCTCTACGGGATGTCCGAGAAAAAAGAATTCCTCGACGAATTTTCCCGCTTGATCGGGAAGGCGACCGTCGCCCTCAATGCCCTTATCAAAGAATGTTTTGAACATCAGAAGTACACCGACACCATCTGGAAGCTCATCTTGACAATCCATGACCTCGAGGATGAGGGCGACATGGCCTACGAACGGGCCATCCGGGCGCTCTTCATTGAAGAGACGGACCCCCTCAAGGTCATCAAGTGGAAGGACATCCTGGTCACGCTCGAGTTCATCATGGACGTCTATCAAAAGTTGAGCAACACCATCGAGGGCATCGTCGTCAAAAGCGGCTAGGGATGGTCAGCTGGAGCCTCGGCTTTATCATCTTTGTCATCGCCGTCGCCCTCATTTTTGATTTCACCAACGGCCTTCATGACGCGGCCAACTCGGTGGCCACGATCGTCTCGACCAGAGTCCTCAGCCCCAAGCTGGCGGTGATCTGGGCGGCTTTTTTTAATTTTGTGGCCTTCCTCATCTTCGGCACTCAGGTCGCGCACACGATCGGCACGGGGCTGATCGATATCAAGATTGTCGATCCGCTGGTCATCCTCGGAGGGCTCATCGGAGCGGTCTCCTGGAATCTCGCGACCTGGGTTCTGGGGTTGCCCTCGAGCTCTTCTCACTCTTTGATGGGCGGCTATTTGGGCGCGGCCGTCGCCAAAGCGGGTTTCGGAGTCGTCATCGTCAGCGGCTGGGTCAAGATCGTCATCTTCATCGTCCTCGCGCCGGTCCTGGGAATGGTCCTCGGGAACCTGCTGATGATCATTACAACCTGGCTGGTTTACAAAAAGCCACTCGCTGTCATCAATGTTTGGTCTAAGAGAATGCAATTTGTCTCGGCGGCCCTCTACAGCCTCGGCCACGGTGGGAACGACGCGCAGAAGACGATGGGAATCATCGCCAGCCTGCTCTTCTCCGGCGGGCTTCTCAAAGAATTTCGTGTGCCTCTCTGGGTCGTCCTGTCGGCTCATGCGGCGATTGCGACGGGCACCTTGACGGGCGGTTGGCGAATCGTCAAAACTATGGGCCAGAAGATCGTCAAGCTCCGGCCGATCGACGGCTTTTGCGCAGAAACCGCGAGCGCGGCCAGCATTTTTTTAGCCACTCACATGGGCGTGCCGGTTTCGACAACCCACGTCATCACCGGGGCCATCGCCGGAGTGGGAGCGGCCAAGAATGTCGCCGCTGTCAAGTGGCAGGTCACGATCAGGATTGTCTGGGCCTGGATACTGACCATCCCCATGGCCGCGCTTTGCGCCGCCCTCGTCTATCAGGGGCTCAAGCTGCTTTACTAGGGATCCCGAAGTGGTCGGAGTCTCCGATGTCTCTCGATTCGTGGCCCTGACTCTGAGTCCCCAAAAAATGAGAATGCGGAAGAGCCGCCGGCCCTTCCGCATTTTTTTAGGTTAAGAAAAGAGTCGAATCAGACCAAACCCTGTTCCATCATCGCCCGGGCGACCTTGAGGAAACCTCCGATGTTGGCGCCGTTGACATAGTTTCCGGGAGTGCCATATTCCGCGGCAGCTTCATAGCTGGTCTTGTGAATACTCTTCATAATCTGCTGCAGGCGGCTGTCGACTTCTTCCTTGGGCCAGCTCAGCCTCATGCTGTTCTGACACATCTCGAGCCCCGAGGTCGCCACTCCTCCGGCATTCGCCGCTTTCCCGGGAGCAAAGAGTATTTTCGCGTCGAGGAAGATCTCGACGCCTTCGGCCGTGGTCGGCATGTTCGCGCCTTCGACGACGACGTAGACTCCGTTCTTGACCAGGTTCTTGGCATCCTTGGCGTTGATTTCGTTCTGGGTCGCGCTCGGGAAGGCGCAGTCGGCCTTATGATTCCAGAGGGGATTAAAGTCGGAGTCTGGACTAAAGGGAGTATAGGTCGTGCCTTTGAACTTATCGGCGTATTCTTTGATCCGGCCGCGGCGGACATTTTTCAGGTCCATAATGAAGGCCAGCTTCTTCTCATCGATGCCGGCCGGGTCGTAGATATATCCGTTGGAATCCGAGAGAGTGACCGCTTTGCCGCCCAACTGATTAATCTTTTCAACGGTGTACTGGGCAACGTTGCCGCTTCCTGAGACCAAACACATCTTCCCGGTCATGGTCTGCTTTCTCGTGGCGAGCATTTCGGCGGCAAAATAAGTTGCTCCGTAGCCCGTGGCTTCCGGCCGGATCAAGGAACCGCCCCAATCCAGGCCCTTTCCGGTCAGAACGCCCGTGACCTCGTTTTTCAGCTTTCTGTACTGACCATAGAGGAAGCCGATTTCCCGGCCGCCGACTCCGATGTCTCCCGCCGGGACATCCGTATCGGGACCGATGTGCCGAAAGAGCTCGTTCATGAACGCCTGGCAAAGCCGCATGACCTCGTTATCACTCTTTCCCTTGGGGTCAAAATCGCAGCCGCCTTTTCCACCCCCCATGGGAAGTGTTGTCAAAGCGTTTTTAAAGACTTGCTCAAAAGCGAGAAACTTCAAGATCCCCAGTGTCACCGTCGGATGGAAGCGGAGCCCGCCTTTGTAGGGTCCGATGGCACTGCTCATCTGGATCCTGTAACCCCGGTTGACGCGGACCTCGCCCGCGTCATCCATCCAGTTCACCCTGAACATGATCAACCGTTCCGGCTCCGCAATCCTTTCCATGATTTTCGCTTTGCGGAACTCGGGATGACGATCGAGGACCAGGGAGACGGAGCTGACAACTTCGAGAACGGCCTGATGGAACTCGGGCTGGGCGGGATTCTTGGCAATGATTTCGCTCATAAAATCAGAGACATAATTACTCATCGGTTCTCCTTTCTAAAAAATTTCACACCTATGATAAAAGGTTGGCTTCATGTCCGTAATTTTTACAGAAGAAATGTTATGGATTTATTTGGTTTTTGTTTAGATTTGAATAAAAAACTCTTCCGGAAATGTCCACTCTCAGGCTCCCGCGACAGATTCTTAAGCCTCCCCCGGGCCTTCCTTGACATTTAAAATGGCTCAGGGTATTTAATAAAGAAGAGGATGGCTGGCAACTCTGCTTTCAAGTCTTGATTTCGGTTTTTAAGGGAAGGAAAACTCGATGAGCCACAAACCGTTTAGCTCGTTTGAAATGGCCCAGTCTCAATTCGATAAGGTCGCCGCCTGGCTCGAACTCGACGAGGCCACGAGAGAACTCCTGCGCTGGCCAATGAAGGAATATCAATTCCTGATCCCCGTCCGCATGGATGATGGCCGGACAAAGATCTTCAGGGGCTTCCGTGTGCTTCACAATGATGCCAGGGGGCCGGGAAAGGGCGGCATTCGCTTTCACCCTCAGGAGACGATTGACACCGTCCGGGCGCTGGCGATGTGGATGACCTGGAAATGCTCCTTGATGGACATCCCCTTAGGGGGAAGCACCGGAGGGGTCATCTGCGAGCCTCACAACCTGACGTTAAGAGAGCAGGAGCTGATCTGCCGCGGCTGGGTCCGGCAATTGCAAAGAGACCTCGGTCCCCAAATTGACGTCCCCGCCCCGGAAGTCATGACCGGCGCCCAGCACATGTTATGGATGTTGGATGAGTACGAGGCCCTGACGGGGAAGAGGCTCCCCGGGTTCATCACCGGCAAGCCCGTGGGATTGGGTGGTTCCGTTGGCCGGCTGGAAGCGACGGGTTTCGGACTTGTTTTCATCCTGCGGGAAGCGCTCAAAGAGATGGGAATCCCTCCCGAGGAGACCAAGGCAAGCGTCCAGGGATTCGGCAATGTCGGACAGCACGCCGTCCGGCTCTACCAACAGATGGGGGGAAGGGTGACCTGTGTCTCTTGTTGGGACCAAAAGGACGCGACCTCGTACACATTTAAAAAAGAGTCGGGGATTGATCTTGACGGGCTCCTGAGCATCACCGATCGCTTCGGCGGGATAGACAGAAAAAAGGCTCTGGATTCAGGCTACGAGGTGCTTCCGGGGAGCGCCTGGCTCGAACAGGATGTCGATATCCTGATTCCGGCCGCGCTGGAAAATCAAATCTCCGGGGACAACGTCAGCCTGATTCATCCGAGAGTCAGGGTCATCGCCGAAGGGGCAAACGGCCCCACGACCGCGGAGGCGGATCAGGCGATCAGAGAGCGGGGCATATTTCTCGTGCCGGATATCTTGGCCAACGCCGGGGGCGTCACCTGTAGCTATTTCGAGCAGGTCCAGAGCAACATGAATTATTATTGGGAGAAGGATGAGGTCCTGGGCAAGCTGGATGTCAAGATGACGGCGGCCTTTGATTCGGTCCTCGAGCTGTCGAAGAAAAAGGGCCTGTCCATGCGAGAGGCGGCCTTTTTTATCGCTCGTCGCGCGAGTCGCTCAAGCCTGTCGCGACCGGGGCTGGGTCTGATGGCCCCCGTTAGACGGTTTTGATGCCAAAGAAGACGGAGAAATCATTTCCCGGGAACCTGATCCCCTTCGATCGTCATTTCTTCACGGGCCGGGAGAAATTCACTCTCATCGGCCGAGGATCGCTGGGCGGGAAAGCCCACGGCCTGGCCCAGATGAAAGAAATCCTCGACGCCAAAATCAGTCCCTTCTTCAGTCCGGATATTCAAGTTGTGATTCCCACTCTGACAGTTATCACCTCGGACTTCTTCGATCTCTTTATGGAGCAGAACGACCTGTACGAGATCTCCCTTTCCAGGCAGCGCGACGACGCGATCGCCCAGGCCTTCCAGCGCGCCGAGTTGCCTGCGCAGCTCGTCGGCGACTTGAGGGCGCTCATCGCCCAGGTCCACACCCCGCTGGCCGTCCGGTCGTCCAGCCTTCTCGAAGACGCCATGTTCGAGCCTTTCGCCAGCGTCTATGCCACGAAGATGATCCCCAACAATCAACTCGACCCGGATATCCGTTTCAGAAAGCTCGTGGAGGCCATCAAGTACGTTTACGCTTCGACCTTTTTCGGAGATGCCAAGAATTACATGCTGGCCACGAAGCACACCACGGCCGATGAAAAAATGTCCGTCATCATCCAGGAAGTCGTGGGGTTCCGTTTCGGAAATCGTTTTTATCCTGATATCTCGGGTGTCGCCCGGTCCTACAATTTTTATCCCCTCGGCCACGCCAAACCCGGCGACGGCGTGGTCATCCTGGCGCTCGGGCTGGGCAGGATGATCGTCGATGACGGAATCGGCTGGTCCTATTCGCCCGCCTATCCTCAGGCCAATCCCCCCTATGTTTCGATCAGAGACCTTCTGGAACAATCCCAGACCGAATTCTGGGCCATCAACATGGGCCCCCCGCCCGAATACAACCCGATCAAGGAAATAGAATACCTGCTCAAGTTCTCACTGGAAGACGCGGAACGGGACGGCGCTCTCCGCTTCATCGCCTCCACCTACCGGCTCCGGGATGACAAAATCGTCTATGGAATCGCCGAGAAGGGGGCACGGATCATCGATTTCGCCCCGATTCTCAAACTGGACGTCCTCCCGTTGAACAAGATGCTCCGGGTTTTGATAAAAGCCTGCGAAGAGGCCCTGGGGAGAATGGTTGAGATCGAATTTGCCATGAGTCTCGACGAAAAGAGGGGAGTCCCGGCCCGCTTCGGTTTTCTCCAGGTCAGGCCGATGGTCGTCTCCGAAGCCAAGGTGGAAGTCTCCCCGGCCGAGTTGACCGGCGCAGGCGTGCTCGTCGCGACCGACTCGGCCATGGGCAACGGCGTTCTGGACAATATTCGGGACATCGTCTACGTCAAGCCGGAGAAATTCAGTCCCCACAGAACGGAGACGATCGCCGGGCAGCTCGAGGAACTCAACCGCGAGTTGGCGGCTTCTCATGAGCCCTATGTTCTGATCGGGTTCGGCCGTTGGGGATCTTCCGATCCTCAGGGGGGGATTCCGGTCAATTTCGGGCAGATCAGCGGCGCGCGGGTCATTGTCGAGTCAACCCTGCCCGAGATGAATTTTATGCTGAGCCAGGGTTCGCACTTTTTTCACAACATCACGAGCTTCCGCGTTCTCTATTTCTCCGTCCCCCATTGGGAAAAATATTCTATCGATTGGAACTGGCTGAGAGAACAGAAGGCCGTTTCCGAAACAGAGTTTATCCGCCACGTGAGGCTCTCCGCCCCTCTGAAAATCAAGGTGGACGGAACGACGAGCCGAGGAGTCATCTCTCATGATTGACCAACCCAAGAACATCGATAACCTGATCTGGTTTCTCTCCGAAAGAGCCAAGGAGCTCAACTGCCTTTACAAAATAGAAGAACTCTTGAACAAGCCGGACACGAACCTCACCGACATCTGCCGCGGCGTCATCGAAGCTATTCCCCCCGGCTGGCAGTATCCGGATATCTGTGTCGCCAGGATCACTCTCGAAGGACGCACCTGCCAATCCCCGAATTTCAGGGAAACGCCGTGGGTGCAGTCTGCCGACATCGAAGTCCAAGACAAGAAAATCGGAACCCTCAGCGTCTATTACACCGCCGAGATGCCCCGTATGGACGATGGCCCCTTCCTGAAGGAAGAGACCAAGTTGCTCGGAACGATCGTCGACCGCCTCGGCCACTACATCATGTACGCGAGAATGAAACAGGTCTACCAAGATTACCAGGTTGCCAGGCGGGAGATCACGGAGCACAAGGAGGAAGAATGGCGCGTCGCTTTGAATTTTATGCGCCAGACCAATAAAAATCTCTTCCTGGATATCTCCCGCCACATGCTGAATTTTCTCTGCTGGAGCGGGATCGAAGAAGCCGAGCGCCTCCTGCAGAAAACGGCCGTCGGGCAACGAGGCCGGGGCGAACGGGTCCTGGCCGATGAGAATCGCCCCGATCAGAAGAACGCGGTGCCTTTTAGCGATAAGCTCAGCGATGAAACGTTCAAGCTCGCGGCCAAGCACCTCACCAGTGCGCAGATTCTGTCCAACATCCAGAAGTGGATTCAGGAAGACAGGCTGAGCTTCTTGGTTCAGGTTGTCAACCGCAATCTCCCCCTGGGCAAGGTTGTCGACGCCATCCGGCGCTATCACCACATCGTGGCGGAGGGAATCGAGCTGCCTCCCTCGAGCAAGCGGGGCGTCCAGGTCTCTCTCATCCGGCGGTTCCTCTCGGCCCGCCAGGAATTCATCAACACGGCGGTGGATTTTATCGAAGTCGATGATTTTTATGAGGTCCTGGATCACATCGTTTTTTCTCCCGACAGCCAGGGGAAACTGGGCGGGAAGAGCACCGGTTTGTTCCTGGCCAAGCACATCATCCAGAAGTCCTCCCAGGCTTCTGATGACTTGGGAGACATCAAGGTTCCGAAGACCTGGTACATAACCTCGGACGGCTTGTTGAGCTTTCTCAGCCATAATAATCTCAACGAGGTCGTCGAGCAGAAATACAAGGACATCAATCAAGTGAGGCTTGAATATCCTCACGTGGTCCAGACCTTCAAGAATTCCAGCCTGCCGACGGAAATCATCCAGGGCCTCTCCGTGGTCCTGGATGATTTCAAAGACCAGCCCCTGATCGTCCGAAGCTCCAGCCTGCTCGAGGACAGGATGGGTTCATCGTTTTCGGGGAAATACAAGAGTCTGTTCCTGGCCAACCAGGGGAGCAAACGGGAGCGCCTGGAGGCGCTGGGCGACGCCATCGCCGAGGTCTACGCCTCAACCTTCGGGCCTGATCCGATCGGCTACCGGTCCGAGCGCGGGTTGCTCGATTTTGCCGAAGAAATGGGGATCCTGATCCAGGAGGTCGTCGGGACCAGGGTCGGCGATTATTTTATGCCCGCTTATGCGGGCGTGGCCTTCAGCCGCAACGAATTCCGCTGGTCGCCTCGGATCAAGCGCGAGGACGGCCTGCTGCGTCTCGTTCCGGGCCTGGGAACGCGCGCCGTCGACCGGACGAGTGATGATTATCCGGTCTTGATTGCGCCCGGCCAAATCGGCCTTCGGGTGAATGTCTCGGTCGACGAGATTTTCCGCTATGCCCCCAAGAAGATTGACGTGATCAACCTGAAAAAAAATGTCTTCGAGACGATCGAGATCAAGGAGCTCCTGCGGAAATTCGGATCCGAGATACCGGCGATCGAAAAGATGGTCTCGATCTACGATGGTCAGCGGATCAAACAACCGCAGGGGAAAAACATCGATTTTGCGAAGGATGATCTGATCGTCACCTTCGAGGGGATTATCACCAGCACACCGTTCATTCCCCAGCTGAGGTCCGTCCTCAGGTTGCTCGAGGAAAAACTCGAGACGCCGGTGGATATCGAATTCGCTTCCGACGGAAAAGACTTTTACCTTTTGCAGTGCCGGCCCCAGAGCTACCTGGAAGGCTGCGAGCCGGCCCCCATCCCCAAGGACCTCGCCAGAGAAAAGACTCTCTTTTTCAGCAACCGTTATGTCTCCAACGGCCGCGTGCCGGATATCACGCACATCATCTATGTCGACCCTCAGGGGTATGACGAGCTCGAAGATGAGGCTTCTCTGCTGGCCGTGGGGCGCGCCGTGGGCAAGCTCAATAAACTCCTGCCGAGGCGGCGGTTCATCCTCGTGGGACCCGGACGTTGGGGCAGTCGGGGAGATATCAAGTTAGGGGTGAAGGTGACTTATTCCGATATTTCCAACACCGCCATGCTCATCGAAATCGCCCAGAAAAAGGGGAACTACCTGCCGGACCTTTCGTTCGGGACACATTTCTTTCAGGATCTGGTTGAAGCCGAAATACGGTATCTGCCCCTGTACCCGGATGAAAATGACACCCTTTTCAATACGCGCTTTTTCAAGGAATCAAAAAACATTCTTCCCGAGCTTCTGCCGGAGTGTGCCCTCCTGGCCGGCGCCGTCAAGGTCATCGATGTTCCCAAGAGCACGGGCGGGCTTGTCCTGAGGGTGCTAATGAACGCCGATCAGGACGAGGCGGCCGGGATATTGGTCGATCCGGCCGCCGCAACGCAGGTTCCGCCGGTTGCCAAGGAGCGGGAGGGGAAGTGGCCGGAAAACCACTGGGCCTGGAGGCTGCAGATGGCCGAACACATCGCTTCACGGCTCGACCCGCTTCGTTTCGGCGTCAAAGAGTTTTATGTTCTTGGCAGCACGAAGAATGCGACGGCCGGCCCCCAGAGTGACATCGATATCTTGATTCATTTCCAGGGGACGCCGAAACAGCGCCGAGAGCTCATGCTCTGGCTCGAGGGCTGGAGCTTCGCCCTGGACGAAATGAATTATCACAAGACCGGACACAGGTCGGGGGGCCTGCTCGATATCCATCTGGTCACCGACGAAGATATCGCCAATAAAGAGAGCTACGCTATGAAAATCGGCGCGGTCACCGACGCCGCCCGACCCCTCCAGATGATGAAGCCGGGGAGCAGGTCTAAATGAGCTGGCGGGTCGCGGCTTCGAGGTTTTCAGGATCGAATCGAACCAGGGCCAGCTCTGGGCCGTCGTGAGCGGCCGAAAAGCAATGGGTCCGGCCGATGAGATCCCGCCAGGCGAGAGACAGTCTGGCCGATTCATGGATATGGCCGTGCAGGGTGAGCAGCGGCTGACGGGCTTCGATGAAGCGCCGGATGGCGATGCTTCCGACGTGAGGGTCCAGGGGGACGTGGTCAATTTTTTTGCCCTCGAGAGCGGCCAGGTCCAGGGTCGTCATGTAAGGTGGGGCATGGAAGAGGAAAATGGACCGGTCCAGGTCTTCTTCTTCGGCGAGATGGGAGAGCTCATCTTGAATCAGCTTGTATCTTTTTTCTTGATCTGAGACCGGAAAGGACCGAGCCCCTTCCTCCGGAGAGATACAGCCGGGGTCCACGTAGCGGGACACGTCGTACCGCTCCCAATCCTTGAGCCGGAAGGGAGTCGGCGGGACACAGGCATAGCCGTAAACAGAAAAACTTTTGAAATCGACCTTCCTGTTATGGATATACTGCCACACACCCCGGCCCTCGGCTTCGACCAGCGCAGGCTCTTCGGAACGGGGATCGTCGTTCCCCATGATGAGAAAAATCCGCGGATAGCGGTCCTTGAGCTCACCGCGCAGGAGGAGCATTTGCCCGAGGAGATATTCGCGGACAAAATCCCGAGGGGAAAAGCCCGAAGCAGGCGAATAACGAAGCGGCAGGAAATCCCCTCCCATGAAGACCGCTTCGGGGACCTCATCCCTTATGGACCGGAGAAGCTTCTGATAGCGGTCAAGGTTGCCGTGCAAATCCGAGACAAAAAAACAATCTGTCATTCGTAGGATCAGGAGCCGGACCCCGCCTCAAATTTGTACCCGACGCCGCGGACCGTTTTGATGTGCCCTCTCGCCTTGCCCAGTTTTTTCCTGATTCCGGTGATTTGGTAATCAACCACCCTTTCGGTGACCGAGTAGTTGTCCTCGCGGACCCGATCCAGGATGCGGGACCTGGTGAAGACCTGATTCGGCTTTCCGGCCAGGAGGGTGAGGATGTCAAATTCGGTTTTGGTGAGGTTGATTTTTTCTCCGGACACATAGACTTCGTAGGCGTCGAGCCTGATCGTCATTCCATCGATTTCGAGGACGGTCCGGTCCGAGTTTTCCGATTTGGATCTCCTCCTGAGCAGGGCGTGAATGCGGGCGATCAGGATCTGGGGCTCGAACGGCTTGATGATGTAGTCATCCGCGTATTCTTTCAGGCCCAGGACGACGTCTTCAAGCTTCCTCTTTCCGGTGAGCATGATGATGAAGATATTGGCCGTCTGGGGGTCTTTTTTCAGAATCTGGCAGACTCGGTATCCGTCCATCCCCGGAAGAACGAGATCGAGGAGAATCACATCCGGTCTTTCTTTTCGAGATAGGATGATGGCTTCTTCGCCGCTCTGCGTGCAGAGGACTCTGAAACCCTCCCTGTCGAGAATAAAGGCGAGGCTCTTCTGGAGGCTCAAATCATCTTCAACTAACAAGACTTTTGGCAGATTCCGGTCTTCGTCCATGGACTTATCAATTTTATAACTCCTCCCTAACAAAAATCAAACACAATCCGAACAATCGTCCGGGACGCGGGGATCGGCTCATTTTCGGGCTTCGACCGATTCGGGGTCAGCGAGCTCGATCTCTCAGGGCATAGATCCGCAGCCATTTTTCGACGATGGAGGCCAGGATCTCGCTGAGCATCCGGCCGCTTCCGTGGACGGGACGCAGCTCCTCGGCGAGATCGGAATAGCCTTTCCTGTCCAGCCAGGAAGATATAACATCGTTATCCGAGAGCGGCTGTATTTTATCGGGAGGGACGGTCCGCAGGGCATTCAAAAGCTCCTCCAGGCTGAACACCTTGGCGCCGTCGATCGTGAGGGGAGTGGAGTCCAGCCGCCGGATCTCTTTTTTCAGGTGCCCCTTGAGCACGGCGATGAGCTGCCTGCCCTGGCTCCGTTTGGGGCGAAGGATGTCTCCGAGCTCGCTGTAGCTGTGCATATAGAGCCAGGTTGAGAATTTGTCTTTTTGGGCGTAGCTTTCGATCGCCTCCCTCAATTCCTGGCCCTGCCGGGTGTTTTTCTCCGCGGCGAGGAGCATCCGGTACAGCCCGTGGATATTCTTGATCCGGACGAGCTCCCGATCGGTTTTGTCGCAGATCAAGAAGTCGCCCATGCCCGAGTGATCCCGAATGTATTCCTTGAGCTTCTGCAGGCTGCCCGGGTCCCCCTTGGGCAGGAGGAACGCCGTGTCCGCAAAATCAGCCGCCTCTTTCGCTTTCGAGGCGACGATGATGGGAATCCGGGGATAGTGCCGGGTCGTCAAGCGAATGAGATCGCGGCCGGCTTGGGCGTTGTACTGATCCCCCTTGGGAAAGAAGATGTCGGCGATCAAGCAGACCACGTCGTCTCCGTGGCCGCCCGACCAAAACTCCTGACCGTCGATCTGAGATTCTTCCTCCGAGCCAAAAAGGAAATTCAGGCTGTCCTCGTAGGTCCTGGTGATCATCACGTCGGCGCGCTGTCCGATGATGTTATAGAGAACCGGCAGGAATTGGGATAACCAGCGAGGTTCGTCGTCCACGACCAAAAAGATAAATCGGCGGACGCTCGAAGATTTCCGGATGTTGATCAAGTCCTCGGCTGCTCTGACGACGGAGGTGATGATCAGGGGAGGGACAAATTCCGTCGTCCCATAGGCAAAAACCAAGTCGGCGCCGGCCGTGTAGGGATATTTCTTCTGGGCGAGCTGGGGAGGAGCGCGGTGAATGAAGGGATTGGCCGAGAGCAGGACCACGATCCCCCCCGGGTTATTGGCCCTGATCTTGGCAGGGTCGATGAGGGGCAGTGCGGTGTCGTCAAAAAGAAAGGCCGTGGCTTCTTCGCACTTGTATTGGGAAACGGATTGGGGGCTGGTGACAATCTCCGTTTTGATCCAGGGCATGTTTTCACCCAGGATCTGCGAGGACTCCCGGATTCGGGCTTCGGCCGCGAAGATAACGGCCCTCCCGATCTTGATCGGATTGATGATCCTGGGGACGAACGGAAACTCCGGGATCGATTTTTGACTAGCCATTCTCAATGATCACTTTGCATCGCTGATGAACAGAGTCGGCCAAGACCGTCGCGGGACTGGGAAATGACAAAACGGACAGAGCTCCGTTAGGGTTGGTCGATGAGAAAAACCAGGGATCCAACTTGTCCTCGTCGGGCGCGATGTATCCGTAGATGACGTTGTTGCCCATCAGGTTTGTCAAGAAGTGTGTCCCCTGGGTCCCGTACATCCGGGTCTGGAGCTTCTTTTGTTCTTCGTCATAGCCGCCCTGGATCATATAGAGAAAGTGGCTGCCGTAGATCCCGCCGGTCAGTTCCTCGTCTTCCGGGAGAGGCTCGGCCCGGCCCGCGATGTCGACACCGTATTCGAATATGGCCGCCGCCCGGTTGACCTCTTTATAGTCGATAAAGATGCCCCAGTCTCTATTTTTGCTGCCCAACCGGCCCGGAATGATCAGAATGTAGCGCTCGTTTTGCTCCTGCATTTGGCGGTTGATGCGGGCGATTCCGCTTCGGACAGCGTCATGCATATCTTTTGTGTAGATGAACGGGGAGATAACGACGGCGAATTTGATTCCCCTGATGACGCCGTGGCCCTGAGAATTCTTGATCGACAAAAAAATCCTCCGGGGTCTCTTCGGCATGCGGATGGATTCGAACCTGTGTTCGGGGAGCTGAGTGAGTTGGACGATGTGGAAGGTCCCGTCCTCTCTGTCTTTCTTGGAGAAGTCGATGTTAAAAACGAACTCGATTTGAAAATGCGGCGAGATTCCGGCCGAGATCGCGTCCATGATCTCGGCCAGGCCGGTTTTAAAACGAAAGTGGTTGTTCTGGATGAGCTCCTCGATGGTGATGAGGTTGTGGTGGATACCCAACAGTTTGATTTTGTGGAAGTTGGCAAACCGGACGTGGAGTCTCTTCATGGTCTCCAATTCCTCTCCCCGGAGCTCTCTATTTTTCGTCATGTCCAGGGCGTAGAAATATTGCTGTCCGTTCCCGATCTGGAGGAGTTTGAGAGGAATAGGATTTTTGATCGTGGCCATGGAGATCACCGGGAAGTCATCCAAAACGGTGGCATAGCCGTGGCCGAAGGCGATTCTGGCGAAACCCTCTTTGGGGTCTTGTGTTTTTAAGGCATGGGGAAAGTAGGAATTCGCGACGCCCGAGATATAGGGGTAATAGCAGGGGCCGGCGGCCGTGTCATCGAAAATCCCCGGAATGGGGTTCAAGATGACGGCCATCTTTTCCCGGCTCGAGGGAGGTTGTTTCCGGGCAAAATCGGCATAGATATGATGGATCGCCTGCTGAACCTGAAGAAGGCGTGTCTGAGGCTCGGGATGATTATTGGGGAGCATGTAGGAAGTGTATTCTCCCGCATGAATAAGGGTTGTTCCCTCCGTGGACTGGCCGGCTTCGTTGGTGGCCGAAGAGCGAACCCCGACCGGAGTGTCTCCCAAATCGTCCAATACACAAGCGATGATCTTCTCCTCTTCTCTGTCGAACTTCCCGCCTCGTTCCATAAAGTGCTCATAGAAGGCCGTGCTGAGGATATGGGTTTTGATCTTGCTGGATTTGGGGATCGGGCACTCGCCGATTTTGATCAAGCCGATCCCTTTTCCGCCGGGGAGCCCGCTCCCGTAGACCGTGACATTCCCGGCGTGCTCGACGATTTTCATACTGGTCGCACCAGCAGAATTCTAGAGCAAAACTCCTCAGGAGTAAAGCCGACGAAATGGAGTGAGAGGTAACGAGTAAGAGGTTAGGAGCGAGGGGGCATTATCAATCAAGATGTTCGGGAAAAATAATCCCGATCTCGGACTCTGAACGAGTAGCATATTATCGTTTTCTACGAGATGGAACGGCGGGGCCTCTTCAGGTAGAGGGTACCCAAGATGGCCAAGATCACAGTGATACTTTGGAGAGCCAGAGGGAACCACCCGCCGAGCGCGGTTCGGGAAACGCTGAATACCTCCCACCAGAGATTCATGAACATATGGATTGCGAAGGGGACCCACAGACTTTCCCATTTGATCAGGAGCCAAGAAAACGTGGCGCCTCCGAGGCCGGTCAATAGGAACAGCCCGGCAATTTCTGAGAAGGATTGACCTTTCTCGATATGGCCTAGTCCAAATAATATCGCGACAAAGAGGATGGCCAGCCAGGAGGGCCATCCGGCCCGGCGATAGAGCTGACCGACGGCATATCCTCTGAATTGAATTTCCTCTGCCAGAGGGAAGAAAACGGCCAGGAAAGAAACGTTGGCCAGTGACAGGTTGGGCGCGGGAAGGCGCGTCAAAGCAAACCCGAGGAGCATGGGCAAGGCGACAACAAAGCCGAAAAGAAGTCCGGGCAAAACCGGAGCGGCCAGATAGAGCTCACGGAGTGAACCCCGCGGGCCAAGCCTATGAACCATATACAATGCCCCCAGGATTAGGAGAAGTTCGAGGAGGGTCCTGAGAATCCCTGGCACATAGGAAGGAAACTGTCGATAGAGAGCCCTATAAAATCCAAAATGACGAAGGATGGATTGGGCATTCAACGTCAGGGCTAATGTAACGATGGCGACGGAGCTCACATAGACTTGAAAGGAAGAAATCTTCTTCAAACGAGAGTATCTTTTTCACGATCTTCGGCGACGTAGGCCGCGATGGCGGGGGAGCAGGTGAGCCCCGGCGATTCGATGCCGATGAGGTCGATGAATCCCGGCAGTCCCTTGTCGGTCTCATCGCGGATGACAAAATCCCGGAACCCCTCACCCTCTTTGGCCAGCTTTGGCCGCACGCCGGCCGTATCGGGCCGGAGATCGTCGTAGGCCAGGCGGGGAAAGTATTTCCGGGCGGCCTCAAAGAACATCTCCTGATGGCTGGGATCGACCGTGTAGTCGATCGCCTCGACGTCCTCGGCGCTCGGGCCGAGTTTCATTTGTCCCTGGAGGTCCAGGGTGATGTGGACGCCCAACCAGCCGCTGTCCGACTGAGGAACCGGATAGATGAGATGGTTCACCTGAGTCTCGGGTCGCCCCGAGACGCCGAAATATTCTCCCTTTGGAGTAATGCAGTCTACAGTCCGCTTCGGCGATATCGATCCCGGCCATGGCTGCGACTCGGTCGCTCCAGAGCCCGGCGCAATTGACGACGATCCGTGAGAGGAAAGAAAAAGCCTCGACCACCCTGCCGGATTCCGATGCGGTATCCGCCTGATTCCGGGCTCAAGCCGACGACCTCGGCGTTATAAGAAAAAGTCACGTCATTTCTTCTCGCCGACCTGCTCGAAGTATCTCATTAGGCTATGGGAGTCGATGATGCCGGTCGAAGGCGACAGAAGAGCCGCTTCCCCGGCCACATGAGGTTCCAGGCGCGCCAGTTCCTGCCGGCCGATCAGGACAAGGTCGTCAACGCCATTTCTCCGGCCGTTCTCTTTGAGCTCTCGAAGCTCCTGGATTTCCTCTCGGCTGCTGGCGACCACGAGCTTGCCCAGCCTCCTGTGCGGAATGCCGTGCTTTTCGCAGAGCTCATAAAGAAGCTGCTTGCCGCGGACACAGAGTCCGGCTTTGAGTGTGCTTCTGGGGATAATAAATCCCCGAATGAATGACTTCGCTGTTGCGGGAGCTTGTCTCCAGGCCGTAGGATTCGTTTTTTTCGACGAGCAGACCTCCCGTCCTCCGCCCGAGATTTCGGCCGCCACGGCCAGGCCGCAGACGCCGGCGCCAACGATTGTGATTTCAAAGTCATGACCCATGATCTTGGGTTATTATGATAAGCGATTACAATCGGGGGAGACAACACATATTTCCGGCGCGGCGTCTATACCTCCCCTCTCTTCATAAAAAATGGTCACCTAAAAAGTGAGGAGTGAGGGGTAAGGGGTGAGGCGATATGCAAAAAGGGGACAGGCCACTTTTTTGCTAATACAAACGCAATAACTAATGTGACCTCTCCGTTCAAGGTTGCGCCGGAGGCCACCCTTGGGACCCCGTAGCGGAGGGGGGCCCGTCGGCTTGTCCGACGGGGAACCGACGGGACTGGTTCCTGGGGGTCCGGGGGCCAGAGGGTGGCCTCCGGTGCAACCTTGACCATGTCAAGTTGCTTATCGTGTTTGCATTAGAATGTGTAAAAAAGTAGTCTGTCCCCTTTTATTCCTTGAAAATGGCGCCGGTTTTCTCCATAATAAATCGGCTTGGGTGTCGTGAGGAGCCGGCTGGTTGAGCGAATTTCTAGAGTTCCACAACGTCTCGAAGCATTTCGGCACGATCAGAGCGGTTGATGATGTCTCGCTGGAGATAAAAAAAGGGGGAGTTTTTTTCGTTGCTCGGGCCGAGCGGCTGCGGCAAAACGACCATGCTCCGCCTGGCCGCCGGCTTTGAAAATCCCGACCGGGGGAGGATCTTCCTCGACGGCGAAGACATCACGGATCTCCCGCCGAACAAACGCAAGGTCAACACCATTTTTCAGAGCTATGCCCTTTTCCCCCACCTGAGTGTCTGGGACAACATCGCCTTCGGCCTCGTGATCGCCAAACGTCCCAAGGCTGAGATCTCTTCAGCCGTCGAGGAAATGCTCCATCTCATCCGGATGACCGGAGAGGCCGACAAAAAACCTGACCTCGCTCTCGGGCGGACAGAAGCAGCGCGTGGCCATCGCCCGGGCCCTGATCAATAAGCCGGAGGTACTTCTCTTGGATGAACCCTTGGCTGCGCTCGACCTCAAGCTCCGCCAGCGGATGCAGATCGAGCTCGATATGATCCATGACCAGGTGGGGATCACATTTCTGTACGTCACCCATGACCAGGGAGAGGCGATGAGCCTCAGCGACCGGATCGCCGTGATGGACTCGGGCCGCATCGAGCAGGTCGGGATTCCGGCCGAGATCTACGAAACGCCGCGGACGAGTTTTGTCGCGGCCTTTATCGGGGATACAAATTTCCTTGAGGGAGAGGTCTCCGAGCTCGTGAACAACGAATATTGCCGCCTGAAGATCGCCGGGATCCAGGGGATTGTCTGCTTCAACGACAAGTCGATGAAACCCGGAAATCCGGTCTTCCTGAGCATCCGGCCCGAGAAGGTCCATATCTCCCGCGACCGGCCGGAAGAAGAATCCAAAAGAAATATCATGCCCGCTGTGGTCGAAGACATGATCTATCTGGGCTCGACGACCAAATATTGGGTCAGGACCGGCGGCCTCCGGATTCAGATCCTGCGCCAGCACTTCAGGTTCTTCCTGGATGAAAAGCCCATCCGCTGGAATGACGATGTCTGGATCTGGTGGCACGCCGACGACGGGTTCATGCTCGACCGCTACCGGGAGGTGGACGAGAGCCTGATCGCAGTCCCGCCGCAGAAGGTCGGAGAGCCCGAGGAAAGCCCCGGATAAGACTGAGAGCGAGGTGGGATGAAGCGGGCAAGCCGGGGCAAATTCCAGGAGTGGATCCTCTCTCTTCCCTCCCTTTTCTGGCTCGCCCTGTTTTTTCTCGGGCCGACCCTTTTTGTCTTCGTTTTTGCCCTCCGGCCGGCGAGCCCATACGGCGGCATGGGACAGGGCTGGACGCTCGAAAACCTGCGCCGCCTGGCCGACCCGAGTTACTTGATCGTGGCCTGGCGAACGCTGTGGATCAGCGTCCTCACGACCACAGGCTGTCTTTTGCTGGCTGTCCCCGTCGGATATCATCTGGCCCGGATTTCCTCACGCTGGCGAAACTTTGTCTTGATGCTGGTTATCATCCCCTTCTGGACAAATTTTCTGATCAGGATCTTTGCCTGGAAAGTCCTTCTCCACCCGGAGGGCCTGATCAAGCACCTTCTCATGTTTCTGGGATTGGCCGGGCCACAGACCACGCTTCTTTATCATCCGGCCGCCGTCGTCCTGGTCTCGATCTATAGTTTTCTCCCCTTCACGATCCTCCCCATCTATGCCGCGTCCGATAAATTCGATTTCCAGCTCCTCGATGCGGCCCGAGATCTTGGAGCCAAGCCCTTTCAGGCGTTTTATAAGATCTTCCTTCCCGGGATAGGCCGAGGACTTTTTACGGCGGTTCTTTTTGTTTTTATCCCTTCGTTGGGCTCTTATGTCATTCCGGACATCGTGGGCGGACCCGCCGGAGAGATGATCGGCAACAAAATCGCCCAGAGGGTCTTTGTCGACCGCAACCTTCCCCAGGCCAGCGCGCTCTCTGTGGTCCTCATTCTCTCCGTGCTGGCGCCTCTCGTGGCCGTCCTTATCCTGCAGCGAAAAAAAGAGAGGCCGGAGATCTTTTAGGAGAAGACGTGAAACGCAGCCGCTTGCCCCTCGTTGTGACCGTCGCGGTCCTTCTCTTCTTCTATCTGCCAATCATTATCCTGGTTGCGAATTCTTTCAACGCTTCGCGCTTCGGCACCGGCTGGCAGGGATTCTCCTTGAGTTGGTATGCCCGCCTGGCCCACGAGCCGGAGATCTGGCGGGCCGCCCGGAACAGCCTGATTATCGCCCTGACGGCCACAGCCGTCTCTCTCCTCCTCGGGACGCTGGCCGCTTTGGCCCTGCATCGCTTCGCCCAGACCCGGCTCCAGCGTTTCCATTTTACGATCGTCTACGCTCCGTTGGTCATGCCCGAGATCTTGATGGGGATCAGCCTGCTGATGTTTTTTGTCCTGGCCGGCGTGGGCCTCGGGCTGGTCACGATCTTCCTCGCCCACGTTACCTTTTGCATCAGTTTTGTGGCCATGGTCGTCCTCTCGCGTCTCCAGGACTTTGATTTTTCCGTCGTCGAAGCGGCCCAGGACCTGGGCGCCGGATGGTGGCAGACGACCCGCCGGGTCCTTCTTCCTCTCCTTCTTCCCGGTCTTGTCGCCGGGGCCTTGATCGCCTTCACTCTGTCGATCGACGATTTTGTCATCACCTTTTTTGTCACCGGGCCGGGATCGACGACGCTCCCGATCCGGATCTACAGCATGATCAAACACGGCTCGCCGCCCCTGATCAACGCTCTCTCCACGATTCTTCTGGCCATCACTTTTACCGCCGTGGTGTTGAGCCAGAGGTTGAGCCGGTCAAAAAACAAGGCGCGCGCTTGATGGGGAAAAGAAGATCGAGATTGGGGCTTTTCGGATGGGCGGTGCTCCTTCTGTTTGTGGCCGTGACTTTGCCCCTCACCTCCTGCGGCCAGTCTAAACCCGTGCTCAATGTCTACACCTGGGCGGACTACATCAAGCCGGGTCTTCTTTCGCGTTTCGAAAAAGAAAACGGCTGCCGGGTTGAGATCGACACCTTTGAATCGAACGAGGCGATGTATGCCAAGCTCAAAGCCGGGGCCACGGGCTATGACGTCCTGACTCCCAGTTCCTACATGGTCAGTCTGATGCACGCCCAGAAGATGATCCAGTCCCTCGACCACCGCCTGCTCCCGAACCTGAGCCACGTCGACGCCGAAATTCTCAAATTAACGATCG
Organism: Candidatus Aminicenantota bacterium; assembly: GCA_963770045.1. Lineage (GTDB taxonomy): Bacteria > Acidobacteriota > Aminicenantia > Aminicenantales > CAVYOD01 > CAVYOD01. The sequence continues at coordinate 53,417 of CAVYOD010000020.1, read as the reverse complement.
ACAAAACTATGGATCATTCGGTGCCTTACATGCTGACCACGACGGGCCTGGCCTACCTGAAAAGCAAGGTCCAGAATTTCAAGCCGTCCTGGTCGATGCTCGGCCGGGAGGATTTGAAGGGCCGGATGACCATGCTCAGCGACATGCGCGAGGTCATCGGCGCCGGACTCAAATTCCTGGGATACAGCCTCAACACCACGGATGAAAAAGAGCTCCGGGAGGCGAAGGCCGTCATCTTGGGCTGGAAAAAGAACCTGGCCAAGTTTGAGAATGAACAATACAAGACCGGCCTGGCTTCGGGCGAGTTCTTGCTCGTCCACGGCTACAGCGGAGATATCCTGCAGGTTCAGAAGGAGAATGCGGACGTGACTTTTGCCGTGCCCGAGGAAGGCACCTCCATATCCAGCGACGACCTGGTCATCCCTGTGGGCGCAAAAGAGGTCAGGCTCGCCTACGCCTTTATCAATTTCCTCCACGATCCGGCCGTGGCGGCGGAAAACACTGAGTTCATCAAGTATCTCTGCCCCAACAAGGACTGCTATCCGTTGCTGGGCCCGGACCTTCGCAACAATCCCGCGCTGTTTTTGAAGCCGGAGATCAGAGCGAAGAGTGAGTTTATCGGCGACCTGGGCGCTGAGAACGCGCTCTATATAAGAATCTGGGATGAAATCAAAGCCGCGAAGTAGTCAGCCTTAAGACACAGTTCGACCCGTCAAAAGTAATATCCAGCATGAGTCCGCAGCTTCTAGCCCGGTCTTTCATGATACGGGTGTTAAGCCTGGTGTATTCATCGAGCGAAAACTTGGGATAAAGAAGGCCCTCTTGAGGACCTCGAATTCGGTCAGGGGCGTGCAACGAATCTCGGCTTCCGTGTAGCTGGCTTTGGTGATAGTGCAGTGAGATCCGTGATAGTTGGTTTCCAGGATCGCAAAATAAAGAGCGAATTGGGCCGCGCCCTCGATGAACGGAAGCCAGGCATCCATCGAGACTTTATAACCCGGGCCGTCGAGAAAGAACTTTTGCGCCGATTCTTCGCCGCGGTCTTTTTTGAGTTCGAAATAAACCCGGCTCTTGAAGGCCATCCCCTCTTCAGCCATTATCCAGCTCCTTTTTTCTTGGGGAATAGAATAGACCTCCGTGTAAGGAAGGCCGGCACGGAATAGAGCGGAAAACGGATGCCCTCGATGTGGCTGATTTTCCAGGCGCCGTCTTGATTGGTCAGAGTAAAGACAATCAGGTCTTTGGCCGGATTCAGATAGACCTCTGCCTTGGCCCGGCCGTCTCTGAGAATCTTGAGGTGGCCGACCTCAAAAGGGAAGACCATCTTGGCCGGACCGTAGACTTCGGCCAGGGAATTATAAAAGCTCAGCAATTCCTTGGATAATAGCGTGGTGCCCAGGGCCCTGTCTCCCGTTTCGACTCCCTGCCGAAATTTCTTGAGGACATCACGAACCTCTTTTTCTGCGGGTGATTGTTGTGCGCAGGAAGGGCGAATAGCCAGAAGGAGGGAAGAGGGGATCAAGATGAGTACGCAGAATCGTTTTGATTTTTTTTTCATGCCCGTCGGCTCCTTATCCTTAGCGCCAAAACGGGAAACGCAAAACGTAAAATGGGCCATGCATCTATCAACGGCATTTCACGTTTTTCGATTTATGGTTTTTTCCCCGTTTTGAATACGCTTACAATTTCGTCGATCTCGACCCCGAGGATCTTCTTGGCGATCTGGCTCAACGCTTTTTCGTCTCCCTGGATATGAATAGTGGTCTGGATGTGACCGAACGTCTCCTCGGGTCCGAGGGCGGCTGCGGGCGAAGAGGATTCGAGCTCATAGAAAGGCCCCAACGGCTTTGCTCCGGGGGAAGCCGGCCCGTCATTGTAGCTGTTCACGACGTCGCCCTCGAAAGGATTGTCCTGGATCTTCCACATCGAGTTCACATAGTCCCGGGCGTCTGGCGGTATTGTAAGATGGACGATCGTCAACACCTGGTTGGCGGCGTCGTAGCTTCCGAGAAAAGGCATCACCCGCCTCGGAGAGATTCCGATCTTGCTTCGATGTTGACCATCCCCCTTAAAAAACAGCACACTCTCTTTGATGACCAGGCGGTCGGCGGGCACTTTGCCGAAGTAAGCATCGTTGACGATAGGTCCGAGATCCGATTCCAACCCCGGTCTAAAAGGAATCACCACGGTCGTCGCGGGCGAGGGATTGAACATGCCCAGGATCCAAATGGAGAGGAGTCCCGAATCTTTGGTCCACGCCTTAGCGCCTTTGTTCGTGATCCTGTTGTCCGATTGAAAAGCCACCATCTTGACTCCAGCCGGGATTGTGACGCCCAGGCTTGAGACTTCCTTTTCATCGAGCAATCGCACCAGCCTGTCGACTTCGAGGTCGAACTCGGTCTTGGAGTAATTCACCAAGTGCATGGGCTTTCGGAAGCGCACGGCGTCTTCATTTTGGGAAATGACTTCGTACGCCCCTTCGTTGGTCGGAGGCGGAGTGAACCAGTGGTCGAGGTCGAAGGCCGCGCCGTTCTTGAAAAATATCGAAAACTGGCCCCCTTCCGGGCCGAGCCAGAAACGGTCTTCGCCGCCAAAGGCATTGATATGAAGATTGTTCTTGCCGGAGGCGACAAGCTCGCGGTTGATCCAGCCGAAACTCAGACCTTCCGGCTCCGGCCGCGCTGCTGGTCATGACCCGGCCCTGGAGGTCCGGATTGACCGCGATCTGCGCCAGTTTGTTTTTGCCAGAAAGCACGACAACCTTGGTGTGCTGTTTTAGGAAGGCGACGTCATCCTTGAACAGAATACCCTGTGTTTGTTTGGCGGATTTCCCGACGCCGACCATCAGGACCAAAGCCAGCATTATTGCGCTGATTGAATATTTCATGGTTCCTCCTCCTAAAGCTGATGCGCTCGGCTTTTTTCTACCTTCTCGTGCTTTTTCCTGGGGCTCGATTTTTCTTCTTTTTTATCGCCATCGACGGGGTTTGTCAACAGGGAATGACTCGCCAAGCCTTTAAAAAATTGTACCCGGCGTTCTTGTTTATGAAAGCAAATCGAGATATATAATAAAAGGGAGCCAAGCGATAACAAATTCCCGATGATGGAGGAGCAAAGATGGGATTCTCGAGCCGCGAGCTTTGGACGATCATTCATGGCATGGTCTTGGGAGGGCTTTTGCTCCTGGGTTTTACCGGAGTCCTGGTCGGTTTTTGGGGCCTGCGCTCGACCGGTCAGACGGACTCGGCCAGGCCTAAGCACTTAAGGATTTTGAGCCTCGGCATCTGGGCGCTGACAATCTTGGCCTGGCTGACGGTCATCACCGGAACCTATCTCTCCTATCCTTGGTTCCGGGCTGTGCCTCCGCCGCAGGCAGACCTGAGCAGATATCCGCAAGCTTTTCTCCTCGCAGATCCCCACCTCGCTTTTTGGGAAGATTACGGGATGGAGTGGAAAGAGCACTTCAGTTGGTTCGCTCCGTTCTGATGACCGCCGTCTCATTTTTTGTCGCCCGCTACAGGAAAAATCTTGTCGAAGAGCCGCGGCTTTTTAAAGCGGCGGTCGTCTTTGTGACAATCGCCTTCATCGCGAGCGTTGTCGGGGGGTTCGTCGGAGCCCTCGTGACCAGGGTCGCGCCAGTCCGCTAGGAGAGGCGAGGAACGATGAACAAGCCGAATTCTGGGCTTACGAACGGGGCCGCTGGGCGGCGATTTTTGCGGCCGGTATCGGGATTTTCACTCTCGGCATCTCCACAACCCTCAAGGCTTCGAGCGAAGTCATAAAAAAAATCCTCTCCTTCTACGTTCCCACAGGTCCCTTGAGCGGCCAGACGACCATCGCAGTCGTCGTCTGGCTGCTGGTCTGGATCGTTTTGCATCAACTCTGGAAGAATCGGGAGATCAATTTCCGGAAAATCTTCGCCATCACCATGATCCTCATCGTCCTCGGATTCCTGGGAGGGTTCCCGCCGCTCTTCGAGGTCTTCTTCGAAGCGTATGAATGAAAAGTCTATTTCGACGTTAAGCTACTATCTCGTCATCTCGTCCATCTCGTCAAAGACAAAACAAGTTTATTAGACGTCTATCTCGTCGTCTCGTCAACTCGTCAATCCCAACAGAGAGCCGTGCCAGGGACACAAAACTATATGGGAAGGCGTCGTGTCCAATGATTGCGCCCTGCGTCCTGTCATCTCTCGAGCGGAGAAGGGTGGTTGTTGAAGAAGGCCGTCTTAGAGGCTGAGCGGGCACGGTTCCTTGTCCGCAGGGAGAAAGAGAGCGAAGATTTCGAAGCGAGCCAATTTCCCTCGCTGCGGACAATGCAGCGCGCCTTCAAGTCAACCAACCTGAGCCGCATCCCGATCGGAGCGCCGAGGTAGATTGCCTTGAGTTGTCTCGCAATAAGAAGAGATGCTTCCAGCAGGTCCAAGATGCTTTCAAAAACATTTCTGTAGGGCTATAATATCCCGAAATTGAGTATTGCCCCCGATAGGCGAAGCAAGAATTCTCTTAAGGCTGGGATGACGTGTTTCTGCTCAATGAGCTGATTTTTTTATCGCCCCTCCTGATTTATGTTTATCTCCGCATCAGGAAGCTCATCGTCGGCACGCTTTCCAAGAGAATATTTGCCGCGTTCTTTATTCTCCTCTGCCTCGCTTTTCCGGTAGCCGAAATCATTTCGCACAATTCAGGGAGGGGTTGGGCGAGATCTCTCATGATCACCGGCTATTATTCTTTACCCCTTTTGCTGTATCTCGTTCTGGTCGTCATCCTCACTGATTTTATGATCGGAGCCGCCCATCTCTCCCGACTCGTCTCGTCTGAAACGCTTCGGGCTCCCGGATTTCGCAAAGCCAGGCTTTGTTTTGTGCTGGCCGTGCCGGTCATTATCGTTTGTCTCGGCATCGCCAACTACTATCACCTTCGGATCAAAGAATATTCGATCGAGGTCCCCCGGAGGTCATCAGAAATCGCCCGGCTCAAAATCGCCTTTGCGGCTGATTTCCACCTCGGAGATATGACGACCAAGAATTTTATGGCGGGCTTTGTCGACAAAGTCAATGCTCTCGATCCCGACATCGTTTTGATCGGGGGCGACGTTCTGGAAGGACACGGGCGGGCCGATAAAATGGACGGGTTCATCGCCCAATTCCGGCGCCTCAAATCGAAGTACGGGGTTTATGCGGTTCCGGGAAATCACGAAATGTACGGAGGCAACAGGGTCGATTTCTTTGCCCGGGCCGGAATCCGGCTGCTTGAGGACGAGGTCGAAAAAATAGACGCGGCTTTTTATCTAGCCGGGCGGAAGGACAGTCATTCCAGAGAAAGAAAATCCATTGACGAACTCCTGTCAGGCACACCGCCCGATTTGCCGGTCATCCTGTTGGACCACCGTCCGACGGACCTTGATCGGGTCAGTCAAAGTCACGTCGATATCCAGCTCTCCGGTCACACCCACAACGGACAATTGTTCCCGGTCAATTTATTACCCAGAGACAGTATGAACTCACCTGGGGCTATAAGAAAAAGCGGCAAACGCATTTTTTTGTGACCAGCGGCGTTCAGCTGTGGGGCCCTCGGGTCAGAACCGCGGGCCGTTCAGAGATCCTCATGATCAAGGTCGTTTTTCGCGACCAGAGTTGAGGAAAGAATCTTCCTGATTCCCAAGTCCTCAAGCCAGTGGCCGGGGTCGAGAACGACTCAGCTCTTCGACGGGGGATTTGATTTAACTCGGCCTTTTGTAATAAAAAACAGGCAAAGTTGCATGGTCCTAGCCACGACTTGACTGCGAAGGTGTCTGCTTGCAAAAGGAGAATACCCTGATGCCAAAAAAAAGCCTCTTCCTTCTTTTCCTTTGGCTAGTTTTGTCCATCGCCCTTGGCAGCCTGGCGGGGACGATCCCCACCCGTCGCAGGACCAGGCAAAGCGATCAGAACACTTTGTCTATTCCGGATACACCTTTCCTCAATTCAAGAATCACACCAAGCAATCCCAGTTCGTGACCATGTCCGGCGGAGTCAAACTCGCCGTCGACATTTTCCTTCCCTCGGACGGGCCGAACAGCGGACCTTTTCCCGTCGCTTTTAGTTATACTCCGTACGGGCGGGCCGCGATCGATCTCAAGACCGGGAAGGTTTTTGACAGCGGAGGAACCCCGCTGGGTCAACTTCTTCTTTCCCACGGCTATGCCCTTGTCTCGGCTGATATGAGGGGGACAGGAGCTTCTTTCGGAACCCATATCCTCATGGCCCCGGTCCTCGGGGAGGACGGAAAAGAATTGCTGGACTGGATCGCGGCCCAGAAGTGGTGCAATGGCAGCGTAGGAATGTACGGCCAATCTTATCTGGGATGGAGCCAGCTGGCCACGGCCAAAAACAGGCCCCGGGCCCTGAAATGCATAATCCCCGAGGTCATCTATTTTGAGTCTTTTACCGAGGGCGTGCGCCCCGGCGGAATCGAGGCTATCCATTGGATCAAGAATTACAGTCTTTACCTCCAAGGGCACAACCTCAACGTCTATCGCCCCGAATCCGGTTTGTACCCGGTCGCGCCGGTCGTTGATGAGGATGGAGACGGGGATCTGGCCGACGAGATTCCTCTAGCGGAGAAAGGCGATCCCACGACATTTCTTGATGATGGCTTTCCGCCTCGCTATCCCGATGGTGTCAAGCGTTCCCAGAATTATTATTTCCTGGCGACCAAAGACCATGCCTCCAATCCGACGGTTGAGGGAATCGCCGCGGCCATGCCTTTTATCGACAGCCAGTTCAAGGCGCCTGACGGAACTTTTTCTTTTATCCTGGCGAGCCCCGGAGCCTGGACGCCCGAGATCATCAAATCCGGCATCCCCGTCTATCATTTGGGAGGATGGTTCGACGGTTTTTGTAGAGGCACTCTCAAACTCTTTGCGACTATGCAAGGAAAAGCGACGGAAAAGATGCTGGTCGCGCCCCGTTTTCATATGCCGAGGGTGACGCCGGCCTATCAGCAGCTTTTTCACTATAGCGAAGACCTGGGTCAGCAACTGAACATCGAGCGTCTGCGCTTTTTCGACCGCTATTTAAAGGGCATTTCCAACGGCATCGAGGCCGAACCTCCGGTTTATATCTATGTCATGAACTCCGGCTGGCGGCCGGAACGGGAGTGGCCTCTGGCCCGTCAGGTCATCACCAAATTTTATCTTGAGGAGAAAGGACGGTTAGCGCAGTCGAGAGGGGCCGAAGGCAGCGATGAGTACAAAGTCGATTTCAGTCAGAATTCGCTTTACGGTTCCAACAAGTCCGACCGCTGGTTTATGATGGCCCCTCCGGACGAGCTCATGATCCGGACAGAAAAGGACAAGCAGTGCCTCGTCTATGAGACGGCCGCCTTGACCCAAGACCTTGAAGTGACCGGGCATCCGGTCGCGGACCTGTGGCTGGCCTCGAACCAGAAAGACGGCGACGTATTCATCTATCTCGTCGATGTCGATGAGAACGGGCAGGTCTCTCCATGTGACCGAGGGCGGATTGCGGGCGGGGTGGAAGGCTCTTTATCCCGATGATGACCAGGTCAACGGGGCTATTGATGTCCGGCCCGACCTGCCCTGGCACGGCTACAAAAAAGCGCAGTGGGGAAACGGTCAGCTTGACCCTGCGAAGCCCCTGAACATGAGGTTCGACCTCTATCCCACTTCCTGGGTTTTCCAAAGGGGACACCGAATCCGAATTTCCATCGCCGGCGCGGATTATCCCAATTTCGAGCTCAACCCAGGCCTTTCTCCTGGAGGGAAGCCGGAGGATTGCCCCGATACCCGGCTAAAGATTTACCGGACGAAAAATTTCTCCTCGCTCATCGAGCTTCCAATCATTCCCAAAAAATGAGGCGCTTCTCTTCCAATCCGCATCGCTAGCTACCTGGGAGCAGATTTTTCTTTGAGGGTTCGCTCCAGTTGAGGGATTTTTTCCATCCCCATTTTCAGCCTTCGAATGGACTCATCATAATGCTCAGTGCTTAGGCGCTCAGAATCCGATGGGCTTCCAGCAAGCGTCTCTGAACGGAGACGCCGTAGGGGCAGACTTCATCACAAGCCCCGCAATGATCACACGCGAGTGCGGTTTGACCCGGCCTGAGATCTGAATAGAAGTCCTTGGCCAGCCGGGTTTTTGCGTAGCTTTCGTGATAAGCCAAAAACCGCATGACGTCAGTTGTCTTGATGCCCGAAGGACACCGCCGTTGGCAGGTCCCGCAGAAGCGACAATAATCTCTGCAATTTTGGGCCACGTAGCGGTAAAGAGTCGCCCGCTCTTCATCCGAGAGAGGGACTCCGACAACGCCCAGGTCTTCCTCCATCTGATCATAGGTCAGGATTTCCGTGAGGGCCGAGGTGACATCTCTGTTCTCAAGAACCCACTTCAACATGGCCTGGAAGATGGACGTTGTCCCGGTTTTGTAGCGGTCCAGATTCTGCCGTCTGCCTCCGACCTTGAGCGTCTTCATGGCGATCATCCCGACATCTTTGGACTTGGCCAAGGCAAGAAGTCCGGCGATACCGCTTTCCCTGAGATAGTCATCATAGGTCTTTACGTTTTTCTCCGGACCTTCGATATCAAAGACATTGTAACCGAGCTGGACCATATCGTAATATCCGCAATCCACCGCCTTCTTGACAACCTGGAAGTGATTGGAATGGCAGGAAAGGCCTCGGAATCTGTACTTGCCTTCGCGCTTCAGCTTCTCGAAAGCTCCCAGGACCCTCTCGTCGGTCAGATGCTCGGCCTTCTCTGCGCCGTGGATGAGGAGAACATCGATCGTCTCTGTTCCGAGGCGCCGCAAGCTCCCGTTGACCGAATCGATGATTGATTTTTCGTCCGGCTCCTCTCGGATGTGGAATTTCGTTCCGAAATAGATTTTATCGCGGCCGACCTCTTTGAGGAGGCGACCGATCTGGCGCTCGCAATTCCCATTTCCGTAGCTGACAGAGGAGTCGATGTAATTGACCCCTCTTTCAATGATGCGAAACAGGAGATCCCGGTCGGGGAGAGGGCTCCCCCCGAGCGAGATTTCGGAGATCTGGAGATCTGTCCTTCCGAGCCGGCGGTAAGACATCCCTTGTTTCTTGGCAGGTTCCGCCCGTTCTCTCCCTTCCAGATTTTTTTCCGGCAGGCCCAGAAAAACGGCGCCGGTCCCCAGGACAATCTCTTTTATGAAACGCCGTCTGAACATGCTTGACTTCTATTCTATGAGAAATGTCCGGGTCAGGTCCAGTTCTGATCTCTCATTCGATATCCCAGCTCCGGAGCTGCTCTTCGAGGGCTCGTATCTGCCGTCCATATATCAGTTAAGATATAGTTTTGTTACAGGATGACGGCCAAAGATAAAGAGTCGTGCCCGCCTTCCAGGCCGATGAAAGGGCGCGAAAGGAGTGGTCGTCCCAAAAAACAATTGCGAAGATCAAAGAAAATGCATAGGCCCAGACGCTATAGAATCTCAAAAGGCGTTTCTGGCGGCGCAGCATGCGTTCGAGGTGCTCGCGCGCCGGCAGTCCCATCATCTCTGCCCTGGTGAGGACAAAGAAACGCCCGAACGCTGCCGCGAGAACTGCGAGGCCAGCGACAGAAATAGCAAGCAGCTTTACATGAAATGAGGCCAGTGGCCGGCCCGACAGAATGACGAAGCCGTAGGACGAGGAGATAGATCAGTCCTGCAACGGCAAAATCAAGAACGAACCGACGGGCCGTGCCGCGCCGGAAGAGGCGGGCCCGAGCCCGGAGTATTCGATCAAGCTCGTCGACACTCCGACTGGTTTCGACGGATGTGTCCTCCGGTTCAATCGCCTTCTTCATATCTTCAATCTCCATCGCTTTCCTCCTGGGGGGCCAATCGGATCTTCAGCTTTTGTTTGATGCGGTTGAGCTTGACACCGACGTGGCCTTCGGTGAGACCGGTGATTTCGGCGATCTCTCGGTAGCTCTTTCCTTCGAGGTGGAGCAGGATGACGGATTTCTCAAGGTCGTCAAGCACGCCTATGGCGCTGCGCAAACCGAGGACGGCATCATCGCGCGCCTCAGCGCTCACGGCAGACGTTTCGGCTTCGGGAAGCGTATCAAGCTTCCGACGGGCCGCCCGGCGGGCCCTCAGCCGAAAGAGCGCCGTGTTCAATGCCACCTTATAAAGCCAGGTCGAAAAGGCAGACGCTCCGGCAAACGAACCGTAGGATCTCCAGGCGTTGAGCAGGATGTCCTGGAAAACGTCCTCCCGTTCCGTGGGGTCGTCAAAATAAAGGCGGGCGATCTTATGGATGATCCCCTGATGGCGGAAGACGTCCTCCATAAACCGGGTCCGAACGTCTTCCCGCTCTTTCATCGTTCTCTAATCGTCCTCGGGAAAAGCCTTGGCGGGGCCGAGGGTCATGGAGGATAAAACCTGCCGTAAAAGTTCCACGGCGTTTTGTCCTTCAACAAGGACCACCCAGGCGTCCGTCCCATCGATAACCGCCGCGGCCGCGCGTCCCGGAGCGCTCTTCAAACAGGCAACCCGGTTCAAAATCATGGCTTCGTTCGCGCTTCCTTCAGAAATTATATCATCGACGAGAAACCTGGCCCAAGCTGCGGCCGTGCGTCCGGGCTGCCAGGCCTTTTGCAAGATGGAAACCCCCTGGCCCTCAGGTCCGGTCATCCGGAGGAGCGTGTGGTCGGGCCAGACTTTGTCCATATCCGTGAAAACGAAGTCTCGCGGCTTAACAACCTCCATCCCCAGGCCCGGGTTGATATAAGCATTTTCCGACACCTGAAAAGCCGGCCGACCGGGCGGAACGCTCACAGTCGCGCCGCCGAGCCGGTAGTCCAAAATCTCGACGTCCAGGTTCCCGAACAGCTGCTGTCCGCCAATCAGGAGGTCGGCTGGGCCTGCGCTCAAGTTCGAACTTGCGAATGCGAAACGGGCCGCATCGGCCAGTCCCGGACCATTCACGGCCGCATCAAACGGACGCCATTGCCCGTTGACGAACATCTCCACCCAGGCATGCCCTCCCCACATTCCGTCAGTGTAAACATATCCCATGAGCATTCGGGCCGGGAGTTGAGCGGCCCGGGCCATCGTTGCTAAAAGGCAGGCGTACCCCACACAGGTCCCGCGGCGGTCGCGAACGAGCTCCCGCGAAGGAGCGAAAGCGATGCCGAGGTCGAAGGCCATGTGCTCGCTCACCCAGCGCTTGAGCCGAAGAGCTTTGCGCAGGCCGTCCTGCTCTTCGCCTATTGCTTCTCTGACCGCGTCGCGGATGGCCGGGTCTTCGGAGTCGAAATAAGCGTTGGGAGCGAGATCCTCCTTGAGTGGGGGCCCGGATGCCTGCTCCATTGACGCAACATCTCGATCAATCCTGAGGACGATTGTTTGGGGGGTCCGCTCGAGGATCTTTTGTCCGGGGCCATCAAAGACCGGCCAACCGAGCTCGGGGCGTCGGTGTTTGATCTTGAGGGTCATCGCCTCGAGCAGGCGGGCCTGCCCGACCCGCACATTCGACCGGACGATCGTATTCTGGTACTGCTCCTCGGGGATCCGGCCGGAGAAGGCGAGGTCGGCAGCCGCCTCCGTCGAAAGAAGGCTCTGCAACTCTCCGAAAGGCGATGGGTCGGAGGTTTTCACCTCGAATCCGTCCCGATCGACCCAGAGAATACGCGCGATGGGCATTTCGGCGCAAGTTTCCTTGAGGCGCAAACAAGGGATTGTGCCGGTCCTGGTCTCGACGTTCTCCCGCAACTCTGCCGTCCGCGTAACGTGGTGCACGCGGCTGAATTCGACAGAGAACATGGCGAACTGGATGCTCGCCACGCCTCCATCCCAGAGCGGCATCGTTGCCGTTCGGATGCCCGAAGGGCCGAGCAAGGGGCTATCCACGGGAATCTTTCGGTTTTGGACGCTTTCCCCGACCCGCACCGTCAGGATGATCGTCCCTTCGGCCACCTCTCCAATGGTCTCCATCGTCCGGTTCGAAGCGGCCGTCTCGGCCCGGAATCGGAGGAGCCGTCCGTCCCCGTCTTCCTCGTACACGAGCCCGACACGCATTTCAACTTTGCTCTTCAGCCGGTTGAGCACCATTTGTGACTCCTCGGCCGTCTTAACGAGCGACCCGGCCAGCGCGGGACAGTGATGTCGTTTCGAGCTTCAAATAACCTATCTTCTGAGAGGCCATCGTCAGCTCGTACCAGCGGACCCCCTCCTTTCCGGGCGCTCCGGCGAAAACAATCCAGGCCCAGAACAAAGCCACGGCGATTGGCACGATGACCCACCGTGTAAAGACTTTCATGTCAACTCCTTTGGTATTCGTTTAACCCCAGTTAGTTACCGGACCGGCCGAAATATTACAGATCAGGTTCCTCGCCGCGGTTTAACTCGCCCGGATCTTGACTTCCGGTCTCCTCGTCATCTAATATCCTCCCATGAACAAAAGGGAAGTCGTGGTCGAAGCCCTCCGGCCCTACGGCACGACAATCTTCACCGAGATGACCAACCTGGCGAATTGCTGCGGGGCCGTCAACCTTTCCCAGGGGTTTCCGGATTTCGACGGTCCCGAGTCCGTCAGGGCAAAGGCCGCGGAGGCCATCATGCGCGGTCCCAACCAGTATGCTCCGAGCGCCGGGATTCCGGCCCTCCGCCAGGCCGTCGCCCGGAAAATGGAGCGCTTCTACGGTCTCGAAGTCGACCCCGAGAGCGAGGTCACCGTGACCGCGGGCGCGACAGAGGGGCTTTGCGCGACGCTCCTGGGCATACTCGAACCGGGCGATGAAATTATCATCATCGAGCCGGCGTATGATATCTATGCTCCTCTAGCTTCTCTGGCTCGGGCCAACATCCGGTATGTTTCTTTGGATCCGCGGGACTTCAGCCTTCCCAAGGCAGAGCTGGCCGCAGCCTTCAGCTCGAGAACGAAAGCTATCCTCATCAACACCCCGATGAACCCCAGCGGAAGAGTCTTCAGCCGAGAAGACCTGGACGGAATTGCCGCCGAGTGCATAAAGCACGACGTTTTGGCCGTGAGTGATGAAGTTTACGAACACCTTGTCTATGACGGCCGGAAGCATATCAGCCTTCTCACCGTTTCGGGGCTCAAAGAAAGGGCGTTCGTCGTCTCTTCGACTGCAAAGACCCTGTCCATGACCGGATGGAAGCAAGGCTATGTGGTGGCCGTGCCCGAGCTCACCCGGGCTGTCCGGATGAGTCATCAGTTCATCACATTCTGCGGTCAACCTCCCCTCCAGGAAGCGGCCGCCTTCGGCATCAACCTGCCGGATAGCTATTATGAGCGACTTCTGGCCGATTATACGAGGAAACGCGATTGGCTCTGTGACTCCCTGGCCGAATTGGGATTCAAAGTATTCCGGCCGGAGGGGACCTATTATGTCATCGTCGATATCAGACCTCTCGGCTTCGAGGACGACTTTGACTTCTGCTTGATGCTTCCCAAGAAGGCGGGTGTGGCCGCCGTCCCATGCTCAGTCTTCTGGAACAATCGTTCTCAGGGCCGCCATCTTGTGCGCTTTTGTTTTTGCAAAAAAGACGAGACCCTGGCCGAGGGTATCAGGCGTTTGAAGAAGTGGCTGGGACGCGATTGATCCTGACCCCGTTCTGTTGTAGTAAAATAAATCTGAAGGAGGGAGCCATGATTCTCGCCGAACTCGCCATCTTTCCGACCAGCGAGGGCATTTCGGTCAGCCGATTCGTGAAGGAAGCCATCAAAGTCATAGAGAAATCAGGCCTGAAAACTGAAACGGGCGGGATGTCCACGACCATCGAATCTCCGGACCTGGCATCCCTGTTCAGAGTGATCGAGGATGCACACCGGGCGATCGTCAAGATGGGAGCCAAGAGAATCCACATCGACCTGCGGGTGGACCATCGGCTCGATCGAGAGGCATCCATCGAATCGAAGCTCAGAGCCGTGGGGAAGCGTTGACCGCGCCGAGCTGAGACTCACGCCCGGCTTCATAACAGCGGTTGATTATTTGATGCCCTGGCTGTCGAGAAATTGCCGGAGACGTTCCTGGATCTTCTGGGCCGCCTCAAGATATGCCGCCAGACCCTGACCAAAAGGGTCGTCTATATCCCAGCCGCAGAGTTTTTCTTGGGGGACCCGGCCCATCTCCTTCAGGCGGGAGTAGATGAAAGAATCAATGGCGATAATGAAATCGAAGCCGTCTAAGGCGACGTCGGACACCGACCTGGGCCGATGTCCGGAAATGTCGACGGCAAAAAGAGCCTTCATGGCCAAAATGGACTCTTCGCTGGCCCGGCCGGCCATCGCCGCGAGTCCTGCACTTTCCACGCGGGCTTCGGGTCCGAGCAGCTTTTTCGCCAGCCCTTCGGCCATCGGGCTCCGGCAGATATTTCCGTAACAGACGAAGAGAAGGTTCATCGGCAGGCTTCGATAATCCCGTTCATCCGGTCCATCAGCCGCTCCATTTCAGCCACCATCTTGAACTGGGTCCGGCAGCGATCCAGATTGTGATTTTCCCGGTGGATCTTGAAATAGGTGTCTCCGTTCAGGTGGTCGGTTAAGAACCTGACCCCGCATTCGAAAGTCATCAGCTTAGCGGAGAAAGCCATCAGGTTGATCTCGGCCGGGGTCAGGAATTCCCGGACGGCGTCGAGGTAACCGCGGGCCAGGCAGTCAAATCGTTCCAGGTCCAGGCCCACCTTGGTCAGATCGCGCTCGTCTTCCGCAGCGGTGCTCGCTCCGATGCGGACTGAGTCTCCGAAGTCATAGAGCGCCGAGCCCGGCATCACCGTGTCGAGGTCGATGACGCAGACGCCCTCGCCCGTCCTGAGGTCGATCATGACGTTGTTCAACTTGGTGTCGTTGTGAGTGACACGTTCCGGGATTTTTCCCTGCTCGAGGAGGTCGATGATGACCGAGGTTTCGGCCTCCCGCTTCAAAACAAAATCGATCTCGGCCCGGACTGAGCCGGCCCTGTTTCTGGAATCCTGCCCGCAGGCTTGGCAGAACGCATCGAAACGTCTGCGGGTGTGATGGAAGAAGGGAATCGTCTCGTGAAGCCTCTCGCCCGGCAGGCCGCTCAGCAATTTCTGGAATTTCCCGAATGCCTTGGCGGCGCTGTAAACGTGATCGAGGTTCTCCGCCCGATCGTAGGTTCTGGCGCCCTCGATGAAAACATAAGACCGCCAGTAGTCGCCTTCGGGAGTCCTGCAGTAGCTGCCGTCCTCGACCGTGGGAACGAGGTTCAAGGTCTCGCGCTGGGCGTCTCCTCCCGCTTCCAGGATCCGTTCCCGGGCGTATCGAGTCACCCGCTCGATGTTCTCCATCAGCTTCTCCGGCTCTTTGAAGACCTCGTGGTTGATTCTCTGATGGATATAGCGGATAACGCCGCACTCGCTCAGAAAGCAGCTGGCGTACGTATCGTTGATATGCCCGGCCCGGACCGGCGAAGCCCTGAGGAATTCACCCCGGAGGCGGAAGTGTTTTGTGATCTCCCGGAGGTCGAACGGTTTGACTGAATTCATCCGGTTCTGCTCTCAATCTCTCCACAGCGGGGCAGGGTAGAGTCCCTTTTTGATGAGTCTCTGCACCGAGGCCGCCACCCAGGGACGGTCCTGGGGATAGGTGACCCCGAACCATTTTTCTTTGGTCGGGAGGATCTTCACCCTGGCTTTCCTTTCCCGGACGAGGCTCCCCACGACTTCGGGGATGTAAAATTCAGCTGTGGCGATGCGGTCGGCGCATTCCTCGAGAAATCGAGGGAAGCGGACCTCGAGCTCGCCAAAAATACTCAGAGTGAAACCCCAAATGTTCATCGAGACCAGGCTCTCCGGGGAAAGCTTGTGCCAGCCTTTGCTGGTGTCCGCGAATTTGATGCCGTCCGGAAATTTCTCGATGTGGGTGCGCTCGCGGACGTCCGCGAGGTAACCGTCGTCCGTCGCCTCGCAGATTCCCCGGGCGACGTGGCCGTGCTCCGAAAGGGTGTTGCGGAGCCTGTAGCCGATCATGCAATAATCAGCGTAACCTTCCCGGTCTTTGGCCTGCCGCAGGTATCCCGCCAAGGCTTGAAAGGCGGTCCGGCCGTAGAAATCATCGGCGTTGAGAGCGACGAAGGGGGTTGAGACAACCTCCCGGCAGCAGAGGATCGCCTGCCCCGTTCCCCAGGGCTTCTTCCGCTCCGGAGGCACGCGAAAGCCCGGCGGCAGATGGTCTTCCAGGCTCTGAAAAATATAGGCTGTTTCGGCCCTGGATTCGATATTCTTCCCGATCTTCTCGCGGAAGATATCCTCCATGTCTCTGCGGATGATGAAGACAATTTTGTCAAAGCCCGACAGCAGGGCGTCATAGATCGAGTAGTCGATGACGATCTCCCCTTTTGGTCCGACCGGGTCGACCTGCTTAAGGCCGCCGTATCGGCTGCCGATGCCGGCCGCCATCACCACCAGGGTCAGCTTGGCCATCTCCGCTTCCTTGATCGGTCTCCTTTTCTTTTGAAAGGGCTGCGCACCCAGGACTAACTTTTAGCACGGCTAAAATATCGTGTCAACCGCATCCGTCTCAAGTCAGACAAGTCTTTTGTTCTGGAAAGGGAATTCTGTTTTTGATAAGCTTCGGGCTGAAGGAGAAAAACGATGGAAAGCATTAAAGTTGCGCCGATCAAGCCGTCGATCGCCCCCGAGGTGTTCAAAAAAGTCGATATCCGGGTGGGAACGATCGAAAGCGTTGAGGATGTGCCGGGATCCAACAAACTCCTCCTGCTGAGGGTCGATTTCGGCGATCACAAGAGAAGCATCTTGGCCGGGATGAAAGGCGAGCGCGAAAACCCCAAAGATATTGAAGGAAAACAGTCGCTTTTTGTCGTCAACCTTGAACCCAGAAAAATGATGGGCCTTCTCTCCGAAGGCATGATCCTGGACATCGGGTATGAGGATGGAATCAAACCGGCCCTGGCGATGCCCGAGAGGGAGGTCCCCAATGGAGTCCGCCTTGGGTGATCCATGAAAATAAGAAGCCCAATCAGCCGATCTTCAAGGAGAGGAGGCAATCAAGGTTCGTTTTCTTCTTATCTGAGATCTTGCGGAAAGCCCGGGCGGCTTCAGGCAGGCAGACCTTTGCCGAAGCCTGAGCAAAAAATTTCTGCTGGCCGGATTCAAGATCGACGGCCGCCTGGAGGAAATCCGCGTCCACCGCATTCTCCCGGAGCTGCGGGATGGTGCGATAGTCTTCGGCCGCGAGTCCGCTGACCGGCTCGAGGATCATCTCGGTCACGTTCTCGCGGCGGATCTGCTCCATCAGGGCCTCATGTTTCTCAGCCTCTTTCTGCAGGCCTTGCAGAGACTCTCTGAGTTTGGGATCACGCGCCTTTGACGCAGCCGTCCGGTAGAAATCCGCAGACCGACGGAAAATGTCCGCGGCGAAACTCATCACCGCTCCAAAAGTGTTGAGGCTCATCTGGGTTTTCGCCCTTCGGTCGGCCGATCACAGCCAGCGCTGGATGACGACCTTCGTGTCGGTGAAGAACTGGATGATCTCCCGTCCGTGTCCCTTGATGTCTCCGAAAAAGGAACACTTGGTCCCGCCAAAGGGAAAGAAGGCCATGGGCGCCGCGATGCCGATGTTGATCCCGAGCATCGAGGCCTCGGCCCGGTACTTGAATTCCCGGGCGGTTTTTCCGCTCGAGGTGTAAAGGCAGGCCGCGTTTCCGTATTCGCAGTTCTTGATCAAGGCTAAACCCTGATCGAGGTCTTTGACGCGGAGGAGCGAGACCACCGGGCCGAAGATCTCCTCCCGGGCGATCGACATGCCGGGTTGGACCTCATCGAAAATCGTCGGGCCAAGGTAGAAGCCGTTCGGGCATCCATCGACCTTGATCGCGCGCCCGTCGAGGATGAGTTTGGCCCCTTCCTGGATTCCCTTTTCGATGAAATGCAGGATTTTTTCCCGGTGGCTCAGGGAAATGACCGGCCCCATCTGCGTTCCCTCTTCGAGTGGATTTCCGACCTTGAGAGACCGAACGGCGGGGACAAATTTTTCTTTCAATCTCTCGTAGACGTCTCCCACGGCGACGAGGACGGAGCCGGAGAGGCAGCGCTCGCCGGCGCAGCCGAAGAAAGATGTCACGAGCGAAGGGATGGCCCGGTCGATGTCCGCGTCCGGCATCACCAGAACGAAATTCTTGGCCCCGCCGAATGATTGGGCCCGTTTTCCCATCTCCCCGCAAGTCTTATAGATGTGGCGCGCCGTGGACGTCTGCCCGACGAAAGAAATTCCTTCGACGTCTGGGTGGGAGAGAAGGGAAGAGACGGTCTCTCTGGCGCCGTGGACCAGATTGACGACTCCCTCCGGAAAGCCGCAGCCGTCAACGGCCTCGAAAATCCGGGTCTGGGTCAGCGGCACGAGCTCCGAGGGCTTGACGATATAAGTATTTCCGCAGACAACCGCATAAGGCAGGAACCACCAGGGGACCATCGCCGGGAAATTAAATGGAGCCACGCAGGCAAAAACTCCCATCGGCTGTCGTTCGGCGGTACAATCGACGCCCTGGGATATGTCCTCGAGATTGTAGCCGGCGAGAAGGGTCGTGACGGCCGTGGCGTGCTCGACATTTTCGATCATCCGGCGCACCTCGCCTCGGGCTTCGTCAAGCGTTTTGCCCTCTTCAGTGACCAGGGTTCGAACGATGTCCTCGAAGGCCTCTTCGAACAGGTCTTTGAGTTTGAAGAGATATCTCGCCCGGGTCAGGGGAGGTGTCGTCCGCCAGTCCCAGTAGGCCTCTTTGGCGGCGCGAACCGCCCGATCGACGTCGGCGGAGGTCGAAAAGGGGACTTCGGCGATCTTCTCCCCGGTGCCGGGAGAGAACACATCGCCGGATTCTTGCGTTTCGGGCTCGATCCATCGGCCGTTGACATAATTCTTGACCTGGCGCACTTGGGCCTCCTCGAGTGAGCTAACGACCGGAATACAATTTCTGGAAAGCCGCGTCCACGACAGATACAGTCTCCCGCAGCTGGCCCTCCGAAATGACCAGCGGAGGCTGGAAACGGAGAACGTTTCCATAGACTCCGCCTGAGCCGATGAGGACTCCATCGGCGCAACAAAGATCCCTGATCTGGCCGGTTTCTTGAGCGGCCGGAGTTTTCTGGCCGTCCCGGACGAGCTCGATACCGAGCATCAACCCTTTCCCCCGAATCTCGGCGATCAGTGGGTATCTGAGCCGGAGCGGCTCGAGCAGCGACTTCAGGAGACTTCCTTTGTCGGCCGCGGCCGCCGCCAGATTTTGCTCTTCCAGGAATTCGATATTGGCCAGCGCCGCGGCACAGGAGACAGGATTCCCGCCGAAGGTCGTGAGGTGGTCCCCCGGCCGAAAAGCATCGGCAATCTCCTCGCGGGCGATAAAGCCGCTCAACGGGAAGCCATCGGCTATGGCCTTGGCCATGGCCATGATGTCGGGCTCGACACCGTAGTGCTCGATCGCGAACATCTTGCCGGTCCGGGCGAATCCGGTCTGGACTTCATCATTGATGAAAAGGATATCGTGTTTTCTCAGGATCTTTTCAACCTCCAGGAAGAAATCGTCGGGTGGAGTGATGATCCCTCCTTCGCCGAGAATCGGTTCGGCGAGGAATGCAGCGATATGGTCGGCCGTGTTGAACCTGATGATCTCCTCCAGGGCCCGGGCGCACCTGAGGCGGCAAGCGGGATATTGGAGTTCATAGAAGCAGCGGTAACAGTAGGGCGCGGGGAGGAACGTGCAGCCGGGCATATAAGGACCGCTCCGGCGTTTCCGGCCGCTGTTGCCGGTGACGCTCAGAGTCGCATAAGTGCGGCCATGAAAGGAGGCCTGGAGGGCGATGAATTCGCTTTTGCCTGTAAACTGTTTAGCCAGGCGGAGAGAACCTTCTATAGCTTCGGCGCCGCTATTCCCGAAGAAGGTCTTCTGGAGCCTCCCCGGTGTTATTGCGGCCAGTTTCTCGGCCAGGTCGGCCATAGGTTTCGAGTAATAGATATAGGAGGCGCAGTGGACCAACTTATCGATCTGGGCCTTGGCGGCCTCGATGACTTTCGGGTTGCCGTGTCCGGCATTGACCACGGAAATTCCCGAGAAGCAGTCGATATAGGTCTTGCCGCCGCTGTCCTGGATTTCGGCCCCGCTGGCGCGTTCGACGACCACCGGCTGGACCTTATCGACCATGCTGGTGGTGACGTATTTTTTGTATTTTTCGGTCGTATTCATATCCGCCTCCTTCAGGAATTCAGGGGGAAAAAGAAAAATCAGTTTAACCAACGGGCGCCGATAATGCAAGTAGGCAAAATATAGCGTGCCTTCAAGCCATCCAGGCTGAACCCTCCGGTGCCCGCTGCAAAGAAGCGTGCAAATCCTTCACCTTGCTTGAGCCCCGGTTTGATGTATAATGCTCAGAAAAGTCGTACAAGATGAGCCTAGAATCCGAACGCCTGGCCTGTCTGGATGCCTTCCGAGGGTTCGACATTCTGACCATGACCTTTGTGAATTATGTCGCCGGAATGGCAGCGATCCCTTTCCTTCTCCGCCACGCCCGGGCCGAGATGGATGCATACACACTCGCGGATATCGTTTTCCCAGGCTTCCTGTTCATTGTCGGAGTGGCGATTCCCCTGTCGCTCCGGAGGAGGATCGACCAGGGAGATTCGCTCCTCCAGATTTTGAAGCGCATTTGCATTCGCGGCGGCGCCCTCATCTTCCTGGGAGTTATCATGGTCAACGAGGAGCGTTTCTCGGCCGCGGCAACCGGGATGAGCCAAGAATTATGGTATTTCCTGGCCTATCTCGCGGTCATCGTTCTCTGGAATATCTACCCGAAGACGAACAGCCGACCCCGGCAAAACTTTTATCTCAGCATCCGGGCTGCGGCCGCGCTGCTGCTCGCCGCTCTTCTTCTTGTCCTCAGAACTCAAACGGCAGGAGGTGGGATCACCTGGCTGCAGATTCCCTGGTGGGGCATCCTGGGCTTGATCGGCTGGGTCTACGTCTTGTGCAGTCTTCTCTACCTCCTGACCAAAGACAGCCGGCCGTTCCTTTTGCTCGCGATAGGTTTCTTGGTCGCCTTTTCTATCGTCTGGCGCCACGGTTTCTTTGGTTTGCTGGGGCCCGGTAAAGGAAATTTCAATCTCGGTGTCATCATCGGGTGCCACGGGACGATCGTCGTCGCCGGGATTCTGGTTGGAACTCTTTTTGCTGCCGGCTCCGAAGGGATGAAAGCCAAGAATCGTATTTTTTTTATGGGACTGCTCGGAGCAGGATTGGTTTTGTCCGGATATCTTTTCCGACCGCTCCATGGATTTTCCAAGATTCGAGGCACAGAGTCTTATGCCCTTGTGACCTCCGGGATCTGCTGCTTGGTGTTTCTGCTTTTTTATGGGCTGATGGATGTGCTCAGATTGCGGCGCTGGGCGTCATTTCTAAAGCCGATCGGGGTTAACCCCCTCCTGGCTTACATCCTCCCCGCGATGGTCGATTCTCTGATCAGGTTCGGGTCGTTCTTTCTCAAAACCGACCTCCGGCGTATGGTCTGGCCGCTCTGGGACCAGGGGGGCCCAGCGGGCATTCTCAACGCCGTGGTCATGACCGCCCTGATTCTCCTCATCACCTGGGCGATGACCCGGGCAAAAATTATTCTCAAGCTGTAGAAAGCGTCTACTTGTGGGCGCGTTTTAGTTTCTTCCAGCGTTCTTCGCCGACACAAGCGCGCGCGGCCTTGCACCAATCTACGCAGGAAGGCAGTTTCTCCCGGCTGACGGTCTTCTTGCAATTGGGGCACTTAGCCCTCTGCTCGTCGGAAAAGATTTCGACTTCATAGCCGCACTTGGGGCAGCGGATGATATCGATCTTGAGGTTCCGGGAGTCCTGGCCGGGGCACTTGAGCGTCATTTGATCCTCTGCCCGCCGACGCTGATAACCGCCTGGTGAAAGGGAATGTCCTTGCCCGAGGCGCGGATCGCTTCCTGGATGAGGCCGACCATGCCGAAGCAGCAGGGGACCTCCATGGCTGCGTAGGTCACAGATTTGACATGATTGTTCTTGAAGATCTGAGCGAATTTCTCCTGGTAGACATCGGTGTCATCGAGCTTGGGGCAGCCCACGAGGAGCGTTTTGCCGCGCAAGAACTCTTCATGGAAATTGGCGTACGCGAAGGGGACACAGTCGGCGGCGATGAGGAGGTCGGAGTTGTCGAGGTAGGGTGCGAAGGGCGGGACGAGCATGATCTGAACGGGCCATTGCCTGAGCTCGGACCTTGCAGACACAGCCGCCTTGCTCCGAGGGGAAGCCGGTTTTTCATCACGGAAGTCCTGGACTCGCGATCCGGGACAGGCGGAAAAGGCCTTCGCCGATTCCTTCTTTTCCTCAAGAGGCACAGGGATCTTCTTTGACTTCAGGAATTCCAGAGCCTGGCCCAGCAGGTCCTTCTGGCCGTGGTCGCGCAGGTGTTCGAGATGGGCCTTGATCACATTCGGGCCTTGTTTGACGATATTCTCCATGACTCTCTTTTCATCGTACTCCTCGGCCTCTCGCTCCTCGATCGTGATGGCGCCCTGAGGGCAATGGCCGATACAGGCCCCCAGTCCGTCGCAGAAGAGATCGCTGATCAGCCTGGCTTTGTCGTCGATCATCTGCATCGCGCCCTCGGGACAGTTGGGGATGCAGAGTCCGCAGCCGTTGCAGAGCTCCTCGTCGATCTTTATGATCTTTCTCTTGGCCATGATTTCCCTCCTTCTCGGACCAGGCCGGCGATGGTCGTTTTTTTGAGTTCTGAAAAAACATAATTCTCCAAAGAATCGATCTTCTTCCGGAGGGGACAGGACGGCCGGTCGGGGCAGAGCGTTTTCTTAAAAAGACACTCGGCCAGCGACGAAGACCCCTGGAAGATCTGGATAATGTCCATGATGAAAATCCTCTCCGGGGAGGCGGCCAGCTTGAAGCCGCCTCCGATCCCCCTCTGCGACAAGAGTACCCCTTTCTTGTTCAGGATCTGCATGATCTTTCTGAGGAAGGGGCGGGGGATACGCAGGACCCGGACGAGCTCGGAAACGGAGATGGTTCGGTCTTCTTTCTTGGCCAGGAAGGCGAGCGCCCTGATCGCATAATCCGTGTCGCGGGTGATGAGCTTCATGATTGAAAGGACCCTCTCTTGTCTATCTAACGGTTATCTCTTATCCGATCCACACTTATAATGATACTTATTTAGTATCATTTGTCAAGAAATATTTACGTCTGTCTCGTCATCTCGTCAAAAAAAGTGAGTCGTGAGCCGTGAGCACTGAGCAGCAATAATTATCCGGGGACGTTCCCCAAGGGGACACTCTGTTTTGCCTCAGAACCAGCACGGCCGTGCTATGAGAGAGGGAATTTTGCTTGGCTCCTGTCAAATTCAGAGACGGCAGGGTGTCCCCTTGGGGAACGTCCCCCAGCGAGGTCAATAGCCGAGCTTCTCGATTCTCTCGGTCACCTCGTCGCAGAACCTCTCGATGTAGTCCCGGACATAGCCCTTGATGCTCAATCGCGGATCTCGGATGAGCGGGGTCAGGTCCATGGCGTAGATCAGGTAGGTCGAGGTGTCGACTCCATGGGAGGCGTAGTAGGTCGCGTTGGCCCGGCGCCTCCCCAGGGTGGCGATGTCGTAGCGCTTGCCTCCCGAGATCTGGGAGTCGTAAACCCCCAGAAGAGCAGCGGCCAGGTTTTCGTGAGCCGAGACATCCAAGGCGATTTTGTCTTTGTCGGTCATCCAGTCGAAGTCCCGCCAGACTTCACAGCCGAAGACCTGCTCCGGCTTGAGAGCAGGGGACAGCTCCCTCAGGGCGTGGATTGTCTTGAGAGCCACGGCCACGTGGGTATCGTGCCTGTCGGCCAGGTTATGGGTGTAGACCACCGCTGGCTTTGCCGCCTCGAAGAGAGCCTTGAGGTCTTTCAGGACCCCGCTGTTCTTGGGGTCTTTGGCCGTGGCGCTCGAGTAATCCAAAAAAGCCACGGCTCCGTATTCACCGACCATGGCCGCCTTTTTTTGTTCAACGCGCCTCACCTTCTGCATGTCCTCATCGGTGTAGTGGCCGTAGAGTCCGTCGCGCGGGCTTCCCGCGCCGTTCGTGACCGTCACTCCCAGAAACCAGTTTTTATCGTTCCCGAAGCACTTGAGGATCCCGTCATAGGCCATGATCTCAAGGTCATCCTGGTGAGCCCCAACCCCCATATGGGTGATCCGGCCGAGCGCCTCCTCGACCGGCTTCTTGTCGGGGACAAAAATTTCGGACGTGCTGTTATTGAGCCTCATCTCATCTTCCTTTCCCCCTCCTGACCTGGGGCAGGCTGGCCGCGGCGATAGATTGGCCGACCCTCCGGTTCTTCTCGTCGGGAAGGTGGAGTGTTATCCTCCGGGAGAGCTCGGGAAATTCGACGGCCAGAACCTCCCGCGCCCGGTCCAGGATGATCGGACCTCCCTCGCCCGAGGTCACCCGGCCCAGGATCAGGACATGGCGGAGATCATAGAAATCCGCATAATGGGCGATCCCGTAACCCAGGTAGGCGCCGATCGTCTCGAAGATTTTATTCGCCCGCTCATCCCCTTTGGCCAGGAGCTCCTGGACCGATCTGAGCTTCTCGGCCGGGGTGAGGGAAGGAGAGAGCTCGATCCCTGCCTTTTCCGCAAGCCGGACGACGGCGACCTGGGAAAAATACTGGACGCCGCAGCCGCCGTCCCCAGACCACTCGTCGACCGGGGCCCGGGGGTTGAGATCCACCGGAGTGAAGGCGAGCTCGTTCAACCAATTCGTGATATGCCCCTCCAAGTTCACATACCCTCCGGCCTGGCTTGATCCGAGTGCGACCCCGAGCACGGAATTCACGTTGAGGGACATCGAGGCGGCCAAGGCCGTTACCTCGCCGTCATTAGCGACCTCGAAGGGGACGCCCCATTCTTCTTTTATTTTCAAGAAGATAGAGGTGGCCTGTCTCTTGTAGAGCCTTGGGGGGACGCCACGAAACAGCGAGGCCACCATCACCCGGTTGTCGATGATGACGCCCGCGGAGCTTCCGCCGATGGCGTCAACCCGCGGCATCCGGGCCGCGGCCCGGTGAAGGCCGGACATGATCTCGTGGTAATGGTAACGGGTGTCTTTTTGCTTTCCGGGCTCCCAGGCGACCTCCTCGCTGAACACGGGTTCGCCGTCGACCACCCCGCTCACCTTGCGGTCGCTGGCGCCGAGGTCAAATCCGATCCGGCAGCCATCGAGGTGACGGCCGAGGGCGACGCTCTTTTCTCTGGCCGGAGGGACTTTGTCGGCCGTGGTGATGATGACCCGGAAGGGTTTTTCATAGACGGTCCTTCCCATAAAGTTCCAATCAAAGGAACGGGCGCCCGTCCGGGAATAAACTTTCTTTATGAACTCTCCGATTTTCGCCGGGCCCCCCACGTAGACCTTGTATCCCCCTCGCGTCCAGAGGAGCATCTTGACCAGCCGTTCGGCGTAGAGAAGGTTTTGGGCGGCCGAGCGGTGTTCGTCCGGGAACACGCAGGTCAGGAATTTTGAGCGAGAGCCATCGCCGCGCTCGACGGCCACGACAAGCGGTACCTCGCTCTTCGTCGCCTCGACGGCGCTGGAGAAATTCCGATTCCAGAGCGCCAATGGCCGGAAGCAGTCATCCAGAGGCAGGTTGATTTTTGGCTTGGCTTCGCAGATGGAATTTTCTCTCATCTCTGTGGTCTCCCAAAATCGAGGCTGAGCCTATTTTAGTATGAAGAATCGAAGATGGAAAGGCTTTTATATTGAGTCGTGAGCTCAAATCAAACGTTCACATGTCGACGATAAATATCCGGGGATTGCTTTTCCAACGGCCGCGGGTGAAATCGGGAAAATCGACGGGCTTTCCCCGGTGGGCGACAGACCATTCGCTCAACGCCGAAATGACGCTCCAGGAAGCGGCATCGTAAACATCCATGTCCGGAAGTCGTCCTTTGACCAGGGCATCGATGAGCCGGTAATCCTCGAGAAAATCCATCCCGCCGTGCCCTGCGCCCCTGGCCTTGGCCTCGATTTCGGTCCAGAGAGGATGGCGATATTCTTTCATGTACGGGTCGAACGTCTCCCATTGGTCCTCCGGGCTCCGCCCTTCGAGATAGATCTGGTCGGGATAACCCTGGATGATCCCTTTTGTGCCCTGGACGAGGTCGATCCGCGAATACGGCCGCGGCGAGTTGGTGTCGTGGAACAGCGTGATCGTCCGTCCGTTGATCGTACGGATGAGGCTCACATTGACATCCCCGAGGGCGTATCTGCGGCTGGCCCGGGGGTCGCTCGGCCCGAACTTCTTGGCCGCGTAAAGATTCAATCCTCTTCCCAGGCTGCTCATCGAGACAAGATAGTCAAAGCGGTCGCCCCGGTTGATGTCCATGGATTCAGCCACCGGCCCGAGCCCGTGGGTCGGGTAGAGGTTGCCGTTGCGCTTGACCGAGTGGGCCGTCCGCCACAGCGCTTCGTCCTTGCCGTTGAATTTGACTTCCCTGAGGTCGTGGAGATAGCCGCAGGCGCCGTTGATGATCTCGCCCAGGAGCCCCTTCCGGACGAGGTTGAGGGTCAGAAGCGCGCGGTCGCTGTAACAGCAGTTCTCGAGCATGACGCAATATCTTCCTGTTTTTTCCGAAGTCTCGACCAGTTCCCAACATTCCTCAAGGGTCACCGCGGCCGGCACCTCCGTCGCGGCGTGTTTTCCGGATTTCATGGCCGCCAGGCAAACCGGGACGTGCCACTCCCAGGGAGTGACAGTGATGATCAAGTCGAGGTCGCTTCGCTCGCACATCCTCAGGAAGTCGGTCGGTCCCCGGGAATAGCCTTCGGGCTTGGGCTGGCCCGCCGCCTCAACCATTTTCTGGGCCCGGGCGACCTTCCAGTCGACGATATCGCCGACGGCCCTGACCTCGACGTTGTCAATTTTGAGATAGTTCTCAAGATGGGACGTCCCCTGGAGGCCCACCCCGACGAACCCGATTCTCACTTTTTTCATAGATCGGGCGGCTGATTGCCGGGGAAAGACCAGCGGCTGTCGGGACCGTCTTCGGCGCTATTCTGCAGCTGGAAAGGGCGGCGGCGCTGATCGTCAGCCCGAGTCCCGCCCCGGCACTCTTTTTCAGAAAATCCCTCCGGCTGCACGCACCCGCTTGCCCTTTTGTTTCCTGCCTGGTTGAGCTCATCTTTGCCTCCTTGCTTTCCAGGCGCGCCGCCCTCATTATAAAGGTTAGATTTTCAAGGAACAAGCCACAAAGAAGCAGTGAGCAGTGAGCGTCTAATTAAGCAGCTCTGGCTCTGAGATGCCCAGGACCCAATGGCCAACTCTCCAGGGGAAAAGGGGTTGGCCACATTATTTTTGCTCAGGCTCGCCCCACTGAGCTAGATGACGAGGAATCTATTCAACTGCTCACTGCTCACAGCTCAGTGCTCACTGTCTTGTGCGCTTTACTTATTGGCTTCCATCCGTTATGATTGTTCCTAAGATAGGTGCGTTTATGAATCATTCAACGACGATAATTTGCGTCCGCCACAAGGGTCAGCTGGCCATGGCCGGGGACGGACAAGTGACCATGGGCCAGACCATCTTGAAGCAGACGGCTCAAAAGACCAGGCGGCTTAATAAAGGCAATGTTCTGGCGGGATTTGCCGGCGCGACCTCGGATGCCTTCGCTCTTTTTTCGAGGTTTGAGGCCAAACTCGAGGAATACCGGGGGAATTTGTCCCGGGCGGCGATCGAGCTGGCCAAGGACTGGCGCCTGGACAAGGCCCTCCGCCGGCTGGAGGCCTTGATGATCGTCGCCGACAAGACCTCGACCTTCCTCATCTCGGGCACGGGTGACGTGGTTGAGCCGGACGACGGGATCATTGCCATCGGCTCCGGCGGCCCCTATGCCCTGGCTGCGGCCAGGGCCTTGATCAAGCACACTCACCTGTCCGCCAAGGAAATCGTCCTTGAGGCCATGAGGATCACGGCCGGAATCTGCGTGTACACCAACGAGCAAATCACTGTCGAGGAGCTTTGATCCATGGCCATCCTCCTTCCCCAGGGCTCCGGAAAATCCTTTCCAGAACCGAAAGAGACCGAGCTCACGCCTCAGGAAATCGTGGCCGCGCTCGATAAATTCATCATCGGCCAAAAAGCGGCGAAGAAAGCCGTGGCCATCGCTCTCCGCAACCGCTACCGCCGGCGCAAACTTCCTCCCGAGCTGGCCGACGAGATCGCGCCCAAGAATATCCTGATGATCGGGCCGACCGGGATCGGCAAGACCGAGATCTCACGCCGGCTGGCCAAGCTCACCTCCTCCCCCTTTCTGAAGATTGAAGCCAGCAAGTTTACCGAAGTCGGCTATGTGGGGCGCGACGTGGAATCGATGATCAGGGACCTGGTCCGGATCGCCGTCGATGTCGTCAAGCAGGAAAAAATCGAGGAGATCAGGGAGAAAGCGGTCCGCAACGTCGAGGAGAAACTGCTCGACCTCCTTCTGCCGCCGCTCAAAAAAAGGGAGAACTCGCTGTCCGAAGAGGATTACCAGCGCTTCAACGAGAGCAGGGAGAAATTCAGGAAGCAACTCAGGGACGGCCTTCTCGAAGACCGGATGGTGGAGATCGAGGTCAAGGAAAAGATCACTCCTCCTTTCGAGCTCTTTTCGAACTCCGGAGTGGAGGAGATCGGGATCCAGATCCAGGAGATTATCCCCGGATTCTTGGGCGGGGGCAAATCCAAGAGGCGCAAATTCAAGGTCGCCGAGGCCCGTGAATATCTGATGGAAGAAGAGGAGAAGCGGCTGATTGACATGGACCAGGTGGCCCGGCTGGCGGTCGAGCGGGTCGAGCATTCGGGGATCATATTCCTCGACGAGGTGGACAAGATCGCCGGCCGTGAGTCGGGACACGGCCCCGAGGTCAGCCGCGAGGGCGTCCAGCGGGACCTGCTTCCCATCATCGAGGGGACGACCGTCAACACCCGTTTTGGCCTGGTCAGGACCGATCACATCCTCTTCATCGGCGCGGGAGCGTTCCACGTTTCCAAGCCTTCTGACCTCATCCCCGAGCTTCAAGGCCGGTTTCCGATCCGGGTGGAGCTGACGCCGCTCAACAAGGGCGATTTTATCCGGATTCTGACCGAACCCGAAAACGCACTCATCAAGCAATACAGAGCCCTGATGGAAACCGAGGGCGTGTACGTGGAATTCACGCCCGAGGCCATCGACGAGATTGCCGAGATTGCCGAGAAGGTCAACGAAGACTCCGAGAATATCGGGGCCCGCCGCCTGCACACGGTCATGGAAAAAGTCATGGAGGACATTTCCTTCGAAGCGCCGCAGATCAAGAAAAAGAACATCCTGATCGATAAGGTCTACGTCCAGAAACAACTCAGAGATGTCCTCAAGGATCAGGACCTGAGGCGGTTCATCCTTTAGTCCATGAACAGACCTTTGATCGGGGCTGTCCTTGCCTTCGCCCTGCTTTTTTCCTTGGGTTGCGGCAAGAAGGGGGCCCATCCAGCTTCCCCTGGCCAGAGCTCCCCAGAAAGCCGAATCGGCGACTCTCGTCCAGCGCGGGAACAAGATTTTCCTCGAGTGGAAGAACCCGGGCGCGTACACGGACGGCAGCCCGCTCACCGATATCGCCGAAGTTGAGATCTGGCTTCTCGAAGAGGACAAACCGGAGGCCGGAGCCTTTCCCAAGATCACCCCGGAAAGCTTTAAGAACCGGGCCAAGGCTTCCGCCAGCCTGAAGAGGGAAGAACTCTCCCCGTCCCAGAAAGCCAAGGCCAAGACTCTGCCGGAGTTTGTCTACGCTTATCCTCTGGGCTCAGGCCAGACGGCGGCGAAAAGACTGACCTTCGCCCTCAAAATCAAAGACAGAAAGGGCAAAGAATCCGATTTCTCTGAACTTCTTTCGATCGAACCCAGTCCGCTTCCCCTCGCGCCCGAAAACCTCAAGGCGACCGTGTTCCAAGACCGCGTTGAGCTTCATTGGGAGGCGCCGCCCGAGTTGGCGGAGCCGCCTTCGGCCCGCAAACCCGCAGGCTACAATATTTACCGGGCCGAGGGTGAGGAACTCCCGCGGCTGATCAATACGACGATCGTCAAAGAGCTGCTCTATGCCGACAAAGAATTTGAGTTTGAAAAGGACTATCGTTATTTTGTTCGCGCCTCGATCAATGAGACCGCGCCCTACTCCGAAAGCGATGACTCGGAAAGTGTCGAAGTCCGGCCAAAAGACACCTTTCCTCCCGCGACACCCTCCGGGCTGTTGCTCGTCCGGGGAAAGGACTTCATCGCCCTGAGTTGGGCCGCCAACCGCGAAAGAGACCTGGCCGGCTACAAGGTTTGGCGAAAGGCCCAAGGCGAAACCGAGTTTACGCTTCTCACGCAGCAGCCGATCGCCGAGAACTCCTACACCGACCGGGCGATTGAAAAAGGGAACCGATATGACTATGCTATCTCCGCAGCCGACAAAACCGGGAATGAAAGCCCGAAGTCGGACACCGCATCGGAATTCGTAAAGGAAGGCAAATCATGAAGATCTACCGTTTTGAGCACAGCGGCCGCATTTCCTATGGGGTGCTCAAAGAGGACAGCCTCTTCTCCGTCCGGGGCTCTATCTTCGGCTCCTGGGAGGTTGAACCGACGGGAATTCCCCTGAGCGATGTCACCGTCCTCCCCCCGGTCGAGCCGTCCAAGATCGTCGGCGTCGGGCTGAACTACAAGGACCATGCTATCGAACGCGGCAAGCCCCTGCCCGCGGAGCCGCTTCTCTTTCTGAAGCCTTCATCGGCCGTCATCGGGCCCAACGAGATCATCGCTTACCCCAGGATGTCCAAGCGGGTTGATTATGAAGGCGAGCTGGCCGTCATCATCAAGAAGCGCGCCCACCTTCTGGATGAGAAGGAGCGGGTGGAGGATTACATCCTCGGCTACACCTGTTTCAACGATGTCACGGCCCGCGACCTTCAGGACAAGGATGGGCAGTTCACCAGGGCCAAGTCTTTCGACACCTTCGCCTCGGTCGGCCCCTGCGTCGTTACCGATCTGGACCCTTCAGATTTGCGGATCAAGACCTTCCTCAACGGGAAGCTGAGGCAGTCGGGCAGCACCAAGAATCTGATCTTTCCCGTCGCTTTTCTCGTTTGCTACATTTCCCAGGTCATGACCCTCGAGCCCGGGGACATCATCACCACCGGGACCCCGGCCGGGGTCGGCCCCATGCAGGCCGGAGACAGGGTGGATGTCCAGATCGAGGGCATCGGTACCCTCTCCAACACGGTCATGAAAATCACACCATAAGACAGTGAGCAGTGAGCACTGAACAGTCATAAGGAGGCGAGATGAAATTCTTTCTTGACACGGCGAACCTGGATGAAATCCGCGAAGTCGCGAGCTGGGGGATTCTCGACGGGGTGACAACTAACCCCTCGCTCTGTTCCAAAGAGAATACCAAGTTTGAGGACCTGATCAAGGAAATCTGCGCCATCGTCTCCGGTCCGGTCAGTGTCGAGTGCGTTTCAACCAAAGCGGGAGAGATCATCGCCGAGGCCAGGGAGCTGGCCAAGCTGGCCGACAACGTGGTCGTCAAGATTCCCGTCTGCCTGGAAGGGCTGAAGGCCACCCGTGTCCTGGCCCAGGAGGGCATCCAGGTCAACATGACCCTTGTGTTTTCCTCCAACCAGGCCCTGCTGGCCGCCAAGGCCGGGGCCCGCTTTGTGAGCCCGTTCATCGGCCGGCTGGATGACATCTCTCAGGAAGGCATGGCCCTGATTGACGAGATCATGGCCATTTTCGAAAACTATGATCTTGAAACAGAGGTCATCGTGGCCAGCATCCGCCATCCCCGCCACGTCGTTGAGGCAGCGCTCGTCGGGGCGCACATCGCCACTATTCCCTACTCGGTCATAGACAAGATGATCAAGCATCCTCTGACCGACCTGGGGATGGAAAAGTTTCTGAAGGACTGGGGAAAAGTCAAAAAATAGTATAAATAAATTCGCCCTGCGCTGAGCGAGCATGAAGGCAAGCCGAAGAACGAAGTCAATAATCGCTGTCTCGTCGGTGCTGTTGCTCCTCGCCGCCGGACTCGTTGTCGGCAAAAACATTCTGCTCCGACAGGTCAAGAAAAAAATCGAGTCCTCTTTTGGCTATTCTCGGCTCGAGATCTCTGTCTTCCCTCCCGCCCTTGTCCTTGAGGATGTGCGGACTCTTTCTCCCGAGCCCTTCTTTTCCGCCAAGCGAGTCGTTATCGAAATCTCCTACTTGTCCTTGCTCAGCAAAGCAAAACCGTTCAGAGTTTTCATCGACGAGCCGTTCTTGCGGCTGGGAGAGGGGGTCTTCAACAAAGGAAAGGAAGGAAGAAAGGCGACGATCTTTCCGCTTCCCTTTGCGATCGAACGCGGTGTCGTCCGCGGAGGGGAGCTTAACTTTTATGGGGGCAGGTGAGAGCCTTGAAATGAGAGGGATCAGCGCGATTTTCAGCCAGAAAGAGGACACTCTCCTGCTCAGAGCCGAGTCCGAAGAAAATACCCTGAGCCTGGACTCGGGCCGAAAGAAGATCCAGGGGAAACTCGACCTCTGGGTCGAGGGCAAGGGCCGCCAGATCACGATCAAAAGGATCAGAGCCAACGGCCCGGATTTTGTCCTCCGGGCCGAGGGTCGGCTGACGAATCCGGAAAACCCACGCCTACAGCTCAAAACGTCTCTCAACATCCCCATAAGCCTCGCCAAAGATGTGCTGCAGCTTCCCTTTGACTGGGAGGGGCAGGTGGAGGGAGAGGGGGTTCTCGTCCGCGATAAGGGCGGCCTCGTTTTTGACACCTCCGTCACCAGTCCGCGCCTGACCTTGAACCGCGTTGTCCTGGGGCAGGCGCGAGGCAGGGTCCACTTCGGGGCCGGCGCGGGACACC
Source organism: Candidatus Aminicenantota bacterium (assembly GCA_963770045.1). GTDB lineage: Bacteria > Acidobacteriota > Aminicenantia > Aminicenantales > CAVYOD01 > CAVYOD01. The sequence continues at coordinate 20,515 of CAVYOD010000020.1, read as the reverse complement.
TGGAGGTCGATATACTCCGAGGTGGGCTGCCCGACGAATCGGTCGCCATCGACTTCAGCGGAGAGAAGGTCGAGGGCACAGCCAAGAGGTTTCACCTTGACCCGATCATGAACTACATGAAATTACCCTGGCCCGTGAAATCGCCCGTCTGGGGGAATTTCAGCATCATCGGGGGGAAGCTCGTGGCCGACGGCGAGTTTAGAGACGAGTCGGCTGTTCCGACTCAGAACCGCTACCCACTCCGGGGGCAGATGAGGCTCAACTGGGACGGTGGGAATGACTTTTCTTTTTCTTCTCCGGCGCTTCATTCCAGCTTCGCCGACGTGGAACTCAAAGGCCGGGTCTCGGTCGACCGGGATGTGGATATCGAGATCCATGGAGAGGTCGGCGATGTCCGCGAGGCCAGGGCGTTCACGTCGCTCCTCCTCCAGGAGAAATTTGATGTCCCGGAGATCAGGGGGAAGGGCCCGGCGGATGTCCGGATTTTCGGCGCCTACCTCACGCCCCGCGTAACGGCCAATTTCTCTCTCTCCCCCGGAGGTTACGATCGGTTCGATGTCCTCTCGATCGAAGGTGCGGCCGAGCTTTATAAGACCGACCTCACAGGAAGGTTCAGGGTCCATGATCCCTCCATGAATGGTGAGATCGGCCTGATCGTCGACAAGGATAGCCTGAAGGTCGATCTCCAGCTCGACCAGGGAAGTATCGAGAAAATTCTCCCCGGTTTAGAGATCCAGCTGCCTCTCACGGGAAAGGGGAAAGGAAAATTTGAGGTCTCTGAGGTAGGCGACCTATTAAGTGTCAAGGGTGATTTTTCCAGCCCCCAACTCACGTTGTCGGGTCAGCCCCTGCAGGATGTGGAAGGCAGGTTGGAATTTCAGGGCGAGACGATCACGTTTCCCCGCCTTCGGTTCAGGGTTCTGGGAGGGGTCGCCCAGGGTTCGGCCAGGCTCAACCTGAAAACGCAAGAGTTCGGCTTGGATGCTACGGCCCAGAAAATCCCTCTCTCGGCTCTCTCGGCGGCGATCAAGGGGGATCTCTCCTTTGGGCTCAAGGGGAGTGGCTCCCTCGGGAAGGACGCGGCGGCGGGTCAGTTCGAGATCGCGCAGCTGGAGGTTCCGGGCCTGCAGAAGTTTGACGCCCTCGGCACTCTCAAACTGGGATATTCTGAAGAGAGGATCAAAGCAGATATCAACGGCAAACTTTTGCCGGGTGAAAACGAGTTTGCAATTTCCCTATTGCTTCCCGTGGATGGAAAACCCTACTCGGCCGACATAAAAGGGAATTTCGGCGACCTCGACCTGCTTTTGCCCTGGAAGGGTTCTAAGGGACGGCTGAACTACAGGGCCGAGGTCAGACAGGCGAACGGATCGCCCCAGGTCACGGGCGTCATCGATTTCCAGGGCCCCCTCCTGCCCCTGCCCAGGTTTGCCCATGCCGTCACGGATTTCTCGGGCCTGGTTTTCGTCCAGGACAACAAGGCCTCGGTCCGCTCGTTCCAGGCCAAGCTCGGCGGCGGAGACGTGAAAGGCTCGGGCGAAATCACCTTGGGAAAGGGAGGAGTGGAAACGGTCGATCTGCGTCTGGAAGGCAAAGGCCTTCTTCTTTCACCGTTTGAACGGACGAGGGGCCTGACCGACGGAACATTGAGGCTGGTCAAGGACCCGGGCCGTTTCGTTCTGGAAGGAGATTTCTTGTTCCAGAAACTCTCCTGGCGTCGGGAGGCCTATGAGAAATTCAGTTTTTATTCGACACCGTATTACGTGCCGACCGAGCCGAGCATCTTTGACGATCTCACTCTCAACCTCCATCTCCGGGCGGACGACAACGCCTGGATCGATAATTCGCTGGGGCGGGTCAGATGCCGGTTTGATCTCAATATCACCGGGAGCGTCAACGCGCCGCTCGTCATGGGAGATATCGAGGCTCTGGGAGGCGACGTTTATTTTCAGGACAGAACGTTCAAGGTCCTGAAGGGGCGGCTGAGCTTTTTCAACCCCGCGACTCTGGAGCCCTATCTCGAGTTCAAAGGGGAATCGTTCGTTAAGGATTACCGGGTGACGTTCACTCTCAACGGCCTGATCAGCCAACTGAGGCCGGAATTCAGTTCTTCGCCGCCGTTGCCGCCCGAGGACGTGCTGGCCCTCCTGGCCATGGGAGAGTCCTTCAAGCGGACCTATTCTTATGACACCAGCACCCGGCTCAGCACGGCCTCGCTTCTGTCCTTTCAGATCGCCGAACAAGCCAAGAAACGGGCCGAGGGCCTCTTCAGCCTGGACAGGCTTCGGATTGACCCTTTTGTCCTGGGTTCTTCAGCCGAAATGACGGCTCGGCTGACCGTGGGCAAGAAAATCTCCAGGAACTTTTTTATCCTGTATTCCACCAACCTCACCACCCAGCGGGAGGAGCTCGCGCGGATGGAGTGGGAGATCAGCAACGACTTCTCCCTCGTCGGCACCCGGGATGAGCTCGGACGGATCAGTTTTGATGTCAAAGTCAGGAAAAGATTCTAGCCCTCCGGGCATACTGAAGAAGCGCCTCGGCTTTTTCCTGGCCGTGGTCCTGTCGGCTTGGTGTCCTCCGGCGAACTCCTCCTTCGCCCAGGAATCAGACTTGCAGCACATCTCCAAGGTCGAGCTCCTCGTGGACGGTCATCCGGCTGAAAAGGAAATGGAAGACCTGATCTCTCTTCATCCCGGCGAACTCTTCTCTCTGCAAAAGGTCTCCCAGAACATCAAACAGATCTATGAAACAGGACTTTTCTCCGATGTCCAGGTCGGCAAGAAAGGCGAGATCGCAGTCGAACTGACTTTTTCCCTGACCAAAAGGCTGACCGTCCGGGATATAGATTTTGAGGGAGAGCAAGGAATCCCCAAAAAGAAACTCAGGGAGAGCCTCTCCGGGCTCAGGCCGGGGAGCTTTTTCGCGCCGGACAAGCTTCGCCTAGCCGAGCAAGAGATCAAATCCGCGCTGCGCCAGGAGGGATATTTCGATCCCCAGATCGAGAGCTCAGCCGAAAAGGACTTGAAAGCCGGTTCGGTCAAGATCGTCTTCCAGGTCGGGTCCTCGACCAGGTACAAAATCGAGACAATCGGCTTCAGCGGGGACGTCGTAGTTCCGCCGAGCGTACTCTTTAAAAAAATAAAGAGCCGGCGGGGGCAGATTATGTCCCGGCCATCCTGGAGCAAGACTTGGCCAGGCTGAAGGGATACTACACCAGTTTGGGTTATCAGCGGGCTGAGGCTGAACTGGAGAGCGAAAACTTCAACCAACAAGGAAGCACGGTTTCCCTGAACATCAAGATAAACCCGCAGGAGAAGATCAGGATCGTGATCAACGGCGCTCAGTTGCCGGTCAAACTCCTCACCCCCATCTGGGAAGAGCGCATCTTCGAGGAGTGGGGCATGTCCGAAGGAGAGGCCCGCATCATTAGTTACCTGAGGTCAAGGGGCTATCTCTTTGCGACATCCAAGGCCCGGCTGGAAAAAACGGGTAACGAAATCCGGGTGATCTATGATGTCATCCCCGGAGAGCGATTCAAGATTCAGGACATCTCCTTCGAAGGACTGAAATATTTTTCCGCAGCGCAACTCAAAAATGAGATCGGCATCGGCGAAAAGATTCCCCTACTCTCCTGGATCGATGGTCAGAGGTTGTTCGAGGTCCCGGAAGAGATCGAGTTTCTCTATCAGGCCCAGGGATTTCCGAGTCCCCAAGTCAGTCTGAATTTCATCAAAAAGAAGAATACGGTCAGGGCCGTTTTTCATGTCGAAGAAGGGAGTCAGCAGAAAATCAAGACGCTGACTTTTGTCGGGGCGCGTCTCATCAGCCCGGCCGAGCTGAGGGCTCGGATCACCAGCACGGAGAATGGGCCGTTCTTCTCTCCAAACACCCAGAAAGATATCGGGGAAATCGAGGCCTTCTACCAGGATCAGGGCATCCGGGGAACCCGGGTCACTTCCGAGATCCGGCCAGACGGCCAGAATCTCTTTTCCTTGATTTTTCAAATCAGCGAAGGTCAAAGAATCATCCTCGACAAGATCGTCATCACCGGGAACAGGGTTACCCGCCGGCAAACGATCGCTCGTGAAATCAGGGTGGTCGAGGGCCAGCCGGCCTATCTCAACCTTATCCAGGAGACAAAGAGACGCCTGGAGAATACCGGAATTTTTTCCGAGGTGAAGCTGGAAGAGATCCCCACTTCCGGAGACAGGGAGAATCTGGTGATCAGCCTCCTGGAGGGAGACCGGAACTACGCCGGACTGGGAATCGGGTTGGAGACAAAATACCAGCCTCAGACCTCCTCCCTGTTCAACAACGTCATTCGTCCGCGGGGGACGGCCGAGTACATCCGTTCGAATGTTTTCGGGACGGGCTCCCAGCTCAGTCTGGTGAGCCAATTCAGCCTTCAGGAAAAACGAGGAGTCGTGGCTTGGGAGCAGCCCTACTTTTTTGGCCTTCCTTTGCAGAACAGCCTCACGGCCTGGTTGGAGAGCGAGGAGCGAATAAGCTTCGGCTATGACCGAAGCGGGATCAGCTTCAGCGGGATCAAATCTCTCGCCAAGAACCTGACTCTGCTTTTGACTCTGGCTTGGCAAAGGACGGAGTTGACCTTTCTTTTTGTTCCGGAATCAGAAGTCGACCGCCAGTTCTTCCCCTACTCCGTGACCTATCTTTCAGGAAGCTTCTTCTGGGACCGTCGGGACGATAGTTTCAACCCCGAACGGGGGTGGTTCCTGAGCTCCGTCGCCGAATGGGCGTTTCCACTCTTCAAGGCGGAATCGAACTACTTCAAGACGTACACCAAGTACCAGCATTTCTTTCGTCTCAAGTCCTGGTTGAATCTCAGCCTGACGTCCCGTTTGGGGCTGGGGCGAGGGCGGATGCCGATCCCAGAAAGGTTCTTTGCCGGAGGGAGCAATTCATTCCGGGGCGAGCCCTTCGACGAGCTCGGTCCCAAAGTCCCCGTCACCCAAGTTCCGGTGGGGGGGAAAGCCCTGCATCTTGTTCAATTTTGAGCTGAAGTTCCCTCTTCTGTCCGCCCTTAAAGATCTCTCGGGTGCGGTATTCTATGATTGGGGCAATGTCTTCTCCAAACGGAGCAATTTCAGTCTCGCCGACTTGCAGAGCGCCGTCGGCTTCGGGGTCCGCTACCGGACGCCGCTCGGACCGGTGAGGTTTGAACTGGGCTGGAATCTCGACGATCCCCAGCGGAGGGGAAGGCCGCTTGCCTTTATTACGATCGGCAATGTTTTTTGAGAGTGTGACGCGGATGAAAAGAATTCTTTCGGTTTTGGCTTTCTTCTTGCTTTTGACGGCTCACCACTCATTGCTCAGCTCTTACGATTCAGGTTTGACTGCTCACTGCTCACTGCTCACTGCTCACTATTATGATTATGATGATGTGGTCGATTGCATTGCCGCTGTCATCAACAATCGGGTCATCACTCTGACAGATTTGAAGTTCATCGAAGCCTTTGGCCTCTTTGAGGACGAGATCAAAACCGGACCCGGAGACCCGCTTTACCTTAATCCTGGAAAAGGTCATCGACCAGAGGGTCATCCTGGATATGACCCGGGAAAAAATCCCGGTTGAGCAGGAGGAGATTGACCGTGCTGTCTCGAACCTGACCCAGAAATTGGGGAAGGAGGAAGTCCAGCGCAGACTCAGCCAGTTCGGCGCGCGGGCCGAGGACCTCAGGGCCTGCCTGGAAGAAAAGACCCTCTGCCAGAGAGTTATTTCCCAGCGCTTCAGCCAGGGGGCTCTCGTGAGTCTCCAGGAGATCGAACTCTATTACCAGAAGAATTATGTCCCCGCGCAGAGGCAATTGGGTCTTGAGCCGGAACCGATGATGCAGATTCTCAACAAGATCGAAGCCCTGATCAGGGAACAAAAGACCAGCCGGCAGGTGAGCGCCTGGATCAAGAACCTCCGCGCCCAGGCCGAGATTGAAATCAGAGAGGAATGTCTGAAACGGAAATAAAGCCGAGAGGAGACAGGATGAGCCGGATCGCCTTTTTGTTCCCGGGGCAAGGGTCGCAGACGGTCGGAATGGGTAAGGATTTTTATGACCACTCGGATGTGGCCCGGAAGATTTTCCACAGAGCCGACGACACCCTCGGGTTCAAGATTTCCAAAATCTGCTTTGAAGGTCCCGAGGAAGAGCTTCGGCTCACCGCAAACACCCAGCCGGCCCTTCTCGTCGTGAGCACGATCGCTCACCAGCTTCTCGGGGAACGGGCCTCTCTTGTTGCCGGACACAGCCTGGGAGAATATTCGGCACTCGTGGCCGCCGGCGGGCTCGATTTCGAACAGGCTCTGGTGCTCGTCCACAAGCGGGGTATCTACATGCAGGAGGCGGTCCCGGTCGGAGCCGGGGCCATGGCCGCGATCCTGGGCTCAACCTATGAGGCGGTCCAGGAATCACTGGCTAAAGTCAAAACCGGTGCCGTGGATATCGCCAACTGGAACAGCCAGGAGCAGGTCGTTATCGCCGGCGACAAGTCGGCCGTTGAAGAGGCCTTGAGGCTGATCAATGCTCCGCGTTCGGTCTTGCTTCCCGTGAGCGCGCCTTTTCATTCGAGATTGATGAGGCCTGCCGAAGAGCGGCTCGCCCGTGATCTGGATGGAGCCGCCTTCAAGGACCTTCAGGTTCCGCTGGTCACAAACGTGGATGCCCGGTTGATCCAAACAGGGGAGGAAGCCCGGGACGCCTTGAAAAGGCAGGTCAGTCGGCCCGTCCTCTGGTACAGGTCTATGGAGATATTGAGGGAGAGTGCTGTCGATCGCTGCGTTGAATTGGGTCCGGGAAGAGTGCTGGCCGGGCTGATCAAGAGGATTGCCCGGTCCTGGCCTCAGCCTCCGGTTGTGAACAGCGTCGAGAATTGGGAATCGCTCGGGAAAGTCAAGCAGGCTCTCTCAGGAGCTCTTTGAGAGAACCCGCGGTCCGTATTTGATGTAGTACTCTGCGGCTGAAAACAGGGCGATCACCAGGATCAGCCAGAGCCCGATCTGGGAAAAAATATAGAGCCAACCCAAGGCAGCCCTCCCCAGGATCAGGATGGCCACGGTGACGGTCTCCAGAACCATCTTGACTTTGCCCAGAATCGAGGCCGGGATGTTGACCCCTCTGGATGCAGCGATAGCCCTGAAGCCGGTCACAGCGATTTCCCGGCCGATGATGATGACGGCCATCCAGGCTAGAACCGTCCCCTCCTCGACGAGACAGATGAGGGCCGATGTGATCAGGAGCTTGTCGGCGATCGGGTCGAGGAGCTGCCCAAAGACCGTGATCTGTTTTTTTCGCCGTGCCCAGAAACCGTCGAGCAAGTCCGTCAGGGAGGCGAAAAGGAAAATACCAAAGCCCACGTACTCTCTTCCCTGGAAGTGAGAGAGGAGGACGAAGACAAGCAGCGGGATTGAGAAGATCCTGAGCGTCGTGAGGAAGTTGGGCACATTCATTTTTTTAGAAATTACTATAGGTCCAAATGATTTGTCAAACCAAAGACGTCTTTAGCGTCTATCTCGTCATCTCGTCTTTTTCGCCCAATAAAGAAAAGACATTGGAAATTGAAATTGGGTTTTATCTTGACGAGACAGACGTAGAACGAGACGACGAGACAGACGATTATGCCGAAGCGGGACCCGTCGGGAATTTCTATCGGCAATTTCGTGGCGACAGATGGCGATTGCTTAAGGACGCCAATCCCCCTATAATTCTCCTGTGTGATTGAGGCTTCATGCGACACGTCGGCAAGACCTATTGGCGGAGAAGAAGGGACAAGCTCCTGCGGGAGCAACTGGTCCTTCAAGGGAAAATCCTGGATGTGGGTTCCGGCTGGAGGAGGTATGGAAAAGACGCGTTGAGATTGGACTTTGATCCCGGCTGCCGTCCCGATGTCGTGGCCGACATTCAAAAAAAGACCGATTTCCCGGACGAGAGCTTTGACACGATTCTCCTCCTCGACGTCCTAGAACATCTGCCTCATCCCCGCGAGGCGATCGATGAGATCAAGAGGATCCTCAAGTCGGAAGGGACCCTTTACATCACCGTGCCGTTCTGCTTTCCGCGACACGGGGTTGAGTATTACAGGTTCAGCGATCTGGCTTTGAGAGATATGCTCGACGGCTGCGAGGTCGAAATCAAGCCTATTAGCAAAAGCAAGCTCTGGAACCTGCTCTGGAACTATTACCCCAACGATGCACTTGTCGAGGGCTATTTTGTCAGGGCCAGAAAAAAGGCGAAAGAGAGATCCTGAGGCCCGCCATGTCCGAGCGTCCTTCTGCCACACCGATGATGGAGCAGTATTTCCGGATCAAGAAGGAGCATCGGGACGCCCTTCTCTTTTTTCGCCTGGGCGACTTTTATGAGATGTTTTATGAAGACGCCAAGATCGGTGCCCCGGTCCTCGAGATAGCGCTGACCTCCCGGCAGGGAGTCCCGATGTGCGGCGTCCCCTACCATTCCGTCAACGCCTACCTGGCCAAGCTCCTGAAGCGGGGTTTCAAGGTGGCCGTCTGTGAGCAGGTCGAGGATCCGCGAACGGCCAAGGGAGTGGTGAAACGTGAAGTCATCAAAGTCCTGACTCCCGGCACCGCCGTCGAGGTGGACCTCGAAGAAGCAAAAGAAAGCGCTATTTGCGCCTCGGTCTTTCTTGATGAGGAAGGCTGGGGCCTGGCCCTGATCGACCTGGTCTCGGGCGAGATCAAGACTTCGCAAGGAACAGGCGAGGAGAAAAAACGGCTCGCCGATGAACTCTTTAGAGCCTCCCCCAGGGAGGTCATTTTTCCCGAAGGGGACGAGGAGAAGCTCCCGACGATCATGGCCAAGGATGAGCTGGACCAGGTCATGAAAAGTCCCCTCGAGGCTTGGGCCTTTGATGGAATGCAGGCCAGAGAGCTCCTGCTCGAACACTTCCGGGTTGTGTCGCTGGCCGGGTTCGGGCTGGAGGGAAGAAACCTGGCCGTGCGGGCGGCGGGCGCCCTTCTCTCTTACCTCAAGAAAGTCCGCAAGGACGCACTGAACCTGATCCACAAAATCTCTTACACGTTCTCCAGCCAGAACCTCCTTCTCGATGCCACGACCATCCGCAACTTGGAGCTGGTCAAAAACCTCCGCGACGGCCGAAGCAAGGACTCTTTTCTGGACATCGTGGATCTGACCGTGACATCGCTCGGGGGGAGGCTTCTCCGGTCCTGGCTCCTCCAGCCCCTCCTGGATTGCCGGGAGATTGACGAGAGGCTCTCGGCGGTCGAAGAGTGGCTCAAGCGGCCGATCGAACGAAAGGGACTGCGGGACGGCCTCAAGGGAATCTTGGACCTCGAACGCCTCAGCGGGAAGATATCCCTGGCCGCGGCTCATCCTCGTGACCTGGTGGCCTTGAAAAGATCGCTCCTTCCGCTTCCGCAGATTCGCTCTCTGCTCGACGACCTGTCCTCTCAAAAAATCCAGGAGCTCCGCGGTCGGTGGGATAATGCCCGGGAAGTGGTTGACCTCATCGAACGGTCCATCCTCGATGAACCGGCCTTCCTTCTGACCGAGGGGGGAATCGTCAAGGACGGATGCAATGCCGAACTCGACGAGCTGAAGGCCGTCAGTCGCTCCGGCAAAACCTTCATCGCCCAGCTTGAGAAAAGGGAGAGGGAAAGGACAGGAATTTCCTCGCTCAAAGTCCGGTACAACAGGGTCTTTGGGTATTATATCGAAGTCACGAAACCCAACCTGTCCCAGGTCCCGGGGGATTATGTTCGCAAGCAGACGCTGCTCAATTCCGAGCGTTTCATCACACCGGAGTTGAAAGAATATGAGGAAAAAGTCCTTCACGCCGAAGAGCGAATCGGCGAACTGGAATATAAACTCTTTCAAGAAGTGCGGCAGCAGGTTTCCCTCGAGACGCAGCGCCTGCAAAGGATTGCCGCCGCCGTCGCCACCCTCGACGTCCTTTCAGCCTTGGCCGAGCTGGCCGCGCTGCGCAACTATTCCCGACCGGAAGTCAACGGGGAAGATGTGATCAAGATTGTTGAGGGCCGGCATCCGGTCATCGAAGTGGCCAATCAGGAACCGTTCATTCCCAATGATACTTATCTCGACAACCGCGAGGACCAGCTCCTGATCATCACCGGGCCGAACATGGGAGGAAAGTCCACCTACCTCAGACAGGTGGCCCTGATCTGCATCCTGGCCCAGATGGGGTCCTTTGTGCCGGCCGGAAAGGCCACGATCGGAGTCGTGGACCGGATCTTTACCCGGATCGGAGCGACGGATTTTTTGACCGCCGGCCAGTCCACCTTTATGGTCGAAATGCTCGAAACGGCCAACATTCTGCACAGCGCCACTCCCCGGAGCCTTGTTCTCCTGGACGAAATCGGCCGGGGCACGAGCACATTCGACGGGCTCAGCATCGCCTGGGCGGTGGCTGAGTACCTTCACGATCATGAGGCCATCCGGGCGAAGACGCTGTTCGCGACGCATTACCACGAATTGACGGAGCTCGCCCTGACTCTCAAGAAAATCAAGAACTACCACGTCTCGGTCAAAGAGTGGAAAGGGGACGTCGTCTTCTTGAGAAAGATCGTCCCCGGCCCCTCAGACCAGAGCTACGGGGTCCACGTGGCCAAGTTGGCCGGAATCCCGGCCGCGGTGATCGAGCGGGCCAAGGAGATTCTCTTCAACCTGGAAAAGCAGGAGCTCGACGAATCGGGTCAACCGAAAATAGCCTACCGGTCTTCGGCCCGACGCGACAGAGCCCAGCTTCTTCTTTTCCGGGAAGACCGGGAACAGGAGGTGCTGAGAGAGATCAGAGACCGGCTCGAAGATGCCGACCTGTCTTCTCTTACCCCCCTTGCGGCGTTGAATTTTCTCAGCGAGCTCCAAAAAAAACTAAAAACTTTCTGATTCGTCTCCGGCGTCGTGTTCCGCTTCTTCTTCCTCTTTGGCTTCCTCTTCTTCCTCTTCTTCTTCGTCCTCTTCTTCATCCTCTTCAAATTCCTGGTTTTTTTCGTAGGGCGCGTCTCCGACCTCTTCTTTTCTGTGATCGAGCGCGGCCTCAAATTCCTCCCTGTCCTCGTAGCGGCGGATATAATTGGCCGCGCTATCGCTGTAGCAGAGCTCGAGGTAGTCGTCCTCGATCACGCAGAAGATCGAGGTGCAGTGACCGGTCTGGAGATTGCCGACCGTCTCGACGACATCGGCCGCCTTCTTTAGCGCATCCAAAGTCAGCCAGCTGAAAACTTCTATTTCTTCCATCTGACGCTCCCAGGAAAATAGAAAGAGAATAGATATCAATTCCTATTCTCAATTGTCAAGAAAAAAATATCCAAAATGAGTGAGCGGCTCACAACTGTTGCTTGACATCTTCGGGGCAGCATATTCTAATAAAAAAGGAAAGGGTCCTCGATTCCGAGGACATCGAAGAGAAGGAGAAGACGGATGAGATGGGACAAACTGACCGTCATGTCTCAAGAGGCTATTCAGATGGCACAGACAACGGCGGAGGAAATGGGCCATCAAGAGGTGAGACCGGAGCATCTTCTCTGGAGTTTTCTCAACCAGGAAGAAAATATCGTGCTGGCTGTGCTCGGAAAGCTCGAGGTGAGTCTTCCGGCCCTCCGATCCGATCTCGAAGAGGCGTTCGCGCGCATTCCCGAGGTCAGCGGAGGCGAAGTCTTTATCTCGTCGGCGCTCCGTCAGGTCATGAACAATGCCCAAAAGGAGGCGGACAAACTCAAAGACGAGTACATCTCGACCGAGCATCTCTTCCTGGCCCTTCTCAAAGAGGGCTCGGGAGAAGTCTCCAAGCTTCTCAAGAAACACGGTCTCAGCGAAGAGCTCGTGCTCAGAGCTCTGATGGATGTCCGCGGAACCCAGAGGGTCACCGATCCTCAGCCGGAGGGGAAATTCCAGGTCCTTCAAAAATACGCCCGGGACCTCACGGCGCTCGCCCGCGAGGGGAAGCTCGATCCGGTCATCGGACGCGAAGACGAGATCCGGCGGGTCATCCAGGTCCTGTCCCGGCGGACCAAAAACAACCCGGTTTTGATCGGCGAAGCCGGCGTGGGTAAGACGGCTATCGTTGAGGGGCTGGCCCAACGGATCGCCAACGGCGATATCCCCCAATCCTTGAAGAACAAAAGACTCCTCGCCCTCGACATCGGAGCGCTGGTCGCCGGGACGAAATACCGCGGTGAATTCGAGGACCGCCTCAAAGCCATCCTCAAAGAGATCAAGGAGGCGAGTGGCGAGTTCATCCTGTTCATCGATGAGCTCCACACGATCATCGGCGCAGGCGCCGCCGAAGGCGCCGTCGACGCTTCGAACATGCTCAAACCGGCGCTGGCCCGGGGTGAATTGCGCTGCGTCGGGGCGACGACCCTGAATGAATACAAGAAATACATCGAGAAGGACGCCGCCCTGGAGAGGCGCTTCCAGCAGGTCTATGTCGGAGAGCCCTCGGTCGAGGACACGATCTCCATCCTGCGCGGCCTCAAGGAGAAGTATGAGCTCCACCACGGCGTCAAGATCACCGATTCGGCGCTCGTCGCCGCCGCCACGCTCTCGAATCGCTATATCGCCGGCCGCTATCTTCCGGACAAAGCCATCGACCTCATCGACGAGGCCGCTTCGCGCACCCGGATCGCCCTCGACAGCCTGCCCGAGGAGATCGACGAGCTGGAGCGAAAAATCATCCAGCTCGAAATCGAGAAGCAGGCCCTGAAGAAAGAGAAAGACAAGAGCGCCAGGGAACGACTGGATAAATTGAACCAGGACCTCACGGAGCTCAAGGAAAAAAGCGATGCCCTGAAGGTGCATTGGAAAAAAGAGAAAGAACTGATCGACCAGATGAGCAAGCTCAAGGAGCAGACCGACGCTCTCAAGATCGAGGAGCAAAACGCCGAGAGGCGAGGAGAACTGGAAAAGGTGGCCGAGATCCGCTACGGCAAGCTGATCGAGCTGGGAAAGCAAATGGCCAAACTCTCCGCCCAGCTCGCCCAGGTCCAGAAGAAGGGGAAGATGCTCAAAGAGGAAGTGGACGAGGAGGACGTGGCCGAAGTGGTCTCACGCTGGACCGGCATCCCCGTCTCCAGGATGCTCGAGGGCGAAATGGAAAAGCTCATCAAGATGGAGTCGCTCCTCGCCCGGAGAGTGGTCGGCCAGGACCAGGCTCTCCGCGCCGTCTCGGACACCATCCGGAGGGCCAGGGCCGGGATCCAGGATGCCAAACGGCCCATCGGCTCTTTCATCTTTCTCGGGCCGACAGGAGTGGGCAAGACCGAGCTCGCCCGGGCGCTGGCCGAGTTCCTGTTCGACGACGAAAAAGCCATGGTCCGACTGGACATGTCCGAATACATGGAAAAACACACAGTGTCGCGTTTGATCGGCGCCCCTCCCGGCTATGTGGGATACGAGGAAGGCGGGCAGCTGACCGAGGCGGTCAAGCGGCGGCCCTACTCGATCATCCTGCTGGACGAGATCGAGAAGGCCCATCCCGACGTCTTCAACGTCCTTCTTCAGATCCTGGATGACGGCCGTCTCACGGACGGGAAGGGGAGGACGATCGATTTCCGGAACACGCTCATCATCATGACCTCCAACCTGGGAAGCCAGGAGATCAAGAATCTGGGCCAGGACTACGAGAAGATGGAGAAAGAAGTGAAAAAGATCCTGGAGGTCCATTTCCGACCGGAATTCTTAAACCGGGTCGATGAGGTCATCATCTTCAAAGCCCTCTCCAAGGATGTCATCCTGCAGATTGTGGACCTTCAGCTCGAAGAGCTCAAGAAGAGGCTGGCCGAGAGGAAAATCGGGATTGAGGTCAGCCGTCCGGCCATAGAACTTTTGGCGGAGAAGGGCTACGATCCCGTCTATGGGGCCCGGCCGCTGAAACGCACGATCCAGCGCGAGATCCAAAACCCCCTGGCCATGAAGATTTTGGCCGGCGAATACAAAGAGGGCGACACCGTCAAGATCGATGCCGGACGGGAAGGGGAGTTCGTATTCGCCAAAAAGTAATTTGAAACAGCCGGGATATCTGGAGGTCAGAATGAAGAGAGCGCTTTCCCAATGTTGTTCTTTGGGTTTCTTTATGCTCCCTGGCTTTGGCCAACGGTTTCAACCTCAACAGCCTCGGTTCAAGGGCGCTCTCCATGGGAGGAGCCTTCGTCGGCCTGGCCGATGACTACAGCGCGATCTTCTGGAACCCCGCCGGGATCGCTCAATTCAAGACGAGATACTTCGGTTTTTTTGGCACCGATATCATTCCTCATGGGACCTACAGGTTGACGGTTCCCCAGTTGGCGGACCCGAACCTTGTCAACGCCAAGACCATAACCAAGAACTATCTGGGTGGCTTGGCTGCCTATTATCATCCCATTAACGAAAGACTGGTCGCCGGGGTTGGGATCTACACGCCCTCAGGTTCGGGCGCGGCCTGGAATGGAAAATATCTTCTCTCCATTTCAAACAATAAGGCTTATGATTGGAGCAGCAAGATCGGAGCCATCACCATTTCACCCGCCCTGGCCTATCGGATCAACGATCTGTTCTCTGTCGGGGCCACGCTCAACCTCAATTATGCCGGGTTCCATCTCAAGAATCCCGCCGGAACGATCCCGATCGCGTCCCCGCCTTATAGTCTTGACCTGGGGCAATACGAAGAGAGTCTATCCGGCTGGGGCTATGGAGCAACGATCGGCGTGCTGGTCAAAGCCAGCCCTAAAGTCAGCCTGGGAGCGACCTTCCGGACGGCCAGTTCGGTTAGGCTCAACGGCGATGCCAACATTCCCTATTTGTCCTTTGTTGGTCTCCCCGGCTCTTCCGGTCTCAAACGGAGGATCACCTGGCCGCTGTGGCTGTCTTTCGGGACAGCCATCAGGCCGATCGAAAGATTGATCGTCACGGCCGACATCCAGTTCACCCAATGGTCGAAGATCAACGTTTTGGAGGCGGACTTTGCCGACCCGGCCTGGCAGGCTCTGATCGGGCGGAGCGCCTACGGCACAAGAAAGTTGTCTTGGAGCGATGCCACCCAGTTCAGGCTCGGTGCCGAATACAGGTTGCGCCCGGCCTTGGCCGTTCGAGCCGGATACTATTATGACCCTTCTCCCGCTCCGGACCGGACGATGAATATCCTGCTCCCCAACTACAATTTCAACGTTTTGACGGCAGGGGTCGGCTATTCGCTTGATACCTTGGAGCTCGAGTTCGGGCTCGAGTATCTTCTCGGAAGAAAGCGGGACGTTGCTTTATTTAAGGTCCTGAACGATCCCGCCTGGGCGTCCGCGATGCCCGGGACTTATGGAATGAAGATGATCGTTCCCACCATCTCGATCAGCTATAAATTCTAAACCAGAAAGCCAGAGACATCCCCTCGACCGAGAGCGGAGGCGGACTCAGACCTCGGATTCCTGTTTTTAGGTCCGGGAGGCTTATCGCCGTTCCGGGACGATTTCGAGCCAGTAGCCGTCCGGGTCCTCGATGAAATAGATGCCCATCTTCGGATTCTCGTAGCAAATGCAACCCATCTCCTGGTGCATTCGATGGGCGGCCTCGTAATCTTCCGCGGTGAAGGCCAGATGGAATTCGTTGTCCCCTAGATTGTAGGGTTCCTTCCGGTCCCTGAGCCAGGTCAGCTCGAGCCGGTGGGCCGTTTCACCGTCGCCGAGAAAAACAAGGATGAAACTTTCATCGTCGGCCTTGATCCGCCGCGTTTCCTGAAGTCCGAGCGCCTTCTGGTAAAAGGCGAGGCTTTTATTAAGATCCAGGACATTGAAGTTGTTATGGCCGAAACGGAATTTCATGACAACCTCCTTCCAAACCTCGGTTTCTTCTAGATGATGATCAAATCCCGGTCCGATTCCGTGAGCCGTTGCCCTCCTTGGTCGGTCACCGCCACAGGTTTATTTGAGTCAAGGGATCTCCCGGGGGCAAAATCGAGAGACTCTGCCTGCTGGGCAGGCAACTCCGGATGATTGGAGAAGAACGGCCCTATTTTCCTTTGACAGCCCGGAGCTCAGACTCCAACATTTGGATTCGTTCCCGGAGGCGTTCTTTCCCTGCCTTTTTCTTCATCCATAACATTCTGACCAGCAGCCCTGCGGCGCTGAGGAGGATCAGAATGCTCAGAAGAGATGCATTCAAAAAGGGAGCCCTGAGATTCTGCAAGAACGTGATGACTCCGATGTCGGTCAGATAGGATAGGATGGCCAGGACGGTAATAAACAATATCCAGCCTGCCATTTTTCCCTCCTTTTGAGAAAAATTTTAAAATTAAAAATTTTCTGCCATCATATTGCTGATTCTTAATCTATCCCCAGGAGATTCATATACTACAGCTAGAAGCCAAAGTCAAAAAACTGAATGGGATCAGGACATTAGTAACGCCTTTGGCTTAAGTTCCTGCTGCCAACCCTGATAGTACTCATTGGGCGCTGGTTGTAAAGGCACCGCCCAGCCAATCAGCAAGTCATGTGCCAGTCAGCCCCGGCCGGCCGCTGCCTGGCGTCCTCGACTTCGGGCAGGCCGGGGTCGGCGTCTCTCCAGAGATCGAGGAACTTACGGTAGTTCGTGATCCTGAAAAAGAGGGAAAATGTCCGCGTATTTCTTTATTTGGGTTTTATCCGGGCTTCAAGATCTTCTGCTTCCTTCTCCCGGCCCAACCTCCTGAGCAAATCGGCATACTCTCTCATTGTTTCGTTTGGCGTCGCGAAAGGGCGTGTCAACATTCTGGTCAATGATTTTCAGGGCGTTTTTGAAATACGATTCAGCTTCTTTATATCGTCCCAGTCCGCGATAGTAAAGACATCCTAAGTTGCTGAGAATGTCCGCCCTTACCTGCGGGTCAGGTTCTTTTTCATTTTTAGCACAAATTGCAAACCCCCGCTTCAAGTGCTGTTCTGCCTCGTCGTACCTCCCTGTTTTGAAGCAGATCCAGCCCAGTCCACTGAGATCCCCGGCTATTTCGCTATCCTCCGGCCCCGCCTCCTTTTCCAATATCGCGATCGCATTTTTATATAGCTTTTCCGATTCGCCGTACTGCCCGGTTTTGAGATAGAGATAGCCAAGGTGGCCCAAACTTTCGGTCACCCGAAGATGCTCAGGGCCAAAAGCTTTTTTCATGATGTCCAAGGCTCGCTTAAGATATTCTTCCGCTTTGCCGTAATGGCCCTGATCTACGTATATGAGGGCCAGGTTGTGAAGAGCACTGGTCAATTCTGGATTGTTAGCACCAAAGGCTTTTTCCAAGATAGAAAGAGCCTGCGTGTACATTGTCTCCGCTTCTTTAATCCTACCCGTCTCCTGGTAAAGATAGGCCAGGTCTTCCAGCACACCGGCAATATCAGGATGGTCTTGCCTGAGCGCTTTTTTCCGAATCTGCAAGGATTTCCGATAATACTTTTCTGCTTCGGCATAATTTTTTCGATAGTTGTAAAGAATGGCAATGTTGTTGTAACTGTTGGCCACCTCAGGGTGGTCGGGACCAAGGGTTTTTAGGCGAATGGCCAGCGATCTCTGATAAAGGGGCTCTGCCTCATCATACCGCCTAAGCCACAGATAGAGACCTGCCAGACTGTTCAGCGTGCTGCCCACATCAGGATGATCTGCTCCCAAAACAGACTCTCTAATATGCAGAGCCCTTTTGTAGCACTGTTCTGCCTTATCAAACTGACTCTGGAGGTAGTAGAGAGCGCCGAGGTCGTTCAGACTCTCGGCGACATCCGGATGATTCGGGCCCAGAGCTTTTTCGCGAATTTCAAGCGCCCGCAGGTAAAACGACTCAGCCTCTTTGAGTTTGACCTGTCGATGGTAGATGAGTCCGAGCAAATGGAGGCTGGCGGCTATATCGGGATGATCTCCTTCCAGGCTTTTTTTCTGGATTGCTAGACTGCGTTGAGAGTATTCTTCGGCTTCCGGATATTTGCCTTGCCGTTCGAAAAGCAAAGCGAGATTCATGAGACTTCGAGCGACTTGAAGGTCCTCCTTCCCAAGCATATTCTCTCGTATCTCCAACGCTAGTCTCGCCAGCGGTTCTGATTCTTGATAAAGCCCCAGCTTGCGATAGACAATTCCAATGGTGTCCATGAGCCGGGCTTTGGTGAGCGGATGTTTCTCGAGCCCTCGTTCAATCTCTTTGGCGCCTTTATCCAGAATTTCCCTTGCCGTGATGGTGTTGCCCCTGGCTTCACCCGGATCAGAGACCTCAAAAAGATTCACCAGGAAATTCGCCACATTCGTTGCTTCATCGCGAGCCTGAAGAGCCTGTTTGCGCTCCTGGCGCAGGTCTAACGTGTACTTGAAAGCAAAGAGTACGAATACCGAAACGATCGTGCTTATAATAAGATTCCTGACTCGCCTTTTCGGTTTCTCCCTTATTCTCTGTATTTTCTCTAACGCCTCAGTCGCAGATGGTCGGGCGGCCGGGACGGGCGATTTCAGCCGATTGATGAATGTGGCCAGATCAGCACTCACTCCTGTCAGGGGGACCGTCTTTGCTTTCATGGCCAAGTCGAGGATGGTGGTCTGGTCAACAGTCTCGTCATAGGGTGATTGGCCCGTGAAAAGCTGCTGCAACAGAAGCCCAAAAGAGTACATGTCGCTGGCGGCGGTGGCGGCTTCGCCCCGGGCTTGTTCAGGACTCATATAGAGCGGCGTGCCCATGATGGCTCCATCTTGAGTCTTGAAGGTCACAAGCGGGAGCGGTTCTGAGTCTGCCTCGGGTATGTTATTTTGTTGAGGGAGAGTCAAGGTAACATCCTGTTGATTCCGTGGCGCGTCGCTGTCAACCTTAGGAGGCGCAGCTTCGTCTCGTTTTTCCGGTTCTTTGTATCCGCTTTTTGCTTTGACAAATCGCGCCAGTCCGAAATCTAACACCTTAACCTCATTTTTATCGGTCAGCATCACATTTGATGGCTTAAGGTCGCGATGAACGATTCCTTTCTCATGGGCGACGACCAGCACTTGGGCGATTTGCTCGGCAATCTTCAATTTCAGCGATTTCTCTATCCCTTGGTCAATTCTATGTTTCAGATTCCTCCCGTCGATAAACTCGAGGACGAGATAGTCGCTGGCATCTCCTTCAATGTAGTCATATATTTGGCAGATATGGGGATGTTCCAGCTGCGACAGCACGCGAGCCTCTCGCAAAAATCGGGATTTTGCCTGGGTGTCCAACTGAGATTTTGCTCCGATGGCTTTGACAGCAACCTTTCGTTCCAGCTTATCATCGAAACCCACGTAGACTTCTCCCATCCCTCCTTGGCCCAGTCTTCCCGCGATGCGAATATGGCCGATGGTTTTTCCGATGATTTCCATTTTTCCCTCGCTGAGGTGCATAGTGCAACATCCGTATCTGAATCAGATTCGACTCTGGTGAGTCTCATCTCTTTTCGGATTCAGATCTCAAAAGAAGATTGCGGAGAGTAAGTTACGGGATTGTTCGGATGCCCTTTTTTCCTAGTCTTCGTTCCTTAAATTACTTAGTCGCGTCCGCTCAATCATTTCGCTCTTTCTGCAAAAAAGAAAGTCCAGATGAAATGACAGAAGAGGAAGGCAATGAGGGCAACAGCAAGGAGGTCGTAGGGTTCGAGGGCTCGTTTTCCCACAAAAGAGGAAAAAATAGGGGATGGCAGCAAGCGCTCCCAGAACCAGCCCAAGTAAAGCCTTGAGTGGATCCGGGCAGGGCCTGTTACCTCCGCGAGGACAAAACGAGAGGAAGCCCGCCAGAGCGGCTGCAACATAAAGAATGAACTTATGCATTTTCCCTCCTTATAAAAAGCAGTGACTTTCCCCAGAAGCGTGCCATCTTATATCACAAAAGAAAACCGCAGTCAATCTAGGCTAATGGTGCTTAAATGGAAAAAGTGAATTTTTCAGAGGGTTGGGGGATGGCGAGGGACGGAATCGAACCGCCGACGCAGGGATTTTCAGTCCCTCCTCTACCGACTGAGCTACCTCGCCATCAGGCTTAAAAAGGCTGAAAATCGGAAATCAAGTATAAATTTCCTGCAGCCCAAAAGTCAAATAAAATAAAGTCCGGAAAAGCTCGAAGAGATATCACGGGAAGCCTCTTGAGCTCAAGCCTCCCGCCCCGGAGGGCATTCCTCATTAGCAAAGCAGGGAACTGCTTTCTTTTATTGCGACTCTGTCTTCGACCCATCAGCCAGAAACTTTTTCGATGACCGCGCTGGCCGCTTTATGCGCCCCTTTGAGGATGTGCTCTGTGCGCTTCTTGACATCGCCGGCGACATCCGATGCCTTTGAGGCCGCCTGGTCAATACATTCTTCGGCACCATCCAGTAGTTTGCCCGTCTTTCTGGCGATGTCGGCCCTCAAATGCTTGCCTTTCTTGGGCGCGAAAAGCACTCCCATGACAGCCCCAATGGCGGCGCCTGCGAGCAGGCCCCAAATCCAGTTGTTTGAGTTCCTGGTTCTCCAGATCATTTGAACCTCCTTCGTTCGTTTGCGACCGGCACGCACTTGCCGGCGCGAAATTCAGGATCCAAAGGTTCTCAACCGTTATC
>CAVYOD010000019.1:0-210830 GCA_963770045.1 Candidatus Aminicenantota bacterium | reverse complement strand
AGTACCGGTTGAAAGAAAAATTGCAGACCATTCCGGGCGTTGGGGAGATCATGTTGATGGGCGTTCAGGATCGTAATGTGCGTGTCTGGCTGGACGCGACCAAGCTCGACGAAAAAGGGCTGACCGTACAAGACGTCATCGCGGCCCTGCAGCGGGAACATGTCGAACTTCCCCGCCGGACGGCTGGAGACCCCGGGAAGAGAAGTCAATGTCCGCATCCTCGGTGAGGCGGTCGACATCGAGACGCTCCGCAAAATCGTCGTCCGCGAAGTCAACGGCAGCCCGATTTATTTGAGCGATGTCTCTCTGGTCGAGGACGGCTTTGACGATATCCGCCGAATGGCCCGCGTCAACGGCGTTCAAGCCCAGGGGCTCGGCGTAAAAAAGCAGCGCGGAGCCAACGCCGTCTCCGTGGCCACGCAGGTCCGGAAGGCACTCGACGAGCTTCCGGAAAACGATGCCTCAGGGAATGACGGCCAATGTCGTCTTCGACACCACGAAATTCATCGAGGATTCGGTCAAAGAAATCCAGCTGGAATTGGTCCTCTCCGTCATGCTGACGGCGCTCGTCTGCTGGATGTTTCTCGGCTCTTTTTCGAGCACGCTCAACGTTATCCTGGCCATCCCGATGTCCCTGATGGGGACGATCGCCATCATTTACTTCCTGGGCTTCACCTTCAATACCTTTACCCTTCTCGGATCTGGCCTTGGCCGTCGGCATCGTTGTTGATGACGCCATCATGGTCATGGAGAATATCTTCCGCCATAGAGAAGGAGGAAAAGGACTCGTCCCGGCCGCCCTGGAGGGACCAAGGAAATCGCTTTCGCCGCCTTGGCCGCGACCCTGGCCGTTGTGGCCATCTTTGTTCCCGTGGTCTTCGTCAAAGGCATCATCGGACGGTTTTTCCTTCAATTCGGAATCACGCTCTGCCTGGCCGTTCTTCTCTCCTATGTCGAGGCGGTGACGCTGGCCCCGGCCCGCTGTTCTCAATTTTTAAAAACATCCCGGGAAGGCCGGAGCCGGATCGGGCTCGCGGTGGACAAAGGCTTTCGCTGGCTGGAAAGAACCTATGCCAAAGTTTTGCGCCGCGGTCTCCGCCGTCCCGGCCTTATTCTTGTTCTGGCCGCTCTTCTCTTTGTTGCGGCCCTCGTTGTCCTGAAGCTCATGCCCAGCGAATTCGTCCCTTCCCAGGACCTGAGCCGGATGTCGGTCCGCGTTCAAACCGCCGTCGGTTCGGGTCTCTCCGAAACGGATAAACTGATGCACCAAAGCCGAAAACATACTCAACGACCGGCCCGAAGTCGAGCCAGATTGTTCACCTTGATCGGCGGCTATGGAGGCGGAGTCAATTCCGGGAAATATGTTCTCACCCTGGTTCCTCCCCGCCAGCGCAAACTCAATCAAGCCCAACTCTCGGCCATCTTGCGCCGGAATTGAACTCCATCCCGGGCTTGCGGGCGGTCATCCAGGACCTTTCCCAGCAGGGGTTTACGGCCCAGCGGGGATTTCCGGTGGAGTTTTCTGTGCGCGGGTCGAATTGGGACGAGCTTATTTCTCTCAGCCAGAAGCTCATGAGCCAGCTCGCCGCAAGCGGGACTGGTGGTCGATCTGGATACGGATTATCAATTGGGAATGCCCGAGTTAAGGATTTCGCCCGACCGGGCCATGGCGGCGGATATCGGTGTCCCCATTGACGACGTGGCGACGTCCCTCAACGCTTTGGTCGGCGGGATTCGAGTCGGCAAGTACAGCACGGGGGGAAGACGAATCGACGTCCGGCTCAAACTTCTGGCCGCGCAGAGGTCTCGCCCGGAGGACATCGCCCGGCTGCGGGTGAGGACGCCGGTCCGGGGAGCTTGTGCCCCTGTCGTCACTCGTCACCTATCGGGAAGAGCCGGCCCTCCAGGCCATCACCCGCCGGGAGAGAGAACGGGCCATAACGGTGTATGCCAACGTTGCCCCGGGACATTCCCAGGATGAAGCGATCAAGTACGTGGGAAGCCTTTCCAAAGGCCTGCCCGTCGGCTACCGCGTCGTCTTAGGAGGGGCCAGCTTTGCCTTCCGCGAATCGATGAACAGTCTTATTTTCGCTCTCTTCCTGGGGATTGCTATCGCCTACATGATTCTGGCTTCCCAGTTCAATTCCTACAAAGACCCAGTGACGATTATCACGATCTTGCCTCTGTCCATCGCCGGGGCCGCGTTTGCCCTCCTGGCAACCGGCCAGAGTCTGAACATTTTCAGCATGATCGGCCTCTTGCTCCTGATGGGGATTGTCAAGAAGAATTCCATCATTCTGGTGGATTACGCCAACAATTATAAATCCCAGGGTCTCAGCGCCAGGGAGGCCATGGAAAAAGCCGGGCCGGTCAGGCTCCGGCCGATCGTGATGACGGCCACCGCGACCCTGATGGCCGCCATTCCTCCGGCCCTCGGCCTCGGGCCCGGCTCGGAGATCCGCGTGCCCATGGCCATCGGCGTCATCGGAGGGTTGGTCGTTTCCACGGCCCTGAGTTTGATCGTCGTGCCTTCTTTTTATGTGATCGCCGACAAGCTTTTCAAAAAAAGGCTAAAGAAGGTCGAGGCGCAAGCGCCGGTCAAAGTGGAAATCGAGCCTGCGAAGTCAGTTTGAGATATTGCTGAGTACGATCCTTGCGGCGAGGGGCTATCCTCAATTTTTTAGCCGTCCTCACCTAGTGCTCACCGGAGCGGTTGATTTCTGAGATAGTTTTTCAGATACCGGGCGGTGATAGATTTTTCGGATTTAGCCACCTGTTCGGGTGTTCCCCGGGCGACGACCTCTCCTCCCCTCTCCCCTCCCTCAGGCCCTAGATCGATGATCTGATCGGCGCACTTGACCAGGTCAAGGTTGTGTTCGATGACCACGACCGTGTGCCCTTTTTCGACCAGCCGCTGGAAGCAGCGGAGCAGCACCGAGACGTCATCCAAGTGGAGCCCGATCGTCGGCTCGTCGAAAAGATAAAGAATGTGCTTCTCCCGCTCATGGACGAGATGGAAGGCGAGCTTGATCCTCTGGAGCTCTCCGCCGGAGAGAGTCGTCGTCGGCTGGCCGAGCTTCAAATAGCCCAGTCCGACTTCCTGGAGCGGAGAGAGCTTCTTGGTAACATGAGGTGTAGAAGAAAAGAAGGCGAGGGCTTCGTCGACGCTCATGCCCAGGACCTGGTCGATATTCTTGCCATTGTAGCCGATCTCCAGAATGTCGCTTCTGAACCGTTTCCCTTTGCAGGTGTCGCACGTGAGGACGACATCGGAGAGGAATTGCATCTCCACGACCTGGTAGCCGGCGCCTTTGCATTCCTCGCATCGTCCGCCCGGAGTATTGAATGAAAAAAAGCCGGGCTTGTAGCCCATGGCCTTGGCTTCTCGTGTTTGGCTGAAAAGCTCCCGGATGCCGTCCATGGCCTTGGTGTAGGTCGCCGGAATCGAGCGGGGCGAGGTGCTGAGGGGTGACTGGTCGACCATGACGACCTTATCGACTTGTTCCCTTCCGATAATCTCCTTGAAGCCGTTGGAATTCTCGTCGCTCCAGCCCTGATAAAGAACATCGTAAAGGAGAGTACTCTTTCCCGACCCCGACACGCCGGTGACACAGGTCAGCACGCCGAGGGGAATCCTGAGGCTGAGGTGCTTCAGGTTGTGCTTGTGGGCGTCGCGGATCGTGATAAACCCCCTGGGGCTCCGTCTCCGGGCCGGGAGGTCGATCTTTTTCTCGCCCCTCAGATATTGTGCCGTCAGGGATTTTTGGTCCTTCCGGAACTCGTCCATCGGACCTGAGAAAATGACTTCCCCGCCTGCCTCTCCCGCTCTCGGCCCCAGTTCGATCATCTGGTCGGCGGCGTTGATGATCTCCGGATCGTGCTCGACAACCAAGACGGTGTTGCCGAGGTCCTTGAGCGACCTGAGGATTTCGATCAGCCTGTGGTTATCACGGGCATGGAGGCCGATGCTGGGCTCGTCGAGCACGAAGAGGGTCCCGACCAGGGCGGAGCTCAGGGCGGCGGCGAGGTTGATGCGCTGGGCTTCGCCTCCGCTGAGAGTGAAGGTCATCCGATCCAGGGTGATGTAGTCGAGTCCGACTTCGAGGAGGAACTTCAACCGGTTCTGGATCTCGACCACCAATTTCTCGGCGACCTGCCTCTGAAACGGACTGAGCTTGAGATGGCCGAAAAAGTCAAAAGCCTCCTTGACCGTCTTCTGGACGAGCCGGCCGATAGGGACGTCCGTGATCTTGACGCTGCGAGCTTTTGGGTTCAGGCGCGTCTTTTCGCAGGACGGGCAGGGGACATATTTTCGGTACCGGCTGAGAAGGACGCGGACCTGGACCTTGTATTTTTTCGTCTGGAGCCACTCGAAAAAGCCCTTGACCCCGTCATAGCCGCCTCCTCCGTCCAGGATGAAACGTTGCCATTCTCTTTTTAAGTCCTTGAAAGGAACGTTGGTGGGGATCCCCCGCCGGCGGGCTTCCCGGAGCATCTCTCTCATCAGGCCCCGGGAGAGGGGAGTCGTCCACGGCTGGATGGCCCCCTTCTCCAAGGATCTGTTTTTATCCGGAACGATCTTGTCTTCGTCGAGAACGGCCAAGTCGCCGAAGCCGTGGCAATCCGGGCAGGCCCCTTGGGGGCTGTTGAAAGAGAAAAGGTTGGGAAAAGGTTCGTCATAGAGGATCTGGCAGGCTTTGCATTCCAGCTTTTCGGAAAACACGAAATGTCCGTGTTCGGCGGCACGAACCTTGACCTTGCCGCCTCCCTTTTTGAGCCCGAGCTCGAGGGAATCGACCAGTCTCTCTCTTTCTTCCCGGGTAAGAACAAGATTATCGACGACAACCTCGAGGTCCCCGCCTTTTTTAAGATCGGCTTCCTCGAGGTTCCTGATCTCACCATCCTGGATGAGGCGGAAAAAGCCTTCCTTCTTGAGCCGGGCTGTGCCTTTTTCCCGGGGCCAGGAGAACGTGATCAGGGCCTTGCTCCGGGGGGGCAATCCGTAAAGCGTCTCGACGATGGAGTCGATCGTGTCCCGCTCGACCGGTCGGCCGCACTCAAGGCAATGGACTCTCCCGATTCTGGCATACAGGACCCTGAGGAAATCATAGATTTCCGTGACCGTGGCGACCGTCGAGCGCGGGTTCTTGGTCGCCGCTTTTTGCTGAATCGCGATCGCCGGAGTGATGCCTTCGATGACATCGACATCGGGCTTTTCCATCCGTTCGAGGAACTGGCGGGCGTAGGCCGAGAGCGATTCAATGTAGCGCCGTTGCCCCTCCGCGTAGAGTGTGTCGAAGGCCAAGGACGACTTGCCCGACCCGCTCACCCCGGAGACGACAATAAAATTGTAGAGAGGAACATCGAGGTCGATGTTCTTCAGGTTATGAACCCTGATTCCTCGAAGGACAATAGTGTCTTTCATTTTTTCATATTATAGCAGAAAAGACGTCTATCTCGTCTCTCTGGTCATCTCGTCCAGCTAGTCAAAAAACAAGAACAGTATGGAGTGAGGGATATGAGGGTAAAGAGTTCAAAAACTGAGACATCAGGCTTTTCTAAGCGGCAACGGTTAAAGGAGATGCTTAATATACTCCAAGCCTTACGGAGTTTAGGAAGAGCAGAAAAGACGACGAGTTTTTTTCTTGGTTGATCTTGGCGAAATGGACGAGATGACGAGATAGACTGGAAAGAGGAGAGAGCGGGAAATAAATTTCTTAGATGAATCCTCCTCTTTGATATAATGGATCGGTTGGAATCAAGCATGAACCCTCTCTTGGTGCTGGCAATAGCTTTGGGCCTGTCGATGGATGCCTTCGCCGTCGCCGTGGGGACGAGTCTAGCCCTGCCACGGGCGACGGCCCGGCAGACATTCCGGTTAGCCTTTCATTTCGGCCTCTTTCAGTTTTTGATGCCGATTTTGGGATGGCTGGCCGGCGAGGGAATCGTCAAGCTGATCGAAAATTATGATCATTGGGTGGCCTTTGGCCTGCTTATTATGATCGGCGGCAAGATGATCATCGAGTCTTTCAAGTTTAGCGAAAAGAAACGAGGCAGGGAATCAGACCCGACCAAAGGGTCATCGCTTGTCGTCCTATCCGTGGCCACGAGCATCGATGCCCTGGCCGTCGGGTTGAGCCTCGCAGCCCTGAGGGTCAACATCGTCTATCCGGCCGCGGTCATTGGGCTGGTCGCTTTTTTGATGACCGGGTTGGGAATGAAAATCGCACCTGTCCTAGGAAAGATCGCCGGGAAACGGGTCGAGCTGGCCGGCGGAGTCGTCCTCATCCTGGTCGGATTGAAGATACTCACAGACCACCTCTAAAAGAGTGAAAGTGAACAGTGAGCGGTGAGCAGGCTTAGAAATTCAACTTGACGCCGCCGAATACGGAAAAACCGGGAGTGCCGTATCCATAGATCATTTCGTATTTGGCATCCAGAATATTTTCCAGGTTGGCGAAGACCTGAACCTGTGAGGCAAAATTGTAAGAGAGAGCGGCGTTGAGGAGGGTGTACCCGGGCAGGGAGATCCGGGGATAAGGCCAGTCCGCATAATCGATATCCTCTCTCCGGCCGATAAATATGACTCCCGCATTGAGATGGCCTCTGCTTGTGAATTGATAGTCCAGGTTAGCCTGGGCCTTGTCCTTAGGACGTCGCAGAAGATAGGTGTCCTGATCTTTATCTCTGGCTTCCGTTCGAGTATAAGAAGCCCGGCAAAGCAGCGATCGGAGAGGACTGGCTTCGAAAGAAACCTCGACTCCTCTCGATACCGCCCGGCCGATATTGACGTAGCCCTGGACCATCTCAAAATTGATGAGGTTTTTGTAGGTATTGCTGAAATAGGTCGCGCCGATAAGAATTCTGCCTCCCCACAATGATTGTTCGACCCCGGCGTCCCATCCCCGAGCCTCCTCGGGTTTCAGGCTGAGATTCCCGATCTTCCCCCACATCGTCCCCGGGGCGTAGAGCTGGTAGAGAGACGGAGATTTGAAGGCCGTGCCGAGCGTGGCCTTGATCTTAGTGCCGGTCTGTTCAATCACATAAGCAGGGGCGATACGGTAAGTCAGGGCCTCCCCGGACCGGCGGTGGTGGTCGAACCGCAAGCCGACGGTCGTGAAAAGGCGGCCCGCGAGACGGATCTGGTCCTGAACATAAATTCCGGCGATGGACTCCCTTTGCAGAGGGAAAACGGATGTGTAAGGTCCCCATACGCTTTGAGAATCATACTCGGAATTCCCCTGCTCTTGTTCGTAGGCGGCTCCCACGGTGAGGGTGTTCGATTCGTGGAGAAAAAAGTTATTCTGCCAGTCGACCTTGACCAACCGGCTCTTGAAAAATCCCCTTTCCGAGTCAAACGGGTGCGCACCATCTGGATCATTTTGATCCTTCCGCTGTGAACTGACCACGGCCAACCCCAGTTTTTGTTCCCACCGGTTCTTCCACCCCAGCGTCCGGATTTGCCCTTTGATGAACACCGAATCATAAAACTGGTAATTGTTGGGATCATCCCCGTAAGCGCCGCCGTAGTTATCGATATCTGTCTTCGTGGTCAGAGCATGAAGGACCAGGTCGAAGTCAAGGTTGGGATTTGGACTATAGCCCAGCCTCCCCGAAAAAGAAAAATTTCTGTAGCCGTCCCTTTCCTTGTTCCCGGCGTAGGCCTGGCTGGCGGCGGTGATGCCCCGGGTCTGGAGATAGGAAATCCCCAACGAGTAGTTGCCTTTCTTGGAGGCTCCGCTCAACCCCGCCTCAGAGGTGACCGTGCCGTAGGACCCTCCGCCCGATGAAAGGGCAACCTTGGGTTTCCCGGTCCCCCTTTGGGTGATGATGTTGATGACCCCGCCCAGAGCGTCCGAGCCGTAGAGTGTGCTCTGAGGCCCGCGCAGGATTTCGATCCGTTCAACGTTCTGCAGGGACAGATGAGCGAGGTCGGAAGAGCGCGAAGGGGTCATCGGGTCGTTGAGTTCGACCCCGTCCATCAAGACCAGGGTGTGTTCAGAATTTGCGCCCCTGAGGAAAATGTTGGCGGCCGCGCCCTTGCCCCCGTTTTGGATCACCATCAAGCCGGGAACTTCTTGCAGGACTTCGAGCAAGGTCGACCTGTTCATTTTCTCGATCTGCGCCTTTGTGATCACGGTGATCGAGCTGGCGACCTCCTTGGCCGGGGTCTCCAGCCTGGTCGCGGTGACTACGATTTCGTGCTGCAACGGAGGAGGGGTTTCCTTGTCGGTCTTTCCGTCCGCGATGAGCAAAACCGGGAGGAGAACAAACAAAAAAGGCAAGAGAGTGAGTTTTCTTGTCATGGCCATGACCTCCAATCAAGGCCCCCGCTCAGGCATTCTGACCTCTGGGAAGGACGGTGTCTCTTCGCCATTTCCGGGCGAAAGGAACCAAAAAAAAACCACCCTCTCTTCCTCCCGAAGATGGGCTTTGAGGTTTGACGAAGGTTTCCTGACTCTCGGATCATCCTCCTCCCAGGCCTTCCTCTCCTTGGGAGAGAGTGGCAAATTCTGGGATTCGTCCCCGATTACAGTAGCGGGGGCTGTGTCCGGCTCTCACGGACTTCCCGTTCTGTCAAACCCTACTTCTAAATTGTCAAAGAGAGATCAATTTCTATCAATATAAACCGGTTAAGTTGGCTTTGTCAAATAAAAAAGTGATACCCGTGCGCTGTGTGCCCTGACCAGAATCTGTGAAAGCCCCATGCGACTCTCGGAATGCGGCCTTGGTAACGGCGATAATTTCAATGCCGGGTGCCTGCGACTGGCTCTAGAAAAAGAGCCTGCCGCGACGAGCCGCTTGAGGATAGGCTGCCCTATCCCTTTGGAGGAGGATGGGGCAGCCTACTAAAGGGAATGGATTAATAGATAAGCGGAATCTATTTTTAAACTCCCGCGTAAAAGGAGGGTTTAAAAGGAGGTGCTTCCTCTCGTGATCATCTTGATTCACTTTCATCTTGGCCATCTCACTTTTATATACGCAACAAAGCAAAAAAGAGTTGCAGATGAGCATAAAAATATCCTTGAAAAATCGTGGAGATGGTTGGCGACAGTTGGTGTTATGCCGTTCGAAGGCGCAAAAAGACTACTTCAAACTATTCTTTTTTCTGATTCCCCCTCTGACTATCAATTTTAATTATACCATACTTAGCGCGCTAATGCAAGAGATTTTTTACAGTATTACAAATTTACCCAGAAATGTGATATCAGACGCAGGTTTTCAGGCTTATTGTACGCCTCTTGAGCATGTTTTCGCCCCTAAGGGCAGGAAAAAGGCGCACTTTTTGCCCCTTTTTAGCTCAAGAGACACATTTTTCGCAGCTTAGGCTTCATCCGGCGCCTCATGCGGCTGGCCCACGCGTCGAGTGCCTTCGTCATTTTGGGCCGGCGAAGCGGAAATAGGGAGCGGCTTCGGATTTCGGCCCGGAACTTGAGCCCCGCGTCCTCCTTTTTATTGAACTGGCAATCCGGCCTGCTGAAAGAACTCCGCCGCCGGGATAACCCTGACCTTTTCGGCTCTCACGTCCAGTTGAAAGGTTTGGTAGACCAAGTCTTCTTCCAGGATCTCCTTGGGCATCTTCGGGTTGGCGTAAGAAATAGGGGAAGGCGTGTTTGCGACGAGAGCATCCTTAAGGGCCGAACCGTCCTGGGTGATGATGGCGAGGTAGACATTGTTGAAATTCAGGTACTTCTTGATGGCCCGGTTGACGTCGTCGACGGTCAATTGAGGAAGTCTCGTCTGGACTTCGGCCAGAAAATCTTTATATCCGTAATAATGGGAATCGATCTGCCAGCCAAGTCGCTCTCCCAGGGTTTGGGCATAAAGTTTGGTGTAATTGAGAAGGTATGTCCGAACGACTTCAAACCGTTCCTTGGAGATGCCCTGTTCGACAAGTTTTTTCAGCTCCAGGAGGGCCTGGCGGATGACAAAGTGGCGATTGGAGTTGGCCAGGGGCCGGATCCAGATGGAAAAATACTGCTGCTGGCGGCAATAGTTGGTGTCCGGAAACTTGTCCCGACCCTGGATAAAATGTTCGATATAGGCGTAGTCTCCGTAGTTCTGGCCCCTTTCCTCGCGGATCTTCTGGAACAAGAGGGAAACATGCTGGCGGTGCTCACCGAGATGAGACCCGGCGACCCACAGGGCGAAGAAATCCTTGTCCGCCCTGGTCAAAGAGACAGGAAAGCCCATCGAAATAGCCGTGGCCGGGGTTTGTTTTTCGGCGATCACGATTTCGAGCCCATCGGGCATTCGGGAAGGAGGGAGAACCAGTCGCGGAGTGACGCCCTCCGGCAGGGCGGCAAAGTCTTTTTCAATCTCGGCGGCGAATTCCGCCGGATATCCACCGGCCAGTCCGATGGTCAGGTTGCCCTGGATAAAGTGTTCGCGGTAGAACGATTTCACATCTTCAATGGTTAGACTCTTGACCGCATTGGCCGTCCCCGCCTCATTGTGTCCATAAGATTGCCCGTTATAAAGCATCAGGCCCAGGATCTCTTTGCCGAACTCTTCGTCCATGTTGCTGACCAGTGTCTTTTCAAGAAAGTTGAGCTGGTTTGTCTTGAGTCGGGCGAAGTCCTCCTCCCGGAAACCCGGGTTGAGAAGCATCTCCTTCAGGATGCGATAATACTTCTCCAGGTTATCGACATGAACGGTCCCCGAAAAAACAGACATTTCCTTGTCCACGCTCAGATCGACGCTGGCCGCGAGAGGATAAAACTTCCTGGCGATCTCCTCGTAGGTCATGGTCTTGCTGCCGCCGCTCGCGAGCATGCTCAGGGCGAGCTGGCAGAGTCCCTCCTTTCCCGCCGGGTCATTGGCCGAGCCCACCCGGAGAAGGATGCGGAAGCCGACCAGTGGGTTGCCCTGGAGGGGGAGAAATTCGGTCATTATTTTCTTAGGAGTCGTTTTGGCGCAGGAAATGACCGAGAGGGTGAGGCTCAAAAACAGAATTCCCCAAGAACAAAGTTTCACCGAGTCTCTCATTTCGCTTTCCCTCCTGTGAGAGTGACCACCGTGCTCGCGGTTTTCACAAAGTACTTTTTGGCCACCTCCAGAATGTCTTGAGGCGTCACTTTTTCGTAGAGGCCGAAGAGCTTGTTGATGGTGACCGGGTCGGTGGCCAGGCTGATGTAAAAAGCCAGGGTGCCGGCGACTCCGTCCGTCGTTCCGAGCTGGCCGGCCAAGCTGTACTTTGAGTTCGACTTGACGTCGGCCAGGATATCTGCGGAAACGGGCGTGGTCTTCAGGCGTTCCAGTTCTTTGAAGATCTCTTCCTCTACGTAGGGAAGGTCGCTGTCGTTCTTGACGATAGAGGAGAGGGTCAAGAGGTAGGGGTCTCTGTGGTCTTCAAAATCGGCCCGGAGTGATTGGCACTTCTGTTCCCCGATGACCAGCCTCTGATAAAGGGGGGAGGATGGTGAAAAGGCGATCTGGGCCAGGAGGTCGAGCGCGGGCTTGTCGATCTTTTCGTCCGAATAAGCCGGCCCGTGGAAAGCGATGGCCAGCCTGGCCAGGGTCCGGGACGGCCAGTCGTGGTGAATTCTCTTGGGCCGGGTCTGGGCCGGTTCGACAGGCGTCTGAAGGGTATAATTTGACCGCTCCCAGGAGCTGTAATATTTTTTGACCAGTGCCATGAGCTGGTCATGGTCGAAATCCCCGGCCACGAGCAGGATGCAGTTGTCGGGGGCATAAAACCTCTTCTTGTAGAGCTGGCTGTACTCGTACTGATTGGGCATATCCAGGATGTCTTTCAGATAGCCGAGAGTCGTGTGCTTGTAGGAATGCTTCTCAAAGGCCGCGTCCCGGAGGACCTCCTCGAGCTTGCGGTCCGGGCTGGAGACGCTGGCGTAATACTCGCCCTCGATGACCTGGGCCTCGGTCTTGATCATCTCTTCGTCGTAGGAGAGATTGATGAACCGGTCTGCTTCCGTCGCGACCACCTTTTCCAGGTTTTCGCGCCCGGCGAAGACGACAAAATAGCAGGTATAATCGTCCGTCGTATACCCGTTGGTCCCCGCCCCGAGCAGGGTCAGAAATTCGTCATAGGCCTTGCGCGGCACCTTTTTCGTGCCCTTGAACATCATGTGCTCGAAGAAGTGGGCGAACCCTGATTTTCCCGGCTCGACCTCATTCCGCGACCCCGAGCGGACGATGGTATAGTAGGAAATGATATTGGGATTGGGAAGCGATATGGAGATGACCTTGAGCCCGTTTTCGAGCTCGACGATCTTGTAGGCGTAGGGAAAGATCTCTGAGCCCGGGAGAAGGTGGGGAAGACAAACCAGGAGGAAAAAAGAACAAACAAGGGCAATGGGTTTAGGCATCGAAAAAACCTCCTTTCTCTTCTGAAGAGAGGCCGTCCCGGGGCGCTTGCGGCTTTCTTTTACCAGCTCTCGCCGAAGTCCTTCTTGAAAGCGTCGCACAGAGTTCGGCCCCAGTTGTCGAGCGCATCGAGCTTGCCCAGGAAGAATCGAAGCACCGGCGGTTCCGTGACAAACTTCAGCCCCTTGATCATTTCCCGGTGTTCGGCCAGCCATCGGAGCCGCTCGATGATGTATTCGATGTGCGATATCGAGTAGACCCTTCTAGGAAGCGCGATCCTGGTGAGCTCCAAGTCCGCATAAACCTCGTTGCCTTCCTTATCCCGGTCCGTGGAAATCGTACCTCTTTCCATTGCCCTGACCCCGGAAGCAATGTAAAGGGCGGCTGTTAATGACCCCGGCGATATATTGTTCTTTGGGGATATGAGCCACAAATCTTCCTGGCATCGACATGGCAGGCCAGTCCGCCGGGAGGAGTCACAACTGGGATGCCCATGGCATCGAGCTTTTCAACGAAATACTTGATCTGCTCGACGGAGCAGCCAGCGACCGCGGGGTCAACCATTTCTCTCAATCCCACGGCCATGGCTCCGATCTCCCTCATCGACATCCCGCCATAGGTATAGAATCCTTCATAGAAAGGCAGCCAGGGTTCCAGTTGTTCCATCAATTCTTTTTTATTGGAAGCGATGAATCCGCCCCGCACACAGGTGTTCTTCCTCCCGCTCATATAGAAGATATCGGCGAGGCCGGCCATTTCCTTGACGATCGCAGCCACGGTTTTATCCGCGTAAGCCTTTTCCCTCTTCCAGATGAAATAGGCGTTTTCCGTGATCAGGCTTCCGTCCATGACCAGGAGGAGCCCGTTTTGGTCGCAGACCTTCCGGACCTCTTTGAGGTTTTCCATCGAAAACGGCTGCCCGCCCAGGAGGTTCGTGGTCGCCTCCATGCGCACGTAGCCGATCTTCTCCCGGCCCCACTTTTTGATCGCGGCATTGAGCTTCTGGATATCCATGTTCCCTTTGAATGGATGCGAACTCTTGGTTTTCAGGGCTTCGTCCGCGTAGAGCTCCAGGCAGGCCGATCCGCTGGTCAGTTCAATGTGCCCCTTCGTCGTCGTGAAATGATAATTGGTGATGACGGCGCCGCCCGGTTTCCCGAAGATCTTGGAGAGCAGGTGTTCGGCCGCCCTCCCCTGGTGGACGTTCATGACGTACTGGTAGCCCAAAACGTCCTTGACGGCGTCGGCAAAATCATAGAAGGTCATGCTCCCGGCGTAGGCGTCATCGGCGTTCATGAACCCCGCAAACTGGTTGTCGCTCATGGCGTTGACGCCGCTGTCGGTGAGCATGTCCAAGAAAATATCCTTGGTTTTGAGCTGGAACGTGTTGTAGCCCGCCTCCTTGATGGCCTTCAGCCTCTCTTCGGCCGGGACGAGGGTGATCTTCTGTACCATCCTGGCCTTGTGCATCTCGACCGGTATCTCTTGGCCGTTCGCTAGTTTGACGATCATAAAAAGCCTCCTTATATTAAGTTTTTTAAGATCTAGAGAACTTGTCTCAAAGCCCTGATCAATCGCTGGTTCTGCGCCTCGGAGCCGATGCTGATCCGCAGGGCGTTCGGGAATCCGTATTCCTTGATCATCCGCGTGACGATCCCCTTTTTCAGCAGGGCCTCGAAGACAACCCGGCTGTCTCGCGCGAAATCGACAAATATGAAATTCCCGAAGGTGGGAACAAAAAAGAGCCCCAGTTTCCCGTAGGCGTCATAGAGGTATTCTTTTCCGGCGTCGTTGAGGGCCTTTCCCTCTCCGGACGTGTTGGTCATCGTCAAGGGCCGCCATACCGGCCTCCTGGGAGAGCCGGTTGACATTGAAGGAGGTCCGGATCTTGGCCAGACTGGCGACGACCGCCTTGGGACCGATCCCGTAGCCGAGTCGCACCCCGGCCAGACCGTAGATCTTGGAGAAGGTCCGGAGGATCAGGATGTTCCTTCCTTCTTTCAGATACTTGAACGAATCGGGATACCGGGGATCGTCGATGTATTCGCGGTAGGCCTCATCCATGATCACCAGGACGTCTTCCGGGACCCTTTGGATGAACGCATCCGCCTCCTGCCGGCCGATGATGGTCCCGGTGGGGTTATTGGGATTGGCAAAATAGACCAACCGCGTATTCTCTTTTATCGCGCCGAGCATAGCGTTCACGTCGTGAGTATAGTCCTTCATGGGGACTTCGATGAGTTCGCTGTCGGCGATGTTGGCCGCGATCTTGAACCAGATGAAAGCACCGGCGCTGAAGACGGCGCTGTGCTCGGGGTCGAGATATGTCAGGGTGATCAGAGGAAGGAGTTCGACGGAGCCGTTGCCGGCGACGATGTTCTCGGGCTCTACTCCGTATCTTTCCGCCAGTTTCTTCCTCAAGGTAGAAGCAGGTGTCGTCCGGATAAAGAAAGGATCCCTTGAGAGCGCTGCGTATGGCGCGCAGGGCCAGGGGAGAAGTCCCCAGGGGATTTTCGTTGGAGGCGAGCTTGATGATCCGGCCCTTGAGCTTCAGTTCCCTGGCGACTTCCTCAATAGGCTTTCCGGGGATATAAGGATTTATCCTCTTCAAAACATCCCGAGGATGAAGCACGAGCCCTCCCTCAAGATAAGGAATTATATCCGAAATCGACCCGAATAGAAAACTCTGCCCATACCTCTCGAACCGAGAGAAAAAAAAGTCTCACCGCCGGATTTCTTGAAAGTCGCTCCCCTCTCCTTGCCTTCTCTGCGGTCAAAACCGGCCGACCCTTGAAATCGCCGACTCTCCTCGTGCCCTCAATAGACCCAAGGGCATTTTCCAGGCTAATATAGTTACCATATCCGAACGAAAATGAAAAGCGAGATCAATACTTGACGTAGGTAAGCCAAGGCTCATATTTCTTGACTTTCCCGGTCACGATCTCCTTATACAATTTCCTGAGTTGAAGAGTCACCGCTCCGGCCCGGCCGGAACCGATCGTATGGTTTGTTTTTGACGATCCGGAATTGGAGCCATCGGTGATCCTGATGATCGAAGCGATCTCGACGGCGGTCCCGGAGAAGAAGGCCTCGTCCGCGGCCAAGAATTCCTCCTTGGTTATAGGTCCGACGATGGCTTTCAGGCCGAGGTCTCCGGCGATCTCCAGGATCGTTGTCCTGGTGATACCCTCGAGGATCGATTGTTTATTATCATTAGTTTTCAGAACATTGTTTTTCACGATGAAAACGTTCTCCCCGGCACCCTCGGCGATGTTTCCCTCGAGGTTCAAGAAGATCCCCTCATCAAAGCCGAGCGCGTGAGCATCCAGGGCGCAGATGGTCGACTGCACGTACAGGCCGCCGAGTTTGGCCGTCGTGTCCAGCTGGCTGTGATGGATTCTCCTCCAGGGCAGAATGTACGCGGAGACTCCCTTTTCCGTTTTGGCTCCCAGATAGAGGCCCCATTCCCAGATGCCGATGGCCATTTCCACGGGGCAGTATTTCGGTGTGAGTCCCAAGTTTCCATAGGAATAGTAGAGGATCGGGCGGATATAGGCGGACTCGAGCTTGTTTGCCTTCATCGTCACTTTGATGGCCTCGATGATCTCCTGCTTGGTGTAGGGGACGTTCATCCTGGCCACCGACGCGGAATGAAGGAAGCGGTCGATGTGCTCGGAGAGGCGGAAAATCGCGGTCCCTTGGGGTGTTTTGTAGGCTCGAATGCCCTCAAAGACAGAGCCCCCGTAATGAAGGGCGAAAGTCATCGGATGGAGGTCGGCTTCAGACCAATCATAGAGTTTTCCCCTATGCCAGTACTTTTTGGCATTAGAGAAGTGGGCAGTATCAAACATGTATGACTCCTTGAAGAATGATCCCGGGATGAAAGAAGTTATATGTAAAGAAGGCGACCCCCTGGGTGGTGCTTTTTTGAGCCTTCCAATTCGTCTAACCTTTTCGTTTCTAAAATTCCTCGATCTTCAGATCTCGGCTACTGAAGAGCCGGTAAGTTCTATTCTTACCATAGTTGATGAAAAATGGGAAGAGCAGGGCATGCCTAAGAGCCGTCGGCTTCATAATAAACGGCTCCCTTGTGCCGCCGGGCTTTGATCTTCCTCTTCCTCAGGAGTGAGCTCAGGCATTCTTTGATCAGGCCGGGAGATTTCCCGAGAGAGAGCCTGAGATCGCGCCGGGTCATCGGCCTTCGGCGCAGGGCCGAAACGATCACCTCGGCCAGCCCTTCCCCGGCCGGAGCCTGTTCTTTCCCTTCGAAGTCGGCGATGATCTCCGTGCCGGGGCCCAGGAACTCCTGGATCTTCCGGAGCTCTGACCGGGAAACAGGTCTGGCGCGTTTCTCGGCCGGCGGCCGCACGACCGTGTTCAAGTGGACCTTGTCCGGTTTCAGGGCGGCGATGAGCTCCTTGAGCTTTTTCAGGTGGGAGGGGCGATCATTGATTCCCTTGACGAGCATCACCTCGAGCCAGATCTTCCCCTGGA
Source organism: Candidatus Aminicenantota bacterium (assembly GCA_963770045.1). Taxonomy (GTDB): domain Bacteria; phylum Acidobacteriota; class Aminicenantia; order Aminicenantales; family CAVYOD01; genus CAVYOD01. Next base: position 194,009 of record CAVYOD010000019.1, on the reverse strand, counting down.
ATTCTCGGCGAAATCTCTCCAACCCGGCCACGATCTTTTCGACCTTCAGGGACGCGTGCGGCCGGTGGACCTTCAGGAACACGGCCTGAGTGGCCGCGTCCAGAGTGGGCACGACGATATCAGCCTGGAGCAAGGCCTCCCTCACCTCGCGGTGCGACAGGAGCGAGCTGTTGGTCAGGACGACGACGGGGATCGAAGTCATTTTCTTTATGCCGGCGATGACAGCCCTGATCGCAGTGCTGAGCGTCGGCTCCCCCGACCCGGAGAAGGTAATGCAGTCGATCTTCTTTCCCGAGGCCAACACTCTCTTGATCTGGCCGAGGATTTCTTGCGCCGAAATAAATTCCCTGCGACGGACCGTTTTCCGGGTCGTCCGGCCGAGCTGGCAATAGATGCAATCGAACGAGCAGGTCTTAAAGGGAAGGAGGTCAACCCCGAGGGAGTATCCCAGCCGCCTCGAGGGCACGGGGCCGTAGATGTTCATTTCTCCCGCCAGGTCTGGATGAAATTCCGGAGCGACCGGTCGTAGGTCTTTTCGACAGCGTCGGGGAACAGGCAGGCGGGGAGCTCCTTGTGGCTCCAGTGGTAAGCCAGGCACTCACAACAGATTCCTTTCCGGCTGCACGGTTCCCAGCTGCAGTTGCATTTTTGAGAATTTCTTTGACTGTTGCATTCTCTCATCGTAGTCTCCGACCGATAAGGATATTTCAGCCCGAGTCAAAATTGCAAGCGCTTTTCTTTGAGGTTGTCACCGGTTAATGAAAGGTATATGATACATTTCTTAAAAAATTCAGGGAGAAGACAGAACGATGCCTGGTCACGCCGAAAAAGAGGCCAAAGCCGGCCTGAAAGCGAAGCTCCCGGCCATAGAGACGTTCCCGAACCAGTTCCCGGACTACGAGATCAAGATCGAAATCCCGGAGTTTACCTCTGTCTGCCCCAAGACAGGACTCCCTGATTTCGGCGTCATCAACATCCGGTATTGCCCGAAAGCCAGGTGTTTGGAGCTCAAATCCCTGAAGGACTATGTTCTGGCCTACAGAAATCTGGGCATCTTTTATGAGAATGCCGTGAACCGGATCCTGGAGGATATCATCAAGGCTTGTCGGCCAGTCTGGGCGATCGTGACTGGCGAGTTCAACCCGAGAGGAGGGATCAGGTCTGTCGTCGAAGCCCGTTACCCCCGTTCAAAGAAGAATAGGGCCTAAGCCGGTCTTCGTTTTTCTTCCCTGAGCTTCCCTTATTGAGCTATTAAGCCTGAATTTTAACCAGAAGGTTATGCCATGCCGCAGACTGAAGAGAGCAAAAAATTCGGGAGGACCGATCTCTTCATGCTACTGGCCACGTTGTTCTGGGCGATCAACTTCTCGATCATCAAAATCGCGCTGCGCGAGTTCTCTCCGGGAGGCTTCAACGGACTCCGGCTCTTCTTCTCTTCTCTAATCCTGCTCCTCGTCCTCTGGGTCAGCAAGGAAGGCTTTGCCCTGAGCAGGCCCGATTTCTGGAAGGTCCTGGGCTTGGGCCTCGTTGGCTGTTCCGTCTATCAAACTCTCTTTATCCGCGGCATCAGCCTGACCTCCGCTTCGAATACCTCGCTGGTCATGGCCATGACTCCGGTGCTTATCGCTCTGTTCGCCAGCCTTTTCAAATACGAGAAGATTCCGCCGCTTGGCTGGATCGGGATCCTCATTTCGTTCGCCGGGTTTTATCTCGTGGTTGCCAAGCAGGGCGGGAGCTTCGATTGGACCTGGAAGAGCCTGCGGGGCGACCTCCTGATCTTTGCCGGCAACATCTGCTGGGCTCTCTATACCGTTTTTTCCAAGCCTCTACTGGAGAGAATACCTCCTCTGAAATTGTCGACCTTGACGCTGTCGCTGGGGACTCTGTTCTACCTTCCTTTTGCGGCCAAGGATATCCGGCGGCTCCCCTGGTCTGAAGTGAGCCTGGGGGGCTGGGCCTCGCTTCTCTACTCCGGCCTCTTTGCCATCGTCATCAGCATCATCATCTGGTATGCGTCCCTGAGAAGGGTCGGGAACAGCAAGACCGGGATCTATGGAAATATCACGCCGGTCTTTGCCGCTCTGTTCGCTTATCTGTTCCTGTCAGAGAGGATCACGCCTTTTCAGATGATTGGCGCGCTGGTCATCTTTTCGGGTTTTTATCTGACTCGTTCATGCAACCGGATTCTTAAAAAGTGAGCGGTGAGCAATTAAATGGTAAGTGGTAAGGAGTAAGGGGTAAGCGCTGAAGAAATCAAAAACAAACTCCTGAGTTGAAGGGCAGTTCTCCTGCAGGTTTGCTGTTCACGACGCACGGCTTTTTAGCGAGATGACGAGACAGACGAGAAAGACGGCTTGCGGATCCGGTTGATATTTTGACCGAAAGAGGATATAAAAGTTAAAGAAATGCTTTTTATCGAAATCTTCAAGTCCCTCCGGCCGAAGCAATGGATCAAGAACCTCTTTATTTTTGCCCCGCTCATTTTTTCCCAAAACCTCTTGGACAAGCCGCTTTTTCTGAAAACGGTCGTGGCCTTTGTCACTTTTTGCCTCCTTTCGAGCGCGCATTATATTTTCAACGACCTGCAGGACCTGGAAGAGGATAAGCTTCATCCCCTCAAATCCCAGCGGCCCCTGGCCTCGGGCCGGCTCCAGAAGCCGGCCGCCGTGGTGGCGATGATCGTGCTGGGGACCGCGGGTTTCGGGTTGGCTCTCACGATCAACGAATATTTTTTCCTGATCGGCATGTTCTATATTGTTCTCCAGATTGCCTATTCTCTTTGGCTCAAACACGTCGTCATTCTCGATATCTTTGTCATCGCCGCGGGCTTTCTCATCAGGGTGGTGGCCGGCGGTCTGGCCATCCGGGTGGATATCTCCCACTGGCTCTTGATCTGCACCATGCTCCTCTCTCTTTTTCTGGCCATGGGCAAGCGCCGCCACGAGCTCGTCCTTCTGAATCGGTCCGCGATAAGTCACCGTCCCATCCTCAAAGAATACAACACTTATCTTCTCGACCAGATGATTTCCGTCGTAACCGCCTCGACCCTGGTGGCCTATTGCCTGTACACGATCTCGGAAGAGACGGTGGCCAAGTTCGGCACGGCCAACCTCATCTACACCGTCCCCTTCGTCCTCTACGGGATCTTTCGCTACCTCTACCTCATCCATCAAAAGGCCGAAGGGGGAAGCCCGGAATCTCTGATCATCGAAGACAAGCCGCTCCTGCTGGACACTTTTCTCTGGATAGTCGCAGCCGTTCTGATACTGGGCACAAGGAAATAGAAATGGCCAAGCCCAGAGTCGCAGTCTTGAGGACCTCACCCCAAACGGTCGTTGACGATTATGGGAAGTTGATGCGCCTGGCGGCGTATCAGAGATTCCTCCCCAAAGAAAACGACACGCTCATCAAACTGAATCTTTCCTGGACGAAATATTTTCCTTCCTGTTCGAGCCAGCCCTGGCAGGTCGAAGGCGCAGTCAAAACCCTCATCGAAGACGGGTACAGGAAGGACAAGCTCATACCGGTGGAGAACAAGACGGTTGTCACCAATCCGGTCAAAGGGGCGAGGAACAACAAATGGGCGCCCCTCCTGGAAAAGTACGGGCTTCGGTTCATTTCTCTTCCCGACGTGGAGTGGGTCAGGTACGATTTCAAGAGCAAGCTTCTGAAATTGAACGAAATTTTCCCCGAAGGCATCTTGATTCCGCGGATGTTCGCCGGGAAGAATATCCTCCATCTTCCCACCGTCAAGACCCACGGTCATTCGACCACGACCGGAGCGGTCAAGAATGCTTTCGGCGGTCTGCTCAAGGAGGTCCGGCATTTTGCCCACAAATACATCCACGAGGTGCTGGTGGACCTCTTGTTGATGCAGCGCGAGCTTCACCCCGGTCTCTTTTGCGTGATGGACGGCACGGTCTGCGGCGATGGAGCAGGACCAAGGACCATGATTCCCAGGATCAAGAACATTATCCTCGGGAGCGGCGACTCTGTGGCCATTGACGCCGTGGCGGCCAAGATCATGGGCTTTGACCCGATGAGCATCCCCTACCTCAGGATGGCCCATGAAATGGGGCTCGGAGTCGGCAATCCGGCCGAGATCGAGGTCGTGGGCGAAGATATCTCGGGACTGGATTTCGGCTTCGAAGCCAAGCGGAGCTTCGTCATCTGGGGCGACCAGATGATCCGCAAGGGCTTCTTAAAGCGCCTGGAAAAGCCGCTCCTCCGAAGCCCTCTCTTTTTCTGGGCCCCGCTGGCCAGCAATATCTATCATGATTTTCTTTGGTATCCGAGCGTCGGCCGGAAGAGGATCAAGAAGTTCATGAAAACAGATTGGGGAGAACTCTGGAAGCAAGTATTGATCTCGCCCCGAAGTTGAGGGCTCATTTCAACCCGAAGATCCTGTGCAGTTGGGAAGAAAGACGGACATTATCCAGGCCTGCCTGCAAGGCCTCCTCGAGAATCTTGAGGCCCCGCTCGATGCTCCACTTCCGACTGGACTCGGTCTGGAGAAGAATGGGAATCGTGCTGCTGAATTCGTTCCTGAGCTTCATGACCAGGGCCAAGTCGAGCTTGCGGGTGACGATCAGTTTCACTTCTTTCGCTTTCTTTCTGTATTCGGACCGATAGGAATACCGCTCCGGTTTGGGAGAGACGGAGTACCAGTCTACGGGCATTGACCGGTAGCGCGTCCCGTTGGTTTCAACCTGAACCATGAGGTCCTCGGTCTTCAATTTGCGGACAAGCCTCTCGACTCTCTGCAGGAGCGGCTCTCCTCCCGTGAGGCAAACCCAGCGGGCCGGAAAATGCGCCCTTATGCCCCTGATCTTCTCAATGATTTCCTCAAGAAAAAAGTCTTGCCCCCCTCGCCAGGCGTATTTAGTGTCACAAAAAGAGCACCTCAGGTTACATCCGGCCAGGCGGACAAAAATCGTCGGCTCACCCTGGCGGAGGCCCTCCCCCTGGATCGAGGCGAAGATCTCACTGACCTTCAAAATAGGTGGCGGCGGCATCTTCCGATTCCCAGACGGTCACGGCCTTGACCGGGAAATGGGTTTTGAGCTCCCCGTAAAAATGGCGAGCCAGGTTTTCGGCCGAAGGGTTAAAACCGTAGGCTTCGTTCAGATTTTTGTGGTCGGGAAGAATTTGGGCGAGCGCCTTTTTGATCTCCAGAAAATCGATTCCTATTCCGGTCTGGTTGAGCTCGTTCACTTCGAGCTGGACTTCAACCCGGAAGGTGTGGCCGTGGATGTGCTCGCATTTCCCTTTGTACTCCCGGAGGAAATGAGCGGCGGAGAACTTGTCTTGGACTCTTAGGATCCAGCTCATATTCGGCCCTCCTTTTCTAAACGATATAGAAGAGGATCCCCCAACCCGGCCTCGTCCCACGCCTTTGCCCTCAGCAGGCAGGATGAGCATCTCCCGCAGGGAACCTCTTGGCCCGCGTAACAGCTCACCGAGTAGGAATAATCCGCGCCCAGTGATATCCCTAGCTTGATGATCTCTGACTTCCGGAGGTTAACGAAAGGCGCAATGATCTTGATGGGCTTCGCTCCGAAAGCGGCCCTGGTTCCCGCGTTGATCGCTTTTTCCATCGCCCTGACGAAGGCCTTCCGCGTGTCTGGATAATTGGGAGAATCGATGACATTGAAGCCGCAAACCAATTCCTCGACTCCGCGGGCTTCGGCCCAAGCGGCGGCCAGGGCGAGGAAGACTCCGTTACGGAAGGGGACGTAAGTCGCGGGCGTTCTTTTGGGGACGGGTTCTGTCAGTCTGCCACGGGGCACAGGAATCTTCCTATCGGTCAGCGCGGAGCCGCCGATCTGGCCGAGATCGACCTTCAAAAAGATATGCCGAAGTCCCAATTTCGTGGTCAATCTCCGCGCCAGCCGAATTTCGATCTTGTGCCGCTGGCCGTAATCAAAGGTCAGGGGGAACACACGGTCCGCGCGGGACAAGGCCCAATAGAGGGCCGTCGTCGAGTCGATGCCTCCGGAAAAAAGAACAACGGTCTTCTTCACTCTCTTTGACCCTCGCTAGGCTCGATGATAAAAGATAAAAACCCGTTTTGCAAGGGCCTAGAAGTGAGCCCTGAGCCGTGGACTGAAATCCGTGAGGAGTAACTCTGTCTTGCCGCCTGCCGATCTGAGGGGCCACAGCGACTGTCAATTGAAGGCCGAGCGGCCGAGAAACACAAGAGACCGGGCATTCTGAGACTCATATTTAACTGCTCAGTGCTCACGGCTCACCGCTCACTGATCAAGGCGGTTTCTTGACAGCCGTCTTGGCCGGGCATATATTAATTTTCCCAAAGAGACAATGGAGACAGGAGATTTCGATTTGCTGGATCGGGCCAAGCGAGGAACGAACACGGTTCTGCGCGATGACCAGTCGGAATTCGGGGTGATCCTCGAAAGCATCAGGGCCTGTCGAAAGAACGGAGGCCGGTTCGGCCTCATCGTCACCGGGAAATTTTCGGTTTATGAGCTCGAGTGGCTGGGAGAGGCAGGCGCCGACCTTTACACTTCCGATGGAGCCGGCGCGGGCGCCCGAGAGCTCACGCTCATGAGCAGTGCCTGCCGGCGGGGAGACGCAGTTGTGGCCCATCATTTGCGGCGTGGCCTCGAGTCTTCCCAAAAACCAGGGTCCCTCTCTTTCTCCGACCTCAAGGAGCTGGGGAGGAGTGGAATTTATGTTCACCTCTCTAATAAGGAAGAGAATCGGGACTTCGCTCAACTGGGTGAGATCGCTCACGAGGCGCAAAAAGGGGGAAGCCGGCTGATCTATTACCACCACGGTCCGCTTGACTCGGGGATCAAAGACCTGGCCCAGAACGGAGCCTGGATCCATCTCTCCGACTCGAGTCTTTCCGAAGCGTCTGACCTCAACTTGATTCTGGACGCGTCGAAAATCTCTCTGCGGGCCGGAGCCAACCTGATCATTCACTTGGAAACCGGGCTGACGATAACTCGGCTGCAAGAGATCGCAGATTCGGGGGCGGTGATTCTTTTTAAGATCTTCCCGGATGGAGACCGGGCGGCCATGAGATCCCTGGAACGGAAAGCAAAAAAGAGGGGACTCGACTTCAGGTCCTATTATCTGTATCCGAATTTTATGCTTTAACGCGATACCCGCGGATTGAACAATCATCAATGATCGCAAAGGCGTGAAGAGACTCCATGATTTGGCTTTCCGATCATGCTTCGGGACGTAAATAAATTCTCAAAAAAGGGGGAGCCTGGAGACTGGTTGGCACATTTCCTGCTTGCATGATTTTTTTGCCACCACGGGTGGTGTTAAATTTTCCTTCAATACAAAAAAAAGTGTTGGCTCGCAAAAAAACTATTGACATTTCTAAAAAAAGGTATATATTTTTTTATGAAAAGCAAATCATGAGCGCGACTAAAAGTTTTTAATCAATGATCACGACGCTAGGAAGTTTTGAAAATCTAAGGTGTAAGTAAGAAGGTAGCTATGAAAATTGCCCTCCTTTATAGCTCGAAAAACGGTGCGACAGCGTCGTTGACTCATCGGCAATTCGAAGAGAAGAGGGAGGAAGAAGAACCTCCACCCGATCTGCTCGCTGAATGCGATTCAGACGAGACAATCACAGCCATCCGCAGCGTTCTCGAAGAGCGGTATCAAGTTTTCCCCGTCGAATCTGATGACAAGGCGTATGCCCGTCTCAAGCGGATCAAGCCCCACCTCGTCTTCAACATCGCTGAGCGTCTCTACGGTCCGAACCGCGAATCTCACATTCCTTCAATCTGCGAGCTTCTCGGAATTCCTTACACCGGCTCTGATCCCTTGACTCTCGGAATCTGTCTCGATAAGTCACGCGCTAAAGAAATCCTCTCCTTTCACAAAATTCCCAACCCGGCCTTCTGGATCGTCGAATCGCCGCTGGAGATTCCGAGAGGGATCAGCCTGCCGGCGATCGTGAAGCCGCTCTATGAAGGCTCGAGCAAGGGGATCCGCAACAATTCGGTCGTCCACAACCTGAGGGAGCTCTATGCCCGCATCCACGAGGTCATCGCCTTCTACGAAGAGCCGGTGATCGTTGAGCGCTTCTTGCCCGGGCGCGAGTTCACCGTCGGTGTGCTTGGCAACTACCCGGGTCTCGAGATCCTGCCGATTGTCGAGATCGACCACAGCATGCTGCCCGACGGCGCGATGCCTATTTATTCCTATGAAGCAAAGTGGATCTGGGACAGACCCGAGCAGCCGCTCAAAATCTTCAATTGCCCGGCGGACATCGGGGAGGACCTCCATCGCCGGATCGAGCACCTGGTTACGCGGGCGTGCGTGGTGCTGAGGATCCGTGACTGGTGCCGCGTCGACATCCGCCTGGATGAGCGCGGCGAGCCCAATATCCTGGAAGTCAATCCCCTGCCGGGAGTTCTCCCAAACCCGGATGACAATTCCTGCATGCCCAAAGCCGCACGCACCGCGGGCTATTCATATTCGGCCCTCATCCACCGTGTCGTGGACGAGGCCATTATCCGCTGCGGCCTCAAGAGGCCGGTTCGTCCCGGGGCCGTGGCCGCCGCGTCCCAGTACGCTATGAAGCTATGAAAAGCAGGAACGTCAGCGTCGGCATCGCCTTCAACGCCTACGAGCCGACGATCGGCCGGAATCAGGAAAGAGTCTCCGAGGAGTCGGTCGCTCAGGTTGCTGAAGAAGTCTGCCTGGCCGTCGCCTCCCTCGGTTATTCGGTCACCATCATCCCTCTCCGCCAGAGCCTGATGGGATTTCTCCACCGGCTCACCGAGCTGGAACTCGACGTCCTCATCAACTTGTGCGAGGGCTTCTACGGAAAGCCGCAGTGGGAAGCGAACATCGCCGCCGTGCTGGAGCTCCTGCCCATCCCCTTCACCGGAAATGTCTCCCAGACCCTGGGCCTGTGCCAGGACAAATCGAAAGCCAAGGCGATCCTCAGCGCCAACAACCTGCCCACAGCTCCCAGCCGGGCGGTGAATTCCTGCGAGGATTCGGTCGACTTGCCCTTTCCGCTGATCGTGAAGCCGAACTCCGAAGACGCCAGTCTGGGGATCTATCCAGACTCCGTGGTCAAAGACAAGGAGAGTCTCTGCAAGCAAATCACGAAGATCCTCGAACGGTACGAAAAACCGGCCCTGGTCGAACAATACATTGAGGGTCGGGAATTCAACGTGGCCGTCCTGCAGAACGAGCGGCTCGAGGCGCTGCCGGTTTCGGAAATCGATTTTTCCCGGATGCCGGAATCATATCCCCGGATCTGCAGCTATGAGGCCAAGTGGTTCCAAGACCATTTCCTTTATGACAGCACCCCTCCGATCTGCCCGGCCAAGATCGATGACGCTCTGCGGGAGAAGCTCCAGGAAACGGCCGTCGCCGCTTTTAAGGCCCTGGGCTGCCGTGATTATGCGCGGGTCGATTTCCGGATGGCGGAGGACGGCCGGCTCTCCATTCTCGAGGTCAATCCCAACCCGGACATCAGCCGGGACGCGGGTTACGCGCGGGCGCTCGGAGCGGCGAAAATCGACTACAAGGATTTCTGGAAGGTGCTGATTGAAAACGCCCTGCGAAGAAAGAACGGCCATGATCCGCTCGATGGGAAGCACCGATAAAGGTCCCGTTCTCTCCCTCCTCAAATCAACCGCGATGTTCACCCCGGAAGAACTGGCGGTCGCCGAGGAAATCATCGATATCTATCTCGACCGGCCCGGGCAAGGGGACTATGACATCGTGGTCATTGAGAATCGGGGGGGTGTGCTGTCCGGATACCTCGTCTACGGCCCTACGTCCTTGACCGAGGGGACGTTTGACGTCTACTGGATGGCCGTCGCTCCGGCCGAGCAGGGCAAGGGATATGGCAAGAGTCTCGTGGGCTGGGTCGAAAACAAGGTCAGAGAATTATCCGGCCGGATGATCATCATCGAGACGTCATCTCAGCCAAAGTATGACCCGACCCGGCGATTCTATTTGAGATTGGGATATCACGAGGTCGCGCGCATCCCGGATTTCTACAAGAAGGGCGACGACCGAGTCATCTATGCGAAATATTTAGAACAGTCAGCGGTGAACGGTAAGGCGCAAGGGGATTAAGAGCTATTTGCTTATAATTTAACTGCGCAGTGCTCACGGCTCACTGCTCACCAGATTTGCGAGGTAGTGAGCCAGCCCCGTTTTTTGCAGGATGGCCAGAGCATCTTGCGAAGGGGTCGGCGCATTGAGACGAAGCGCTTCAAGAATTCGGATGATGGACAACGCCACTTCAGCGGCTTGGGCCCCCTTGGCCGCCTTATCTTTGAGGAAAGCGATCGATTCAAAAAGAACAGCGTTGGCTTCGCCGTAAGATATGGGCTTTCGTAAGCCGTGGGTCCTGACCCACTGGGGAGCGCTGAGGACGCTGTTGACATGCGACTGGATGAGATAGGTGGCGCGGCCAATCAATTTCAGGTTGCTGGGGCTGACGTTGGTCATTGTATTCCCGATGACCCTGCCCAGTTTGGTCATGACCGCGGTGGAATGGGCGTTGAGGATGATCTTGAGGGCGATCTGCTGCTTCAGGCCGAAAGGGTCTCCATGTTCGGCGACGTTGAGGACGATGCGATTGGCCGGGAGAGCGGAGAGAAGAGGCTCCATCTCTTTAGCGGGTCTGTCCGTGAACAGGGCGAGGACGAGCTTGGCGTTGTTCTGGGAGAAGAGGCGGATGAATTTTCGAAAGCCCGAATCCGCGGCTCTGAGTTCTTCTTCTTCAGGCGATATCACGACCAGCACGCCGAGGTCGCCTTTCTGAGGACCCCGGTTCTTCAAGTTAAAATCCCCGCAGGAAAAATCATAGAGAGATTTTTGATCGTCTCCGGCCTTGCTCAAACTCTCCAGGGCCTTTGCTTGGAGGAAAGGATCGCCGATTTCCTCTTCGAAGGGTTTCCTGTAAAAGTCGGGAGAGATCCCTCTAAAAGGCCGGCCAAGCAGAGTCAGCCAGGCCTGGTCCAGGTTGGCCGCCGAGGTCCAGACCTGGATCCAGCATTTCCTCTTAGGCTCCCGATTTGTATCAAGCGGATAGAGGCGGAAAGTCGGGCTCCGCTCCGTGCTGTCGATGAAGACGGTGATCATCGCTTTCTGGGCGAAGTAGGTGGAGAAATGATCGGCGGCGTATGTTTGGGCCTCCAGCTCCGTGAAACGCGCGATCGCGGGGACGTTTGACTCCACCTCCTTGAGGATGGCGGCGAAATCCCCGAGCTTCTCTTCCAGCGGGCGCGTATCCGTGCAATTAAGCCTGGCCATCTCCTTGGCGGAGAGGAGGTTTTTAAGAATGTTGGTGATCGCGACCTCGAGGATATTCCCGATCACGAACGTCTCTATGGTCGTCGCCTGCATTCGCGTTGAGCCGGCGATGGCCTGAGGTCCGGTGGTCAGGTTGATCTTGGTGATTCCAGGCTCCTCGATGACTTTTCGGCTCCGCGCCAGTGGGATCAGTCGGTCGTCCGGGTTGTTATAGACGAAATACAGATTTTGGCGGCTCTTCTTGGGGTCATAGTCCTTTTCCCCCTTCCATTGGTCAAGGGCCGCCAGAATCGTCCCAATCACCGAGGAGGTCTCCCCGCCCTCCGTGACACAGATGACGACGTCTCCCTTTTTGATCTTCCTGTCAGCCAGCTGAAGGCGGCCGATGAGCTGAAGGTCCTCGAATCCCTCGAGCGAGCTGATCAGCGCGCGGTCGGCGCCGGTCATCTCTCCGACGAGATCGTCCTCGATATTCTCGGAGAGACGAAGCCTGAGTTTGGCCCAGACCTTTTCGTTGGCCTTGACCTCTCTCCAGAAGGGGCGCCAAAAGGAACTCTCCATCTGTTTGGCCAACCGGCCGGTGGCTCCGCAGCCATAGATATAAATTTTGTTGCCCGCCAGGAGAGCCGCCTGGATCGCTCCTGTCGCCTGCTCCAAGCTCTCCCTTTGGGCGCCGAGGGTTTCGAGTCGCCTGACGATATCCTCGTCCACCGAGAAGAGCATGCGCAACCCCGCCGCGACATCCTTGTGAAGGACTTCGCTCAGGTTCCAGGTCTTCGGATGCCGTTGTTCCGTGAGCAGATTGTGGAGTTGAAATTGGGTCTTGTTCTGGACGTAATCGATCGATTCGGGTGACGCCGTGATCCCCAGCAGCTTGAGAAGGCTCGCTCCCCGTTCAGGCTGCTGGGAGGCCTCCTGCCCGCCCGAGACCGATGCGCGAGAGGGGAATGGAAAAACGATCAGGAGAATAAAGACCAACAGCGCCGGCCCCGGGAGGAAATATCTGGGCGGGCTCGAGGGCTCACCCATATTGCTGCTCATCATCGATGATATCGGCTTCCTGCCAGGCCCTTGCCCATTCGTTCACCGAGTGGATTTTCATCTTTCCCTCTTTAGTCGAGCAGACCACTCTGTTGAGGCCGGCGTTGACGATCATTTTTTTGCAGATGAAGCAGGGAAATGCGGTGATCGGTTCGTCCGTCCCGGCGACGCTTCCGTAAATAAACATGTCGCCGCCCAGCAGACTCACTCCCGCCCGGCCGGCGTTGACGAGCGCATTCTGTTCGGCGTGGACGCTCCGGCAAAGCTCATAGCGCTGACCGTGGGGGATGCGGAGCCTGTCCCTCAGGCAAAATCCGTGTTCCAAGCAGTCTTTCGTCTTTCTCGGAGCTCCGACGTATCCGGTCGAGATGATCTGGTCGTCACGGACGATGATCGCGCCGATGGAGCGGCGAAAACAGGTGCTCCGTTTGGCGACCTCCTTGGCGATGCCGAGATAATAGGCGTCCTTGGAAATTCTCTTCGCCTTCTTCATAGAAGCGCCTCCAGTTTTTTATGAAGGTCGGCCAGACTGCCATCATTGATGATCAAGATATCCGCCATCTCCAGGCAGGCCTTCAGCTGCTGCCCGTTCTCCTGTCCGGCCATCTCTTCCCGCTCCTTGGCCGCAAATTCCTCGAGCGTCGACGCCGATTCGTCGCGTCCTCTGGCCCTGATCCGATCATAGCGCAGTTCGAGGGCGGCGTCGATGCCGAGTAGGACAAACCCCCTCTGCTTCTTTAAGCAGGCGACTTCTTTGGAGTTCCGGATGCTGTCGATCACGGCCGGGCCGGTGATCCTGTCGAGGACGCGCCGGGCCAGGACGTCCGGGCCGAAACGCTCGCGGAGCTCGTTGCCCACCCTGATCAGGTTATCCCGGCTGAGGGCTTCCCCGCGCCGGACGAGTTCCTCGCGGATCTCATCCGAGAGCGAGAAATAGGCGTATCCCTTTTTTTTGAAGAACTCCGCCACCTCGCTCTTGCCCGAGCCGTTGGTCCCGGTCAGGCCGATCAACCTGGCTCTGATTTTCATCTCCCGAACAGCCGCGGTAAGCTCTTGACCAAATTCAGGAGAGGGCTGCCCCTCTTGATCCGAGGCAGGTGGGGGAGCAGGGAAAAGAGGGCGAGCGTCTTGTTTCGCATTCGTCCGTGATGGAAATAAGCCAGCGACCTTTCCATGAATTTCGCCATACCCAGATCGTAGGGAAACCACCACAGCTGAGTCTTCTTTTTGGCGTAGTCGTGACTCACGTACTTGATGTTGACGAGATCATGAAGCCCGTAGGGGCCGTGCGAGCGGCCCAGCCCTGTCTGCTTGATGCCGCCCCAGATGGCCCTGGGCTCGGCGAAGGTGATCATGTGGTCGTTTATGGTCACCGTCCCCGTTTCGAGCCTCTCGGCCAGCCAGGCTGCGGAGCTTTTGTTCCGGGTCCAGACCGAAGCGGTCAGCCCATAGGCGCTGTCATTGGCCAGGGCCAACGCCTCTTCCGGTTCGCTGAAGGTCATGATCGGGAGTGTCGGTCCGAAGGTCTCCTCTTTCATGATCTTCATCGAATGGTCGACACCCGTCAGAACGGCGGGGAGGATGAAATGGCCGGGGAGATCCCCCACCCTTTTGCCGCCGTAAAGAAGCTGCGCTCCTTTCGCCTGGGCATCGGCCAGATGGTCTTCCACGACCCGGAGCTGGCCGAGGCTGGCCATCGGGCCCATGTCGGTGCCGGGTTCGAGCGGATTTCCCACTTTGAGTTTTCGGGTCAAGTCCAGGACCCTCTCGGTAAATTCGTCTATGACCTCCCTGGCGACATAGGCGCGTTCGATCGAGCCGCAGCTTTGGCCGGCGTTCATAAAAGCGCCCCAGACCGCTCCCCGGGAGCTTCTCTCAAGGTCGGCATCCTTGAGGACGATCATCGGGTCTTTCCCCCCGAGTTCCAGGGTGACGTTGGTGAGGTTCCGGCTGGCCAGCTCCATGATCCTCTTGCCCGTCGGGACACTGCCCGTGAACATGACCGTCTGGATCTGTGGGTTGGTGACCATTTCTTCGGCTTGGGGGACCCGGCAGATCACTATATTCAAGACCCCCGGAGGCAGGCCGGCCGCGGCAAAGATCTCGCCGATCATAATGGCTGAGAACGGAGTCAGAGTCGACGGCCGAAGGACGAGCGTGTTTCCCGCGGCCAGGGCGCTGAGTGAATCAAAAATGGGAATGAGGAAGGGAAAATTCCAGGGCGAGATGAGCAGCGTGGGACCCAGCGGTTGGAAATGGAAGGAGCTTTTTTTGTGGAGGAGCAGGGCGAGGTGGTGTTTGCCTTTTTTGGGCGCGAGCGTCCTATCTAGGTCCTTAGAATAATAATCCAGGGCTTCCAAAGCCGCGAAAACCTCAACGGCGAGGGATTCTGCGTAGGGGGAACCCTTCTCGCGGGTGATGAGCTCCGCGATTTCGCGGCTGCGATCGAGGAGAATGCGCTTGGCCCTCAGAAAAATCTTCTTCTTTTCCGCCTGAGGCAACTCCCGCCAGATTGGGAAAGCTTTCCGGGCTGCTTCCACGGCGGCCCGGCACTCATCCGAGGAAGCGAGGCTGGCCTCGCCGTTCACCTCGAGGGTCGCGGGGTTGATCGACGGGATTTTCTGAGCGGTTTCGACTCGCCGGTTGCCTATGAGCATGTGTCCGTTCACGGCACTACAATCTCCCTTTGAGGAGTCTTCGGCACCAGCTGAAAAACAAACAGAGGTAACCGTCGTAGATCAGGTCCATCCTGAAAAGCGGGTTAAGGATCCTTGCTTTCAGAAAGAACCAGAGAACAAGATCCTTGTGCTTGGGCGGGCAGCCCTTGATCTTTTTGGCTCTCCGGGCGCGGACTTTTCCTTGGATTTCAGAGCAGGCCCCGATGATCATGAGCTTCCGGGCGTCGACGTCTCCCGCATATTTTCCGATCACCACGGTCCAGGGCGGGAGATTTTTCCAGAGCTCGGGCTTCCGGTCTTTGATCATGTACAGCCAGTCGAGAAACAGGCCGTGGCATCCGCCCCGGCAGTAGGGCTCGCCGCAGATGACCTTGATTCCGCAGTCGACCTCGTCGACCCGGATCAACCCGGTCTCCATGGTCTTCGTTTTTTCCCGGGCCTCTTCGAGAGTGACATCGCCGACGACTTCAATCTCCTCGAGGTCGAGCGGGCCGTAACCCCGCTCGTGGGCCAGGCGAAGGTGGTGAATGGCCTCGGGCTCAAGATGCAGGATCCGGGCGCAGACGGCGTCATGGGCCACCGGATTGCGGGCCATGATGACCAGTCCGAGCGGGCGGCCGTGCTGGGTGAGATGATTTCCGCCGCTGGATATTTCAATGGCATCCGTGGCGATAAAATCCGGATAGCCGACTTCGAGAAGGTCGACAATTTTTTCGTCGAGGTTGTAGTTGTGATTCCACATCCGTTCCCGGTCGCAGAGGATGCCGATGTTGAGCTTGATGGCCGCGGTGATTCCCTGGGTCAGGGAGTTGGTTTTGAGCTTGGGAGTGTAGATGAGAAAATCGCGCCGGGCGATTTCCTCGGCCGTCTTGATGTCAGAATGAATTTTTCCCTTGGCCAGAGCGACGGTCCTCTTTCTGGCTTCCTCGATCGGGACGAGACGGACGGGGTGGGTCTTTTTCAATTGATAATAGCCGGCCCGTCTGAACATCCTGGAGGTGGGGATGCCGACGCCGCATTTTTCGGCGATGGCCATCTCGAGGTCGCCGCATTTGGTTTTTCCGAGGCTCCGCAACAGGCCGTCGAGGAACTCCGCCCGGGTGTAGGCCGACGGAGTCACCTTGGGGTGGGACATGACGACGTTGGGTTTTATGGTGATCCGGCCATGAACCCGGCTTTCCAGGCCGAATTCGGCCAGCCCCTCGGTGACGACTTTTTCGATCAGGGCAGGGTTATATTCGGGGACGCGACGGAGAATGACTTTCTCTTTGGCGATCATCCTAGCCGGCGGTGCTCTCCTCTTCCGCCGTCACCTCCGGCTTTTTCTTTTTTCCGAAGATCAGGGCGATCAAGATGCTTAAGCCATAGAGCGCGATCATGGGGACGGCCAGGATGCTCTGATTGATCATGTCGGGAGTGGGAGTCAGGACTGCGGCGATGACGAAAATCGCCAGTATGGCGTACTTGAAATTCCTGATCATCCAGCGAGAGGTCACGATCCCCATTTTCGAGAGGAAAAAGACCAGCGTCGGCATCTCAAAGATCAGGCCGATCCCAAGCAGGAGTTTGACGACGAGGCCAAAATACTGGTCAACCGTAATCACCGGCTGGAAATCAGACCCCAGGTTGAGGAAAAATTTGCAGGCGAAGGGGAAGGCGACGAAATAGCCGAAGAGCGCTCCCAGGGCAAAAAAAACGGTCGTGAAAAGGACGAAGGGAATGACGTATTTTTTTTCCTTCTGGTAGAGTCCGGGCGCGACGAAATACCAGAGTTGGAGAAAGATGAAGGGAGAAGTGACGAAAATGGCCGCGAGGAAAGAGACTTTCATGTAGAGCATGAAAGGCGCCGTCAGGGTGGTAAAAGCCAGCGACTTGGTCCCTTGGGGGAGGTATTGGGACACCGGGCGCGCCAGGATCTCAAAGAATTTCTTGCTGAGCATCCAGGCGGGGATGATGACGACGAAAATGGCTACGAACGAATACCAGATTCTTTTCCGGAGGTCTTCGAGATGTTCGAGGAAGGTCATCTCGTCAGGAGATTTTTTTCCCTTCCTCATCCCCTCTGATGTCCTTCTTGATATCTTGGCCGATGTTCTTGAATTCTTCGGCTTGGATTTCGCTTTCGATCTTGCCCTTGATCTCTTCCGAGGTCTTCTTGAATTCGTGGAGGGCCTTGCCTATAGACTTCCCGATTTCGGGCAGCTTCTTGGGCCCAAAGATGAGGAGGGCGATCGTCAAGATGATGAGAAGTTCAGGAAAGCCTATATTGCCAAACATTGTCTCTGCGCCTCGTTCCTGCATAAAAACTATAGCTTTTTAACCTGGATAAGTCAATAAGAGCTTTACAAGCCGGGGGCGCTTTGATAAGATGAATTCTCAAAAGAAACGCCTAAGATGAAGAAAAGAATAGCCTTGATCCTGTTCTGGCTTCCTCTGTTCCTCCATTTCCCGGCGGCCGTGGGGGACGAGTGGACGAATTCCCTGGGAAAGGTCTCTTCGATCATCTCGGTCATCGAGTCAAACTACTACCAGCCCGTGGACAGCGAAAAGCTCATCTATGCCTCCATCCGGGGAGCCCTGGAGACGCTCGACCCGCATTCTTATTTTCTCGACCCGGAAAATTTCGCCAGGATGCGGGAAGATTTTACGGGCAAATTCTACGGTCTGGGAATTCAGATCACCAAACAAGAGGACCGGATCGTCGTCCTTTCCACGGTCGAGGGGACTCCGGCCTGGCGGCTGGGCATCCAGCCGGGGGACGTCATCTCCCGCATCAACGGCGAAAGCACGAAGCCGTTGTCGAGCTTCGATGCCATGCAAAAGCTGAGGGGGGAGAAGGGGACCAAGGTTAACGTCACCATCGTTCGGGAGGGGCTGGAAAAGCCGCTGGAGCTCACGGTTATCCGGGGCGAGATCCCTCTCTACAGCATCTCCTATGCTTTTATGCTTCAGGGCGAAGTCGGCTATGTCTTTGTCCGGAATTTTGCCGAGACAACCGACGAGGAATTGGAGCAGAAACTGGTCTCCCTTCGCGGCCAGGGGATGAAATCCCTGATCCTTGACCTGAGATATAATACCGGGGGTCCTCTTTTTCAGTCCGTTGAGGTCTCGGACGAATTTCTTCCCCGGGGAGCCAAGATTGTTTCGATCAAAGGTCGCAACAAGGCTTATGATAAGGAATTTTTTGCTATCCGCGAGGGCCAGTATGAGAAAGTTCCGCTGGTCGTCCTGACCAACCAGGGCACCGCGAGTGCCTCGGAAATCGTGGCCGGCGCGGTCATGGACAATGACCGCGGCCTCATCGTCGGTGAGGATTCTTGGGGAAAGGGACTCGTCCAAACGGTTTTTCCCCTCGGACCGAACGTTGCCGTCGCCTTGACGACGGGAAAGTATTACACTCCGAGCGGGAGGTCCATCCAGAGGGATTACAGCCACATCGAAGACTACCTGATGAACAAGAGCACTCCACCGGTCGGAGAACGTGAGGTGAGGTACACGCTCAAGGGGCGGAAGGTCCTGGGCCAGGGCGGAATCACGCCCGATTACGAGGTCAAAGGCTCGGTCAAGCCTCTGACCGCGGAGCTCACGTTCAGGGGAGCGTTTTTTAGCTACGGCCTGAAATTTGCCTCTCATCTGACCCCGCTTTCCAAGAAGTACGTTTTCCCCAAAGAAGAAAAAGGCCCGGCCGAAGCCTCTTCAGAAAAGCTCCTCCTCAGCCCCGATTTTGTCGTGACTCCCGAGATGGTCGAGGATTTCAAGTCCTATGTCCAGTCCCTCAAAATCGAGTTCGCCCCTGAGAAATTCAACGAAGCCGAAGGAGAGATCAAGCGGGAGATCATGCGCGAGGTTGCCTCCGCTGTCTTTGGCGCCGAGGAGGGCATGAGGGCCTATCGGAAGGCAGACCCGGTGGTCCTGAAAGCCTTGGAAGTGCTCTCCCAGGCCGCAAAATTCATCGAAAGCCAGAAACCTTAAAACGTGTTTGTCCGCCTTTCCCGAACGGCCACGAGCCAAAATCCTTTCACGGAGGGAAGATGAAGATCGCTGTCGCCTCAGACCACGCGGGCTATGATTTAAAAATCGCAATCACTCAATACCTCACCCAAAAAGGAATTCCTTATCACGATTTCGGCTCAGGACCCGGAGAAAAGGTGGACTACGTGGATTTTGGCGCTCTGGCCGTGGAACGAGTCTTGGCCGGGGAATATGACCGCGCGATCTTGTTCTGCGGGACGGGATTGGGCATGGCCATCGTGGCCAACAAGTTCAAAGGAATCAGGGCGACTCCCTGTTGGGATGAATACACCGCCCGCGTGAGCCGGAGTCACAACAACTCCAATTGCCTGACGCTGGGCGGGAGGGTGATCGCCGTTGAAAAAGCGATCCCGATCGTCGAGGTCTGGCTGAACACGGAGTTCGAGGGGGGCCGCCACGAAAGACGCATCGAAAAGATCGGCCTGATCGAGGCGGGGAAGCTTAAGCTCTAGCCGAGGAGGGAAGCATGCCGACATTCTATGAAAAAATGGAATCGCTCACCCGGAAGATCGAGGGAAACAACCTCTGGAGACAAAAGGAGTCCTTCAACCTGATCCCCTCGGAGACAACTCCCTCCCTGTTAGTGAAGATGTGCGAGATCTCCGACCCCTCCGGCCGCTACGCCGAGCACCGGACGATGAAAGGGGAAGAGGTCTATTTTTATCAGGGGATCGATTTCATCAGGGAAGTCGAGAAAGAAGCGCAGCGGGAGCTGGGGGTTTACTTCGGATGCTCGGATGTGGAATTGAGGCCCATCAGCGGCCAAATGGCCAATGAAGTCGTCTTTAAGGGGATGGTGAAGTTCATCAACCGGAATCGGGCCGAAGGCCAGCTGAGCCGGAGGATGCGGCTGGTGATGAATAACGAATTGACCAAGGGAGGGCACCTCAGCTCTCAGCCCATGGGAGCCCTTTTCAATTATGTCGAGGAAGACCCAAAGACGGCGAAAGAGCACGTCCTCAACTTCCCCGTTCTCGGAGACAATCCCTATAAACCGGACCTGGAGAAACTGGCCGGGCTGCTCGAAGGTTCCAAGCCGGAACTCATCGTCTTCGGGAAGAGCATGTTTATCTACCAGGAGCCTGTCCGGTTTGTGGCCGGCCTGGTCGCGGGCTGGAAAGAACGGCCGGTCATCATGTTCGATATGGCCCACGTGCTCGGGCTTTATGGCGCTTTCCAGGCGCCCCTGAACGAGGGAGCCGATATCGTGACCGGAAGCACTCACAAGACGTTTTTTGGCCCCCAGCGTGGGCTCGTGGTCGGCAATTTCCCGGCCGGCTCACCGCTGCGAAACCTCTGGCTGGACATCAAAGGCAGGGCTTTTCCGGGATCGACCAGCAATCATCACCTGGGGACTCTTCTCGCTCTCCTCATGGCCGCCTATGAGATGAATGAATTCAAAGATGATTATCAGGCCAGAGTCAGAGCAAACGCCAAAGCATTTGCCCGCGCCCTGAAAGCAAAAGGCATTCCCGTCGAGGGTGACGAAGCCGATGGCTTCACGGAGACGCACCAGGTCCTCATCCGGGTCAAATCCTTCGGCCCGGGACAGGAGATCGCCCGGCGCCTGGAAGAGAACAACATCGTGACCAACTACCAGGCGCTGCCCGATGATGAGACCTTCCTCGTCCCGAGCGGGATCAGGATGGGTGTCCAGGAGATGACCCGTTTCGGGATGGCCGAGAATGACTTTGAGGTCCTGGCCGGGCATCTGGCGGAGGTCGTGATCCGGAATAAAAAGGTCAAGGACGAGGTGAAAAAATTCCGGCAGAACTTCCTCGAGATGAAGTTCTGCCTTCCCCTTAAAGAAGGGATTCCCCTGGCAGCCAGGATCGTCAAGAGCGTTTTTCCCCAATCCGATTTTGCGGCCCGTCTTCAGGAAAACCTGACCCGGAATCTCTGAGGCTCGGCCGCGGCTCCTGGTTGACGGCAGGGAGCTTTTTTGTCAGAATGTTGCCAAATAAGACGAAGGGGAATTGACCATGAAAATACTGATCGTCGGCGCCGGCGGAAGAGAACATGCTCTTGCCTGGAAAATCTCCCAGAGTCCCCACCTCGAAAAGCTCTTCTGCGCGCCCGGGAACGGCGGGACCGCAACCATCGCCGAGAATGTTCCGATCAAAGACTCGGACATTCAGGGGCTGTCGGACTTCGCTCTCAAAGAGAGAATCGATTTGACCGTCGTCGGCCCCGAGCTTCCTCTGACCCTGGGAATCGTCGACCGCTTTGAGTCCCAAGGACTGCGGATATTTGGCCCGAACAAGAAGGCCGCGGAGCTCGAAGGGAAGCAAGATTTTCGCCAAGCAATTCATGGACCGTCACAGAATCCCGACAGGCCGGTTCCGGGTCGCCGAGTCGATGGAGAGAGCCAAGCAGATACTCGCCAGTGGTGAATTCTCGTTTCCCGTGGTCGTTAAGGCTGACGGACTGGCCGGAGGCAAAGGGGCGGTTATTTGCCACACGCTCTCAAGGGCCGAAGAGACGGTAACGTCGATGCTCGTCCAGCGAAAATTCGGAGACGCCGGTCTGCGCGTCCTGATCGAGGAGTATCTGCGCGGGAAAGAGGTCACTTTCATCGTTCTCTCCGATGGGGCCAAGGTCCAGCCCCTGGTTACGACCATGGATCACAAGGCGGTCTATGACGGAGACCGGGGCTTGAACACAGGCGGGATGGGCGCCATTTCGCCTTCTCCTTTTGTTTCGGCCGGCCTCTTCAACGAAGTCATGAACACGATCGTTTTTCCGACCGTCACCCGGATGCTGGAGGAAGGCAGGAAGTTCAAGGGAGTCCTCTATGTCGGGTTGATGCTGACCGACAATGGCCCCAAGGTTCTAGAATACAACTGCCGCTTCGGAGACCCCGAGACGCAGCCCCAAATGCTGCGCCTGGAAAGTGATCTGGTGGAGTTGCTTTTTTCGGTCGTCGAAGAAAACGTCCTGGGGAAAGAGGTCCAATGGAGCCGTAAGCCGTCCGGTTGCGTCGTCCTGACAGCGGGAGGTTATCCGCAGAAATACGAAACCGGGAAGGTCATACTGGGGCTGAAAGAAGCTTCGGAAATGTCGGGGTTGACGACCTTCCACGCCGGGACCAAGCTTGAGAATGGACAGTATCTGACCAACGGCGGCCGGGTCCTGGGAGTCTGCGCGTCCGAGGAAACCCTGGCCGCGACCATGGATCACATCTATAAAGGCATCTCCCTGATCCAATTTGAGGGGATGCACTACCGCCGTGACATTGGCGCTAATAGAGAGGAGAAGCGATGAGCGTTGCGATCCTGATCGGCAGCGAATCAGATTACGATGTGGTCAAAGACGCCTTGGGAGTCCTCAGAGAATTCGAAATCCCCTTTCTCCCTGGATGTGACCTCGGCTCACCGCTCTCCCGACCGGACCCTGCGCTTGGTCAGATCCGCTGAGAAAAAACGAGTGGATGTTTTTATCGCCGTTGCCGGGAAGGCGGCCCATCTCGCCGGTGTGGTCGCGGCGCACACGGTTTGTCCCGTGATCGGTGTCCCGGTTGAGAGCCCTGGCCTCAACGGGCTGGATGCTCTCCTCTCAACGGTCCAGATGCCGAAGGGCATTCCGGTGGCCACGATGGGACTGGGCAAGACGGGAGCGGCCAACGCGGCTCTTCTGGCCGTCGAAATTCTGAGTCTCAAGCAGCCGGCGCTCCGGAAGAGGCTTCAGAAATATAGAGCTAAGATGGCCGCTCAGGTCGAAGCGAGCTCCCGCAAAATCCAGAAGAATCTATGACCTCCTTCCTGATCCGCAACTTCGGCTGCCGGGTAAATCAAGCCGAAGCTTTCAATTGGGCCGCCGAGTTTCAGAGCCACGGGCTAAAACTCGAAAACGATCCCGGCCGCAGCGACCTCGTTGTCGTCAATTCCTGCACCCTGACCGGCCGGGCCGATAGGGATGTGAGAAAATTTATCAATCAGGTGAGGCGCGCAAATCCCTCCGCCAGGTTGATCCTGACGGGATGTTACGTCGAACGGGCCCGAGAGGAATTCGGGAACATCCCCCAGGTCTGGCTGGTGTTTCCGAACGCCGAGAAAGAGGCTTTGGCCAGCAGGGTCCTGTCTCATCTCCGGCCCGAAAAATCAGGCCAAATTCTACCCTATAAATCGCGGGCTCTCTTGAAAGTCCAAGACGGATGTGATTTCAGGTGCACCTACTGCATCATTCCTCACGTTCGGGGAAAGAGCTCGAGCCTCGACTTCCGGGAGGCTCTGGCCCGGGCGGGGGCGCTGTCTGTCCAGGGATACAGGGAAATCGTTCTATCGGGAATTCATCTCTGCTCCTACGGGATCGACCTTGAACCCCGGAGCTCCCTCCCCGAGCTTCTTCTGGCCCTTGAGGAGGTTGAAGGGTTGAAGCAAGTCCGGCTGAGCTCCCTCGACCCCCGTTTTCTCAAGCCGGAATGGTTGCGGGCGCTTGGCGCGAGTTCGAAGGTCTGCCCTCACTTTCACCTTTCTCTTCAGCATGCTTCGCGCCGGATCCTGGAGAGGATGGGCCGGAGAATCGGCTCCGAGGATTTCCGGGAATTGCTGGCTTCCCTGAGAGCCCGCTTTCCTGAAGCCTCTCTCGGCGCGGACATCATCGTCGGTTTTCCGGGAGAAGAGGATGAAGATTTTGATGCGTTGAGCCGGTTCCTGGAAGAATCCCCGCTTTCCTATTTCCATGTTTTCTCTTATTCGCCTCGGTCGTGGACCGCGGCAGCGAGTCTGCCTCAGGTTGGCGACAGGGTCAAAAAGGAACGTTCAAAATTTCTGCGGGAGATGTCCCGGAAGAAGAACGGGGCCTTCCGCAAGGATTTTGTGGGCAAGGTTTGTCCGGGGATCGTTATCAGCAAGAAAGGAAACCGGACCGAAGTTTTAACTTCCAACTATATAAAGGTGCTGGCCCCTCCCACACCCGCTCCGGTGCGGGAGTCCGTCCGGGTTCTTATCACCGAGGCCGGCTCCAGAGAGACCACAGGGAAGGTCGTTTCTTAAAAGAGGGACGACGCTATGAATACGATCCATCTCCTTCCTCCGGAAATCGCTCAGAAGATTGCCGCCGGCGAGGTCATCGAACGGCCTGTCTCGGTCATCAAGGAACTCGTGGAGAATTCCCTTGACGCAGCAGCCTCCGCGGTGAGAGTAGACCTGGCCAGTGGCGGCAAGGCCCTGGTGAGGGTCATTGATAACGGCTGCGGGATGGGCCGGGAAGACGCACTCCTCTGTTTTGAACGCCACTCGACGAGCAAGATCTCGACCGAAGAAGACCTGTGGAGAATCTCTTCACTCGGATTCCGCGGTGAGGCCCTGGCCAGCATCTCGGCCGTCTCCCGCCTTGTCTTGAGAACCTCTGACGGGAAAGAGGGGAAGGGCACCCAGATTGAGCGGGAAGGGGAGAGAGTTTTGAAAGTCTCGGACATCGCCTTTCCTCAGGGAACGACCGTCGAGGTCCGGGATCTCTTCTTCAACCTTCCGGCGAGACGAGAAGTTTCTGCGTTCGGACAGGTCCGAGCTCGGGCTCGCCGTCAAGTATTTGACCTTTGTGGCCCTGGCCTATCCGGAAGTCGGATTCTCACTTTTCCAGGGGACACGAGAAATCTTGAATTGTCCGGCCGTGGCCGGCGCCCGGGAGAGGATATTTCAGCTCTACGGGCGAGCCGTCCTGGAGCGACTGATGGAGTGTCAGCATGAGGAGCAGGGATATGATGTCCGGGGGTTTGCGTCCCGCCCTCCTTCGGGGAGGCAAGACCGGGCCCATCAGTTCTTTTTCGTCAACCGGCGTCCGGTCAAAGACAGGATTCTGCAGGCAGCTCTTAACCAGGCCTTTCGGGGTTCATTGGAAAAGGATCAGTTTCCCGAGGCATTTCTTTTCCTCAGACTTCCCTTTTCCGACGTGGACGTCAACGTTCATCCCGCCAAGGCAGAGGTCAGGTTTAAGGAGTCTCAGCTCGTTTTCCACCTGATCCTGAGATGCTTGGAAAGATCGCTCCTCAAGGACAAAGGATTCAGGGAGGTTTATCCGGCCGAGCGGGAAGAACGACCGGAAAGCTGGGTCAGGGACGCGGCCGGGCGGCACGACTTTAGTTCGCCACGGCAGGGAAAAGAAGACCGGCCCGAACTTTTTCCCGCGCCGGCCGCCGATTCCGGATCTCATCCTCAAGTCCTGGGACAGTATCTGGATACTTACATCGTGGCCACAGGAGAGGAAGGCCTCCTGGTCATCGACCAGCACAATGCCCATGAGCGGGTTCTGTTCGATAAGTACAAAGAGATAGATTCGCGCCGGAGCTGGCCCCGCAAAATGCCTCTCGTCCCCCCGCTCCTGGATCTTTCGCCTCCTGAGGCCCTGGCTCTCGAAGACAACCAGGCCGAGCTTGAGGGAGCCGGGTTTCGCATCCAACCGATGGGCGGCCGGAGCTACGCGCTCGTCGAGTACCCCGACATCCTCAAAGAAGAAGAGGCACAGGAGATTTTTTTGGCGGTCCTGGGAGAGATGAAAGAGGGCAAGGCAATCGACCGAAGAGAAAGACTCTTGGCGACTCTAGCCTGCAAAACGGCGATCAAAGCCCACCAGCCGCTTTCCTGGGAAAAGATGGATTATCTTGTCCGGGAGCTTTTCAGGACCTCCCGGCCTTCTTTGTGCCCCCATGGAAGGCCGATCCTGGTCAAGGTCGAACGCTCCGAGATCGAGAAAGGGATGAGACGGGGACCAAAATTCTAAAAAAAATGCAGGCGCCGTCAATCCGACCATTTATCAGAGTCTCACCGTCCACTCTTTCTATTTGCCCAAGCCACTTTCCTTAAAATGTGCCCCAATCTTAATTCCCAGCTCCTGATCTTGCCTAATCCTGAAAAATAAAGAAGTTTGCCCATTTAGGGGCTTGTTTTTTGGGTGAGGGCCTAGCGGGCAGGGGGGCCTGTCAAGCCATTTAAGAACCTTACCGAAGAGTCTATCGTCTTGCCACATAAGAATCTTACCCAAGAGAGGCTCGGGTTAGGGAGTTACTGGGACTCGTTTGATTAACGATTGTTGCTCCGAGAGCCCTGGACAGGGTACGAGCAATCTCCATCTCAGAAGTATCCGCTGCCTTCTTTGCTGCCGAATGCGGATGGACAGAGCGGAGCCTCCAGATGCGGTCAAGCTTGAGGCGGATGACGGCGGCCAGCTCGAACGGATTCAATCGGACTCTCAACTCGAGAAGACTCTCGACTTTCGCCCGATCCGCGCCGGGCATGGCGGCGAGCCGGTCGAGAGGGGTCTGGGGGAGATCGTATCTCCTGGTCTTGCGCGAGCCTTTGCGCACGATTCGGATCAGCTTGACCGACGGCTGGAAAAGATTCATAGAGAGCCGCAACTCGTTGCCGAAGAGGTCGTTCATGGCGCGGATGGCTTCGGGCGTGTCATATCGGTCCCAGCCGATCAGCTTTCGGACATGTGTCCAGTTCTTCTGCTCGATATGGGCGTTGTCGTCCTTCTTGTAGGGCCGACTTCGGGTAAAGGTGATGTCCTGCCCGTCACAGTAGCGGACCATCTGATCGTTGATGAACTCTGAGCCGTTGTCGGAGTCGATGGCCAGGACATTAAACGGCAGCTCTCTGCTCATCTGCTCGAAGGCGTCCCGGATCCCGGCAGCGCCCTTCCCCAGGACTGTCCGCGTTTCCACCCAGGTTGAGCCGATATCGGTCAGGTTGAAGGAAAAGGCGAAGGTCCCACTGGCGTTCTCCCCGCTGTGGGAAACGGTGTCGAGCTCCAAGTGCCCCGGCGTCTGGACGTCCCAGTGTTCGCATTTAATCGGGATCTGATGCCGCAACAGGGTCCCCGGCTTGGTCCGTCCATAGATCCGCCGCCTTAACTCCCGCTTCTTGCCCTGCAACGCCCGGTCGATGGTCCGGGGGCTGACCCGAAGAAGCAGAACTTCTTGCCCAGAAGTTAACGAGTATCGTTTCCGGATCCAGGGCCGCCAGAGGGCCAGGATCGCTTTCAGCCGCACTGACCACGGATAGCCCGCCTCCTCCCAGATCTTCTCGACGACTCTCATGAGCTCCGCACCGTAGAGCCGTTTCCTTTTCCGACGAAAAGGACGTTTCGGCCCCCCACATTCCTCGAACCGGCTAATCCTGCCAATGGCGTACTTGCGATGATACCCGGTGGCCTTGCAGAATTCATCCAAGATCCGAGTCTTCCCCGCTTTCGAGGCTTGACGATAGCGTTTCCAGGTAGCATCCATCAGCTCCCTCCGACTGTGAAGATCCATACCCGAGCCTCCTTAAGAAAAGAAGCCAGGGTATCCAGGATCCCCTCCACTTGTCTACCTACGGTAAGATTCTTAAGTGGCAAGATGATATCCCTCACGGTAAGATTATAGCCGGCGCGATTCGGGGGGTTGACTTCGCTTTGGGCCAATGGTTATAATTGCCCGCAGTGGGGAGAAAAAAGAAGACATCTTCCGATTCGTGCTGTTTGCCTATGCTAATAAGGGTGTATTCACCTTCCCTAATGGCATGATCCTCTTTAATTCTTATCGTCGTGTATCCTTACAACTGATCAATAATCAGGCTCTCTAATTGGAAAACAGAGAGTACGGTACGGAGTGACCCGTTGGATGCGACTGCCGTGTTCACTCCGAATTATTGCCTGGCTTGATCCTGTTCAGCCCGCTCCTCAGCGGCGAGGGGAAGCAGACGGATTAAGAGGCGTGATGGGAAAGGCGTTTCCCAGCAGCCAACGGCTGGAAGGGCGGTAGCATGGCTTGAATGAGGCCCCGATTCAGTTTCATACGGGCCTGAATAGAAGGTGACAAAGGTCTTCAATAAGCGCATTCGTGAAACTTCATGACGTCCCTTGCGTGGGTGACGTGAGGCGAGGTCGAATCATTAATCTAAAAGGGGGGGAGATGAAGAGATACGGACCACACTGGGTTCCGGTTCTAGCATTCGTCATCCTTTTTGCGGTTCCCGCATGCCGAAAGGAAGCAGAAGCTGGACACCCGACTGGGGCGAAGAAACAACAGGGAGCGTCCGTCGCGGCGGAGATTGACGCGGAGAAGCTCGCCGCTCAAGTAGGCCTCCGCTTCCGCGTTCTCAAGACCGAGGCTCTTGGGGAATCGCCCCGTCACAAGTTCTTTTGGGTGGCCGTCGCCGAGAAGCCTGCAGGTCCCAAGCTCGAGGAACTGGCTATGGCGATCGTCCGGGCGACCATCACGGCCATGCCTCGGATCTATAGCAGCTTTACAGTCCATTTCTTTTCGGAAGGCGAGATGAAGGAGACGGTCGAGGCGTCGACAGCTTTTGCCTGTGCGACTTACCTTCCCGAGGGGAGCTGGCTCAAGGTCGGGCGAGCTTCAATTGAGGATTACTCAGGTTATCGAATGACGTGCGTGATGTTAGAAAAGAAGTGAACAAACAGATTAGGCATCGGTGCTCGCTCCGGAGAGCGAGTCGCCTATCATAATTTCCTTAACGCTGGTATCTAAAAAACGAGGTTTCTATGGATGACTTCGGAAACGAAATCGAACTAATTGATTACCTCAACGTTCTTTGGAAACGGCGGTGGCTCATCATCGTTCCCACTGTCCTTCTCGCCTTGATCGTGGGCATCGTCAGTTTCCTCATCCCGCACAAATGGGAAGTCGACGCCATCATCCTTCCGAGCAAGTTCTTCGTTCAGACCGAGCAAGGAGCTTTCGCGGAGGTCGTGGTCATGGATCCCAAACAGATCGCGGGCCAGATCAATGAGGAATCCTACAACCGGCTGATCGGCGCCGAACTGAACCTGGACCCGAGGAAGTTCCCCAAATTGAAGGCGCAAAACCTGCGGGATACCAAACTGGTTCGGGTTAGCCTTCGAAGCGAGGAGACGGAGAAAGCCCGGGCGATCCTGAACTCGCTCTTCCAACACCTCAAGGGCGAACTCGACCGGAAGATCGACGTCGAGATCAAAGGCATCGCGACCCAGATCGCGGCCAAGGAAAACGGCATCAAGACCAAGAGCCTCGATATCCAGTCCAAGGAAATCGAGATCGACAAGTGCCGGCAAGAGATCGTCGCCGCCGGCAACAAACTGAAGATATCGGAAGAACGCTCACGCAATCTCGTCGAGGGAATGAAAGGCGTCAAAGCCCGAATTGACGAGATCGAAAAGCAACAGGGAATAATTCTAGCCGAAAAACAGAAAAGCGTCGAAGCCCTAGGGCTCCTCCTGTACTCCAACGAGATCCAGCAGAACGTACGCTACTTCAACACTCTGGATGAGAGCCTGAGCGCGGAAAAAGTGATTCAGGAAGACCTGCGGCTTTCCAGGCGCGAAAAGGAGCAGGGCATCAAGGACCTAAAAAACCAGGTCGAGAAGATCAACCAGGAAATCATCGGCATCCGGGGCGATATCGAACTCCTGAACGAGAAGAAACAGCGCATCGACTATGCCCAATTGGTGAAGGAGCCGACTGTCTCGCTGTATCCGGTCTCGCCCAGAAAAAAAATGAACGTCCTGATCGCAGGTGTCTTGGGAGTATTCGTATTCACGATGCTGGCATTTTTCCTCGAGTACGTTGAAAAACAAAAGATCACAAATAATAAAAAGCTAGAAGTGACTAAAGAGGGAAATTAACCTCAGAGGGATTGGGATTTTACCTATACTCGTGGAATAATAGCACCGCTTCCTGGAAAATCTGGCAATAAAATGAGCAAAGCCGAAACGACCCTGAGAAGGTGCTATAAAAACAAGCGTATTATGGTCACCGGACACACAGGCTTAAAAGGGTCCTGGCTGTCTCTCTGGTTGAAAGAGCTGGGAGATGAGGTTTTAGGCTATGCACTTGATCCCTATACTCAAAGGGACAATTTCGTCCTATCTCATCTCTCGTGCTCGATGATCGACATCAGGGGAGATATCCACGATCACGACAAACTCCAAAAAGTCTTCAAGAAATATTCACCCGTCACCCACAAGAATGTCGGATGAGCCAAAATAATTAACCTGGATTATTCATAAACTGGCTAAGATAGGCAATTCAGAGGACGTGAGTGGGCTGCGGAGAGTCCTCTGGGGTTGGAGGAAGAGAATCGGAGGGGGCCGGGGGGGTTCTTGGGTTTGGGAAGGCAAGAAAGCGGGCTCAGCGCAGACCTCACCCTCCGAACGCCGACTGAGACAAAAGCGTCTTTCACGGGAAGCAGCAGGATCGCCAAATGGTCCGAAAATCGGACTTCCAAGGAAATGAACTCGGCAAATGGATCTTGATCTTGGTGCGAAGTTCCAGCACCCGAGCTCCGATTTTCAGGAGCTTCAGGCGGATCGTATCGAACTGAGCATGAGCCCATTGCGTGCCGCTGAGATGGAGCCGGCGGAAGGTGTCGAGAAGCACATAGGCCAGGCTGTGGAGGAGAAGGCGGAACTGGTTGGCTTCAAATCGAGAACAGGAGGTCCGGTCGGAGAAAAGATGGGTCTTATGCTCTTTGATGAACAACTCCATGCGGCCGCGGCCGCAGTAAGCCGTCTGGTAGAGAAAGCTGGGCGTTGAGCTCTCCAGGTTGGTGACGACAAACCGTACGGCCGGTCCCACGCCGTTATATTCGGCCTTGAAGACGATCCGCCGCGGCCTCAGCCAGGTGCGGGCCTGATAATGAAACTCGCCATACAACTTCACCGGCCGTCTCAAAATCTCCGACTGACGCCGAGCTTCTTCCATCGCCGGTCGGGCTTCCTCAAGCAGCCTTGGATAGGGCATAAGCCCCAGAATATACTTGAGATCCAACGCCCCGCAAAACTCCACCACCTCCGGCCCGCTGTAGTGAGCGTCGGCCCGAAGCAGAATCCCCACTCCCGGCCAGGCTTGCCGCAGTCTGGCCACGACCCGCTTCAGGATCGACACGATCTCTCGACCCGATGGTCGCTTCCCCGGTCGCAAGATGGCGGTGATCAACCGCCCGCTTCCCCCTTCATAGATATGGATCGGCTGAAAACAATAGCTGTCATAGAAAGCGTTGAACAATCTCAACTGCTGGTTGCCATGCGTCTCATCCTCCGTGTCGTCGATGTCCAGGATGAGCGCCTCGGGCGGCGTTTCGTAGGAATCAATAAACAGCTCCAGAATGACCCGGGCGATCCGATAAAGATCGGTCCGGCTAACGCTGTTCTCCAGCCGACTCATGGTCGGCTGGCTGGCCAAGGGCGGATCTGATTCCGGACACCTCCCACAGACCATCTTCAGTGCCGGGTCCTGCCGCAGCGCATCGCTGTCGTCGGCGTCCTCGTATCCGGCGATGATCTGAAACACCCGTTGCCGCAGCATCTCTTCCAGACCGTGCCGGACATATCCTTGATGGCGGGCATCCCGAATGACCTCGGCCACCCGGCGAAAAAGACCCAGACGACGCTCGGTCTCTCGAATCAAAAGCAGCCCCGCATCCGAAGTGACTTCGCCGCCCTCGAAGTCCGCCTCCGGCTGTTTTGCCTCCCAGGTCTTTAAAAAGTAGCCGTTGTTTGGTATGATCTTCCATGGCTGTTTCGCTCCTCTTGTTTTTGGGTTTGCTTGTCACAAACCTATTTTAAATCAAAAACTTAGGAGTAGAAACAGCTTTTTTTATGAATAATCCAGGTTAACTAAACTGAGCCATTTTTAGCAATTTTGTCCTCAATTTGTCCACACGGATTTTGAGGAGAGGTCTATTCGAGGATGCAAGGGACTTAAATTCCCCGGGGCGCAAGCTCCGTGCAGGTTCGAGTCCGGCCCTCGGCACGGGCGCAGCGAGTGATGCGGATGAGGGCCTTCTGGGTTCGCCAGGAGACGGAAATCAAGAACAAGATCCGTGCGCTCTTAACCCAACAGAGGGAAGAAGTTCGAGTGGAAGTTGATAGACGGAGGACGGGTCGTTCAGTTCGAAAGGGCTGGAGTTTTTGACGAAGTTGCTGCTGCAGGGAAGAGACAAAGAGGTTTTGGACGATCTCCTTCGGGGCCACCAGGAGACACGGGGGCATATCAAGAACTCGGATGAGATCGTCGGGGCGCTCTCTAAGGAGCTCGAGGAGACGTCTCGAATTGACTCGTCCGCGGTTTTGCTACGAAGCTCGCGGTGTTGACTGCGGTTGAGATTCCGCTGATGTCAGCCGATTTCGCAGGTTCGAGCCTATGCGGGAGCAATTCCCTTGACCTACAGCTCAGGAGAGCGGACCTATCACGGGCGAATCACAAAGCAAGGAAATACGTGGCTCAGATGGGCGGTGGTGGAAGCCGTCTATCCGGCGATCAAGAAAGATCTGGCGCTTCGAGTCTTGTACAGCCGACTGGCCAGGCGGAAGGGGCGGAACACGGCGAAGATTGCGGCGGCCCGCCGGTTGTTAACGATTATCTATCGAATCCTTAGGGGAAAAGAGGGAATATATCCCGGAGATAAATGAACAATCGGCTGCCTAGTTTCCTACGAGGCCGCAGGCTGGAGTTGCAAACGACGATCGATATCCGCTCCGATGAAGACAATTTCTATGTGGCCTTTTTGCGAAAGTTTTTCGAGAACGGAAAACAAGTTCGGCAGCGCGAATGGAAAGAGACGATCAAAAGGGACTTTCAATGACCGGCTCTCGATAGGCCGATCCGTCTGCA
Organism: Candidatus Aminicenantota bacterium; assembly: GCA_963770045.1. Lineage (GTDB taxonomy): Bacteria > Acidobacteriota > Aminicenantia > Aminicenantales > CAVYOD01 > CAVYOD01. Next base: position 161,390 of record CAVYOD010000019.1, on the reverse strand, counting down.
CTTTTGGATCAGATCCTCCAATTTCTTTTCCTTTCCCCGGAGGAAGAAGATGACCATAGCGTTCTTTGTATTGCTGAGATACTTAAGGGCCTCGTCCGGTTCCCCCTTATCCAAGTAGACCAATCCCAAAGAATAGGGGCCTCGTCGGAATCAGGTTTTAACTCAAGGCTTTTTCCCAGCAGTAGATCGCCCCGTCCAGATTGCCGGCCAAGCTGTAGGCTGTCCCCAAACCGTTGTAAGGTGAGGCATACGAGGGGTCGAGTTCAATCGCCTTCTTAAAGTACTCGATGCACCGGGCAAACAGAATTTTGTCCCTTGTCTTTCGGGAGAGCTGCAAATAATTGGCGGCCAGATTGTTATAAACCGTTGGATTCTGATCATCCAGAGAGAGAGCCTTTTCGTAGGCCGTCCTGGCGTTCTCCAGATCACCTTTTTTGGAGTAAGCGACGCCGAGGTTGACCCAGACTCCTGGATCGGTCTCCATGGCCTGGAATTTGCTCTCCTTTGATCGTGGCGATGACTTCATCGTAGCGGCCGGCGATGACGAGAGAGCTGACGAAATTGGAGAAGAGCTCATAATCGGAGGGAACGCGTTCCATCCCGAGCTTGAGAACATTGATAGCCTCGGAGAGCCTGTCCATGTGATAATAAACAAGGGCAAGATCGTAATAGGCAGTGACGAAGCCCTTTCTCTCATCAATGAGCCGGGTGAGGAGCGCAATGGCTTCGTTCACTTTTCCCTTTTTGTTAAGATCCATGGCCTCGATGGCCCGGTTATAAAAGGGAAGAAAAACCTTGATGTCGTCATCGGGCCCAAAGACTTCTTTTCTGGATTCCTGCGGGCTCGAAGTTGAGACATAGCCCAGGCTTTTCAATTTCTCCAGAGCCTCCCGATCGATCCTTCTTTCAGACTGAAGTGCTTTGGGATTGGACAGGTCCTTGATTATTTGACCCAGTTTTTTCCTGCAGCCCTCCAATTCTTTCTGCCCGGCGAGATTTTTGAGCTCGTCAAAATCAGATTCCAGGGAATAGAGCTCCGGCCGCGGAGATTCGATGAATTTCTCCGGGCCATCGATGTAGCCTTGGAGAGGGGCGCAGTCCATCCTGTAATAAGGGTCCATGGATTCAAAATAGATCGGTCTTCGGGGCATCGCTTTCCCCTCCATGGCGGGGAGAAGCGAAACTCCCTGGAGAAAGGAGGGTTTGGCAACGTGCAGGAGGTCACAGACGGTCGGGAAGATGTCGATGTGGCCGACGTATTGATCGACTTTTCCAGGACCCAGGCCCGGCGAAACGATGATCAGGGGGATCCAGAGGGTCGTATTGTAGGCAAGGTAAGCCGTGGGTGAGCTCTCCGTGCTGTCCCAGGGATTCACCATGGTCACCCGTCAAAACGATGAGGGTTTTATCGAAGAGTTTATTCTCTTTGAGATAGGCGAAGAGCTTTTCCAGCGCGAAATCGACGTAAGCCACTTCTCCGTCATAAGGCTGCTTTTTGTATTGAACACTGAAGGGCGCCGGAGGCTCATAGGGATCGTGAGGGTCATAGCAATGCACCCAAAGAAACCATGGGGACGGCCTGGCTTTAAGCCAGTTCAGGGCCTTGTCCACAACCTCATCGGCCTTGCGTTCCAGGAGGGGAGACTTCTTTTGGTTGGGTCCCCCGAAGTCATCGTCGTAGGTATCAAATCCCTGGGTGAGCCCGAACTTGGAATCCAGAGGGTAGCCGCCCACAATGGCGCCGGTGGCGTATCCAAACGTTTTCAGATGTCCGGCCAGCGTCAAGAACTCTTTTCTGACCACAAAATTCGCGTTGGCCCGGACCCCGTGGTATAAGGGCGTAACTCCGAGGAGAATGTTCGTGTGAGAGGCAAGGGTCGTGGGAGTATGGGCAAATGCTCTCGAAAAGAGGATCCCTTTTTCGGCCAGGCTGTCGATATTCGGCGTCTTGAGATACGGGCTTGAGTAGCAGCTCAACCGGTCCGGTCTCAGGGTATCGATCGTGATGAGAAGAAAATTCAGCCTGCCTTCTGTCGAGGCCTCTTTGGGATACAAAAAAGATGCTGCCAGAAGGGCGCAGACAGAAAAGCAGAATAAAACCCGGCCAAAAAAGCAGCCGTTTTTCCTCACCTTGAGAAGATAATCCAGGGCCCGAGTCCTGTCAAGGCCATGAACAAGGTCACTACATTAGTGACGCCCCGGTTTTATGTTCCTTGAGGTAGGACTGATAATATTCCCAAGGGGTCAGGTAATCAAGGGATTGATGTGGTCGGATCGTGTTATAGGTGACGATCCATTGTTCCAACTGTTTATTGTGTTCCTCTAAGAGTCAGTCCGATATCCTCCACTTCGTAAAATTCTTCTCGATGGGTCCGATTGGCTCTCTCCACATGACCCTGGAGCTTGGGAGAGCGGACGGGGATGATAAACAGCTTAAGTCCCCGTCTCAGGCAAGCCTCCTCGAAGTGCTTCTTGAACTCCGAGCCTCCGTCGATCTGGATGGCCCGGATGGGGAAAGGAAACTTGTGTTCCAGGTATTCGAGGAATAAGGAGGCGGAGAAGCTGGTGGGGCGGTGATAGGCTCGGGCTTGATCCCAGCGGCAGATGACGTCCCGGGCGCTGAACTGCCAGCGGATCACGCCGTTGCGGAGCTTGATCTGCAGGGTGTCAAGCTGAACCAGGTCGCCCGGGCCGTCCACTCTCCAGCCCTGAGGCTTGCGGACGGCGTAGCGGGGTTTCCAGCGTCGCTTGCGCGCCGCCCGCGCCAAACGGACGTTGAGAGGCTCAACCAAGACCCCTCGTTTCCTCAGCCGGGTCAGGATCCGACCGACGCTGGTCGAGGAGAGCCGGTGACCTTCCCGCTCGAGAAGCACCGTCAGCTTCTCCTTCCCCCAGCGCGGATAACGTTGTCGCAACTGCAGAACCCGCTCGACCAAGGCCGCAGGGGCCCGGGGCTGACGAACATGCAAAGGCCGGCGACTTTCCTCCTCCAGGGTGGTCAGGTCAGAGGGGTCAAACCTCCCTTTCCAGCGGTAGAACGTCTGGGGGGAGATCCCGAAATATCGACAGGTCAGCCGCGCGTTTCTGAAACGGTAATAGTGATCAAACCAGCGCAGCCGCTTGGCCGCTCCCGCAGAGATTGTCCCCCGCCGCACCAGAGATCGGATGTATTCCGAGCCCGGAATCAGTGACCCATATTGCGTTGCAGGCCTTATAGACATCATGACACCTATCTTATCCCAGGTGTCACTAATGTATCTGGTCCAGTTCAGCGCCCCGCGGAGGGAATGTTTAGAAAGACAATTTGATCCTTTTGTAAGCCTTACTGCCGTCGTTGGTATTCTCGAGAGTCAGCCTCAGCCAGTACTCGCCACCGGGAGCCTCGACGGGGATTTCGATGGTGTGGTTTTTGGAATACGATTCGCGCAGCCCCTCTTCCGTCGTTTCCAGCGTATGCTCGGTCCGGGTTTGCCGGATCTCCTTCCCGTTTAATTCCATGAGATCAAGGGTCAGGACAAACGTCGCCCGGAGGGTTTTGTCCTTCATATCGAACCAAATAACACGGTAAGGGATGGTCACCTCAACGAGAACCTTGCCAGCCCCGGATATTTTTGTCTTGGCATCGAATTCGATCTGTCCCTTTTCGGCGGCGATCTGGGGCTGCCATTCCAACTGGGCCCGGTTGAGGATCGAGAGCTGCTCCACGCTCACCGGGTCGAGCTTGTAATTGCCGTTCCATGCATCATCAGTGAACAGAATTAGGAAGAACCCGTAGTACCAGAACTCCCTGGGCACGTCGTAAAAGGTTACGCCCCGGGGGTAGGTGATGCGGTTGGTGGGAGGGCCGAGCAGGATGTAAACACGGCCGCGGTCAGAGCGCCACCCCGGCTCAGCCGCTTCCGTGAAGAGATGGTTGGCCTCGGCGATCCTGCCGAAGTACTGATCCTTGAATTCATTGACCTCCGTCTCGGGCGTGGGATCTCGCTTTTTCCAGAACTCCTCGATAAAGTCCCCCCTCTCCCCGGCCGGAATGGCTAGAAAGCGCTGGCGCTCCTGTTTCGTGATGATGTAGCTGGCCTTGGAGATAAAATCACGGCTCTCGCTGTCGAGGCTCTTTAAGGCTTGGGACATAAGGCAAGCTGACGCCAAGGCGATAGTTGATAGGGTCAAAAGCCAGAGACTGCGTCGGAAAATTGTCATTTCTTTTGCCTGAGCTCCTGGACTCTCTCCTTGAGGTTCGGCTGATTCGGTTCGATCTTGAGCGATTGCTCCCAGGCGGCGAGAGCATCGGCCGAATCCCCGAGCTGGAGGTAGCACTCACCGACGGCGTTCAGGACGTTCAGATTGGCCCCGAAGTGGGCGAGATAATCCTTATAGACTGCGATAGCTTGCGAATACTCGCCCAGGGCCTGGGAAGCCCTGCCGACGGGCTCGAGGAATTCCCACTTCCTCTCGTCTGCCAGGAAGGGCTGGGCCACAGCCTTCACACCGGCGAAGTCCTTGAGCTCGAGCAGAAGCCGGGCATAATTGAGGGCGAAGGACGCAGAGTTTGGCTCGCGCCGCACAGCGGCTTCGAGAAAGGGACGCGCCTCGGACAGGTCTTTCTTGTTCATGTACTGCGTGCCGACGATGTTGAGGAACTGGGGCGCGCTCGATGACGGCAGCGGGACGGAGAGCACCCAAGGCCTCAAAAGACTGGGGACCGGTGTCACAAAGAAACGCTCCTCGGCGGTGATGAGCTGGGTCCGGGCAGTGTTCAGGACCGAGATCCGCAGGACGTAATTTGCCGCCTGATAGTTCGCCAACGAAAATTCCTGGAGGACGCTCGTCAGGTCCGGGTATTCCGCGAGTGGCCTGGTGAGCGTTTGGACGGTCTGCGGGCCCTTTTCGTCTTCCCTGAAGATTGTATATTCGACGAGGCCACCGTTCCTGACGTCTTGGGGCGCGTTCTCGAGCTGGAAGAAGACTGAGAGCGTTTCGCCGGGAAGGAAATCGTTGCGCGGCGAAGGCGTAAGTTGGAGGCTGCCGAACAGGAATGGCTTGCTTTGTCCGCGGAACCGGGAAGCCTTATCGACCCTGTTGGCTAGGCAAGGCGAGTAAAGCGTGAACGCTCCGGGCGCGGGCACAAAAAGGCTGGCCTCGGCGGATGTAAATTCCCGCGAAACCCGGTTCTTGAGGAGAACAGAGATTTTGTAGGACCCGGGGACGAGGGGGAAGAGGTCCTGGATAACTGAAGAGCTTACCCCGAATTGAGGCCAACTGCCCCTCGGTCATGTCGAAGGGGACGGACCTGTTAAACTGGTAGACCAGCCGGCCCTGCGGATCAGTTACAGACACATTCTCCTCGAGGTCGGCGTGATAACGGTCCTCGACCCGATCGAACGTCAGGCGCTTGGGCTCGATGAGGTAGTGGACGAAGGCGTAACCCGCCGGATCCTGATAGACTCGAATCATGGCCTCGCTGTCGATGTAGTTGGCTGTAGTATTCGACTTCGATGACATCCTTGTAGCGCAGGAGCTTTTCGGCGTAATCGCTCTTGACCTTCTCGAAGGGCGCCGACGGGATGCGGTTTCCCAGCAGAATGTCCGAAGACATCGTCGGCCGGGGAGTCATCATCGGCTCGCCGGGGATGAGAGAGAGCGAGACGCTCGCGATCACCGGCTCAATGTCCATCAGCTCGCGGTAACTGCTCTCATAGTCCGTTATGTCTCCTGCGTAATGGATAAGAAGTTTCTGGGGTCCGTCCTTCATCGGGCTGTAAAGGACATAGCTGCTCGTTCCCTCCGGCTTGAAAAAAACGACGTTGAAGCTCGACGGGAGGCCGGGAGAATTCAGGCCCGAGTAAAACCAGATGACCGTCGGGAAGACCTGGGTCAGGTTCTCGAAACGGTCGATCGTCTTCGGCTCTCCCAGGATGATGTAGATGCGGCCCATGTCGGTCCGCCAGCCGGGCCCCGGGGAGTTCCTGCCGAACCACTGGTTGGCGTAAGCGATACGGCGATAGTGTTCCTCTCGGAACTCGTTCTTTTCTGTTTCCGGCGTGGGGTCGCGCTGCTTCCAGAAGGCCTTAATAAAGATCTCGCGGTCGCGGTCACTTTCGAGCTGAAGAAAAACCTCTTTCTCCTTTGGCGTGATGATGTAAACGACCTCTTCGTCAAGCCACTTTCGGTACTGCGGAGGAAGGTCCTTACTGGTTTTTTTCTTTGCTTGGACCCCGGCCGAGGCCGGGAGAAGGAGGGCAACCGTAATGATCAGAACAAAACCAAAGATGATGATAGGGAAGCGTCTCATGATGTTCTCATTTTAGCACAACTGGAGATGTTTCAGTAATGGCACATTTTAAGAACACCATGCCAACGCATATCGTTGCCGTGTGAGGGAGGAAAGGCAGTAACTTCGGGCCTTAATAATCCAAAATTTAGGATTCTTATACGGAAAAATGGATTTTGTGCCGATATCGATGTCAGGGAAAAAACCAGCTTTCATCGAGGGAATCTTGTGTACTGTCTGATAATCAGGCGGGCGCCTCGGTATCTCCTAGTTCGACGGCAATATGCCAGATTGGCACAATTCTTGCCAATCTAAAAATGATAAGTGAGGAAATTTATGCAAGGAGGCTAAATGACCTGATGAATTATTTTAGGCTTTTGGAGGAGAGAACGACACCGTCCGGCACAAGCGAGCCGGCTCGCTCTCTCGGGGATTGGTTCAGATTCTATCATCCGCGCATAGTCAGGATGAAGAAAAAAGGAGAAGATCTATGAACAAATTGCGACCCGTCTTCCTGCTGGCCATCTGCGTGCTTCTTCTTGCCGGCACGCTTTCCGCTCAGCGGGCTACGGGACAAATCTTCGGAAAAGTGCTTGACGATCAGGGAGCACCTCTGCCCGGCGTCTCAATTACCGCCAAAGGTCCGCGCCTGGTCGGCACGGCCACGGCGGTGACGGATGCCCAGGGCGCCTACCGCTTGTTCGCCCTTCCGCCCGGCACATACTCCATTGAATACACTCTGACAGGATTCCAGCCACTCGTCCGGAAGGAAATCATTGTCACAGCCGAAATGACCGTGACTCTTGACATCACATTGAAGACCAGCACGATCGCCGAGGAGATCACCGTCATCGGCCAGTCGCCGCTCATCGACGTCAAGAGCACGGCCCGGGGCGCTACAATGAATAGGCAGGTCTTCACGCTCCTGCCCAAGGGACGCAACTTTGACTCCCTGCTTGTCACGGTGCCCGGCGTCACCGATGAGCCCTTGCTGGCCGGCAAGTCCGTCGATGGCGCCTCCGGTGCCGAGAATATGTGGTATGTCGACGGCATCAGCACGACAAACCTCATCAATGGCTCGAGCGGCCAGGGCGTCAACTTCGACTTCGTCGAAGAGGTCAACTTCAAATCCTCGGGCTACAACGCCGAATACGGCGGCTCGCTCGGCGGCGTCGTCAACGTCCTGACCAGGTCTGGGGGAAACGAGTTCCACGGCGAGGTTCTGGCGTACTACAATGACGAAGCCCTGACGGCCCGGCGCCGCGACATCCTCCAGTACAACAGGTTCGACACGTCGGCGAACCAGTCTGCCCTGTTCTACCCATGGGACAAGTACGTGGGCAAGCAGAAGTGGTATAACGTCGAAGCCGGGTTCAACCTAGGCGGCTACATTATCAGGGACCGGATTTGGTTCTTTGGTTCGGCCATCCCCAACTATAACAATTACACCCGGACACTCGACTACAGCATTCAGAACCTCAGTACTAGCCTTAATAGGGATGTCCATCAAAAGCAGGTGGACTGGAACGTCCAGGCCAAGCTCTCGGCTCAGCCGTTCAAGAATCTCCGTGTGAGCGCCGGCTTCATCAATAACCTGTCGATAGTCCGCGGCGGCGCCAGCGGCTTTCCCAATTCCTATGACGCGAGCACCACGCTGAACTACGATGACTACGATTTCAACTACCCAAACATAAGCGCCAGCGCCATCGCCGACTTGACCGTCTCCAACAATTTTTTGGTCAGCGTCCGCGGCGGTTTCTGGCGGACGAATCAGAACAACCAGGTCCCGGGGCCCTCAACGAGCCCGTACTACGGTTTCCGGATGGAACAGCCCTACAGCTACGCCTCTAGCAACAACCTCATGTTCCCGGAGATCCCCGCGGATCTCCAGCACGGCCCCAGCTGGCAGAACTTTCCCCGCGGAAACGTCTTGGGTATCGTCAAGACCGTTCGGCAGAAGTATAACGCCAACCTCGACCTGACATACTTCCTCAACCTCGGTGGCGAACACGCTTTCAAGATTGGCGGCCAGTTCATCCGCCAGGGCGAGGACATCGATCAGGGAGGCCAGGCACCCATCGTTTACCTTGCCTGGGACCAGAGCTTGAGCGCGTATGGCGTGGACTATGGCCGCGGCAAATACGGCTGGTATGCTGTCCGTGGAAACGCCGACACGGGCCCCTATGGCTCTGTCTATAAGGCGTTCAGCAACCAGTGGGCCTTTTACGCCCAGGACAGCTGGACAATCGCCGGCAAACTGGCGATCAACGCCGGCGTCCGCGCCGAGTCAGAGTACATCCCGAGCTACAGCCAGGACCCGCTGTACGCCAGCATCAAGGCCATCAACTTCCCCTTCAATAAGAAGATCTCGCCCCGGTTGGGCTTTGTCTATGACGCCTTCGGCGACTCGAGCCTCAAGTTCTACGGCTCATTCGCCATCTACCAGGACGTCATGAAGCTCGATGTGGCGGCCAACGCCTTCGGCGGATTCAAGTGGAAGAGCGCCTATTACACCCTTGACGATTTTGATTTCACAAAGATCGGCGTTAACGGCAACTATCCCGGGACGCATCTGGCGACCCTGGATTTCCGCGCCCCTTCCTTCAACCTAGTCGACCCCAACATAAAACCCTTCACCCAGCGAGAAATCGCCTTCGGCGTGGACAAGAAGATCTTCGAGAACTTCTCGGTCTCCCTGCGCATCGTGAACAAGTCGGTTCTCTACGCCATCGATGACCAGGGCGTTGTTCTTCCGGGCATCGGTGAGACATACTATTACACCAATCTCGGCTCTCCCTTCATTCAGGCAAAGTATGCCGAGGCCAAAGCCGCTGGCCTGATGCCCGAGGGAGTGCCGGCTGTGCCGAAGGGCAAACGCGAGTACTGGGGCGTGAACGTCGGCGGCGAGAAGCGGCTGAGCAACAACTGGCTCATGGGCTTCTCGGCCACTTGGAGCCGGCTGACCGGAAACTACTCCGGCCTGGCCAACTCCGACGAAGCCGGCCGCAATAACCCGAACGGCGAGCGCTCTTTCGACCTGTGGCAGTTCCAGCAGGACAAAAACCTGAACTATATTGACGGTCCTCTGCCGACCGACCGGCCGCTCGTTTTTAAACTCTACGGCAGTTACGTATTCCCCATGGGCTTGACTGTCGGCGCGGTCATGCAGGCCATGAGCGGCACGCCGCTGAGCACTTCCTGGAACGTCGACGGCCCCGGCTACTACCCGTTCAACCGCGCCGATCTCGGCCGGACCCCCTTCCTGTACTACGCGGATACCTATGTCGAGTATAGCTGGCGGCTGGGCGGCCGAAATGTCCTCCAGTTCAGCGTCAACCTGAGCAATGTCTTCAACGTCGAAACCCCCATCTACATCAACACCAACGTCTATAGGGACAACGTCACGCCCGGCGACGCCGCTCTCTTGACCAAGACGTGGGAGCCTAGTCCCACCGCCGCAAAAGACGGCACGTTCGGTCTCCCCGGCACCTTCTTCGCCCCGTTCCAAGCTCGTCTCGGATTGAAATTCATGTTCTAATCTGAACCAATACCCGTGACATCACAGACCCGCCCCGGCCCGGCCGGGGCGGGTTCTTATTTTCCCGCAGCTTTTGGGTTTTAGTGCTCCTGTTTCCGTCGGCTTGAGATCGCGACTCCAACACACGCGCAGAGCCGGCTCCGTTCGCTAAGGGAAGGAATCCGCGGGGCTGTGCCGTTATGCAATCCTTGGATAGAAATCACCTCCCCGTTTCTAGCTTACCGTGTATAAACTGGCTATCTGAAGGGAGAAAAGCGCCTCGGGAGATGGACGTAGACTATTTCTTCTTTTCGAGTGCTTGCAAGCTCTGCATGTATCCCTCCGGGTCGTGGATGCCGAAGGTCACGATTTTGTTGTAGTCTTCCAGCTCGCCGATGAACTTATTTCCGGAGATAAGGGCAGGCGCCATCTTCCATTCATTGGGGGCGACGAAAGTGAAAGCGTACTTGATGTATTGTTTCCGGAAGGAATACGTCCAGACTTCTGCCCTGTAGGCCTGGACATCTTCGTTGCTGCGGTCGACGGTCTCCTTGGCCGGCCGGCTGAGCTGGGTGCCCCAACTTGTGTTCTGATCGATGTCGATCGAGGCCGGTGGCCCATTGAGAAGATAAATCCTCGCCCTGTCCGTGTTCCAGGGCTGTCGCGCATTTTCGCGCTTGTAGGCAGTCAAGATATAGCTCAGCCTTTCCTGGAAGATCGCCTTAGAATCGGGATCTCTGACGGTCCAGAAAAGGTTCTGAAAGTCTTTTTTCCCGATTTCTGAAAGCGTGCGATACGCCCTCCGCTCGAAATCCTGCATAATAGAGTAGTGTTGCGCGTACCAGGCATCTTTGGTCGGCATCAGGTTGATGCCGCACGAGGCCAGGAAAACGAGGGTCAGAAGCGCCCCGGCTGCCGTAAGAAGAGACTTCCTCGCCTGACTTCGATGAGTCATGGCTCACCACCCTGCTCGGATGACTCCGATCGCATGAATGGGCGTGTCTTCCAGCGTGGGGTCAACGAGATGCTTATAGATGAGCGTGCTCTTTCCGATCAGGAGAAACATTGTCAGCCCGCGGAAGAAGTCGAGAGACAGCAACCGGTCTTTGGCAATCGCGGCTTCGGACCCCCCCGCCAGTCATTTGTCACCTCCAAGCGATCCGTGTTTTTTGACTTCCGGAACAGACTATATCCGAGGCCGCGATCCGTCGTCAAGGCTTAGCGTCGGCCGCTTCTTCATCTTTGCGGCCGTAAACGCATGTTGATTATCTGAAGGAGAGAGGCGGCCTCGGCTACGGCCTCTTCCAGGCGGCTATGTCCAGGGAGTTGACTTTGTGCGATCTGGTCCTTTTCTTGGGGCTCTTCTCCCAGCATGCCGGCTGTCCGATAACTGCGGGACTCTCATAGACTAAAAGAGAAAAATAGGCTAAAAATCTCGTGTTTCTTCTTTTTCCTTTGAATTTTGATATTGAGGGGAGTTATTTCGAGGATTTTAACTCACTTTTATTTTCCATTCTTTTGAACAGTAATCCAAAAATTTGGACTTTCTGAAATATTACGTATTTCGGCCTGCCGAATAATCTGTTTAAAATAAACAACATATAAAAACTCGACCTTCTGGCATAGAGATTGCATATCAATTGGCTGGAATGAACCTTAATTTCTATCCATCGAAGGAGGTGAGAATAAATCAGCCAGAAACGTGCTTCAGCAAAGGGTGGAGTGAGAGAGTTCACTCCAGGGAATGGTTTAAACTTTTAACCCCTGACATTGAGGAGGATTAAAAGGAGGTCAATTTGCGTAAGAGCTTAATTTTGCTTTTTGTGCTTCTACTTGCCGTTTCCCTGACTGCTCAGATCAGAACAGGGAACATCTCCGGCAAGGTCGTTGACCCGGAAGGGAACCCCCTGCCCGGGGTGACGGTAACCCTGTTGCCGCCCGCCGGGGCGGCCATGACGACGGTCTCAACCGCCGAAGGGACCTTCCGGTTCTTGTCCTTGCCCCCGTCCAAAGAATACAAGATCAAAGCCGAACTGACCGGGTTCAAGACCAGGACGGAAGAAAACATCATCGTCGTCATCGGCGGCAACACCAACCTCGAGATCAAGATGGAAATGGGCGTCATCGAGGAACAGGTGACGGTCACGGCCGTGTCTCCCGTTGTCGATACCAAGAAGACTTCGGTCGGCCAGAACGTCACCCAGGACATCCTGCAGTCCATGCCCACGGCCAGAGACCCCTGGGTCGTCCTGCAGATGGTTCCTTCCGTCACCGTTGATAGAGAGAACCTCGGCGGCACGGACTCCGGCCAGCAGGCTTACTTTGTTGCCAAGGGCGGAGCTCCGGCCAGAACATGTGGTCCGTGGACGGAGTCCTCGTGACCGACCCGTCGGCCATCGGAGCTTCGCCGACCTATTATGACTTTGACGCCTTTGAAGAGATGAGGGTCACGACCGGCGGCGGAGACATCACCTCCCAGACCGGCGGCGTCGCCATGGACCTGGTCACCCGCCGCGGCGGCAACAGGGTCAATCTGGGCGGACAGATTTTATGTCACCGACCCCACTTTCCAGGCTGCCTACTCCCCGAGCAAGCTTTCGAGCCTGGGAATCGCGCGCACCAACATCATTAGGGGCATCAAAGACTACGGGTTTAACCTTGGCGGACCGATCCTCAAGGATAAACTCTGGCTGTGGGGTTCCTATGGTGTCCAGGACATCAAGACCAATAACCTCTATGGCGTGGCCGACGATACTCTTCTGACCAACTATGTGGCCAAGCTCAACGTTCAGATTATTCCCCAGAACAGGTTTGAGATCTTTTTCCACGGCGGGAACAAAGAGAAATTCGGAAGAGACGCCACCTACAATTTCCCGGGCGGCTATCATCAGACCCAGAGGTTCCATTTCGGGACCCCGATCTGGAAAGCCCAGGATGAGCACATGTTCGGCGATAACCTGCTCATGTCTCTGAAGTTTGCCTATTCCCACGCCGGATTTGGCTTCTTGCCGATGGTCAATGAGACCCTGGACAAGTGGGTTGGCCATGACATCACCACGGACATTTACGAACAATTCCTACTATTATTACCTCACCAACAGGCCCATGCTCCAGTTCAACTTCTACACGAATTATTTCAACGACCATCTGCTGGGCGTGAGCCACGACATAAAGTTCGGTGTCGAATATTCAAGAAGGTTCACAACGACCGACTCTTCGACTCCAGGCAATACGCTTTACAATTACAATTACAATTATCCCGACCCTGGATATCACCGGTGACGGTGTCCCGGACCTCGTTCCAGGGATCAAGTACATCAGCACGTGGCGAGGCTGGTATAATACCGACATCGAAGGTCGAAGCTTGGGCCGGCTATGTCAATGACACGATCACGGTCGGCCGGCTGAACCTGCTCCTCGGCTTGCGCTATGATTGGCAAAAGCCCTCTCTGCGTCCCTTTCAATGAGCCGCGTGAACAACAATCCGGTCTGGACAAACTACTTCACTACCAGCGGCCAAAGATGCCATTGACAAGGCCATGCCTGGCCTTAGCATACCCGCAAGATTCGGCAGCTACAATTGGAGTATTTTCTGTCCAAGACTGGGTCTGACCTATGATGTGACCGGGGACGGAAAAACAATCCTGAAAGGTTCCTTCGCCCGTTACGGCGAATTCATGGGAACAGCCGAAGCCAACTACTACTTCCCCGAAGGGACCGGCGGCTGGATGGATTTCTGGTGGCTTGACAACGGCGACGGGAAAGCGGACCTCAGTGAGCTCTTCTGGTACGATCCGAGTACCTATGCTGCTCTCCCTGCCTTTGATGCGTCGGGGAACGTTATCCGTCACAATCTGGACATTTCCCAGTATTATATGTGGGGCGGCTACGATTTCGATAATCCCCAGACTGTTGGCAAATCCCGCTATACCATTGATCCCAACACCAATTCCCAGAATACTTGGGAAGCCATCGTCACCCTGGAGAGGGAAATCCTGACCGACTTCGCCGTGGCTCTGGACCTGACCTGGAGAAAATATGACAATTTCCGCTGGGAAAGAGTCCCTACTATCCTGATACGGGCCATATTCGAAATGCCGATGATTATATGATTGCCGGACAGGTGCCAGACCTCTCTTCACTAGGGATCGATATGGGCATCGGGGCAGGGAAAGACTGGTATGTTCTGAATCCGAGCATTGTCGGGGACCGACTTCACTTATTATGGGCCGCGCGCCGGCTTTAACCAACAGTATTACGGCGCCGACCTCAGAATCACCAAGAGGCTTGTCGAACAAGTGGATGCTGGATGGCTCTCTCTCCTACAGATACCAGAAGCAGCATTTCGATAAGTCGGGCTTACACCCGACCCGACCCAGATCTGGGCCCATCAATGACAGGTGTTCTCCCAGTCCCTCGGGAGCCGGCAGCGGCAAGATCAGCCAGTATGTCTTCTCCAGATGGATGGTCAAGCTCGAAGGTCTCTACCAACTTCCGATGGGCTTCAACCTCTCCGCGACTTTCACCGCCCGGGAAGGCCACATCAATCCTCACTACATGACCATCAACAATTCACGCATCCTCGGACTGGAGAGAAGCAAAACCGTCTATCTGGATTACTTCGGGACGTTCAGGCTGCCCACTTTCTGGAACTTGAACGCCAGGCTGGAAAAGATGATCAAGATCGGAGATACCGGCAGGATCTACCTCATGGCCGACGCGTTTAACCTCTTCAACAACGCCATCATGAACAGAAGGTACGACACGAATACGGGCACCTACTATATCACACAGGGAATATTTGTCCCCAGCGCGACCAGTTTCAAGGCCAACGAAGTTCTTAACCCCAGAGTGGTTCGATTCGGAGTCCGGTTCTCTATTTAAACAGAAACACAGTCCAAGCACGAGCTCTAAACCCCTCCCCCCCGTCGGGGGGGAGGGGTTTTTTTTTATCTGGGGGACGTTCCCCAAAGGGACACCCTTTTTCCCTAAATAAGCTATCTGCTTTAACTTTGTTGTCCTGCATGATTTCGGGATCTTTCTTCTTCTCTTCAATCCTAAATGCGCGAATTAAGCCTGCAAAGGGTGTCCCTTTGGGGAACGTCCCCCAGTATGCTAAAGTATGCTATCATAGATGACGAGGAATTGGATGAAGAGGAAGGCTATTTGGCTCTCGTTGATATTTTTATTTGCCATGACATTTGCACTCAAGTTGTCCGCAGAACCGCCCAAAAAACTCAACCTCCTCCTGATCACGATCGACACCTTGCGGCCGGATAGGCTGAGCTGTTACAGTCAGAAATACCTCCAGACACCGGCTGTTGACGCACTGGCGAGCCGAGGAGTTCTCTTCAGCCGCGCGTTTGCCCATACACCGACGACCCTGCCTTCGCACACCAATATTCTCCTCGGCACGACTCCGAATTACCATGGCGTCCACGACAACGGCCTCTTTACGGTCCGCCAAGAATTCTTGAGCCTGGCCGAGCTTCTCAAGGAGAACGGCTATGCCACCGGCGCCTTCGTCGGGGCATTTCCGCTCGATTCGAGGTTCGGACTGGATCAGGGCTTCGGGACTTATGACGACAATTATGGAACCCAGGCGGCGTACGAATTCTCTTTCTTAGAAAGGAAAGCCGGCATTGTGGTCGACCGCGCTCTCGATTGGCTGGGACGGCAGGCGGGGCCCTGGTTCCTCTGGATCCATTGTTTTGACCCTCATCAACCGTATGAGCCGCCCGAACCGTTCAAAACCCAGTATAAGAATGACCTTTACAGCGGCGAAGTGGCCTATGTCGATTCCGTCCTGGCCAAGTTATTTTCTTATCTCAAGGAAAAAGACGCCGAGGGGAACACGATCATCGTATTGACCGGAGACCACGGCCAATCGCTGGGCGAACACGGCGAGACGACCCATGGTTACTTCGCTTACAACGCGACTCTTCAGGTGCCGCTGATCATTACATCCCCTGGGATCAAGCCTGCCCGGGTCGACCAATACGTCTCCCATATTGATATTTTTCCAACAGTCTGCGATCTTCTAGAGATCAAGAAACCGCCTTTCCTCCAGGGTCTCTCGCTTCTGCCGGCCCTCGAAGGCAAGGAGCTTCCCAAGCGCCCGATCTATTTCGAATCTCTCTATCCGTACTACCGGCGCGGCTGGGCGCCCCAAAGAGGCTTTATCGAGGGCGAGAGAAAATTCACCGATTCTCCCATCCCCGAGCTCTACGACCTGAAGCACGACTTCGCTGAGACCAAAAATCTGGCCCCATCGGCCGACCTGGGCCGCGAGAAGTCGACTCTCGCCCAACTCATCAAAAAGCAATCCTACCAGGGGAGTCCGGCGGCCCAAAAGATCAGCGTCGAGACCCAGGAAAAGCTGAAGAGCCTGGGGTATATCGGGACGGTCCAGCCGGTCAGAAAACAGAGTTTTGGTCCTCAGGATGACTTGAAGACCCTGCTTCCCTATAACAAAAAGTTCGAGGAAGCCCTGGAGATCTATCAAAAAGGAGAGGTCGACCGCTGCGTCGAGCTCCTCAAGCAGGTCATCGCGGAGAGAAAAGATTTTGATAATGCCTATGCCTATCTCGCGACCATCTACAAAAGCCGGGGAAGGTTGGAAGACGCCCTGGAGCTGACCAGGAAAGGATCCGCCGACAACCCGACCAGCTACAAAATCACCCTGGATTACGGCACCTTCCTGCTTGATGTTGGGAAGTACGATGAATCGATCAAGGTACTCACCAGAGCGATGGCCCTGGTCGATTACGACCCCGAGCTCTGGAACTACCTTGGTGTGGCCTACTGGAACAAAGGAGATATCAAGCAGGCGCTTGCCGCCTACGAGCACGCCCTTTCGCTCGACCAGAATTACACCCTCGTCCTCAACAACCTGGGGACGGTCTATCTGACCCTCTTCATGAAAAATCAGGACCGCCGGGACTACCTCCGGTCCGTGGAATATTTCAAAAAGGCGATCGAATACGACCCTCGCTATGCCTCGGCCTATAACGGTTTGGGGTCGGCCTACCGTCAAGCGGGCGACGCGGCGGGCGCCGTCTCTTGTTGGGAGAAAGCTGTGGAATTCGAGCCCAACCACCAGTTCGCTCTCTACAACCTCGGAGTCACCTACCTGGACCAGGGTGAAGAAAGCAAGGCGCTGGCCTATTTCAGCCGCTACAAGAAAGTTTACTACAATTCCCTCTCGGCCGGGGAGAGGAGTGAGCTCGATGGCCTCATTGAAAAATGCCGTCAGAAGCCTTAGAATAACGCCGGAGGTCATGATGAAAAAAACCGCGGCTTTGATCATCATCCTGTTCCTGGTGGCGGTCGTGGCTTCGGCCCAGGAATACAAGGGCAAGGGCCGAATCTCCGGGATTGTTCTCGACGCCCAAGGAAAGCCGGTCGAAGGAGTCAAGGTCAAGCTCTTCTATGTCAAGGGCGCCCAGGGTTTTGACGTCCTGACCGACGCCAAGGGGGAGTGGAAGGCTTCCTGGATGCGGGGGGGGCCCTGGAACATCGATTTTGAAAAAATCGGTTACCTGCCGAAGAAGATCAGTTTCAACCTCAATGAATATGGAAAAAACCCTCCGATCGAAGTGAAACTGGAGAAGATGGAAGGATTGGCTATCACCGAAGATCTCAAAAAAGGGCTGGGCGCCGGCAACGACCTCTTCGACCAGGGCAAATATCTGGAGGCGATCGAAGCCTACAAGTCCATCATCAGCAAATATCCCGATGCCTTCATCATCGAGAGGAATATCGGGAACTGCTATTTCAAACTCGAAAAATACGACGACGCCGAACAGTGGTATCTGAAGGTTCTGGAGAAAGACCCCAAAAATGTGGAGGCCATGCTGGCTGATCGGCAACTGCTACGCCAACCGCGGCCAGAACGACAAGGCCCTGGAGTGGTATGCCAAAGTCGAGTTGGATAAGATCAGCGACCCGGTGGTTCTCTACAACATCGGGACCAATTATTACAACAACTCGAAATTCGAGGACGCGCTCAAGTTTTATAAAAAGGCCGTCGAGCTCAAGGCGGACTTCACCGACGCCATCTATCAGCTGGGACTGACTTATCTGACGACGGGCCATAATCCCGAGGCCATCGCCTCCTTTGAGAGTTACCTGAAATACGATGCCGACTCCCAGCGGGCCGGCCAGGTCAAGAGCTTCCTCGAGACCCTGAAGAAGAAATGACGGGTCAGACATCCCGAGAACAATTTTTTGTTTCGCCGGCGCTCTGACGGCGGCCCTGGCTCTCTGGAGCTGCGGCTCTTCGGGCCCCAAGATCGCCCTGGATCCCGAGAGCCATGATTTTTACGAGACCGCCCGGCTGATCATGACCGGCCAGGAGAAAGACGTCTTCAACCACCTTCCCGATGCCGAGTCGCGCAAAGAATTCATCGACGAGTTCTGGGCCAAGCGAGACCCGGACCCGGACACCCCCGAGAATGAGTTCAGGAATGAGTTCAGCCGCCGGATCCAGTATGCGAATCAGCATTTCAACGAGGGGACGCCCGGCTGGAAGACCGACCGGGGGAGATTCTATATCTATTTGGGGACCCCCGATAAGAGAGACGAATTCCTCTTCCATCAGGAACCGGACGTCCGGGGACCGATCCTCTGGTGGATCTATTACGATTATGAGTTGGGGATCGAATTCGCGGACAAGAACGGCACCGGGCAATACTCTTTTCGCTACTATACGGGAGACTTGTTCGGCGCGATCGAGAGCGCCAAGCTCGGCGTGCTCAGCCAATCCGGAGGCGGCCCCAAGTTCATCAATTTCAGCTCGAAGTACGACCGGGAGAAAAAAGAGTTCGTCATCTCGCTGCCCGTGAAATCATTGAGCTTCAAAGAAGAAGGGGGGCTTCTGAAAACCGACTGGGAATTCTTCTTCTATCTTTATGAGAAGAAAGGGACCAAAGTCGACAGCGTTTGAACAGACCAGGCATTTTGAAAAGGCGGAAGCGGAGCTGGCCGCGCTGAAGGAGATCACTTTTTCTTTTCCCTACGAGCTCAAGCCCGGAAGCTATTTTCTGGACGTGAAAATCATCGAAAAAGGAGGCCTGGTCAAGACCCGGAAGATCTTTGAGGTCAAAGGCTAAGGCCGGGCGCGCCGGATGAAACTTTTGGGCCGATCGCTCGGTTCTTAAGAAAAAGGGCTGATGGAGATGAAGAAGAAATTCGCCTGGATCATCCTGCTCCTGTGCGTTTCTGTGCTTTTCTCGGGCCAGAAGGCCAAGCCAGAGAAGGTGGACGTCAAGAGCCTCGACCAGAAGTACCAGGACTGGCTCACATTGGTGTCCTACATCATCCTTCCCCAGGAAAAAGAGGTCTTCCTCAGGCTGGCCATTGACCGGGACCGGGATCTCTTCATGGAGAGCTTTTGGCGCCAGCGCGACCCGACCCCCGGGACTCCCGAGAATGAGTACAAAGACGAATACATGCGCCGCTGGACCTACGCTAATGAGCATTACCGCCGCGGGGCCGGCCGTCCCGGCTGGATGACCGATATGGGCCGGACGTACATCATCCTGGGACAGCCTGTGAGCATCGAGCGTTTTGAAGGCAATCTCGGCATCGTTCCGTGCCAGGCTTGGACCTATTACGGCGATCCCAAGAAAGAGCTGCCGAGCCTTTTTATCCTCCTGTTTTACCAGAGGGGCGGCGCAGGAGAATACAGGCTCTACAACCCGGTCGTGGACGGTCCCTACAACCTCCTCCAGGACAAGAGAAACCAAGACGCCACCGATTATGAGGCGCTTTACGAGAGGATCAAGGAAATGGCCCCCACTCTGGCCGATATCTCTCTCTCCATCGTCCCCGGAGAAATCAACCCGGATTACAGTCCGTCGGTGCGAAACGCCATGATCTTAGCGGATATCTATGAATCTCCCAAAAAGGATGTCAATCCCGCCTACGCGACCCACTTTTTGGATTATCGAGGGATGGTCAGCACCGAATACCTGACCAATTATGTCGATTGCGATAGCAATGTCTCCCTGATCGAGGATCCCCAGACCGGACTCACCTTCCTCAATTTTTCGATGGTCCCCAAATCGATCTCGATCGATTATTTTGAGCCCAAGGAGCAGTTCTATTCGAGCTTCAGGCTCGACGTGAGCCTGAGGCTGGGCGAGACGATCATTTTTCAGTATAGCCGTGACCTGCCCTTTTACTTCAGCAAGGACGATGCCGATCGGGTCCGGGCCAACGGCGTCTCGATCGAGGATTCGTTTCCGGTCGCCGAAGGAAAGTACCGGCTGACCGTCCTCCTCCAGAATCCGATCGGGAAAGAGTTCAGCATTCTGGAAAAAGATATCACCGTTTCAGGAGATGCGAGAGGCGCCCAGCTCGGCGGTCCATACCTGGGCTATAAAGCGGAACAATACCAAACCGGAATTCACATCCCCTACAAAATCCTGGATAAAAAGCTGCTCATCGACCCCAAGGCCATATATTCCAGCGCCGATCAGATCTTCTTTTCCTTCACCGTCTCTAACCTCGAGGAGGAGCTGTGGAGCGGCGGCGAGGTCGACGTCAGGATCAAAGGGCTTAGGGAAAAGTCTCCTTTCGAAAAGTCCTTTTCCATCAAGCTGGCCGATCAAGCCTACAACAAGTTGATGGTCTTCGAACAGTCCCTGCCCGTCCAAGGAATTCCCCCTGACTATTACGATTTCAGACTCACTCTGAGCGATAAAGGCGGGCAGCGCCGTGGATTCTAAAAGCGCCAATTTTATTGTCTCCTCGGAAAAAGCGGTCCCTCATCCGATCGCCAATGCCAAGGGATTTCCGCTCTCCGGCCGGTACCTTTATTTTTACATGCTGGCCAACCAATATGACAAACTCAATCAAAATGAGAAGGCGGAAGAATTCTACCAGAAGGCCTATGCCCTTAACCCGGCTTACAAGGAAAAAGTGGTCGACTACGCCAATTTCCTCCTCAAGGTCAATAAATTCGATCAGGCGCGGCAACTGATCGAAGGCATCCGAGACGTCGAGAAACTGAGGTTTGATTATTATCTCCTCAAAGGCAAATCAGAGCTGGGAAAAGGGGAGTATGCTGAAGCCATCAACAGCCTTCTGGAGGGCAACAAGATCTACAATTCCGATACGAGGCTGCTCAATGCTCTCGGTTTTTGTTTCTACAGGACGGATCAGAAAAGCAAAGCGCTCGAGGTTCTCCGAGCCTCGCTCCGGCTGAACCCGCAACAACCGGAGATCAAGAAGATCGTCGAAGAAATAGAAAAACAGTGAGCACTGAGCTGTGAGCAGTGAGCTGTAATTAATCAAAGGCTATCTTTTTTTAGATTTCCCAATTGCCCGCCTAAACGAGATAGGTCTTCGGATTCTCTCTGGGAATCGTTTGAACTGACGAAATATGCTATTAGGCGATGAGATTGTATTGCTTTAGCTGCTCACAGCTCACGGCTCAGTGCTCACTTTATTTGACTTCGAAATCTATCGTTTTGTCGATCGTCAGCCCCGAGACCTTATCGGTGATCTTGAGCGAGAGTGTGTATTTCCCAGCCGGAAGGTCGCGCTGTTCTCTCTTTTCCTCTTTGTCGGTTTTGATCAAGACGGTCTGCTTCATCGGCAGGGCGTGGCTGATCAGCGGGAAGGTATAGAGGGCCGGTTCGTAACGGACGGCGGCCTTATCCCCCTGCTTGACTTCATAGCTGACCTCGATATTGTACTGGGGTTGCTGGGTCTGTTCACCGGGTTTCGCCTCGACAGGTTTGGCGCCGAAAATGAAGAAGAAGATGTCGAGGTTGTCTCCGGCCTTAAAAACGTTGTCGAGATTCGGTTCCATCCGGAGCACGGAGTAGGTGAAGAGCCCTTTGTGAACGAGAGCCCTCGTTTCCGGGGCCTCGAGCTTGGTGATCTGCTTGACGAAAAAGATGGGCGTTGTATCCAGGCTTTGAGTGAAGGCCCTGGAATCGGGGAGGGAGAATTCGTAATAGACGGTCCCGATCTTTTTGAGGTCCAGAGAAGTGATGGCCATGGCCAAGATGTACTTGCCCGGAAGAAGGGTATAACCGACCGTGTACCATTCCTCCTTTTCGGGGTCATAAGAAGCGTTGTCTGCCTGGAGAGCGACGGGAACAAAGGCCTCTCTGGCGATTTTCGGCGGCGCATTGTTTTCCTCCAGAAGAAATTGAAGAAAAACATTGAGCCTCGCCTGGAGTCCGGCGGGCTGGGCCTGTGCTTCAGGGGTCGCCTGGGGCTCTTTTTCCTTTTCGGTCTGAGCCGGTGCGGGAGCAGGAGACTGGGGAGCGGGGGCGAAGCCAAGGTCGACGTTCTTGGCCTTGAAGAAAAAGATGCTGTGGATGGCGTTCTGGGCGGGAAGATAATACTGTTTGAAGATGGTGAAAGGGATGTCCAAACGAGGCTGACGCGCCGCCAGGCCCTGTTCCAGGACGGCCTTGATTTCCTTGGGAATGAATATTTTTTCTTCGGGCTTGCCTTCTTTCTTATCTTTATCTTTCTGGTCTTTCTGAATGGCGAAGCCAGCGGAGAGAAATACGCTGAGGACAAGCCCCAGGCAGAGAACCAAGACCGACCAATTGTTTGTTTTTCATGTTGCCTCCTCAGATCGAACCGTCCTAGGCCATCCCAGAATTTTTCACCGCCGATAATACAGCTTAGTAATATAGCACGAAACTTTTTGGGCCACAACACCATCAGTGAGCAGTGAGCGGCTGAGCAGTGAGCTTATATAAAGAACTAAGAGTCGCACGTAAAATAAACGACAGAGATTAAGATTCTTATTGACCTCAGACCTTCTGGTCTCGAGTTTTATGATTCTGTTTAAATTTGATCACTGCTCACAGCTCACTGCTCACGTGCTCACTTCTTGTTATGTTTTTGGTATTTTCTGACATTGGCCTGGTGTTCGGCGAAGGTCTTGCTGAAGACGTGGCTCCCGTCGTTCCGGGAGACAAAATAGAGATAGTTGTTTTCGGCCGGATAGAGGGCGGCCTCGAGGGAGATTTTCCCAGGGTTACAGATGGGACCCGGAGGCAAACCGCCATAGAGGTAAGTGTTGTACGGAGAATCCAAGGTCAGGTCCTTGCGCAGCAGCCGGCCCTCATAATCATTCTTTTGTTTCAGGGCGTAGATGATCGTCGGGTCGCAGTCCAACTTCATCCCCATTTTGAGGCGGTTGTGGAAGACGGCTGAAACAAGCTTTCTTTCCTCGGGAAGGGAGGTTTCTTTTTCGATGAGCGAAGCCAGGATGACGGTTTCCCTTAAAGACAGGCCGATCTCCCGCCCCCGCCGGCGCCAGGCATCCTGAAAGACGCTCTCGAACTCCGTCAGCATGGCTTTGGTGATCTGCCGGGCGGGCGTCCCTTTGGGAAAATGGTACGTCTCCGGGAAGAGATATCCTTCGCAGGTCCTGGCTTTGGGATCAAGGGACCTAACCTCTCCCGGGTCTTCAAAGGCATCGAGAAATTCCTGCTCGCGGCCGAAACCCAGGCTGGGCACGAGTCTGGCGATTTCCCGCGCGGTCAGCCCCTCGGGGATGGTCAGCGGATGCAGGAAGACTTTCCCTTCCAGGAGGTCATGGAGAACATCCTTGACCCCCACCGGCAGGGAAAGCTCGTATTCTCCGGCCCTCAGGCCTTTCGGGGAGACAAAAAGCCGGTATTCCACCAAGAAGGGCCATTCTCTGCTGAGGACCTGCCGTTGTTTCAAAAGCCTGGCGATCCAGCGGACTCCTTTGCCCCGCTCGATCTCGAAGAGGAATTTTCTCGGGGGTCCCTCCGGCCGGCGGTTGATCTCACGGGAGAGCCAGGCCGCGAAAATCCCCGTCCCGACGATGGCCACGACGAGCGCGGCTCTAAAGGCTTTCCGGACCATAGTTGTCGAAATTCTTCCGTTCCAGATAGCTGGCCAGGATGATCACCGCCGAGACCTGGTCTTCCAGGGCCTTTTGTTTTTTTCGTTTTATTTTTTGACCGTGGAGAATGCCCTGGGCCTGCTGAGTGGTGAGCCGTTCATCCCAGAACACGATCGGCACGCCGACAGCCTTTTCCAGCCAGTCCGCGAATTCCTTGGTTTTTTGAACCCGGGTTCCGGCGGTCCCGTCCATTCTCAAGGGAAAACCCACGACGATGTGGCCGATTTCATATTTTTTGACC
This sequence comes from Candidatus Aminicenantota bacterium, assembly GCA_963770045.1. Lineage (GTDB taxonomy): Bacteria > Acidobacteriota > Aminicenantia > Aminicenantales > CAVYOD01 > CAVYOD01. The sequence continues at coordinate 137,449 of CAVYOD010000019.1, read as the reverse complement.
AGGTCGCGAAAGTAATTTTGGTTGTCTTCGTCCCTGGCCTTGAGGCGGTAGGCTCCCAGCGGTTGGGCGGTCAGGAGGAGCGCGTCGCTCATGGCCAACCCGATGCTCCTGTCTCCGTAGTCCAGGCCGAGTATCCTCATTTGGGCCTTCGCGTGACGAGTCTTTTCTTGGCTTGATGACGTTCAAAACCCAGCTCGATGAGCCTTTCGACGAGCCTCGGGAAGGGCAGGCCGCTCGCCTCCCAGAGCTTAGGATACATGCTGATCTCGGTGAAACCGGGGATCGTGTTGATCTCGTTGACGTAAATCCGTCCGGTCTTGGTCTCAAAGAAAAAATCCACCCTGGCCATGCCCGAGCCATCGATGGCCTTGAAAGCCTCGATGGCCAGGCGTTGGATCTTCTTAACGGTCAGCGAAGGGATGTCTGCCGGGATCCCGAATCTCGTCTTGCCGTCGATGTACTTATCGTCGTAGTCATAGAATTCGCGGAAGGGAACGATTTCGCCCGGCAGGGAGGCGCTGGGATCGTCGTTTCCGAGGACGCTGCACTCGAATTCGCGGCCCGAGATGCCCTGTTCCACCAGAATCTTGCGGTCGTAGGCGAAGGCCGTTTCGCACGCCTCGGCCGTCTGGGCATAGTCTTTTACCTTGGTGATGCCCACGCTCGATCCCAAGTTCGAGGGTTTGACAAAGAGCGGCAGCCGAAATCCTTTTTTGATGTCTCTGAGGACAGCGGCCTTCCCGGCCTTCCAGTCCTTCTCCAGGAGGATGAGGAGTTTGACCACGGGAAGATTTCCTGCCCTGAAGAGGATCTTCATCATAGCCTTATCCATGCCCACGGAGGAGGCGAGCACGGCCGCGCCGACATAGGGGACATCCGCCATCTCCAACAGCCCCTGGATCGTTCCATCCTCACCATAGGGGCCGTGAAGGACAGGGAAATAAATGTCCGATTTCAGCGATTGGTGCAGCCCGGAGACTTGCCAGGGCAGGAATGAAGCAGAAGGAACTTTCATAAGGGTTTCTATGGGGAAAAGGGGAGAAGGGACGACACTCCAGTCGCCCTGCTTATTGATGTAGATGGATTCGACCTGGAATCTTTGAGGATCGAGATTCTGATAGATCGCCGCCGCCGAACGCAATGAGACTTCATGCTCGGCCGAACGGCCGCCGAAGAGCAGTGCGACTTTTGTTTTTTTGACCATTTTTGGTGTCCTCGCGGCCCTATTCTATAAGAAAGCTCGCCCTTTATTCAAGACGGAACCGGAAAGCCAGCTCATGGCTCATAGCTTATAGTTCATAGCTCAAGGCTGGGTTGAATGGAATTATTCTTTTGCTGGCGATCAACTATGAGCTATTCGCTGGTCTTAGAGGATGTCCTTAAGGCGTTTGCTGGGGTTGAATTTGACCCTCTTTCTCTTGAGGATTTCGATCGCCTCTCCGGTTTTCGGGTTCCTGCCTTTGCGGGGCATCCTCCATTTGACCTCGAAACTGCCGAACCCCGAAAAGGTCACCCGGTTCCCGTTTTTAAGGGAATCTTTGATCCCTTGGAGGAAGGAGGAAAAGGCGTTTTCCGCCTGGTGGAGGGTCAGGCTGGCATCTTTGGCGATCCTGGCGATCGTCTCTTTTTTGTTCATCTACCGCCTCCTTTTATTAATTTTCCTTTGTGCTGAGCGACTAATATTATGTTAGAAGCAATCGTCTGTGTTTGTCAAGGGACGGGCTGTCCCCAAATTCTCGCTATTGACAGGCTAAAAATTGCCCATTATAATGACCGAAAGCTTAATGGGACGAAATTCAGCCAAGAGGTGCAAAATGAAGAAATCATATGTATGGATGTTCATTCCTCTGCTTATCACGGCGGGGATCTTTCTTTCGGCTTCCATGGCCGGCCAGGAAGTTCAGAAAACCCAGATCGAAAGAGCGAAAATCTATCAGGAAGAATACCCTCTGATCAGCGACTCCGACCTCTACTGCTCGGTCTACACACTCGAAAAACCGAACTTTGATATCCGGATCATTGCCGGCGAAAAAACGGATGAGAAAATCCTCCAGGGCGATGCCGATATTCTTTACATCGACAAGGGCAGCCAGGACGGCCTGGAAGTTGGCCAGATGTTCTTGGTCCTGAATGTCGGGGCCGGAATTTCCGACCGGACGACCGGCCGGAATTGGGGCTATCTGGTGACCAGGCGAGGAAAGGTCCGGATCGTTCGACTCGCAGAGAAACGGGGGATCGTGACCGTCGAAAAAGCCTGCGGTCCGGTACTGGCGGGTGACTTTCTTGTCCCCTACGAAGAAAGGGAAACCGTTCTCGGCAAAGATGTGGGGTATGATATGGTGTTGGAGGAGGGAACGGGCTTGAACGGCCACATTGTCTATTTGGATGGAGACTATATTGTCCTCGGCTCCGGCTATTGGGCGGTCATCGATCTCGGCAGCGATGACGGGCTCAAATTGGGGCAGCAGCTGACCGTCTTCAAGAGGGTGAAGAAAGACGTGCCCAGGCTGGCGATCGGGAATGTCGTCGTCATTGACCTCCAGCCGAAGACGGCCACGGTCAAAGTCCTCTCCTGCCGGGATACCGTAGAAGAGGGCTTCGAGGTCCAATCCAAGTAAAAACCGTCTATCTCGTCTTCGCGTCGCCCGTCTATCTCGTCAAAAAAGCGAACAAGGTGAGCACTGAGCAGTGAAAAACCGCATACCAAGACTTAATGACGAATTCCCAGCGCCTTACGGTTTTGGGGCTCGCTTCTGGTCTCGCTGGCTCCGCCTTAGTTTGCAGAGGCGCTTAGCACTGAGTGTCCCAGCCTTACCTCTGTTCTAAAATATCTTGGTCTCTCCTATACCCGTCCACTGCCCTGTATGGACGCTAAACGAACACAGTTCTTGAACCGCTCACTGCTCACAGCTCAGTGCTCACTGGCTTTTGGTCGGAGTACGGTGTTGTTGACAGGGAACTGACTTTTTGTTAGGTTAAGCGGGGAGTTTTTCCGGCCCTGAAATATGCGCGGGCGTAGTTCAGTGGTAGAACGTCTGCTTGCCAAGCAGAAGGCCATGGGTTCAAGTCCCATCGCCCGCTCCAGTTTCGCCCGAACATGCGCAAGATCTTGAGGAATAAGGCGCGGTACCCAAGAGGCTAAGGGAGAGGTCTGCAAAACCTCGATTCGTCGGTTCGAGTCCGACCCGCGCCTCCACCAAAACCGTCTCTCTCGTCATCTCGTTAAAGAAGCGAACGGTGAGCGGTGAGCACTGAGCAGTGAATTGCGCGTAATAAGGCTTGAGAACGAATTCCTGGCGCCCTATGGTCGGCTGTTTGCATCTAATCGCGGATAAGAACAATCCTAGATTGATTCTGGCTTCGATGGCTCTGCTATCTTAGCTTCTCCGGATCCTTCCATTGTTCTGCTTAAAAGGCATGTGAATATAGTTCTTGAACTGCTCACTCTACAGCTCAGTGCTCACTTGAGGAGACAGACGTTCTTGTTTCTGTTATTGTTTTTGACGAGAAGACGAGACGACGAGATAACGAGATAGACGTATTTGTTGACATTAAAAAATAAAAAATATATAGTCTTTCTGAATCTAAAAAGGAGGAAGTGATGGATCTAGTATCAAGAGTTCAAGCAATCATCTTAAAGCCCAAGGAAGAATGGGTGAAGATCAAAGGCGAATCGTCGACGATCGCCGAGCTTTTTACGTCGTTTGCCGTTATCCTGGCCGCCATTCCGGCCATCGGACAGTTTATTGGCTTTGGCCTGATCGGGCAAAGGGTTCCCTTCATCGGCTGGTTCAGGATGGGGCATCGGCACGTCTTTTCTAAGGGCTGTTTTTTATTATATCTTCTCTCTGATCATGGTCTATGTTCTTGCCCTGATCATCAACGCGCTGGCCCCGACGTTCTCGTCCACCCCCAATATGGTCAGTGCCATGAAGCTGGCGGTCTACAGCATGGCCCCGATGTGGGTCGCGGGCATTCTTTTCATTATTCCCTATCTGGGCTTTCTGGTCTGGATCGCCGGGCTCTATGGACTCTACGTTCTCTATCTCGGGTTCAATACTCCGCTGATGGATACCCCCAAAGAAAAAGTTATGGGTTATATGCTGGTCAGCATCGTGGTGGCCATCGTCCTGACGGCGATCGTGTCCATAATCTTAGGGGCGATCTTTGCGGTGGGTGGAGTCATCCGGCCCATTTAGTTCCTCCCCGATTCTCGAAAAGGCTTCCGCGGGGGAGGCCGCTCCCGTGATCGGCCTTCCTACGACTATGTAATCGGCTCCAGCCTCGAAAGCTTCTCTCGGAGTCATGATTCTTTTCTGGTCCTGGGCGGCCGCCCAGCTGGGCCTGATGCCGGGCGTCACCACCAAGAGCTCGGAGCCGAACTCCTTCTTGATCAGCCCGATCTCCTGGGGAGAGCAAACCACTCCGCTCACTCCCGCTTTCTTGGCCAGCTGCGCCAGCCTCAAGACTTGATCACCGGGCGGCGAAAGGATCCCTATCTCTTGAAGTTGCTCTGCCTTCAGGCTGGTGAGGACGGTCACGGCCAGAAGCAGCGGCTTGGCCGATTTTTGTTTTTCGGCTTCGTCGGCAGCCGCTTCAACCGCCCGGACCATCATCTCCAGGCCTCCTGAGGCGTGGAGCGTCATCATCTGCACGGCGTGCCTGACTCCGCTCCGCACCGCGCCCGCCACCGTGTTGGGAATATCATGGAATTTCAGGTCCAGAAAGATCTTCTTGCGCAGAATCCTCATTCTTTTGAAGAGCGAGGGACCTTCAGCCGTGAACAGCTCCATCCCTATCTTAAAGACCTCCGCATCCTTGAGCTGGCTCACCAGGGCCAAAGCCTCGTCTTTGCCCTTCACATCAAGGGCGATGATTATCCGTTTTTTGAGATCATCTTTGTTCATCAGCAAACCTCTCGCTTTACAGTCGTCACCATTGGTCACTTGTCACTGGTCACTGGAAAGAAGGAGCTGGTTGCGCCGGCCGTCTGATGAACGACTCGTGGCGAACGCCGCGGTTACCGACGACCAATGGCTAGTCTCTTTGGGTCCGGTGCACTGCGTGGCCAGTGCTCAACGCTTACCTATCGCGTTGCACTAGTGACCAGTGACTAATGTCCCTATCAATTCTTCGACCCTGGCAATGCCTTTTTTTTCACAATACTCTTCAAGATCCTCGATGATCCTGACCGTCGCTTCGGGATCAACGAGGTTGGCCGTGCCCACCTGGACCGCTCTGGCCCCACAGATGAGAAACTCCAGGGCATCCAGGGCGGTTGATATCCCTCCCATCCCGATGACGGGGATTTGAGCCTCGCCGCAACCTGATAGACCATGCGCAGGGCGATAGGCTTGATGGCTGGGCCGCTCAGACCTCCCATGATGTTGGCCAGGCGCGGTGTCCTGGTATCGGGGTCCACGGACATGGCGAGAAAGGTGTTGACCAGCGACACTCCATCGGCGCCGGCTTCCTGGGCCGCGAGGGCGATTTCGACAATATTCGTGACATTCGGAGAGAGCTTGGCCACGACCGGCAGCAGACTCGCTTCTTTTACGGCCTTGACCAGCGAATAGGTGTCCTCGGAGCTCATGGCCGGGCAGGCGCCGTCCCGGTTGAGGTTGGGGCAAGAGATATTGAGCTCGAAGGCGGAGATGCCTTTTTTCCCGTTCAGGAACTCGACCACCCGGACGTACTCCTCATCACTCTCCCCACAGACGTTGACGAATACCGCCGTGTCCAGCGACGCGAGTTGGGGCAGAATCTTGGCGGCGAACTCCCGGACGCCGATCCCCTGGAGTCCGATCGCGTTGATGAGTCCGGCCGGAGCTTCCACCAATCGGGGCGGGGCGTTACCTTCGCGGGGTCCGTCATACAATCCTTTGACCACAAACCCGCCGAGCTTGTTCAGGTCGATGAAGGGCGAGAATTCGAGACCATATCCGAAGGTCCCGCTGGCCGCAAGAATAGGGTTTTTGAGCTTGAGAAAACCAAGGTCGACGGCGAGGTCGGTCATCGTTCTTCCTCGGCCCAGACGATCTCTTCGGCCTTGAAGACAGGGCCCTCTTCGCAGATCTTGACCCAGCTTTCATCCCCGCTTCTTTTTATCCGCTTCACGCAGCCCCAGCAGGCGCCGAAACCGCAGCCCATGTGCGATTCGAGAGAAAACTGAGCGGGGATATTCCTGGCCAAGGCCAGGCGGGCGACTTTGGCCATCATCGGGTCGGGACCGCAGCTGAAGATCGCCGCCGGCTCCTCCTTTTCCAGGCAGGTCAAGAAAAGGTCGGAGACAAATCCCCTGAATCCAAACGAGCCGTCATCGGAAGAACAGGAAAGGTCTAAACCCGCTTTTTGGAACTTTTCCCTCAAGGGAAGGTCTCTGAGGCACTGCCCTCCGTAAAAGGCTTTCACGGTCGTGCCCTGGCTCTGCAATTCCTGGGCCAGAAAAAACAAAGGGGCGATCCCTCTCCCCCCGCCGACGAGGTAGGCTGTTTTGCCTTTGAGGCCGCAATCAAACCGGAATCCTTTCCCCAGCGGGCCCAAGATATCGAGAGGCTCGTTGGTTTTTTTCTGGGACAGCAGTGAAGTCCCCTGACCCGAGACCATAAAAAAGATCTCGATAATGCCCTTGCTCCTGGAGTGGATGCTGAACGGCCGCCTGAGAAGGGGATAGGGAGAATCGTTGACCTTGATCATCAGGAACTGGCCCGGCTGCGCCTCGCCGGCGATCTCAGGCGAATCGATGGAGAAAAGAAAATAATCGTTCCAGCTTTCGATATGGGTGATCCAGGCTTGGGGGTCTTTGAGCATGGCCTGCGGCAATTTCCGGAACAAAAATAGCAAAATCGCCTTCCTTTGGCAATAAAAACTTTGACTTCCCGGAGCCCTTTTGCTATTAATCAAGATGATTCTAGGGTCCGTTTATAGAGGAATTCTTGGAGGAATCATAAATGCATGTATCCAGAAGAGGCCAGGAAATCCAAGCTTCTCCCCTCCGGAGGCTGAAGCCCTTTGCGGACAAGGCCCTGGAAAGGGGAATCCGTGTCTATTTCCTGAACATTGGCGACCCGGACATTCCCACTCCCCAACCGGTCATCGATGTCTTTCACCATTTTAGTGATCAGGTCCTGAGCTACGGCCCCGCCCAGGGACTGCCGGAGTTGAGACAGGCAATCGCCGACTATTTCCGGCACTACCGGATTCCGATTGATGCGGACAACGTTATTATAACGGTGGGAGGCTCGGAGGCCATCTTCTTTTCGTTCAGTGTTATCGCCGATCCGGGCGAAGAGATCATCATTCCCGAGCCTTTTTACACCAATTATAACGGATTCGCTTCGTTCGCCAGCGTCAAGATCGTTCCCCTCACGCTGAGCGTCGAGAACGGATTTCGTCTGCCTCCCCAAAAGGAGATCGAGGCCCGGATCACGCCGAAAACGAGGGCCATCCTTCTCTGTTCGCCGAACAACCCCACCGGAACGGTGTACACGCCCGAAGAACTGGAGCGGGTGGTCGAGCTGGTCAAAAAACACGACCTCTTTCTCATCGGCGACGAAGTCTACAAGGAGTTCGTGTACGACGGCGGGACCCATAAGAGCGTACTGGAATACGCAGACATCAAAGACCGGGTGATCGTGGTCGACAGCATTTCCAAGCGGTTTAGCTGCTGCGGAGCCAGGATCGGGGCGGTCATCACCCGCAATCGCGAGGTTTATCAGTCACTCCTGAAATTCGGCATGGCCAGGCTCTGCCCTCCCTCCGTGGAGCAGCGGGCGGCGCTCGCGGCCTACCGCATGGACCGGAGCTATTTTCAAACGGTCAGAGCCGAATACGAGCGGCGCAGGGACGTCCTCTTCAAAGCGCTGTCCGATATTCCGGGAATCGTCGTGCCCAAGCCCCAGGGGGCCTTCTATATCATCGTCCGGCTCCCCGTGAAGAACGCGGAGCATTTTGTCACCTGGATGCTGAGTGATTTTGAACTGGACAAGGAGACGGTGATGGTCGCCCCCGCCGATGGGTTTTATTCGACCCCCGATAAAGGCAAAGATGAAGTCAGGATCGCCTACATCCTCAACGAAAAAGACCTGAAAAGGGCGATGGAAATCTTGAAAGCCGGGCTGAAGAAATACCGGAGCCTTTTTTCCTAGGGCTTTAGAACCGATTTGAAAAGAATCTTTGTCCACGCGCTGATCATCGCTGCCTGCGCATCCGTTCTTGGTCTGGGATGGAATTTCCCTTTGCTCAAGCGATACCTCCGGGGAGAATTCCGCCAGAGCTTTCTGGCTCCGGAAAAGTATCCAGGCATAGCTTTTATCAGTCTTGCCGAGGCTCAAGATCTGTTCGTGGGCGGGCAGGCCCTGTTTGTCGATAGCCGCTCCCGTGAGGAATATTCCGCGGGCCATATCTTGGGAGCGATCAATATCCCCTTTGAGGAGAAGAAAGCTAAGGAGACTGTCGGCAAGCTCGGCATTCCCGCGAGCAAAATGATCGTCGTCTATTGCCATGGCGGCGATTGCCAGATGAGCATCGGCCTGGCCAAGCTCCTTTCGTCGGCGGGGTTCAAAACGATCAAGATTTACAGCGGAGGCTGGGCCGAATGGGCCGCGGCCGGACTTCCTGTGGAGAAGTGATTGGTCGCCAACCGCTATCTGCTCTTCGGCTTTAGGCTCGTCGTGGGCGGTGTCTTCATTTGGGCCGCCGTCCTCAAAATCGGTGACCCGCTCGGATTCGCCCAGAACATCGCCAACTACAGGCTTTTCCCCCGTTTTCTGGATTTTATCTTGGCCCTCACCCTCCCCTGGATCGAGGTGGCGACCGGCACGCTCCTGATCCTTGGCATTGGGCGCCGCTCGAGCGCCCTCATCTCCTCGGTCCTCCTCGGGTCATTTATCATCCTGGTCCTGACGGCCGTCCTGAGGGGGATCGACACCGATTGCGGCTGTTTCGGGAGCCTGAGCGGCAAAGCGGACCTCAAGCTCATCGCCATGGATGCTGTCTCTCTTGTTCTTCTCGATAAACATATTCCTGAAAAAAAGGTGAATAGTAAGGGGTGAGTAGTGAGGGGTGACCTAAATAATTCCTTCAGATGTCCTGCCATCTTGAGGGCATAACTCCCTGAATTGTAATGTTGCCACTGCATTCAAGCCTAAAGAAATTCTACTCCTCAGTTTCCACCTCTCAAAACTAGCAAACTCAGGAACTGCATACAAATCGTCTTTGCCCCTTACTGCTCACTCCTCACTGCTCACTGTTCTCGGTTGGCCTTGTATTTTCATGAGGTTGCGCGTATATTAGGGAATTAATTTTTGAGGAGTCAAACCATGGCTAAAAAATATGTGTACTTTTTTGGAGCCGGGACTGCCGAAGGCAATAAAGAAATGAAGGACCTTCTCGGCGGGAAAGGAGCCAACCTCGCCGAGATGGCCGGGATCGGCCTGCCCGTCCCTCCCGGATTCACCATTTCGACGGAAGTCTGCACCCTGTTTGCGGAGTCTGGAGGCAAAATTCCCCCCGCAGTCGAGAAAGAGATCATGACCAACCTCCGGAAGCTGGAAAGGGCTTCCGGTCAAAAATTCGGGGACGAGACCAACCCGCTTCTGGTCTCGGTGAGGTCCGGAGCCAAGTTTTCCATGCCGGGAATGATGGATACCATCCTCAACCTCGGTCTCAATGACAGGACGCTCGAGGGCCTGGCCCGCAAGAGCGGAAACCGGCGATTTGCCCTTGATTGCTACCGGCGTTTGATCCACATGTTCGGCGATGTGGTCATGGGTGTCCCGAAAAAGAAATTCGAGGAGATCCTGAAGAGCTGGAAGGAAAAGCTGGGCTTTCAATACGACCATGAGATCCCCGAACCGGTGATGGAGAAGATCATAGCGGACTATAAGAAGCTGATCAAAAAGGAAACCGGGCAGGATTTCCCCCAGGATGTCATGATCCAGTTGCGCCAGGCCATCTCCGCCGTCTTCGAGTCCTGGAACAACCCCCGCGCCGTCACCTACCGCCGCGAATACCATATCCCTGACGATCTGGGGACGGCGGTCAACGTCCAGATGATGGTCTTCGGGAACATCGGGGAAAACTCGGCCACCGGCGTCGGTTTCACCCGCGATCCCGCCACCGGGAAAAAAGAGATTTATGGCGAGTACCTGTTCAATGCCCAGGGGGAAGACGTCGTCGCCGGAATCAGGACGCCTTCTCCCCTCAAGAAGCTCGAGGCGGAGATGCCCGGCGTCTTCAAACAACTCAAGGAGACGGCGACCCGGCTGGAAAAACACTATGGGGATGTCCAGGATTTCGAGTTCACCATCCAGGAAGGCAAGCTCTACATGCTTCAGACCAGGAACGGAAAGAGAACGGGCCCGGCGGCGATCAAGATCGCCGTTGACCTGGTCGAGGAAGGGTTGATCAGAAAAGAGGAGGCTCTGCTCAAAGTCGAGCCCCAGGCCCTGGACCAGCTCCTTCATCCCATCTTCGACCCGGAGGAGAAGAAAAAACACACCCTTCTGGCCAAGGGTTTGGCCGCCTCCCCCGGCGCGGCCTCGGGTCAGATGGTCTTTACGGCCAATGACGCCGTAGCCTGGAAGAAAGAAGGGAAAGACGTCATTCTGGTCCGGGACGAGACCTCCCCCGACGACATCCATGGCATGAGCGCCGCTCAGGGGATTCTGACGGCCACCGGAGGTATGACCTCGCACGCGGCGGTTGTCAGCCGCCAGATGGGTAAGCCGGCCATCGTCGGCTGCTTCGATATCCTTCTCAGCGAAGAGAAGAAAACCTTGACGGCGGGCGGGCGGACGCTCAAGGAAGGGGATTGGATTTCGATCGACGGCGCCACCGGCGAAGTCCTGGCCGACCGCATCAAAACGCGGCCTTCGGAGATCCTCCAGGTGATCAACGGCGAGAAGAAGGCCGCGGACTCCAAGATGTACCAATATTTCACCAAATTCCTCTCCTGGGCCGACAAGGTGAGAAGGCTCAGGGTTCGGGCGAATTCCGACACTCCCCCCGACGCCAGGGTGGCCTATGCCTTCGGCGCGGAAGGGATCGGGCTTGCCCGGACCGAACACATGTTCTTCGGAAAGGACAGGCTGCCGATCATCAAGGAAATGATCCTGTCCGAAAAAGAGGAGGACCGTCGCCGGATTCTCTCCCGGCTGCTTCCCTTCCAGAGGCAGGACTTTTACGAATTCTTCAAAGAGATGCATGGCCATCCGGTGACCATCCGGACGATCGACCCTCCGCTTCACGAATTCCTGCCCAAGCGAGAAGACCTCATGGTCGAGTTGACCGAGCTCAGAGCCAATAAAGAGCACAGACAAAAAGAAGATCGAAGAGCTGGAGAAACTCCTCGAGCGGGTCAAGGCTCTTTCGGAATTCAACCCCATGCTCGGGCACCGCGGTTGCCGTCTGGGCATCTCCTATCCTGAGATCATTGAAATGCAGGCGGAGGCGATCTTCGAGGCGGCCTGTCAGGTCGCCAAGGAAGGGAACAAGGTGTTTCCCGAGATCATGGTTCCGCTGGTGGGTTCGGCGGCAGAACTGGCAAACCAGAAAGCGATCATCAAACGTGTCGCCGAAGAGGTTCTGGCCAAGCACAAGGTCAAGTTCGCCTACACGATCGGGACGATGATCGAGATCCCGCGGGCGGCCATCACGGCCGATGAGATCGCCGAAGAAGCCGAGTTCTTCTCCTTCGGAACGAACGACCTGACCCAGACGACCTACGGTATCTCTCGGGATGACGGAGTGAAATTCATCAACTATTACTTGCTCAAGGGGATCTGGAAAGACGATCCATTCTCAACCATAGATATTCCCGGTGTGGGCGAGCTGATGAGGATGGCGGTCGAGAAGGGGCGAAAGACGCGTCCCAACCTCAAGGTCGGGATCTGCGGCGTCCACGGCGGCGAGCCTCGTTCCGTCGTCTTCTGCCATCAGCTCGGACTGAATTATGTGAGCTGCTCCGCCTACCAGATCCCGATCGCCAGGTTGGCCGCCGCCCAGATCGTCATCCAGGAGAAAAAGGGCAAAAAAACAGACGGCGACTAAAAAAAATCACGCTCACTGCTCACCGCTTACAGCTCACTTTTCTGGCATGATAGACGCGAAAGACGAGATATGATATGTATGGCTTTTTATGAGCTACACCGGCCATCTTGTCAGAATCCTGCTGGGGAGACGATTCCCTTTCAAGTTCATTTACAGCAATGATTACTGGATGCTGGATATCGGCCGGCATGTCTTCCCGATCACAAAATACCGGCTGATCTATGAAGGGCTTCTCGCCCTGGGGGCCAATAAGGAGAACTTCCTGACCCCCCAAGTTGCTTCCGATGAGGACGTTCTCCTTGTCCACAGCCCGAAGTACCTGAAAAAATTGAAATTCGGAGGTTTCTCCGCGGCGGAGATCTCTGTCCTCGAGCTTCCCTATTCGCCGGAGCTATCGCGCTTTGCCCTGATGAACGTGGGCGGAACCATCCTGACCGCCGAGAGGGCCCTCAAAGACGGGCTGGCCATCCATATCGGCGGCGGGTTTCATCATGCCTTTCCGGACCACGGCGAGGGTTTCTGCGCCCTGAACGACGTGGCCGTGGCCCTGGAAAAAATGAAAAAAGAAGAAAATATCGGACGGGCCATGGTCGTGGATTGTGACCTTCACCAGGGGAACGGAACCGCCTTCATCTTCCAGGGCAAGGACTATGCCTTCACTTTCTCGATCCATCAGATGGACATCTATCCCGCTCAAAAACCTTCAGGCTCCATGGATCTGGGTCTCTGGTCCGGTGACGGCGACGTACAGTATCTTGCTCAGGTCAGGGCTCATTTTCCGAGACTCTACTCGGAGTTCAAGCCCGACCTGGTCTTTTATCTGGCGGGCGCCGATCCCTACGAAAAAGACCAGCTCGGAAGCCTGAAGTTGACAATCGGAGGGCTTCAAGAGCGCGACAGGATCATCATCGAGGAAGCGCGCAGGCTTCGCATTCCCGTGGCGGTCGTCCTGGCCGGCGGGTACGCGCGGGAGGTGGGAGACACGGTGACCATCCATCTCAACACGATCAAAGCGGCGGTGAGAGCCTGGAGGAAATATCTCTAGTCCTTTGTCTCCCCGTCCAACCAGTTGAGATAGTCTTCAGAACCCGGCCCGATGGGCAGGGCGACAATTTCCGGGACAGAATAGGGGTGGAGAGCTTTGATCCTGGCCTCGAGTTCTTTGAACAGGCTGGCTTTGGTCTTGATCAAGAGGACGAATTCCCTTTCTTGAGCGATCGTTCCCTTCCACCAATAGGCGGAGAGGCAAGCTCCCGAGACGGTCACGCAGGCGGCCAGACGTTCCTCAACCAGACTGCGGGCAATCTCAGCGCCTCTCTTTTCATCCGGCACCGTCGACAAAACCAAAAGAAAATCAGCCATAAGAATCCTCATTCCCGTCTGTCTGGTCTATCTGGTCATCTCGTCTATCTCGTATCAGAATGTGAATCGATAAAGAAAACAAATGTTGTCTTGATTTTCTTTGACGAGCAGACCAACAGACCAGGCAACCTGATAGACGAGAGTAACGTTTTTTGCCATGAGCGTTTTCTATTCACGGCTCACTGCTCACTGTGTTTATTCTTGCAAAAATATGTGGGCGAAGACTTTCGAATCGCCGAGCATGTTGTCGATGTGACAGTATTCGTTGGGTTGATGAGCCGTTTCGTCGACCTTGGACCAACAGGCCGCGCTGAACCCGGCGCGCCGGAAAAAAGCGGCGACAGTGCCGCCGCCGATGCCCAGGGCCCTGGCCTCTTTTTTATAGACATCTTGAATCGCGTTCTTCAGGGCCCGGACGACATCCGCTTTGGCCGACGTGGGCGGGGCGGCCTGAGCGCACTGGACCTCGCTGACGTGGATTTTGACTTTGAATTGTGCCTCAATCTTGGCCGCCGATATTTTGACGGCTTTTTGGATGTCGCCGATCTTGTACTTGGGGAGAACCCGGCTGTCCAGATAGAAGACATCTTCCCCGGGGATCGTGTTGATATTCGGAACGTTGGCCTCTTTTTTGGTCGGCTCAAAGGTCGAGATGGGCGGGTCGAACAGCTTATCTTTTTCAGAGAAGCTTTCGTGGAGCTTGTCAAGTTCCGCGATCAGGAAGCTCGCGGCTTTGAAGCTGTTGATCCCCTTCTCCGGCGTTGAGGCGTGAGCCTGTTTTCCAAGAGTCATGAACTTGAGCCAGAGGATGCTTTTCTCAGCCACTTCGATCATCGTCCCTTTCTCGTTTCCGGCGTCGGGGACGATGATCAGGTCCTTCTCACGGAAGGCCTTGGTGTTCTGCAGGACGTAGTGTATTCCTTTTTTGCTTCCCGTCTCTTCGTCGGCCACCAGGGCAATGCCCACGTCATAATTGGGCAGAATTTTCTCCGCCCGAAAAGCTTTGACGGCGAACAGCGAAGCCACCATATCCTGCTGGTTATCCTCCACCCCTCGCCCGAAGATCTTGCCTTTTTCGACCCACGCCTTGTAGGGATCTCCCTTCCACAAGGAGTATTCTCCCGGTGGGACGATGTCCATGTGGGTCATGATCCAGATTGTCCGGGCCGAGCTTTTCCCCTTATAAAAAGAGAGGATGTTGGGCCGAAAGCCGGCCGGAGCATCCAGGTCGGGGGCCTTGATCATCTTGGTATTTATGAAGCCGTTCTCGTTTAAGAAATCCATCAAGGCCTCGGCTTTTTTGATTTCCCCTTCGCCTCCACTGGAAGGAGAAATGGCCGGAATCGCGCACAGTTTAATCTGCAGATTGATCATCTCGTCGCGAAAGGAATCGATGCGCTTGGCGACTTTGTTGAATGCGGCCGGTGAGCTCATAAGGTGCCTCCTGTTCATGCGCATTGTATCCTCGTTTTTCTAAGAAAGCAAGACAAAAGAGCCCAGAGAAGTGAGCAGTGAGCGGTGAGCGGTGAGCAGCCAGATAGACACCCTCTTCTTGACTTTTGGCGGACCCGATATTTGTCTCACGTCTTATGATTCTAAGCCTCCGAGAAACTAGCGGATATACTAGGAACAGATCGACTCGGGAAACATCAGAATATTTTCTTCTCCGGCTCCTTCCAGAGATTCCCGATAGACGCCCGCCTTCGAGAGGATGACTTCCGATCGCATGGCGAGGTTCGGACCCTGACGACCGGGTGGTTGGGCTGCGGGCTATTCAATGAAAAATCGGAGGGACTCCATTAGATGCCGAGAGTGAACTGAAGTCAGTGCCCGTCTGGATCTCTATCGGCAATTTCGAGCTTCCTTTGCTTTCTTGACTTTTGGCGAACCCGATAATACATTTAGTCCAGATGCGTCTCGGTTATGATCTCAGGCCATTCCGCAGAGAAGAGACTGGGGTAGGGGTTTACCTAAGGAATCTGCTCAGCGCCTTGAAGATCGTCCACCAGCGCCTGGATACCATCCCTCTGGTGGTCGCCGGACCTCAGCCGCCCGGAGCAGAGTCCCTGCGGCACCAAATTGTTGCGGGGGGGCTCGAGCCCTGGGTCAGATTCTTGGGCCACGTACCGGGTCGGCTCCTGAGATCGCTTTATCGCCAGGGGGAAGAAGCGAGTTCTGGGATTTTCCTGGGCAAAAACAGCCGCCGAAACACTCGAATTCTACAGGAGCCTTTTGGGAGGCTAAGATGAAGATCGCAGTCGACGGGTTCGAAATCACGCCTGATATCAAAGGTCCCGGGCGGGTGATCGACAACCTTCTCAGCCGGCTCATCGGAATTCTGCCCGAGCACGAGTTTCTGGTTATGACCCGGGAATACTGCGAGAAGTATTCTGAGGCGCGGGCTCGCCAATATGTCCTGCCCGCGAAGTCGGGCTATTTCCGCTGGCAGAACGGGCCGTTGCGTCGAAAGCTCAATAAGTTGAAGCCCGACCTCTTCATCGCTTCTAACTACACACTTCCCCTTTGGTATGATTCGAAATCCATCCTCATCGTCCATGACATTTCGGTCATCACCCATCCGGAGTGGTACCCTAAAAAAGTCGCCATCGGACGAAAGTTTCTGCTGCGAAGAAGCCTGAAGAGGGCCGGCCTGGTCGTGGTGCCTTCGGAGTTCACGAAAAGCGAGATCGTGAGCAAACTCGCTTTTCCCCCCGAAAAGATCCGGGTCGTGAGTCTCGGAGTGGATGAAAGATTGCGGAGGAGTTCCGATGCGGAGATCCGGAAATGGAGAGAGAGCCGGGGACTTAAGGACAGGCGGGTCATCGGTTTCTTGGGTTCGATCTTCCGCCGGAGAAATTTGCCCGCCCTGGTCGAGGCCGTCGATAAACTGAGAACGGAGTTCCCCGGCACGATTCTGCACATCATCGGCCGGGACATGACCTATCCGCCGCAGAGAATAGGCTGCCTTCTGCTCCAGGACTGCATCCGCTGGGAAAAATCCCTTGAAGAGCAGGAGATTCCGCTCTTCTATTCGGCCCTCGATGCCTTCGCTTATCTTTCTGATTACGAAGGATTTGGACTTCCGCCGCTGGAAGCCCTGGCCTGCGGGACGGTCCCGGTGGTCACGGCGACATCTTCGCTTAAGGAGGTTTTCCAGGGAATGGCGATCATGGTCGAGTCCGCCGACCCGGATGAAGTCAAGCTGGCCCTCAAAAACGCGCTGACGGACAGAAATCTCAAAGAAGCGTGCCTCGGCGAGTTCGCCCGGAGGAGGGAGCACTTTTCCTGGGAGAGAGCGGCCGGGGAGCTTGCCTCCCTCATCAGGGACAATGCCTGAACTATCGGTCATCATCGTGAACTACAATGATCGGAAGAATCTGGGCGCATGTCTCTCTTCGATCCAGGAGAAAGCCAAGGAGACGGATTTCGAAGCCGTGGTCGTGGATAATGCCTCAAGCGACGGGAGCGCGGAATTTGTCGCCCGCAATTTTCCCTGGGTTAAGCTCATCAGAAACGTCCAAAACGTGGGTTTTGGCCGGGCCAACAACCTGGGCCTCAAGGAGAGCCGCGGACAATTCGTCCTTTTCTTGAATACGGATGCGGTCTTGTGTCCAGGGTCGCCGGATCTTCTGCTCCGTCGATCTGAAAGATGATTCTTCTATCGGCGTCGTGGGCCCGGCGCTCCTGAGCGGCGAGAACCGTTATCAGGTCTCCTTCGGGAGGCGAGTGGATTTCTTCTCCGAACTGGCGAAAAAGTGTTTCTGGAATGCGTTTCGAAAATTCGAGCTCAAGTTCCGGCCAAGGCGCAAAAGCGTTCGCTGGGTGAGCGCGGCCTGCCTGCTCGCCCGAAGAAAGGCCCTCGAGGAAGCCGGGGGATTTGACGAGAATTTCTTTCTCTTTTTTGAGGACATCGACCTCTGTTTTCGAATCAGAGACCTTGGCTGGAAGGTCGTCTATGACCCTCGGGCTCGGGTTTTCCACAAAGGCGCAAGCACGACTTCGGCTCAAAAGGCCCGCAGCCGCCTAGAATACAGGAGGAGCCAGGTCTATTTTTACCGGAAACACAGTTCAGCCGTTTCTTTGATTCTTCTCGGACTTTACCTCCGACTGAATTTCTGGCTATTATCGGCCCGGGGAACGTTCGGGAGCGCGGAGAACAAGACCCTTCGATCGGGATATCTCGAGCTTCTCAAGGCCCTGAAATAAGATGTCGCCCATCGCTGTCCTGGAGATGATCGACCGGCCCTTCCTGGGTGGAGGCCAGATGACCGTCCTGGCCTTGGCCAAGAATCTCGATCGGGAGAAGTTTAGGGTAGCCATCTGTTCAGCCGAGGGAGGCCCGCTCATCGAAGAGGCAAAGAGATCAGGCATACCCCATTTCGCCGCGTCCTTCAACAATCCTCTAGGAGGAAAGAGCCTCAAGAGAATCGCCTCTCTTCTCCAAACTAACCAGATCGATATCCTCCACACCCACGGTGGGGTGGCCGGATTTTACGGCCGTCGCGCGGCTCGCAAGGCCGGGACCCAGGTCGTCATCCACACTCTCCACGGCATTCATTATCTCCACTATCGGAATCCGCTTCTCGTCCGGGCCTACACGCTCCTGGAGCGCCATTGTTCGAAGTTCACCGATGCGGTCATTGTTGTTTCGGAAGCTGACAGAGAGACCGCGCTTCGAAACAGGCTGGCGCCGCCTTCAAAGATAGTCCTCATCAAGAACGGAGTGGATTTTTCGAGGCTGGTGCCCCTCCAGGGGCCGGAAAAAAAGAGACGCGAACTCGGGCTCGACGCAAAGCAACCCGTGATCGGAACCGTCGCCCGGCTTCATCTGCAGAAAGGCCTGATCTATCTCCTCCGAGCGTCAAAACTCGTCCGGCAAGAATTCCCTCAGATCAAGGTGTTGATCGCGGGCGGCGGGCCTCTGCGAAGTCATTTGGCAAGGCAAGCCCGGCGCCTGGGGATCGAGGACATCGTCGTTTTACTTGGCGAACGCGATGATATCCCTGATCTTCTGTCGATCTTTGATATCTTCGTCCTGCCCTCGCTCTGGGAGGGGCTCCCCTACGCCCTTGTCGAAGCCGCCGCCCTGGCGAGGCCGGTCGTGGCCACGGACATCGATGGGGTGAGAGAAGTCATTCGGGACGGAGAGACGGGGCTGCTCGTTCCGGCCGGAGACTCGTCCGGGCTGGCAGAGGCGATTATTAGGCTCCTGCAAGACAAAGAAAAGGCCCTGAGATTGGGGACGAAAGCCAGAGAGATCATCCCTCCCCAGTACGAGCTTTCCAGAATGATCTCCGAAACCCAGAGCCTGTATATGCGCACCAAACAGGCCAAATCGGTAAGTTCCTCTGACTCCCCGATGGACCCAACAGGCATTTTCTTATGATGAGATAGACCAGCTCGACCGGACAGACGAGATAGACGGCTTTCATTGACTTTGCCTCTCCCCCTTCTTATAATCAATTTCAATGCTGGAGAAAATCAAGGTCGCTCTCGTTCACGACTGGCTGACCGGTCAGCGGGGAGGAGAAAAGGTCCTGGAGGTTCTGTCCGAGATATTCCCAGCCGCTCCCATTTTCACCCTGTTTCATTTCAAGGGAAGCCAGATCGCCGACATCGAGGGAAGAACGATCCGGACGAGTTTTCTGCAGCGCTTTCCCTCTCTGAAGAAGCACTATCGCTGGTACCTGCCCCTTTTCCCCCTGGCGGCCGAGCTCTTCGACCTGGGCGAGTTTGACCTGATCATCTCATCTTCGCATTGTGTCGTGAAAGGAGTCATCCCTCCTCCCGGGGGCCTGAACATCTCCTACATTCACAGCCCGGTCCGATACGCCTGGAACCAGTATTTTTCTTATTTTTCGCCGGCGCAGCTCTCATTTTTTCCGACGGCTTTTGATCCCCCCGGTGATTCACCACTTGAGGGTCTGGGATGAGTCTTCCTCCAGCCGGGTCGACCATTTTGTGGCCAACTCCAGGAATGTGGCTCGGAGAATCGAAAAGTATTATCGGCGACCGGCCGATGTTATCCACCCCCCGGTTGATACTCGTTTTTTCCAGCCGTCTTCCGGCAACGGCCGGGAGGACTATTGTCTGATCGTCTCTGCCCTGGTTCCCTATAAACGCATCGACTTGGCCATCGCCGCTTTCAACCGGCGGGGGACGCCTCTCAAGATCGTTGGCGACGGTCCCGACTATGCCAAGCTCAAAAAATCGGCCAAATCCAACGTCGAGTTTCTTGGCCCGCTCTCCGGCCCCGAACTTCTTCGTCGCTTCCAGGAGGCCAGGGCTTATCTCCTGCCGGGGGAGGAAGACTTCGGCATCGCCTCCCTTGAGGCCCAGGCCTGCGGCCTTCCGGTCGTTGCCTTCGGCCGAGGCGGCGCGCTCGAGACGGTCGTCCCCGGGGTCACCGGTTTCTTCTTCCCCGAACCGACTGAGGCGAGCCTGATAGCCGCACTTGACAAGTTGGAGAGCTTTGAATTTAATAAAAACACCATCCGGGCCAATGCTTTGAATTTTTCCAGGGAGGTCTTTAAAGATAAGATCTCCGCTTATCTCGAAGCGAAATGGTCGCGAATTTAAAGCAAAGTCATGATCGCGAAACACCGGGCACGACTCGTCTGCTGGTTTATCCTGAGCGACGTCCTGGCTATCCTGATCTCCTATATCTATTCTTATCTTTTCCGTTTCTATTCCCACATCATTCCCGTGGACCCGGTCAAGGGGATCCCCTCGGTGGGATCCTACTTCGCCGCCTTTTGGCTCTTCCTGCTCATCCATCTGGCCATTTTTTATTTTCAGGGTTTTTACAAAAGCCGGCTCAAGCGGACGCGATTCGATGATTTTCTTTTCATCTCGCTCAACGCGCTGCTGACGATTCTGGCCGTTTTCGCCATCGTCGGCTACCTCAATGCCTACAGCCAGGGAAAGGCCCCTCTCTTTCATGTCACTTTCAAGCCCTCCCACGCTTTCTTGGTCGTCTATTTCGTGGTCGTGATCTTTGTCATCTCCATCTTCCGGACCCAGATTTACTTTGTTATGAAGCGGCGTTACCGGAGGGGGCTGAATCTCCAGAACGTCATCATCGTCGGGGCCGGCGAGATGGGCCGGTCTGTGGCCCAGAAGCTCTTTCAATACAAGGACCTCGGGTTTGTGGTCAAGGGCTTTCTGGATGATGACCGGAAAGCGGGGGAGGAGATCGATGTCAACGGCGGCTCCCGGGTGCTGGGCGGCCTCGCGGACCTGGGCCGGGTCATCGAAGAACAGAACATCAACGAAGTCTATGTGGCTCTTGATCTGACCAATTACCCCAAGATCCTCCAGGCCTTCCAGATCGTGAACAAATATCCGGTCAATGTCCGTCTCATCCCCGACCTCTTTCAGCTCCTTACGCTCAAAGCCAATATCCAGGACCTCGACGGTTTCCCCGTCATCTCGATCGACGAGGTTTCGCTCAGAGGGATGAAGCGGGCCATGAAAAGGCTCGCCGACATCTTGATCTCCGGACTGGCGCTGGTTGTCCTCTCGCCGATCATCGGGGTCGTGGCTCTGTTGGTCAAGCTCACCTCCCGCGGTCCCGTTTTTTATCACCAGGAGCGGTTGGGGCTCGACGGCAAGAGGTTTGTCATCCACAAGTTCAGGACCATGGTCTACGATGCGGAGAAACAGACCGGACCGGTGATGTGCACGCCGGACGACCCTCGGATCACCAAGCTGGGGCGTTGCCTTCGGAAATTCAGTTTGGACGAAATCCCCCAGCTGATCAACATCTTCAAGGGGGAGATGAGCCTGATTGGTCCCAGACCTGAGCGCCCCGAGTTCGTCAGGGACTTTGTCGACAAGATCCCGAAATACATGCTCCGGCATAAGGTCAAGTCGGGCCTGACCGGCTGGGCACAGGTGCACGGGCTCAGGCAGGACACCTCGATCGAAAAGCGTCTCGAATTCGACTTCTATTACATCCAGAACTGGTCTTTTGCTCTGGATATCAAGATCCTGTGGATGACTCTGCGCCGCGGCTTTATCGACAGGAATGTCTAGTCTATATATTTTTTAAAAGGATGAATGCCCATGGGTAAAAAGAGTCTCACCATCGGTTGCCTGGGAGTCCTGATCCTGGTTGTGCTGATCTTCTTGTTCTCGGGAATCGGAGCCTACAATTCCCTTGTCAGCCTCGACCAGAAAGTCCGGGCCCAATGGGGCCAGGTCGAAAACGTCTACCAGAGACGCGCCGACCTGGTTCCGAACCTGGTCGAAACGGTCAAGGGAGCGGCCAACTTTGAGAAAGATACCTTTATCGCGGTGACGGAAGCGCGCTCCAAGGTCGGCCAGCTGACGGCAGGCGCCCTCCAAAACGTGGTCAATAATCCGGAGGCCTTTGCCAAATTTCAGCAGGCCCAGGACGGCCTCTCCTCGGCCCTTTCGCGCCTCCTGGTCGTGATGGAGAAATACCCCGACCTCACGGCGACACAGAATTTCCGCGACCTCCAGGTCCAGCTCGAAGGCACCGAGAACCGCATCGCTGTCGAGCGGATGCGCTTCAACGAAGCGGCTCAGGCCTTCAACACCAAGCGGATGAGTTTTCCGACCGTGCTCTTCGCCGGAATCTTCGGAGAGCGGTTCAAAGAAAAGCCCTATTTCAAATCCCAGCCGGGCGCGGAGACAGCTCCCAAAGTGAAATTTTAGGCCTTGCTGAGAAATCGTCTTTTCGCTCTCTTTTTTGCCGGCACTCTCCTATTCCCGGTTTTTTCCCGAATCAAGGCCCAAGCGACCATTCCCTCCGTTCCCACCCGGTGGGTGACCGACAAGGCCGATTTCCTTTCTCCGGAGACCCGAGACGAGCTGGACGAGAGGCTGAAGTCCTACGAGAATACGACCGGCCATCAGGTTCTCGTTTATATCGACAAGACAATTGGAGGGGAGCCTCTCGAAGAGTGGGCGGCCAAGACCTTTGAGGCCTGGCGTGTCGGCCGCAAGGGCATCGATGACGGCCTGGTTCTTTTCATCCTGGCCGAAGACCGCAAGATCCGGATCGAAGTTGGCTACGGGCTGGAGGGTGTCGTCCCGGACGCGATCGCCTCGCGAGTGATCAGGGACATTTTGGTTCCGGGCATCCAGAGCGGCGAACGCGATCGAGCCCTCCGGGAGGCCGTGTCGAGCCTCCTGGCAACAATTTCCGGGAAGCCGGAGCAGGAGCCGCCGCCATCCGGCAGAGCGCGACCCGGCCGGCCGCAGATCTCGATCTTTGAGATCGTCATTGATCGGGCTGGCCGGATTGTTCTTTCTTGTCCTCTTTATCACCCATCCTTCCCTGGCCCTCTGGCTGCTGTTCTCACTCCTACGGGGAGGAGGGGGAGGGTTCGGCCGGGGAGGTGGGGGAGGAGGGTTCAGCGGCGGCGGCGGGCGTTCGGGAGGAGGAGGAGCCTCGGGTTCCTGGTAAGGGGGTCGTCCAATGTGGTTATTGAGCCGTCGAAAGCTTTTAAAGAAAATCGACCAGGAGCGGATAAAAAAAGCGATTGAGGACGCCGAACGCCTGACGTCGGGCGAGGTCCGGGTTTCGGTCTCCACTTTCTTTCGCGGAGATGTCAGGCAAGGTGGCGGAAAAGGCCTTTGCCCGATTGGGCATGAGTCAAACCAAAGAAAGAAACGGAATTCTCTTTTTCATCGTCCCCTCGAGGCGGCGGTTCGTTATCCTCGGAGACGAAGGGATCCATGCCAAGGTGGGACAGGAATTCTGGGAATGTCTATCGACGATCATGTCGCAAAAATTCAAGAACAGGGAATTCACCGAGGGCCTGGTCCTCGGCATCGAGGAGGCCGGCAAAATGCTGGCGACTCATTTTCCCTATAATCCCGAGACCGACGTCAACGAGCTCTCTAACGAGATTGATTTTGGTGCCAAACATGATTGAGAAGGTGAGGAGTTAGGGGTTAATAATAAAACTGTGGACTTATTTTTTACCCCTTACCATTTACCCCTTACTATTTCCTGTATTTTTTGACTTCAGGCTCCGGACGCCGATGAAGACGTACTGGATTCCGGAGAGGCCGGTCACAACAAGGGTCAGATAATAAGCCCAATTCATGAGGCCGGGTGCGAGCTGAAGGTAATTGAATAAGACCACCGCCCAGACCGTCCCCACCTGGCAAACGGTGCTTGTTTTCCCCAGGATCGTCGGACTGACCCGCCGGACTCTCTTGAGCCAGATGAGAACCAGGGTCCCCAGGGCGATGACCACGTCCCGCCCGATGACGACCACGGTCAGCCAAAGCGGGATACAGTTCGGCGTGCTCAGCTTGGGCAGGGCGAGAACAATGAAACAGGCGGTCATCATGAGCTTGTCGGCCGCCGGGTCGAGAAACGCGCCGACCCTCGTCTTTTGTCGAGTCGCCCGGGCGGCCAACCCGTCGAGAACGTCAGTGGCCCCGGCGACGAGGATGATGAGGAGGGCCTCAAACGCCTTCCTTTGGACCATCATGGCGACAAAGAAAGGAATCAGAAGGACTCGCAAACAGGTAAGAACATTGGGGACGTTGAAAAACCCGGACCCCTGATTCCGAATTCTTGCGGACTCGTTCGCGGCCGGCTGGTCTGGCATCGGCCTCATTTTATCAAAGCCTGGATAATATCCATAATCCTGATAGCATCCTGTCCACTCAGGCCTTCCTCTGGCTGGAACGTTTTTTGGGGGGGAAGAGTCATGATCCCGTAGGCGATGACTTGGGTGATCGGCTGATAGTAATAATTGTCCGGAGAGACATCGCTGATCTGGATCTTCTCCGGGTCGAATTGCTGGATGAGCTTGAAACCTTTCTGTTTCAGGTAGTTGATGAGCCGCATCAAGATCTCAGCCATCTCGGCCCGGGTGACCATCTTCTTGGGCAGGAAGGTGTGATTGTCGTAAACATCCAGAATTCCGAGCCCCGTCACCTTGAGGATAAATCTCGAGGCCCAGGACGTGGTGATGTCGACGATGATCGGCGGCTTGGCCGGCGCTTCGGTCATGACCTCCTTGAGCTTGACGGCGATCAGGGCGGCGACGGCCTCCCTGGAGATGGCCTCGGCCGAGGCGACATCATTGTACTGGCTCGGGAGTTCATAGATGCCCAGCTTGTTTTTTAGCTCCTCGACCCTGGCCTGGGCTTCTTTGTTGGCCGGATCCTGGTCGAGCAGTTGTTGATAAACTTCCAGACTCTTTCCCGCTTGTCCGGATTCGTAGAGAGTCTCCGCGTAGTCCCTGAGGATTTTCCTGTTCTTCGGCGCAAGAGACGCGGCCGCCTTGAGGTGGAGCAGGGCATCCGGGAGCCTGTTTTCCTTTTTGTAGACGCCGGCCAGGGAGACGTTGGCCGAAACCGATTCCGGGTCATAGAAGAGGATCTTGAGAAAAGCCTCTTTGCTTTTCTCGGTCAGCCCCTGCTTGAGATAAGATTCGGCCTCGGCCGAAAGCTCCTCGGTTATCTTCGCCTGAAGATTTTCATATTCTTTTTTGGCCCAGGGGTGATCCGGCTCACTCTTGATGACCTCGCGGAGCTCGATGAAGGTTTTTTCCTCGTCGCCGGACTTCTGATAGAGCTGGGCCAGGCCGAGATGCGCGGCCGTCAGATCAGGATTTTTTTCGAGGGCCCTGCGGAAGCTGGTCTCGGCCGAGGGGAAGTCATTGAGGAGGAGATAGACATAGCCCAGGCCGAGGCCGGAAGCCGGGCTCTCGGAGCCGATCTTGATGAACATTTTTTCCGCTTTGGCGACCCGTCCTTCCCTGAGTGCACTCCAGGCCTCTTCGACGGCGATGCGCTCTTCCAGGGATAGGCTGGCCACAAGCGTGGGGGGAAGGCTTTCCAGGTAAAGCGAGGGGGGAGGCGGAGCCACGGTGGCGCAGGACCAGAATCCGATGACGGCCAACAGACCAACTGTCGCCAGAGTCGCATTTTTCACCAATTTTCCTCTCCTTCCGAGAGATAGGCCGCATAATGGGCCATAGCCTGGGCGTGGGCCATGATCTTCATATCTAGATAATCACCATTTTCTCTTTTTTTCAAGACCAGCGACCATTTGGAGAGAGACCTCACCGCCTCATCCTCGGCCTTGGGGATGTGAAGAAAAAAAATCTTGAGATCGCGGAACAGAATGGCCAGGAGCCTCTCCCTCAGATCGTCAACGCCCTCGCCGCTCTTGGCCGAGATATAGAAGGAGTGACCCTGGGTCGAGGAAGCATTCCTGGCCAGCAGATCCCTCTTCTCGGCGAGAAGGTCGATCTTGTTGTAGACCTTGAGGATCGGGACATCGCGAACTCCGATCTCGGCCAGGATCGCCCCCACGGCCTCTTCATGGCTCATAGAGTACGGAGAGGTTATGTCGATGACGTGGCAGATGCAATCGGCTTCTCTCACCTCTTCCAGAGTGGCCTTGAAAGAGGTGATGAGTTCCACGGGAAGCTTTTTGATGAAGCCAACCGTGTCGCTGAGGAAAAAATAGGCTCCGCCGGCTAAGGTGACACGCCGAAGGACCGGGTCCAGGGTGGCGAACAGCTGAGGCGAAGTGAACATCCTTTCCTGGGAAAGGAGGTTGAAGAGGGTCGTTTTTCCGGCACTGGTATAGCCGACGAGGGAGACGTTGGGAACCGGACCCTTTTTCCGGCTCTCGCGCTGGCTGGCCCGTCTCTTCCCGACGGCTTCAATTTCTTTTTTGATCCTGGAGATCCGGTCGGCGATCCGGCGGCGGTCTTCCTCGAGCTTCTTTTCTCCCGGGCCTCGGGTTCCGATGCCGGCCCCGAGCCGCGAGAGGGCGATACCCTTGCCGACCAGGCGCGGCAGAAGGTAGCTGAGCTGGGCGAGCTCCACCTGCAGTTTGCCTTCATTGCTCCGCGCCCTCTGGGCGAAGATATCCAGGATGAGTTGGGTCCGGTCAATGACCTTGACCTGAAGTTCATCCTCGAGGCTTCGTTGCTGGATCGGGCTCAGGTTATGGTCAAAGATGACGAGGTCGGCGTCGAGCTCTCCTTTGATCTGCTTGATTTCCTCCACCTTCCCCTGGCCGATGAAATATCTCGGGCTGATCGAAGGCCGGTTCTGGAATATTTTTTTGACGACCTGGGCTCCGGCCGCGTGGGCAAGCCCGGCCAGCTCCTCCATGGATTCTTCGGCTTCGGTTTTTTCTCTCTTGTTGATGGCCAGATTGACCAGGATCGCTTTTTCCATGATTCACCTGAGGCTCGATTCGGCAAAGGCCAGGATGGAAGGGAAGTCGTCCGCCGAGAACCAGTTGATGTTCTTCATCTTCTGGAACCAGGTCATCTGACGCTTGGCATAGTGGCGGGTATCGATTTTGGTCAAGGCCACGGCTTCCTGGGGAGAGATCTCCTGCTTGAGGCAGCGAAGGACATGCTTATAGCCGAGTGCCCGGAAGGGAGGCGAGTCCTCGCTGATTCCACGGGCCAGGAGTTCTTCGACTTCCCTGACGAGTCCTCGCGCAAACATCCGCTCGACGCGTTCCTCGATCCTCTTGTACAAGAGAGATCTCTCCAATTTTAAACCAATCAGAACCAGATGAAAACCGGCCACGAAGGATTTCGTTTCCAGGAAGTGTTCGGACATAGACTTCCCGGTGGTCAAAAAGACTTCGAGAGCCCGGATCGTCCTGATCCTGTCGTGAGCCCCGATTTTCTTGGCGTAATCAGGATCGACCTCCCGGAGCCTCTGGGAGAGTGCCTCCAGGCCCTTGGCCCGGCATTCTTCCTCCAAGCGCCTGCGCACTTCGGGGACCTCTCCCGGCCCGGGGAAAAGTCCATCGCAGAGAGCCTTCAGATAGAGCC
The DNA here is from genome assembly GCA_963770045.1 of Candidatus Aminicenantota bacterium. Classification (GTDB taxonomy): domain Bacteria; phylum Acidobacteriota; class Aminicenantia; order Aminicenantales; family CAVYOD01; genus CAVYOD01. The sequence goes on along the minus strand of CAVYOD010000019.1, from coordinate 110,231 downwards.
CCGTCCCGCCAACGACGAGAGGGATCTTCTCCCTGGCCAGAATCTCTTCGGCTGCCTCCAAGGCCGCGGCGACAAAATCGGCCGCGGTGAACTGCTCCGAGGCGGTCACGATATCCAGCAGGTGGTGGGGGATCCCTTCTCTTTCCTCCAGGGAAGGCTTGTCGGTCCCGATATCGAAGCCTCGATAGACCTGCATCGAATCGCAGCTGATGATTTCCCCATCGAGGGCGTGGGCGAGTCTCGTGGCCGTCGCGCTTTTCCCCACCGCCGTGGGGCCACAGAGGATGACCAGGTTTTTTTCTTTAAGTTCCAATTTTGATCAAGATGAAAATCGCCAGGATAGTGACGAAAAGGAGTAGTGCCAGAACCTGTCTCCGCTTCAACTGAGGTCCCCGACTTTTTCCAGATTCTTGACGACGGCCGATTCGTGATCGGGGCCCAGGGTCCTCTTGACGGCCAGGACCTCGGCGGTCAGGATCTCATCCAGGCTCCGCAAAAAGCTCCTGCGACCCTCTTCCCCGGTGAGTTGCAGGGCTGCTCTTCCCTGGCCGAGCAATATCTTTCCTTCCGGACTCAACTCGCTGCTCTGGAAGATCGGGTCCAGCCGGACCCTGATCTCGTCCAGGCATTTGTCCAGGATGTTCTGAGCCAGGGGGCCGAGCTCTTTGCCCATGTACTTGAAGATATAGGAACACTTCTCGTTGAAGGCCTCGAAAATCCTGTTCAGCTCGGCGTATGAATTTTCAGGCGCGGGCCTGGCTCTGTTTTTCGGCTGGGAGGTGCCGACGAGTCCCAGAGTCAAGAAAGCATAAAGGGATTTGGCGGAGCCCTGCTTTCCCAGTTCGCTCGATTCCAGGATTTGTTTTAGACTTCGAGATCCGTCGATGAGGTTGAGAAGGTATTTTTCTGGAGGCTCGAGCCCGAGCTGTTCCAGGTGGACCGGAGGCAAGGGCAGGAGAATCTCGGTTTCGGGAGGCAGATGGGCCCGGATGTAGTCGTCGTTTCCCATCCGCCGCACGCCGGAGAGGATGAAGGACGGAGTCATGATCCCCCGGACGAGCTGTGCCTCCTTCGGAATCTGGATGAGGTCGAAGCCGAACTCGCCGGATTCCCAATCAAAAAGGGGAAGGGTGACTTGCTTCCAGAAGTCTTCCACGAGCTGCCAGAGACGAGACGGTTCAAGGATCCCGAGCTCAAGCAGACTCCGGAGGGAGCTCAGCCGGTTTTTCTGAGAGTAGGCCTCGCACTGCTCGAGATCTTGAAGTTCGAGGATGTTATTCTCGAAAAGATCTTTGAGGAAATCCTTTTCGGGGAATGAGCGTCGCTCGATGGTCAGGTCGCCTTTCTCGAAATAGAGGCTGACTTCGCTCTCCTCCCGCTTCAACTTCAAGGTGCCCGTTTTCTCTTTCTTCCAGATCTGAAAAAGCAGGGGTGCGATCGGGATCTCCGAGAGATTTCCGCGGAGAGGAGTCTCTTCCATAGGAATAATTTATAAAGGATGGAACCCTAAGTCAAACAGAAATTGGCCGAGCTTATCTCATGAAGCTGAGGCCTATGATTCCCAGCGCGGATGAAAAAACCGCCTTGAGCAGCCAGAAGCCGTAGGAGATGATGAGCGCCTTCTTGAGCTCGATTTTGAAGATCGCCGAGATTCCGTAAGCCAGGACCCCGAACATCCAGAGCTGGAAAAAATCGAACTGGGACAGAATGACATAACTCGGCGTCGCCATATCCATCTTGGGAAAGAAGAGGGCCAGGCCGGTGGAGGTCTGCATGAAAGATTTCCGGGTCAGGATGAGAGCCAGGCGGACCGCATTGCCGAGGATCTTGTCGATGAGGTTGGCATGGAGGAGAGCCGCCCAGACCTGCCGGTAACTGCCTTGTTGAGAAACAAGACGACTCAGGACAAGGATGATCAGCCCGGAAAAAAGAAAGCCGATAAGAAAGGTCAATGGCGTTATCACGAATGCTCTGACCATCGTTCCGGCCGGTGAAGGGTTGGCCAGCCTGTCCAATTGCCGCTGGAATCTCTCTTTCCCGATCTTTTCCTGCATCTTGACGTTGTCTTTCCAGATCTGGAGAGTATCCTTCTGGAAATAGGGAGCGGTCAGGTAGGAAAAGAGGCCGATCGCGACAAAGACGACGATGAAAATATCGACCCAGACCGGTCTTTCTGCGAGGGCCGCGAACGTTTTCTGGGGGTTGAAGAACACTCCCTGCAAACGGTCGAATAGGTTCATCCTAGCCTCCCTTGCGCACGTCCTTCTCGATTCTTCCATCCCGAAGGTAGATGATCCTCTGGGCCTGGTAGGCCACGTCCTTGTCATGGGTTACTATTATGATGGTGTTCCCCTGGGAATGGATCTTATGGAACAGGTTGAGGATTTCCTGACCCGTTTTGGAATCCAGGTTGCCGGTCGGCTCATCGGCCAGCAGGATCGAAGGCTCGTTGACAAGGGCTCTGGCGATGGCAACCCGTTGGCGTTCTCCGCCCGAAAGTTCCGCCGGCCGGTGATTCATCCGATCGGCCATTTCGACCATCTTCAAGGCTCTGGTGGTCTTCTCCTCCCTCTCCTTTCTCCGAGTTCCGCGGTAGATGAGAGGAAGCTCCACGTTCCGGAAAGCCGTGGCCCGGGAGAGCAGGTTGAAAACCTGGAAGACGAACCCGATCTCACGGTTTCGGATGAAGGCCAGCTCGTTTTCGCTCATCGAACTGACCAGCTTGCCGTTGAGGTCATAGCGGCCCTCGGTCGGACTGTCCAGGCAGCCGAGGAGGTTCATCAGGGTTGATTTTCCGGACCCCGAAGGGCCCATGATGGCGACAAATTCGTTCCTCATGATGTTGAAGGTGACACCCCGCAGAGCCTCGACAACCTGCTTTCCGAGCACATAGGTCTTGGTGAGATTCTCGGTGGAGATAACGGGGTGATCTTCCGGGCTCATCGCGGAGCAGCCTTCTTTTCTTCGGGCTTGACCAGGACTCCATCCTTGAGGTCCCGGAGCGCCGAGTAGGGGCCGGTCACGATCTCCTGATTTTCTGACAGGCCGGAGGTGATCTCGATCATCATTCCTCCGGTGATCCCCTTGGTCACGGGCTGGAACTTGGCCCGGCCGTTTTCGACGATGTAGACACCCTCGACGTCTTTTTTCTGGGCTGAGCTTGTGCTCTTGCCTTCTTCCTCCTTGATCACGAGCGCGGCGATGGGAACGGCGATGGCGCCTTTTTTCTCACTGGTGATAATATCGGCGGAGGCGGAGAGCCCGGGCTTCAATTTCTTGGACGGGTTTTCGAGGGTTGTCACGACCTTAAAATCCTTGGCCTCCTCGGTCGTTGTCGAGGTCGTCAGCTTCTGGATGGCCGAGCTTCCAATCTCAGTGACTTTTCCCTGAAAGACGGTCTCGGGAAAGGCATCGACCTTGACGTTCGCGCTCTGACCGAGCTGGACGCCGACGACGTCGGTTTCATCGACCTGGACCTCGACTTCCATGACCGAGAGGTCGGCGATGGTCATCAGGACCGTGCCCGGATTGTTCATCGTCCCGATGAGGGCGATTTCGCCCTCTTCGACCCGCAGGCTGGTGATGATGCCGTCGATCGGGGAAGTATAGGTGGTCTTGTTCAGGTTGTCGACGCTGCTCTTGAGCGAGGCCTGGGCCTGCTCGATCTGATGCCGGATGGCGTTATATTGGGCCGTCGAGATATCATATTGGACCTTGGCCATCTCGAGCTGATCTTTGGATATGAGGTTTTCGTCATAGAGTCTCTTCTGCCGCTCGTAGGAGCTCTTGTCCCTCCTCAACCTCGCGTCGGCCTGGATGAGGTCTTCCTTGAAGGACTGGATGGCCGCCTTGTCGCGTTCGGCGTTGGCCTCATACTGGGAAGCATCAAGCTTGAGAAGGAAATCTCCGGCCTTGACTTCGTCCCCCTCCTTGACCCCGATCTTGATGATTCGACCCGGCACCTGGGCGCTGATGTTGATGTTCTTTTTGGGCTTGACCTCGCCGGATGCAGACACGATCGAGGTCAGGTCCTGCCTCTTGATACTCTCAATCGTCACTTTGACCGATTTTTCCCGCTGCGTTCTCAGATTGAAGATGATGATGATTCCGATGACCACGATGACCGCAAGGACAATCAGACCTTTTTTCCTGCGCCGGAAGAATCCTTCCTTCTCGCTCATGCTCGTATTCCTTCTGATCTTGATCTGCATAATGCTATTATACATGACAATATACGGGAAAAAAGACTAAAAGTTTATAAAAAACGTCTGTATCGTCACTCTCTGTCTTTCTCGTTCGCCAAAGCGCTCCAAAAAACGGTAAGGAGTCAGGAGTAAGGGGTAAGCGGGGAGGAATCAAGAACCAACTGTCCACGCTCCCGGGTTTAGCTCGCTTTCTTTTCCCCTTACTCCTTACCCCTAACTTCTTACCGTTTTTGTGATTTGCTCTTCATCCTGAGACTTGGTAATATAGAAAAACTGTGGATGAACAGAGAGATTTTCTGGGGGCGGCCCGGGAGGCCGCTCGGGAAGCCGGCCGGTTCCTCAGACAAAGCCTCGACGAAAGCCGAGAGATCTATTATAAGGGAACCTTGGACCTGGTCACCGAGGCGGACCGGCAGTCTCAGGAGATGATCTTTGCCCGGCTCTCCGCCTCATTTCCGGAGCACGATTTCCTGGCCGAAGAAGGGCTCTGCCGTAACCGGGGAAGCGAATTCCGCTGGATCTTTGACCCCCTGGACGGGACGACCAACTTTGCCCACCGGTTTCCTATTTTCTCTGTGTCTATCGCCCTGGAAAGGCGCGGCGAGGTCGTTTGCGGAGTCGTCTATGACCCGATGCGGGAGGAGATGTTCTCGGCGGCCAAGGGGCTCGGCGCAGACCTCAACGGGGAAAAGATCAAAGTCTCGGCTACGGGCGAGATGGGGAAGAGCCTCCTGGCCACCGGTTTTCCTTACGATATCAGGGTCAGCCGGATCAATAATCTCGACCATTTTGTCAACTTCTGCCTGAGGGCCCAGGCGGTGAGACGCTGCGGCTCGGCGGCTCTGGATCTCTGCTATGTCGCCTGCGGAAGGTTTGATGGTTTCTGGGAATTGAAGCTCAAACCCTGGGATGTAGCGGCAGGAGCCCTGATCATCCGGGAAGCGGGGGGGAGGGCGACCGATTTTCAGGGAAAAGAATTCGGCGCTTTTGAGTCGGAGGTCCTGGGCACGAACGGTCTGATACATGAGGAGATGGGGGAAGTGATCAAACTCGGGCTCAGCGAGAAAAGATGACCGGCCGGCGACAGATGATAATCCTGCTGGTTGCTGTTTCCCTCTCTGTTTGGCGATAAGCGCCGGTCGGGTCAGCCGCCAAGAGCCTCAGGTTCAGGGCTACGTACTCGCTCAAAAGATAACCGTCCCGGCCAACGTAGCCTGGACCGACACAGGGCGCGAGGTGCGGGGGGGTGACGAGTTTTACTTCCAGGCATCCGGAGGGATCTCTCTCCAGAAAGGAAATCCGATGGCCTTCTGCGGGCCGGAAGGCTATAACCTCAGGACCGTCCAACAGCCGATCAAAGACAAAAACATCGGGTCCCTCATCGGCAAGGTGGTCCAGGTCCTTTCGGTGACCAAAGACAAGGAAACCGGAGAAGAGACCAGGAATGAGCTCGCGGAATACTTTTATATCGGACCCGAAAATTATGTCTCGATGCCCATGACCGGACATCTTTTTCTGGGCGTCAACGAGAACGTAGTCGGTGATAATACGGGAGAGTTCACCGTTCTCGTTTATCCCAAACGGTAAAAGAATCGCCTATCTGGTCCATCTCGTCGCCCGTCCATCTCGGCAAAGATCAAACAAAATCATTTTTTGTTTTCTTGTTTTTATATTCTTGACAGACGAAATGACGAAACAAACCTTCTTTACTGCTCAGTGCGCACAGCTCACTATTTATTATTATTGCCGTTTTTCTGAAGCAATTTTTCCATGAATTGCGTGTCGTAGTTTCCCTTCAGGAAATCCGAATTGGAGAGAATGCTCAGGTGGAGAGGAAGGTTAGTCTTGATGCCCACGATTGTGGTCATCTCCAGGGCGGTCAGCATCTTTTTAATGGCCAGGGGACGCGTGGGCGCATAAGCGATGATCTTGGCCACGAGGGAGTCATAATCCGGAGGAATCTGCCAGCCGCCGTAGGCCGCGGAATCCACCCGGATGCCCTCACCGCCGGGAAGAACCAGGAAGTCGATCTTCCCCGGGGAGGGGACATAGGTCACGGGGTCTTCGGCATTGATCCGGCATTCGATGGCATGACCCCTGATTTCCAACTCTTCATAGGGGAAGGTGAGTTTCAGCCCGGCGGCCAGGGTGATCTGCATTTTGATCAGGTTGATGCCATAGACCATCTCGGTGATGGGATGCTCAACCTGGACCCGTGTATTGGCCTCCATGAAGTAATATCTCTTTTTTTCATCGACCAGAAACTCAAAAGTTCCCAGGCTCTCGTAGCCGATGTCCTCGGCCGCGTCCTGGACGTCATGGATCATCTTTTTGCGGAGCCTCTCGTCAACGAAGGGAGAAGGTGTTTCTTCAACGAGCTTCTGGTACTTCCGTTGGACCGAGCACTCCCTTTCCCCGAAGGCCAGGATGCGCCCCTTTTTGTCTCCGACGACCTGGATTTCGATGTGGTGAGCGGCAGGAAGGTACTTCTCCAGGTAGATCGCCGGATCGCCGAAGGCCGCCCTGGCCTCGTTCTGGGCGATCGGGAATTGCTCTTCAAGCTGAGCCGCGCTGCGGGCGATGCGCATTCCCTTTCCCCCTCCCCCCGAGACAGCCTTGAAAATGACCGGATAGCCGATCTTCTGGGCTATTTTTTTGGCCTCCCCAACGTCCTCGACGGATTTTTCACTTCCGGGGATGATCGGCAGGCCGGCTTTCTTCATCGCCTGGCGCGCTTTGTTTTTATCGCCCATGAGCCGGATGATCGAAGCCGGAGGCCCGATAAATATAATTCCCGAAGATTCGCAGATCTCGGCAAAGCGCGGATTTTCCGCCAGAAACCCGTAGCCGGGATGGATGGCATCGGCCTTGGTGATCTCGGCGGCGCTGAGAATATTGGCGATGTTGAGGTAGCTCTCCGAGGCTTTGGCCGGGCCGATGCAGATCCGCTCGTCGGCCAGGAGGGCATGCAGTGAATATTTGTCCGCCTCGGAATAGACGGCGACCGTCTTGATATCCAGCTCCCGGGCGGAACGGATGATCCGGAGCGCGATCTCCCCGCGGTTGGCGATCAGGATTTTTGAGATCATGGAGGGTTAGCTGCGGACCCTGATCGAGAACAGTTTTTGCCCGTACTCGACAGGCTTGGCGTTCTCGGCGAAGATTTCCTCGATGACGCCGTCCACGTCCGATTCGATTTCATTCATCAGCTTCATGGCCTCGATGATACACAGGGTCTGCCCCTTCTTGACCTCGTCTCCAATCTCCACAAACGGGGCGGAGGCGGGGTCCGGAGTCCCGGTAGAAAGTCCCCACCATGGGGGAGGTGACGTCGTGAATATTAGCGGCGCCGAGGACCGGCTGCGCACCGGAAGATTCGGAGTTTTCCTTCTTTTCTTGCGCCGGGGCGGCCCCGGATCTGGACGTGGTTCAGTTGGACAGGAGGAGCGGCGGTCTTGGGGGCCGGGGGGCCGGACGAGTTGCGGCTGATCTTGATTTTGAACCCTTCCACCTCGAGCTCAAAATGGGACAGATTTTTCTGTTCCAGAAAGGTGACCAGCCTGTTTATCTCATCATAATCGATCTTCGAGTTCATTCCTTTCTCCTCGGGGGAGTCAGATGGGATCTTAGTTTTATTCATTCCACCGAATTATTATAATTATGAAAAAAGTGACTATCTGTGGCAATTGAAATTTGCTAATACGTTAACCCCAAAAATTAAAGTTGTCAAGATAAAGATGAGGCGGCGTTATTTAAAGTTAAAAAGTGAACTGTTTAAAGATGAAAAGAGGACACCTGGTCTACAGTCCTCCGGAAGGAAAAATGTATGGAACAGGTATACAGGCGGTTTACAGCTGAACATGTCAGGAATCTTTTCCGGGGATACTCTTCAGGTCTTCTCGATCGGGCTGCGGTTGAAGAAGTGCTCGGCATCGGCAAGACTCGTTTCTTTGCCCTTCTCAAGCTCTATCGGAAGGATCCCGAGAGGTTCACTCTTGCTTATCAGCGGTCAACGCCGGGAAAGCTTTCAGATTCAAGCGAATTCTCCATTTTCCTTTTATTTCAGGATTCACGGCGTCGCCGTATTCAGGAATTTCCTGATTGTCAAGGATGGCCTGGGGGATCTCAGTAACCATAGCCAGCGCTCTTCTCTCGCCGACCATCTCCTTCGCTCGCCCCACCGCTGCACCAATATGCCACCCAGAGCCGATAGGTCGGAAATTATTTTCATAATCGACCGCATTATTGGGTATTGATGCTCCGGCATTAATACAGGGTGAATTTGACAGTAGATGAAAATCATTGTTAAGCGCTGCGACAAACCGGGGATTTACACTCCACAGGTCAGTTGGTTGGCTTGCCCCGGTCGACGCTTTCGGTGTGTTCCCATCGGAATTATAGGTGCAGTTCTTCCCGATATCCAAACCTGCATAGGTTGCACCCTCAAGCCAAATAGAGTCTCCTGCTTGATCATAGACGATATTATTCTTGATGGATGAATAAGGGCAATTGGGCCGCTGACTGCAACGTAATAAACTGTCCCCCAAAGAAATTGAGATGTGATTATGACCATACACATCAAGAAATATCCCTAATACTTTTCTCATCGTTTTATAAACGGAAATGGACAAGTTCAGCGGTCACGGTAAAGCTGCTGAACCTGTTGTGTGGTCAAGGCAGAGCTAAATATCATCACCTTATCAATCAGGCCATTAAAATACCATTGCGCCAGCCCGATACTTAGATCGCTGGCATTAGACTCCCAGTTTATATTTCGAGCCTCTGGTATTTCAACAACTAACTGTCCATTCTGATATAGCCTAATTTGTCTATGATCATATATAAACACAATGTGAGACCATTCATTCTGTGTAAAAGGCAGGCCCAAAATATATACGGGATTGGTGTCGTCAAAATTTATCTGAGCAAGAGGTCTATTCTGATAATCCAGAATTCTAAAACCGTTGTGATATCCATCTCCGTATGCTCCTTGGATGATCCCTCCCTAAGATGAACTCGTGTCTTTAATGTGTTTTACCCATAGCGCGACACTGATATCATCGGGTCGAAGCAAAAAATTGCCTCGGCAAACAACACGATCATCAATCCCATCGAAAGATAAGGCATATGAGCCCACAGCACGATCCGTTGTGTAAACAACTCCCCCATCAAGAGTTCCATTATTATTATTACCAGAAGTATCATAAGCAGTCGTACCATCCCCCTCTTCAAAATTCAGTTCTATGATCGCCTGAGGGATACTCCTAACTGTCAAGCTCACAGGGATTGTCTGCGGCGAATTGTCCGCACCCGGGTCGCTGATGGTGATCATGGCCGAATACGTCCCAAGAGATAAAGAGGCGGTCGAGTAGCTGACCGTGATGGAATCATGCTCCCCAGTGGAAGTGCCGCTGGCAGGAAAGCAGCTCAACCAGCCCTGATCCACGGCAATAGAGTAGCTCAGTGTCCCCCCGCCTGAGTTCCACACTTTAAACGTCTGAGCCGGAGCATTGCTGCCCGCCATCGTGGAAGCGAACAGAATGCCAGGACTCCATAAAATGCTCGCCTCAGGCAGGGATGGTCCCAGGCGATATGCTCGCCTCAGGCTCGCTGATGGTAATCGTGGCCGAAGGGGCCTCAGATGCTTACGGTCACCGTAGAGCTGTTGAACCTGTTGTGTGGTCAAGGCAGAGCTAAATATCATCACCTTATCAATCAGGCCATTAAAATACCATTGCGCCAGCCCGATACTTAGATCGCTGGCATTAGACTCCCAGTTTATATTTCGAGTCTCCGGTCGTTCAACGACCAACTGCCCATTTTGATATAGCCTAATTTTTGCATGATCATATGTAAAAACAAGGTGAGACCATCTATTCTGTGTAAAAGGCAGGCCCAAAATCCATACGGGATTCGGTGTCGCCAAAATTTATCTCAGCAAGAGGTCTATTCTGATAATCCAGAATTCTAAAACCGTTATGATATCCACCTCCGTATGCTCCTTGGATGATCCCTCCATAAGATGAACTCGTGTCTTTAATGTGTTTTACCCAGAGCGCGACACTGATATCATCGGGCCGAAGCGAAGAATTGCCTGGGCAAACAACACGATCATCAATCCCATCGAAAGATAAGGCATATGAGCCCACAGCACGATCCGTTGTGTAAACAACTCCCCCATCAAGAGTTCCATTATTATTATTACCAGAAGTATCATAAGCAGTGGTACCATCCCCTTCTTCAAAATTCAGTTCTATAATCGCCTGAGGGAAACTGGTAACTGTCAAGGTTACAGGGATGGTCTGCGGTGAATTGTCCGCAGCAGGGTCGCTGATGGTGATTGTGGCCGAATACGTCCCAAGAGATAAAGAAGCGGTCGAGTAGCTGACCGTGATAGAATCATGCTCGCCCAGTGGAAGTGCCGCTGGCAGGAAAGCAGCTCAACCAGTCCTGATCCACGGCAATAGAGTAGCTCAGTGTCCCCCCGCCCGAGTTCCACACATTAAGCGTCTGAGAAGGAGCATTGAGGCTCGCCACCGTGGAAGCGGACAGAATACTGGGACTCCGGGAAATGCTCGCAACCGTCAGGGTCACAGGGATGGCCTCAGGCGAATGGCTCGCCGCCGGGTCGCTGATGGGGATTGAAGAGGCAGTTATGTTATTTGGTGAATAAAACGCAAAAAAAAATAAAAAAATATGGATTGAAAAGCGCGCTCTATTCATAACCCCGTCTTTTTTGTTATTTTTACTGGCATTTTCTTGGGCCGCTAATATGTTAGGTTGGTTATCTCAGTAGCGCTTGTCCTTAGTGCTTCCCGTAATAGTGATAATAATGCTTCATGAAGTGATAGTCATACTCATCTAGTCTGATGCTGGGAGTATAGGAATTTGGTTTTTCCCTGCGCTAGGCGAATGGGAAATCTAATCGCCGTCTTCCCATATAACCATCGTGAGAAAGCTTAGAACACTGCTTAAAAGATGTCAAGGACGGCTTGAGCGCGTGTTATTTAAAGCTGAAAAGTGAACTGTTTAAATATGAAAAGTGGACACGTGGTATACAGTCCTCCGGAAGGAGGAATGTATGGAACAGGTACACAGGCGGTTTACAGCTGAACATGTCAGGAATCTTTTCCGGGGATACTCTTCAGGTCTTCTCGATCGGGCTGCGGTTGAAGAAGTGCTCGGCATCGGCAAGACTCGTTTCTTTGCCCTTCTCAAGCTCTATCGGAAGGATCCCGAGAGGTCAACCCTTATCGCCGGCTTTCCTTCTATATTCAAGCTATATTCAAGAGGGCATATCCACCCGGGTCAGGAGGTGGAGCTTCACCTCCTGCCCAATCTCGCCAAAGAGAGCGTCGAGATCCGTGTCTGGTGGAAAGAAACAATGATTTAGAGCACGACCTTTCCCTTTAAGGCATTTCCTCGAGTTCGCTTTTGAACTTTATAACAGTTCAATTTGAAACTTTTGCTAACAGATAAAGATGAGGCGGGGTCCAAATATTTGGATTTTTCCGGCATTATGGCGCGTTTAGAGTTTGATCGCGCTCGAATAGACGTCTTTTCCCCCGGAAACGCGGTCGTAAGCATCGACGATAATGAAATAAGAGCCGGATTTGAGCATGTTGAAGTTCAAAGAAATGTGGGTCTCCTCTTTGAGAAGGTCGAGCGTCTTCCCGTCGGAGAAGACCTGTTCGGATTTGTCGTCAAAGATGACGATCTTAACGTCCGCCGCTCCGTGCAATTTGCCCTCGGACGAGACCCGGGCATAGCTCTTCAGGCTGAACTTAACGTTCTTGTCCCCGGCTTTGAAATCGGCGATCGTGATGACGGGCTGCGCTTTCGCCAGGAACTGCTTTAAGGAGACGATATCAACGCCTTCTCTCTTGACCTTGACCTCGATATTCCGCTCTTTGTTGGCCGAGGGATCACGCGGGCTATAGACAACGAGGTAATGGAAGTCCTCTTTGACCGAGGCCTCTTTGAGGGCGTCCATAACTTTGTTGGAAAAGGTGGCATACCCGCCCGTCGAATCGCTTATCTTCTTGAAACAGTCTTCATAGTCCTGGGCGACTTCGGTCAATTCAAAATCCGGAGAGAGCAATGTCCGCATCGATTTCATGAGAATGAGGTGAAAGGTGATTCCGCTCCCCATAAAGAGATCTCTGATCCTGTCTCCGGGAAAATTCTCGGTGATATTCATCGATCTCTGGAGTTCCCACTGCTTGCCTTGGATGGTCCGCGCTTGGACCTGGGCCTGGGGATCGACCCAAGTCTCGGTCAATTTTCGGATTTCGTATTCCAGCGGGCCTTGATTCTTCAGCGTCGGGAACATTTCTCTCTGTTCAAAACAGATGGCCCATTTTTCTCCCTCCAGTTTTTGAACCCTCTGGACCATGTTCCGGTAGAGTTCCATATCCAGCGTGAAGAACTGCCGTTTGTATTCGTTCCAGGTCCTCTGGTAATCATTATAGAATCTTGTGATGTACTGTTCCACGTCCATTGGAGTCCCTAACAAGCCTTTCAAGTACAGAAGCAGCTGTTCGCCCTCGGTGCTCAAGTCCGTATAGGCCTTGGTGATGGCCATGGTGGAGAGAGATTTGAATGCCCTTAAGGTCTCCTTGAGGCGGGCCGTAAGATGGTCGACATTTTCATCTTTTTCGACGTTGAGAGCTCTGTTTTCAGTCAGGATGACAAGCCTGTCCTTGGGGCGGAAGATGTTTTGGAAGAAATAGTCTATGGCTTCTCCGACGGAGTTGGTGTAGTCGAAAACATTGAAAATCAGGATGAAGAGCCGGGGTTTAGGTGGTATTTTCAGCTCTTCTACCGAAACCCCTTTTTCGAGCGATATCTGTCTCGAGATGACCTGGAAAGCCGTTATCTCCTGCTTGACTCCGTTCTCATAGACCTCAAAGTCTTCTTTCGTTAAGTCTTTTAGGACCTCGCCCTTGTGAAGAACCCTGACCGGGACCTCGACGGCCGTGACGGTGACTTCTTGTTTGGGCTTTTCCTGAGGTTTCGATGCTGCAAGGGAGAGATTGATCAATAAGAAAAACGCAAGGATGGCTGAAAACGCTCTTTTCATGGCCAAACTCCCCACCAATTGAATATTCCCCTTTTTTTCTCTGCAAGTATCATGCCACTTTCTTGTCCTGCAATCAAGATCCCAAGTGTGGGGGAAAGCACTCAATCATGTGATGGTGGAGGAGGGGCTTTGGGAGCAAAGCCCTTTCCAAAGCCCCTTTATCACTGAGAAATGCTTCCGTGGGGGACCGTCCTCCTCTGGAGACAATTGAAAAAAAGAGGACGACCATGTGTCCTGCTAATGAGGCAGCACCGACAAATCAAGTTTCCCGACTTAAGCAACTCATGAAGAATGCCCCGCGGGCTACGCAACGTGAAGTCCTTCTAAGAGGGCTCAGGCTGGGTGGTGAAGAAGGCCGTCTGAGAGGCTGAGCGGGCAGGGTTCCTCGACCGCAGGGAGAAGGAGAGCGAAGACTCGAAGCGAGCAAATTTTCCTCGCTGGGGAAAATGCGGCGTGCCTTCGAACCATCCAGCCTGAGCCCTCTGGCTTGAGTCCTGCTATTTTCCCTCGTCAAAAAGAGAATCTGAATCCCGCCCCCACAAGGTATCTCACCCCGCCGAGGTCGACCTCCTCCTCGTATGGCTTGACTTTGAGCGGCACATATTTGAGCTCGGCGCTCAGGAACAGGAACTTCACCGGGAAAAACCTGAGCCCGCCCGCCGAAGCTGGGGCAGCTTTTCGTTCCGTCGACGACGTGCCCTGCGATATGGGGACTCTCTATCGTCTGCTGATAAGAATATGATCCGTAGCCCACCTTGATGAAGGGAGAGACGAATTTCAGGTTGAGCTCGTAGCGGACAAAAAACTCGGGGCCGGTGACCTTGAGACTCGTCGGCTCTTGATATGTTCCGATCTTGCCCGTTCTGGAATATCCGCCTTCGTAGTCCACGCCCACGGCCAGCCCTTTCCAGAGCCTGACGGCCAGGAAAGGATCATAGACAGTCCCGTTACCGTAGACGCCCCTTATTTTGGGGTCTGCGACCATACGCCGTCCGTAGACCATACCGACTTCGAGGTCCAGAGCATACTGGGCAGCCGGCCAGAGCATCAGGATTGCCGCGGAAATGATGGCTTTTTTATATTTAGGCGACATCGCTGCTTATCTGAGCCTCCTAGTTGCTGACCCAAACAGGATCGCTTTCTTTTTCGTGGATGTTGACCGTGGTCATTTTGTAGCTGTAAAGCTCGAGGAGGAGCAGTCCCCGTTCCTCGTAGCTGAAGACATCAGGCCCGAACTCTTTGATCACCCGGTAATTGAAATCGCCATCTCCTTTTTTCTTTTTGTAAAGCCGATATCGGCTGATGACCGTCCGGTTCTCGGGGTTGGCCTGCCAGCTCAACCGGTTGATGTATTCTTTAAAAAAAATGAAATCATTCTCGTTCCGCACCAGTCTGAAATTGACCGGAGGATAGACAGGAAGATAGAGGGTCGCCGAGTGGCTTTCGACACGCCCGCGGGCGTTGGAAACACGCACCCAGTAGCGGAGACCGTCGGCCAGGACCCTGATCGAGCAGGAACTGGCTGTGGCTCCAGGCAGGGGATGCGAGGCCTCCCCGCTCTCTCCCTGGTACCATTGGTAGGAGAAGGGAGGAGTCCCTGCCACCGTCACCGACAATGTCACCGTTTGCCCGTAAGGGACGGTCTGGCTCAAAGGTTGGGTGACGATCACGGGCATCCCCTCTTGCCCGGGATGAATATTGACCACGGCGTATTGGGAAATATCCGTGAAGTCGAGGATGTTATCGAGCGTGTAATAATTATCCGAGGATCCTCCCCAGCCCATGTTGACATGGACCTGGTTTCCTCCCGACGTCCGGTAGCCGTCGATGACGACACTGTGACCGGTCGTCGACGAAAAGATCGCCAGGCAGGCCGGCCAGCGCTTGTCTAATTGTTCTTTGAAGACATTGAACCAGGCGGTCCAGTTTGGATAATCCGGCCTGGAGACGAACCGGGCATCGGGGCTGTATTTAAAAAAGGTGACAAGTCCGTTGTTCGCGTTGGGCACGGCCGCGGAACCGTCCGATTCATAATCCATGTCCATCGAAATGCCGACGTCCGACATAAGCCTGGCCACGGCGTCGGTTTCGGCCGGAGACTCAGGCCCGGTATACTTGTCGACCATTCTGCCCCAGTAGTATCTGTGGTTAAAGTTGGCGCTCAAGGTCGTATCTTTCCAGGAATAAGAGTGGCTTCCCTGCCCGTATTCCGGGTATTTCCAGTAATACATAATCTGGGCCTGAGCCGTTGCCGAACAGCCCGTAGGGGTGTGAAATGTTCCTACGGTCGGAGTGTAGAGGTTATAGGGATTGCCCTGATCCCATCTTGAAATTATCAAGGGGGTCACAGCTTCCGCAGCAAGGGCAGACAGAGCCGTTTGAGTTCCCGAGAGGAGGCCATCCCAAAGGTTTTCGTTGGCATATTGCCGGATATAATCGATCGGATCCGTCATCTCCAAGGAGAAAAGACCCGATTTATCGACCAAGTAGCCCAGGCGGATCTTGGCCAAAAGGGCCTGTTCGAAAACTGCCTGGAGAAGAGGATGCTCTCTCAGCCTGTCGAAATCGCCGTCAAAGGCAATAAACCTGACGGGTGCGAGCTCTGTGATATCAGGGATGATAATGAAGCCCTGGGGGGAAAGTTGGGCCACGAACCCGATCGGACTCTTTTTGTAGGCGAGGGGTCTGAGCTGGCTCAGACGGAAGACCGCTTTGGTCAAGCGGAACTGGGGCAAGGAATTCTCGACCTCGATCCACTTTCTGGCTGCGAGCCCGGCTTCACGGCCACTCACCCTCCGTGCCCAGACAACGGGCGTCAAAAGAAGTATAAGCACGAGGGCTGCGGGCAAACGCTTTTTCATCGACACCGTCCGAAAGCTCACAGGACCTCCTAGATTTCCCCATTTTAGCAGAAAAATCAAGTCTTTGCCTCAGCGGTCGCATTGAAACGCCCCACCAGAGTCCGCTAAATAGGAATGTTGCATTATTCTAATTTCTTTACTTCTCACAGCTCACTGCTCAGTGCTCACTCTTCAATGGTTTGACTTGGCCACAGTGTTGACTTAAGATTTGGACGGGACTGGAGATAGAAAGGAACACTCGAATTGTTTGACCAACTGTCGGGCCGCCTCCAAAAAGTGATGAAGTTCCTTCGTGGAGAGGCCAAGATCACTGAAAAAAATATGGCGGAGGCCCTTCGCATGATCCGCCTGGCCTTTCTCGAAGCCGATGTGAACTACAAGGTCGTCAAGGACTTCGAGGAGCGGATCAAGGGAAAGGCGCTGAACGAGGCGGTCCTGGCCAGCCTCACCCCGGCCCAGCAGGTGATCAAGATCGTCCGGGACGAGCTGACCGCGATCCTGGGCGAGAAAGAGGCGCCCCTCCAGTTTGCCGGCATTCCGCCCTCCATCTTCATGCTCATCGGCCTCCAGGGCAGCGGCAAGACGACGACCTGCGGCAAACTGGCCAAGTGGACACTCACCCTGCACAAGAATCCGCTGCTCGTCTCCTTCGACCTGAAGCGGCTGGCGGCGCAGGATCAGCTCAGCATCATCTCCAGGTCTCTGAGTTTGCCTTTTTACGAGATGACCAAAGAGCAGATGGCCTCTCCTCGGGAAACCCTCAAGGAGCTGGTGAGTTTCACCAAGAACAGGGGCTATGATCCTCTTATCGTCGACACCGCCGGGAGACTCCATGTGGATGAGGAACTCATGGAGGAGCTGCGGATGGTCCGGGGCATCCTCAACCCGGTCGAGGTGATCTACGTCGGTGACGCCATGACCGGACAGGATGCTGTTCGGAGCGCCCAGGTTTTCGAGGAGAAGATCGGCCTGACCTCGGTCATCCTGACCAAGCTTGACGGAGATGCCCGAGGGGGAGCGGCCCTGTCGATCGTCTCGGTCACAAAAAAACCGATCAAGTTTATCGGCGTGGGCGAGAAATTCGACAAGCTCGAGGTTTTTCACCCGGACCGGATGGCTTCGCGCATCCTGGGGATGGGCGACCTCCTGAGCCTTATCGAGAAAGCCGAGCAGGAAGCGGACCTCGGGGAGGCCGAAGAGATGGCCCGGAAGCTGCGCAAACAGGAGTTCGGTCTCGATGACTTCAAGAAGCAGATCGTCCAGATGAAAAAAATGGGCTCATTCTCCCAGATCCTGAACCTTCTCCCCAAAAGCCGGGATCTTCAAGGACCTCTCCAAAGTTAGCTTGGACGACAGAAAGATCATCCATTTCGAGGCGATCATCAATTCGATGACCCCGCAGGAGCGAGAGAATCCCCGAGCCATCAACGGAAGCCGGCGCTCGCGGATCGCGCGGGGGAGTGGCCGGCCCATCCAGGAAGTGAACCAGCTCATCAAGCAGTTTCTGGAGATGCAGAAGATGATGAAGAAGTCGATGTTTCAGAAAATGTTATCGAAGATGGGATAGTCCCAAAGCCGTCATCCGTCTTTCCCGTCTTCCCGCCAGGAATCAGGGGGTCACATAGTCGAGACAGCTGAGCCAGAAATCGGCATACCTGTCCCAGAAAATAAAGTTGCCGCCCCGAGCGCGGGAGTAAGTCGTTCAGGAACCCGAAAGTGTCATGATGCACAATCCCTGGATGACCTCGATGCCGTGCTCTTCGCAGAAGCGGACAGCTTCATCGGACTCCGCGCCCGGCTGCATCCAGACCCGCTTGATTCCGGACGCGGCGGCATCGATGACGACCTGTTTTGTCGCCTCGGGGGGGACCACAATCACCACGCCGCCGACAGGCTCGGGAAGGGCGGCCAGATTCGGAAAGCAAGAATCCCCTTCGATGACGTTGATCTTGGGGTTGACCGCGAAAACCTCAATGCCATGAGCCTTGAGCCTCCGGTAGACGATGTTGCCGAATTTGTTCCTGTCGTGGGAGACACCTACCACGGCCAGTTTTTTCTCGGCCAGAAAACCATCGATCGCGGCTTGATCGGTCATCCAGGCGCCTCCCTTTTTGTTTTCTTCCTCAGTTCCTCGAGAAACTCGGGGTGCACCCGGAAGCCCAATTCCACAGCCTTCCGGGCATGAACAAGGGCCTGTTCATAATCGCCTTTCTTGAAGTAAATCACGGCCATGTTATTGTGAAGAACGGCCCCGCGGGGGTCAATTCTAACACCCTCAAGATAAATTGCCAATGCCTCCTCGTAATTTCCGAGCCCGAGCTGGAGGTTGCCCAGGTTGAGGTACGCCTCCTTGTTTTGAGGGTCGAGGGCGAGGGATCTTTTGAACTCCGCGATGGCTTCCGGGAACTGTTTCTTGTTGGTCAAGGCGATGCCCGCGTTGTTAAAGGCCATCGATAAGGAGGAGTCAAGCTCGGTCGATTTTCGGGCCGCTCGCAGCGCGGCATCAGGCAAACCTTTCAGCAGATAGGCGGAACTCAGGTTGAGATAAGCTTTGGCGGATTGAAATCCGAGCTCGAGAGCCTTTTGGATTTCTTCCACAGCCTCGTCGACCTTCCCGTCGAGGAGGCGGCAGTAGCCGAGGCTGGCGCGGGCCTCCGCAAACCCGGGATTCAGGGCAACGGCTCGGGCAAAGCTCTTTTGGGCCTCGCCCGGATCGTTCTTATCGAGAAAGCAGTTTCCCAGGTTGAAGTGGGCCTTGTCATAGTCGGGTTCGCAGGAGATGGCCTCCCGATACTCTTGAATGGCCAGGTCGAGCTTCCCCTCTTTGTGGAGGATATTCCCTTTGACTGTATGAGCGCTCGCCAGCCCCGGGTCGAGGGCGAGGGTTTCCTCAATCTGTTGATGGGCTCTTTCGAGGTCTCCCTTCCGCAGATAAGCCTCGGCGAGGTTGGCTCCGGCTTGAGAGTAACGAGGCGCGAGCTTCAGCGCACGGAGGAACTCCTGTTGGGCCTGTTCAATCCTATCCTGCCTCAAATAGATATCGCCCAGGTTGAGGTGGGCTTCGGCGAAGTTGGGTTTGAGGGAAAGGGCTTTCTCGTAGGCAGCGGAGGCGGCAGGGATGTCTCCCTTTTTAGAATAGGCGATCCCCAGATTATAAAAGACCCGGGCACGGCGCGGCTCCGTCTTGAGGATTCCGGAATAGACCTGGATAGCTTTGTCCAGATCTCCTTTCCTCCGATGGATGATTCCGAGAAGGTTCTTCACTTCTAAGTTGCCTGGGACGAGCTGGAGGGCCCTCTGACACTCAGCCAGCGCCGCCGTATAATCTTTGTTCTCGAGTTGGACCTGGGCGAGCAGAATGTTTACGTCCGCGGTCATGCGGCCATATTCTTTTTCCGGCGGAGCCTCGAGATAGACGATCTTTTGGCGGCCTTCATATTTTATTCTTTCCGTATGCCCGCTCGCGGCCCGCGCTTTGGACGAGTTGATGGAGCTCTTGATCGCCTGGTAGATCTCGATCGCCTGCGACCTTAGCTCCTGGGGAGTCGGGAAGTCCCGGGTATTAAAAGTCCTTCCTCTGTTGAGCCGGATGATTTGAGCGTTCGGAGTGTCGAAGCTGCCACCACGGGAAAATATGTCCATCACGGAATCCGGATCATCGACATGGACCGCACCGAAGAGGTGGGCTAATTCGTGTTTCAAGCATCTGGCGAGCAAGGAGGGCTCCGGCGAGTCCTTCAAAACGACAATAGCTTCCTGGAACAGTGAATTGCCGTAGAATCGATCCTTCAGATCGGAACGGGCCGTGATCGCCAGGATGATATCGCAATCCTCTCTGTCGACCCGGGAGTCGAGGTCGTTGGTCAGGAGATCCAGGGTGTCCAAGGAATGATCAGGGACCCAATCCTCGAATTTGCGAACGAAGAAGACGATTCCGGAAAGCGTCTCGAATTCCCGCGAGGCCGAACTGACCGCGGCCTCGATCTTCTGCTGCCAGTTTGGCAGTCTCCGGAAATTCTCGTCGGCCAGGACCTTCAGGCTTATCTCTCTCGTTTGGGAGAGAACTAGTGTTGAAGAGATAAAAATCAAAAAAGCGATTAAAAGCGATAGACCTTTTTTGAGCTTCATTTGAGTGCTGCTTGTTGATTCTATTATAAGGTTTTGGTGGGGTCTCGGGGAAGGGGCACTAGCGCCTGCGTGCGCGAGTCGGAATCGAATAAATTCGGATGGTTGGCTTCAAGCCATCCCGTTACTAATTGCAGGAAGTTATTTGCTTCTTTTATCAATTCTCGGGCTTCAGTCTCAGAGATTTCATCGGCGTTACTATAATCGGTGATATTTCTCTTAGCTCGGCAGGAGTCAAAATAGTCTGCTAACTTGTGATGCTCTTTACCCATTATTTCCTTCATTGCCTCAAAAACTGTAAAATGGTGTCCTATTCCCTGAGGCTTGTATCCTCTACAATAGAGAAGAATTGTCGCCGATTGTAAAACCGCATTGTAGGCTATCGCGAATTTCCTGTCCGGGGAAAGTTCCTTGACGTTTGAATCCCTGATATCTCGTTTAACGAGTCTTAATAAATTATGGATTTCAGCTTTGGATGTTCGATGGGTTTTATTCTACCCTGATTTAGTAACCGACTTAAGCTCATTTTTACTGCCTACAATAAATATCTTCTTTCCCTTCAGTACCGACGTCCAAAAAATGATCTTCACTTCTTATTTTTGCCCTATATTCCCGTTCTGGGAATACAACATAATTAATTTCTCGGCCCAGTTCTCTTTTGGGTTTTGAAAGAACTCCAGATAGCTCTTTTGCGCTTATATCACCGATGACCATCAAATCTATGTCGCTCGAGCGAGTCTCCCGACTCTTAGCGTAGGAGCCATAGATGAAAGCTATCTTGATATTCTTGCCTCTTGCTAAAGACGCTTTTAATGCTTCAGCGGCTCCTTCAGATTTGAGAAACAGCAATCTTAATGGTTCAAAGATCGGGCAATTTTTGTTTATCCTATAATAACGACGATTTCCTTCAATAGATTTCTCAATGAGACCGATTTTTTCCAATTTTTCGACTTCCCTCTGGACTCCCCTGATAGGGTGGTTAGTAAGATGGGAAATCTGCCTTTGATAGAAGCTGTTATCGGGATTGAAGAGAAACAATTTCAAAACTTCGACCCGAGTTATTGAGGAAAACAAGATTTCGAGCATGGTTTGAGGTCTATATATACAATTTGTAGTCAATTGTATACAATTTGTAGTCAACTATCAAGGGATTTTGTTATCTCACCTTTCCGTTTTAGCATCTTCCGCTTCAATTATCTTCTTCTCTTCCTCTGTGATTCCATAGAGTTTATAGACAAGCTCATCGATTTGCTTATTTGTTTTTTCGATTTGCCGCTGGATTTGATTTTTCCCGCTGCCTTTTGCAGTTTGGATTTTGTTGTTTAAATCCAACATGATGTCGACTAGGGATTCAATGTCATTGTGGAATTTTTGTTCAGTGGGGGTGGAGAAGTCAATTCGGTGGATGGGGAGCTGTTCTACATGTTTTTTCTTTACTTCTGCTAAAGCTTCTCCTTTCTCGGGATTAATGAAAGTATAGGCAAAGTCCATTAAGTTAGAATTCATCAGTCCTAGAAGGTATCGAATCTTGTACGGTCCTTTTTTGAGAACAAGAATATGTAGGTTATTTCGAGCGATGTAGCTTTCGTTTACTAGAGTTGCGATTATTGAATCTCCTGTTTGGCGCACGACAATTTTTATTGGAGCTTCAAAATATCTTGGGGCTTCTCGGTGCCGCGAGCCAGGGCCCGTATTGTATCCAATAATCTTGGTTCCATAAAGTTTGGTACCGCCTGATAAGACCTCCTCTTAATAGCGGTGACCATAGGGCATTGGGTCTCGGGCCCTCCTTAACAAAAGGCTTATTGTTTACGATATCAGCTGTCTGAGGGGGATTGCCTTTTCCTTTTTCAAAGGGTTTTACGCCATTGAATACTCTACATAAAGAGCCAAGGGGAAGCGAGCGAGATTGTATCTTCTTGATTAATTCTCTGATCCTGGGGCGCGCAAGAATATTTATGGGATCTCCATTCTTAGGAACGAACTTGCCAGGTAGGCTATTTAAAAGGCTGATCTTTGTCTGTCGTTTTATGTCGACTTCGAGGATATCATCCTCAAGAACCCCAGTTTTAGACTTTTCAAATATGAGACTGTGAGTATCTATTGTGGCAACGAATGGTTTCTCAGGAAGATGAAGAATTCTTTGCCACCGATAGCTAGATGTTAAATATTGCCGGACTCTCTTAAACGTAACCGATTGAAGCCAGGTGTTTGAGACAATGACTCCGAGCAGTCCTTTCTCTTTAAGGAGAAAATGATAGCGCTCAAGAAATAACAAATACCAATCTTTCTGGTAGTCTTGATGATGGTACTTAATCGAAAAAAACTCTTGCTGTTTCTCAGGAATCATATAGCCATAAGGCGGATTGCCGATCACCACATCGAATCCGCCTTCATCCAGCATAATCTTCTTGAACTCGTCCTCCCAATTAAAAGGCTTAACTTTATACCAATCGTCGCCGAAGTATTTCTTGAGCTCCAGGATGTCCCCAGAAATCAGAGAGTTGCCGCATTTGATATTTTTATCGAGCATGGGAAGGATGGCTCTTCCCGGGATCATCCCGTAT
This sequence comes from Candidatus Aminicenantota bacterium, assembly GCA_963770045.1. GTDB lineage: Bacteria > Acidobacteriota > Aminicenantia > Aminicenantales > CAVYOD01 > CAVYOD01. Next base: position 87,391 of record CAVYOD010000019.1, on the reverse strand, counting down.
TCTCCCTCGAGCATCTTGAGCATGAGAGATAGTTTCGTGACCTCGACGGCCTGCTCATCGATATCCACGCCAAAAATATGCTCCTGTAAAATTCTGCTCTTTTCATAAATGGTCAGACTTGGATCTTCTTCCCCCAGCTCTAATTTCTTCTGTTTGCCTTCTGATTTCCTCTTTTTTTTCTTCTCCTTCTGGTAATAGTTCAGCATCTCTTCATATGCCCTGATAAGGAAACTTCCTGAGCCGCAAGCGGGGTCCAGGATCCGCAACCTCTTTATTTTTCTGGGCGATGATTCCTCGAGGAGCTTGCCTACCGTATTCTTGACGATATAATCGACAATATATTCGGGCGTATAATAGACCCCGCCCGCCTTCCGCACTTCCGGTTTTAACTCATATTTCACCTGATGATCGGTTAACCTTATCGTGTATCCCAGATATTGCTCATAAATATTGCCCAGCACCTCGAGGGGAATGACGTCAAACTGATAGGGGTTGTAGGTCTCAAGGACAATATCCCTCGCTATTTTAAAATCAACGGCCAGATTATTTTCCCAATCTTCCGACCTGAAGAGATCACTGTCATAGATAATGCTGTAATGCTTAATTCCTCCCTGAGAAAGACCATGGTCTTCATGCCGACGGTCTCCGTCCGTTCTTCAAATAATTCTTTAAGCAACCGCCGGTAAACTAGCCCCCGGTCTTCGCAGGAACGCATGAAGATGATCCGATCGAGAATTCGCTGGGTAATTTCTTTGAGATAGGCAGCGTCTTTTTCTTTATCCTCAGCATGAAAGAGCTCGGGATTGTTCTTGAATATATCCTTAGCCAAGTCTTCCCGCCAGCGCTTGAGATCATCAAGAATAGCTTTATCAACCGGGACTCTTTCCTTGGGTCTAATGAGCAGTAACTTATCCAGTTCTCCCTTCGACACTGAATCTTTGGAAAGCAGCCATAGTTTATCAAATTTCTCGAGATATTGACTCCAATCTAAATCTAACTTTTGGCCTTTCAGCGGGTTTCGAACATCCGGTTTGACGGTCACATCAAAGAGCTTTAAACCTTCAAAATCAGTGAGGAGCACGAAGGGGACGCTCTTGCGGTTATAACCATATCTAACAGCCTGATCGATATGTCTGCTGAGGTCAACTTTGGGCGGTTTCGCCTCAATAAAAATCTTGATCTTGCCTTCGACCTTCAGCCCATAATCAACCCTGCCCCTGGAGGTTTTTTCTTCCGGACTCACCTCATCTTGATCATTAACGTCCCAGCCTAGGACATCCTTCAAAAGCGGCTGAATAAAGGCTATTTTGGCGGCTTCCTCGTTGTACTCTTTGATACGTCCTGTGGATAGCTCCCGCTCGAATTTTTCGATTAATTTTGACAGGTTTTCTTTGGCTGTTTCTTTTGAGAGTGCCATCTTTAGATAAAAAACCCCGTTTACAATTATCAGTCTATCTTGACCGCCATAAATTTTCCACAAACTTTGCTTCTTTCAGCCCGATGTATTAAAATTTTTATGGAGCGTCTGCCCATAGTGTGGGCGCGGGAGTGACCACAGAATAAAATCGGCGATGCCTTTGAAATGGGCAGATGTGAGAGTCCTCGATCGCGAAAGGGGTAAATGATGTCTGGAAATATCAAAATCGATAAGAAAAAGTTGAACGCCCTCGTCTTGGGAGGTGCGATCCTCGGCGGCGGGGGTGGCGGCTGGATGGAGGAAGGCCGGGAACTCGGATTGCTGGCCCTCGAAAAGGGATTCTCCGAGATCGTCCCCATCCAATCGTTGCCCCAGGACTCCATGCTGCTGACTGTGTCGGCCGTCGGGGCCTCAACGGCGGGAAAAGCGACGGTGGGCCCGGAAGACTATATCCGGTCGGTGGAGCTGTTCGTAGAAAGAGCCGGCATGAAGATAGACGGCCTCATCTCGAGCGAAATCGGCGGGATGGCCGTCGTCAACGGCTGGGTCCAATCGGCGGCGCTCAAGATCCCGGTCGTCGACGCTCCGGCGGACGGCCGGGCTGATCCGTTGGGTGTGATGGGTTCGATGGGATTTCATCTGCTGGATGATTTTGTCTCCGCCCAGACCGCCGTCGGGGGATCCCGTGAGTCGGAACACCGGGTCGAAGCCTATTATGAAGCGCCTCTCGCCGAGGCAGCTCGATTGGTTCGCGACTCTGCAGCCAGGGCAGGCGGCATGGTGGCGGTGGCCAGGAATCCGGCGGCGGCCTGCTTTGTGAGGGACCACGGCGCTCCCGGGCCCTGGCGATGGCCCTGGGAATCGGGAACACGTGGCTACGGTACAAGAAACTGGGCCCGCAAAAAGCCGTCGCCAAGATTCTCGATAAACTGGGGGGGAAATTCATAACCAGAGGCCAGGTCAAGAAAGTCAGTTACAGAAGAACGGGGAGCTCGAAATCGGCGAAGCCAAGATCAAAGCCGGCAGAAAGACTTGCTTCTCACTTTCTGGAACGAATACTTAACCCTCGAGGAGGATGGAAATCGGATCGCGACTTTTCCCGACTTGATGATGACTTTTGATGCGGAAACGGCTATGCCCTTGATCAGCGTCCAAGTCAAGGAAGGATGCGACATCTTGGTCATCGCGGTCCCCTCGGAAAAGCTCATCCTTGGAGCCGGAGTGCAGGACACCGAAATCCTGAGGCAGCTTGAAGGTGCCATCGGCAAGGGGATTTTAAAGTACCGGGGCAAGGGACGTCCCTGAGATTCAAGCCGTTCTGGGAAGTCCAGCCCCCCTTGTTACAGTTCGGCACAGAGTTTTCTTTTCTGATGTTGAGACAAACGACTGACACGCCTTTTTGAGCTCCTGACTCCTGACCACTCGCTTTTCACCAAGCATTTGGGGCGGTTTTTGTTGACTTGAGACGGAAATTCGGATATTATCTTGAGGTATCTCAGGAATTGGATTAAGACAATGATTACGATGCGACTGATGCGATTTGGCGCCAAGAAGAAGCCCTCCTATCGAATTGTGGTTATGGACTCGAAGCGGGCCAGGCAGAGCAAGGCTCTGGACACCCTCGGCAACTACGATCCCCTCAAGGAGCCTGCCGAGGTCAAGATCGACCAGGAAAAGGCGAAATACTGGCTGTCCAGGGGAGCACGGCCCTCCCAGACGGTTCAAGCACTCTTACATAAAATCTCCAAAACAGAAAAACCACGAAATCAAGATTCTAAATCTTAAAGGAGGCCACTGTGAAAGAGCTGGTGGAATTGATTGCCAAAGCCTTAGTTGACAATCCGGAAAGGGTAGTGGTTTCCCAGCTAGAAGGGGAACAGACTACAATCCTGGAACTCAAGGTCGCTCCCGAAGATCTTGGCAAAGTGATCGGAAAACAGGGAAGAACAGCTCGAGCCATTCGCATCATCCTCGGCGCCGCAGGAATGAAATTGAAAAGGAGATTCAACCTCGAGATCATCGAGAAAGACTAATTTGATCGGCATCGGAAGGATTCAAAGGAGTCAAGGGAACCGGGGCGAACTGAGACTAAAGCTATACTTGGAGCCTCCCCCGGAGCCTTTTTTTTTCACGGATATTTATTAAGAAAAAAGGGGCCATCGAAGAGTTCGAAGTCGAATATCTCAAACTCTACAAGGGCATTCCTCTTATCAAGATCAAGGGAGTTGACTCCCTGGAGGCGGCCAGGGAGCTGACAGGCCTGGAGGTCTTGGTGCCCCAGGGAAAACTTCAGCCTCTCGAAGAGGATACGTTCTATAGCTTTGAGATCATCGGCAGCACAGTTTTCACAACCGAGAGGAAGCTCGTCGGGACCGTGGTCGATGTTCTCGCCATCCCGGGAAATGAGCTCTTGGTCATTGAAAAAGGGAAGCGGGAGCTGCTGATACCTCTGACGAGGAAGATTTGCCTGGAGATAAACCCGGCCGCCAGGGAGATCGTGATCGAGCCTCCGGACGGGCTTTTAGACTTGAATGAGATTTGATATAATCACCATCTTCCCGGAAATGCTGAACAGCATCTTTTCCGGGGGGATCATTAAAAGAGCCTTGGACAAAGGCCTGCTTGAGGTTCATGTGCACAACCTGAGGGATTTTACGACCGACCGGCACCGCCAGGTCGATGACCGGCCTTTTGGGGGCCGCGAGGGCATGGTGCTCAAGCCCGAGCCCATTTTCAGGGCCGTGGAAAAGGTCCGGTCAGACGGAGATGCGCCGGTCTATCTGCTGTCCCCACAGGGAAAGACCTTCGATTATAAAACAGCCGAAGAACTGGCCCGAAGTCCCCAGGTCGTGCTCATCTGCGGCCGCTATGAAGGTGTGGACGAGAGGGTGATCGAGGATCTGGTGACCGCCGAAATCTCCATCGGGGACTTCGTCCTCTCCGGAGGCGAACCCGCAGCCATCGTCGTCGTGGACGCAGTCTCTCGGTTGGTCCCCGGAGTTGTCGGGAAGACCGAATCTGTCAGGAACGAGTCCTTTTTCGACGGCCTGCTCGATTTCCCCCAGTACACCCGGCCCCGGGAATTCCGCGGGATGCGAGTGCCCGAGGTCCTTTTTTCTGGGGACCACGGGAAAATCGAGTCCTGGCGAAGGAAAAAGGCCTTGGAGAAGACCTGGCTGCTCAGGCCTGACATCCTCGAGAGACGGGAATTGACCCCCGAGGACCGAGAGATCTTGGACGAAATCAGGAGAGAAAGGAAAGAGCGATGAATTTAATGAACGTCGTTGAAGAAAAACAGCTCAGGAAAGATGTCGAGAGCTTTCATGTCGGGGACACGGTCAAGGTCCACGTGATCATCAAAGAAGGCGACAAAGAAAGGATCCAGGTCTTTCGGGGTGATGTCATCGGGAAAAAAGGATCGGGGTCACGCGAGTCGTTCACCGTGCGCAAGATCTCCTTCGGCATAGGAGTCGAGAGGATCTTTCCCCTTCATTCGAAGATGATCAAGAAGGTGGAAGTTGTCCGAAAAGGGAAAGTCAAGAGAGCCAAGCTTTACTATCTCCGGAGTCTGAAAGGAAAAGCGGCCAGACTCAAAGAGGAACAGTCATAGTCTGGGAATTAAGAATAAAGGGAATATTCTCCGACTAAAGATGTGAAATTCTATTCTTCTGCCTGTATCGCGGGCGGAGTGGTCCGAGAATGGCCGATTTTAGGTTTGAGCGCGACCTCCTGAAAAAAGGGCTGAAGCTCATCGCCGGGGTGGACGAGGTCGGTCGGGGGGCGCTTTTCGGGCCCGTCATTGCCGCCGCGGTCATTTTTTCCGACCCCCTGATTCTCAGGCCCAGGAGAGCATGGCTTCGAGAAGTGAACGATTCCAAGCTCGTCCGGCCGGACAAAAGGAAGAATCTCGCCCGGCGGATTTGCTGCGAGGCCGCGGCCGTGGGAATCGGCTATGCCTCGAGCCGGGAGGTTGACGAGAAAAACATCTATTGGGCTTCCCTTGAAGCAATGAAGAAAGCCGTGGCCAATCTGCCTTTAACGCCCGAGGCACTCCTGATCGACGGATTTGTTTTGAATGACGTCGATTTTTACCAGATCGGGGTCCCCCAGGGCGACAGAAAGTGCATCAGCATCGCCGCCGCCTCGATTCTGGCCAAGGTTTTCCGGGATGAGATAATGGATATCTTGAATCACCTCTACGGAGGTTACGGCCTGGGCAAAAACAAGGGGTACGGGACGGAGGAGCATTATCAGGCGCTCCAAGAGCTGGGCCCGACCGCTCTCCACAGGCGGACCTTCAATCTCAGATTAAGGGTTGAACATGACTCCTAAGGTTGAACGACTCAAGACGACCGAGCTGGCTGAGAAGTTTGTCAGAGCCGGAAAGCTCCCCGAGGCCATCGCCGAATACGAAAAGCTCCTCGAGGGTGATGTCCAGGACATCAATTTCATCAACATCATCGGCGACTTACAGGTCCGGTTGGGTGAGGACAAGGAGGCGATCCGTTCCTTTCAAAAAGTGGCCGGCTATTACGAGAGGAAAGGGCAGTCCTCCCAAGCTCTGGCGATCTACAAGAAGATCAACAAGCTGGCTCCGGAGAACACGGATGTCCTCATCAAGCTCGCCGATCTCTATAGCGGCCAGGGCTTTCAGACGGAAGCCAAGACCGCTTATTTGAAGATCGTAGACAAATTCGGGCGAGAAGGAAGGACGAAAGAGGCCATCCCCGTTTATGAAAAGCTGGTCAAATTGAACCGGGAAGACATGGCCCTGAGGCTGACCCTGGCCGACCTTTACAAAAACGAAGGGATGACCGACCAGGCCGTCGATGAGCTCAACGACGTTGCCGAGTTCAGGCTGGCCCAGAATGACCTCAAGGAGGCCGAGAGAGTCCTGACCCAGGCGAGTAAACTCAACGAGCTCAACGTGCGGACGGTCACGAATCTGGTCGAGATCTACCGGAAAAAGGACAGGGCCAAAGAAGCGATCGCCTTTATCGAACAGATTCTGGCCAAAGATACCGATAACGTCCGCCTCCTCGACCTTCTGGGGGGATTGTACTTTGAGTCCAAGGATTTCAAGAAAGCGGAGGGGGTCTTTGCCAGGGTCATCAATGAACGCCCGATGGATGTTCGCGCCCGGATAAAACTCGGCCGCATCCATATTCACTATGAAGAGCTGGACAAGGCCTATGAGCTTTTCGAGCCGCTCGTGGCCAATCTGGTCAAAAAGCAGAGGGAAGAGAAGGCGATCGGTTTGCTGGGTTTGATCCTCGCTTCGAAGAAGGTCCACCTTCCCACGCTTGAGAAATTGGCTTCTATTTACAGAGCCGCAAACCAAAAAAAGAACTTCGAGGTTGTTTCCCGCGTGCTCCTGGAGGAGGCGCGGAGGCAGGACAGGCGAGAGAAGATGCTCTCGGTCCTATCGGAGCTCGCAGCCATCTGCCCGGACGACGAGAAGGTTGTCAAAGAGTACAAGGCCTTGAGGAAAGAATTCGGATTGACGGAAGACCAGAGATTGGAAGAGATCATCCAGCTGACCGAGGATGATGAAAACATCATCAAGACGAACCTGTCCCAGGCTGATCTCTACATCGAACAGGGCCTGGTCCGAAATGCCCGCCGCATCCTGGAAAACCTGCAGATGCGCTACATCGATGAGCCCCGCATCGCCGAGAAGATCGCCGTGCTGGATGAGATGGGAACAAAGGTCGACGACGACGAACTGGCCCTTCGGATCGAGAGGATCAGCGCCAGGGAGGCGAGGCTGCTGGAAAAGCAGGCCAAGGAAGGTCAGCCCCGGGCTTCCGCCTTTGCCCCGACGTCGGGCGATGAACCTAAAGTGATCGCAGCCGACATCTTTGCCGAAACCGACATCGTGCCTTTCCCCATCATCACGACCGGGGAACGCCACTACTTCGACCTCCGGGGGCCGATCGATGAGGAGAACAAGGTCATCAGCGAGCTCTTCGGCGCCCAGGCGAAGGGGAACACGGCCGTTTTCGAGAAGGAGCTCGGCGAAATCGTCCAGGAGTTTCGGAAAGCCGTCGGAGAGAAGATCGGTGAGGACGATTATGAGATCCATTATTATCTCGGGGTCGCATTTATGGAGCAGGGTTTGCTGGATGAGGCTATCGATGAGCTGCAGGTCGCGGCCCGCGACGCGGATAGGACGATGGAGTGTTACGGCATCATCGGAGGGCTGCACCGGCAAAAGAAGGAATATAGCGAGGCGGCCAAATGGATAGAGAAGGCCCTCTCGCTCGCCGGACAAGGCTCATCTCAGATGTTCGCCCTCAAGTATGACCTAGCATCTCTTTATGACGAATTGAAGGAGGGAGATAAAGCGCTTCCTCTTTATCTGGATATCCAGCGCTGGGACCCCCTCTATCGCGAGGTGACCAAGAAAATAGGCCGGCTCGACAAAGGCCCGGCTTCTCAAAACATCTAAAATAATCAGGCTTCTGTCTAGGAGCTCCCGCACCATTCCCGGATCGTTGAGGCCAGGATCTTCGTCGCCAGAGTCACTTCTTCCAGGGGGACGAAGCGCTCACGGCTCACTATTTAATGACTTTTCCGGAGATGATCAGAATCAGGCCCTTATCCCCGCCGTCCATCTTGGATACGCCGACAACAGTCTTATCGCCCGACTTCAAGGTTAGGTTCGTTTCGATGAGGGTTTGAGATTCTCTAGTGACGGATTCTCTAGTAATCTGTGCACCCGCGGGAGGTATGATGTTCCAGACATGGCTTAGCTTTACGCCGAGTTGAATGGTTTCAGCATTCTCTTCTTTGGCATATTTTGGCCACACTTCTAAAACGAAACCTCCGTTTTTCCCCATGGTAATCTCGGATCGTGACCGGTCGATCGTCCGGATCAGGTTGGAATCAAGCAGGGTAAAACTCTTGTACTTCAGAAGACCCTTCAACTCTCTGATGATCGGATCATCCCCCAAGAGATCCTCAGTTTTATCTTCAGCAGACTCAGATCCTTGAACCAGCTGGACCGTGAAAAGGAGGTCGACCGGTTTGACGTCAATCTCCTTGATCACGGCCAGGATTTTCTGGACGATCTCGGGGTAATCCGTTATCGTGATCAGATCTCTCTTGTCAGGGGCAAAGCTGGCCACTCCTTCCTTGCTGAAATAAGGCCTCAAAAGGACTTGAATCTGATTGGCTTCCAGATACTTGAGCTTGACCAGCTCGGTCCTCATTTTCTGAGTCGGTTGTTGGGCAAAGGCGGGACTCAGGGAAAAAAAGACCAAGGCGAGAATGACTCCGAACAGTTTAAACCTTTTCATTTTTCTTCTCCTTTCCATTCAAAGTTCTTATCAAAAATCCAGGTGACCTTGAGACCGGTCTCTTTTGATACCAAGGTCACAGAGAGTGTATCTTGACTTTTTGAGAGGTCGGGTTGGCCGAACGTCTTGGCGACTTGAACCGGCGAAGGTTCAGTTTGCCGGGATTTTGCCGTGACAACTGGCGCCGCAATCTGGTTCTTTTGTTTTTTGGGTTCCTGGGGCTTCTCTTGTCCGGGAGCCGCTTCCGGAGTTTCGATCCTCTTCACGATAACCTTTTCGGGCCCGGCCGGGATTCCCTTCGGTTTGAGGATCACGGACCTTAAAAGGAAACCCACCCCGGCGAGGAGAGCAAGAACGGCGAACCCATAAGCCCAGGCGAGTCTTGGAGAAGCCTTGTGAACAGATTCCCTCGGCTCCGCTTTTTGAGAGATGACGTTTTTGATCAGGGCCTTCCATTCGGACTCCGGCCAATCTCTGACTTCGTCCTTCTCGGCGACAGTTTTTATACCTGCCAGAGAAGCCCTGTATTCCATCAATTCTCTCCGGCAATCGGCGCAGGCTTGCAGATGTTTCTCCAGCTTCCCGGCTTTTCTCACCGCTAAATCCCCGCCCGCGAGCAGAGGGATTTCTTTTCTCGCTCTCCGGCAGTTCATCGCCTTCCCTCCATCAAATGGGGGTATTTTTCCCGAATCATTTCTTTTATCTTCTTCCGGGCGGCCGAGAGATGGACCCGAACCGAAATAGATGAAGCGCCAAGGACTTCGGCTGTTCCCTTGATGCTCAGCTCTTCGATGTCCCTGAGGAGAAAGATCTCCTTTTCTTTCCGGCTCAGCCCGGTCAGACACTCCAGGAGCTGGCTTTTGAGCTTTTCGCGGAGATGGCGCTCGTCCGGGCCGGAGTTGGACGCGGCTAGCTCCTCGAGGTCGAATCCCCCGGTAAGGGGGAGGCTTTTCTTCTGGAAATTCCGGGACGCATTGACCAGGATTTGAAAGAGCCAGTTTTTGAAGCTCCTTTTCCTGTCGAAATGGCTCAAGTATTTGAAGGCCCTGAGAAGCGTCTCCTGGGCGACCTCTTTGGCATCCTCCCAGTTCTTCGTCAACCGAAAGGCCAGGCTGAGAAGAGCCCTTCGGTAGGGGGTCACGAGAGGATCAAAGGCCTCAAGTTTCCCGGCTAGGACCATCTCCACCAGGGTGTTCTCCTTCTCATTCATCCAGATGAGGATATCCTGTCTTTGATAAAAATGTTAACCCCCCTTAGTGAGCGGTGAGAAGTGAGCAGTGAGCAGTGAAAAGCCCAAAATCATCAGTATTTATGTTATTTCTTTTTCTTATTTTTAACGAGACGGACGAGAAAGAGGGAGAAGCAACTCAACGAATGGATTGGCTGAGATATTCTCGAAGCTTTTGAGGGTCGGTTATGGGAAGCTCGCAGCGGAAATTCGAACAGACGTAGGCCGTGGCCTTTCCATTTACCGAGGTCAGGGATTTAATGAAAGGCGCGATCTTTGCGATCTCCGGATTCGGAACTCCCTCAGGCCGGAAGAGGACGACCTTGCCGGGGAGATAGGTCTTGCGGAGAATCCGGAGAAGCTGTTGAGTATCGGTTGAGCCAGTGTTTCCGACCAGGACGATTTCCAAAGTGGGTCCCGCGGCGAAATCGAGCCCACTCATCAGATGAGCATGGGAACCCGGAGATCGGGAGATCGTCTCCGCAAAGGCCGGGGCGATTTCGGAGGCTTTCTGCTCAAGGGTCGGGTCCCCGGTCATCCGCCCCAGACGGAGAAGGTTATTCATCATGACCGAATTCCCGGAAGGCAAAGCGCCGTCGTGGATTTCTTTGGGCCGGATAGGAAGGTCGGTGGATTCATCCGAGACAAAGTAAAAGCCGCCATTTCTGCTGTCCCAGAAATGATCCAGCGTGTATCGGGTGAATCTGAGCGCCGTCTCCAAATAGCGCACATCGAAGACCGTTTCATAGAGTTCAAGAAGTCCCCAGATGAAAAAGGCGTAATCATCCAAGAAGCCGCTGATTTTGGTTTGGCCATCGATCGAGCGGTGGCAGAGATGGCATTCGCCATCTCGCATCGCGCTCAAAACAAACTCCGCCGCCTTGATCGCCGCCTCTTCGTAGACCTTAACCCCGAGCGCCTGACCCGCCCTGGCCGCAGCGGCGATCATCAGCCCGTTCCAGTCGGCCAAGATTTTTTTATCTTTGAGCGGCCTCGGCCTCTTCTCTCTTGCCGCGAACAGTTTTTCTCTGACTCTGTCCAGTCTAGCCCCAAACTCCTCCGCCGGAATGCCCAGCTCCCCGGCAAGTTCCAGGGGAGCTTTCTTGAGGTGGAGAATATTCTGTCCGCCGCCGTGGCCGGTTCCCTCTTCGAAATTTCCTCCGGGATCGATGTTAAAAACCGTGAGGGCGAGTCGCGTCTCCTCAGCGGTGAGCAGACTTCGGATTTCTTCTTCTTTCCAAATATAGAACCGGCCCTCCTCTCCTGCGACATCGGCGTCTTCGGCTGAATAGAATCCGCCGCCGGGGGAGGTCATATCACGCAGCACGTAACTCAGGATTTCCCTGACTGTCTGCTCGTAAAGTGCTATTCCTGTGGCCTGAAAAGCCTCCGTATAGGCCAAGGCCAGGAGCGCCTGGTCGTAGAGCATCTTCTCAAAGTGGGGAACGAGCCATTGACTGTCGGTCGAATAGCGGTGAAAGCCGAACCCGAGTTGGTCATAGATCCCGCCGAGGCGCATCGCGGTGAGCGTTTGCTCGACCATCCGGACAGCCTTTTCTTGTCGCCTGCGCTTCCCGTACCGGAGCAAGAAGAGCAGGTTATGAGGGGTAGGAAACTTCGGAGGGGGTCTGAAACCGCCGTGGATCCCATCAAAGGATTCCCCGAACTGCTCAAAAGCGCTCTTGAGGATTTCGCTGCCAAGAGATCCTCTTTGGACTGCCGCTCGCGGACTGGGCGAGGACGCTCTGGATTGCTTCTGTGGACCTGAGGACTTCTTCGGCGCGATTTCCCCACAGGCTGCTGATGGACGGCAGAAGCTCTCGCATTCCCGGGAGTCCGAATCGGGATGTTTTCGGGAAATAGGTTCCGGCAAAAAACGGCCTTCCATCCGGGGTCAGGACAACTGTCAACGGCCAGCCGCCCGAACCGGTGAGCATCTGGCAGACTCCCATGAAATAGTGATCCAGATCGGGCCGCTCTTCCCGGTCGACCTTGATCGAAACGAAGCCCTCGTTCAAAAGCCTGGCGACCTCGAGGTCCTCGAACGACTCCCTCTCCATGACGTGGCACCAATGACAGGTGGAATAGCCGATGGAGAGGAAGATGAGCTTTCTGTCTTTTTTTGCCCGCGCCAAAGCCTCCTCGCCCCAAGGGTACCAGTCCACCGGATTGTGGGCGTGCTGGAGGAGGTAGGGACTCTTCTCATGGATCAGCCGGTTGGGCTGGCTGGGCATAAAAATAGTATAACACAAGGAAAACCAGTGGGATAAGGAACCCGACAATGCCGATAGGCACTTGTCGCTCTCTGATAGAAAGAATCCCGACGGGTGGCGAGGTTCGGGGGTGAACCGAAGCAGGACCCGTCGGCAATCCTTTCGGCAATTTCGGGAGGAACGCCCGGCTCCGATTGAGAAAAAGCCGGCCGGGGAATCGTTATTTATTTTGAAACAAGAGGACGTCGACAAAGCGGCACAAAAATGGAATTCATCGGACAGAGCAAGGCCTTTTTGGACATCCAGTCGCTGATCGAAAAGGTGAGGGCGACCGATGTTCCCGTTTTCATTTCCGGCGAAAGCGGGACAGGCAAGGAGCTCATCGCCAGGGCCATCCACGATCAGGGCCTAAGAAAGCAAGGCCCTTTCGTGGCCGTCAATTGCGGCGCCATTCCCGACCATCTGCTCGAGAGCGAGCTTTTTGGCCATGCCAAGGGTTCGTTCACCGGCGCTTTGCGGGACAAGGCCGGCCTGATCGAAGCAGCCAGCCGAGGGACGTTCTTCCTGGACGAAGTGGGCGACCTTTCGCTGCCTCTCCAGGCGAAGCTGCTCCGGCTGCTCCAGGAAAAGGAAATTCGTCGGATCGGCGAGAACCGGACCCGGACGGTGGATGCGCGGTTCGTCAGCGCCACGAACAAGAATGTCGAGAAAGAGATCGAGCACGGCCTTTTCCGCGAAGACCTCTATTACCGTCTCCGGATTTTCACCATCGAAGTTCCTCCCCTGCGGGAGAGAAAAGATGATATCTTTCTCCTGGCGAACTACTTCCTCAAAAAATACTGCTCTGAGTTGAAACGGGAGCCAATCCATTTTTCCCCGCTGGCCCTGGAGTTGCTTCTCAACTATGCCTGGCCCGGCAACGTCCGGGAGCTTCAGAACGAGATCCAAAGATGCCTGGTTTATGCGGACGGCGATAATCTGATCAAAGAGGACCATCTCTCGGCCAATCTCAACCCGGCGCGGGAGAACTCTCCGCCCACCCTCCACACATTCCTGAGGGCCAAGGCCGAATTTGAACGGCGGTTTGTCAGCCAGGCGCTCGTTCGCTGTGGCTACAGCCGGAGCCGCACGGCCGAAGAGATCGGCCTGACCCGGCAGGGCCTTTTCAAGCTGATCAAGAAGCACCGAATCGATGTCCAAAACTTAAAGAACAAAATTAGTGAATAGTGAGCAGTAAGCACAGAGCAGTGAGTTGCGAACTAATCTTCTTCTTTGTCGGCCTTGGAAAGCCCTTTCTTGAAGAGCTCTTCTGCTTTTTCCAGCTTCTTCTTTTCCAGTTCCGCGGTGAGTTCGAACTTCCGGCCGAATTCGTCCTGCCTCTTTTTTTCCTTGAGCAACAAGTCATCCAGCGACTTTTTTTCTTTTTTGCCTTTTTCGGTTTTGATCACTTCCTGGGTGTTGCAGTCGACCCAGAGCACCAACCGGCAGCCGGGGCAGACAAGCCGGATGATATGGTCTTTGTTCTTCAGTTCCTCGGTCATATTCCAAATCTAACAAAAAAAAGCAGAAAAGTGAACAACCAAGAGTCACCAGTTACTGGCGGCTAGTGACGAATGACAGTGACTAATCTATCGAATGACTAGCACATCTATTCAATTGGTCGATTCGACCTCCGTACGGATGATGGCGTGCTTCCGACGGGACTGCTGACCGGTCTCAGTGGCTGGTGGCTCGACCACCAGTTACTAGTTGCATTAGCTTCCGATTTGCGTTTCGTCTTCGCGGAGACGAGGAGCCATGGTGAACTTGGTGAGGCCGAAGATGGCCAGGATGATGACGGCCGTATAATTCATGACCGCCCAGGGAAGGTAAGAGAAGGTCGGGACGCCGATCGTCCCCGTGATGTACACTCCGGCCATGCTCCAGGGGACGAGGGGAACGATGATCCCCCCGCTCTCTTCGATGATCCGGGAGAGGTTCTTGGCGGCCAGGTTCTTTTTCTTGTAGATGGGGGAGAGAAGCTCCGCCGGGATGATCATCGAGAGATAAGAGCTTCCGGTGATCAGGGCGGCGAGGATGGCCGTGCCGATCGTGACCATGACCAGGCTCCAGACCTTTTGGGTGAATTTCATCACCCGCTCCAATATGACCGCGAGAAGCCCGGTCCGCTGCATGATGCCGCCGAAGCTGAAGGCGGTAAAGGCCACGAGCTGCGTCTCCATCATGCTCATCATCCCACCCCGTGAGATGAGGTTGTCGACGCTCGCGACTCCCGTATGCCCCCTGTAGCCGCTGTTCATGGCCGTTGCGATCTCCGGGATCGACGCTTTCTGGAAGATGACGGCCAGGGCCGCGGCCACGAACGACGAGAGGAGCATCCCCGGGATGGTCGGTCTCTTGCTTATGGCGAAATAGAAGACGATGGCCATGGGCAGGAGCAAGATGATATTGAAATGGAAATTCTTTTTGAGCGTCTCGGTGAGCAGGGTCATTGTCTCGGACTCAATCACTTTTCCCTTATAGCTCAGCCCGGCGAGAAAATAGACGAGAAGCCCGATGAGCCAGGCCGGCACCCCCGACCAAAACATGTGCTTGATGTGGTCGAAGAGATTGGCCCCGGCCGTGACCGAGGCGAGATTTGGGATATCTGAGAGTGGGGACATCTTGTCCCCGAAATAGGCTCCCGCGACAATGGCGCCCGCCGCCGGCCCCAACGGTATCCCGAGTCCCATGGCGATCCCGATAAAGGCGACGCCCAGTGTGCCCACCGTCCCCCATGACGTTCCGGTCGCGAGCGAGGTCAGACTGCAGACGAGGCAGGCGGTGACCAGGAAGAACTTGGGCGAGATGAGTTTCAACCCAAAGTAGATCACCATGGGGATGGTTCCGCAGGCGATCCAGGAGCCGATCAGGATGCCCACGGAGAGCATGATCAGGATGGCCGGCATGGCCTTGTGGATACTGTCCACGATGCCCCGCTCCATTTCTTTCCAGCTGAAGCGGAGAAGAAAGCCCAGGCAGGCGGTGAGGAAGGCGGCCGCCACAAGAAGGACCTGCGGCCTGATCTTGTAGACTCCGTAGCCGATGCCCAGGAGAATGCCCATGGCGATGAGAGGAAAAAGGGCGATGCCCAGGCTTATCTTTCTTGGTTCTCTTGCGTCCGTCATTTTGGGCTGAACGTGCCGCGGGCGATGAGTTCTCCCTCGGCCATCATCAGTCTGCCGAGGGCCAGGCAGTGGGTCAGGCGGCAGTCTTGATCCATGACCAGGAGATCAGCATCTTTCCCGGCTTTGATTTCGCCCTTTCGGCCGAATTTATAAAACGCCGCGGGATTCGTGGAGAAGACCCGGGCCGCCTCTTCGACCTTCAAGGTTTTGGAGGCGATGAGATCGCGGAATTTCCGGAGGAGGTCTTTCTGGGTGGCGATCGTCAGGCCGATGAGCCTCCCTCTTTCGTCGAAAACGGGAAAGCTCCCGTTGCTGTCCGAGCTCACGGTGACATTGGTCAGGGGGATTTTGCTCTTGATAAAAAGGGCGAAGGACTCTTCGATCCCTACCTCTCCGCTCTCCGGTTCCGGGTCGGGTCCGGTGGTCAGGTCGACCGTCCCGCCCAGGCGCACCCATTCCACTGATTCCTCCAGGAGCGGCCGGTTGCGGTTGACATGGGTGGGGATAACCTGGGAGGGCGGGATCTCCGTCTCACGGAGCAGGCGAAAGAGCAGCTCGAGCTTCCTCGTTCCGTCTCCGAGATGGCAATGGAGGATTCCCGCCTTGCCGCCGAGCATTCCTCCGACTCGGCATTCGGCGGCGAGACGAGCGAATTCATCGAAGGTCGGCTGAGACGACCGGTGGTCGGAGATAGCGATCTCGCCCGCGCCGACGACTTTATCGATCAGGACCAGGTCGGACCGAACGCTTCCGGTGAGCGTCTTCACCGGGATCTCGTAGGACCCCGAGAAAATAAAAGTGGTGATGCCCTCGACCTCCAAACCCCGGGCTTTAGCCAGCAGCGATTCCATGTGGCGGGTGATGCCGTCCGTTCCCAGGCAGCCGATGAGGGTCGTCACTCCGCTCTGGATAATATCCTCGATCGTAATCTCGGGCGCCCGGGTCGCAGGCCCGCCTTCGCCGCCGCCACCCAGGATGTGGACGTGGGTATCGATCAGGCCGGGAACGATCGTCCTGCCCTTCGCCTCGATGACCTGGACATCCGGGCCATGGACCTGGACCCGGCCGGGCTCGGCGACGTCGATGATCTGGCTCCCCGCGATCAAGATATCCCTGGGACCGAGAGGATCCGGGGCAAAAACTTGACCTTCCCTGATGATCGTGATCATTGCGGTCCTCCTCGCCGGAGAATTTTCTCTGCTAAATTACCATGCTTTTTTGGCATTTACAAGATTGCCCCTTTTTGATATTTCGCCCTGTTTCCGGTACAATGAGCGGAACTCGATGCACGCACCCAGTTTCGAACAGGAATACGAACGATTCCGGCCGATGATCAGGCGGCTGAGCAATTTCGCCCTGATCGGGAAGAAAATCGAAGTCTGGGGCGAAGAGAATTTCGTCAGGCAGGGTCCCAACATCATCGTCGGCAACCACAGCGGCAGCTTCAAGGATGTGGCGACGCTGTTCCGGATCGTGCCCCGGCCTATTTTTTTCACCGCCAACAAGAACATCTTCAAACGGCAGGAGCTCAATTTCCTGTTCCGCAAACACTTGAAAAGGCACATGAAGAGCCTCGGCCTTTTTGTCAACCTGATGCTGACGCCCCTAAAATTCCTTTTTGTCGAATACGTTTCCTCGAACATCGCCAAGATCGGGACCATCCCTGTGGACCTGGACAGGCGGAGAAGGGAGGCCATCGAGCAATGTCAGGAATACCTGCTGCAGGGACGGGCCATCATCGCTCTCCAGGGGCGCGGCCGCGTTCACGGCCGTGATCCTCATCCCTACATCAAGAAGTTCAGAAAGGGCTCGTCGATCATGGCCTACAATCTCCTGACTCGTTATGGCATCTCGGTCCCGGTGACCCCTCTGGCGCTCTATGGAACCCACATTCCTTTCCCGGTGCCCAAAACGGTTATCGTCAATGTGGGAAAACCGATGCAGATCAAAGATTATCTCAAGGGGGGAGAGGAAGAGACGATCGAAAACTTCAGGAGCGCCCTGGAAACCAGAGTGAAAACTCTTTTTGCCGAGGCGCTCAAAGCCAGGTAACAGTCAAAATAGGTCTTTCTCGTCTATTTGCTCTATCTCGTCATCTTGTCAGAGGCAAGAACCAATCCTTCTTTCTTCGGCCTTTTTTTATTCTTTGACGAGAAAAACGAACTTGCCGTTGAAAATGACCGAGTTTCTATGCGAAAATAATCATAGGGATTCTCAAATGGGAGCGTGTTCTGTCGGGCAAAACGGTCAGACGTCCCCTCCTCTTGGCTTGACTTGAGGCCTCAAACCGTGATAAAAGATATTTATATTATAAAATATATAGGAATAGTAGTAAAGAAGCAGGAACCGTGCTCATCAAAGCCGAAAATGCTCATGAGGCATTGAGGATTACGTCGCAAAAAGGAGGTCTGCATGCGTAAAACCATCGCTATCATCGTGATGGCTATCATGTGTTGTGCTCTGGTCGCGACGGGACAGGCACAGCCGAAAACAGTTAATTTCAGAGAGCTGCAAAAATTCCTTCCCACCGTGGATGTCCCGGGATTCACTAAAGGAAAGCCCGGCGGCCAGACATCATCGGCCATGGGGATGTCCACCTCGGAGGCGACCCTTAATTATGTCAAAGGCGATGACCGAATCGAAGTCAGCATCCAGGACATGGCCGGAATTCCCTTCGCTTCGATGGGCGTATCTATGATGGGAGCGACCGAGTTCGAGAACCAGACCGAGAACGGCTACGAGAAATCGGTCAAGATCGGCGGCTTTTCGGGGACGGAAAAAGTGGACAACGGCCAGTCTAAATCAGCGGAAATCAACCTCTATGTGGGCAACCGTTTCATGGTCAAAGTGGCTGGACACGGGATAAGTGATGTTGCCCTGCTGAGGAAAGCTGATCGAGAGCATTAGCTTGGGCGATCTCGCCAAGCTGGCCCAATAATAGTGAGCAGTGAGCTGTGAGCCGTGAGCAGCATTCATTAAGAAGCCGCTCGGTTATTTGGTTTTAGAGCTGCACTATTTTGAAGCTCGAATTAGTCCGACTTGGATGCTCTTAGAAAATTAGAGGATCCGTTTTTTCTTTTCCAGGTAATAAAGATAGTTCTCGAAGGTGACGTCGGGCGGGACCCGGTGGTCGACACAGGGGATGAAGCCGCCCTGCTCGACCAGGGGATGCAAGCGTTCCAGTTCCCGGTCGATCGTCTCTTTCCCCTGAATCAGGCTCAATTTGTTCACTCCGCCGATAAGAAGGATCTCGCGACCATATTCCTGCCTCAGCCGGAAGGGATCGGTGTGGGCCGCCTCGATGGGAAACATGCAGTTGATCCCGGCCCGCAGCCAGCCGGGGACGAGATCATAGATCCGTCCATCGCAGTCCAGGACGTTGACATCGATGCCGCGGGCGCGGAGGGCCGTGGTGATGAGCTTATAGCGAGGGACCATCAGCTCTTCGAAGAGGACGGGCGAGAGGAGAGGTCCCCGGCTGTAGCACATGTCCTCCCACCACCAGGCGACGTCGACCCCGGCGCCGTGAAGCGAGCGCTCGATCAGGTTAAGGGTCATCGCGGTCAGATGATCCATCATCTCCTCGACCCACTTTCTATCCTCGAGGAGCGCGAACGAGAATTTCTCAAGGCCCATCCAGTTGCGGAGCCAGCCGTAGAGTGAGCCGGCGTCGAACCGAACGGGCAAGCCCTGAGAGTGCGCGGCTTCGACGGCCTTACTCATCTCTCCGACCCTTCCCGGGCAGTCGGGGTCCAACCGCTCCCGCTTGAGTTTTTCCCAATCCGCTCGCGTCTCGATTACATATTTGAGGTATCGAGGGATCGACGAATCGCTCTCCAGGACTTCGCAGATCAGGCCCTCCTTATTCTGGATGATCCGGCGCTCGCCCCTCGTTTCCAGGGTTTTTTCTTCGAACAGAGGGTAGAGTCCGTTCTTGACCGGAACCTCGGCGATAATAGAGGTCCCTTCGAGCCCCAGATATCTTTCGATATCCTCGTTGGTTCGAAGCGACGAAGGCAATCCCTGTTCGTGCCAGACCAGGACGGTCTTGTCCCAGTAGCCAAATTCCAAGTTGGGGACGCGGTCGGGCTTTTGCCAATGCAGGACCCGGTTGAACCGCTCGCGGGCATTCATGGTGCGACGATTATAGCATGATATCCGCCCAAATCGCCGTCTCGTCTCTCTCGCCATATCGTCTTTCTCGTCAAAGAATAAGAAAAATTGAAGAAATCAGTAGCACTTTCCGCTCGACGAAAAAGACGAGACGACGAGATAGACCGCTTGGGGAACTTCTCGCATTTTGGAGGCAGAAGCTGTTTCTCACCCTTTTTTTGTATTAGAATGAGCCTAAAGGAGTTCGGCATGGCGGCAAGAAGAAACGGAGCTGTCGGTTTTTTTACTTTATTTATAATCATCGGGCTGATCTGTTGCACCAGATCCAATAAAGCTCCGGTCATCGTCATATCGCAGAACCCGACCTCCCTGGAAAGACTGAGCGCCTCCGAGCTCCGCCGCTATCTCTATTTGCTGACGGGGGAGCTGGTCCCGGTCCTGACGCAGGATTCCTTGGCCGACCTCAAGAACCCGGCGATCATCGTCTCCCAGCAGGCTCGCCTGCTCAGGAAAGATAGAGAGAGCAGGCAATCGGTCGAAGAAGTTTCCGAGGATCAGATTCCCATACTCGGCCGCGAGGATTATTGGCTGAAAACGGTCAAGCAGCGCGAAAAATTCCACCTCCTCATCGCGGGCGGAGAGGGGCCCGGTATCCTTTATGGAACTTATTATTTTCTGGAGATGCTGGGCGTCCGCTTCTATCTCGAGGGAGATGTCGTTCCCGAAGAGAGGGTGAGCTTCGGCATTCCCGATCTCGACGAGACGGGAAGGCCCCTCTTCCGGGTGCGGGGCATCCAGCCCTTCCATGATTTCCCGGAGGGCCCGGACTGGTGGACCCTGGAGGGTTACAAAGCCATCCTGGGCCAGCTCCCCAAGCTCGGAATGAATTTCTTTGGGCTTCATACCTATCCCGAGGGCGGACCCAACGCCGAGCCTACCGTCTGGATCGGCCTCCCTCAGGATTTTGGCCCCGACGGCCGGGTCAAGTTCAGCTATCCCTCGAGCTACCAGAATACCTTGCGCGGCAACTGGGGTTACCAGGCTAAGAAAACCGGTGATTTTCATCTGGGGGCCTCCGAGCTTTTTGAGCGCGATGATTACGGGAACGATGTCATGGAGGGGATGTGCCCGGAGCCCGCAACCGCAGGCGGTTCCAATGAAGTCTTCAACCGGGCTGCTGCCGTATTCCATGACGCTTTTAGCTTTGCCCGACGCCTCGGGGTCCAGACGTGTGTAGGCACCGAGACGTCACTCACGATCCCGCAGCTCGTCGCGGCCCGTCTCAAATCCCTGGGAAAAGACCCGAAGAAGCCTGAGATTATCCGAGAGATCTACAAAGGCATATTCAGCCGGATCGCCGCGTCCTATCCGATCGACTATTATTGGCTCTGGACCTCAGAGGGCTGGACCTGGGACGACGCCGGCCCTGAACAGATCAAGGCAGTGACCACGGACCTTGATCAGGCAGTGCTGGCGCACCAGGAAGCGAAGGTCCCCTTCAACCTGGCCACCTGCGGATGGGTCCTCGGACCACCCTCCAACCGGACCCTCTTCGATCAGGCCCTGCCCAAAAGTGTGGCCATGAGCTGCATCAACCGGGAAGTGGGAAAGGCCCCCGTGGATCCCGGCTTCTCGCGGATTGAAGGCCGCTCGCGGTGGGCCATCCCCTGGCTCGAAGACGACCCTTCACTCACCTCGCCCCAACTCTGGGTGGGGAGGGTGCGCCGGGACGCGGCCGATGCCCTGCGCTACGGATGTGACGGACTCCTGGGCATCCATTGGAGGACCCGGATGCTTTCGCCCAACGTGTTGGCCCTGTCAAGGGCGGGGTGGGATCAGGGTTGGAACACCCTTCCGAAGCGGCTCTCCCGCGAGACCGGACCCATCACCGGCCAGTATGTGTCTTTCAAAGACACGCCGATCGCCGGGACAAAAGAAAGCTCGGTCTACCAGGATGTCCGGGACCGGGTTTTCGCATACTATATCCCGATACCCGACGGGACCTATGGCGTCACCCTGAAATTCTGCGAAGGCCAGGTCGACCGGAAACGCGGCCGGGTGTTCGATGTCTCGATCCAGGGGAAAAAAGTCCTCGAGAGCCTGGATATCTTTGACCGCGTCGGAAAATTCCGGGCCTTGGATTTCAGTTTTCCGAACATCGCCGTGGCCGACGGCCGCTTGGCGATCGAATTTTCCGACCGCATTTATTATCCGGCCATCGCCGGAATCGTCATCCAGGGGAGGAGCTTTCTAAAGAAGATCAACTGCGGCGGTCCGGCGGTCCTCGATTATGAAGCCGACTGGCCGGAGACGCCACGTTTCCTGCAGGCGATCGATTTTTATCGCGATTGGGCCCGGAACCAGTTCGGGAAGGCGGCGGCGGAAGAAATAGCCCAGATTTTCACCCGGGTCGACGGGAAGCTTCCCATTCCCGTGGTCTGGACAACCGGTCCCGGGGGGATCGTGCCAAATCCGAAACCCTGGGATGAGGTTAAGAAAGGTTTTCAGTTCATCGATGATCTGTTGACGATCTCCCCTGACATCAAGGGAAAAGGCTATCGGGAACGTTTTGATTATTGGCTGAACCAATTTCAGTATATGAGGGAAGTGGCCCATTTCAACTGCCTCTGGGCGGTCTACAACCAAGAAATGGAAAAGGTCAAAGCAGAGAAAGATGAAAAGGCCCGGGCAAAACTCGCCGTGGAGAATGCGCTTCCTTTCCGGGTCAAGATGGTGGATTCAGCCAGGCAAATCCTGCAGTATCTCCTGGCGACCGTGAGCAATACGGGTGAGATGGGCACGATCGCCAATTGGGAGCAGCACAATCTGGCGGAGGCCTTGGAAAAACCTGGCGAGGAACTCAGAAAGATCCTGGGCACAGAGCTTCCTCCCGAGGCTGGGCTTTCCAAAACCTATGAAGGGCCGCTCCGGATCATCGTTCCGGCGGTGAGGACGAGTCTTGAACCCGGAGAACCATTGAAGCTCAAAGTCATCATTCTCGCCCGATCAAAACCCCAGGACGCGGTATTTTATTGGCGGGAAATGGGCAAGGGAAGGTTCAAGCCGGTGCCGCTCACCCAGATCGCTCGCGGGGTCTACAGCGTGACGTTTCAGCCCCAGGAATTTGATATCGAATACTACATCAAGGTCCGCGCGGATAACCAGGAAGTCTATTATCCGTCAACGGCTCCAGAACTTGAACCAGACCGTGGTTATTCTTCCAAAAATGTTGGAATAGAATAGAATTGCTAATTTCTGCTTACGGCTCCTTGAATTACACTTGGGGCATTTCATATGCCACCGTTCCTTTTCTGCGTTCTTTGATTGAAAAAAGAATAACAGGTCAAGAGAGGAGTGTCAAATCTCTGGGGGACGTTCCCCAAGGGGACACCCTCCATGAATACCTATAGCTTTTTTGGTGAAAAAACGATCGCCTATGCCTGCAGGGTGTCCCCGCGGGGAACGTCCCCTAGTTTCCCCGTCCCCGAGTTTCCCTAGTTTCTTTTCAGCCAGCGGCGCTCGATCTCTTCGAGCGTTTTCCCTTTGGTCTCGGGCAGAACGGCCAAGATGAAGAAGAAATCGATGAAGCACATCAGGGCATAAAGCCAGAAGGCGGCCGATTCGTTGAGCCTGTCCGAAATCACCGGAAAGGTCAGGGTTACGGCGAAATCGGAAAGCCACAGGGCAACCGTAGCGATGGCCATCGCGCTCCCCCGGACTCGCGTCGGGAAGATCTCGGCCATCACCACCCAGACGAGGGGTCCCATGGCGGAAGCGAAGAAGGCGATATAAAGGATGATCACGAAGAGGAGAGCCGAGGGGGGAGAAAATGATAACGGAACGCGGCCCCGAGGAGGACGAGGGAGAACGCCCATCCCGCCCGAGGCTATAAGAAGGAGCGGCTTGCGACCCAGCTTATCGGCCAGAGCAATGGCCACCAAAGTGAAAAGCATGTTGACCAGGCCGATGATCGCAGACTGTCCGATGGCCGACATCCGGCCGAACCCGGCGTTCTCGAAGATCCTGGGGGCGTAATAGAGAATGGCGTTGATGCCTGTGATCTGTTGGAGAGTGGCCAGGACCACGGCGATGAACAGGGGCCGCCGAAACCCGGCCTGAAGAGCTCCGCCAATGATCCTTTTCCAGGGCCAGAGTTTCCTTGATGCTCTGGATCTCGGCGGCCGCTGGATGAGCGCCATTGACCTTGGTCAGGACTCTCACGGCCTCATTCTCCCTGTCTTTCTTCACAAACCAGCGCGGGCTTTCCGGGACGCGAAAAGAAGCAGAAAAAAGATGAGCGAGGAAAAGCCCCCGTGGCATACATCCACCGCCAGTTCGATGGCCCGGCGCCGGCGAACATCCAGTTGACGAAATAAGCCAGCAGGATTCCCGTGACGATGGCCAACTGGTTCACCGAGACCAGGGCTCCCCGAATTCGGGCCGGCGAAATCTCAGAGATATAGAGAGGCGCGAGGATGGAGGCCGAACCGATGCCCAGCCCGCCGACGAAACGAAAGATCGATGAATTCGCCGATGGTTTTGGGGAGGGCGCAGCCGATCCCTGAAATAAAAAACAGGATTGCGGAGACCAGCATAAACCGCCGCCGGCCGATCCGGTCGCTGATCGAGCCGGAAAACCCGGCGCCGAACATGCAGCCGATGAGGACGATACTCACGGCCCAGCCTTCTTGGAGAGAGTTGAGCGAGAACTGCTCCTTCATATAGCGGGTCGCGCCGGCGACGATGGCCGTGTCGAAACCGAAGAGCAGACCTCCTATGGCCGCGACGACGGATACATAAATGACATAAGCTCGGGAAGAAATTCTGCTGCTATCTTGTGCCATTGAATTCCTTGAGCGCTTCGAACATGGCCACGACATTTTTGATCGGCACATTGGCCTGGATGTTGTGGACGGCGTTGGAGATGCTCCCCGCGCCATCCCTCTTTTTATCTTTATCCCGTAAAATAGATCAGGCTGAAGGCGACAACGCCGAGGACGAAAAGAGAAAAGACGACTTCTTTCCAGCCCCAACTCGCCCGTGAGGCGGCCTTATCAGCTGCCACGGTGGTGGCGTAGGTCAGCCCCTTGAGTTTTTCGTACGAAGGCTTCTGCGTCAGCAAACTCACGATGATCATCGCCAGGATGCAGGCCAGGAAGGAAAAAATGCAGAAATAAAGAAAATTGACCGAGGCGAACCAATGCACCCAACCGGTGAGATGTTTCTTGTTGAGCTCCAACACCAGCCGGATCATGCCGACAGAAAAGCCTCCCACCAGGGCGGTCATCGCTCCCTTGGCGTTGATCCGCTTATAGAAGATGCCCAGCAAAAATACGGAGGCAATAGGAGGGGCGATGTAGGACTGGACGCTCTGGAGATAATGGTACAACTCCCCCGATATAACCTTCATGAGCGGGATCCAGACGACACCAGTGACAACGACAACCGCCGTCGCGATCCGCCCGACGAGGACCAGTTTTTTCTCCGGCGTCTGGGGCCTGATTTTCTTGTAGATGTCCATCGTGAACAAGGTCGAGCACGAGTTGAAGACGGCTGCGAGCGAGCTCATCAAGGCGGCCAGCAACCCCCCCGCCACTAACCCTTTGAGTCCGGTCGGGATGAGGGTCATCACCATGGTTGGGAAAGCCTGGTCGGCGCTTGCTAAGTGGATCTGCCCCGTCTTGGCCAGGGCGAAGGCCATGACACCTGGAAGGATAAAGATATAGAAGGGGAGGAGCTTCAGACAGGCGGCGAAAATGCTCCCCCGCCGCGCCTGCATTTCATTCTTGGCCGCCAGCGTCCGCTGGACGATGTACTGGTCCGTGCACCAGTACCAGAGGCCGACGATGGGCGGGGCAAAGACCATCCCCGGCCAGGGGAATTCCGGATGATTGGCCGGAAGAAAAAGGTTGAAATGGTCGCTCCCGGCGACGGCATAAAGATTGTGCCAGCCTCCGATCTTGATCAGGCCTCCCACAGTGACGATCACCGAGCCCATGATCAAGACGATCGTTTGCAGGGTCTCGGTATAAACCACGGCTTTCATCCCACCGAGGATGGTATAAACCCCTGTGAAGATCAAAATGAACATCGCCCCGGTCCAGAAATCGATGCCCATGAGCGTCTGGAAGACGACCGCTCCGGCGTAGACATTGACGCAGACCTTGGTCACGACATAGCCGACGAGAGAGATGAGAGACAGGAACCAACGGGCCTTTGGCGAGTAGCGGAGCTCCAGAAACTCAGGCATGGTGAAGACCTTGCTCCGCATATAGAAGGGGACGAAGACCCAGCCGAGGACAAGCACGAGCCAGGCGTGGAGCTCATAGTGCCCCATGACCACCCCGGTTTTCGCGGCCGTTCCGGCAAGGCCGACGATGTGTTCGGCCCCGATGTTCGAAGCGAAAATTGAAGCTCCGATGACGAACCAGCCGATGTGGCGGCTGGCCAAAAAATAATCAGCCGGGGTCCGTTGTTTTTGGGTCATCGACCACCAGGCGATTCCGAAAAGTATAAGAAAGTAGATGGCGACAACAACCCAGTCAATCGCGAGAAATCTCATCTGGCCCCTCCTCGTTTCAACGTCTCGCCGTGCTTATATCATAGGAGAAAAAACCAGTCAAACATGTGAAGACTATGGTGAGCAGTGAGCCGTGAGTTGTGAGCCGTGCAAGAGCACAAAACGAGGACTGGGTTTTATTCGGAGGCGTCGCTTCGCCCTTGCTTAGGCGCCTCATCAAAAGAAAAAGAGGGAAACCTGAGACGAAGACGAGGGCCCCGATCAGGGCCTGTCGGGTCTGGGTGAGGAACACGTTGACGGAGATGGTCAGCAAGAAGAGGACGAAGACGGCGGGCAAAACCGGGTAAAGCGGGACTCTGTATCCTTTATAACTTTCCTCTGTCCGGACCCGGTCCGCTTTTTTCCTCAGGACGAATATGGTGGAAGCCACGATGGCAATCGTCAGGCTGTCCAGGAACATGACGTAGTTCACAATGTTTTCAAACGTGCCCAGAAAAAAGATGGAGAGAAGGATCATCGCTCCGAGGAAGAGGAGCGCGAATTCCTGGGTCTGGGTCCTGGAGTTGACCCGCTTGAAAAGCTCCGGCAGGGTCCGGTCCTCGGCCATCCCGTAATACAGGCGCGGGATTTGCATCAGGGTGACGTTGAGAAAGCCCATGGCGGAGAGGACTATCGCCAGCGAGACAAAAAGATAGCCGAATCTCCCGAAACAGGCGAGCGCCACCTCCGCGGCCACAAGCTTGGCTCCTGCGATTCCGGGCACGCCGAGGACCTTATAGTAGGCCACATTGATTGTCAGATAGCAGGCGATTACGATCAGAACTCCGAAGAAGATCGCCCTGGGCAGATTGCGCTGAGCGCTCTTGACGTCGGCCCCGAAGTTTATGGTGCACTGATAGCCGCCGTAGGTGTAAAACACGGAGATAAAGCCCACGGCCAAAGCAACCAGCCAGGATTCCGGGAGAGAGGGGGGCGCAGCCGTCCGGGCTCCGGCTTTGAAAAAAAACGCCACCGAAGAGAGAAGGATGATCATCCCGATTTTGAGGAGGCTCAGGATGTTCTGGGCCCAGGCTCCTGTCTTGATCCCCAAGTAGTTGATAGTCAACAAGATCACGATCATGACCGAAGCCGTGATCTGGACGGAGAGCTGAGTTTGCAGCCGGGCCGGAAGAATGATCGGGTTGAGATATTCGGCCCCGATGATGGACACGGCGGCCGCGCCGGCTCCGTTGACGACGAGGACATTGGCCCAGTTGAGCATGAAGGCCAGGGCGGAGTGGTAGTTCTCGGCCACAACTTTGTAGTAGCCGCCGGGCTTGGCGAAGCGCGACCCAATCTCAGCAAAAGTCAGCGCCCCGAGGAGGCTGATCAGGCCCCCCATCGCCCAGGCGATGAAGAAGAGGCTGGGCCGCCGTGTTGCCGATGCGACCATGGCCGGGGTTCGGAAGATGCCGATCCCGATGACCAGGCTGACGACGATCATCGTCGTATCGAAGGTCGTTAACTTTGCCTTAATGGACACGGCTAGATTCTATGGGTAGATTAGCGAATTGAAGAGGAACTTGAACGTCCCGTGGGCCTGGGCGCGGTGGATGACGTTGAAACCGAGGAGCAGCACTTTCCCCTTTCCCAGCTCACATTCAACGGCCGCGGCCTTGCCTTGGATCTTCTCGCCGTTGATGAGAATGCCGCTGAGCAACGGGTCATAGCTGGGATAGGTCGCGATGGCCGTGCCTTTGTCCACGACAAAGACAGGGCTGAAAAAGGAGAAGACGGTCGCCTCGTTCCCGAGTCCGTAGGCGGCCGGATGGGATTGGTTGACCTGGACCTTGAGCAACGATCCCGGGCAATAGACTCTTTCTTTTCCCTCTCCCTGATCCTCTTGCTCGGGCGTCCTCCTTCCAAGAGAAGGTGGCACGATGATATTCTTGACTCCCAGTCCGAGGTACTTGATGGCAAATTCCGAGGAATTCTCAATGGCGATGAGCCTGCCTCCGCCCCGGACGAAATCCTCGAGCGCCGAAATTCCCTCTTTCCCGATCCCGCCGGCGTACTGAGGCGGAGTCTCGCCTTCTTTTCGACCTTCGATCAGCGCCTTCAGGGGCATATCGGGCAAAATGATCTGGCCGTAGGTCGCGGCCAAGTTCCCGGCTTTCATCTCGGCGTTGTGGATCAGTTTGAAGGGGAATTCGAATTGCTCGAGCGTCCAGCGGAGCCAGCCTTCATCGACGTTAGCCATCCAGGACTGATAAATCCCGATCCTGGGCGGAGAGAGCGGCGAGAGATTGGATTTCTGTATCCCATCCGCCGCAAACATCTTGATCCCCAGGCCACCGGCGAGCTTAGAAATGCCGGCCGGTCCGCCCTGCCCGCAATCGACGACCACGGCCCCCGGGGGGAAATCCCGGCCGTCGACCTGGAGGGGGCCTCCGGGCGTAGCTGAGCTTCCGTCCCTTCTTGTGCAGACGGTTGATGAGAATGCAATCGTTGTTGCTCTTATTGGTCAAAAGCACGTACCGGGAACCCTTTCCCAGGACCGCAGAGGCCGGGAACCTCGACCCTGCCGAGCTGTTTCATCGACGCCTTGACCGGGTTTATCACCTGGACGACTTTAACACCCATTTGCAGCGGCAGGGTCCAGCTCGCTTCGTCATAGGGAAGATGCCGGATCGCGTCCTGGCCCGGCGGAATGGGATAGGATTTTCGTTCCAGGAGGTCTTTGATGAAAGCCCGGTACGGCTGGTCGAGTGGCACGATAAAGGTCCCCGCGGGATAGCCGACCTCATCGGCCACAAAAGGGCTCTGGGCCTCGAAGACCTCCGCTCCCCCGCCTTGAAGGACCTGGACGAGCTTGTAGGCCGAGGGCGATCTCGCTGCTCGAGGGGAACGAGAAGGCCGAAGGAGGCTCGTTTCTTCCCTTCTCGATCTGGCGTTCCGCGAAGAGAGCGTAATTCAAAAGATATTTTTCTTTGTTCCTGGCGATCGTCGTGAGGAAAGAGAGAGCGACAATTTCTTCGTAGTCGACGATATCCCTGAGCCGCCACCAACCCCCCGGCCACGGCTCGAGGTAGCTGGCCTGAACATTGGCTCCTTCTCCTTGGTTCGCCTCGTCGAGCCGGATCTCGCTTTTCCGGATAAAAATGGGCGAGGCCAGGTTCGCGCTCGCCGCCTCGGAGAGGATTCCCAGGGCGTTGTGCCGGAGCGGGGCGGCACGGTTGGCCATGTTATACCAGGCATCAAAAATAGTGTTGCTGGCAACCCCGGTTTTACCCCCCTTGGTCAGATCGACGCCCGCATTCCCGACGAGGACATAGAGCTCGCGCAACAGCAAGGGATCGAGGTTGGGGTTGATGGGGTCTTGGTAGGGAGGTATGAACAGGCGGGGACCGTTGGAGCCCATCTGATGGACGTCATAGACCAGGAGCGGATACCATTCCTGATACAGAACCTTGGTCGCCAGCTGAGTTTCTTTTTGGGTGAGCATGAACCAGTCCCGATTGTTGTCGTGACCGGTGTAGTAATGGTAGAGCCATGGCATCGGGCTTGCTTCGTAGGGTGTGCCCAGATTCTTGACGTACCAGTCGCTGACGAGGTCGATACCGTCAGGATTGAGGGAGGGGACGAGGAGCAGGATCGTGTTGTCCAGGACGTCCCGGATTTCCGGGCTCTCCAGGGTCGCGAGCCGAATGCTAGTTCCATCGACATCTGGGAGGCGGCGATCTCGGAGGAATGGATGGAGCAGGAGATGAAGATGATCGCCTTTCCCTGCCGGACCAGCTCCTCTTTTTCACCCTCTTTCAGAGAGCGGGGGTCGTGGAGTTTTTTGTGGATCGCCCGGAACTCTTCGAGTTTAACCATGTTAGCGGCGGAAGTAACGACGGCCATGATGAACCGACGGCCGAGCGTCGAGCGACCCAGGTCAGCACTCTGACCTTATCCGATGATGATGCGAGTGCGTCAAAATAACTGAGGATCTGGCTCCAGTTGGCGAGCTTGAAGTCGTCGCCCACTCTAAACCCGAGGAATTCCTGGGGCGAAGGGATTGCCGGCTTTGATAAGAGCTGACAGAATAAAGAACAGACAGAGGGACAAACACGATTTCTTAAACTTCATTTTTGGCTCATTTCACCATTCACGGCTCACTAGATCAAAAACTTTCCGTTTCTTGGCGATGTATCTGCCCTTGGCCCGGATCGACACTTTGTCCACCAGCGCGTCATAGTGATGCTTGCTGGCGTTCTTGCCGATGCCGTAGGAATCCCCGATCGCGAAATGGACCGTCCCGAAGGCTTTTTCCGCTTCGAGCATGTTCGGGCAGATCCTGGCCCCGCGATTCGTGCCGATCCCGAACTCGCCGATCATCCGGCCGGTTTCGTCCGTTCCGATGTTCTTGACGATCGTCTCGATTCCCTTGCCGCTGAACTTGATGAGCTTCCCCTTTTCAAAATCCATGATCCCGCGTCCCAGGTACTCATCGATCAGGCTGATGACCAGCCGGCCGGTGAAGGTCTCCTCCACAGGAGCCGTGTAGCACTCTCCTGCGGGAAGATTGCCGTGCTTCCCTTTGTGGGAGATGTCCCCGTTGTCATTATCCCAGCGCCGTCCCTTGACGCTGAACTCGATGTGGGTTCCGGCGGCGTTTTCGATGAGGACATCTTCGGCGTCGCCCAGGGACCGGATGACTTTGCGGGTGAAAAGGTCCATCTTCTTGAAGTCGATGTTGACCAGTCTTTCCATCATGTCCCGGGTCAGGCCGGGCATCATGCAAATCCGGCTGCGCTTCATTCCCACACCGACCATGTAACTCCGAAATGGTTTCTCGGCGATCCGGCTGTCGAGCAGGTAGGCGATGGCCGTGGCCCGGGTGATCATCTCCTTGAAGAGGCCGGTGGGCGCTGTGATCGGCCGGAGCGTTTCGGTCATCAGGTAGGTCGTGGTTTCCGCCCCCGCCTTTTTGGCCCAGTGAGCCAAGGCCTCAGCGATCTCCATCTTCTGCTTGTCGGTGACCAGGAGAAACTTTTCTTTGGGGCGCAGCCGGAGGGATTGGCAGACGGCCTTCTCCGCCGCCGCATAGAGCTTATTGGGTTTCATCTTTTCCTCCAAAAAAGAAGTGAGCAGTGAGGTGTGAGCTGTGAGCAGAAAAGACAAAGAAAAAAGAGTTTATAGGGCGCTTTATTGACTTCCGGCGTAAGACTCCCGGCCCGCATTGATTTTGTCTTTCTTTTGTTTGTGACTGCTCAGTGCTCACTGCTCACAGTTCACTGTTTCTTATTTTGCCTTTTTTGCGTTCCAATAAACAAAATAGATCAAGATGATGAAGGCGATCAGGCTGAAGATTTCGCCGTAGCCGGTGTACCAGGCGGTCGGCGTCCCGTCGACCCATTTCCCGTTTTCGAGGATCATGGGGATGCCGAAGGAGATAAAATGGTCCACCTTGATGAGCTTCAGGATGGCCAGGACGATGCCGATCAGCGCTCCGCCGGCGATAAAGCCGGAGGCGATGAGCGTCCCGCGGTGGTGCCGACGTTCGGCCAGCTCCTTATCCTTGGTCGATTTCTTGACCAGATGGGCGATGAAGCCCCCGATAACCAGGGGCGTCGTGAGCTGAAGGGGCAGGTACATGCCCAGGGCGAAAGCCAGAGCCGGAACCGCGGCCAGCTCGGCGCCGAGGGTGATGAACGCTCCGATCGCGTAGAGGATCCAGGTCACCGGCTCGCGGGACATCAGGGACTTGATGACGGCCGCCATCAGGTTGGCCTGGGGCGCGGCCAGAGATCCGCTCTGGAAACTGAACGCCCTGTCCAGGATGAAGATGGCGATGCCGACAACGAGGGCCGAGACCAGGACACCGCTGAACTTGAATCTCTCCTGGTTCCGCGGCGTCGAGCCAATCCAGTAACCGATCTTGAGGTCGGTGATGAAACTCCCCGATAATGACAGAGCCGTGCACACGACCGCCCCTATGAGCAGGGCCACGCCCATCCCCTGGGTCCCGGAGAGCCCGGCCCCGATCAAGATGACGCTGCTCAAAATAATCGTAATCAGGGTCATCCCTGAAACAGGGTTGGTGCCGACGATGGCGATGGCGTAGGCGGCGACCGTCGTGAAGAGGAAAGAGAGGATAAGGCAGATGACGACTCCGATCAGGGCGAACTTGACGTTGGAGATCCAGAGGAAATAGAGAAAAAGGCCGACCGCCGTGAAGAGAAGCCCGATGATGATCGTCGACATGTTCAGGTCCTGGTCGGTTCGGATCCGCTCGACGACCGTCCCTTTTTTTCCCCTGAAGATCTCCTTGAATCCCACCGACAGCGATTTGATCATCACCGGCATGGACTTGATGATGCCCAGGACACCGGCCATGAAGATCGCGCCGATCCCGATGTTGCGCACATAGGTGCTGAAAATCTGGACCTCGGACATCTGGGCGATGGGAATCCTGCCGGGATAGATCGGTTGGGGAAAATTGCGGCCGATGAACCAAAACAGGGGGACCAGGGCGAGCTGGGAGAGAAAGCCTCCGGCCACGATCACGGCGTTGTAGCGAAGGCCGATCACGTAGCCGAGTCCGAGGTAAGCGGAGAGAGCGTCGATTTTGAGGACCATCCTGGCCTTGTCGGCAACCCTCTGGAGGGGGCTGATCCAGGTGAAGGTCAGAAGCTCGTTCCAGAGCCTCGCGGTGATGGCCAGGAAATCGAAGACCGCGCTGATGACGATCCCCAGGATGAGAGCTCCGGCCTGCTCTCCTCCCGACTCTCCGGTCACCAGGATCTCTGTTGTGGCCGTCGCCTCGGGGAAAGGAAGCTTGCCGTGCTGTTCCAGGCAGAAGAAGCGGCGCAGAGGGATCAAGAAGAAAATGCCCAGGCACCCTCCGAGAAAGGAGGACAGAAAGATCTTGGCGATGTCGACGGGGAGGCCAATGATGAAGAGCGCGGGAATGGTAAATATGGCCCCGGCCACGATCGCCCCCGATGCCGCCCCGATGGACTGGATGATGACGTTTTCAAGCACGCTGTTCCGCCGCTTGTAGGTGTAGCCGAGCCCCACGGCCAGAATGGCGATCGGGATCGCAGCCTCTGGGACCGTCCCGATCTTCAGCCCGAGATAAGTGATGGAAAAAGTGAAGAAAAGCGCCATGAACAGCCCCCACAGGACGGAGCGCGGCGTGATTTCTGGGAGCTGGGATTCAGCGGGAACAAAAGGGATATATTTCCGGCCTGGCGCGAGCTCCTGGTAGGCGTCCGGGGGGAAGAGATCTCCTCGAAGTTTCCATGGCCCCTCCTTCCAAAATTCTATTTTGAAAAAAGACCTTGGTAACTTGTGTTTATTCTCCCGTGTATCTCGCGGTGACCTCCGAGGTCAGCTTTAGATAGAGGTCGTATCTGATCTTGACTCCCTTGTCCTCCCGGATCTTGGCCATGTAGGATTGGAGAAATTTGTTGCGCTTGCTGTCAAGGAGAGTCTTCATCTCGGAGTCCCTGTTCTTTTCGAAATCAGCCTTGCTCGCCTCTTTCCGCTCCAGGACCTCCATCAGGATGTAGCCGTTCGAGAAGGCCACAGGCTCGCTCACCTCCTTGAGAGGCAGGGAAAAGGCCAGCCTGTCCACCTCGGCGTTTTCGCCGATGACTCCCAGATATTGTTCCCGCTTGTGCTCGTTGACGGTTTTGTAATCGAGCTTGTTTTCCTTGGCCATCTTTTCCCAGTTGTCCTCTTTGAGCTTGGGCCTGATCTCCATCAGTTTCTCCCGCGCTCTCTCCTTCTTTCGAATCCCGAGAAGGTCCTTTTCGACGTCCTCTTTGACTTCCTCGAACTTGGCCGGGCGGGAGGGTTCGATCTTCTCCAACTGGACGATCCCGACTCCATTGTAGGTGAAGACGGGTGTCGAAATCTCTTTTTCCTTGAGGCTGAAAAGGGCCTGGCTGATCGTGCCCGCGGGGTCGACATCGGGAAGGGGTTCGGCTTCTTTCAACAGGCCCGTTTTTTTGACCTTGAGCCCCGCTTTCTGGGCGGCGAAGTCCAGGCTTTTTTCTTTCCTGGCGCTTTTTTCGAGCTCTCCGGCCTTCTGGCCGGCCAGGTCTCTGGCCTTCTGGTCTTCAAGGATGTTCTTGATCGTGGCCTTCACCTCAGCCAGGGGCTTGGTGACCTGCGGCTCTTTTTCGGTGACCTTCAGGATGGAGAATCCCCCATCGGCTTCGACGACGCCTGAGACTTTCCCCTTTTCCAGTTTGGCGATTTCCGCCGTCTCCTTGGCCCCTAACGACTTCCATTCAAAGAGGCCCCAGTCGCCCCCGTCCTTGGCCTTGGCGTCTTTGGAATTCTTCTTGGCCAGCTCGGCGAAATCCTCGCCCCCATTGACGCGGCTCAAAAGACTCTGGGCCTGGGCCTGGACGATGGGCTTGTCTTTCTCGGTGAAGGGCAGAAAAATCCGGCTGACCTTTACTTTTTCCGGCTCCCTGAACTGGTTCAGGTTGTCCTTGTAGTATTTTTCGATTTCGGCGTCGGTCAGCTTGACCTCTTTTTTAAAGTCCTCGGTCTTGAAGAAGATATAGGTCGCGCTCCGTTTTTCGGGGATCTTGTACTTGTCCTTGTTTTTCTCGAAATAGCTCTGCGCTTGGGCCGGATCGGGCTTCTCCGCGACTTCGACCTTGTCCTCCTCCAGGACCAGGTATTCGATCTTGGCCGATTCGTGCTCTTTCCGGTAGTTTTCCCACAGCTCGTCTTCGGAGACGGTGACCGCGGCGGTCAACAGTTGGACCACTTTGCCCATCAGGATCTCTCTCTTCAGGCTGTCTTCGAAATCCTGAAGCGAGATGTGGTTCCATTCCAGGATCCTCCGGTACTGGTCGAAGCCGATGAATTTCCCTTCGTGCTGGAAAACCGGGTAACCGATGATCCTGTCCCTGAGCTCCTCGTCGCTCACCTTCAGGCCCATTTCGCGGGCCATCTGGAGGATGAGGGACTGCTCGACCATCTGCTCCAGCACCTGCTGGGGGACGCTCAGCTGCTGGATGATATTTTGATTGAGCTCTTTGAACTCCTTCTTCAAAGCCTCCAGCCTCGACCTCAAGGCCTGGGTGTATTCGTCGGAAGTGATCCTCTCCTTTCCGACCGACACCAGCATGTTGGCTTTTGAACCCTGGCCCAGACTGCCCGCTCCGCCCCAGACGGCGAAGATGGCGACGATGAACGAAGCGATGACAATCCACAGGGTCGGAGTCAAACTCTTGACGTTCTTTCTCATCGTTTTTAGCATGATCTCACCTTAATTCCGGCCGTACACTTTCAATGTGACATCTCGGCTCTCTATTCGAATTCACTCTGATTCTCGCAACAGGTTCCTCGCGATCACCAGGCGCTGGATCTCCGATGTGCCCTCGTAGAGGGGGAGAACACGGGCGTCCCGGTAAAGGCGCTCCACGGCAAACTCCTTGGAATAACCATAACCGCCATGGATCTGGAGGGCAAGGTAGGCGATTTTGTTGGCCGCCTCAGAAGCGAAAAGCTTGGACATCGAGGCTTCTTTGGTGAAAGGCAGTCCCCGGTCGCGGAGGACCGAGGCCTTGTAGGTCAACAGCCGGGCTGCCTCGACCTGCGTCGCCATGTCGGCGATCATGCCCTGGATGGCCTCAAAATCGGCGATCTTTTGCCCGAAGGCCTCCCGTTGTTTTGCGTATCGGACCGCCTCGTCAAGGGCTCTCTGGGAGAGCCCGACGGCCTGCGCTCCGACGCCGATGCGGGAAGAATCCAGGCCGTGAAAAGCGATCGCCGCCCCCCGGCCCTCCTGCCCGAGCAGGTTCTCGGCGGGCACCTGGCAATTCTCAAGGACGAGCTCGGCCGTGAGAGAGCACTCGAGCCCCATCTTTTCTTCGAGCCTGGCGACCTTGAACCCCGGAAAGGTCTTTTCAACAATGAAGGCTGAGAGCTTTTTCTTTCCGGGCTCGATGTCGGTCTGACAAAAAATGATCATGGCCTCGGCCTCGCTTCCGCTCGTGACCCAGGCCTTGCGACCATTGAGAACATAGAACTCGCCCTGCTTCTCCGCCTTGGTCTTCAGGTTGGTCGCATCGGAGCCGGCCCCCGGTTCGGTCAAAGAAAATGCCCCCAGGATTTCACCACAGGCCGCCCCGGGGAGGTACTTCGCCTTTTGCTGAGGGGTGCCGAATTCCACGAGGGAATAGCAGAAGAGCGAGCAGTGCACGCTGACGATGACCGCCACGGCCGGCGAGACGCGGCTCAGTTCTTCAAGGGCCAGCGCCAGAGAGAGAGAATCCGTCTGGGTGCCGCCGAATTCCGGGGGGACGCTCATCCCCAAGATGCCGAGCCCGGCGAGTTTCCTAAGGATCGGCCGAGGGAAGAGGTGGTGAGAGTCGAAGTCCTTGATGATCGGGGCGATCTCGTGCTCGGCGAAATCCTTGACCATCTCCCGGAGCAGTCGCTGTTCCTCGGTCAGTTCAAAATTCATCTGTCTTTCCTTCGGGCTTTCTCTTTCTCAAAGAGCGGCCGAAGCCGTCCATAGGTCGTCTTCAGGTCTTCGATCAGGACCCTGGTCTGGCCGATCAGAGGCATAAAGTTGGCATCTCCGACCCAGCGGGGAACGACGTGGAGGTGGTAGTGGCCGGCCACCCCTGCCCCCGCGCTGTGGCCCAGGTTCATCCCGGCGTTGAAGCCATGGGGTGAATACCTTTCTTTGAGGACCCGGAGGCTGAGCTTGAGCAGGTCGGTCAATTCGTCGCTGACCTCTTTGCTCGCCAGTTCGATCGTCGCCAGATGTGTGTAGGGCGCGATCATCAGATGGCCTTGGGTGTATGGGAATTTGTTGAGGATGACAAAATTGTGCGCCCCTCGAAAAAGGATAAAGGCCTTCCCGTCGTTGCCGAGTTTCTGGGCCTGGCAAAAGATGCATTCTTTCATCTTGGTGACGTTCCGAACGTAGCGTTCTCTCCAGGGGGCAGAGATGTATTCCATTATTTGTTGATCAGTTCTTTCAGGAGTTTGCTCGGTTTGAAATAGAGGACTTTTTTGGGCGGGACCTTGACCGGCTCGCCGGTTCGCGGGTTCCGGCCCGATCGTGAGGTCCTCTTCCGAAAGCGAAAACTGCCAAACCCCCTGATCTCTATCTCATCGCCCTTCAGCAGTGCTTCTTTGATCGTGTTGAAGAAGAAATTGACGCCGTTCTCAGCCTCCTGTTTGGGGATGTTCATCTCTTTAGAGATTTTGTTGATAAGGTCGGCCTTAATCACCTTTATCCTCCTTTTCATTGGCTTTCTTTTTTGGGACGCTGAAATTCTTCAGCTGATCTTTCATGATGTCCCCGAGCGTGAGCCCTCGGTCCTGCTGGTCCATGTAGCGCTGGAATTCCATCTTCTGCTGGTCGAGCACGGCCTGGCGGAAGCTGAGGGATATTTTTTTGGCCTTGGGGTTCAGCTTGATGATCTTGGCGTTCCGCTCCTCGCCGATGGCAAAGGATTCGGCGGGGTTGTCGATCTTGTTCTCGTCGAGCTCGGAGAGGAAGACGACCCCCTCGATCCCCGGCAGGATCTCGACGAAAACGCCGAAATCAGTCGTGCGGACGATTTTCACTTTGACCACATCTCCGATCTTGTGCCGGGCGAAGAAATCCTCCCAGATATCACCCTCCAGCTGCTTGAGGCCGAGAGAGACCTTCTGTTTTTCCACATCGATGTTGAGGATGACGGCTTCCAGTTCCTCGCCGACCTTGAGCTTCTGGGAGGGATGCTTGATCTTCTCCCAGCTGATATCGGAGATATGGATCAGTCCTTCGATCCCTTTCTCGACTTCCATGAAGGCGCCGAAATCGGTGACGCTGGTGATGACGCCCTTGACCCGGGAGCCCGGGCTGTATTTCTGCTGCAGGAGCTCCAGCGGGTGGGGGCTGACCTGCTTCAAGCCGAGCGAGATCCGTTTGGTCGAGGGGTTGACGTCGAGCACGGTGACCACGACCTCCTGCCCCGGGGAGAGGACCTTCTTGGGGTGAACCAGTTTTCTCGACCAGGTCAGGTCGGAAATGTGGACCAGACCCTCGACTCCTTTTTCCAGCTCGACAAAGGCTCCGAAATCGGTCAGGCTGACGACCTTGCCCTTGACCTTCTGGCCGGCCTGGTATTTTTCGGCGATGTTCGACCAGGGGTCGGGCGTGAGCTGCCTGTAGCCGAGGGAAATCCTCTCGTCCTTCTCGCTGAAGTCCAGGACGACAACCTCGACCTCCTGTCCGACCTGGAAGAGCTCCGCGGGATGATTGATTTTTCCCCAGGACATGTCCGAGATGTGGAGGAGTCCCTCGACGCCGCCGAGATCGACGAAGGCGCCGAAATTCGTCAGAGACTTGACCTGGCCCTTGATCTTCTGGCCCTGGCTGAGGTGGCTGAAGACCCGGTGCCTCCTTTTCTCCCGCTCGTCCTGGAGGAAGAGCTTTCGGGAGAGGATCGCGTTCTCGCTCTTCGGGTCAAACTTGACGACCTTGAACTTGAAGCTCTGACCGACGAGCTTCTCTGGTTCTTTGAC
The DNA here is from genome assembly GCA_963770045.1 of Candidatus Aminicenantota bacterium. Lineage (GTDB taxonomy): Bacteria > Acidobacteriota > Aminicenantia > Aminicenantales > CAVYOD01 > CAVYOD01. The sequence goes on along the minus strand of CAVYOD010000019.1, from coordinate 48,910 downwards.
CGTCCTGACGTCCGCGTGGGAGTCAGGGAGAAAGGCCAGGATCCCGACGTCGACCGTGTAGCCGCTCTTGATTCTCTGGGCAATCGTGCCCATGACCCAGCCGTTGTGGGCGTAGGCTTTCTCCAGATTGTCCAGGGCGCGAAGGGCGTCGGCTCCCTTCTTGGACAGGACCAGGTAGCCTTCCTTGAGGTCCGTCCTTTCCAGGATGGCCTCGACCTCGCTCCCGGGACGGAGCTCCTTCAACTCCTTCTCCGAAGAGAATTCCTCGGCCGGGATCATGCCTTCGGATTTGAAGCCGATGTCCACCAGCACGTGGCTCGCGGTGACCTTGATGACCTTTCCCTTGAGGATTTTGCCCTGGGTGATTTCCTTGGTGCTGAATTGGTACTTGTCGAGCAGGTGTTCGTAGTCTTCAGAAGACATCTTTTCGTCTTTTTCGGGGTGTTTGGTTATCTCTGACATTGGATGACATTCTCCCTTCGGTCGGACCGTTTGGTGTTTTTTTTGATCTTGGCCACCGCTTCCTCGATGGCTTCGGGGGGTGTCGAGGCGCCTCCGGAGATGCCGATCTTTTTGGCTCCGCGAAGCATCCTGGGACTGATCTGGCCGGCCTTTTCGACAAAAAAGGTGTTCGGCAGGATGCGCCGGGAGATCTGGTAGAGCTTGTTCGTGTTCGAGCTGTTCTTGCCACCGACGATGAACAGAGTGTCCACCTCAGAAGCCAGGGCCGAGGTCGATTTTTGCCGGGTCTGGGTGGAGTGACAAATCGTATTATAGACGGCCAGCTCATCGGTCCGTTCGATGAGCGAGGCGACGACCTTTTCGAAAAGAAAGAGGTCCTGGGTGGATTGGGCCAGGACCGCCCTCTTCTTGCGATGAGGCAGATTCCTGACCTGGCCTTCGTTTTCGATGATGATGCCTTTGCCGCGGCTGTAGCCGATCAGGCCCTTGATTTCGGGATGCTCCCGGTTGCCGACGATGATGATGTCCCTGTTCTTCCGGGCCAGGCCCACCACCAGCCGTTGGATTCTCTTGACGATCGGGCAGGTGGCGTCCACGACGCGCAGGTTTTTTTTGACCAGCCGGTTGTAGATTTCCGGGGAGACCCCGTGGCTGCGGATGATGACCGTCCCGGTCCTGATGTCGGCGATGTCCTCTTCGGAGTCGATGCCCTGGCCTTCGAGGTCGGCGGTGACTTGGGGGTTGTGGATGAGGGCGCCAAGAGTGGAAACCCTCCCCTCACTCTGCCGGCGCGTTTTCTTGGCGATGTTCAAAGCCCTCTTGACTCCGTAACATAAACCGCTGTTCTTGGCGATGATGATTTCCATGCTCGGCCGAGATCAAAACGATTGTCTATACTAGCTCACGCCTTTCTCTTTGTCAACTCTAAATATAGGTGAAAGCTTAACTTAGCGATCATGGGAGGGGAACTCAAGACTCGCTGTTTTTTTCTTCCAGGAGCTTGGAAATCTCCTCCTCCGAGGGAAGGTCTTCGAGGCTGTTGAGGCCGAAATAGACCAGGAATTTTTCCGACGTCCGGTAGACGAGAGGATTGCCCGGAGCCTTCTTCCGGCCCACGATCTTGATGAGCTTTTTTTCCAGCAGCGTCTTCAGGGTGTAGGTCGAATCGACTCCCCGCAGGGCTGAAATCTCAGCCTGAGTGATGGGCTGGTGATAGGCGATGATCGAGAGCGTCTCCAGACCCGCCGAGGATAGCTTGCTCTTGCGTTCGATCTGAAGCAGCCGGCGGATCCAGGGATCGTTTTCCGGCTTGGTTGTGAACAGATAGCCCCCGGCCGTCTGGATGATCCGGATGCCTCGCTCCGCCGCGGCGTAATCGGCGACGACCTCCTCGACACTCTTCTCGATCTCCTCGGCCGGATATCCTTCCAAAACGCTCTTGATCTTGTCCAGGGTCAACGGCTCCTGGGACACGAAGATCAGGGCTTCGATCGTCTTCTTCAGGGGTTCATTCATCCGCGTCACTCTCCGGGCGGCTTTTGCGCAGCCAGACCTTGATCGTCTGAAAGAGCCGCTCCTGGACGGCAAGCACCAGCCGCGACTTGATGAGTTCGAGGAGACAGAAGAAGGAGACGAGCGCTTCCTCCATGGTCTCCTGCTGGCCGAGGTACTGCAGGAAATCAATGACCTTTTTTTCCCTGAGCGTCTCCAGGATCTCCTTCATTTTTAGATCCAGGGAGACGTCTTTGCCCCGCACGAGCCGGTAGTTTTCGCTTTCCTTTTTTTTCATCAGCAAGAAAAAAGCCTCGGCGAGGTCGAAGAGCGAGACCTCCATCAGATCCAGCTCTTCCTCCAGGGAGAGGGGAGGTAAGGAAGGCCCTCTTCCAATTCTGGAGCTGTTCCTCCTCTTTTTCCCTGAGGATTTCGCAGGCGGCCTTGACTCTCTGGTACTCCATCAGCCTCTCGACCAGGGGCCGGCGCGGGTCTTCGCCCTCGGCCAGGTCCTTCTCGCGGGGAAGGAGAAGCTGAGACTTGATGTAGATGAGCAGAGCGGCGATGAACAGGAATTCGGCCTCGCGGTCCAGGTTGATCCGCTCCTTGTGGTTGAGATAATCCAGATATTCCCGGGTGATGACGGCGATCGGGATGTCGTGGATATCGATTTTTTTCTTGCGAATCAAGAAGAGCAGCAGGTCGAGGGGGCCCTCGAAGATCCCCAGCCGGACTTGATAGCCTTCGGATATCTCGGAGGCATCGGCGGTGTTCAGTTCATTCATCGGAAGGTCTAGAAGCCGATCGCGGCGTGGACGTCCTCCAGGGTTTGTCGGGCGATGCGCCGGGCTCTGCGGCTCCCTTCTTCAAAAATATCCCAGACGAGCTGGGGATTCTTCTCATAATGACTTCTCTTCTCGCGATAAGGGGCGAAAAGCTCAATGAGACTGTCAATGACCACCTTCTTGCATTCCAGACAGCCCACGCTCGCGCTCCGGCAGCCGGCGGCGAGTTCATCCTGCTTTTCCTTGGGCACAAAGGCTTTGTGAAGCGAGAAGACCGGGCAATCGGCGGGCTCTCCCTTGTCGGTGCGGCGCTTGCGCCGGGTGTCGGTCACCATCGTCGAGATCTTCTCCCGGATGACATGAGGCGAATCCTTGAGGTAGATCGCGTTCTCGTAGGATTTGCTCATCTTCCGTCCGTCGGTCCCGGCGAGCTTCGGGACCTCGGTCAGGAGGATCTGGGGTTCGGGAAAAACCGGGCCAAAAAAACGGTTGAACCGCCGGGTGATCTCCCGCGCCAACTCGAGGTGAAACGCCTGGTCTTCGCCGACGGGAACGATCTCGGCCTTGTAGATGATGATGTCCGCGGTCTGAAGGACCGGATAGCCCAGGAAGCCGTAAGTGTAAATGTCCTTGTCCGGAATTTCCTTCTGCATTTCTTTGAAGGTGGGCACTCTCTCCAGCCAAGGGATCGGGATAATCGCGGAGAGGAGGAGATGGAGCTCGGCGTGCTCCTTGACGTCCGACTGGACGAACAGAATACACTTCTCGGGGTCCAATCCGATGCTGAGAAGGTCCACGGCCACCTCGAAAGTGTAGTCTTTGATCACCTTGGAATTCATGTATTCGGAGAAGAGGGCGTGCCAGGTCACGATCGAGTAAATGCACCGGTAGTCATCCTGGAGCTTGAGCCAATTGCGGAAGGCTCCGACATAGTTGCCGAGATGAGCCGCCCGGGTCGGCCTGATTCCGCTGAAAACGACTTTCTTGGTTTGCTCGGTCATCGAGTTAAAAAAAGATAATGGTATAGATAATCGCCTCGAGCGGCCTGACGATGATGCTCAGGAAACCCATATAAATCAAGATGAGGACGATGATGAAACCGTAGGGCCGGATGCGTTCATACTTCTGGGCGGCTTCATAAGAGAGGAGGCCCATCAGGACGCCGCTGCCGTCAAGCGGTGGGACAGGGATGAGGTTGAAGACGGCCAGATAGGTGTTGATCAGAACCGCATAGAACAAGATCAAGGTGAGGCCTTCCAGGGGATGAAACCCGGACGGAAGGCCGCCCTGGCCCCGCAGAAAATTGGCCAGAAAGTATTTGACCTGGGGGTGGATCAGCTTGAGGATGATGATTCCGAAGAGGCTCGCGCCACCGACCAACATGTTCGAGATAGGGCCCGCCGCGGAGATCCACAGGTTGTCGCGCCTCGGATTCTTGAGGTTGAAAGGGTTGACCGGAACGGGCTTGGCCCAGCCGAACGCCGGGAAGCGCAAGAGGACGAGGATGATCGGCAGGATGACCGTTCCGACGGGGTCGATATGAGCCAGGGGATTGAGTGTCACCCGGCCCATGCTGGCCGCCGTGGGGTCGCCCATTTTGTTCGCCGTCCAGCCGTGAGAGGCCTCGTGGACAGTGATCGCAAAGAGGAGCACAAAAAGGCTGATGACAATTGAAATAATGTCCATTCGGATTCAGTGGTATTTATAACATATCCGTCCCGACTGGTAAAGCGCAAATGAGTCCAATTCGTCATCTCGTCCGGTCGTCTATAAGGTGGTGCCGGCGACCACCCTCTGGCCCCCGGCCCCCGGGGAACCAGTCCCGTCGGTTCCCCCGTCGGACAAGCCGACGGCTCCCCCTCCGCTACGGGGTCCCAAGGGTGGCCGCCAGCACCACCCTGAGTGTGTTGTGTCTTTTTTCGGCGCGTTTAGGTTTTAGACCTTGCCTGATCGCGATCATCCCCCCAACAAAGTCGGGCACCGTAATTCAAGAAGAGTGAGTAGTGAGCTGTGAGCACTGAGCTGTGAAAAATTTTATAAGACGCTCTGAGCGCCGACAGCTTCACCGTCTCGGAGATGCACGAGAGGACCGAACGACGAGAAGACGAGACGACGGATGCGGTCGATCAGCTATTCAATATTTTTGTTACCTCTTCCTTGTCCACATCGAGCACGTAGGAAATACCGCTGATGTTGGCCGCATCTTTGGTGAGGGAAGCGATGTCGTCCCTGGTGATGTAGCTCAAGGCGAATTTGCGGTTCCCGGCCATGAGTTGCCGCAGCCCCTGGCTCAGTCTCTTGAAGTAGGTGTAGAGTCCGATGGCTCCGGTCGGGACATCCTTGAACCGGTTCCCAAGCCTGTGCTTCAATTCCGGCGTCGTGACAAAGATCTCGTCGACGCTGTTGCCGAACCGCTCCACGTAGACCGGGATCTGCCCCTCCGCGATCCGTTTGCCGATCGTTTTTCCGACCATGGCCGCGGCCATGGGGCCTCTGGCCATGCCGACGGCCTTGACGAAAGGCGCGCCGAGGGACAGGGCTTTGAAGATCTGGTCTTCAAAGGTGATCCCGCCGCCGAAAACGATATCCGGAAGATATTCGCCCCGCTTGGCCAGCTCGCTGGCATACAGGTGGGTCAGGGACCAGATCTCGACACCGGGGATCCCCCACTCATTCATCATCCGCCACGGGCTCATCCCGGTTCCTCCGCCCGCTCCGTCCACCGTCAGCAGGTCGATCTTGGCCTTGGAGGCGAATTTCACGGCCCGGGCCAGGTCGGCGGGCCGGTAGGCTCCGGTTTTGAGGAAGACGTATTTTGCGCCGGCCTGGCGGAGCTCCTCGACCCGTTTCATGAAGCTCTCTTCTTCGACCATGCCGAGCCGGGAATGGCGTTCGAATTCCTTGAAGCTTCCTTTCTCGAAGGCCTTGACGACCTCGGGGTCCTCGGGATCGGGAAGGACGATGTAGCCTCTCTTCTTCAGTTCCTGGGCTTTTTTGAGAGTTTTGATCTTGACTTCGCCTCCGATGTCTTTGGCCCCCTGTCCCCACTTGAGCTCGGCCACTTCGACGCCGAGCTTCTGGATGACATATTCCTGGACTCCCAGCCGGGTGTCCTCGACGTTGGCCTGGATGACCACGGCTCCGTAACCATCCTCCTGCCAGTCTTTGAACAATCTGACGCGATTCTCCATGTCGGGAGAACGGACGATTTTTCCGTTTTTGAATTCGGACTCCTCATCCATGGCCGAGACGTTTTCGCCGATGGTGAGAATCGTTCCCGATGATGGCCGTTCCGACGGCCAGCCCGGGCCAGTTCTGCTTGGCCACATTGGTCGAGCCCATGCCCGAGAGGATGAAGGGGACTCTGAGCTTGATGCCTTTGTCCCGGCCGACTCGGCCTTCCACGTTCACTTTTTCAAAGGTCGCCTTGTCGCTGTCCGCCGCGACACCATAGGCTCCCACGGCGGTTCCCATGATGCTGAAATGGGAGAGGTCGACCGGATACTCTTTTTCGCAGGCCGCCGTGACGATCCCGAAGGGCTGAGGGTAGAGAACCTCGGCCCCGCGGTAGGCGGATTTGCCGATCTCGCACATCCCGATGCAGCCGTCAACGCAGGTCACGCACATGCCGCTGAACGGACTGACGGATCCTTCGGTTCTATTCTTGGTCAAGGTCGCCGCGCTTCGGTTGAGTTTCGTATAAGACATGATCATTACCTCCTTAATGTCTTCTCATGATGATTTGGCCGAGCCATTTATCTTGAATGGTCATCGCCTTAAGGTCTCGCTTTCTCTTTTTCGCCCTTTTCTCTGACGCACGTTCCGCACCGCCCGGCGTCATACATCCAGCACTGAAGCTCATCGTAATATTCCAGGCAGGTGGGGTCCATGGTCAGACAGGCGTTGCAGATATCCGTGTCGGCCTGAGGCCCCTGGCACCTCAACTGGCAGGCGGGGCAGATGTAGATGCAGCCCCCGCAGAGCCGGCATTCCTCGGACTTGATGTCGAAGGGAGTCGAGATTTTTCGCTTGTGGCCGCGGTTTTGAAATCCGATGGCATGTCCGTCCATCTGCTCGGCGCACATCCTGACACAGAGGCCGCAATACACGCATTCATCGTTGCGGGGCTTGAACCTGAGCTTGGTCACTCCGAACTTGGAGGCGAGGTCCTGGATCTTTTTTGAGTACGGCGCCGTCGAGAGCATGAGCTCGATCATCATCCGGCGGGCCTCGAGGACCCTCTTGGTGTCGGTCCTGACGACGAGTCCTTCCTCGGCCGGGTAGGTGCAGGAGGAGACCAGCTTGGCTTTGGGTCCCTCGCCGATCTCGACCAGGCAGAGCCGGCAGCCGCCGTAGATGCTCAGACCCTCACGATAGCAGAGGGTCGGGATCTCGAGTCCATAAAACCTGGCTGTTTCGAGGAGAGTCCAACCCTCCTCGGCCCTTACCTCCAATCCATTCATGATAAGCTGGATCATTGTTCCCTTCCTATGGCTTTCTTCCCGTCGGCGGTCTCCAGTTCGCAGCGGAGGCAGCGTCTGGCCTCACGGACCGCCTGGTCTTCGCTCAACCCGAGCTCCACCTCTTTGAAGTTTCCTCTTCTCTTGGACACCGCGAGATGAGGCATCTTCTCCCGCTTGGCTTTCCTGAGCTCCTCTTCGCCGATCTCGACCGGCTCGACATAGATGGAGGGGCGAGAGAGCTTGAATTCCCGGGCGACGCTTTGGCCTTGGATGTATTGCTCGATAGTGCCGGCGGCGATTTTTCCGGCGGCGATGGCGTTCACCACTGTCGCGGGGCCGGTGGCAGCGTCTCCGCCGGCGAAAACGCCTGCCCGGCTGGTCTGGAACGTTTCCGGATGGCTCTGGATCATCTCGCCCTTGACTGTGCTCACGCCGTCAGAGGACTTCAGATAGGAAATATCCGGTTTTTCTCCGATGGCCAGGATAAGGGTGTCGAGTTTCAATCGGAACTCCGACCCCTCGATCGGGACCGGCCTGCGCCTGCCGCTGGCGTCCTTGTCACCCAGTTTCATCCGGATGCATTCGACACCGCTGAGCCGGCCGTCCTCGGAGAGGATCTTCACGGGCGCGACCAGGAACTGGATCTCGACGCCTTCCTGGATCGCGGCGTCCACTTCATCCTCGAAGGCCGGCATTTCCTTCTTGGTCCGGCGGTAGAGGATGGTCACTTTTTTAACCTTCTTGTTCCGCACGGCCGCCCGGGCGGCGTCGATGGCCGAGTTGCCTCCGCCGACGACTCCGACGTATTCGCCGAGCTCGAATTTCTCTCCGGTGTTGATCGCTTTCAGGAATTTCAGAGACTCGGTGATGCCCTTCAGGTCCTCGCCCGGTATCCCCAGGCGCATCGATTTGTGGGCGCCCGTCGAAACAAAAACAGCCTTGTAACCCTGCTCGAACAGGTCGTCGAAGCTGAAGTCTTTGCCGAGCGCGGAGTTGGTCTTGATGGTGACGCCCGATTCAACGATCCGGTCGACATCGTAGCTGAGGACGTCATTCGGCATTCTGTGGTCAGGAATGCCAACGGCGAGCATTCCCCCGACGACAGGCAGAGCTTCAAAGAGAGTCACCCGGAATCCCTTTTGGCTGAGAAAATATCCGGCGCTGAGGCCGGCCGGTCCTGAGCCGATGACGGCCACCTTCTCCCGTCCCTCGGCCGAGGGCTTGACGGGAACGCGGATGCCGTTCGTCCGGGCCCAATCGACGACAAATCTCTTTAAGCCTCGGATGGCGATGGGATCGCCCGTTTCTCCCGCCCTGCACACCGATTCGCAGGGGTGGTCGCAGGCCCGGCCGCAGACCGAGGGCAGCGGATTGTCTTTTAAAATCACTTCATAAGCTTCTTTGTATTTTCCTTTGGCCACGAGAGCGATGTAGACCGAGGCTTCCTGGTCGATGGGGCACATATACTGACAGGGAGCGGAGACGATCTCTTTGCAGACCATGGCCGGACAATGCTTTTCCCGGATGTGGCTCTCGTATTCATCCCGGAAGTAGCGAAGGGTGGAGAGGACAGGGTTGGCCGCTGTTTGCCCGAGCCCGCACAGGGAAGCATCTTTGACCGAACGGGCCAACTCCTCGAGGAATTCGAGATCCCCCGGTTTTCCCTTTCCTTCGGTGACGTCCTTGACGATCTCCCACATCCTCTGCGTCCCTTCACGGCAAGACAGGCACTTGCCGCAGGATTCGTCGCGCAGGAAGTTGAGAAAATATTTGGCGACATCGACCATGCAGGTCCGTTCGTCCATGACGATCATGCCGCCGGAGCCCATGATCGACCCGGCCTGGGTCAAGCCTTCGTAATCAATGGCCAGGTCAAGCTTCTCCTTGGGAAGGCAGCCTCCCGAGGGCCCGCCGGTCTGAACGGCCTTGAAGGCCTTTTCGCCCGGGATGCCGCCGCCGATGTCGTAGATGATCTCTCTCAGGGTGATGCCCATGGGGACCTCGACCAGGCCCGTGTTGTTGATCTTCCCGACGAGAGAAAAGATCTTGGTCCCTTTGCTGCCCTTGGTCCCGATGCCGGCATACCAGGAGGCTCCTTTATCGATGATCAGGGGGACGTTTCCCCAGGTCTCGACATTATTGATCGTGGTCGGTTTTCCCCAGAGGCCGCGCACGACCGGGAAGGGCGGCCGCTGACGGGGCTCTCCGACCCGGCCCTCGATGGAAGCGATCATGGCCGTTTCTTCACCGCAGACGAACGCGCCCGCTCCCTTGGCGATGTGGATGTCAAATTTGAAGCCGGTCCCCAGGACGTTCTTTCCGAGAATTCCGAGATCCCTCGCCTGGGCGATGGCCCGGACGATGTGCTTGACGGCGAGCGGGTATTCGTCCCTTACGTACATGTAGCCGTTTTCCGCGCCCATAGCATAGGCGCCGATCATCATGCCTTCCAGAACGCGATGTGGATTCCCTTCCAGAAGGCTCCGGTCCATGTAAGCGCCGGGGTCTCCTTCGTCGGCGTTGCAGATGATGTACTTGGTGTCCCCTTTGGACCGCCGCGCCAGCTCCCATTTGGTGCCGGTCGGAAATCCGGCTCCGCCTCGTCCCCGAAGGCCGGATTCTTTGATGGCCGCGATGACGTCCTGGGGAGTCATCTGGGTCAGAACTTTGATCAGGGAAGCGTAGCCGCCGATGGAGAGGTAATCATTGATCTCGGTCGGATCGATCAGGGCGTTATCGCCCAGGACGAGCCTTTTCTGTTTCTTGTAGAAGGAGATCTCGTCCTCCCGCGCCGCCTTCTCTCCGCTGGCGGGATCGGTGTAGAGGAGCCGGTCCAGGACCTTGTTCTTCCGGATGGTTTGGAGGATGATCTCCGAGCCATCGGAGGGTACGACTTTCTGGTAAAAAATCTGCTGGGGGTAGACAATGATGTTCGGCTCTGCTTCACAAAAACCGTGGCAGCCGGTGACCCGGATTTTCACCGCCTCGTCCAGCTGTTCCGTTTTCAACGCTTTGTTCAGGGATTTTATGACCTTGAGGGAGCCCCTGGCCTGGCCGCACGTCCCCGCGGATACGGTCAAGACCGGGCGCTTTTCCGCGGCCCGCAACTCCATTTGGGTCTTGATCGCCTCTTTGAGTTCCTGAGCGTTATTGAGTTTAGTGAGTTTCATGTCTCTTCTCTTTTTTCGCGTATTTCTTGAGAATGGTATTGACCTTCCGGGTCGTCGTCTGGGCGTGATAGTTGCCGTCCACGACCACAACCGGGCCGATGGCGCAGCAGCCCAGGCAGGCCACCGTTTCCAGCGTGAACCGGCCGTCCGGGGTCGTCTCACCGGCCTTGACCAAGAGCTTTTTTTCGAATTCGTCCAGGATCCTCGGACCTCCCCTGACGTGGCAGGCGGTTCCGAGACAGACTGTCACCAGGTGCTCGCCTCTCGGTTTCAGACTGAAGGCCCGGTAGAACGTGGCGACGCCGACGACGTCCACGAGCGGGACGTCCAGGGTCTTGGCCACGAACTTGAGAGATTCTTGAGGGAGATAATTGTATTCGTCCTGGATATCCTGAAGAATGGCTATGAGGGCTTTTTTCTCGTTGTTGTGTCTGGCGATGAATGCCTTGATTTTCAGATGGTCGGCTTCCACGGATGTTCCTCCTGAAACCATAAAATAGCACAGATTTCCCCGATCGTCATTAACGGGGAGCCGGCATGAGGGGTGAAGACAAAACCGGCACTTATCGACCCATAGGTCTGGGCGAAGGTCCTGATGACGGATGGATGACTCCTTCTTAACCTAAAAAATAAATCCAGGATACCTTAATCTCGTCAATAAGAACTGAATCGTATAACACACAAATTTTGCGCTTGTCAAGGGCCTTTTTCGAAAGACCGAAAAAGCGTCTATCTCGTCTTTCTCATCGCCCGTCTTCTCGCAAAAAAAACACAAACAGTGAGGAACGAGGAGTGAGGAGTCGGGAGTTTAAGAACCTTGAGTTCACTTTGTGCCGCTCAGTGCTAACTGCTTACTGTTTTCTTGACGAGATGACGAGACGACCAGATGACGAGATGACGAGCCAGACCTCTTTTTATAAGAACGGCAGGTATTTTTTTACTTCATAGTCGCTGACCTGCTTGTCGAATTCCCTGGAGACGTTGCGGCTGTATTCTTCGATCTCCTGGCGCTTGTTGGCCAGGAACTTCGAGAAAATGTGGTCCCCGAGGGTTTCCTTCAGAAGCGAGCTCTTCTCCATGACCTTGATCGCTTCCTCCAGGTCGCGGGGAAGGGTCTTGATCTCAAATTTCTTTTGACGGGAATTGCTCATCCGATAGATGTTTTCCTCGACCGGTTCCGGCAGGGGATACTTATTTTGAATGCCCTTCAGACCGGCCGTGAACATGCAGGCAAATGCCAGGTAGATGTTGCAGGAGGGATCGGGGCAGCGGAGCTCGATCCGGGTGGCCTGCTCTTTCCCCGGTTGATATTCGGGGACACGGATGTAGGCCGACCTGTTTCTTTGTCCCCAGGCGATGTAGACCGGCGCCTCGTAGCCCTCGATCAGGCGCTTGTAGGAGTTGATCCACTGGCTGCAGACGGCGGAGATCTCCCGGGCATGGAAGATCAGTCCGGACATGTAGGAACGGGCGGTTGAGGAAAGATGGTAAGGGTCCTTTTTGTCAAAGAAAACGTTTTTCCCTTCCCGCCACAGGGATTGATGGACGTGCATCCCGCTGCCGTTCTGGCCGTTGAGGGGTTTGGGCATGAAGGTCGCGTAGAGGCCGTGCATCCGGGCGACCCTCTTGACCATGTAGCGGAAGAGCATGGCCGTGTCGGCCATCTCCAGAGCGCCCTTGTACTTGAGGTCGATCTCGTGCTGGCTGTGGGCGACCTCGTGATGGTCGTACTCGGATTCGATCCCCATTTTTTTGAGGAGGAGTTGGATTTCTTTCCTGATCTCGCCGTGCTTCCCGCTGAAGAAATAGCCTCCGACATCGGTGAAAGCGGGTTCGCTGTCGTTGGGGAAGAGGAAGAACTCCAGCTCGGGACCGCACTTCATGTCTTCCAGACCAAACCTTTTTTGGCCCGTCTCAAGCGCCTTCTTGAGGACATAGCGCGTGTCGCCTTCATAGTGGGCCCCCTCCGGGGTCATGATATCCCCGAACATGACCGCCTCGCGCCAGGCCGTATCCTGGTCGAAGCCTCTGTAGACCCAGGGCAGCACGCGGAAGGTCTTGGGGTCGGGCTTGATGACGAGATCGCTTTCTTCGATCCGGACAAATCCCTCCACGGAAGAGCCGTCAAACCCTTTCCCCTCGTCAAACGCCCTCTCCAGCTCGCTCGTCGGGAATGAAAAGTCCATCGGCCGTCCCAGGATGTCCGGGAACACAACGCGGATGAACTCGATCTTGCTCGCCGGAATCAGGGCCACTCCCAAGACTTCCCGTTCGTTCCTGAATCCAAAGCTCTTGAGTCCGGCCTCGGATGATGCCTCCATCTCTCGACCTCCTTTGAAGATCATCTGGACGATGCCTTCGGGATAAAAGGCGCTGAGAATTCCCGCCAGGCCAAGTATTCCATCGGAAACGAATATTAGTAAAGATCTGGCCCATTGTCAATATTTTTTTTAAATAATGATACAATTGGAACGCATTATGATATGATCGGTGACAAATGAAAGGAGGCTCCGATGAGCGATGAGCTGGAAAAGAGGATCATTCGTGCCCTCAACGAGGATGCCCGGAAGAGCCTGCGCGAGATCGCCAGGGAGGTGGATTCTTCGGTGACGGCGGTCAGTCGCAAAGTCAAACAACTGGAGAAGAGTGGCGCGATCGAGGGCTATATCCCGATCGTCAACGCTGAGTATTTCGGCTATAACCTGATCGCCATCATCGCCCTCCGCATTTCCCAGGGCAAGCTCCTGGAAACTCAGGAACGCATTTCCAGGGACCCGCGCGTGGCCGCCGTCTACGACGTGACCGGCGAGTGGGATTCTCTGGTCATCTGCCGTTTTCGAGGCCGCGATGATCTCAACCAGTTTATCAAGAAGCTGCTGGCCGGCCGGTATGTCGACCGCACGGTCACGCATCTCGTCCTGAATGTGGTCAAAGAAGAAAAACGCGTCATCATCTGAAGACGTCTGTCTCGTCTCTTCTCGTCATCTCGTCATAAAGAGTGAGAGGTGAGCAGTGAGCACTGAGCAGTTAGATTCAAAAACACGGATTTTGGTGACGAGATAGACCACGGACGGGACGATGGTTCTCGTCTTAAATGCCTATCCCTTATCCTTAATTCTTTATATCTTTATTAACGGGGCAACAGGCACGGGTTCGAGAAAAACGTTTTCGCATCTCGGAGATAAAAACAGCCTTTAGATTGCTTTCTTTGCAGCTCAGGCCTGCTCCCACTCTGGACGAGATCGACGAGATGGCGAGATGACGAGAGACGAGATGACGAGTGACACGTCTTTCGTTCTTGACAGGGGCGCAAATTGTGCCATAATCAAATTTTGATTTTCGCGAGTGAAAAGGAGCCGAGAGATGCCGAAAAAAATTCACGAGCCGATCGGCCATCATTATATCGTTGAATCCTCCGGTTGCGATCCCAAGGTGATCGGCAGCGTCGAGAAAGTCCAACAGATCCTGGTCCGAGCCGCGGAAATCGCCGGGGCGACGGTCTGGGCCATATCCTTCAGCAGGTTTCCGCCGAGCGGTGTCAGCGGCGTTGTCGTGATTTCTGAATCCCATATCTCAACCCACACCTGGCCGGAGCTCGGCTACGGCGCCCTGGACATCTACACCTGCGGCCGCAAGGTCGACCCCGAAAAAGCAGTTCTGTATGCCGTCGAGGCCTTCGGAGCGACGTCCTCCCACATCACCGAGATCACTCGGGGGATTGAGGAGGGAGACAACGTCTTCTTCCATAGCTTTGTGACCTGGGAAGAGGACATCAAGAAAGAGAACAAATACAAAAAGGATCTCAAGCGATGATTGTCGAGTTTAGCGTTGTTCCGATCGGGAAAGGGGAATACCTGGCCGAGCTCGTCTCCAAGGTCGTGGATATCGTGGACGGGAGCGGCTTGCCCTATCAGTTGACGGCCATGGGGACGATCGTCGAGGGCGAGTGGAACGATGTTTTTGAGCTCATCAAGGAGTGTCATTTCAAGATGAGACAGTTCGCGTCCCGGGTCATGACCTCCATCACCATCGACGATCGAGAGAAAGCCAAGAAGCGAATAACCGGCAAGGTGGAAGAAGTGGAAGAGATTCTCGGCCGCCACCTCAAAAAGTGACCGGGCCGGCTTGATCCCCCCAGTGTAAACAGAGTTTACGTTCCGTAAACATTCTTAATCCATTATTTCACCGGGCCAGGCGTCCCAAGGCTCTTCTGGGGAAAGCCATGGGGATTTTCGTTGGCACGAAAAATGCTTCTTCCGATAGAGTAATTCCCAAATGGCCAGGAAAAATCTCCGCCCCGCCGGCGGGCCGGGCGCGAGAAAAGGAATGGGGGCCTAAGTTGGCCGCTTCTGCTATAATACAGTCGGTAATAATTAAAGAAGTAGGGAAAGATGGTTTTTTCGAGGACGATTCGGATCGGGGTCCTTCTTCTCTGTGTCCTGATTTCGCCTGTCTGGAGCCGGCCTCCTGAGCCGAGCCTGGACGAATTTGTCGCTCAAGTCGAAAAATCCCTGGAAGCAAAAGATCTGACGGCCTATCTGGCTGCCTGTTCTCCAGAAATCAGAGAGGGCGAGAGCGCAGGGATCCTGAGTCACTTCACGGACATGGGCATGGACAATCTTCTTGTCCATCTGGCCAGCAAGCCCAAGCCCGACGAGAACGAGCCCAAGATCATTTTTCAGGTCCTTTTCTCAAACTCCTATATGGCGATGATCGAGATGTGGAGGCTCGGGCTGGCCCGGGTTGACGGCCGCTGGCAGATCCGGGAGAAAAATGTCTCCTCCTCTATCACGAACCTCTACAGGATCCAGATCCCTTCGAGCCGGGCCGAACGGGTCGAGTCGATCGACATCGAGCACGTGGACATCCATCTCCAGTTCCGCGATGCCCTCGTGTTTTATGACAATATCCCCGACCTGGAGACCGCGCTCCTGGTGTTGGGAAAAGGGCGCCTCTCTTTTTCACCCTCCGACCGGATTGAGAAGCAGCAGCTCTCCCTCCTCTACAAGGCGGACAAGATCGAAGATCGTCTTGATTATGTCTTTGTGCGCTGCTCCAACGCCTTTTTTGAGAAGAACATCAAAATCGTCAGGAAGACGTCGCCGGCGAGTCTTGCCGTCTCGGCCGACGAGAGGGCCAGGGCGACGCAAATCTTTGGCCGAGACTATTCCCGCTCTTTCACTATCGAGAACTCCATGACGGGCGAGCTGTTCTCTTTCTTGCCCCAGGGAGACGAAGCCGTCTTCGAGCTCAAAACCGGCAAGACCGGCGCCTTGACCTATATCTATTACCCGTTCGCGACGGAAGAGGTCAATCTCTACGACCGGACGAAGAACAGGATCATCAACATCTACTCACCTCAAGGCGGAGACAGGAAGAAGAGGATGTTCGTCAGCCTGAGTCAAAAACTCGACGTCCTTCGCTACCAGATCGACTTGAATTTCCAACCCGGCCAGTCCTTCCTCTCGGCCAAAGCCAAGATCGAAGTCGTCTCCAGGATCGGGGAACTCAATTTTCTCAAGCTCAAGTTTGCCCCGGAGCTCAGCATCCTCCGCATCTTTGATCAGGACGGGCATGAATTGTTCTACACCCAGGACCGCTACCGAAAACTCCTCTACGTCTACTTTATTGACCCGCTCCTAGAAAACAAGCCCCAGACCATCGAAGTTTTTTATCGCGGCGAGATGGTTCCGCCGGTCCCCAACGTCGATGTCCTGGCTGAGCCGCAATACTCCGCCACCCACATCTTTGTCCCGCCGCGGCTGGATACTTATCTTTTCTCTCAATCCGCGCTCTGGTACCCGGAGCCTCCCGAAGACGAATTCTTCCAGGCCCGGATGAAGATCATGGTTCCTCCCGATTACGGCTGTATATCCAACGGCGAGCTACTCGAACAGGGTCGGCTGAACGGGATAAAGAATGTCGCCGAAATCGATAAAGTCGGCAATTCTTATTATGTTTTCGAGACGAAGTCTCCGGTTAAGTATCTCTCTTTTCTGGTCGGCAAATTCCTCAAACCTCAGGAGGGGAAGGCGTCTGTTCCCATCCAGGTGATCTTTTCCACCGACGTCAGGACCCAGAGGCGGGGGCTGCTGGATGAGGCCAAGAGTGTCCTGGAGTTTTATGAGAAGTGCTTCGGCCCCTATCCCTTCGAGAAGCTGAGCATCGTCCAGAGGGTCTGGACGACCTCGGGAGGACACAGCCCGGCCTCGTTCATCATCCTAAATGAATTGCCCTGGATGGGCGAGAAGGG
Organism: Candidatus Aminicenantota bacterium; assembly: GCA_963770045.1. Taxonomy (GTDB): domain Bacteria; phylum Acidobacteriota; class Aminicenantia; order Aminicenantales; family CAVYOD01; genus CAVYOD01. The sequence goes on along the minus strand of CAVYOD010000019.1, from coordinate 32,286 downwards.
CGGGTACGTCAACGCGGACAGCCCGGTGGACCTCTCGCGCTGGCGGGAATACTTCTTGGCTCACGAGATCGCCCACCAATGGTGGGGCCAGGGAGTGACTTGGGATTCCTACCACGACCAGTGGATCAGTGAGGGCCTGGCGCAGTTCTCCGCCGCTCTCTATCTCCGAAATAAATATCCCGACCGGGCCTACCCGGGGATCCTCAAGAAATTCTCCCAGTCGACGCGGAAAAGATCCAGGTGGGGGCCCATCACCTTGGGCTCCCGTTTGAGTTTCACCAACTATGAGGCCTACCAGGCCATCATCTATAACAAGACTTCCCTGGTCATGGAGATGCTGGACGAGCTCCTGGGGGAAGAGACATTCTTTGACGGCCTGAGGGCGTTTTTCCGGAGTTATAAGTACAGATCAGCCAGCACCCAGAACTTTGTCCGGACGATGGAGACGGTCTCGGGGAAGGACCTCTCCGGATTCTTCGAGGGCTGGTTGTACCGCTCCGAACTGCCCGAGGTCAGAGTGACTCACAGCATTGAAAAAAAAGCCGGTCAATTTGTCCTGACGGTCAACGTCAACCAGCTCAAAGATACATTTATCTTTCCGCTCGGGCTCGAGTGGAGGGAGAACGGGCAGAGTATCACCCGCAGCGTTGTCGTCGACGCGAAAACGCAGCAGTTTGAATTCAAGCTGAAGGATAAGCCTTACAATATCGAGATCAATCCGGATAATGTTGTGCCGGGCAAGTTTTATTAGCTGATCGTATCCACGTCAATTTTCAGTCTCTTGATCATCTCGTTCAGGGTCGTCGGTTTAACGCCCAGGCTCTTGGCCGCCTTCTTCTGAATCCCCTTGCTCCGTTTGAGGGCTCTGATGATGACCTTCTTCTGGTAATACTGAGTCTGCTCCTTGAGGTCAAGGTCATCCTGGAGGAGAGAGCCGGGCCTTTCATCCTCGTCCGGACGGGAAAGAAAGAAAGGGGGGAGATTGTTGCGGGTGATGATCTTCGATTTGCTCAGCACGACCGCCCGCTCGATGAGATTCTCGAGCTCACGGATGTTTCCCGGCCAGTCATGATTTTCCAGGAGCTCGAGCACGTCTTCGGTGATGCCCTCGATCTCCTTCTTATTTTCCGAGCTGTAGATCTGCATAAAATGCTTGACCAGAAGAGGGATGTCCTCCTTCCGGTCCCGGAGCGGAGGCAGCTCGATCTTGATCACGTTGAGCCGGTAAAAGAGGTCTTTGCGGAAGGCCTTTTGTTCGATGAGCTCCTCGAGGTCGGCGTTCGTGGCGGCGATGATCCGGACATCGACTCTGATCGTCTTGGTGCCGCCGAGCTGCATGAACTCGCGGTCCTGCATGACCCGCAGGAGCTTGGCTTGGGTTTCCAGGCCCACGGAGGAAATCTCATCGAAGAAGATTGTCCCTCGATCGGCCGACTCGAAGAGCCCCTTTTTGTGGGTCGTCGCGCCGGTGAAGGCTCCCTTGACATGTCCGAAGAGGTGGCTCTCCAGCAGGTCCGGAGGAAGGGAGCCGCTGTTGACGATGACGAAGGGGCCGCTCGACCGGTCGCTGTTCTGATGGATGGCCCGGGCGGCCAGCTCCTTTCCCGTTCCGCTCTCCCCCCCGATCAAGATGGTGCTCCGGGTCGGCGCCGCGGCCTTGATGAACTCGAACACATTGAGCATGGGCCTGCTCTTGCCGATGATGTTTTCAAAGCTGAACTTCTTCTTGAGCTCGTCTTTGAGCCGCAGGTTTTCCTGCTGGAGGACGCGGTGCTCCAGGGCGCGCCGGATGGTCAGAAGAAGATCGTCGTTCTTAAAAGGTTTTTGGACATAATCGAAGGCCCCGATTTTCATCGCCTCGATGGCCGATTCAACCGAGGCATAAGCGGTGATGATGATGATCGCCGCCAGCGGGTCGATCCGCTTGATCCTTTTTAAGACCTCGATCCCGTCCATCCCCGGCATGAGCAGGTCGAGGAGGATGAGGTCGGGCGGCCGGGAAGAAAATTTTTCCAGGCCTTCTTCTCCGCTCGACGAGGGCTCGACCTCATAGCCCTCCGAAATCAGGAGCTGGCCCAGGACCTCATGGATGATGGGTTCGTCATCGATGATCTGGATGATCGCTTTCTGGCTCATGTTCAGCTCCTTGACGGAGGAAGAGACTCCGCTTTTTTGGCTTTGCTCGTATCCCTAGGGAGGACAATAGTGAAGCAGGTGCCCCGGCCGACCTCGCTCTCGACGCCGATGGTGCCTTCGTGTTCTTTGATGATGGCGTGGCTGATGGAGAGTCCCAGCCCCGTTCCCTTGCCGATTCCTTTCGTCGTGAAGAAGGGGTCGAAGATGTGAGGAAGGTGCTCGGGTTTGATGCCGGCCCCGGTATCGGAGATCTTGATCAGAAGCTCCTGTCTGGTTCGGGACAGCTCGACCGTCAGCGCTCCGCCTTGAGGCATGGCATCGATCGCGTTGAGGATGATATTGATAAAGACCTGCTGGAGCCGCTCTCCCTGGGCCAGGATCAGCGGGACGTCGCTGAGCTTCAGCTCCAGCTTGATCTTCATATTCTTGAGCTTGTAGTCGATCAGGGAAACAATCTCGAGCAGGCTCTCCTTGAGATCGACCCGCAGAAAGGCCGCGTCGGAAGGATTCCTGGCGAAATTGAGCAGGTTCTTGATGATCCGGCTGACGCGGTCGGTCTGGGTCTCTATCTTTTCCAGGATCTGGGAGTAATGGGCATCCGTCAGCTTTTTTTGAAGCATCTGGACGTAGCTCGAGATGCCGGTCAAGGGAGTGTTGATTTCGTGAGCCACGCCGGCGGAGAGGAGCCCGATGGAGGCCAGCTTCTCGGAGGTGAGGAGCTGATGCTGGAGGTTGATTTTTTCGGTGATATCCTCGAATACGACGATCGTTCCGTAGGGTTGCATCTGGTTATCCAACAGAGGCGTCTGGGCGATGTCGAAGATCTTCTCCTTGCCCTGGGGCAGTTCTAAGCTGATCTCGCTGAGCAGACGAAAATCCTGCTGGGTATCGCTCGGGAAGAGGGCGGAGAAGGTTTTGGGGCCGAGGACCTCGAGCAGGCTTCGGTTAAAGACAACTTCTTTTTTGAGCGAGAAGATATCTTCCAGGACCCGGTTCCAGCCGATGATTCGTCCCTGCTGATCGAGCACGGCGACGCCGACCGTCAGGCTCTCGATGATATCCTCACTGTAATCTTTCAGGCGCTGCATCTCGCGTGTCCTGATGCTGGCCTGGTCGTAGAGGTAGGCGTTTTCGAGGGCCAGCGCCACCGAGGAAGAGATCGTGGTCAGGAGTTCCCAGTCATCGCTGTTGAGGTAGCTCTGGTCCGACTTCTTGCCCATCGCCAGGCAGCCGATGATCTTGCCTTCCACTTTGAGGGGAAGGAAATGATAGAAGCCCAGTGCGCCGAAGTCCTCAAAGCTCCTGGGGAGCTCTCTCTTATCTCGAAAGGTATAGTAGGAGAGGTAGTTTCTGTCGGTCAGATGGCGGTAAAGCGTGTCGTCAAAGCTGAGGGCCTGGACAGCAGATCCCGCTTCACCCTTCTGGCCGAGAATGCGGAAAGTCCGGCTGTTTTCTTGGGAAGGAAGGAGAAGAGCGATCCTGTCAATCGAGAGAGCATTGGCGATCAGCTCGAGAAGGGAGTCGGAGAGGTTCTGGAGGTTTCGCTCACGCCCGATTTCCTGGCTGATCGTGAGCAGCGTCTTCCTGTACTTGTAGCTCTTTTTGTAAATGACGCGGTCGAGCAGGGACTGGAAAAGCCTCTTGAGCGGGGTGAAAAGAGTGGCTCCGAGGATGATGGCCAGGATTCCCAAGGTCAAGGCGAGGAGCTTGTTCTCGGAGAAGAGCTTGGTCTGAGAGCTGACGATAAGATAGACACAGGCCAGGACAACATAAGAAAAGATAAGAGTCGCGGCTTTCTTGAGTAGGACTTCAAAGTCCATCAACTTGTAGCGGGAGATCGAATAAGCGAAGGTCAAGGGGATCAAGGCCTGGAGCAGAACCGCCAGTTGAGATATGTCAGAGGGAACGAGTCCCAGCAGGAATGGAATGACATAAAGCACTGAAAAAGGAACGACCCCGAAGCCCAGACCGTAGACGATCCATTTCATCTGCTGTTTGACCAGGATTGTCTGCGACCTGGCCGCGCTATGGATAATGATGATCCAAGTCGCGAGCCCAAAGACCGCAAAATGAAACAACCCCGCCTTTTCCAGGATTTCTTCGAACCGGAGAAGGGTCAGGTCGTCGAGGCCTTTAAACAAGGGTAGGAAAAAACTGATGTTGCCCAGCAAAAGCAGCAGGCCGGGAAAATACAGAGAATAGATTAGGGAGGGCTTGTTCTTGAAGAACCTGTTGCGCTGGGGGAAGATCACAAAATAATGGAGCAGAAGCGGCGGAAAAGCCAAAAAGGCGATCCGATCGAGCCAAAAAAAGACGATGTCCAAAAAGTCGAGCTTGCCCGTCGGAGAAAACGTATAAAAACAATAGAAGGCCGCGGAGAGCAGGTAAAAATAGACGTAGGGGACGGAGAGCTGTTTTTTGGAATTGAAAAAGACGACCATGCTTATGACCAGCGTCGTCAGGCCGATCAAAGCGAGATAAAAATAGATGAGGTTTGTTCCCTTTTTGCCCAGGAAAAAACTGGGGTGACGGAGGTCGCCCTGGCTGTTGATTTCGTAGGTCACCTTCTGGTCGACGGTCCCGGCCGCCCAGAGGCTCCGGGTCAGGTCAACCTTGTTCTTGATGAGTTTATCGTTGACTTTATAGAGGATATCGCCCTTCCTGACGCCATGGAAGTAGGCCGGGCCGTTGACTTCAACTTTCAGGGCCGTCAGCCCCTCCGCCTTCTCGGTCCAGACGACGCCGTCCGTCGGCTCCTTCCAAACTATTTTTTGATAGATGTTCAGGGAACCCAGCGCAGTCAAGAAAAGAACCGGGACGAAGGCCAAGTAAGTCTTTTTATTCATCCCTGAAAATCCAAAAAATTGAATTCATAAGCCAAAAAAAATATCCTAGTCGAGGATGTGTTTGGCGCCTGCCCGCACAGCCCACTTAACTCTGGCTTGCTGGAGCAGTTTTTTGAGCATCAAATCTTCTTTAAGTCCCAACGGATTTGTGCTTCTGGACAGAAATGTGCTCATATAATCATATTTGGGCTTCTTGACCGGAATCTCCTGGGGGGATGATGAGATCTTGCCCGGCGAGGGAGCCTTGAAGAATGCCGGAAAAGCCAGGGTGAGAAGAAAAAGCAGAGAAACGCTTCCCAAGACCTTCGATTTCACGGATTTAAGATAAATCTTTCTTCGGTATTTGTCAAACTCCGGTACCCGTACCCCGCATCCGGTACCCGGTCCCATTTCTCATCCCGACATTTGGATGCCAGGCGAAGTGAACACTGGATTTCTTGCGCTTGTCACCAGGAAGGGAATAATGCCTGCGTCTCTCATGGTCCTTTGGATCAAGGAAGACGAAAGGGACGGACACAGTGTATGCTGAACGGAGAACGCGGTGCGGGGAACGGTGTAGAGGCACCGGGTACGGGTCCGAGTCGTTTGACAAACCCGTTCCGAGATGACCTAAAATACGATCAAAATTTAGACTATGGTTTTTGTTTAAGATATCCGAGGACGATGCCCTATTTCCTTTGCCGATTGGCTGCTGAGGACGGCCGGGTTTTTGACCAGACTCTGCTGGCCTCTACCCGAGAGGAATGCCAGAAATTCTTTGAATCCGAGGGTCTGTTCGTCCTCTCGATCAAAAAAGACTGGAAAAAGATCCAGATCCGGGTCCTGCCTTTCGAAAAAAGGATCAAGGACCGGGATTTCATCATGTTCAATCAGGAGCTAGTCGCTCTCCTCAAGTCTGGTTATCCCGTCCTCAAAGGCATCGAGATCCTCTCCGGCCGTGTCAAGAACGTCTATTTCAAAGAAATCTCTGGTCAAGGTCGAGAATTCCATCCGCCAGGGGAAATCGTTATCGGAGGCCTTTTTGCCCTTCGAAAACAAGTTTTCTAAAGTCTATACCGCCTCGCTTCTCGCCGGGGAGCGGAGCGGCAATCTTCCTGGTGCGGTCGGCCGCTACATCGATTATGCCAAGGTGATTTCCCAGACAAAGTCGCGGATCAGGTCCGCCCTGATCTATCCCACTCTGCTCCTTATGTTTGCCTTGATCATGATGGGAGTTCTGATTAATTTCATTCTACCGAAATTTTACGATTTCTATGTCAATTTCGAGGCTCAGCTCCCCTGGATCAGCCGTTTCGTGATGTCCCTTTCGCTGATGGTACGCCGGTATACTCCCTTTGTCCTGGTCATCTTGATCGGCCTGGCCTTGGCGTATCTCCGGATGAAGAGGAAAGAGAAGACCGTTGTCTTCCTGGACAAGCTCAAGCTCAAAATTCCCTATGGAAAGACTATCTGGGTTGAATCGGGCATCTCCCTGTTCAGCCGAACGCTCGGCCTCCTCCTCGAAGCCGGAATTCCCCTCCTGGCCTCCTCCGGCCTCTCCCGCTTTGCCGTTCCCAACAAGTATCTTGTCCAAAAGATGGACAAATTGTCCGACCATATTAAGAATGGAGAGAGTCTGTCTGAATCTCTGGCCAAGGCGGAGTTCTTCCCCCCCCTGGCTCTGGACATGATCCGGATCGGAGAGACCTCGGCCAACCTGCAAGGGATGCTGGCGGACGTGGCCAATTTCTATGATGAGAAGGTCCGGATCAAGATCGATACGTTTGTCTCTCTCATCGAGCCCGTGGTGATCATCCTCATGGGGCTCCTCGTGGCCGGGATGCTGCTTTCGGTTTATCTGCCGATCTTCAACATCATCCGGGTCGCCAGATAATATAGATTGAGATAAAGAAGAAGAAAGCCAAATGAACGATAAGACCAATAAAACGAGCGCGGATGAAAATCTCCAGGCTGTTCGGGCCGAAGAGCGGGAGACCAGAAAACTCGCCGAACGCTACCACGTCCCCTACATCGACCTGCCAAACTACACCTTGAACCGGGAACTTGTCCAATCCTTCCCGGTGGATTTTCTGTATCGTTCAAATTTCATCCCGCTGGAAATCGATGGCGACATGGTCAAGATCGCCATCGCGGACCCATCGGATATCGCCACTCTCGACACGATCGAGTCCTTCCTGGGACGCAAGGTCCAGGCTTATGCCGCGCCCAAGCGGGACATCCATGAAGCGCTGCGCAAGAGCGAGACGGCCCTCCAGGTCCTCAAGGAAGCGACCGAAGGGTACATCACCCAGGTCGTGGAGAAGGAGAGCGGCGAAGAAGAGGAGGTCATTTCGATCGAGAAGCTGGCCGATCAGGACGGCTCGATCGTCAAGCTTGTCAACACGATCATCTTCACCGCCGTCCAGAAAAGAGCCAGCGATATCCACATCGAATCCAAGGACGAAGGGGTCAAGATCAAGTACAGGGTGGACGGGGTCCTGGGAGAGGCTATGGAGCCGATCGATAAGAAATTCCAGTCGCCGATCATCTCCCGGGTCAAGGTCATGTCGGATCTGGACATCGCCGAGCGCCGAGTTCCCCAGGACGGACGGTTCAGGCTCAAGATCAAAGACAAGACCATCGACTTCCGCGTTTCCATCATGCCCAGCATCTATGGCGAAGACTCTGTCATCCGGATCCTGGACAAGGAGATGATCACCGAGGCCATCTCCGAGCTTCGGCTCGACCTGCTGGGATTTTCCGATGAGGTCCTAACGAAGTTTAGGAAATACATCACCCAGCCCTACGGAATGGTCCTGGTCACGGGCCCGACCGGGAGCGGGAAAACGACAACTCTCTATGCGGCTCTCACCGAAATCAAATCTCCCGAGGACAAGATCGTGACCATCGAGGATCCGGTGGAATACCAGGTCGACGGGATCACCCAGATCCCGGTCAACGAAAAAAAGGGCCTGACCTTTGCCCGAGGTTTGAGGTCGATCCTGCGGCACGATCCGGACAAGATCATGGTCGGCGAGATCAGGGATCCGGAGACGGCCCAGATCGCCATCCAGTCCGCCCTGACCGGACACCTGGTTTTTACCACGGTCCACGCCAACAATGTCTTTGACGTCATCGGCCGTTTTCTCCACATGCAGGTCGATCCCTACAGTTTCATTTCTGCCCTCAACTGCATTTTGGCCCAGCGGCTGGTGAGGGTCCTCTGTCCCAGATGCAAAGCCCCGGTCCATTACACTGACCGGCACCTTCTCGAATCAGGGCTAAACCCGGAGACCTACCGCGAGCAGGTTTTTTACGAGCCCAAAGGCTGCGTCGACTGCAATCTTACAGGCTACAAAGGGAGGACGGCCATCGCCGAACTCCTCGAGCTTTCGGATCCGATCCGGGAGCTGATCCTGGAGAAAAAGCCCCTCTCTGAGGTCAGGAAGCGGGCCAAGTCAGAAGGAATGATTTTTATCCGGGAAGTCGGTGTCAAGAAGGTGCTCAAAGGAACGACGAGCCTCAAAGACCTGAACAAGGTGACTTTTGTCGAATAAGATGCTGGAACGGACGATCGGAAAGGTCAAGAAATATTTCCTGGAGCTCCCCCAGCCCGATGCCGTCCTCCAGTTTACGGCCCGATCCCTTTTCGCCATCCGCCTTTCACCCAAAGACCGGGCCATCAGACAAAGTTGTGTCCTCCCCGTGATTCCGGGTTCCATTCTTCCCTCATTCGACCGGACCAACCTGGCCGAGCTTCCCCATCTTGAAGAACGGCTTGAGGAAGCGAAGAAGGTTCTCCGGCTTCAGGAGGGGTCGGTCGCCGTCCTCCTTCCTGAGCTCTGCTTCAAGGTGGCCATCTTCACCTCCGAATCCCCGTCTCTTTCCCCGACGGAAATGGAAAAAATGGTCTGGTGGAGGATCAGAAAATTGATGCCCCTTCTTCCTGACGATGCCCGGCTTTCGTATGAAGTGGTCGCGTCTCAGGGCACGGAGAAGATCCTGGCATCCTTGGCCCGGTCTTCCGTGATTCAGGAGTACGAAAACCTCCTGGCTCGAAAGCGTTTGAGAGCCGAAGCCGTCATGCCTCCCACCTTGAACCTGCTCAGCCTGCTGATCCGGAGTGAGAGGAACGCCGAAGACTCCATCATCGTCAATATCGAGGACGACGCCGTAAGCCTTCTGGCGATCATCAACTCGGAGATCTCACTCTACCGGGTCAAACCGTTCATGCATGAAGGCCGATCTTTGGTTCCTCACGATGAGAAAATGGACAACATCGTCAAAGAGGTTGAGAACACGATCCATTTTATCGAGGACAGAGAAAAGAAAAAGATCAGCCACCTCTGGGTGCGCCGAGGGTTGATGGAAAAAGAGGCTGATCTCATCTCCGCTCTGAAGACCAGGTTTTCCTTCCCGATTGAATCCGTGGAAACCCTGGTTCCTTTTGATCTGCCTTCCCGAGAGAAGGAGGTTCTATCTACCCTAGTGGGTCAATTTTTATGAACCGAGCAGACCGATTTAACATCAATCTGGCCACGGCCCCTCGCCGAAACAGGCGGCTCTATCTGTATCTCCTGGGCACGCTGGTGAGCGCGCTCGCCGTGGTGACTGTCTTGGCCGTGACTTTCTTTGTGACTTACAAGAGCAAGGGATCTGCCCTTAAGGTTTCACTTGCCGAGCTTGATGATTCCATCCGTGTGGTCCAGAGGGAGGAAACCAAGTACGGCACCGACACCCAGGAGGCGGCGAAAAAGTACCAGGCGAAAGTCAATCTCGTCAACACCCTGATCGTCCGAAAAGCATTCTCCTGGATCGAGGTTTTTTCTCTTCTCGAGGAGTCTCTTCCCGATTCGAGCTACATTCTCTCCCTGAACCCCGCCCTGACGGGAGATTCCAAAGTCCGGTTGAGCATCAAGGTTGCTTCCCCTTCGATCGAGGAGCTCTTCAAATTTTACAAAAATCTCAAGGCTCAAGGGTTTGAAAGGATTACCATCTCCAGCGAGACGAAAAGCGAGGGCAGCCCCCTTGTCTCGGAGATCACCTTCGATTATGAGAAACGCGTTTAGGAATCTGAGCCCGAGGGAGAGGCAGGTCCTCCGGACCCTCTCTCTCGCGCTTGTCCTGGCGTTCGTTTTTCTGGTCTTTATCTCCTTGGGCGAGCGGCGGACCTATTTTCGAACGCGCGACACTTCTGATGCCCGAGTGAGGGAGAGCGTCGCGCTCAAGAAGGTCTGGGCGCAGAAAAAACTGGAATGGGAGCGCTGGCAGCAGGCCATCCTGGACCTGGCCGAGCTCAAGACGAAATATTTTTATGATGATGCCCAGGGCATCAACGAGCTCAGGCTCGACCTCCAGCGCATTTTCGATGAAGCGGGCGTGAGTGTGACCGGGATCAATTACACCTATTCCCAGTTCCCCAAGGAAGCGATCAAGAAGGTCTCGGCCGCGTTCCATCTGACGGGCTCCTACCTGAACATAAAGCAGTTTATCGACCGGGTGGAGAAGTTCCCCAAGTTTCTGACCATGGAGAGGGTCGATTTTCAGAAGATCGATACCGAGAATGACTCACTCGATCTGAATATCGTGTTGGCTGGCTATTATGAGATGTGAAAAAGCGGCGACCCTTCTTCTGGCCTCGGCCCTTGTCCTCTGCCGGGCTGCGGGGACGACCGGACAAATAAAGAAGGAAGCCACTCCTCAACCCTCCGCCGAAAAGAGCCTCATCCGGAAAGACCTGCTGGCGCCCCGCCCAGGCGATCTGCCCCTCCCTCGACGGAACATCTTTTCCCCATCTTATCAGTCCCCGGAAATCGTCCCGCCGCCCACGAATAATCCGGTCATAGCTCCGCCTCCGGGCCAGTCGGGGGTAGACAATCAGCCCGGTTCAAGAACCTTCCGAATCGGGTTTGAGTCTGTCCTATGTGGGCTATGTCCGCACGGCGAAGAGCGATGATCGCCCTGATCGTCCTGGATGGACAACCGGACGCGGTGAGAGAAGGGGAGATGATTCGCCCGGGGTTTAAGCTGGTCAAGATTACGCCGCGAGACATCGAGGTCAGCGGGCCGGATTCGAAGACCCAGAAGTTTTCTTTGGAGGGAGGAGAAGGAGAGGATTGATGAAAAAGACATTCGTCTTAATGATAGTGGTGCTGGCCCTGTGGGGCTGCATGATTCTGAGCCAGACCTATAGGCTTGGAAACGATGCCGAGATCAACAAGAATTTCGATGAAGCCGTCAAGTATTATGAAAAAGCCGCTCTCGAAAACCCCAAGGAGCCCATCTATCGCCTGGCCTTGGCCCGGGCGAAGTTCTCAGCGACCATGACGCATCTCCAGGAAGCCAGGAAGCTCGCCTCGCTGGGCAAGAAAGAAGAGGCCCTCAAAGAATATCAAGCCGCCCTGTCCTACGATCCGTTGAACCGCAATATCATGGAGGAGGCGAAGGCGCTGACCGAGGAGGCTCCCAAGAAAGAAAAGCCCAAAGAGGAGATGATGAAGCCGCCGGTGCAACTCAAGGCGTCGACGGAGAGGATCCGCGAGCTGAAGTTTGCGGCTGCCTCTCTACGCTCGATCTTCCAGGCGCTCGGCAAGTCCGCGGGCGTGAACTTCATCTTCGATGAACAGTTCAAAGACGCCGCCTTTCACGATCGACCTGAAGGACAAGGACTTCGAGCAGGCCATCAATTTCCTGTGTCTCTCGAGCAAGAATTTTTATCGTGTCGTCGACGAGCGCACGGCCATCATCATCCCCGACACTCCGGTCAAGCGGCTCCAGTACGAGGTCAACGCCATCAAGACATTCTATCTCTCCAACCTGAACGCCCAGGATGTCCTGAACAGCCTCAACGCCATGTTGCGGAATCAGTACCGGCCGCCGAATATCATCATCGACAAGAACCTCAATTCCATCACCATCCGGGACACTCCGACGACGATCAGGCTGGCCGAAAAGCTTCTCCAACACTGGGACAAATCCAAGGGCGAGGTCGTGATCGACCTCGAGATCATGGAAGTCTCGCGGATCAAACTGAGAGACTCTCGGTCTTGATTTATCGCGAACGACCCTCGGCTGCGCTACGCGCAGACCTCGAGCTCAACCGACACCAATTCTGGCTGGACTAATCTTAATGATCTCGATTTTTCTAAAGCCTCGAATTGGCAGGTCAGTTTTCCCACGGCGTTTCTGCAGTTTCTGGAGTCCGACTCGGATACGAAGATCATTGCTCAGCCGCGGCTGCGCGGCGTCGGCGATGAAAAGATAGAAACCAAGATCGGACAAAAAGTCCCGATCCCGCAGACGACGTTCACTCCCATCGCGGCCGGAGGAGTCAGCCAGCAGCCGGTGGTCAACTATGTTCAACAGGATGTCGGCATCGAGATCAATCTCAAACCCCGGATCCATCTGGAGAAGGAGATCACGCTGGAGATGGAAATCAAGATCACCTCGCTCGGCGGAGCAGGATTTGCCGGCATCCCGATCATCAACAACCGGGAAGTGAAGAATGTGATCAGGCTGAAAAACGGCGAGACGAATCTCCTCGCAGGGCTCCTGAAAGACGAGGAGAGAAAGACCCTGAAGGGGATCCCCGGCCTCAAAAGCCTGCCCGGGAATCGGCTGCACTCTTTTCCAGCCATGACCACACGATCGAACAGACCGATGTCATTTTGACGGTCACGCCCTACATCATCCGGTCGGTCGATATCAGCGAGGAAGACCTCAAGCCGGTCTGGGTCGAGCTGGAGGGATTTTCCTCGGGCCGGACGGCCGGCAGTCCCCGAGGAAGAGATTCCGGAATCGCCGCCCACGGAGGAGCAGCAGCTCGCGGAGCAGGCTCAAGAAGAGCCCGGATTGAGCCAGGTCTTTTTGAACCCCGAGAGCTTTGAGGCCCCCCAAAACCGGGAATTCCGGATCAGCGTCAACGTGCGGACGGAGCAGGAAGTCGGCAACATGACTGTCAACCTGAGCTTCAACCCTCAGATCCTGAAGCTGAAAGAAGTGACAGAGGGCGGGTTGCTGAGACAGCTGGGCGCCAATGTCCCCTTCCTGAGAAACATCGATAACACCGGCGGGAGCTGCACGATCGGGTTCTCAAGCCCGCTGCCCAACAGGGGCTTCAAAGGCGAGGGGAGCCTGGCGGTTCTCGTGTTCGAGTCTGTGGCCAAGGGAGAAAGCTCGGTCGCTGTTTCCAGCGTCTCAGCCAACGCGCCAACCGGGAAAATGGTCTCGTTTGAAACGAACGAATCGCAGGTGATCATCCGGTAAAAAGACGTCGGTCTCCGTCCTCGTCGTTTCGTCTATCTCGTCCCCAAAATAACAGTGAGCTGTGAGCACTGAGCACGTGAGAAAGCAACACTCAAAGGTTCTTAAACGCCTCAGCATCGTTTATGTGATTTTTTTGACAGGGACAATAAAGCGCCGGATAAAGAGTTCGAATCGCTGTTGAACTCCTTGGACGGCTCACTGTTCACTTCTTCATATTGTTGTGCTATTGTAATAAGAAAAGAAATGAGCTCGCGTTCCAAGAGGCGACCGGTCATCTTTATTTTGACCGGAGAGGTCCATGCGGGGAAGACAACCTGGCTCAAGCAATTTGTTCAGGAATTGAGGGCCCAGTCGCTGAGGTATCACGGCTTTTTATCCGAGGCCCTCATTGAAGGGGGAAGAACTGTCGGGTACACCCTCTATGATCTGGAGAGCCGATCTTCCGGCCCCTTCCTTCAGGACAACGGGGAGGACGGCTGGGAGAGAACGGGTCCTTTTTTTTCATCCCCTCCGGTCTCGCCCGGGCCAGAGAGATCATCGCTCGCCGGGAGGCGGATTCATTGCTCATCGTGGACGAAGTCGGCCCCGTCGAACTCGCGGGGCGGGGGATTTGGCCTGCCCTTGAACGGGTTCTCCGTCGCCGCGGGCCGGTCAGTCTGCTGGTCATTCGAAAGAGTATCCTGGAGGAATTCTTGAATATTCTGCCGCGAGAGAGAGTGAGAGTTTTTGAATTCTCAGTCGCAAATGCCGGCGGGCCGCCTCCTCGACGAAATCGCGGGTGCGATGGCGAAGGAAAAATCATGAAGGTCAGGGTCAAGTTCTTTGCTTATTTCCGGGAGGTGTTCGGAGGCCGAGAAAAAGAAGTCAACCTCGCTCAGGGAGCTACGGTCCTGGATCTGTTGAACGCCCTCGCCGACTCCGCCCGAGTGCGGGATGAGCTCTTTGATAAGGAGCAACTGAAGCCACACCTGGTCTTGATGAAGAACCAGACGAACATCCATTCCCTCAACGGCCCTGGTACAGCCCTGGAAGATGGAGATGTCATAGCCATCTTCCCGCTCATGGGGGGAGGATAAAACCGTCTATCTCCGTCGTCTCGTCCATCTTGTCAAACTCCGCTTAAACTCCGACCGCCTGCGCGCAACCGCAACTACCGCCCCCTCGCAGATTCTTTCTCGTCAAGCGCACGAAGAGGGCGAGAGCGGCGAAGCCGCGGATGGCAAGTCTCTCTTCACTCCGTTCCCGAGTAAAGACGCTGCTTCACTCAGAACAGCTGACTCTTTCCGTCTCGAACGATGACCCAATCTGAAACGAGCGCGGACCAGTCGTCGGCAACCTGGCGTCGCTCAATGTACAAGACACCCCCGACCTCAAGCCAACGACTTTCCTGTCATTCTCGAGCGCTTGTCTCTGACCGATCAGGTCTAGGAACAAAACGCCTCCGGGCCGCAGGCTCGCAAGGATGTTCTCCAGCACCGTGCGGTTCCCACGATCATCGAAGTACCGAACGAAGTGTAGAGGCTGCAAACCAAGTGAAAGGAAGAGCGCCGTCGGAAGCGGTTCAAATCCGCTCCGACCCAATCGGCCTCTATGCCGCGTGCCCGCGCATCGAAACGCGCCCGGACCAAAAGCGCCGGGAGCGGCCCACACCCGTTACATGACAGTTGCGCGCACCCGTGGCAATTGCGTGGGCGCCTGGGGCGCAACCCAGGTCAACCTTGGGTTAGCAGGCAGATCAGTCCGCCCAGGATGGCCGCCTCCTCCCATTCGGCAAGCGCGAGGCGGCTCGGTGCGCAGAGCGCTCGTTACATCGCCTCCCAGAACAAATCGTCGTCGCTCCACTTTCTCATTCCAGTAATAGTGCCCTCCCGTAAGATTCGTGTAACGTCACGCCTGGGTTTCGTTTTGCCCGCAGAGAGCAAAGCGTATATTGCGCTCTCTTGTCGGAGCCACTTATCATATTTTTTGAACATCTGCTCCGGCGGCTTGTAGAGACCTGATTGAAATGTGCGATTAAGGTAGCCAGCAGTTTCGATCATTGATCTCCACTTGATCGCATCATCTTCATTCATGCGGGGATCAAGGACGGCCTCGTTGAAAAGGATATTTGGATCTATCGGATATGTATATATATCACCGATGCTAGTGTTTCCAGGATGGAAGTAGATCAATCGGACTTCGCTTTCGCCACGGAATGCCCATCGTTTAACCAGGAGCGTGGCTGCAATGTCTCTTCCCGTAGAATCGAAAATATTTGCTCGGCTAAACACTTTCCGAATTTCTGCCTTTGGTAGGTAAAGAACCTTCCCGATGAAGGAGGAAATATCGCGGTATTTTTCGCTCTGGGAGGAGAGTGACGTGAGCAGTCCCTCGATTGTCGTCTTTAGTTTGACGGCATCCTTTTTCGGCGAAGTATGCCCGCCACATCAAGTCAGTCTCTCTATGGAGCGACCAGCACTGACCGTAAAGCTGATCGCGATAACCGATTATAGCTTTGGTGCCATCGCGAGCTACAACAATTGCGTTGAGGATGAAATTTTCAAAAGGATCCTCCCACATCTTTGGACGGACGAGCCCGTTTTCGCGGACGCTTAAAATGTTCAAGAATCGCTCGCATGAAACGATTCTGTAGATCGGACGCCCCATGTCAGCATCCTTCAAGTTGATCAATTGTGATCTCATTTTGTTCTTTGGTTCTGCATATTAATATACAGCATGCCTTTTATGATGCAAATTCTATGCAAAGAACGTCGTATATCAAGTGATTCCATCAATTATGCCCGGCCATGTTCATTTTTGACCCCTGGAGTCATAGGATGTCTTACTCTTATTGCAAATAACATTAAGATAAAGTATATAATGTAAAGATAATTGGGAGGTAGCTCATATGGCAGAAAAAAAAGAAAAAGCTTCTGCTCTGCATAATTTGGCTAATTTGTCTAAATTGCCAATTGATCAAATCTCGATTGGAAAGTGGAATGTTAGAACCTTAGATAAAGAGAAGGGCATAGAAGAACTTGCTGAAAGCATACTCAAATACGGACTCCTTCAGCCAGTTGTAGTCGTAAAGGATGTGGACAAGGTCGAGCTCATAATAGGGCAGCGAAGACTTCTTGCTTTTAAAGAATTAAAAAAGCAGGGTCGATTAGAATTTAGCGAGATCCCTGTAATTGTTTTGGAGAAAAAACCAGACGAAGAAAAGCTAAAGATATTGTCTTTAAGCGAAAATATCCACCGAGTTGAACTCAATAGAGCCGATATAGTCGAAGTAATAAGCTATCTTTATAAGAAATACAATAAATCGCCCAAAAAAGTCGCCAGCATTTTGGGAAAGAGCATTCCGTATGTCTATGATCATCTGAAAATTCAAGATGCACCAGATGAAGTAAAACAAATGCTCTCAAGAAAAGAGCTTACCAAAGAAGATGTAAAGAGAGTCATGCAGATTGCTCCAGATAATAAAGACAAAATGATATCGCTCGCGAAAGAAATGAAGAAGCTTACAACGTATGAAAGAAAAAGATTAGCAGACATAAGTAAACTAAAATCTAAAGCAGAAGTTGGCGATTTGGTCAAAGAAGCCAAGAAACCACATATCGAAGAAAAAATTATGGTGCCTTTGACTCCAATATTATTAAAAGCCCTCGACACTGCGGTAAAAGATATTGGGTTAACTCGCGAGGAAATCGCAAAAAAAAAGCCCTTGAAGAATGGCTCGGCAGCAAAGGATACTTCAAGGAATAATTATGAACATAAAGGGGTTAGCTAAAATAGGAAAAGGTACTCGAAGAAAAAAAAGACAGATTAACCTTATCGAATTAGCCAAGGAGATTAGCTCTCTTTATAACGAATATAGATCGTTAGAGAAAGCTGCAAAAGTAATAGAGCTTTCTCCCGAAATGGTAAGGCAATTTCTTAAAATTAATGAACTTGATGAGAACGTTAAGCAACTCGTAAAAGATAACCTAATAACCAGCGTCGATATTTGTTATAGAATTTCTAAGTTAGATAAAAAGAGTCAGAATCTATTAGCCAAACAAGCGATAAGCAAAAGGCTGTCTTCGGATGATGTAAGAGCAATTGTAAAATATAAAATTAACAATCCTCGCTTATCTATTTCCCAAGTTATCGAAAGAGTTATTCAGTCTAAAGACAGAAAAATATATGTGGCTTATTTAGGGATTGATAAGAATACCTTTGATAAATATTCATATAAATTAAAAGCAAAGGGAAATGGTGTGAATAAATTAGAATCACTGTTCTCCGCCTTTATATCTCCTCGATTAATTTCTTCTTTTGAACTAAATGGAAGAGTTGTGATACTAAAGTTCCATAAAGAAGGTATTGATAAGCTGCGAGGCAAAGCAAAAGAACTTAAAGTCCCTCTAGCGAGGTTAGCAAACGCCCTTATCAAGGAGTATCTAAAGAAGGAACAAGATGAGATTAACAAGAGTTAATGCCGCTATCGCACAAGAGCTCGATGAGTTGCTAGCAAAATTAACACCTTGAGCTTTATCATCTCCAGAATTGGGAAATCCGACTATTCACGACTTTGTCAAAGAGCTTATCCTCTCTACTGATATAATTTCAGTCATTGATAAACGAATTCCAAATGGCTTTAGAGCCGATTGGGGACAATTAATAGACGAAAAGGACGGAAATGCTCTGTCCAAAGAATGTGACATCATCATATACAGAGGCCAACCCTTTAAAAAAATTAATAACAAGTGCATTCGTTTTGTTTTTGTTGATAAAAATAACGTGAAAGCAGTAATTCAAGTCAAGAGCAGCGTTCAAAGCATAACAAAAGATATAAAAGATTATTGCATGGCCCTAAAAACGTTTGCTCCTGAAGTATGGTTTATTGCAGAATGCTTTCTGGCTAAAAGTATAAATAGAGCCGAAAGAATTAGAACTGATCTAAAAAAAGCAGGGTATGATAAAATATTCTATTTTTACAGAATGGATTATGATTCTCTACAAAAGACGATTGACTATGAACCATTTTTCAAATTCATAGATGCGATTAGAAAAATGAAATAGAGTTGTATCATGATGCACAAATATGGGGCCATAGAGAAAAGGAACCCAAAATGGTGGAAACCATTAGAAAAAGAATTTATGAGCCTCAATATCAGAGGACTTAAAGTGGAATGTCCATCTTGCGGCCAGCTTGGATTTGTAGCTACTAGATGGATTAAAGGACCAACAGTGAAGCCTGTTTATATCTTTCACATCAAGTGGGGTAAAACAAGAAAAGTATGTGACCTCAATAAATATCAAACTGCAAAGGTTAGAAAAGAAGTTGCTTTATTCAAAACTGATTTGAAAAAATTAATAAAACACAAAAAGCCTTTTGTTCTTTTCAGTGGGGGTAAAGATAGCCTGGCTACTCTGGCTTATCTAAAAAGTCTTACAAATCGATCGGGAAATAATATTACAGCGCTTTATGTTGATACGACTGCGGGCCTTCCTGGAAATACTGATTATATAAAAAAGGTCTGTAGATATCTAAGAGTAAAGCTAAAAATAGTAAGGCCAAAAGTTGATTATTTCACTCTTGTAAAAAAATGGGGGATTCCGAGTTTTCGATATAGATGGTGCTGCCGGGAACTCAAAATTAAACCAATTGAGGATTTTCTTGCTACCATCCAAGAGCCAAAAGTGGTTTTCGATGGAATAAGGGCGGCAGAATCCAAGGTAAGAAAGGAATATATTCCCATTTGGTATCATCCGAGCTTCAAGTGTCTTTCTGTCAGTCCAATTTTTGATTGGTCTGACCATGAAGTCATTTCCTACATAAATGGCAACGGAATTCCGAAGACTCTGTTTCATTCCCTAGGCTCTTCAATAGAGTGCTGGTGTGGTGCATATAAAACTGAAACAGATTTTCGAAATCTTTACGATTTAAACAAAGATATGTTTAGAAAACTGGCCAACGTAGAAAAGGAAAACAAGAATGATATACATTTCTTTACAAGACGGTCAAAAAATACCTCTCACTAGTCTAGAAAACAAAATTCTTAGCGAAAAAAAGCATCTCGGCTGATTTTTACTCTCCAAAACCAGCTGGCAATCCGCATTTCTTTAGCAATTCTGTTCTCTCTTGATAGTCGAAATTCTCACGATTTTTCTTCTTCGATTTCAATGTTCGCTTGCGTCAAAGCGGCCCTCCTCAGATCGTTAATATTATCTTAAAATCATGAATATTAAATAGCAAGCCGCACATTTGACAATAAATTATCCATCCTGGGGGGAATTCTCAGTAGAAGAAAAAAAAGGGCCGATAGAAGATGACTTTTTGATACCTTAGCGTCAATACTCAATTTTGAATGGAAAGTTCGTTTTAAACCGCATCGGGCCATCTTTTCACCATGCCGAAGGATAATTCTAAGAGCAAAATAAGAGCCCATTTTTGGCCTAACTATAAACAAATCAAATGGATAACTGGGGCTGCTCCGCAGCTTCTGCCCCGTTATCTCGTTGAGAGCAAAAAACCATTATTGATATCTTCTGATTTTTCTTAATTTTTGACTAGAATGGCGAGATGACGAGATAGACGGGTATCGCGGGTGTGCCAGGGGGCACCTATGGCGACGGACGGGGCACGGGGCACGTTGGACGAGTTTGCTGAGTTGTGCTATCTTTGGTCCGCTGTCGAGTCAGCCTGGATAAAGACGCACGCGGATGAGTTCTCCTTTGCTTTACGGCTATCACGGAAAGATACTGGAAGTCGATCTTTCCCTGGGCCACGTCCGCACCAGGCCCCTTGATCTTGAGCTCGTCGCAGATTACCTGGGAGGCCGCGGGCTGGCCAGCCGGATTTTCTTTGATTCGATAGACCCGGCCTGCGAACCGCTCTCCCCCGAGAATGTGCTCGTCCTCGCCACCTCTCCTCTCATCGGAACGAACGCTCCGACGGCCTGCCGCGGCCACCTGGTGTTCAAGTCGCCTCTCACCGGGGTCATAGGCAGTTCCAACTCCGGCGGCAGCTGGGCCCCCGCCTTCAAATCGGCTGGCTTGGATGTCCTGGTCATAAAAGGAAGGGCCTCGGAGCCGGTGATGCTGGATATCAGTCCCGACAAAGCGGACATTCTCCCGGCCTCCCGCCTCTGGGGCAAGGATGTTCATGAGACAACCGAGATCCTGAGCGCCGGCGCTGAGCCCGGGAGACGGCCCAAGGTCCTCTGCATCGGACCCGCCGGGGAGAACCTGGTCCGGATCGCCGCCGTGGTCAACGACAGGAATCGGGTCTATGGCCGCGGGGGTGGGGGGGCGGTCTTCGGCAGCAAGAACTTGAAAGCGATCCGGGTTTCCGGCAGAGCCAAGATTCAGCTCAAAGACCCGGACAAGTACAAATCGGCCCTGGAGCAATCTATCTATCTGATGAAGCAGGCGCCCATCACCAAGAGGCTTCTCCGTGAACTGGGGACCTCGGGGCTCATCGAGCTCATCAACCTCATCAGCATGCTTCCCCATGCCAACTTCCAGGACAGCCTGCATCAAGAGGAGGACCTGGAGAAGGTCTCTGGAGAAACCCTGAGCAAGACGCTCCTCGAGCGGGCCGGCGCGTGCTTTGCCTGTCCGGTCGGCTGCCAGCGCCACACTCATGTCAAAGCCGAAGGCGGCAACGATGAGAAAGGAGAGGGCCCGGAGTACGAGACGGCGGTGATGATGGGGCCCCTCTGCGGGATCTATCATCTCGAAGAGATCACGCGGGCCAACTATCGCTGCAACGAGTTGGGGATCGACACGATCAGTTTTGGCGGCACTCTGGCCTGCGCCATGGAACTCGGCGAGAGGGGTCATCTCCCCAAGGAAGGTTCTGCCGTCGCAGACTTCCGCTTTGGGAATTCCAAAATCCTCAGCCCCATGGTCAAGGACGTCGCTTTCCGGAGGGGCCTTGGAGACAAGCTGGCTGAGGGTTCTTTCCGCCTGGCCGCCGCCTTCGGTCATCCGGAGCTGTCCATGACCGTGAAAAAACTCGAGATTCCCGCTTATGATCCGAGGGCCTCTTTCACCCAAGCCCTGGGCTATATGACTTCTCCTACAGGGGCGTGTCATCTCCGCGGTGGATACGCCGTGTCTCTTGCCTTCTTCGGCGGGACCAAAGAGATTCCGAGATACAGCCTGCTCCAGTCGCCGATCGCCATCCGCAACATGCAGAACCTGGGAATCCTGCAGGACAGCCTGGGCATCTGCCGCTTCACCGGGTTCGCCTTTTCTACAGACCCCTGGGCGCGGATGGTCAGCGGCGTCACCGGTCTGGACTTTTCTACCTCCCGGCTCGAGGAGATCGCCAACCGGATCGCGACCCTGGAACGCCTCTTCAACATCCGGGCCGGGGCCACCGATGAAGACGACCGGCTCCCGGCCCGATTCAGCGAGGAGCCCATCCGGGTGGCGGGAAAAGATCGGACCATTCCGCTGGATGCGATGATCAAGATGAGGTCGGACTATTATAGAGTCCGAGGCTGGGACGAACGTGGGCGACCCACTCCCGCCCTGCTCCGATCATTGAAGATAAAGGACAAACGAGCATGACCCATGAAGGCTGGAAAGCCAGCGAGGAGCTGCTCCGCCTTTTTCGTTCCATAGGCAGGGCATCGCTTCTTTACGACATCCAGGACAGCCACTCCGGCAATATGGCCGTGCGCTGGAAAGATGAGCGAGGGAAAGAAAGAATCGTCATCACGGCCACGGGCTCTCAAAAAGGCGACCTCGCCCCCGACGAGATCTGTTTCCTCTCCCCGGCGGAAACGGATTTTGGCTACTACAAGGCAAGCTCGGAAACCGATATCCACGCCCGGATTCTGGCCCTGGAAGGAGTCGGCGCTTCGATCCATGCACACACCAAAGACCTGATGATCGTGACACTTGATGACCAGGCCAAGCCCAACAAGCCCGCAGCCTTTGTCCCCGTCGATCCGCTGGGATTTTTCCGCCTGGGAGGGCTTGTCCCGGTCGATTGGGTCGAAGTCCCGAGCGGCTCGGCCGAAATGGTCAGGATCATTCCTGATCGTCTTCTCCATCACCCGGCCGCAGTCATCCAGACCCACGGAACGTTCGCCCGGGGACGGACCTTGAAGGAGGCCTTCTCCGTGGTGACGGCGGCCAATCATTCCGGCTACGTGGTTCGGCTCTGCCAGAAACTCGGAGTGGATCTGGAGAAGTTGCGAAAAAAGATCCGGTCCAATCCCGCGGCGCACTTTCGGCATCCCGTTCCGGAATATGAGATCGAAGGAGATGAGGTCTGTGACTTTCCTGAAGAGGAAGAGATCGTCAGGGAATTCCAGAAGACGGGGGCCAGGATCTTTGAGTCCAGGCTCTCACCCTTCCACACCGGATCCATGTCGGTCCGCGGAGTCTCGACCGTTCTTTATGCGCCCAAAGCCTCAATGCCCCGCGAGATCGGGGGTCCGCTCCTGGAGGTCCCTCTCGGCGTCGCCGAGTGCGACACCGCCGAGCTGAGGATGCACAAAGAAATCTATGCGCAGAGCGATTTCCAGACGGTCGTGCACTGCTATCTGCCCGAGGCGGAAGCGCAGGCGCATTTTGTCTACCCCGGAGAAAGCGAGCCGAGCGACCGGATCGTGCCGATCGACGCGGAGGGGAGTTTCCTCTATCTTGTTATCCCGGTCGTCCCTCCCCGACCTGGCCATCTCCGAACTCATCGGACTCCTCCATGAATACAAAGTCGTGGTCGTCAGGGGCGGCGGGGTATGGGGAGTGGGAGCTCAGTCGCTTTCCGAGGTTCTTCATCATCCCTCTTCTGTCCGCGAGATCTGCCTATACCGGATCGGGGCCTTTGAGCGGGGACTCGACCTTCGCCGGATGGAACCCAAAAAGGCGAAGAGATGGTGAGGCGCGATTTGGTCAATGGCTTCTCGGAAAGGGCGGTTGCTTCCGGAGCCGAGGTCGAAAGATCTGGGACCCTTGAAGAGGCGCGAAATTTTGTCAAACGCTTCATCCAGGGGAACAAGATCAAAAAAGTGATGGCCTCGAGCGAGGTCGCGGCGATCGTGTCCCAGGACCTCGACCTCTCATTTTTGACGCCTGACCGGACCGAAGAGTGCGGAGTGGCGGAACTGGGCCTTGTCTTCGCCCACTGGGGGATCGCCGAGACGGGCACCCTTATCCATCTGGATACAAACGATGAAGAGAGGATTATCTGGACTCTGCCGTCTATCTGCATTGCCTGGCTCGAAACCCAAAAGATCGTCCCTGACATCGAATCGCTCGCCCCGGTGATAGCCCGCCACCTCGCTCATCCAGCGGCACCTTCTCCCCAGGTCTCATTGGTCACCGGGCCCAGCCGGACGGCCGATATTGAAAATGTGCTTATCCATCGGCGTCCACGGCCCCGGCCGCCTGATTGTCATCCTGGTTGAGGCGAACGCCGGATGAGAAGGATCGATCGCCGCCTCGGGACCGTCCTGCGGACTTTTTCCTTGAGCTATGCTGAGAAACGCCGGCAGGCCTTAAACGGGCTTGATTTTGAAGGATTGAGAAGCCGGCTCGCCGAGGTCAGGGACCAAACTCTCGATAATCTCCAGACATATCTCGCCCAGTTTGAAGATCAGGCCCGCCGCCACGGAAGTGAAGTCGCCCGGGCACGGGACAGCCGGGAAGCCAACCGTCTGATCCTTGAGATCCTCGAACGCCACGGCGCCAAGAAGCTCTTCAAGGGCAAATCCATGGTCAGCGAGGAGACGAGGCTCAACGGGTTTCTCCGGGAGCACGGGGTCGAGCCCAGGGAAACCGACCTGGGAGAGTGGATCCTCCAGCTCGAAAATCAGGCGCCCAGCCACATGGTCATGCCCGCCATCCATCTCACCCGGGAAGATGTCGCGGCGATTTTTTCGAAAAAAGTGAAAAGGACTGTTCCGGCCGAAATCCCGGCTCTCGTCCGTGTCGCTAGAGAAGAGCTTCGCCGGGAGATCTTCGGGTCACAGGTGGGCCTGATCGGCGCCAATGCCCTGATCGCCGAAAACGGAGCGGCGATGCTTGTCACCAACGAGGGAAACGGGCGGTTGGTTTCGACGATACCGCCGGTGCTGATCATCCTGGCGAGCCTTGAAAAAATCTTTCCCAAGACGACGGACGCGCTTCTGCTCCTTCGGCTCCTCCCGAGAAATGCCACGGGCCAAACGATCACGAGTTACGTCTCTTTTATCTCCGGTCCTCACCGGGGACCGCAGTACATCATTTTGGTCGACAATCGCCGCTCTGAGCTCGCAGCCGATCCAGTGTTTCGCGAGACCCTGCGCTGCATCAAGTGCTCGGCCTGTCTCAACGTGTGTCCGGTCTATCAGATCCTTGGCGGAAAAGAATTCTCGCACATTTACATGGGAGGCATCGGCAGCCTGCTCACGGCCTGGATCCACGGGCTCAAAGAGTCCAAAAAACTGGCCGGGCTCTGCCTCGGCTGCCATCGCTGCGAGGAGGTCTGCGCCACCAAGATCCGGATTGCCGATCTCATCATTGCTCTGAAAGAACGCCTCAACAATGAGCTGGGGAAGAGGCTCTGGAAGCGGATTGCCTTTGACGGAATCATGAGCCGGCCCGCGTTCCAGCAGACCGGGTTTGCGCTGGGGAGAAGATTCCGGCCGATGCTCGAAGGGAAGAAAGGGCTCATGAGGAAGCTTCCTCCGGGGCTGGGCAGACTGGACGCGGCGCGGAGGTTTCCCGCTCCGGCCAGGAAATCTCTGAGCCGATTGTTCAAGGCAGAGACTGTCCGAACGGAAACTCAAGGAAAAGGATTGAGAATCGTCCTCTTTCCCGGCTGCCTGGTTGAGAACTTCTACCCCGAGATCGGGATTTCCGCTACCCGGGTTCTGCGCCGGCTGGGATACGGCGTCCGGCTTATTCGGCCTCTTTGCTGCGGGTTCCCACCGGCCAACAGCGGTTTCCCGAAATCCTCGCGACGGGCCTACCGGGAGCTCCTCAAAGAATTGGGAGACGAGGACTTTGTTGTCACGCTGTGCCCAACCTGCACGACAATGCTCGGCCATCTCGGTCCGCGGCTCCTTCCGACGGATGCCGCCGAGCGCGTCTCTCGAAAAACCCTTCCTTTCAGCCGATTCGTTCACGAAATGGAGGGGAAAAGGCTGTCGGAAGTTTTTCCGGTGCCCCCGGCCCCGGAAACAGTTACCTATCACGATTCCTGCCACCATAAGTTCCTGCTGAAGGCTTCGGCCGCTTCGAGAAAGGTGATCAGGGATGCCTGGGGCAAGGATATCCTGGAGATGGAGGGCGCAGATTCATGCTGCGGCTTTGCCGGGAGTTTCTCCATCGAACAGCCCGGAATATCCTCAGCGCTTCTCGAAGAGAAGCTGGCTTCCATCCAGAGCTCCGGGGCGGATCTCGTGGCTCTGGATTGCCCCGGATGTCTTCTCCAGATCCGCGGCGGCTGTCGGCAAAAAGGACTTCCGGTCAGGGTCAAACACACCGCCGAGGTCCTGGCGGAGAGGCTGATCAAATAAAGCCTGCTTTGAACTCACAGGCACCGTTTATTATTTTTGCGGCTCGATGATGATTTTCATAGACCGGCCGGCCGCCTCCATGATTCTGAAGCCCTCTCCGGTCCGGGCGAGCGGGAGCCGGTGGGTGATCATGTCGGTGACCTCGATCCTTTTCGCTCTCAAGAGTTCGACGGTCTCCTGGAGGTCATCGGCGACCGCCGCATAGGAAGTGAGGAGCGTGATGTCATCCCTCCAGAATTCGTTGAGGGGAAGCGCAAGCTTGTCTTCGGGCAGGGGAACGGCGAAAAACATGACCGTTCCGCCGCGGTCCACGCACTTCAGGGCCTGCTCGGCCGCCGTCAGCGACCCGGCACAGACGATGACTCTGTCGGCGAGCCTTCCCTCATTCACCGCCTTCAGAGACTTCGGGCGTGAACGCCCGGGCCTCGATGACGGAGTCCGCGCCGCATCTCCGAGCGAACTCCATCCTGTAAGGATGAATGTCCGTGGCGATCGTCCGCCCGGCTCCGAACATCATGGCCAGCTTCAGGTGAAGAATTCCTGAGATGCCGCTCCCGAGGACGACGATCGTCTGGCCGGGTTTCGGGCGAATGATTTTTTGCCCGCGGAGGGCGCAGGCCAGTGGTTCGACGAAGGTCCCTTCCTCGTAGGTGACGGAATCCGGCAGCAGGAACGTCCCCCGGTCCACGTTGATCGGCGGGACCCGGATGAACTCAGCAAACCCTCCGGGGTCGAAGTTGGTGGAATGCAGTGTCTCGCAAGCCGTGGGATGGCCGGAAAGGCAATAGTGGCAGGTGTTGCAGGGGACGTGATGGGTGACCGAGACTCTGTCCCCAATCCTGAACTTCGCGACGTTCTTTCCTTTCTCGACGATTTCTCCGGCGATCTCGTGACCGAGAACCCGGGGGGCCTTCTTGATCCGATACCACTCCAGGACATCGCTCCCGCAGATTCCGCTGGCCATGACTCTGACCAGGAGTTCGTCGGGTCCGATCCGGGGAACGGGCCTTTCCTCGACCCGGACGTCGTGATTGGAATAATACATCGCCACGCGCATGGCCTGCTCCGCATTTTCTAGCGGCCGGGTCCATCCGGCGATCGAAGAGAGGCGATCGCTCGCGCCGCTACTCTATTTCGCTCTTTCCTTATTGAATATCCGATACGCGTCTCCGGCAGATTTCTTTCCATGGACGACGGCCCTCACGGCCTGGATCATGGCGACCGGCGCGTCGGATTGAAAAATATTCCTGCCCATGTCCACTCCCGCGGCGCCCCGGCTGATGGCATTGTGAGCGAGCTCGAGCGCTTCTTTCTCGGGCGTTTTTTTTCCGCCCGCGATCACGACCGGGACGGGGCAGGTCTCGACAACTTTTTCAAAATCCTCGCAATAGTACGTTTTGACGATGTGAGCCCCGAGCTCGGCGGCGATGCGACAGCACAGGCTCAGGTAACGGGCGTCCCTGACCATGTCCTTGCCGACCGCGGTCACGGCCAGGACCGGGATTCCGTATTCTTCGGCTTCGTTCACAAGCTGGGAGAGACCGAGCAGGGTCTCTTTCTCGTGGGCCGATCCGACAAAAATGGACAGGGCGACCGCGGCCACGTTGAGCCTGATCGCCTCTTTGAAGCAGGTCGTCGTTCCTTCGTTGGAGAGCTCACCGAGGATGCTGGTGCCCCCCGAAACCCTCAACACGATCGGGATATCGGCCTCGGCGGGGACTGAAGTCCTCAAGAGCCCCCTGGTCAGCATGAGTGAATCGGCATAGGGGAGCAAGGGCTCGATCGTTCGGCGGGGGAATTCGAGACCGCTCGTGGGACCGAGAAAATAGCCGTGGTCAACGGCGAGCATCACGGTCTTGCCGGTGTCCGGTTTGATGATTCGGGAGAGCCGGTTCTTTAAACCCCAATCCATCTCTACCTCCATATCCAGTGAGTCAGTGAGGGGTAAGGAGTGAGGGGCAAGAAATTAGGTCTCTTTGCGGGCAACTCTAGCCACCCGTTTCTCTCGTTCTTTTTAGGAAACAGGCTGGAGTCGTCAAAATCGAGCTTCACCCCTGATCTCTTACTTACCAGTCACGGTTCACTCCTCACTACTCTCTATTATTTTACGGCCGGTTTGGTGCTGACACGGTTGCGGCCGAGCCACTTGCTCTGGAGCATCAACTGCTCGGCCCGCTGGACCAGGCTCTCCACCGAGTCATAGCGCAGGGCGAGGGTCGCGCCTATGGAAACCGTCACCGAGATGAGATCGGGCTCGACCAGGACATTGGAGTTGGCGATGAGCACGCGGAGTTTGTTGGCCACCAGGGCGAGTTTTTGCTCGTCGACATTGATGATAACGGACAGTAACTCCTCTCCTCCCCAACGCCCCACGACCTCAAAAAAACGGACGTTATTGGCCAGCGTCTGAGAGACCATCTTGAGGACCTTGTCGCCCACCTCCAGGCCATAGCGCTCGTTGACCGCTTTGAGATGGTCGATGTCGACGAAGATGACACCGAAGGAAAAATGATAGCGGTTGAGTTCGTCGAGCCGGGAGTGGACGAGCATCTCCAGATATTGTTTATTGCCCAACCCGGTGAGGGGGTCGAGCAAGATCATCTGGTCGAGCTCTTGGGCCTTATGAGGCATGAGCAGCCGGGGCGACAGGCTGTAGAAGATCTGGGCGGTGCCGATGATCTCCCCCGACGGGTTCCGCCTGGGGAGACAGGTCAGGGAGATGGGGAGCCTGTAGCCTTCTTTGTGATGGACGTAGACTTCGCACGTCCGGGCGACGCCGTCCCGGAGGGTCAGCTTGGCGGGGCAATCGCTCAGGCATAGGATATTCCCCTTCTCATCAACGTGAGTGAGGACATTCGCGGAGCAGAACTTGCCCAGGATTTCCGAGCTCTTGTAGCCCGTGATTTGTTCGGCCGCGGGGTTCCAGAAGGTGACCCTCTGAACCTTATCGAGGAAATAGATTCCTTCGTGGACGCGATCAATAATCTCGAGGAATAAGTCCTCGGGCGGCTTTTCCGGGACCAAAACGCTTTCTGGCTCTGACATCTCTTGCCCCCCCTTATAACAAAGAAATCAAGAAAAGTCAAAGCCGGGCAAAAATTTTCCCAAAGCGGTCGGCCGGTGCTTGACATTGAGTATTCATATAGTTATTATAGGAATAGTCGGAATTAAGATGAAACCGGAGCTGAAGTCTTGCCCTTTTTTTAGAAAATGGGCCGTGGGATTGGCCACCGTCCTTCTGATGGGAGCCTGGGCCGCCGCTCAGGAGACGAAATCCGAGGAGGCTCCCGTACCCATGAGCCTGGCCCATGCAAAAGCCGGGCTTGCGACAGGCTGCCACGCCTCTCCTCACCAGGGACATCAGGAGGACTGCCTCTCCTGCCACACGTTTGAAAACTGGTGGGTGGGAAATTCAGCCACCAAGGATATGAGATGAAAAAATTCGCTCTTGTTTTCTTGGCTGTCGCCGGACTCTGGCTTTCGGCCGGAGCATCCACGGGCGACTATTATTTACGCAGTTCCCTCTATCTGGACTGGTTCGGAGCAAGCTACGAGCAAGGCCCTTTTATGAACCAGGTCAGCACCCGCCTGAAGTTCGAGTTCGCGCCCAGCGTCAACCGGGACTGGACTGTTCTCGTCGACGTGCGCGACCGCTACAACCTCCAGGAAGGAAGCCGGAACCAGTTCATTCTCTATGATGCCCGAATCACCTACAACCCCCAGAGCAAGCCGTTCTACATCTCGGTGGGGCAGATGAACCTCTATGATACGGCCGGCATCGGCCAGCTCCTGGGAGGCGTTCTCGGCTACAAAATCAATAAGGACCTCCTCCTCGGCGCCTACGGTGGGCTCGAGCAGCAAGTCTATGTCAGCAAGTTTGATACCCACTATCAAAAATACGGCCTTTTCGCCCGGTACAATGGCTCGGGCGCGACCTCTCTGTCCTTAAGCTACAACCACCTCCGTTTTTCGGGCACAACCGAGCAGTCATACATCTATGCTCAGGCCTTCGTACCCGTCAAAAAGACGCTCTTTGCCTTTGGGAATGTCCAGTATGAGCTCGGTCCCCACGTGGCCGCCAAAGACCGCCTCTCCCTCGTCTTCATCAACGTCAGATTGGAAATGACCCGGTATGCCGACCTGACCGCTTATTTCAGTTCCGGGAAAGGATTGGATTTTCATCGCTACCTCCTGGAAAAATCCCAGGATCCGAGCTTCAACGACCAGGAGCTGCAGCGCTTTTTCTATTCGAGCCAGTACGGATTGCGGCTGAGTTTCAAACCGGTCAACAATGTCCGGGTCTACCTCTCCCGCCAGGAGAGTGAACAGAAGGATTTTCATCTCAAAGACCACACCTGGCGCTTCGGAGCCTCGGCCTCGGACATCCTCAAAACCGGCTTCACATTGTACGGGGATTACTCACTCAACCGGGGCGACCTGGCCGAATCCAACTCTTATTATCTTTCCCTGAGCAAGGACTTTGGACGGTTCTCCTGGTATGCGACTTTCTCCAACACCTATAACGGCTTTCGCTATGTGGCCGGCGCCGAGACCCCGCAGATCATCCACTTCAACAACTACAAGACCCTGGGGAGCAGCATCTTTTTTTATTTGAACCGTCGCGTTTCTGTTTCTATAGAGTATAATTATTATATCCAGGAGAAATTGAACCAGCACCTCTTTTTTGTGAGGCTGATGTTTCGCAAATGAACCGATGAGAAGCGCAAAGCCGAGCTTCCCTAAGATTCTTCCCTTAGCCCTGGTTCTCTTTCTGGGCCTCTGGTTTCTGATTCGGATCGACGAGCCCCGCCGCCCAGCAGGAGCAAACCAAGTGGACGGCCCAGAACCATGACAAGACAAATTTTCCCCTCGTCGGCAAGCACCAGACGGTCGCCTGCCGCGAGTGTCATCTCAAGGGGATCTTCGAAGGCACGCCGACCGCCTGCGAGGCCTGCCACTGGGAGCGGCGTCAGGATGACCGCTACAAGCTCCAGCTCGGCCTCCACTGCGGGGAT
Source organism: Candidatus Aminicenantota bacterium (assembly GCA_963770045.1). GTDB lineage: Bacteria > Acidobacteriota > Aminicenantia > Aminicenantales > CAVYOD01 > CAVYOD01. The sequence goes on along the minus strand of CAVYOD010000019.1, from coordinate 1,560 downwards.
TGCCATACACCCCAGTCCTGGAAGGACGTCCCGCCGGCGAAGTGGAACCATACGGATGTGACCGGATTCAGACTTGAAGGCGTGCACCGGACACTCGATTGCGCCGACTGTCATCGGGAGAATGGTCTCGGGAAAGCGACCGCCGACTGTTACGCCTGTCACCAAGAGAATTTCAAATCGGCGAAGAACCCCGACCACGGCGCGGCCGGGTTCCCAACCCAATGCCAGATCTGCCATCGCAGCACGGCCGCCTGGCAGGGGGCTGTCTTCAGCCATAAGTTCATGTTGATCGGCCGGCACAAGCTGGCCCGCTGCTCCGACTGCCACCAAAGTGGACAATATGTCGGCCTCCCCACGGCTTGCGTCTCCTGTCATCTGAAAGACTACAACGGCACCACCAATCCGAACCATAAACAGGCGGGTTTCCCGACCGATTGTGTCATCTGCCACGGCGATTCTGCCAACTCCTGGAAAAACGCGGGGTTTAACCACAGCCAGTTCGTTTTAAAGGGAAAGCACAAGCTCGCGGCCTGTGCGGACTGCCACAAGAACGGACTGTATGCAGGAACCCCCTCGACCTGCGTCTCCTGCCATTTGAATAATTACAACGGCACGACTGACCCGAACCACCGGCAGGCCGGTTTCCCCACGGACTGTGTGACCTGCCACGGCGACGGCGCCGCGGGCTGGACAGGGGCTGGATTTGACCATACCAAATTCGTCCTGAAGGGAAAGCACAAGCTCGCCGCCTGCGCGGACTGCCACAAGAATGGACAATACGCGGGAACTCCCTCGACCTGCGTTTCCTGCCACTTGACTGACTATAACGGCACGACGGATCCGAACCACAAGCAGGCGAACTATTCAACCGATTGTGTCACCTGTCACGGCGATGGAGCGCAAAGCTGGTCTGGGGCAAACACCAACCACGACCAGTTCTGGCCGCTTCAGGGTGCGCACAAAACCCTGACCTGCAATACCTGCCACAGCAAGGGCTATAACCTGCCGAAAGATTGTTATGGCTGTCACGCGGCTGATTACAATAGCACGACCAACCCCAACCATAAGTCATCTGGGTTATCCGACGACCTGCGAGAATTGTCATTACGCGACTCATACATCCTGGACACAGGCTGTTTTTGCCCACAGTTTTCCGATCAAGTCGGGGAGGCACGCGGGTTTCAGCTGCACCGATTGCCATCTGACCAGCAATTATAATCAATTTTCCTGCATCGATTGCCACACTCATAGCAAGAGCACGACGGACTCACACCACAGTGACGTCGGCGGCTATTCCTACAACAGCCAGGCCTGTTACTCCTGCCACCCCAGAGGCGCTGCAGGCGACTAAAGCCGTCTTCCCGGTAAATTGACTTGCTTGGGGCAATCCGCTAGAATCTGAACCACCTCTGGCGGTGTAGCTCAGTTGGTCAGAGCATGCGGCTCATATCCGCAGTGTCGGGGGTTCAAATCCCTCCACCGCCATTTTTTGCCTTAAACGTGAAACATAAAAAGCAAGACATCCAGCCCCCTTACCGCTCACGAAGGATGATGCTTTAC
>CAVYOD010000018.1:0-160726 GCA_963770045.1 Candidatus Aminicenantota bacterium | reverse complement strand
AATAATTCCTTCCACCCGGCTTCTGCCTTCGCTTCCGACTTTTGAAAACAATGATCTGGACCTTAAACTCATCTGAGAAGAAAAGTTTTTCGCCACCTCCGGTTCATCCGATTTCGGAAGATAGCTTGTGATTCGAGCTAATGTTTCATCAATCCCGGCACTCTTGCCTTGTTTCATCTCCCAGAGAGAGACGATAGGAAACACTTTTACGAACAAAATGTAAAGAAGGATAAACGCCGCAAAACAGGCGGCTGTCACCGCGAGTTCAACCCAGGTTGAGCCATACACGCCCTGCGAATAGGGAAGGCGAGGATTGATAAGAGTGGGAAGAACGATCGTATAGCGCTCCAGCCACATTCCTATGAGAACGCCGATGGAGGCGATCAGCGTTCCTCGAATATTCCTTGTTTTTTTGTTCGCTAGAATAACCACCGGAAACAACAAATTGAAAATGGTCATTATCCAAAAATGGGGAGCATAGGGACCGGTGAGCTTAGCGTAGAACACCGCCAGATGAGAAGGTTCAGCTCCATAGAATGATGTGAGGTTTTCGGTGAAGGTGAAATAAAACCAGAGGAGGCTCATTACCAGCAGCAGGAGTCCCAAGTTATTGAAGTGAATGGGTTTCAAATACTTTTCCAAATGACAAACCCGGCGAATGATGACCATGGCAACAATTAACGCGGCAATGCCGGAAAAAATGGCCCCGGTCACAAAATACGGACCGAAAATTGTGCTGTGCCACATCGGTTGAATGGTCATGGCAAAAACGTAGGACACCACCGTGTGAACAGAAACAGCGATCGGAATGACTATGACCGCCATAACTGAAATCGCCCGTTCGAGGATTCTCCATTGCTTTTTTGTTCCCGTCCAGCCAACGGCCAGAGCCCGATAGACATATCCCCAAGGCTGCCTTTGAACCGGTCTCTGAGAAGAGCGATATCCGGGATGAGCGGCAAAAAAAGATAGACGCTGCTGCCGATGAGGTAGGACGTGATACTGGCCACGTCCCAGAGGAGTGGCGAGCGGAAATGCCCGTGGAAAATGACATAAAATATGCGATCCGGTCTCCCCAGGTCAGTGACGACGTTGGCCACACCGAAAAAGAGGACCAGAACCGTATGACCTCGCAGACCGAGTGATGGCCCGTCTCCATTCGGCATGAGCCAAGCGAAGAATAGCTGAAATGAGAGTGCCCGCATGGCTTATTCCGATGAAAAAGACAAATTTCGTGGTTAAACCCCAATAGACTGGCCGGTTCAAACCGGTCACCCCTAGTCCGTTCTTGATTTGCGTCGTCCAAGCGAAAACGCCTAAGAAAATAATCGCCAGGAGGATGGCTACGGTGAGATAAAACTTTTTCCCTGTGGAGGTGATTGGTCTAAGGAGATCGTTCTCCATCTGCGCGGATTTATCTCCGGTTCTATCCATGCCATTCCCCTTCTGTTAAATAATAGACTTTGGGCTCTGTTCCCAGTTCCTCGAGCAGACGAAAAGCCCTTGAGCTCTTGGCCAAACGACCGACAAGACTCTTGGGATTGTCGAGATCGCCAAAATAGAGAGCCTGAGTGGGACACGTTTGGACACAGGCGGGGATATAATCTCCTTCTCTGAGTTCTCGCTTCTCGGCCCGTGCCTTATCTTTGGCTTTCTGGAGCCGATGATGGCAAAACGTGCATTTCTCGACGACTCCGGCTGGACGTTCAGATACATCCGGGTTTAGGTATTCCCTCATCTCTGAAGGCCAGCTTGGCGCGGAGTAATTGAAATATTTTAGAGTATAAGGACAATTGTTTGTGCAATACCGACAACCGATGCACCTGGAATAGACTTGGGCCACGATTCCCTCCGGGTTTTTATAGGTCGCCCCCACAGGACAGACCTTGACACAGGGGGGATTATCACAGTGCATGCAGGGCCGAGGGAGATATCTTTCCTTAGGGGTGGGATAGGTTCCTTCAATAAAAGTCAAAACGCTCATCCAGGAGATAATTCTTCTTTTCTTTTCTTGCTCCGGGGTTGAGAAAGGGACATTGTTCTCTGCTTTGCAGGCAACAACGCAGGCCTGGCAACCTGTGCACCTGTCCAGGTCGATAACCATCCCCCATCTCGTCATTTTTCGGGCTCCTTAAGCTTTATAGATTTTTACACGGGTAGAAAATCGAGAAGGCATTCCAGTCATTTCGTCATAATCTTCGCCGATCAGGGCCAGAGGATGATCTCGCTTCTTGGATTTTTTCATCCCCGGCGTCTCTTCCGCCTTTCCGAGGGGAAGGCCGATGACTCGGGGCATAATTCCCGGGAAGATCTTGGCCCGAGCCTTGATCCTGCCGGTTGGCGACTCCACCCAGATGATTTCGTTGTCTCGAATAAGATATTCTCTGGCCGTTTGAGGATTTAGCTCAACCCAAGCCTCCCATTCGGATTTGAAACGAAATCCCAAGGCCTCCTGAAACCAGGGCATGTTTTCGCCGTTATCGTCTGAGGTGAAAGGCAGATCATACAGGTAAAGGAAAAAGGGATATTGATCGGGATCTCCGGAAAACCGGGGCCCCATGTTCTTGAGGTCCAGAGAAGAAAAAAACTCAAATTTCCGGGATGAATTCTGATACAGAAAGCTCCTCTCGCCAAAATGGTAAACCGGATCCAGCCAGCCTCCTTTTTTCCATGAGGTCCTTCAGGAAAGAGGAATAAGATTCATGCTCGGATTGCCACCAGCCTCTCTCCTCTAACAACCTCAGTTCGGACTCCTCGTCAGGGGAAGTGAACACGCTCCCTCTTTTCTGAGCAAAAAGCCCCTCCAACCGGTCAAGAAGGAGTTCTTTAAAGCCGGCCCATGGAAAATTGCGGGCAACAGAGGATCCAGTTTTCTTCGCCAGATTGATGACTGTATCCTCAAAAGGACGGCATTGATCTCGAGGTTTTATGACCGGCTGATTGACCCCCACGATCGGAATCTTATTTAACAAGGGGGCCTGGTTCTCCTGCCACTTCTCAAATAGAGTCACGTCGGGAAGAATGAGATCCGCAAAACTGTTCATTTCATCCCGGAAAGACGCGAAGCTGACAATAAAAGGGATCTTGTGTGCTATCTCATTGATTTTCCTAGAGATAAGAGACGGAAAAAACTGGCTGTTGCTCGAAAGGAAAAGGCAATTGACCTCGTAAGGATGGCCCGTCATGACGTTCCTGACAAAGTCCTTCACCCGAAAGCCACGGCCATTCCCCTCCTCTGCAGAAAGCCCGTCAATCCTCGGTTGAGAAAGTCCTTTTTGGGCTGTCGCGTCCAAGATGGGGGGGGGCAATTCTTTGAGAGGAGCTCGCCTCTGACGGAGGCAGCCTCCGGGTGCATCGATATTTCCGACCAGGGCGTTGAGAGAATGGATGGCCAATGCGTTGAAGACTCCATTTGAGTGATAGGACAAACCATAATCCCCAAGAGCGATGGACGGTTTGATGAGTGAAAAATCATTGGCCAGTTCGATAATCGATCTCAAGGGAACGCCTGTAAGATCAGAAATACGGTCGAGCCGGACATCTCTGAGAATGAGGTTTTTAAACCCGATCTGCGTTTGGCCGCTCCGGTCAACAAAATCTTCAAATCGAAAAGCCGATTTTTCTATGAATTCTTGATCATAAAGCTTATCTCTGATTATGATCGAAGCGATCCCTAAGGCCAGAAGACCTTCGGTGCCGAGGTTGAGGGGAACCCAGCGATCAGCCCTTGCGGCACAGATCGAAAACCTCGGTTCAATCTGGACGATTTTTATCGCCCGTTTGGATCTTTTTTCTCCGTAGATTCTCTGATTTCCCATAGATGTCGGCCAATTGTTCAGAAAATCCGCCCCAAAAGACAAAACGTACCTGGTTTCATCAAGATCAGGAGCCAGGAGATCATCAATCCCCTGCGTCAGTTGATAAGCCTTATTGAGAGCAGCCCGGGATCGAATTTTATGTAATTGGGCGTCCCATACGCTTCTAGAAACCTGGCTACAAGATCATCCGACGTATTGCGGGAATCATGTCCCATAAAAACCAGTGTGTGCGATTTGCCTGAATTCCTCAATTCGATCATCCTGGAGGAAACAATCGCGTAGGCGTCTTCCCAGGTTGTTACTTCCCAGTTCCCGGAATCCCTGCCACCCACCTTCTTAAGAGGACTACGAATTCGATCGGGATTATACAAGAGCTGCAACACGGCCTGTCCTCTTGGACAGACTTTTCCCCTGTTAAGCGGGTGAAAACTGTTCCCTTCGACCTTGACAATTCGATCGTCGATCAACCGCGCCAGAAGCCCGCATCCACCAGGGCAGCCTTGGCACAAGACGGGGGCCCAGTGCTCAATCCCGGGAGTCCAGTTATTTTTTATTGAATCAACTCCGGCCGCGGCGGCTGAAAAGCAGTTGAAAAAAGGCAAATAAGCTGAAATCCCGCCCGCGAGTTTAAGGAAGTCCCTCCGCCTGAGCTTCAGGCCCGGAGACCTGTCAGCAGATTTCCTAATCTTGATGTTCCTCATTTATCGATGACAGGCAATACAATCCGTGCTCGCCTTTTTTCCCTTATGGCAGTTCAGGCATTCTTTCATGGGAATGTTAATTTGCCGAGAAGGCGGCCTCGAGGCTTCGCCGATCTTGTCATGACAGACGGTGCAATCCAGATCTGCCAGAACCACGTGGCGCCGGTGAGAAAAATAAACATCTTGGGGGAGCAGGTAGAGCCTTCGCCACTCGATCTCTTTTCCGGTCTTTATGAACTCTATTAGTTCTTCTCCGCGTCGCTTTTTCCGATCGGTTCAGCGTGGCAGTTCTGGCACGTTTCCAGGGTCGGCCTGCCAGCCGCGTCGTGATCCTTAAAATAGGGATGGCAGTCCAGGCAATCCACTTTGTTTTCCTTGTGGATCTTGTGATTAAATTCAAGAGGTTGGGTTATCGCACTTCTTCCGCCCAGAGGGAAGAAGGCCAGAACACAAATAGCCAAAGATATTTTTTTGAAGAAAATCAAAAGTTAATTTCCAAACCCATTATGAGATTAATACTCTTTGATTATTTTTTACCAAATCTTGATAGAGTCTGTCAAATCCTAGAATCGGCTTCGCAATGGATAATTTCGGGGAGAGTTATGGCCAGAGGGACTTGGCCAAAAAGCCGGGCCCCCAACTACCGTCCTCTCTTTTTCTTCCCGAGAATGCCGCCGCCCAGGAACAACCCGGCGCCGAGGACAAAGCCGAAGTTGTACCAGCCGCCGTTGTTGTGGACCTCATAGAAGCGAATGTTCTTGCTGAAAATAGAAATGATAAAGGTGATCGGTGAGATCAAGCCGTGCCAGATTCCCTTCCAGAATCCGGCCACCTTGCCCTCCTGGTCCGGCGTCTTTTCGGCGCTGTTCGGCCCGGGAACGCAACTCACACTAAAAATCATGAGCAAGAAAAGGAATGACATCCCCAGCAATACAGTTGTTTTCATCTGACCTCCTTATTATTCTCTGGATCGGTTGGGATCAATCGGCCAATCCCCTGACCGATTCTCCCTTGGCGGCCTTGGTGCCCCCGAGGGTGAGAGGATGGTGGATTTCGGGAGCCTGGACAAACCTCGTCACGAGCTCGGCCGTCCCGGCCACGGCCAACTGCTCAAACAAAAACGAGAACTGCTTTTCCAGGCTAGCACCGATCGCCTCCCGCGCCGGGGCGGGCAAAGACCAAAACTGTTTCTTGAGGGGACCGACGGCCTTTTTGCGCGTCTTATAGAGGAATTGGGCCTCGGTGTCCTTGGGTTTTCTCTCATCGGCCGCGTTTTTGCGCACCCAATCGTACATCTCCTGGCGCAGGGATTCCGGCGTCGCCTGGTGTTCGATGATGAGCGTCTGGAAAGCCGTGGCCAAATGAACCTCGCAGGTTCCCGCTTCCACGAATTTGTTGAAGGCGGCGTCCGGCAGGGTGCTCGCCCCGTGCTGCACGGCCCCGGCCAGTCCGTACTGCCGTCGCGCTTTCTCGCTCAACACTTTGAGGACGTCAAAATCGATCGCCACCTTGGCCAGCGTCCCGTCCGGAAGGACCACCCCGCCGTGGCTCGTCCCGGTCTGGATGCTGATCTTGCTGATTCCGGTCATGTCGCCCCGGATTTTGTTGTAGCCGGCCATAAAGGCGTCGAGATCTTCGGGCGTGCTGTTTTTTTGCCCCACCTCGCCGATCTCGCCGCCGACGGAAATCGTCGTGGCCTCGGGCTCGTGTTCACGGATGAACCGCGTGAATTCCGCGCAGGTCTCGTAATTCAGTCTCTGTTGCTCTTCGAGGGTCGGCTTGGTCAGGTCGACCAGGGTCGAGGAGTCAATGTCGATGTTGAAAAAACCGGCGGCGATGGATTCCAGGATCAAGTCCCGGATTGTCTTGAGCTCCGCCTCACGATCCTGGCTGAATTTTTTTTGGGAGGTCTGGTAATGATCTCCCTGGATAAAGACCGGGCCGCGGAATCTTTCCTTGATGGCCGCCGCGAGAACGGCGGACACGTACTCGGACGGCCGCTGGTCCGTGTAGCCGATCTCGCTTCTGGCGATCTCGAAAATGATGGCACCGGCCTCGATCTTGCGGGCGGCGCGAAACACGGCCCGAGCCGAATCGTAGGCCAGCATGCGCAGGTTCATGGCTGGGACGGTGAAGGATCGGGCGATCTCGCCCCTTCCGCGGGCCAGATAAAAGTCTTGGATCGAGGCGGGACGGATGCCCAAAGCCTGGGCGGCCTCCCAGATCAGCCAGCGGGCAGCGGATTTGGCCTCGATTTCGCCGAACACGGCTTCGTGGATGAGGCCATCCACCTTATCGCGCAAATTGAGTTCGTTTTTGACCAGAACCCGGCCCTTCTCCGCGGCCAAGCTCCCGGCCAGAGAATCGAGAAGCACATTAAGCGCCGAGGTTGGCATGGATCTTCTCCTTTCGTTGTCTAAAAGAATTGCTGTAATCCCAGTATATCAAAAATCGACGATTTGGGTAACGGCATTCGAAAATGTTTGTAAACTCACAGAGGAACGCGACGGGGTCTATCGGAACTGGGGGACGTTCCCCAAGGGGACACCCTTGGGATCCCAAAAATCGTTTAAGGATGCTGGCCTTGGAGCATATCCTTGGTTGAAAAATAAAGGGTGTGCCCTTGGGGAACGTCCCCTAAAAAGAAGATTCGATCAGGCCGCCCCCGACAACCACATCGCCTTCATAAAATACCACGGCCTGGCCCGGAGTGATCGCCCGCTGCGCGCTTTCAAATTCCACGATGAGGCGCCCATCCGGCGCCGGAGTCACCCGGGCCTTGGCCTCGGGGTGTTTGTAGCGAATTTTGGCCGTGGTCTCGAGCGGCCCGGCTGGGTTTTCGACCGAAATAAAATGAACCGCTGAGGCGATGAGCCCTCTTTTGTAGAGGTCTTCGTTCCGGCCCACAGTGATCATGTTGGTCAGGGGATCGATGGCCAGAACGTAGAGCGGACGGGAAGAAGCGATCCCCATGCCCTTGCGCTGGCCGACGGTGTAGGAGATGATCCCTTTGTGCTCGCCAAGGATGCGTCCCTCCAGGTCGACGATCGGGCCGGGCCGCGAAGCATCGGGAACTCTTGATCTCAAGAACTCCGCGTAATTGTCCCCTGGGACAAAGCAGATTTCCTGGCTTTCAGCCTTCTCGGCGACAGGCAACCCCAACCGACGGGCCCTTTCCCGGACCTCTTTTTTGGTGAGCTCGCCGACCGGCATCAGCGCTGAGGCAAGCTGGGTCTGGGTCAGGGTGTAGAGGAAATAGGACTGGTCTTTTCTCTGGTCCTTGCCCTTTTTGAGGAGATAGCGGCCGGAATCCTGGTCCAATTCGATCCGGGCATGATGGCCGGTCGCCACTGTCTCCGCGCCGAGCTTTTTGGCCTTATTGAAAAAGAGCTCAAACTTGATGTGTTCGTTGCAGCGGAGGCAAGGGTTGGGTGTGCGGCCCCGGCCGTACTCGGCGCAGAAATCCGCGATCACGGTGCGCTCAAAATCCTTCCTGAAATCGGCCACGTAGTGAGGAATCCCGAGCGCCATGGCCACTCTTTGGGCGTCCTCGGCTGACTTCCAGCCGCAGCAACTGCGGAGGTCGTCGGATCGGCAAAATTCCTTGGGGAGGGAGAAAAGGTTCATCGTCACCCCGATGACCTCGTGCCCCTGCTCGCAGAGGAGCGCCGCGGCGACAGAGGAGTCCACTCCCCCGCTCATGGCGACGGCGACCTTCTTACGTTTCATTTGAGATCCCCTTCCAGGGTCAGGCATTTGGCCAGGCTGACTTTGGCCGGGAGCTTTTCTTTTTCCGAGGCAATGAGTCCAGGCGAGGCAAAAAACCGGAAAACCATCAAAAAAAACACGGCGAAAATCAGCCGGAACGGGCATCGTGTGTTTTTCATACCGCCTGCGTCGCTTCTCCAAAGTCCTATCATAGCACAAAAAAGAAAGGGGGACTCGCGGGAGTCCCCCTTGATTCTTGCCGCAATCAGAAACTGAACCGGAGGCCGAGTTGGGCTTCGCGGGGCATGGTCCAGCTCTAGGCATCCGAAATTAGGGCTCGTTCGACCGCCATCATAACGGTATGGTTGACCGTGTTGAAAGCATTATAGAGTTGAAAGTTGGCTTCAGATAAAGAAGTTTGCCCGGGGGATGTTCGTCATAGAGCTTGGGATCATTTGAAGGAGCAGCCGATGTGGGTTACAATGTCAACTATGAAGAAAAGGGTGCTGCTCTCTATATTCTGTTCTTTTCTTTTTGTCCTGAATATCTCGGCCCTTGGCCAGAAAAAGAAGTCGCCCAAGGACCTCGAGCCCAAGTACCGAAAGTGGCTCCAAGAGGAAGTGGTTTACATCATCACGCCGAAAGAAAAGGAAGTCTTTCTCCAGCTCGAGACGGACCCGCAGAGAGAGAAATTCATCGAAGCTTTCTGGAAGGTCAGAAACCCGAACCCCAACACCCCGGAGAATGAATTCAAGAAGGAACATTACCGGAGAATCCAATACGCCAACCAATACCTTGGAAAAGAGGGGCCAGGCCAGGGGTGGCGTTCGGATATGGGGAGAATTTATATCATTCTGGGAGAGCCGAAATCGATCGAGAGATTCGAAAATCTCACCGAGGTTAAACCGACCATCATCTGGTTTTATGACGGCATGATCGAGTACGGGCTTCCCAATTCCTTCAGCGTCGTATTCTTCAAAAGAGACAACACGGGCGAATATATCCTCTATTCTCCCGTTAGATTCGGGCCGCAAAATCTCCTGGTCGATTATAAAGGCGACATGACGAGCTATCAAGGGGCCTACGATCAGCTTTTCGAGGTCGAGCCGACTATTGCCGATGTGTCCTTGAGCCTGATTCACGGTGAGCCTCTCCTTCAGGCTAGCCCCTCCATCGCTTCAGAAATCCTGATCGGCCAGAAAATCCCCCAAGCGGGTTATCAACAAGTTAAAGACGAATATGCCGCGAAGCTTCTGGCCTACAAAGATATCATCGAAGTCGATTATTCGGCTAACTATATAGAGAGCGATTCTCTGGTCAGGGTGTTCCAAGACCCGGCCGGAATCTTCTTCGTTCATTATCTGATCGAGCCGAAAAAACTGACCTTTGAACAATTTGAAAACACCTATCAATCTAACCTGGAAATAAACGGCAGTGTGAAGGACTTGAGCGGGAAGACCATCTATCAGTTCGAGAGAAAAGTCCCGATCAAAATGAACGAAGAGCGAATGGACAAGATCAAGGCAAAACTGTTCAGCTTCCAGGATATGTTCCCTCTCGTTCAAGGGCAGTATCGATTGAACCTTCTCTTCAAAAATGCCGTATCCAAAGAATTCTCCTCTGTCGAAGCTGACCTCACGATTCCGGAGACTTCTTCTCTCCAGATGAGTCCGCTCACCCTGGCAAACCGGATTGACGAAAATTCACAGTATAAAGGTCAGAACAAGCCTTTCCTTATGGAAAATGTTCAGTTCGTCCCCTCGCCGCGGAATGATTTTACCCGCCAAGACACGCTGACTCTCTTTTTCCAGATCCGGGGTCTAACCCAGGATCTCAAAGAGAGCGGAACCTTAGAGTACGCAATTTTCAAGGAGAATGAAAAAGTCCGGTCTTTTGTCAAAAACATCAAGGACTACCCGGGCCCGACAAGTTTCTTCGAAGAATTTGCTCTTGCCGAGCTGGTCCCCGCTTATTACAGTATCAGAGTCTCTCTCTTAGATAAAAACCAGGCGGCAATTCTTTCTGAACAGGGCCCTTTCTATATCACCCCGATGCCCGATCTGCTGAGACCTTGGGTCCTTTCTTTGCCCAAGCCTCCCGATGATGACCCGGAAAACGTCAACATCCTGGGAAATCAATTTTTCAACAAACAAGACACCTCCAAGGCCAGGACGCTTTTGGAAGAGGCTTATCGGAAGGATCCGTCTTCCGAGCAGTTCGCCCTGGATTTCTGCCGGGCCCTGGCCCTGACTAAAGAATATCAACTGATGAAAGAGATTGCGCTCCCGCTGGTAAAAGAGAAACAAAAATATGAATTTCTGCAAGTGCTGGGGCAAGCCCACCAGTCCTTGGGTGAATACGCGGAGGCCATCGCTGTCCACAAAGAGTACCTGACTCATTTTGGGACCAACATCAATGTTCTGAACTCTATCGGGGATTGCTACTATCAATTGGGCAATTTCCCTGAAGCTCTCGAGGCCTGGAACAAGTCTCTCCAGATCAGCCCCGATCAAGAGAGAATCAAAGCGCTGGTCAAATCCCTCGAGGCGAAGAAATGAAAAAAAGAGAGCCTGAACTTGAAAAACACCCCCGGCGGAAGCCAGAAGCGGGTATTGGACAAACTAATCTTGTGAGAGCCTCAATAAGCTTTTGCCCTATGATATACTCGACGGGAGCAAGGCGGTTGAATATTTTGAAAAGTTCCTCAAGCTTGAACCGAACACAGAAAGGTTGGCCCAAGTCCAGAATATCATCAACACGATCAAGAAATAGGTAACATGATGATGTGATGCACCTCCTCCGGGGGTCTGTGATAGACTTCCGGTTGGAAACATTATCTTTAAGGAGGTGCACAGATGAATTATATGGGTATTGACCATCACAGGCAATACTCGCATCTGACATTAATGGATGAGGAAGGTCAGGTGCTGCAATCGGGGCGAGTCCCCAATCTTCGTCTCGAGATCGAGAAGTTTCTTGCGGGTTGGGGAGATGTTGAAGCCGTGATTGAGACTGGCCGCTCGAGCTACACGATGGTGGATGTTTTGGAGGAGATGGGGGTTGGGATCAAGATCGCTCATCCGAATGAAGTGAAAGCCATCGCCAGGGCGAAGATCAAGACGGATAAGCGGGATTCCGAGGTGCTGGCCCATCTTTTGCGGATGAACATGATCCCGGAGGTTTACCGGCGGTCGCCGGAGAACCGGCAAGCCCAGCGAGTTTTGCGGCAGAGGGCTTTTTATGTGAGCGCTATGACGGCGCTGAAGAATCGGATTCTGGCGTTTCTTTCTCAGCAGAGGGAGGAGATTCGGGAGGAAGTGGCCCGGGAGACCAATATTTTTTCCGACAAAGGTCAGAAGGTGCTCTTGGGGTTGGATCTGGCCCCGGGTGAGAAGAGACTGCTGGAGGCGTTGCTGAAGACCTACCGGCATTTGAAAACGAGGATTGAGGAGTCGACAGCCCTTGTCGAGAAGTTCTATGAGGAAAGCCGGGAGGCTCAGTTTATCCGGACGATTCCTGGGTTTGGGAAATATTTATCGGCCCTGGTGGCGGTGGAGATCGCGGACATGACCAGGTTCATCGATGCGGCTCATCTTCATGCCTACGCGGGGGTCATTCCTTCGACGCACAGCTCGGGTGATAAGACCTATCATGGCAAAATCGTGCGGGCGGGGAATCGCTGGCTGCGCTGGGCGGCGGTGGAGGCGGTCTGGCCGGCCATCCGGGCGGATTTTGACCTGCGCTGCTTTTACGAACGGCTAGCCCGAAGAAAAGGCGCTAACAAAGCCAAAGTGGCCACGGCCAGGCGATTGTTGACGATCATCTACAAGGTTTTGAAAGAGCACCGCAATTATATTCCTTATCGAAGATAAATCGGCCGCCTTGAGAAATTCTTTAATGGGCTTGAGAAGGCCGCATTGTGGGATAGGTTAAGGGGCCGGTACCTGACGTTAGAGTGTGTGCGGACATAGCCTTCGGGCTAGGGGCACGGATAGAAGGATGGTTCACAAAACCTAAAGAGAAGAAAAGGAGAAGAAAATATCGTTTGCATCACATCATCATAGAAGGAATTTCCTTTTTGCGCCGCCGCGGAAGCCAGCCTAGCGCTTCACATTAATGACCTTATGCTCGTGTTTGCCCTTCGTGGCCAGCATAAGGTAACCATCTTCGCCCGGAATCCAGATTTCCGAAAGAAGTGGGTATCCCCGACCACGTCGAACACCAAGTGAGCGTCTTGTGGGGTTGTGTGCATTGCTCCGGCGATCCGGGTTAAGATCGGCGCCAGAGTACCGTTCTTTGCCCCGTCCGTCACTCTGAAGACTGGCGCCGAGTTGTCTCGCACAAATTCATACTCCCCTGCAGGAAGGACCTTGCCCTCGACAGTGAACGGGAAGTCAATCTTCACTTTGAGCGACGACCACTGCTGCCCGTACCCAGACGTCACCGCAAGCAAAGCGATGAGACTCACTGTCAGCATAATCTTTGTTTTCACTTCAGACCTCCTTTGGCACTAGGCCAGAAAATTCCCTGGAATTCATTGTGAAAATGAAGACAAAAAGCATAATCAAAACCTTCTTTCCTGTATTCATTATAACATAATTTGTTATGAATCGCTGTCAAACTCCACAAGCCTTTGAGATCCCTTGCTTCATTCTGGCCCATTATCTGCCGATTTCTTTCTTCATTGACATCCATCATCTTAGGATGATAGATTTTCTGCGTGGTCATCAACACGGCCTCGAAGAGAAAATCCGCATTCAAGGAGGCGCACATGGATAATTCAATCGCCAAATCCTACCTGGGCCTGGTGATCGTACTCGGGTCTGTGTGGGGTCTTTCTGAAGCCGTTCTGGGTATGGGGCTACGGAGCTGTGCAGCCTTCGTTTCCGGCTCCATAATGACTGGAGTTGCCCTCTTCTTCATGGCGGCAGGCTGGGTTGTTTCCAGAAGAATTTCAGGAGTGTTGCTCCTGGCGCTTATAGCCTCGCTCTTCAAGATGTTCGATGCCCTTCTCCTGTCACTTCCGATTAAACACGGCGCCATAGGCAATCCGATTTTTGCCTTTTTCATGGAAGCCATCGCCTTTGTGCTTCTTGTCTCCATAGTCAAGGACAAGATGACCCAAAAGCCCGTCGGGCAGGCCCTGCTCGGCGGCATGGCGGCCGCACTGGCCGTGAACCTTTTTCCCCTCGTCAAATATGCCACGGGAGTCCCGGCTTGCGTTGTTCCCGGGACTGGATATCCTCTCTCGCTCTATTATATCCACGTTGCTGTGCTGACTTCCTTTGTTACCGTTCCCCTGGGCTTTCTTGCGGGAGCGAAAATGGAATCCTTTGTGGCTCGCCTGATCAAGAGCCGGGCCCAAAAAAAACTTGAATACATCCTCTCTCCCGCTGCGTTCATCCTTTGCCTGCTCATCGTCGCGTTGCTGCGGTTGGCCTGAATCCGCAGCGGGTCATGAGGAAGGAGGACGGAATGAAAAAGACAATCGGTTTTAAGCTCAACGGAAAAACGAAAAGCCTTGAGATCGACCGCGACCGCATGCTTCTATGGGTGCTGCGAGCTGATTTCAAGCTCACAGGAACGAAGTTTGGCTGCGGCGAAGGATTTTGCGGCGCGTGTACGGTCCTTGTCGATAATGAACCTGTGCGCTCCTGCCAGTTTCCTGTGGCAAACATCGATAAAAAGGAGGTCATCACCATCGAAGGGCTGGCCGGGAACGGCAAGCTGCACCCTCTCCAGGCGGCTTTCGTCGAGCACGATGCCCTGCAGTGTGGGTTCTGCACCCCGGGGATGATCCTCACAGCTTACGGCCTGCTCTTGAAAAATCCCAACCCCAGCCGCAAGGATATCATCGAAGGCATGGACGAAAACCTCTGCCGCTGCGGAGCTCACACTCGCATCATTCAGGCTATCCAAAGGGCTGCGCAAAATATGAGAGGAGGTTCGAAGCGATGAAAAAAGACGATTATCAGGCAAAGGATTTTTATGATATAGCTCCTGCTCTGCCGCTCAATCGTCGCGAGTTCATAAAACTGATGGGAGGCGGCATCGTCATCCTGTTCGCTGTCGGAGAGCCTTCCTTACTCGAGGCACAGCGTCAGCGCGGCCAGCCCCTGCCCGATGATTTCAATGCCTTTCTCCGGATCGGGGAGGACGGCCGGGTTTCATGCTTCACAGGGAAAATTGAGATGGGCCAGGGAGTGATCACCTCCCTCGCCATGATGTTGGCCGATGAGCTCGAAGTCCCTCTGGATTCGGTGGATATGGTTATGGGCGATACCGACCTTTGTCCCTGGGATGCGGGAACCTGGGGCTCCATGTCCACCCGCTTTTTCGGTCCTCCCTTAAGGGCGGCTGCAGCAGAAGCCCGGGCGGTTCTGATCGAGCTGGGATCCGAATACCTGCAGACTCCGCCTTCCGAGCTAACAGTTGAGGCCGGGGTTATATACAATAAATCCCAGAGACAGAAAAAAGTCAGCTATGCCCAGCTTGCCAAAGGAAAGAAGATTACCAGGCGTCTGGAGAAGGGAAAGGTTCTGGAAAAGCCGTCGGATTTCACCATAGTCGGAACTCCAGTCTTGCGCCGGGACGCTCTGGATAAGGTCACAGGAAAAGCCAAATACGCTGGAGACCTCCGGGAAGAGGGCATGCTTTATGCTCGAATTCTGAGACCCCCTGCCCATGATGCCAAGTTGATCAGTGCGGATACATCCGGCGCAAAGACAATCGAGGGCGCCAGGGTTATTCAGGATGGGGACATGATTGCGGTGCTCCACGAAGACCCGGAGCTGGCCGACCAGGCGCTCAAAAAGATCAAAGCTCAATGGGACAAACCGGAAGCCAAAGTCGATGAAAAAACGATCTTCGACCATCTCCTCAAAGTCGCACCCCCGGGCGAGACTGTTTCCGAAGGAGGGAACCTGGTCGAGGGAGAAAAAGCGTCCAAGACAATCATAGAAAAAACCTACTTGAACGGGTACGTCGCCCATGCCGCGATCGAAACGCATACGGCCCTGGCCAAGGTCGAAGGGGGCAAGGCTACGATTTGGGCTTCTACCCAAAGTCCGTTCGGGGTAAAAGAAGAGGTGGCTTCGGCATTGGGATTTCCTTCCAAGGATGTCCACGTTATAACTCCGTTTGTCGGAGGAGGCTTCGGAGGCAAGGGCACCAATCACCAGGCAGCTGAGGCGGCTAAGTTGGCGAAAATAGCGGGCAGGCCCGTTCAAGTTACCTTAACCCGACCCGAGGAATTTTTCTATGATACGTTCAGGCCGGCTGCGGTGGTTAAAATAAAGGCCGGGGTGACGGGTCTGGGAGCAATCTCCCTGTGGGATTACGGGGTGTACTTTGCGGGAGAACGAGGCTCGCAACACTTTTACGACATCCCGCATCACCGCACGGTGACTTATGGCTCAGGATGGCGGGGGCAGCCTGGGTCCCATCCGTTTGGAACGGGTCCCTGGCGTGCACCAGCCAACAACACGAACACTTTTGCCCGGGAATCTCAGATCGACATCCTGGCGGCCGCAGCAGAAATGGATCCGCTCGAATTCCGTCTGAAGAACCTGAAGGATACGAGGATGATCCGGGTTTTAAAGGCCGCCGCAGAGAAGTTCGGCTGGACGCCGGCGAAAGCCCCGAGCGGCCGCGGGTATGGGATAGCCTGTGGGATTGATGCCGGCACCTATGTGGCCCATATGTGCGAGGTGGAGGTCGATCGGAAAACCGGGCATGTCCAGGTTAAGAGGGTCATCTGTGCCCAGGATATGGGATTATCCATCAATCCCGAGGGTGCTAAGATCCAGATGGAAGGCTGTGTCACCATGGGGTTGGGGTATGCTCTGGCCGAGGATATTCATTTCAAAGGCGGCGAGATCCTCGACCTGAATTTTGATACCTACCAGATTCCGAGATTTTCCTGGCTGCCCCTGATCGAAACTGTCCTGATTGATGATAGAAATGCAGCTCCACAAGGAGGCGGCGAGCCTGCCATCATCTGCATGGGTGGAGTCATCGCCAACGCGATCTTTGATGCCATCGGCGGCCGTGTGTTCCAGCTCCCGATGACGCCCGAACGAGTCAAGCAGGCCTTGGGCTAAAGGAGGCGGTCGGACCTCAATCCTGCATCATCTTCCTCATTCCAAGAATTTCCTTTTTGCGCTCCATGACACAGCAGGCCTCCTCGGTGCAGTTAGCCCTTTCTCCGTCGTCAGAAATGGCACTTCAAGCGTGAAAACGCTGTCAAGGCGCTGCACTCGTCCGCTACATTAGTAACACCCTTGGCTTATGCTCTTAAAAGCAGCGCTGATAGTACTTATTGGACGCCAGCCATAAAGGCACCGCCCAGCCAAGCAGCCAGTCAAGTGCCCTTCGGCCCGGCCAGGCTGGGAAAAAGCGATCTGGGCCTTCGTATTGCCTCGCTAATTCCTGGGCTTCCTCATCGCTGACTTTTCTGCGGTCAATTTTTTCAGGCGGCCTTTTTCTGGACCTGCTCTTTTGAATTCCGTTCCTTTTCCCCTTATTGAATTTTTCCCTTTTTCGTATCCCTCTTTCTCTGCCTCCTGCGATCAGGGCCGGGCCCCCTAGTCTTTCGCCTTTCCCTCACTTGCTTTTTCATCGTCTCTAATCTCCTTTAGCATAGATTCCATCTCCCGGCTCATCGCCCGATAATATGCCCTGGCGTTATTGCAGCCGACAAAAACGACAGCCAGCACTACCAACACGCCCAAGATGCACAAGTGTTTTTGGGTTGACATAAAAACCTCCTTCATTGAAATTCATTATCACGCTTAATCACAGCAGAGCCGTGACACACATCTTTAAATATCATCTATTAAAAATCCAGTCTATAGATTTTTCGGATGATTCTGAGGGTGATTTTAAACTGTCTTTTTAGATATTTTGAGAATATTTCCCCTTTTTTGGGGTCTGTTATCCATCAGACATTCATTCGCTCTGCGTCCCGCTCAACTCGGGGAAGCCATGCCCTTATGCCTCTGGCTTCCTCACGTCTCAATCTTAAGGCTGCAATTATTATAATCAATAACATGTAATAAAACTATGAAAGTTAGTTATAAGCAAAGAAACATTTGGAAAAATTTAGGATTGGCCATACCGTATACCCCTGGGGTAGTTCTTATTGGTCTAATCGTTATTACTCTGGTCTGGGCTCTTGATGATGCAATAACGAAAATCCAGTTACGTGGCCACTGGTGGATTATTCTTATAATTGGGTATATTTTGTCACTTATTTATCTTTTTAAAGTATGGGCATGGTTTGACCCGAAATTGTGGTCTGATTTTTGTTCTGATGAAAAATATAATGTGTTGAAAACCGCTGAAAATTACGGTCTCGGATTGAAAGACAAAGCAAAGGTCAGAAGTCTTCTAAGTCGCTGAAAATCAGGGAAATCAGGCAGAAAAATGGAGTACGCCCGAGAGGATTCGAACCTCCGACCTTCTGATTCGTAGTCAGACGCTCTATCCAGCTGAGCTACGGGCGCACAATTGGGTCGATCTTGAGGCGCATCTAATATAGCTTAAGGGACGGCGTTTTTCAATGAGGTTTTTGGGCCGAAGATTTGCTGTCTACGACTTACTACTTGCTATTTACTGCTTATTGCTTTGGGACTTATCTCGAGCAACGGTTTCGAGGTATCAACCAGCTCTCCGGCGACCACAAAGATCTTTTTCACGAACCCTTCGATCGATGATTTGATCTCATTCTCCATCTTCATGGCTTCGACGATGGCCAGCGTCTGGTTCTTCCGAATCTCTTCCGCCTCGGCAACGTTGATTTTGATAACTTTGCCCGGCATGGGAGCGGTGATCAACAGGTTTCCTTGGGGCCCCCTCTCCTCCCCTTTCGAAAATGCAGCCGCGCTTTCTTTCTCAACCCGCTGAGGCTCTTGAACGACGAATTGATGTCCGCCGATCAAAACATATTTTTTATTCCTGTCCCGGCCGATGTAGGCCAGATGGGAATGTCCTTCGATCAAAAGAGAGAGAAGGTTTTGCGAAATCACCTGGATATCCGCTTCGAATTTCCGGCCGTCTAACAAGACTTCGAATCCGCCGTCTTTCTTCTGGAGCGAGATCTTGCGGACTTTGCCATCGATCAGGAATTCAAAGTCCATCACTCTGTGCCTCCGATCCGCCATTTCCCGAGGACTTTCCACGGAGAGGAAGTTTTTCGGTCCTCCAAGCCCGCGACATTTTTGTCTTTGAAATTCTCTCTAGTTTCCTTGCCCAGCTCATCAAAAGCGGCCGCGACCAGGGCGAGCTTGATCTTGGCTTCGTCCTTCTTCCCTTCCCCCCAGCCCTCAAAGTGCTTCCCGATAAACGCAGTCGTCGCCTTGCCCGCCCGGAATTCGGGATTGCGGATGACGTCTTTCAGGAAGCCGACGGAGGTGCTGATTCCCAGGACAACATAATCATCGAGAGCGGCGCTCATCCTCCGGCAGGCTAATTCCCGGTCCTCCGCCCAAACGATGAGCTTCGCCAGGATGGGATCATAATAAATCGGCACTTCCCATCCGCTGTAGATGCCGCAGTCGTGCCGGACCCCGGGGCCCTTCGGCTCTTGGAAGAAGAGAATCTTGCCCGGTGAAGGAAGGAAATTGTTGGCCGGGTCCTCGGCATAGATCCGGCATTCGATCGCATGCCCCCGTTGTTGAAGGTCTTCCTGATGGAAAGTGAGCTTTTCTCCGGCCGCGATCCGCAGCTGCTGGTGAACCAGATCCACGCCCGTGACGAGCTCAGTCACGGGATGCTCCACCTGGAGCCTGGCGTTGACCTCCAGAAAATAGTAATTCTTGTTTTTGTCGATGAGGAATTCCACCGTCCCGGCGTTATTATAGTTCGAGACCTTCATAACCTTCCGGGCCGTTTCGCCCATTCGATTCCGAAGCTCTGGGTTTAGGGCCAAGGAAGGCGACTCCTCGACGATCTTCTGGTGACGGCGCTGGATCGAACACTCCCTTTCGAAGAGGTGGACCACGTTCCCGTAATTATCAGCCAGCACCTGAAATTCCACGTGCCGCGGCTCTTCGATATATTTCTCGAGGTAAAGCGAATCGTCACCGAAAGCCGATTTTGCCTCGCGCATGCCCGCTTCGAGCGCCGGCTTGAGTCCCGCCTCGCTGGAGACAATGCGCATACCCTTGCCCCCGCCGCCGGCCGATGCTTTGACCATCACCGGATAGCCGATGTTCCGGGCTGCGGCCTCAAATTCGGCATAATCTTTGCCGATGGACTTCATCCCCGGAATGATGGGGATTTCGGCCTTCTCCATCGCCTGCCGGGAGCGGACCTTGTCGCCGACGAGCTCAAGAGCGTCGGAGTTCGGCCCGATAAAAATCACCTTGGCCGCTTCACAGCGGCGGGAGAATTCCGAGTTCTCAGCCAAAAAGCCGTAGCCGGGGTGGATGGCTTCCGCACCCGTTTCGCGGGCGACCTGGATGATCCGATCCATCTTGAGATAGCTGTCGACGGCCGGGGGCGGACCGATGCAGACCGCTTCGTCGGCTATTTGGACATGCAGGCTGGCTCTGTCGACCTCGGAATAGATGGCGACTGTTCGGATCCCAGCTTCCCGGCAACCCTTGATGATCCGGACAGCAATTTCACCGCGGTTGGCAACAAGAATTTTCTTGAACATATTCACTGCTCACAGCTCACGTGCTCACTATTTTGCCCATTTCGGCTTTCTTTTTTCTAGAAACGCGGCCATCCCCTCCTGCCCCTCTCCGCTGACTCGCAACTCGGCAATCATTTGAGCGGTGTATCTCTTTGCTTCCTCAAAGGTCATGGCGGGCATCCTCTGCAAAAGCTCCTTGCACCGCGACATGGCCTCCGGACCGGAGGACAAAAGCATGGCCGCAACCTCGTCCACCTTTTGGTCGAGCTTGTCTGCAGGTACGACCTCATTTACCAATCCAATGTCCCTCGCCCGTCTGGCCTCCATTCGTTCGCCGGTCAAGAAAAAGTACCTCGCCTGGCTTTCTCCGATCCGGCGCCAGACATAAGGGGAAATAGCGGCCGGCACAAGGCCTATTTTGACCTCGCTCAAACCGAATTTCGCCTCTTCCGAAGCTACGGCGATGTCACAGGCGCAGAGAAAGCCCGTGCCCCCTCCGATGACCGCTCCGTTGACCCGGGCGATTGTCGGCTTGGGGAGAGTGTAGATGAGATAGTCCAGTTCGGAGAGTTCCAGCGATTCAGCCAGGTTCTGATCGAATGAATAGCGGATCACTTCGCGCATCCAATTTAAATCCGCCCCCGCGCAAAAGGATTTTCCCATCCCAGACAAAACGACGACGCGGACGGCCGGATCGCTCGCCGCTTTCTGGAACGCGTCGACGAGCTCTCGGATCATGGTCAGGTTGAAGGCGTTGTGGACTTCAGGCCGGTTGAGGAAGATCCGGGCGACCTCCCCGTCCCCCCCGTAAATTATAGTTTGATACTTTGGCGTTTGCATTTTACGCCGTGATTACATCCGGAAAATGCCGACCTTATAATCCGGGATCGGGGCGTTCAGAGCCATCGAGATTCCCAGGGCCAGCGCCTGCCGCGTCTCGAGCGGGTCGAGGATGCCGTCGTCCCAGAGCAGGGCCGTGCTGTAGTATGGAGAAGCTTCCTCTTCATATTTTTCGAGGATCGGTTTCATCATCTTCCCTTTTTCTTCAGCAGTCATCTGGGCCCCTTCTTCCTGGAGTCTTTTGATCTTGACAGTTAGAAGGACGTTCGCCGCCTGCTCGCCTCCCATGACGCCGATCCGGGCGTTGGGCCACATCCAGAGCAGGCGCGGGTCGTAGGCACGGCCGCACATGGCGTAGTTTCCAGCGCCATAGGACCCGCCCACGATCACCGTGAACTTGGGAACGTCGGCGTTGGCGACGGCATGGACGAGTTTGGCCCCGTCCTTGGCAATTCCTCCATGCTCGTACTTCTTGCCGACGATAAACCCCGTAATGTTCTGGAGGAAGATGAGAGGCACCTTGCGCATGGCGCAGAGCTCGATAAAATGAGCGCCCTTGAGGGAACTCTCTGAAAAAAGAACGCCATTGTTGGCCAGTATGCCCACGGGATAGCCCATGATCCTGGCAAAACCGCAGACGAGGGTGGCTCCGTACAGCTCTTTGAACTCCTGGAACCGCGATCCATCGACCAGGCGGGCGATGATTTCTTTGATATCGAAAGACTTGCGCAGGTCTCGCGGGACAATGCCGTAAATTTCATGCGGATCATAATGAGGCTCTTCTGGAGCCGCCATGTCCAGAGCAAATTTCTTGGTGGGGTTCAGGGTCTCGACGATATTTCGGGCGATCTCGAGGGCGTGTTCGTCGTTGAGAGCGTAATAATCGGACACGCCGGAGATCCGGCAGTGGACGTCCGCTCCACCCAGGTCCTCGTCGGTCACTTCCTCTCCCGTAGCCGCTTTGACCAGGGGCGGGCCGCCGATAAAGATCGTGCCCTGGCGGCGGACGATGACCGTTTCGTCGCTCATCGCGGGGACGTAGGCCCCACCGGCCGTGCAGGACCCCATGACGATCGAGATCTGGGGGATTCCCAGGGCGGAAAGCCGTGCCTGGTTATAAAAGATCCGTCCGAAGTGCTCTTTGTCGGGGAAAGTACCTGACTGGTGGGGGAGGAAAATTCCGCCCGAATCGACCAGATAGATACAAGGCAGGCGGTTCTCTAGCGCCACCTCTTGGGCCCGGACATGCTTCTTGATGGTCATCGGGAAATAGGTCCCGCCCTTGACCGTGGCGTCGTTGGCCACAACGAGCACCTCCCGTCCGTGGACGACGCCGATCCCCGTGACCATGCTGGCGGCCGGAGCCTCGTTATCGTACATGTCGAAAGCGGCCAGAGGACTGAGCTCCAGGAACGGGGTATTGGGGTCGAAGAGCTTTTCCAAGCGATCTCTGACTAACAGTTTTTTCCTGGACTTATGAAGCTCGCGATATTTTTCCGGTCCGCCCAATTTGACTTTGGACAGCCGATCTTTGTATTCAGTCACCACCCGCTGCATCTGCTCGGAGTTGGCTTTGTATTCGGGGCTCTTGGTATCGACCTTGCTTTCAATCCGAAACATGGAAACCTCTCAGGCTTGGTATTATTCTGGCACGAATTTGTAGCCATAGCAAAGTATGCCAGCTTCGCCCTCCTGCATGATCTTCCTGAATTCAATCGCGACTCGCTTCCCGATGGCAAGTTCCTCAAAATTGCAGTCCACGACCTGGCCGGTCAGCTTGACTCCGTCATCGAGCTCAACGATCGCCACGGCGTAGGGCGCCTGGTCCACGAACTGATGAGGAGGGACGCGGATAATCGTATAAGTCAGAATCTTTCCCCGATCGGCGAGCTTGACGGTCTCGAATTCCCGTGAGCCGCACTGGGGGCAGACAATCCTCGGGGGAAAGCTGATGGACGCACAGCCAACGCACTTCCCCGCCTCCAACCTGTACCTCTGAGGCATTTCCCGCCAATTTCTTGATGGTGTGGGCATCGTCTCCTCCTTCCTCTCACCTGCCCTCGAAGATGTGGCAGACCGTACTTCCCCCGGTGCCGCCCATATTCTGGGTCATTCCCAACCGCGCTCCTTTGAGCTGGCGTTTCCCCGCTTCGCCCCGGAGCTGTTTGACCGCCTCGACGGCCTGAGCGACTCCCGTCGCCCCGACGGGGTGCCCCTTGGCCTTGAGCCCGCCGCTCGGGTTAACCGGGTACTTCCCTTCGAGCGCCGTCAAGCCTTGCTGCACGGCCTTTCCTCCCTGGCCTTTTTCGACGATACCGAGGGCTTCCATGACCATGATTTCCGCGATGGTGAAGCAATCGTGAACCTCAAAGAAATTAATATCTTGCGGCTTCTTGTCGGCCATGGCATAGGCCTTCTTAGCCGCCAGATAGGTCGATTCGAGCCAGGTTATGTCTTTGCGCGAGCTCAGAGCGATTGTATCCGTGGCCTGGCCGGAACCTATTATCTTGACCAGTGGTTTGTTCATCTTCTTGGCCATCTCGACAGGACACAAGATGACCGCGGCGGCGCCGTCTGTAATGGGCGAGCAATCGAGAATTCTCAGCGGGTCGGCGACCAGGACCGAGTTCAAAACCGCATTGACGGACACCTCAAAAGGATACTGGGCCAGAGGGTTGAACGATCCGTTGTGATGGTTTTTGACGGCCACCAGGGCCAGCTGTTCCCTGGTCGTTCCGTACTTGTGCATGTGCGCGACGGCCATCAGGGCATAGAGACCGGGGAAGGTAATTCCATGGTAGCCCTCGTACTCCTGGTCTGCGGCAGTTCCTAGGGCGTATGTGGCCTCGTGGCCGCTGACGTCGGTCATCTTCTCGACGCCTCCCACGAGCACGATGTCGCTCATCCCGGAGGCAACTTCGATGAACCCCTGGCGGAGGGCCGCCCCTCCCGAGGAACAAGCGGATTCGACCCTCACCGCGGGCACAGGCCCGTGTCCCAGATAATCGGCTAGGAGGGATGCCAGGTGCTCCTGGCCAGTGAACAAACCTGAGGACATGCAGCCGATGACCATCGAATCGATGTGGTCGACACCGGCGTCATCGATCGCCAAGAGCGCGGTTTCGGTGAAAATCGTCCTCAGGGATTTCTCCCAGAGTTCACCCCACTTGGTCATTCCGATACCGATAACAGCTACTTCTCTCATCGTCTCCTCCTAGGTCGCCTTCTTGATTTTTTGGCGGAACTTGGCGTAGACGCCGTATTCGAGGTACTGTTTGTTTTTCTCCAGGAGATACCTGGTCTTTGGCGCCAGATCACGGACTTCGTTGATCCGCTCTGTGACCTTGAAAATAAAACCGTCGCTGCCTGCCCCTGACCCGTAGGAAACGATCAGAATCACGTCCTCCGGCGCGGCGATATCCAGCGTCGCGGTGAGCCCGAGGGGCGAAGAGCCCGAATAAGTGTTCCCGAGCTTGTTGACCAGCCAGCCGGGCTCGATCTGCTTTTTCTCGAAACCCAGGCACTCCCCTGCCCGGAAAGGAAACTTGCCGTTGGGCTGGTGGAAAATGACATATTTAAAATCCGCGGGCTTCATTCCGGCCTTGTGCATGATGCCTTTGGCGGCGCCAATGACGTGCTTAAAATAAGCCGGATCCCCGGTGAAGCGGCCTCCGTGCTGGGGATAGAGTTGGTATTCCCGGCGCCAGAAGTCAGGAGTGTCGGTCGTATAGGAATAGGTTTCCAGGATTTCGGCAACGACATTTTCCTTGCCGAAGAGATAAGCCGCCGCGCCCGCCGCCGCTGAGTACTCCAGGGCGTCGCCCGGCGCGCCTTGAGATGTATCCGCTCCGACCGCGAGTCCGTACTTGATCTCGCCAGCTTTAACCAGGCTGAGCGCGATATACATCCCCTCGGTCCCAGCTTTGCAGGCAAATTCCAGGTCCGCCGTGTGGACGACCGGAGTCGCTCCCAGCGCCTCGGCCAACACCGTGCCCGAAGGCTTCACTGCGTACGGATGGGATTCGGAGCCGACGTAGATCGCGCCGATCTCGGCCGGGTTGATCCTGGCCCGTCTGAGGGCGTTCTTCGACGCCTCGACGGCCATAGTGATGGTATCCTGGTCGGGCGCCGGCACGGATTTCTCCTCGAGCATCAAGCCTTTCTTGAAGCTCGGGGCGTCAGCGCCCCAGACCTTGGCGATCTCCTCCACCTTGATCCTGAAGCGGGGAATATAAGCCCCATAGCCCACGATCCCTAGCATCTTATCCTCCTGGTAAAGAATTGGCGAAGAATTTATTGAATTGCATCACCAAAAGACATGCGTCTATTTGCTCTAATTTCCTCTTTTTTCGAGAACGTATAGTTCCATAACTGAAGCTTTGAGTCAAGGGAAACGTGAACTGTTCCCCCGACATCTTTCATAGTGGGTCTTTACTGCTCGGAGATCACTGCTCACGCCTCACCACTTCCCTGTATTATTGACACCCAATCGGGCAAAAAATAGAATACAGCCAACGGAACTATCCCAGGCTAGATCTCGTCTACCAAGGTGAAGTGAGTGCAACTGGAAGAATTGATCAAAGATTGCTTGGAAGGCAAATCAGGAGCCTGGGAAATGCTTGTTAACACTTATTCCAAACGGATTTTCAACCTGGCCTACCAGTTCGCCGGGAGCTATCAGGAAGCCGAAGACCTGACCCAGGAGATCTTTCTCAAGGTTTATCATTCCCTGACCAAGTACGATTTCGCCAAGAACTTCACGGCCTGGCTGATCACCCTTTCCAAGAACTATCTGATCGATGAATACCGACGGACGAAATGGGAGAAGAAAAACAGGGATGATTTCGACGACCGGCTCCTCTCTTCCGCGCCGACCGAAGGCCCGGAGGCCAACCTGATCAGGGAAGAAAACAAAAAAATGGTCTGGAAAAGCCTGAACGTCCTCTCTTCGGAAATCAGGCTGACCGTCATCCTCAGAGATATCCAGGGCAAAAGCTATGAGGAAATCGCTGAGGAGCTCGACCTCCCGGTGGGGACGGTGAAATCCCGTGTCAACAGGGGGCGGTTGCAGCTGGCGAAAATCCTTCAGGACAGAAAGGAGAGCGCCGATGAATTGTGAATGCATGGAAGAACTCTTATCTTTATACGCCGAGGACGAGGTGAGCGCCGAAGAGCGCCTCCAGGTGGAAGCGCATCTTCTGACCTGCCCCTCCTGTGCCGAGCTCCTCTCGGCCTTGAGGGAGACCAGCGCCTCTCTCCGGGCGATTCCCGAGCTCGAAGTCAGCCGGGAGCTCCTCTCCCGGCTCTATGCCATACCCGAGAAGAAGAAGAGGTTCAGCTTCAGCCTCGACTTCCTTCTTCGTCCCTCGCTCCAGCCCGTTTTGACGGTGGCCACGATCTTTTTGATCCTGGTCTCGGTCTATTTCTTCAATCCCAACAAGAAGCAGTTTGACCGGGTCGTCGACCGGCAGCTTCATCTCGGATACGGCACAGTCGAGAAGATCTATGCCAAGGCCGGTTCGGTCACCGACAGCCTGGGCTCGTACAAGGATACGTTCCTTGGGTCCCTGAAAAAACTCAAATTTTGGGAGAAGCCCAAGGATTGAATTTTATAGAACACTGGAGGTATGAACATGGAAGAAAGAATCGTCGTCAAGAAGCCGCCGAAATCACCCTTTGGAGCAGGAGTGCTCTCGTTCTTCTTTCCCGGGACGGGTCTCCTTTACTGCAATCAGGTCATGAAGGGCCTTCTCTATATGCTGATCTTTGCCGGGCTCGTGACCATGCAGGCGCATGCGGGCGGACAGCCCTTCTCAGCTCTGATTCTGGCCGGGTTTTACATCTTTCAGATCATCGATACCGTGAACGTGGCCAAGGCCATCAACCGGAAGGCCTTGCTCGGAACAGAAGAAGAGGCGGAAGAAGAAGATTTGGCCAAACAGGCCAAGGCCGGCTCCGTCTTCTGGGGGCTCGTCCTCATCGGCCTGGGGGCCGTCCTTCTCCTGGCGAATTACGATATCATCAGCTACCACACTTTTTTTGACCTCTGGCCGCTGATTGTCATCGTGATCGGCCTGAAGCTCATTGTCGACTACATTTCCAAAAAAAAGTAGGACCAAAGGAGGACCACATGGCAAAGAACAGACGCAAAGACGCTCTGGTGTGGGGGATCATTCTGATCATCATCGGGCTTATCTTCTTCCTGGAAAATTATGATATCAACGTCTGGGATTCGGTGGCCAGGCTCTGGCCCGTCGTGCTCATTGTCTGGGGCGCGTGGAAGCTCTATTACGGCCTGAAAGAAAGGAAAGAAGAAACACCGCCTGTAAAGCCAAACCAGGAATAGGACCATGAAAGGCAAAGAGATTGTTCTCTTGATCCTGATCATCGTCGCCGGAGTCATCTTCTATTATGCCCAGACCGGCAAGTTCCATTTTGGCCTCAACTGGGAGGATGATTTCTTCTTTACGGGCGAGGAATACACCTATGAGGAATCTCAAGTGGTCGAACCTCCCCTCGCGGCCAGGCTGCAGCTCACCAATGCCCACGGCGATGTCGAGATTCAAGGGACGGATGAAGAGCGCGTGACGATCACACTTCAGAAAAAAATCTGGCGACGCAACGAGGAACAGGCCAAGGAGGTCTCAGACAAGCTCCACATGACCATCACTAAGGGAGACCTCCTGCTGCAGGGTTTCCACTAACCGGACCGACTTCAAAAGGCGGAATTTTGAAACCCACTTCCGGCTGAGACTTCCCAAGAGCATGGCGGTCGAAGTCGAGAATTCGTCATGGGACGGCGAAAATTGCCCAGGTCAAGTCGGTATCTCTAGTCAACTCGCACGGCAAGGTCTCCATCTCGGATATCGCCGGCGACGTGACCGCGGAAAACAGTTATGAGGACGTGGAAATTGAAAATATCCGGGGAAATTGCCAGGTGGACAGCCGACATTCGTCGGTCTTCGTTAGCGACGTCCAGGGGAAGGCAAAAATCGACCACTCCTATGGCAATATTCGTCTCGAAAGCATCAGCCAGCCGGTCGAAGTGAGGAGTTCTCACAGCCAGCTGTACGGTCAGGGTCTCGCGGCCGGGGTCGACTCCGAGGGCTCCTATGAAAAGCTGACCCTGATCGATGTGGGGCCCTCCAAGATCTGGGGACACCACTGGGATGTCGAAGTCGAGGGCGCCCGGGATAACCTCTATATCAAAAACAGCTATGCCGTTGTCAGAGTCTCTGACCTGAAAGGCAATCTGACCGTCGACGGCCGGAACGTGGAGATATTCGCCAACAAGGTCGTGGCGAACGAAATTCAACTCACTTCTTCCTACGAAAATATCGAACTGGCCGAATTCTCCGGAAAGACGACCATCTCTCTGGCCCACGGAGGTCTCATTCTCAAGCCAATGGCCCTGACCCAGCCGATTGAGGTCAGAGACGTTTACAGCGATATCACTCTCTATTGGCCGGCCCAGGACAAATACCCCTTTGAGGGCCAGGTCAGGGGCGGGAGTATTGATTGGACTCTCCTGGAGAAGCCGGACTCACGGCACGAAAACGGGCTGACGACGCTCCGGGCCTTTGGCAGCGAAAGAGATAAGCCCTCGATTTTGCTGTCCACCACCTACGGAGATATCCGGATCGAACGGTAAAATCCGAACCGGATCCAAAAGAATTCGAATTCTGGGCTGGCGCGGGAAACGCGCCGGCCCTTTTTTTAGGCGGGATGCTTTCCCTTGAGGTTATAGATTTTGTTGGTCAGCGTGCCGTTGATCTTGATGTTGAAGTAGGAGATCAGGTTGGTGATATCCTTCTTGTATTTGGTCACGTAACGGACGAAATCGGCTTCCTTTTTAAACCTCAGGATGTTCTCGAATTCCTCCACCTCGTCGTGGAGCTCGATCAAAAAGTGGTTGATCGTCCGGTACTGGGAATTCATATCGATCAGGTCTTTCGCGCCGAGTTTGTTGAAATCCAGGTGGGGCGGCAGCGACTGAAGGATGAGCAGGCTCTCAGTCCGCAGCTCGTCAATCGATTCCGTGATCTCCTGGAAGAAGGACTTGTACTCCATCGGGCTCTTGAGCTTAGTCTGGGCCTTGTCGAGCAGGGTATCGAACTGGTCTTTCAGGGAGAGGACGAACTCTTTGACCCCGAGATACTTTCTTTTGAGGTTGAAAAGGTCGAGGAAGTCCCTCCCGATGTAGATTTTGTCCTCGTAGTGAGTCATGAGTTCGGCCGCGGAGTGGGTGTAAAATTTGATCTCGAAGCGCCTGCCCTCGGAGTCACGCTCCCTCAACCTGGCCAGGACAAGGCAATTGTTCTGCTCAATGAAATAGCTGCTGATGTCGATGAGGACAGAATACATGGCCAGATTCTGGATGATCGATTCCTTCAGATAGCCGAGCAGGCTCTCTTTTTTGTCGATGAATTCCATGACCAACTCGTTTGGCGTCGGGTGAAGGACAGAATACGAAGGAGAGATGAGAAACAGAGCCGGTCCGCTTCCGAGCTCGAGGTAGAGGTTCTTCAAGACTTTTTGATAGAGGTCGTCAAGGACCATCGCCCTCAGGGGAGGCAGACTCTTCACCTCCAGCTTGCCCAGTTCCTCGATTTCGTTCATCGGGTCACAACCTCAACTTCCGCAGAAATACTATCATCAGGAATTAAGCAAAGTCAACTCCGGCTCCGGAATTCCGTCGGAGGGTCCAAGCCTCATTTTCGTAGCGCTCTGCCTGGATCTTGAGGATGGCGGCCGTTTCTTCAGCGCTGAAAGACCTTGGTCGGAAATGGATCCCGAAAAATTCAGCCATGCCAATCACGAGCCTTTCCACAGCCCAATCAAAATCTACCCTCCTTCCCAGAGTCCGGGAGAGCGAGGTCAGCCTCAACTCCAGATCCCTTCCCCGCGGCGAGATGGATTTCAGGAGCGCCTCCTCTTCTTCCAGGGGAATGGAGCCGTGCTGGAGGAACTTCGGTCCCACCCGTTTTTGGGCGCTGCCGACGATTTTTTTTCCCCCGATCTCGACCTCGTCCCGGGCGGGTTGAGAAAAACAGGGCATCTGACTCTTGATATAGGACGGAGGAGTCGACCTCGCTAAGGCGGGCTCCAGTCCCATTTTCTCCAGCCCATTCATGAGCGCTCGGGAGATCAATCGGTAGGATTCAGACAATGTGGCGCCGAAGGCCCCGATTTCGTCCGAGACGACGGAATAGGTGACCTCTCGGTGATGGAGGACGAGTTTCCCGCCTGTGGGCCGCCTGACGACGTCCACTCCGTGATTAAGGCAATAATCCAGGTCCAAAACCTTGGCCACAGTCTGCGCGTAGCCGAGAGACGCCGTCGGTTTTTCCCAGCGATAGAAGCGGACGCATGTTCCGGATCTCTTATCAAGGGATGTAAAGAGATATTCGTCGATAGCCATATTGAGAGAGCCCTTGAGGGGCGCCCGATCGATGATCAAATCCCACGTTTTCAAAATTCGCTTTCCTATCGTCTTTGGCCTGAAGAATAAGGATAAACCAAAGAGGGCAAGAAATAAAGTTTTCCGCGCAGCTGTGAGGGGCAAATAGTAAGGGGTAAGGAGTGAGGGGTAAGGGGTAAAGATCTTACTAATGCAAACGCGATAAGCAACTTGACATGGTCAAGGTTGCACCTTGAACGGAGATGTCGCACTAGTTATTGCGTTTGTATTAGGTTTCATTGCATACAGCGAACAGTGCTGGCGGAAAACGGGATACCTCTTTATTGGGAGGAAGAGCGGGCAGCGGGATTCGAACCCGCAACTCCCAGCTTGGGAAGCTGGCACTCTACCGTTGAGTTATGCCCGCAATCGCAATCATTTCGTTTGCTGCCCAGTATTTTAATGATTTTTTTCGCTTTTTTCAAGCAAGTGGGGATCCATTAGCCCGGTGAGGAGTGAGGGGTAAGGAGTAAGGGGCTTAATATGGAGATCTGCATGCTTGTCACCGAAGCCGGGGCATACAAAGCGCCGAGGGGGCGACGGCCAACCCTGCCAGGGCGGTGCATCTCAATTCCGGGGGCAGCAATTTTCCCGACGAGAATACGGCGTCAACCGTCTCATCCAGGGGAACCGGATTTTCGTAGCCGCCCACAATAAGATCGGCACAAACAAAGGCGCTTGACGCCGCAACGGCGTTTCGGGTGTGGCAGGGAATTTCACAGATTCCCTGGACGAGGTCGCAGACCGAACCCATCGTGTTTTGGAGCGAGATGGCGGCAGCATCCGCCGCCTGGGCCGCGCTTCCGCCTGCCATTTCCACAACCGCCGCCGCGCCCATGGCACCCGCAGCGCCGATCTCCACCTGGCAGCCGGCAACCTCTGCGGCAAAAGTCGCCCGACGCAAGATAATCACACCGACCGCCCCGGCCGCAAGCAAGGCCAGGGCAATCTGTTCGCGCGGCAATCTTCTCTCCTCTGCCAAAGTGACGATGATGCCGGGGATGACCCCGGAAGAGGCCCCGGTGGGAGCGGCGCAGACGACCCCCATGCTGTTGCTGACATGCATGACCGCCATGGCCCCAGCCGCCGCCCGCGCGTGGAGGCCGCCGACCGGAAGCCGGCCTTCCGCCTCGGCACGCCTGATTTTTCCGGCGGTCGGACGCAACAACTGCATCCGGATATTTTTTTCTTCGATTCCCTGGATCAGGCTTGACTTTCATTATCTGGTACCGTCTTTCTGATTTCGGCCATAACCTCTTCTTCAGGAATCCCCAAAACCTGAGCTTCATAAGCCAAAGCAACCCGGCCGAGAGTCAGATGCCTGCTTTCCGCCAGCGAGACCATCTGACCAGAGTTGAGGAAAAGAGGCTCCCCCCGGCGGACGTAGAATATCGGTTCTGCCGCCCAGATATTTTTGACTCCTTGGAGGGCTTTGATTTTCTGGAGAGTCTCAGGCTCAAAGCGAAATGCCCTGCGGGCTAAAAAAAGCACCTCGGTTCGCCTCCCCCGGTGGACGACAAGAGAATCCGAGTTCTGATTATCTGGGAGCAGATTCCTAACCGCAGGCTCGACCTCCCCTTCGCATAAAACAATGAGTTCATAGCTCTTGCCGTCTAACGATACCGGCCATCCCTCAAGCTCCGTGAAGGCCACTCCCCCGCCGCCGATGGATTCTGCAACAACGGTGAGCTCCCGCCCGCTTTTTCCGGTCAGTCGGATCTTGACCGTATTGGGGTGTTCTGCATTTTCAAGATGGGCGGTTTGGAATTCGATCTTGAGTCCTTCGGCCGCCGCAAGGTCCAAGGCTTGGGGGAAGCGCTCGTCGGTCAGAGACCACTGCATGATTCCGGCGGCGAAGGCAAGATCCACGGCCTGTTGACGGTACGTCCTGGCATAAGAGCCTTGGGAATCAAATGTGAAGATCACCGAAGCCGGAGGCTCCCCAAGGAGGGACCGGGCGATCCGGCCGATGTGGTATGAGCCGGCCGTGTGGGAGCTGGAAGGCCCTCGCATCACCGGGCCCAGGACATCGTTGAGTATGCTGATAAATTCCATGGTCATGGCCTTTTCTTATTTTTGTTCCTCTTTCGGCCCAGCCGGAAGGTTCTGGTTCAAATATCCGGTCAGGGTTTCATAGAGATGAAGAGTCGTGTTCTTGCCCTCATAGATCCCATGGGTCCTGTTTGGATAGGCCATCATCGCGAACCGCTTGTTGTTGGCGATGAGCTCGTTCGCCAGCTTCTCAAGGTTCTGGTAGTGGACATTGTCGTCACCCGTGCCATGGACAATGAGCAGGTTCCCTTTGAGCTGATGAGCGAACGTGATCGGGGATCCGTTTTTGTAACCCTCCGGGTTATCTGCGGGCAGTCCCATATAGCGCTCCTGATAAATTGTATCATAGAGCCGCTGATCGGCGACAAAGGCGACAGCCATCCCAGCCCGGTAAAGATCCGGGTAGCGGAACATGGCATTGAGAGTCATTGTTCCTCCGCCGCTCCAGCCCCAAATTCCGATCCGGGAGGGGTCGATGTATGGCCATTTTTTAAGGAGGGCCCCGGTCGCAGCCGCCTGGTCGGCCGAGGCCAGGATCCCGATCTGCCGGTAGATGCACTTTCTCCAGGCTCGTCCCCTCGGCGACGGGGTCCCCCGGTTGTCCACAGAAGCGATGATATACCCTTGCTGAGCCAGCATCAGATGCCAGAGATAGCCGCTCCCTCCCCACCTGTCAAGGACCGTCTGTCCGGCCGGTTCGCCGTAAACGTAAAAAAACAGAGGGTATCTCTTTTGCGGATCAAAATCGGGAGGCTTGATGCACCAGCCGTCCAGGAGCACGCCATCCCCGATGTCCACCCGGAAAAATTCGACCGGCCGTCTCTTGAGCATGCTGACCTTTTGGGCCAGCTGCCGATTGTCCGCGATGACCCGGACCTGCTTGTGCTCCGGCAGTTGGACCAGGCTGATCATCGGCGGGTTATCGAACGTAGAGAAGGTGTGAAAAGCCCATCGGCAGGAGGGCGATATCTGGTAGGAATGCGTGCCCGGTTGATCAGCCGGGCTGATCCTCTCCGCCTTGCCTCGGCCGTCGAGGCGGCTTCGATAGAGATACCGCTGCGTCGGATTTTCCGCCGAGGCAACATAATAAATCCAGCCGCTTTTTTCGTCGATTCCTTCGGTGCTGAGGACATCAAAAGCGCCCGGCGTCAGGAGCTGAGCCTGACCCTGCCTGGAGACGGAGTAAACGTGGTTCCATCCGTCCCTCTCGCTCAGCCAAATGAACCGTTGTCCCTTGTCCAGCCAGGTCAACTCATCAACGACCTCTACCCAGGCCTCGTCCTGGTCGGTGAAAATCGGCCGGACCTCTCCGCTCTGGGCGTCACCGACCATAATTTCATTTCGATTCTGGAGCCGGTTCAGATGCTGAAAAATGACCTCCCGGGAGTTGGCCGCCCAATCCATCCTGGGGATATAATTGTCGCGGGGTTCGCCAGGGACATTGAACCATTTCACCTCTCCTCCCGACGAACTCACGACACCGATCCGACAGGCGGAATTCTCCGTTCCTGGTTGCGGGTATCCGTATGAACTGATGCTGGGGTAGAAAGACTCGGTGTTGTTGATCAAGTAAAAATCCTTGACCCCTTTGGAGTCGAGCTGCCAGAAGGCAATGGACTTCCCATCCGGGCTCCAGCGAAATCCATCCCTCAGCCCGAATTCCTCTTCATAGACCCAATCAAAGGTCCCGTTGATCAAAGTCGGGGATCCGTCTTTGGTCAACGCCGTGAGGGTGCCCGAGGCGAGGTCTTCGACATAAATATTGTTTTTGAAGACAAAGCCGACGCGCCGTCCCTCGGGAGATAACTTGGCAAACTGGAGCATGGACGGCTCAAAGTCTCCTCCCAGCTTCTTGAGTTTTCCGACGCCTAGATCCATGACCCAAAAATCGCCCCGCGTGTTTTGCCTCCAGACCCGCTTCGAGTTAGTAAATATGAGCAGGAGCTTTCCATCGGCCGCCCATTCGTAATTCTCAATCGAGAGAGGCGAAGTCTCCCCGGGAGGGGTAAGGCGGGAGGCAGGGACAAGAACGGTGCGAGTGCCCGTGGCTGCGGAATAGAGAACGATATCCTGTTTTCCCTTGGCGCTCTCAGAATCTTCAAGGAGAGTGTAAGAACTCCCGTCCTTCATCCAGCTGGCGGGGCCGAACCGCTGCGAAGCAAACTCCTTCGAGTTGAAAATCCTCTCCAGATTGAGCAAAGGATTACCCGCCTTTTCTTGGCTTCGAACTGCCCCGGCCTGGACCAAAATAAGGCAAATCAAGAGCGAAGCCGCCACGGCTCCTTTGTTCCTCGGTCTCATTCCTTTTCTCCTCGTTTTTTCAGAGACAAGACATATGTTTCACCCTGAGCCGTCTTGAATTCGAGAATGTCTTTTTCCCCTTCAAATTCAGCGGCTCAGTTCATGGCCGGCCGTGCCTTCGTTGACACACTGTCAAGACAAATCTATAATCAACTCACCCC
The DNA here is from genome assembly GCA_963770045.1 of Candidatus Aminicenantota bacterium. Taxonomy (GTDB): domain Bacteria; phylum Acidobacteriota; class Aminicenantia; order Aminicenantales; family CAVYOD01; genus CAVYOD01. Next base: position 126,044 of record CAVYOD010000018.1, on the reverse strand, counting down.
GGATGAAGAAAGGCGGCCTCCATGTCCGAAGACAAATTCAAAGAAGATAGAATCGACCTTGCAGAGGCCGTGTCGCCAAGGGCGTCGCGGATCGGCCCTGCAGCGGCCATCAGCGGCGAGCTCAAGTCCGACGAGGACTTCATCATCGAGGGCCAATTCCAGGGCAAGATTGACCTGGGGAACCAGAATCTGGTCATCGACAAGAGCGGGATCGTTAGAGCCGACATTCGGGCCAAGCACGTCACCATCTCGGGCCTGGTGGAAGGAAACGTCACGGCTTCGGGCCGCGTTCTTATTGCCAAAGAAGCCCAGATGAAGGGGGATATTTATGCTTCCAAGATCTCGATCCTGGAGGGAGCCCAGTTCAAGGGAAGCATAAAAATGCAAAAGGTTCTTTCTGATTCCTGATTATCTAAAATTTCTTCCGGCTATTTCCTGTATTTGAAATAATCCGGCGGAGTTTTGCTGACGACATAGTCGACCGCCTTCTGGATGCACGCCCGGATAGCCTTCTCTGTCGGCGTCTTGGAAAATCCGCCCAGAGCAACCGGCAGCTTGCCTCCGATATTAGCTCCGCCGCCCGCCGCAAAACTCGAGGCCGACCCCTCCACACTGGTCGCGGCGACAATCTGAGAGGTTGTCGCGTCGATGATCCTGAGGTCGATCGCGATGTGGGCTTTCTTGAGGCCGCCGGCGACGGTCACGCCCAGGACTCTCGTCCCGCCTCCGATTCCTTTAGCGTTCCCTTCAAATTCGGTTACTGCTGCCGTCACGATGAGATCAGCGCCATAGATCTCTCCGGTTTTGGCTTCCGTTCCCTTTTTTATCCTTCCGGCCGTGGCCAGGTCTTGTTCTTTCAGCACCTCGCCTAACTGAGCCCGTTCGAGGACGATGTACCGGTTGGTGTTAAACAGGGACGTCGTCAGCATGTCCCGCATCCCATCCCCAATTTCCTTAAAGCTGATACCGAACATGCCCATCCATCCGCCTTCCCAGCCTCCCTTGGCCGTTTTGTCCTGAAACTCTCCGACGGCCAACCGGGCTTTGGGACCGTTATAGGCTTCGGACTGAGCTTCCGCAATCGTCTGCTGGCCTCCCGGGTTGGGCGTGGCAGGGGGAGCGCAAATGCACAGCCAGGTCAGGAGAGCAATCAAGTTTAAGATCAGAAAAGCTTTTTTCATGGTTCCTCCATATTTTAGATTATATGAATTTTGGCCGGAAAATGCAAATCCGCTGGGGGGACGTTCCCCAATTTGACCAAATAATCTGTTATAATTAGGCCGATGAAGACTTTCGAGCTCCACTCAGAATTCGAGCCCAAAGGGGACCAGGTCCAGGCCATTGAAAAGCTCGCCGAGAGCCTCAAAAGTGACGCCGGCTACCGAGTCCTGATGGGCGTCACCGGCTCCGGAAAGACCTTCACCGTGGCCAATCTCATCCGACGGGCAAACCGGCCAGTCCTGGTCATCTCCCATAACAAGACGCTGGCCGCCCAGCTCTACCAGGAGTTCCGCCGCTTTTTTCCGAGAAACGCCGTTGAATACTTTGTCAGCTATTATGACTACTACCAGCCCGAAGCCTACATCCCAGCCACGAATACCTACATCGCCAAGGAAGCGACCATCAATGATGAGATCGACCGGCTCCGCCTCTGCGCCACGAATTCGCTCTTCGATCGTCGGGACGTCATCATCGTCGCATCCGTCTCCTGCATTTACGGCATCGGCGCGCCGGAAACATATTATTCCATGTCCTTCAGTCTCGAAACGGGTCAGCCGGCATCGAGGAAAGAGATCCTCAGGCAGCTGGTCGAAATTCAGTATGAGCGCCAGGAAGGAGACTTCAAGCGCGGCACCTTCCGTGTTCGCGGCGACGTGATCGAGGTCTATCCCTCCTACGAAGATTTCGCCTATCGCATCGAGCTCGATGAGCGCGGAGTCAAGAAGATCACCTCCGTTGACCCTCTCTTGGCCAAAACGATCGATAGCTTTGATAAGATCGTCGTCCACCCCCGGACCTTTTTCTCGACGCCTCATGATGTCCTCTCCCTGGCCATCCGGTCGATTGAGCGGGAGCTGGAAGATCGGGTCGCGTTCTTCAGGAGCCAAGGCAAGCTGATCGAAGCCGAGAGAATCGAGGAGCGCACCCTGTTTGATCTGGAGATGCTCAGGGAATTCGGCTATTGTCCCGGGATCGAGAATTACTCGCTCTATCTCAGCCAGCGGAAACCGGGAGATCCTCCCTACACCCTGTTGGATTATTTCCCCCCCGATTTTCTGACTATCATCGACGAATCCCATGTCACCATTCCCCAGATCGGCGGGATGTATCACGGGGACCGCTCGCGGAAGCTGACCCTGATCGAGCACGGCTTCCGGCTGCCCTCCGCGCTTGACAACCGGCCGCTGAACTTCCGAGAGTTCGAAACCAGGGTCGGCCAGGTGCTCTGTGTATCCGCGACACCGGGGCCCTATGAGCTCAGGAAAACCGGGAAGGAGGTGGTCGAGCAGATCATCAGACCGACAGGTTTGATTGACCCCGAGGTCGAGGTCAGGCCCGTCAAGGGGCAAGTCGACGACCTCATGGGCGAGATCGCCGACCGCGCCAAAAAGGACGAACGGACGCTGGTCACGACCCTGACCAAGAAAATGGCCGAAGATCTGACGCGTCATTATCACGAACTGGGTCTGCGCGTCCGCTATCTGCACTCGGACATCGAGACACTGGAGAGAGTCAAGATCCTCCGCGATCTCCGGAAGGGCAAGTTTGACGCCCTCATCGGGATCAACCTCCTGCGCGAAGGACTGGACCTGCCCGAGGTCTCGCTGGTCGCCGTCCTCGACGCGGACAAAGAAGGCTTCTTGCGGTCGGCGAGTTCGCTCATCCAGACTTTCGGCCGGGCCGCGCGCAATATTTCGGGCAAGGCCATCCTGTACGCAGACACGATGACGAATTCGATGAGACTGGCGATCGAGGAGACCGAGCGGAGGCGGAGGATCCAGCAGGATTACAACAAAAGAAACAACATCACCCCGGAGTCCATCCACAAGAGGATCGACGAAGTCCTCTCCAGCGTCTACGAGCGGGATTATCTTGATTACACCCGAATCGCTGAGGGCAGAGAATTCTCCCTCTACCCGGAGAAACGCCGTCAGCGGATGGACGAACTGGAGAGACTGATGACGGAGGCGGCCCGGAATCTGGAGTTCGAGAAAGCCGCCCAGCTGCGTGACGAACTGACCAGGTTGAAAAAACAAGAGTTGGAGTTGAGTTAGGTGGATAACGACCTGATGACGAGAGTCGACGGGCTTCCCAACAAACCAGGCATTTATTTCTTCAAGAACGGAAAGGGACAAGTCGTCTATATCGGTAAAGCCCGGTCGCTGCGGGACCGAGTGAGATCCTACTTCCAGGCGACGGCCGATCCCAAAGTCAACAATATCCTCAGCGAAACGGCAGAGATTGATTTCATCCTGACCGATTCAGAAAAAGAGGCGGCCTTCCTCGAGAACAACTTTGTCCAGCAATACCAGCCAAAATTCAACCTCCGGCTCAAGGACGACAAGAGCTTCCCTTACCTGAGACTGACCGTCCGGGACAACTACCCGGGCATCTACTTCACCCGTAAAGTGGAGGAAGACGGCGCCCGGTACTTCGGCCCCTTTGCGCCGCCGAATGAGGCCAGAAGGACGATCCATCTGGTCAATAAATATTTCGGGGTGAGGGGCTGCGAAGAGCCGGTTCCGGGCAAACGCAGGCGGCCGTGCCTGGAGTTCGAGCTCAAGCTCTGTTCCGCCCCCTGCGTAGGATATGTATCGGAAAAAGATTACCGCGAGAGCGTTGAAAATGCCCTTCTCCTGCTCGAGGGCAAAACCGAAAAACTGGCGGCCGTCCTCAAGCAGAAGATGAGACAGTCGTCCGATCGACAGAAGTTTGAAGAGGCCGCCCGCTGGAGGGACATCATCCGCACTCTGGAGGAGATCAAAGCCAGGCCCAAGTTCATCTCCCCCGCCCTTGAAAATCTGGATATCTTCGGCTTTGCCCGGGAGTCGAGTGACGTCGCCATTTTCATTTTTTTCATGCGCAAGGGCAAGGTCAGGGAATCCAGGGAAATCTTTTTTCGCCAGGAAGGGTCCGTTCGCCCGGAGGAAATCCTGTCGAAGTTCGGGCATGACTTTTACAGTGGAAGAGAAGAAAGGCCGGATAAGATACTGATGCCCCTCGCTCCTCCCGACCGGGATGAGCTGGCTCTTTTCCTGTCCGGAGAAAAGGGCAAGAAAATTGAGATCGTGACCCCGGTCAGAGGAAAATACAAGGGCCTCGTCGAGCTCGCCAACCGGAACGCCGAAATCCTTCTCTATAAAAAGAAGGACGAGGCCTCGCCGGCGCATCAGGCCATGGCCGCCCTGGGCCTCCCGACTCTTCCGAGAACGATCGAGGGCTACGACATCTCGAACACCGGAGGCGAGGAATCCGTCGGCTCAGTGGTGGTCTTCGAAGACGGACTTCCCCAAAAAGAGAAATACCGGAAATACAAAATAGAATCCGTCCGTGGGCCCAATGACGTTGCCAGCCTCGAAGAAGTCATCAGGAGGAGATACACCAAGATCCTGGAGGAAAAAAGAGAGAGGCCCGATTTGATCCTTGTGGACGGAGGCAAGGGTCAGCTCCGGGCGGCGCTCAAATCCCTGGCCGCAGTCGGCGCCGCTGATATTCCGGTCGTTTCGTTGGCCAAGAGAGAGGAGACGATCTTCTCGCCGGATCACAAGGAGGGAATCCGGCTCGACCGCACTTCCCCGGCCCTCAAGCTCTTTCAAAATATCCGCGATGAAGCGCACCGCTTCGCCGTTTCCTTTCACCGGCGACGGAGGGAGAAGAGGAGCTTCGAATCCGTGCTGGACGATGTCCCCGGATTGGGGAAAAAGCGGAAGGCTGCGCTCTTGTCCCTCTACAGAAGCACCGCGGCGATGAGGAAGGCGGGCCTCGCCGAGCTTGCCAAAATCACGGGTCCCAAAGTGGCCGAGGAGCTTCTGAAAAGGATTTGATGGCGCGAAGCCCCGCTTGCCTCCTCCTCTTCCCAAGATAAGAGATTCCGCATATAATCACTCCACAGGAGCGTCCGGAGATGAAGTTTGCGGTCATCGGCGCGGGTGAGGGATCTCGTCTGAAGGACGAGGGAATCCTGGTTCCAAAACCGATGATCAGGGTCTGCGGCGTGCCTTTGACCGAGAGGATCTTGCGCATCGCGGCCCGTCACGGGGCGACCTCGCTCCACATGATCATCAACTCCTCTTTTCCGGAAGTTAAGGCTTACCTGGAATCGATCGATTTTGGGATCCCGCTGGATTGCCAGCTCCTCTCCACTCCGAGCTCGATGCACACCCTCTTCGCCTTGGCCCCGAAACTTCGGGGAGAGCCGTTTTGTCTGACCACGGTCGATGCGGTTTTTCGGGAGAGCGAATTCCAGGATTTTATCAGGTTCGCGGTTTCGTCAAAGAATGCGGACGGGGTTCTGGCGGTCACCGGTTTTATCTGCGACGAGAAGCCCCTTTGTGTCGATATTGATGAAAACCAGACGATTCTGGGATTCATGGACACTCAGGGGAGCCTGGACTGGGCGACCGGAGGGATTTATTACTTTTCCCCCCGGATCTTCGATGAGATGGACCTCGCTCTCGGCAGCGGCGTCGTGAGGCTGCGCAATTTTTTGCGCCTCCTCCTCCGGCGGGGCTACGTCCTGAGAGCCTTTCCTTTTTCGAAAATCATCGACGTCGACCACGCCTCGGACATCGAGGAAGCCGAGAGATTTCTTCAGGAGAGCATCTGACTCCGGCTGAGCAGGCGAGGAATCTTGGCGATCGAGTCCACCGTAAAATCGGCCGCGCACGTCTCCTCCGGTTCTTTCCAGCTTCTTTTATAAACCCAGAGGGTCAGGCAGCCGAGTTTCTTCGCGGGAACGATATCCCGGTCATAGGAATCGCCCACAACAACCGAATCCGGCGCCGTGATTCGAATCTTTTTCAAAGCGATCTCGAAGATACCGGGATCGGGCTTGGAAACGCCAACCCGGGCGGAATCGACGATGCACTGAAAATAGCCGGAAAGCCCGAGTTCGGTCACGACCTCTTCGAGGTTTCCGAGAAAATTGGAGACGAGTCCCAGGAAGTATCTGTCTTTGAGCCGATCGAGCGTCTTTCTGGCCGTTCTCACAACCGCACGGACATCTCTGTAGCCCTGATCGGCCACCTTTTTTGCGAGTGCAGATAAGTTTTCCGCCGATTCCAGTTTCCCGTGTTCCTTGAGATAAATCATTTGGAAGTAGGCCTGTCGCTCCAGCATGGTCAGGAACGAATCGCCGGGTTTGATGACTCCGCTCGAAATCTGATCTCCCGAATAAACGTAGGCCCGTTCGTAATCGGCTTTGGAGACGGGAAGGCGAAGCCTCTCATAGATCTCCCAGAATTTCTCGCTCCAGTGGACCCCGTCGGTGTCGAGGGTTCCTCCGAAATCAAACAATACGGCTCTAATCATGGTTTTCCAGGTCCGGCATGACGAGGCTCTTAGCGGACGCCACCCGGCGGCCGCTCAACTGGACGATCCCCAAGCCGGTGATGATCCAGAAGAATTCCCTGATTCTGCTGACCAACCCGACGTAGACGCCGATCCCAGCGGGAAAGCTCATCGTTCCCATCAAAAGGTAAAAGGATCCCTCCCTTGTTCCCATTTCAAACGGTATGAAGAAAAAAGCGTTCATGATCATTGAAGACCCGGCGCTGATGTAAAAAGCGTCCAAGACCGTGATCCTGTAGCCCACGGAATTGAGAATAAAGAAGAATTCAAGGGACTCGACCAACCGGGAACAAACCTCGTAAGAAAGAGCCCGATAAAATACCCGTCTGCGCTGGTTATATAGCTCCCTGATGTAGCGATCGATCGTGAGCAGGGAGGTCTCCCATTTGTCGAGCCTCGAAGCCAAAAACTTCAGGGGAGTGAACTTCGAAAGGACCCTGAGGAAAACCTCCAGGACTCCCTTCTTATGAGCCGAGAAGATGAAAACGATCAAAAGCAGGAGGACAAGGCCGATCACCAGAAGAGCCAGCCTCGTCTTCCCGGGAAAAGAGCCCAGAATCCCGGCGACGATAACGGCGCCCAAACAAAAGAAAAAATGACCCAGGGTATGGACCATCCTGAACAGGATGGCCGAGGAGATGGCCCGATGCGAACCGGTCACTTCCTGAATCGACATGGCCCGGTAGGGCTCTCCCCCGAGGTTGATAAAAGGAGTCACGTAGTTGAGGGCAAAGCTGCTCAGGTTGATTCCGTACAACTTCCAGAAGCCGACTTCCCCGGCTTCTTTCCCCAAGATCGCCCGCCAGGTTAGGGTATTGAAAAAGTAGCCTATTCCCCAGGTCGCAATGACCGGGCCCAGCCACCAGCCGGTTTTCTGGATGTTCAAATAAATATTCTTGATCCCAAAATCCGAGACCAGATAGCAGAAAAAGGCCAACCCGAGGCCGAAAAAAATAAGCCTTATTTTCTTGGCCATCATACCGTACCCAGGGGAACCGAACGTCCCGTGCGAGAAGACTCGTAGGCGGCATGAAGAATCTCGACGGCCCGGCAAGCCCCGTCCACCTCGTCCCGGCTTGTTTGCTTCAAGTCGATCCTCTGGACGAATTCTTCGAAGAGGGAAACATACAAGGACACATAGTGGGACTTATCTGAAGCGTCCGGCACGAGTATGGTTTCCTTTTCGCGGCCGATGTGTTTCTCAATCGTCCGGCCGTCGTAGACAAGGCTCCCGCTCCGGCAGGCCAGGCGGGCGGAGTTAGCCCGCCGGTCGGCTCCCCAGGTGAGGGTTATCGCTGCTACGCCCGATTCAAAATCGAGCCAAACCAAAGCTGTGTCTTCAACGCCGATCTCCCGATGGGTCAAGTTGTAGGATCTGGCGGTCACGCTCCGGGGGCTGCCGAGCATCCAGGAAGAAAGATAGATATAGTGGAGACCGGTATCAGCCAGGATTCCACCCCCGCTCATCGAACGCTCCGTTCTCCAATTCGGATGAGCGACAAAATACCCGGGGTCTGCCTGGGTTCGGAAGACATCAAACTGAACCAGATAGCGGGCCGACTCGGAGTCATTCTCGATGAATTCTTTGAACCGGCGCCAAACGGGTGAGTAGCGGTACTGATGACAGGCCATAAAGACCAGATCGGGCCTCTCCTTCAGCCGCTCCGCTGTCCGGCGTGCTTCCTCGACCGAACTCGAGAGAGGTTTTTCGCAGACAAGGTGGAGGCTGTTCTCGAGCCCCACCTCGAGGGCTTCGGGGTGGAAGGAGGGAGGAGTGCAGATATCGATGAAATCGACCTTCTCATGCTCCAGCAATTCCCTCAGCGTCGCGTAAACGGGGATATCGGGCATGAGGCCGGCCGCATTCTCCCGGCTTTTCTGCTCGATCTCAACCGCGGCGACAATTCTCGCTCTGGAGCTGATCCGGGAATCCAGGTAGGCAGGCAGGTGCCCGGTCAGGGCTATTTTCCCGAGTCCGATAATCGCGCCGCGTATACATTTAGGTTTCGCGCCTCATGACTGAATCCTGACCAGCAGGTCCCGGCTGATCTCATGCTCCTTCATAAGAACAAAGATAAGGAGCCCGTTCAAAATGATGATCTCAAAGACAAAGAACCACTCGGGCCGCTTCAGGACCAAGAAAAGGAACAGAGCCAAGATTCTCGTGTTCGTCGTCAGGATATTATAATACTTGATCATCGGTCCGTTTCTGAGCGCATACTCCTTGGCCAGCCAGGCGGGAATCTCTTCTCCAAACTTCTCCCTCGTCGCGTTCCTGAGCCGGAAAAATCCCTTTGTCAGGAGTTCTTGCTGCCGGGTATAGTTGAGATAAACTCTCATCAAGAATTTCAGAATGACACTCTGCCTCCACTTCAGATTCGCGTACTGAGGCGCGACACGGTCAGAATCCTCGAATTCACTCTTAGCCGGCCCCCTGACAAAATAGAGATAGGCATTGCGATAGAAGTCCGCGACAGCGCTCTGAAAGGAATGGCACAACCCGGCCGTGGCGGCCAGAGCGAAGATGGCCCAAGACCCTCCGCCCGAAATGTATCTCAGGCAGATATGAACATAGACACTGATAAAGATGACGTTTCCGGCAACGCCGTCGAGAACTCTGCCCAGTTTTGACTTTTGATCGGTCATCCGGGCCAGCTGGCCGTCGGCGCTGTCCAGGGCCTCGGAAAAGACGAGAACGATCATGCCCAGGACGTTCAATTTCAATGACGGATAATAAAAAAGGTGTCCGGCGATGACCCCGGAGACCATGCTCAGGACCGTGATCAAGTTTGGGGAGAGGCGAAGACCTCTGCCGAGGCTCGCCAGAACATAGCCAAACGGACGATAAAAATAAACGTCCAGGGTCTCCTCGAGATCCCTGTCTTTAAAGGTTGATTCTATCCGCGACATCGGAAAACGCGCTCTCCATGATCGCTATTCCTTCCTCGGCGGTTTCCCTGGAGATGATCAAGGGGGGGTTGATTCGGATATCCGGGTTGTATCCCATGATCAGAAGTCCCCGCTTGAGACACTCCTGAAAAATCATTCTGGTATAGACTTTGTCGAGCTTCTCTTTGGAGCCGGCGCCCTTGACGAGCTCCATTCCGATCATCAGGCCCTTGCCTCTGACATCGCCCACAAAGGAAAATCTCTCTTTGAACTTGGAGAGCCGTTCGAGCATGAAACTTCCGACGCGGGCCGAGTTTTGAACAAGATCCTCATCCAGGATGGTCCGGACAGTCGCATAGGCCGCCGCTGAGGCGAGAGGATTCCCCCCGTAGCTCGAGGAGCTCCCGCTGGGGTTTCCGAACGGCTTGGAAAACACGATCTCGTCCCTTGACATGACTCCGGTGATCGGATAGCCCCCGCCAAATCCCTTGCCGATGGTGATGATGTCGGGCACGATATCCTCGTGCTGGCAAGCGAACATCTTGCCGGTCCTTCCGAAACCGGTGATCATCTCATCGACGATGAGCAGGGCGCCCATCTCATGAGCCAGACTCCCTAATCTCATCAGATATCCTTCCGGGGGAACGACGTTCCCGGCCGTCCCTTGAATCGCCTCAACGATGATCGCCGCGACGTTATTTGTCGTTTCGAGTTTGATCTTTTTTTTGATGAAATCCACGCAGGCGAAGTCGCATCCGGGATAACCTCTGGTTTAGGATGCAGTGACGGCAATTGGCATAAGGCGTCAGGTAGATGCCCGGAGGCAGAGGACCCAGATCGTGCTTGAATTCATCGCCCAGCAGCCCCAGCACTCCGAGGGTCTTGCCGTGGAAACCTCCCCAGAAGCCCAGAAACTCACTTTTCTTGGTGTAGGATTTTGCCAGTCTGAAGGCCGCCTCAACCGCCTCGGCGCCGCTGCTGAAGTACTGGGGCCGGCGAAGGTCACCGACGGCGATCTCGGCGAGAAGCTTGGTCAGCTCGGCTCTGACCTTAGAGGTAAAGCTCCCGACGTGGACCTTGGCCACCTGTTCCTGGAGGGCCCGGACATAGCGGGGATGATTGTACCCGAGGCTGGCCACCCCGACGCCGGCAAAAAAATCGATAAAGCGGTTCCCATCGACGTCTTCGAGGATGCAGCCCTGTCCCTTCTCAAAAGCTATTTTCGATAAGCGACGATATCGTTTGCACTCCCGGCGACATGTATTTCTGTTCAACTTCAAACCATCCCGTTGATTCCCGGCCGGGGATCTCGGTGCGGACAAGTGCCTCTTTGCTCTCAGCTTCTCCCGTCATAAAAGTCCTCCGCTTTCTTGAATATAAGATTCGCTATTTCCTGACTGGCGCGGTCACGGATCGGGGCAAAGCTCGGCCAGTCGTTGATATCAAAGATTGTGATCGTGCCGTTGGGCGCGATGATGGCGTCTCCTCCGAAAACAAAGAGCCCGAGGATGTCCGCAGACAGCCGGGCCAGCTCTTTGAGGCGCTCCAAGCTAAAGGGAGTCCGGTTGACTCCATTCAGATAATACCAATGGAAAAAATCAGAACCCCGGACGGAGTAGAACTTCACAGTATCTCCGTCCAGATGCTCCTGAAGAATCGCCGATTTGATCCCTCGCTGATTGAACTCCCCCAACAGAGACCGGACCTCATCCGAGCTGTAGACCAGACTCACGTCCTCCCGGTGGACCGCATGGACGTCGCCTCTTTTAAGCCAGAGCTTTTTTCCCCCGAATCCGTCGAATATCGAGCCACTGGGACCTGCCGGCGACGTTTTTATGATCTCACTTCGGGGAAACGGAATCCCGTTCCCGAGGCAACAGCTTGACCATGTTGGTCCGGTAGCAATTTGAAACGCTTTCGGGTGAGTTGATGATGAGCACACGCCGCCCCTGAGAAAATCTCTTCAGGACGGACGTCCCCACGGGCCCCTGAACCATCGAGAACACGAGGTCTTCTTTGATCGAGTCGGGAGTGATTTCGCCTTCATCGTACATTGCGATCTCAGCCCCGAGCCTCTTCAAATTCTCGGAGGTCAGGTTGATGATCGAGAGATCGTTTTCGACATGATTGGGAGAAAACTCTGTTTTCCTTCGGATGCCGGCGAATTTCATTCTCATGGCTTCTAACCTCTTGCCCTCGAGCTCAGAATCCACGGCCCCAGAAGAGATCTCCCGGACAACTACGGGGCTCGCCTGTCCGGGGGTTGGGATCCGTCACCCCTGAACCGTCGATTGCGGCCGACCTATCTGTCCTCGCCAACACTTGCTATTTATAATATTATATCGAATCTTCGAGCTTTATGAAACTTTTTAGTAGTTCCCGAAATTGCCCACAGACGCTTATCGCTTTCCGCTAAAATGGATTCCGACGGTCGACGGAGTTCGGATGCCCAGCCGGTGACGACAAAAAAACCGTCTTGATCGCTTATCTCGGCGGCTCGTCAAAAAAGATTGAGCTGCGAGCCGTGAAGCCCCGAAACATGTGCAATGTGCTGGAAGTCGATGCAGGTCAATCTATTAAAGCCGAATTCCTTCACTTTTCAACAGGGTTATACACAGAATCGGTGGAAGACTGGGGGGCGTCGTTCCGTTATCAAATCACTGCTCACCGCTCCGTGCTCACTCAGACTATGATCTTGATCAGCCAGCCGAGGATGATCGCCACGGCGATGCTCAACCCCGCGGAAAGAAAGGCGACCTTCTTCCCGACTTCTTTCCAGAGGATGGCGAAGGTCGACAGGCAAGGGATGAAAAAGCTGACGAACACCGTGAACACGAGAAGCTGATGTTTGGTGACCGCCGTAAGAAGAGTGGAATAGCTCACTCCCAAGGCTTGAAGCATCATGATCAAAGAAAGCTCTTTTCTCAAGAACCCGAAGACGAGCGTCACCCCCAAACCCTTCGGCAGTCCCAGCCCCGCCACGACCAGGGGCGAGAGGACCGTGTTGATCGGCCGGTCCAGGTGAAAAAATTGGAGCAGGCTGAGGACGACGCTGCCGACGATGAGAAGTGGCCAGGCAAAATTCAAAAAAGATTTGAGTTGGAAATAGGTTTTTTGGATTATACTCCGCAGCGAAGGGAGCTTTAGGGAAGGGATCTCCAGGATCAGCCCGGGAGAGGGCGTTTTGGCGAACAGGGTGATGAGGCGCCCCAATAAAGCAACCAACAAAATATTAAACACATAAAAGGCGAGCGCCGCCCAGGGGCCAAGATAAAATGCGACCAGCGCCAGGATGATGGTCGTCCGGGCAGAGCAGGGGATAAACGGGATCAAGAGGGATGTGATGATCCGGTCCCGGCGCGACTCAAGGATGCGCGTTGAGACGATGGCGGGGACGTTGCAGCCGAAACCGAGGATAAACGGCGATACGGACTTGCCGTGCAGGCCGATCCGGTGCATGAAGGCGTCGAGCAGGAACCCGGCTCGCGCCAGATAGCCAAGATCCTCTAAAAAAGCCATGAATAAAAGAAGCGGAATAAAATAGGGCAATACGATGGCGAAGCCCCCCGCAATCCCCTGAATCAGTCCGTCGGCCAGATGGAAAAGAAGACCTGAACCAAGGATCGACGCCAGGTAGTCCCGGAACGAACCCAGAGGTCTGAGAAGCAGAGTCTCTAGAGGGCTTCCGATTTTGAAGATGAGAAAGAAAAAGGCCATGAGGACAGCCAGCAAAATCAGATAACCCAGGAACGGGTGCATAATGATATCGTCGACCCTCTTGTCCCAGCTCACCCGCTTCCCCCGAAAAACGCGGCTGCTTCCCTCCGCGACCTTGAGGGCTAGGTGGTGCCTCTCCGCGGAGACGACCTCGTAGGCCGGCGCGTTCCGGTCGCTTTCGATCTCCCCCCTGATGCGGTCGAGATGGCGTTTCAAAACGGGATCCAGCTCCTTCAGGATCTCGTTGCAGAACAGCTTGTCGGCTTCGATCATCTTGATCGCAGTGAACCTTTTGTTGGCGACGACGGGGTAATCCAGAGGGAGAAGGCGCTCGAGCTCTTCAATCTTGTCTTCCACGTCCTTGGACCAGCGGGGCGGTTGAATGGATTGCCCCCGGTCGAATGTCATAAAGACCTGGTCGAGCAGTTCCTTGACCCCGATGCCGCGCGAAGCGATCACGGCCACGACCGGGACGCCGAGAAGCTTGGCCAGGCCCGGGACGTCGATTTTAATCCCTTTCTTCTCGGCCAGGTCGATCATGTTCAGGGCCACGATCATCGGAAGCCCGAGCTCGATGAGCTCAAGGGTCAGCTCCAGGCTTCGCCCCAGGATCGAGGCATCGACCACGTTGACCACGAGGTCCGGCTTCTCCTGGAACAGATGGGTCAGAGCCACTTTTTCGGCCGGGTCGGCGGGGCAGAGGGAGTAGGTGCCCGGGAGGTCGATGACCTTCAGGAGCCGGCCTTCGATGTTGACCTCGGAGTGGGTGTGCTTGACGCTCGTGCCGGGGAAATTTGAGGTCTCGGCTTTGAGCCCGGCGATCGAATTGAAAAGAGTGCTCTTCCCTGAATTGGGCTGTCCGACAAAAACCACGACCGGTTTTCTATCTCTGCTCATGGGCGAGTTCAACCACGATCTTTTGAGCAATCCCCCTGCCCAGGGCGACGGTCGTGTCGGCGGTTAAGTTCTTAACCAGGACCGGGCCCCTGAGGATGGCCTCGGAGTCCAGTTCGATCAGGTCGTGGATGTGGAAGCCGAGGCAGAAAAGCCGCCGCCGTATCCCCTCCCCTCCCAGGATAGCCTTGATCCTGAGAGGTGTATCGCGGGGGGCTTCGATCAGGGTTAAGGCCTCTTTTTTCGCGTCCATGGCCTCACAGCATACCTCTTTTGATTCATTCATGGCAATAACCATGATTATTCTATAATAACAGTAATCCGATAATATTACTAGGCGATGATCGACGGGATGACGATCAGGCGCAGTATATTGTGGAGGTCGGCTCACGGCTCAGCCGCTCACCAGTCTTGACTTGGAGACTGTTATTGCATTTCAGCAAAAACCAACCTAAGATGGATGAATCAATATCAGAGGTCTGAAAGGAGATTCGATGAAAAAGTTCTTTTCCAAGGCCTGCCTGGTTGTTCTTGTCTTGGCGCTGTTTGCTCCCCTGTCTGCAGACGAGGGAATGTGGTTGTACAATGCTCCTCCCTCAAAATGGCTCAAGTCCAAGTACAATTTTGAGGCGACACCCGAATGGCTGAGCCATCTCCGGCTTTCCTCGGTCCGCTTCGGCGGCGCCTCGGCTTCTTTTGTCTCCGCCGAAGGACTCGTTTTGACAAATCACCATGTCGGCCAGGGGCTCATCCAGAACCTCAGCACCAAAGAGAGAGACCTGATGAAGACGGGGTTTTACGCACGCTCCAGGTCAGAAGAGCTCAAATGTCCCGGCGTCGAATTGTGGGTCCTTGAACAGATCGAGGATGTCACGCCTCAAGTTCTGGGGGCGGAGAAGCAAGGCACCAGCCCGGCCGAAGCGGCAGAGGCGAGGGAAAAGATCATCGCCCTTCTGGAGAAGGACTGTTCGGATAAGACCGGCCTCAAATGCGCCGTGGTCAACCTCTTCTCGGGCGGGATGTACCATCTCTATCAATATAAGGTCTATACCGACGTCAGGCTTGTTTTTGCCTCTGAATATGCCATCGCCTTTTTCGGAGGCGATCCGGATAACTTCACCTATCCGAGATACGACTTGGATATCTCCCTTTTCCGGGTTTATGAGAACGGCAAGCCTGGAGTCACCCCGCACTACCTCAAATGGAGCACCAAGCCGCTCCGGGAGGGCGATCTGGTCTTCTGTTCCGGAAACCCGGGGAGCACGGGGAGACTTTTGACCTATTCTCAGCTCGAGTTCCTGCGAGACGTGAGCTATCCATTCACCCTCGCCAACTACAAACGCCGCCAGGCTCTTCTCCATGAGTACTCCAGCCGGGGCGCCGAGGAGACGAGGATTGCTCTGCGGAACCTCTTCGGGATCGAAAACAGCCTGAAGGCGACAACCGGCTATCAATCAGGGCTCTTGGACTCGAAGCTCATGGCCAAGAAAGCCGCTGAAGAGAAGGAGCTGCGCGAGACTATTTCCAAGAACCCGGATCTTCAAAAAATCCATGGCCAAGCCTGGGATGAAATCGCCGAAGCCCAGAAAAGGCTTTCGGATTTCTTCAAGCCTTTGGCCTGTTTTGAAAGAGGGCAGGCGTTCAATACCGTCTATTTTGGGATCGCCCGGTCGCTCGTCCGGCTGGCCCAGGAAAAAGGCAAGCCCAACTCCGAGCGGCTGAGGGAATTCCGGGATTCCAATCTGGCTTCGGTCCAGCGTTCTCTTCTCTCCCCCTCTCCGATCTATGACGAATTCGAAATCTACAAATTGACTGATTCCCTGAAGCAATTTCAGGAAGAGCTGGCCGGTTACCAGGAGATCAAATGGCTGCTGGGCGACCGGCGGGCAGAAGACGTGGCCGGGATGCTCATCTCGGGCACCAAGCTCAAAAGCCTGGAAGTCAGAAAAGAGTTTATTGAAGGCGGGATCGAAGCGGTTTATCTCTCGGAAGACCCGATGATCAAACTGGCCCTTTTGGTGGATCCGGTCTCGCGGGGCCTACGGTCGCGCTACGAGAAGGAAGTCGAGGCCGTCGAAAACAAGAACGGCGCTTTGATCGCCCAGGCGATGTTCAAGCTCAGGGGGACTTCGATAGCGCCTGATGCCACCGGCACTCTGAGGTTGAGCTTCGGCGTCGTCAAGAGTTACACCGAAAACGGCAGGAAGATTCCCTACGAAACGACCTTTGCCGGGTTGTATGATCGCTCCAAGAAGTTCGGGGACAAGCCGCCCTATGAGCTGCCTCCCAGCTTTATCGCCAAACGAGGGACCTTGAGCCTCGGCGCCCCGCTGAACTTCGTCGCGACCTGCGACTCGATCGGAGGCAACTCCGGCTCTCCGCTGGTCAACCGAAAGGGCGAATTTGTGGGTGTTCTCTTTGACGGAAACATCCAATCGCTTCCCACCCGGTTCGTCTATGAGGACGAGACTTCGCGCTCGGTGATGGTCCACGGACTCGGCATCATCGAAGCCCTGCGAAAAGTGTATGATGCCGGGCCTCTGGTCGATGAAATCCTGGGGAAAAAGTGAAACTCTCTCCGGGCAGGCGTTTTCAGAAGTATTTCTTGGCCCGGCCATAAAAAAGGAAAAAAAGCAACACCAGAAAATTGATAACCACCAGAGACTGGTGGGTATAAAAACGGAAAAGCGTCTTGCCCAGGACCTCTCTCAGGCTTCCCCCGATGACGAGAAAATCGGCGATCAAGATATACTTCCAGACAGGCTTGAAGCGATCGAGGGAATTGAGAAGGAGCATGATGGCGGGGACCGCGTAGAGATAATTGTAGTACCAACCCAGAGGGGAAAGAACCGGGATCAGGATAAAGAGAAAAGACCCTTCCAGGACCTCAGGCCGGGCGAGGTCGACCTCGCCCCCCCGTCTTGATCATTTTCAGAAAAATATAGACCAAGAAAAAAACGACCAGAAGGATCAAGAGATCGGCCAGTGTTCTGGATCCTGCGTTTATGTGCTTGAGGATAAAGGCGTAGAGAGAGGCGTTGTCTCCGGCCGTGAGCAGGGCCGGCGTCGAGTTGGATAACGTGCTCACCCATTCTTTAAGCACCATGAGATTCCCGCGGAAACCATAAAAGGCGGCCGGGAGCAATAAGCCGAAGAGAAGCGTCACGACCCCGAGGGCGACCAGCCGGAATTTTTTTTTGAGCAAAAAATAGGGTAAAAAAATCAGGGCATACGGCTTAAAAAAAAGGGAGAAGCCGTAGGCAAGTCCGCCCTTTGCCTCGTCTCCCGCGAGACTGCGGCCGAGCGATAAAACCAAAAGAAAAATGATCAGGGTGTTGATTTGACCGAGCTCGAATTCCCGCCCGATGAACTTGGCCAGGATGAGCAAAGAAAATCCGATCAGGAAGATCGCCGATTTGTTTCGCACCGGAAGGAGTCGAAGCGAAAGATAAAAGGCTCCAGCCAGAAAAATCCATTCCAGATAATACCAGAGAATCTTCGCCGTTTCATAGGGAACAAAGGTGAAAAGAGAGAATAACACCGCGGAGAAAGGTGAATATTTGTTCTGCAAATGGCCGTCCGAGGGCCGATAGAGAGTTTCTCCCGCCAAGATCCGTTGTCCCCCCTGAAAGCAAACCTGAAAATCGGTCATATCATTCCTGATGGATGTTAGGTCATAGACGAAATAAGCAAGGATGGTGGCCAGAAACACCAGGAAAATGATGAGAGGGAGGCGTTTCCGGGGAGGCACGATTAGCTATCTTAAGGATTTCGGAATCCAAGTCAATGGAAATAAAATGCGTCCAAAGATTCTTATTGACATTAAAATAATTGATATATAATAATATAC
Organism: Candidatus Aminicenantota bacterium; assembly: GCA_963770045.1. Taxonomy (GTDB): domain Bacteria; phylum Acidobacteriota; class Aminicenantia; order Aminicenantales; family CAVYOD01; genus CAVYOD01. The sequence goes on along the minus strand of CAVYOD010000018.1, from coordinate 108,124 downwards.
AAATAAATAAAGCTCGTTCCGACTTAAGGTCTAAAGGAGATAGGCTTTTGAAAACAGACCAGGGGCCCTTAAGAAAGTACAAGAGCATTCCGAGGCTGAGTCTCGCCAATTTCTCGACTCCTGTTGAGAGATGCGACCGAATCCGGAAAGAATTCCCCGGCTCTCCCCAGATCTATATCAAGCGCGACGATTCGACCGGCTTCCTAATCGGAGGCAATAAAATAAGAAAGCTCGAATATGTCATGGCCGATGTCGTCAAGAAAAAGGCCACGACCGTCCTCACGATCGGCTCCGTCCAATCCAATCACGCCCGGGTGACCGCGATGGTGGCCCGGAGGTTGGGTCTGAAATGCATCCTCATTCTGAGCGGAGACATCCCCGATCAACCCAAGGGAAACCTGTTCCTGACGAATCTCCTCGGTGTGGAAATCGTGGGCGTGGGAACGAGGGATGAGCGTTCAGCGAAGATGGAAGATATCTCCCGCGACCTCAAGGCCCGCGGCGAGATCGTCTACCAGATTCCCCTGGGAGCCTCGGACGAGATCGGATCATTCGGCATGACCGCAGCCTTTGAAGAACTCCTGACCCAAGAAGCCCGACTGGGCCTGGAGTTCGATGTCATCATTATCGGGAGCTCATCAGGCGGGACTCAGGCCGGGCTGGAAGTGGGAAAAAGACTCTTCAAACGAGACCGTCTCCGCATCGCCGGGATAAGCCCCGATGATCCCTCTGCCAGCATCAAGGAAAGGATCATCGGCGCCGCCAATCCGATGCTGAGCAGGCTGGGGTTGGCTGATTCGCTCACACCCGATCAGCTCTGGGTGGATGATAGCCACATAGGCAAGGGCTATGGAATGACCAGTCCAGAGGCGGAAGCCGCAACCTCCTTGTTTGCCCGGTCGGAAGGGATCTTCCTCGATCCTGTCTACACGAGCAAGACGGCGGCCGCGCTTTTGGATTATTGCCGGAAGGGCTTGTTTTCGCGCCGCGATAATGTCCTTTTCTGGCATACGGGAGGGCTGATCGCCCTCTTCAATTAGAGAGCTCTCCCCTCCTTCTTGAACGGTCCCCTTTCCCCCGTTGGATTTGGCCGCGCCCTTGTTGTTGTATCAATAAAAAGGTGTTATCTCCGTTCCAGAGAGAGGCTATTCGAGAAAAAAAGAGCGGGCACTCACCCGGTCTCAAGTGAGTGCCTGCGAATATCTGCTTTTTTGGAAGCGATCAACTCTAAAAATTCAAGCCCAGGCCGACTCTGAAAATCCTGGGCGGCAGGATCGCGGTTGTCTGGCCGTAGGTCGGACTTCCAAAAAGCGCGCCAGTGCCGATCGCCGTGTTGCTATTGAGCAGGTTAAAAGCTTCGAAGAAAATGCTCGGCCTGACCCGACCGACGGCGAAGTTCTTTTCGACCCGGACGTCAAGCATGCTCTGGAAGGGAGTCCGTTGTGTTCCGGGTGTCTCCGCATTAAATCTCGTCGGACCCTGGTTCAAATTTGACATTGAAATACCTAGAGTAAGGTGCTCCCGACTGTCCGATGTAGTTTAGACCGACGATTATTCCCCAAGGAGCGTAATAGACACCGCTGAACTTGACCTCATGGGTCTTGTCGAGGTCAAGATTGCCTCGCGTATTGATGTACATGTTCGGATTGTTCCAGGTGCCGGAAGCCGTCATACCTCCGCTCCCCCACACTCCGAGAGGAACCATGCCATCCGCTTTGCTCAGCGTATAGGAGAAAAGGAACTGGAAACGATCCGACAGGCTCTTTTCGAGGATGAACTGGATTCCTTTGTATTGTCGGTCAGCCTGGGCCGGATTCGTATAATAATTGAGAGAAACGAGCGGCGCGTTCAGGTTCTTGTTGTAAACGGTCATTAGCGAGTTCGTGATCGGGTTGGTCACCTGAATAGGATCGTACCACTGCGCGGTAATGTTATTGTCGATGGGACCGATAAAGTCTTTGGCCTTCTTATAAATACCGTTCACTTTGAAGGAGAGGTGCTTTGTTATACTGGTTTCAAATCCCAGGACGAAGACGTCCGAGTGGGGCCGTCTGAGATTAGGATCGGCCGCGGCATCGGTCGGACCATAGATGCCGATCAAATAGGGTGTGCCGCCGAACAATAAGTACAGGTAATATGTCTGAGAATTCGGATTCAGAAGGCCCAGAGCCATGGAATTTGTATAGTACCGGCCATAATGCGCTTTGATGGCCATCTGGTGGTTTCCCGTCGACAGGTCATAAACAAAACCCACCCTCGGCTCGAGATTGGTGAACTTGTATTCCGTGACCGAGCTCGTGACTTTTTCCTGAACCGGAATGATGCTCTGAACATTGCTGAGACGCACGCCCAAATTCAAATTCAGACGGCTTCCCGCTTTCCAGGTGTCCTGGACATACCCGCTGTAGCCGCGGAAAATATTGTTCGATAGAAGGTGGGAAGGCACAGCGGTCTCATACATGTAAGGTTCACCGTTGTACGTATAAATAAAAGAGGGTCCGCCTGGAACGGCCGACTGCATGTACCCATTGTAACCTGATTCGCCCTGTTCAAATTCGACCCCGGCCTTAAGGTCATGGTCACCCAGAAAGCCTTCCGCCCAATGAGAATAGGAGGCTTGGAATTGATAGCGGCGGCGTGTTTGTTCGTTATGAAATCCAGCGCTTTTGGTCATCATTCCAGTTGTCAGCTCATAATAGCTGGGACCATCGGCATTGGAATTATAGGTCGTGGCTCTGTCCACGAAGGCCCCTCGGACTTCCAGGAGAGAATTGTTCGAAACCATGTAATTCCACTGGAGGTTAAACGCCGAGGTCCACTGCCGGGAATTCAAAGTGGATTCGGGCGTTCGGAATTGGCTGGCGAACATGTGGTTCAGCGTGTCCCGGCTGTAATTGTACATGAAGGAGAGCTTGTTCTTAGCGCCGAGCTGGCTCGTGATCTTGCCGAAGCCATAGTACTGCTTGCGATTGATGTCTGCCGGAAAGCCGACCGTCGTGGAATTGGTGGGCAAGTGGTCGCCGCTCAAGAAGAACCAGACTTTCTCTTTCACGATGGGACCACCCAGGTTGACGGACCCTTCCCACTCGTTCTTGATGGCGTTGGTCGAGCCGCTCAGTCCGGTCCCCTTGAAATTCTCGGACTGCATGTGCTGATCGCGATAATAGACATTGACCAGGCCGCTAAACTTGTCCCCACCGGACCTGGTGACGACGTTGATGACGGCGCCGGCCGAATTCCCGTATTGGGCATCATGCCCTGTTCCCTCGACCTGGGCCTCCTCGATGATGTCATAGTTCCAATAAATCATCTGGGTTCCGGCGCCGGGATCAGTGAGATAGGTCCCGTCGACGCTGTAGTAATTCTCCCGGGAGCCGCTGCCGAAAGCGGCCCGCTCGGGGTATTTCGGATCGGCTCCAAAATCGACGATCATTCCGGGAGTCAGTTTGAAGAAAGCTTCCAGGTTTCTTTGAGAGGGAAGCTTGGCCAACATCTCGGTGGTGAAATTGGTCGAAAGCTTGTTGCTTTCCACGTCCACCATCGGGCTCTGAGCGATGACCTGGACCTCCGCTTCAATCTTTCCGGCCTTCATCTGAAAATCAACCGTCGAGGTCAGTCCCAGTCTGATTCTGATGTCGGACTGCTCGTAGGCAGAGAACCCCTGGATTTCCGCCTTAAGGGAATAGACGCCGGGGGGGAGATTGAAGAACCGGTACAAACCGCGTTCACTGGTCATACCGGCGATTTTTCCCTCGATCAGGGCCGGACTGGTGATCGTAACGTTAACGCCGGGCAGGGGCTCTCCCTGCTCGTCCGTTACGCGTCCCGTTAAGATTCCGGTCCGGACCTGAGTAAAAACTAACCCAGAAAACAGAAACAAGAGAAGAACCAAAACCAAACCCTTTTTTTGCATAGAGTGACCTCCTCGCATTCGCACTTTAAGAAATTCCGTCATATGTAGCTTTACATATATAAAAATATATAATAATGTATCATATTATGATTGACCAAAGTCAAGTCTTTTTTTTAAAATGACGTTTGACCGATATCCTCGCTGTCGATCACCCCGGAAATGAAAAAGGAGGAATTCACGAATTTCCTCAAGACCTTCCCGGAAAAAAGACTGGCTTCTGTTTTCGCTTTTTTATTAATCATGGTGATTTCGATCCCGGCCCCGGCGCAAACGAAGAGGATCAAACCGGCGCCGGAAGGGCCCTCAAGTGAATGCCTTCATCGAAGTGAACAACCGGCAAAATTCTCGCCGACTTCGTGATTCTGAACGCCAATCCCGCTGGACGACATCAGCAACGTCCGACAGGTTCACCGGGTCGTCAAGGACGGCATCCTCTATGAGCCCGGAAGTGATTTTTAAAGCCCCTGGTCGGAAAGTATTTCTGATAAAGGAGGACGTCATGAAGAGACGGGATTTCATCTCAACCTCGATGACCGCAGCGGCGGGCTCTGCCCTCTTGATGAATTCTGGGGCTTCCCTGCTCGCCCAGGGACTGGAGAAAACGCAGCCCCTGTATTTTGACGGGTTGACATTCCTCAGCGGGAACAAAGACGATCTCAAAAAATCGGGGCTGAGCGGCTTTGTCTGGGATTGTTCGGCCGGAGTGATGATTGAGGGGAAATATGTTCGCCAGCTGACGGCCAGCTTGAAGTCTCTGGCTCAGACTCGTAAGTTTTTGAATGAAAACGACCAGGGCCTCTTTCTGGCGACCAAAGGCAGCCAGGTCAAGGAAGCGTTCGAGCGGGGAAAGGTCGCGGTCTTTCTCCAGTTTCAAAGCGCCGAGCCGATCACGGCCGACCTCGAGGTCATGGACGCGTTCTATGAGTTCGGGCTCAGGATCCTCCAGTTCACTCATCATTATGGCAACATCTTCGCCGGCGGCTGCCTGGTCAAAGATTGGACCGGGCTGACCGAGCTGGGTTTCAGGGCCCTGGAAAAAATGAACGCCCTGGGGATCATCCCAGACCTTTCCCACGGCAATGAGGTCATGTCCCTCGATGTTTTGAAGACCAGCAAAAAGCCGGTCATCGTCTCCCACACCGGCTGCCGGGCTCTGGTCAATAACGCCCGCTGCACTCCCGACTCGGTGATCAAGGGAGTGGCCGACTCGGGCGGGGTCGTGGGCATCTTCTCCATGTCCTTTTGGTTGACCACCGAGGCGGTGCCCACGGTCGATTCCTATATTGCCCAGTTGGAGCATGTCATCAAAGTGGGCGGCATCGATTCTGTCGGCATTTCAAATGACTTACACGCTCGCCGGGGACCCCGGCGCCCTGAGTGTCCAAAACGACAATGCCAAAGCCGTCCAGAACTATTTCCCGTGGTGGAAGCAGCACGCCGGAGTCCTGGGCTTTGACGAGCTCCCCAAGCACTGCGTGATTCCGGAGCTGAACAATGTCCGACGTTTCTTCACCATCCAGAACGCGCTGGAAAAGAAAGGCTATAGCTCGGCCATGATAGAAAAGATTATGGGTGGGAATTGGGTCCGCGTCCTGACCGAGAGCCTGGGCTGAGATGGTCCCCCGGGGCGAGGAAGGGAATCGAATTCGTATAAAGGGCTTGACATCTCCCTCGGCTAAATTAAAATGGGAGTCGAGGCATGGGAGGAATCCAATCCGAGGTAAAGACAATGATCAATTGGTTCATCGATAAGGACAACAAGGTTCCGCTTTATCTTCAACTCAAGGACCAGATCAAATACTACATCTCGACCGGGGTCATCCAAGACAACCATCAGCTCCCCGGTGTCAACAAGCTGGCCCGGGATCTTTCGATCAACTTCGAGACGGTGCGTAAGGCTTATAAGGAACTGGAGAAGGAAGGCCTCATCTCGATGCAGAGAGCGAAGGGCACGTTCGCCACACTTCACAAAGCCGCTCCGACAAGAGAGGTCCCGCTCACGGGAGAGCTCAGTCCCCTGGTCGGCCTCAGGACCGCCGTCAGGCGGCTTCTCGAGACCGGGAAGAGCGCAGACCAGATCAGGACCCTGCTCGATCGTGCCTTCGAGGAGGTGACGTCCGAAAGGGCCAGGCAGTTGGTCATCTTCACGGAGTGCAATCAGCTTCAGGTGCACGAGATTTCCCGGTTTCTCGAAGATTATCTGAAGTTGAAAGTCGACGCCGTCCTGCTCAAAGACCTGAAAGATGAACTGCAAAGAATCCTCAAGGAAGAAAAGAAACTCAAGGCCATTGTCACGACCGGCTTTCACGTGAACGACGTCCGCGAGATCATCGGCGCTTTCCCCGTCGACATTCACATCCTGATCACCAATATGTCTCCCGAGACAAGGCGCCAGATTGAGGCCCTCGGAAAGGGAGCCAGTTTCGGCTTCATCTGCAGGGACGAAGATTCGATCCAGCTCTACAAGGAACTCCTCAAGGCCGAGCTCGGGAGCGATCTGAAGCTCTCGACCTCCTATCTGGGGAACGAATCAGAGGTCGAGTCCGTCCTCAGCTCGGTCGATGTCCTCCTGGTGACTCCTCCCGTCTATAAAACGCTCAAGAAGAGGGCTCCGGCCCAGCTCCCGGTCTTCAACGTCTTCGACCGCGTCGACCCGATGTCGCTCCGGCTGCTCAGAGACCGGCTTCAAGAACAATAAACAGAGTGAGCCGTGAGCTGTGAGCAGTGATAACAGCACAATCAGCCCTCCGGTCATAACGTTTTGCGATCAAACCCGCCTTGAAACGCAAAATGTCCTGAAGTTCATTAGATTCTTCCCTTTTGGGCCTTCTTGACGTACGAATTCAAAATAACGGCTCACCGCTCACGGCTCAGTGCTCACTGTTCCGGCAAATTGACAAGGAGGGGGCTTTCTGTTAAAAAATAGGAAATGTACAAGTGGTTCATTGAGAAATTTATCGGCACCAAGAACGAGCGAGACCTCAAAAAGCTCAAGCCTTACGTCGCGGCCATCGGCGAGTTCGAGCCCGCCGTCGAAAAACTCAGCGACAGCCAACTCCTGGCAAAAACGGCCGAATTCAAGGAGAAGCTGAGGCAGGGAGCCTCCCTCGAAGATATCCTCGCCGAGGCCTTTGCCGTTGTCCGCGAAGCCGCCAACCGCACCGTCCGGATGCGGCACTTTGATGTCCAGCTCATCGGCGGCGTCGTCCTGCACCAGGGGAGGATTTCCGAAATGAAAACGGGAGAAGGGAAAACCCTGGTCGCCACCCTCCCCGCCTACCTCAACGCCCTCTCAGGAAAGGGAGTCCACGTCGTCACGGTCAACGATTATCTCGCCAAACGGGACACCGAGTGGATGGGCCCGATCTACAATTTCCTCGGCCTGACCGTCGGCACCATTCAGCATGACATGCCCGACGCTGACCGGTACGCGGCCTACCGGAGGGACATCACCTACGGAACCAACAACGAATTCGGGTTTGATTATCTGCGCGACAACATGAAATTCCGCCTCTCCGACCTTGTCCAGCGTGAGCCCCACTACGCAATCGTCGACGAGGTCGACAGCATCTTGATCGACGAAGCCCGGACGCCGCTGATCATTTCCGGTCCGACCGATGAGTCCACGGCCATCTATTATCGGGTCGATAATCTCGTCCGCCGTTTCCAGAAAGAAAAGCACTTTCAGGTCGATGAAAAAACGAGGACCGTGTCGATCAGCGAAGAGGGAGTGACTGAGTCGGAAAAATACCTCGGCGTCGCCAACCTCTACGATCTGGCTCATATGGACCTGGTCCATTCCATCAACCAGAGCCTGAAGGCCCATTACCTTTTCAAGAGAGACGTCGATTATATGGTCAAAGAGGGAAAGGTCATCATCGTCGATGAATTCACCGGAAGACTGATGCCCGGGAGGCGCTACAGCGACGGCCTCCACCAGGCCCTGGAGGCCAAAGAAAAAGTCCGGATCGAAGAAGAATACCAGACCCTGGCCTCGATCACTTTCCAGAATTATTTCCGGATGTACAAGAAGCTGGCCGGGATGACCGGAACCGCGGCCACCGAAGCCACAGAATTCCAGACGATCTACGGGCTGGACGTCGTCGAGATTCCCACCAACAAGACGCTCATCCGGTACGAGTATCCCGACGTCATTTACCGGACGGCCAAGGAAAAATGGGAGGCCGCGGCCAAGGAGATCATCGAGGCCAACCAGAAGGGACGACCCCTGCTGGTCGGAACGGTATCGATCGAAAAATCCGAGCACCTGAGCAGCTTGCTGCGGAGGAAAAACGTCAAGCACGTCGTCCTCAATGCCAAGTACCACGAGATGGAGGCCGAGATCATCGCCCAGGCCGGAAGAATCGGCTCGGTGACGATCGCCACCAACATGGCCGGCCGAGGTGTCGATATCCTGTTGGGAGGAAACCCCGAGCATCTGGCCAAAGACCGCTTGAAAAAATCCGGCGTCGATCCCGCCAAGGCCACCCCCGAACAATGGGAGAAGGCGTTTGCCGAGGCCCAGAAAATCACTCAAGATGAGCACGAAAGAGTCACGGCCATGAATGGGCTCCACATCATCGGGACGGAACGCCATGAGGCCCGCCGGATCGACAACCAGCTGCGCGGCCGCGCCGGAAGGCAGGGCGACCCCGGCTCCTCTCGCTTCTACCTCTGTCTCGAGGATGACCTGATGCGGATATTTGGAAGCGAGAGAATCTCGTCGTTGATGGCCAGGATCGGCATGGCCGAAGGAGTGCCGATCGAGCACCGCATGGTCAGCAAAGCCATCGAGCGGGCCCAGAAGCAGGTCGAGGGCCAGAATTTTACCATCCGCAAGCACCTCCTCGAATACGACGATGTGATGAACAAGCAGAGGGAGACCATCTACAAGCAGAGAAAAGAAATCCTCCAGGGGAAAGACCTGCAGGAGTATTTCCAGGAGCTCATCGAAACGCTCGTCGACTGGATTCTCGACCTGAATGCGAACAAGGATAAGCCCGCCGAAGAATGGGATCGAGAGGCCTTAAGGAAGGCTATCGGAGCGCAATTCGGGCTGGACGTCCAGACTCTCTCCCTGGACTGGGAGGCGATCACCCATGAAGAATTGAGGGAAAAGATCCTGGAGGCGCTGAAAACATCTTACGGAGAGAAAGAGCGGATCCTCGGTTCTCCCCAGATGCGGGAGTTCGAGCGCATCATCCTCCTCCAGGTGATCGATTCGCAGTGGAAGGACCACCTCCTGGGTATGGACTACCTTAAGGAAGGGATCGGCCTGCGCGGATACGGCCAGAGAGACCCGCTCGTGGAGTACAAAAAAGAGAGCTATGACATGTTCCAGGCGATGATGGACCGGATCGAGGATGACGCGATGCGCTATCTGTTCCTGATCCAGCCTGTGGTCGAACAAGAGATCCCCCAGCGCAAGGAGCAACCCCTCTACTACCAGCGCCCGCAAGGCGCATCTGTCGGCAGGTTGAAGCAGGCCCGCTCCATGATTCCCAAAAAAAGAAAACGGAGATGATGAAGGAGGACCCATGCTGGACCCAGAGCTCAAGGAAGGTCTGACCTTCGATGATGTCCTGATTCTGCCCGCGAAGTCGGCCGTCATCCCCGCCCAAGCCTCGGTCTCGACCAGGTTGAGCCGGAATATCAACCTGAACATCCCTGTGCTCAGCTCCGCTATGGACACCGTGACCGAATCCAAGATGGCCATCGCCCTGGCCCAACAGGGCGGGATCGGGATCATCCACCGCAACATGACCATCGACAAGCAGGCCGAGGAAGTGGACAAGGTCAAGCGCCATGAGAGCGGGATGATCGTCGATCCCATCAGCATGCGGCCGCAAAACAAGATCATTGAAGCCAAAGACGTGATGAAGAAGTACAGGATCTCGGGCCTGCCCATCACCGATGAAAACAACCGGCTGGTCGGAATCCTGACCAACCGCGACATCCGCTTCGAAACGAGGCTCAACCTGGCCATCGAGAAGGTGATGACCAAGAATCTGATCACCGTCCCCGTCGGGACCACACTCGAAGAAGCGGAGAAGCTCTTCCACATCCACAAGATCGAAAAAATCATGATGGTCGATGAGAACAACCATCTCAAGGGCCTGATCACTTATAAAGACATCCTGAAGCGGATCCAGTATCCGAACGCGGCCAAGGACGATAGCGGCCGGCTGCGGGCGGGAGCGGCGGTCGGAGTGGGCGAGGAGACCGTGGAGAGGGTCAGGGCCCTGATCAATGCCAAAGTCGACGTCGTCATCGTCGACACCGCCCACGGCCATTCCCAGCGGGTCCTGGATACGGTGAAGCTTCTCAAGCGCCAATTCCCCCAGCTCGAGCTCATTGCCGGGAACATCGGAACCGCGGAAGCGGCCGCGGAACTGATCGGGCTGGGCGTCGATGCCGTAAAAGTAGGTTTCGGCCCCGGCTCGATCTGCACCACCCGGGTCATCACCGGCTGCGGGATGCCTCAGATCACGGCCGTGGCCGACGTATTCAAGGTCACCAAGGCAAAAGACATCCCCCTCATCGCCGACGGGGGAATCAAATATTCGGGAGACGTCACCAAGGCCATCGCCGCCGGAGCAAGCTCGGTCATGATCGGAAACCTCCTCGCCGGGACGGACGAATCGCCCGGGGAGGTCGTCATCTACCAGGGCCGGTCCTACAAGACCTACCGGGGCATGGGCTCGCTGGAGGCGATGCGGGAAGGAAGCCGGGACAGATATTTCCAGGACTATCAGCTCAGCGACTCCAAGCTCGTCCCCGAGGGCATCGTCGGCCGCGTTCCCTACAAAGGAAGCGCCGCCTCTACCCTCCAGATGCTGGTGGGCGGCCTCAAGGCCGGCATGGGGTACGCCGGCTGCAAGACGATAGCGGAGCTCCAGGAAAAAGCCAAGTTCATCAAGATCACCCAGGCGAGCTTGAAAGAGAGCCACGTCCATGATGTTTTCATCACCGAGGAAGCTCCGAACTACCACCTGGAATAAACCGTCATGTCGATATTCTTGATCAAGTCGATTCTGGCCCTCATCTTCTTTGCCACCGCGCTGATCTCTTACCTGGTGATGATGATCCAGATGGGGGTGCCAGAAAAAAAAATGAATCTGGTCACCCTGCGAAGGGTGCACAAGTGGTCGGGTTTCGCCTTCGTGTTCCTTCTGCTTGTGATCAGCTATCTTTGCATCCGCTATCTTTTCGCCGGTGGGGATCAAATCACGGCCCGGGCAGTTTTTCATAGCATTCTGTCGCTCTTTCTGCTTGTCATTGTGTTCCTCAAATTGACGATCATCCGTTTTTACAGGCTGTTCATGAAATACGTCCCTGCGCTCGGAATGACCGTCTTCAGCTTGTCCTTCGTGCTGACAGCGTCTTCAGCCGGGTACTATTTCCTGAGGACGACGCGGCAAGCATCTTTTCCCCCAGGGACAGCGGGATCATCTCCCATCGTACTCCAGGGGAACGTCGTGAAGGGGGCGTTTCTTTTCCAGAGCCAATGCTCGGCCTGCCATTTTACCGACCGGGAGAGTTTTAGGGTCGGGCCCGGATTGAAGGGGGTCCTCACGAGGAAACAGCTTCCGGTCAGCCATCGGCCGGCCAGTCCTGAGTCCATCGTCCGGCAGCTCAAGTCCCCTTACCTGGCCATGCCAGCTTTCCCTTCCCTCTCCGATCATGACATCGCCGACCTGCTTGCATATCTAAAAACGCTCTGATCGTCCCCCGTACTCCGTGCTCCGTCATCAAAAGAAAAGTGAGGGGTGAGGGGTAAGGAGCCAGGAGTTTAAGGACTATTCGGTTCATTTTTGCTGCTCAGTGCCCATCGCTCACACTCACTGTTTTCTTTGCGGGAAAGACGAGACGACGAGACGAACGAGATAGACGGGCTTATTTGACAGGTCTGGAAATTTCTGGTCAAATAAATATAAATAGCGAAATTGGTCTCAACCAACGAAGAGGTCTAAATGAAAAAATATTGGCGCTGTTTCATCTGTAATGATGTCCACTATGGTGTCAAGCCTCCCGAGATTTGTCCAACTTGCCTGGTCGTGAAAGCCTATGTCGAAATCAGCTCGGACGAAGCCCGGAAGGTAATGAGCGTAACCGAAGTCGTTTTCACCAAGGCGGATTTTGCCCGGGCCATCGAAAAATTCACCGAAAACAATGAATTCCAGGTTAATCCGGATAAAGAAAAAGTCAGCCTCCTTCTTGAAGGGGTTTTCAATAATGAAACTAACCACGGCCTCAAGTATTGCCCCTGCCGGCTCGCGACGAAGGATTTTCAAGAAGATCTGAAGCTCGTCTGTCCCTGCAATTTCATCATCCACGAAACCTATAAAGGCAAAACCGACGGTGAGTGTTGGTGCGGACTTTTTGTCAGGAGGAAAAAATGAAAAAATTGGTGATGTTTTATGCCAAGGAGTGCCCCCACTGCAAAATCATGCTGCCTTTCGTCGATAAACTCGAGAAGGACGCAGGCGTCGAGATCGAGCGCCTGGAGGTTTGGCACAACGAAAAGAACGCGGACCTGATGAGGTCATACCGCGAGATCCTGGCCCCGAAGTGCGGCGGCCAGCTCCGAACCCCTACCTTTTTTAACACCGAAACCAACGATATCCTCTGCGGAGAGGTTGACTACGAGAAGCTCAAAATTTGGGCCCTGAAATAATCCCCTGGTCTTTTGCCCGCGTCCGGAATCGGGAGTATTCCATGCGAGGGGAGGTGAACGATGCTGGAGAGGTATGACCCACTCAAGGGGGAGATGTTCCAGATCTTGGATGAGAAGTCCCGGCTCAGGAGCGAATTGGATCCGAAGCTGGCTGAGGCCGACCTAAAAAAAATCTATTCCTTGATGGTTACGACTCGAACGGCCGATACAAAGGCCATGAAGCTGCAGCGGCAGGGCCGGATGGGCACCTATGCTCCCAGCCGAGGCCAGGAGGCCTGCCAGGTCGGCGCCGCCTACGCTTTCAACAAGACCGATTGGCTATTCCCTTATTTCAGGGACCTCGGCATGTATATCGTCCTCGGCTACCCCTTGAAGGATTATTATCTTTACTGGATGGGGAACGAAGCAGGCATGCGCTCTCCGGACGGCCTCAACATCTTTCCCCTGGCCATCCCCGTCGGCTCTCAGCTTCCCCAATCCGTGGGAGCAGCCATGGCGGCAAACTTCCGACAGGCGGGAATCGCCGTCGTCTGCACATTCAGCGATGGGGCAACCTCGGAAGGCGATTTCCACGAAGCCATGAACTTTGCGGGTGTTTTCAGGACCCCGAATGTCTTCCTGTGTTATGACAACCAGTACGCTATTTCTTATCCCCGCAAGCGGCAGACCGCGTCTTTCACGCTGGCCCAGAAGGCGGCCGCCTATGGATTTCAGGGCGTCTTGGTAGACGGCAACGATATCCTGGCTATGTACGTCGCGGCCAAAGAGGCTCTCGAAAAGGCAAGGGCGGGGAAAGGTCCGACCATGATCGAAGCCTTTACCTATAGGCTCGCCGACCATACGACTTCCGACGACGCCGCCAAGTACCGGAATTCGGATGAGGTCAAAGAATGGGAGAAAAAGGACCCTCTCGAGCGTTTCCGAGTTTATTTGAAAAACAAAGGGATATGGGACGAGGCCTTCGAGAAGACCGTCCAAGAGCAGGCCGCTGAGATGGTCGAGAGGGCCGTCGAGGAGGCGGAGAGCGTGCCTCCTCCTGCGCTTGAGGATCTCTTCCGGTTCACCTATAAACGGATGCCAAAAAAGCTCAGCCTGCAGCTCGAAGAGCTCCAGGCCTTCCTGAAGGAGAAGGGACGATGATGCTCAACCTGCTCCAGGCCATCAACCAGGCCCTTGCTCAGGAAATGGCACGGGATGAGCGGGTTGTTCTTCTGGGTGAGGACGTCGGAATCGACGGGGGAGTCTTCAGGGCCACGGATGGACTCATCGACAAGTTCGGGCCTAATCGTGTCATCGACACCCCTCTTGCGGAGTCGGGGATCATCGGGGCGGCCATCGGCATGGCCGCTTTCGGGTTGCGACCGGTGGCGGAGATTCAGTTCATGGGTTTTATCTACCCTGCGTTTAACCAGATCATCTGCCATGCGGCACGGCTGCGCAACCGGACGAGAGGTCGGTACACAGTGCCTCTCGTCATCCGGACTCCCTATGGAGCGGGGGTCAAGGCCCTGGAGCATCACTCGGAGAGCACAGAAGCGTTGTTCTGCCAGATTCCCGGCCTGACGGTTGTGTCTCCATCCACTCCTTATGATGCCAAGGGGCTGCTCATCGCATCCGTTCGTTATGAAGACCCGGTCATATTCCTCGAACCCACCAAGCTCTATCGGTCTGAAAAGCAAGAAGTTCCTGACGATCCTTACGAGGTCCCGATTGGCCAGGCCAAAATCGTTAAAGAGGGCAAGGACTTGAGCCTGATCGCCTGGGGCGCGATGATGTCCGTGGTGCGGAAAGCGTCAGAGGCCGCAGAAAAAGAGGGAATCTCTGCCGAGCTCGTGGACCTCCGGACCCTCTCTCCCCTCGATGAAGAAACTCTGCTTCAGTCTGTCAAAAAAACGGGGCGGGCCCTGGTCGTTCATGAGGCGCCGCGGACCTGCGGCCTGGGGGCGGAGATCTCAGCGCTCATCACCGAGCGTGCCATGCTGAACCTGGAAGCGCCCGTGGCCCGCATCACCGGTCAGGATATCACCGTTCCCCTTCCCAAGAGTGAAGACTATTATTATCCGAGCCCTGAACTCGTGCTCCGGGGCATCAAGAAAATGATGGAGTGGTGACAATGGCTAAAGAATTCAAGTTTCCGGATGTCGGCGAAGGAATCACCGAGGGAGAGGTTGTCAGGTGGCTGGTCAAAGAGGGGGACGAGGTCAAGGTCGACCAACCCCTTGGTGAAATAGAAACAGACAAAGCCATAGTCGAAATCCCCTCTCCCTATGCCGGCACGATTCTCAAGCTGCATTTCAAAGAAAAAGATATCGTCAAGGTCGGCCAGGTCCTGGTCACGATCGGCGAGAAAGGCGAAGTCCCCAAAGAAGCGGCTCCACCGGGGCAGCCAGCGGCCGAAGAGAAACCTGTCCCGTCCCCGGCGGCGGAACGAGAAGCTCCGGCACCCGGCGCGGTCCTGGCCACTCCGAAAGTTCGGAGACTTGCTCAGGAGCTGGGAGTGGATCTGGCAACAGTCCGCGGCAGCGGTCCCGGCGGCAGGATCACCGAAGAAGATGTCCAGTCGGCCAAAGAAAAAAGGCCGCTCGCGGAAGAGAAAAGACCGGCCGTAAAAGTCAAAACCAAGTTCGATTTCTACGGCAACATCGACCGTATTCCTCTCCGCGGGGTCCGGCGGGCCACGGCCAAGAGAATGGCCGAGTCTGTTTCAACGGCCGCCCATGTGACCCACTTCGATGAAGCCGACGTGACCGAGCTCTCGAAGCTCAGAGACCAGATGAAAGCGGAGGCCGAAGCCAAAGGGATCAAGCTGACTTATCTTCCCTTCGTCATCAAGGCCGTCATCGCCGCCTTGGGGCTCCATCCCATGTTCAACGCCAGCCTGGACGATGAAGAAGAGGAAATCATCGTCAAGAAATACTATAACATCGGAATCGCTGTCGACGTTCCCGACGGGCTGATTGTCCCGGTGGTCAAAGCGGCCGAGCAGAAGACGCTCCATGAGCTGGCCCAGGACATCCAATCGTTGGCCGAAGCTGCGAAAGCGAGGACTCTCGACCTGGCCGACCTCAAAGGCGGGACCTTCTCGATTACCAACGTGGGAGCGATCAGCGGCGAGGCCGCGACTCCGATCATCAACTACCCCGAGGTCGCCATCCTGGCAACCATGAAGATCGCCGACCGAGCAAGGGTAGAAAATGGGGCGGTCAAGGTCAAGAAGACCCTGCCTCTTTGCCTCTCTTTTGACCACCGGGTGGTCGACGGCGCTGAAGCGGCCCGGTTTATGAGGGATCTGATCAAATTCCTGGAACAGCCCGCAGACCTGGCCAAGTAAGAGCTAAGGGCCAATGACCAGGTTGTCGATGAGCCTCGTCTTCCCGATGAACACAGCGAGAGCTATGAGTGTGCCCTCTCGAATCGACCGCACGGGGTCGAGCTCCCGGCCGTCTACGATTTCGACATAATCGATCCTGGCCAAGGGTTCGCGGCCAATCATCGCTTTGATTTTCTCGATTATCCTGTCGGCCCTCTTTTCCCCTCGAGAGATCAGCTGTTCTGCTTCTTCCAAACTTCGGGACAAAACAAGAGCGGCTTTCCGTTCTTCGGGACCCAAATATCTGTTCCTTGAGCTGAAGGCCAGCCCGTCCGGCTCCCTGATGATCGGAAGGGCTTCGACTTTGATACCGAGGTCGAGGTCCTCGACCATTTTTTTGATGATCAGGACCTGCTGGGCGTCCTTCTGGCCGAAATACGCGACGTCCGGCCTGACGATTTCAAAAAGCTTGAGGACGACCGTGCAGACCCCCCTGAAGTGGCCGGGCCGCGTTCGGCCGCAGAGCTTGTCCTGGAGGCCGGCAACCTCAACATAAGTTCGGTAACCCGGAGGATACATGTCCTTGGCATCAGGGAAGAAAAGGAGATCGACGCCCTCCTTCCTGAGCAGGGCTGAATCCCTGGCCAGATCGCGGGGGTAAGCCTTGAAATCCTCGCTGGGGCCGAACTGAGCGGGGTTGACAAAGATGCTGACGATTGTTGTATCGGTTTTCCTCCGGGATTCACGGACCAAACTGAGGTGGCCTTCATGAAGATATCCCATGGTTGGAACTAAACCGATCGTCTTTCGCTTCGTCCGAATCCGGCGGGAAGCGCGTATCATCTGGCCTGGGGCACAGATGGTTTTCATCGCGTCCCGCCCGGTCTTTTCTTTCTGTTTAGGCTCTTTTGGATCGGCTTGGGAATGGTAGGAGTGGCTGTCATCGGGAAATCGTCCGGCCCGCACGTCCTCCATGTATTCTTTCACCGCGCCGCCGATGACCGTTTTTAGGTCGACGTATTTTTTGACGAACTTCGGCAGGAAGCCGTTGGCGTACCCAAGCATATCGTGGAGGACAAGGATCTGGCCGTCGCAGTGGGGTCCGGCCCCGATCCCGATCGTCGGCACCCGGAGCTTTTCGGTGATGGTTTGGGCCAACTCCAAGGGGATGCATTCCAGGACGATCGAAAAAACGCCAGCCTTTTCCAGGTCGAGCGCGCCGGCGAGAATCCCCTCGCTTTCTTCTGCGTTCTTTCCCCGGACCTTGAACTGGCCGAAATGATGAATCGACTGCGGTGTCAGGCCGACATGGCCCATCACCGGGATCTCCGCCTCGACCATGGATTCGATGAGCTTCAGTCGGCGCTTGGAGGCGCCTTCGATTTTGACCGCAGCCGCGCCGGCTTCCTTGATAAAACGGGAAGCATTATAGATGGACTCCTCAGGGGAGAGGTGAAAAGAAAAGTAGGGCATATCGCCCACGACGAGAGCGCGCTTGGACGCCCGGACCACAGGCTTGAGATGGAGGAGCATGTCCTCCATGGTCACGGCCATAGTGTTTTCGTAGCCCAAGACCACCATGCCCAGGGAGTCTCCGACCAGGATCAGGTCGATCCCCTGCTCGTCGAGGATCTTGGCGTTCGGATAGTCGTAAGCCGTCAGGGCGACAATTTTCTCGCCTTGCTCCTTTTTGGCCTGGAGCAAGGGGATCGTCATTTTTGGGAGTGTTGTCTCGGACATGGCCAATCCTTTCTCCCCATCCCGCCTTGAATCACGGGATTGAGGTAAAGTCTATGAATTCCGCCCTACTTCTTCAGGCTCCTGGTGGTTTTGCTGAGGGGGACATAATAGAGCGGGCTTTTTTTCATGATCTTGATCTGTTCCAGGATATCCATTATATCCTCTTCCCGGGACAAATCCAAGTCGTCAGCTTTGATCACCAGCAGACGCGGTCGCCTGGTAATTGAAGAAGAAATAATCGAAGGCCTCGATGAGGTCTTCGATATATTTTTCCGAGACGTTCTTTTCCAGGGGCGACCCCTCCTTGGAGATCCTCTTCAAAAGTGTGGGCAGAGACATCTGAAGGTAGATGACCAGGTCCGCCCGGGGCACCCTGTCGGCCAGAACGCCGAATATCTTTTCATAGACGACCAACTCGTCGTCGGAAAGGGTCTGGTAGGCATATATTTTGTCTTTCTCGAACAGGTAGTCGCAGATGATGCGGTCGACAAAGAGGTCCCTCTGGGCCAACCTGACCTGTTGATTATAGCGGTTGACCAAGAAAACAAGCTGGGTCAGAAAGGCTGCCCCTTCTCTTTCGTTGTAGAAGTCCTTGAGGTAGGGGTTTTCGGCGAGGTCGAGGACGAGTTTCCCGCCGAAGTTTTGAGCCAGGATGTTGGCCAGCTTGGTCTTCCCCGACCGAAAAACGCCCTCGACGGCGATATGACGGAAGCTCAACTCTTCCTTTTTGATCATGGACGGGCCCGAAAATCTGAATAGTTTATAACGAATATAGCCTGATAAGTCAATTGAAAAAAGCGGTTTCGAGAGGGAACGAGATTGACCCCGGCCTCACCCTTTCTCGGGCGTCTCAACAGGGATGATGATCCAGGCGACGATATAGAATATGAGCAAGGGAATCAAGGCCGTGAGCAGAGCGACCGCCACAAAAATGAGTCTCATCAGAGAGACATCGAGGTCAAAGTACTCGGCCAACCCGCCGCAGACGCCGGCGATCATCCTCTTGTTCAATGAACGTCTCAGGCTCTTGGTCATGTTTCCTTCTCCATAAGCATGGCTGTTGTCTATGCTATCATTCCCATTATGAAATACGCAAACTCAGCTCAAAAGTTCCCAAAAAATGTCTATCTCGTCGTCTCGTCCGTTTCGTCGTCTCGCCATTTCCTAGGTTTTTGATTCCTCACTCCTCACCCCTTACTCCTCACTTCTGGTGATTGATTTCTTGCGGATTTTCTTCTATATTCATGGCCTTGTTCATCGAACCCGGCGGGATCGGGGCGAAGTCGTTCCAACCCGCGGGAAAAGAGAGGCTTCATGCAATTCCAAGAAAGACTCGCGCGCCGAGCCAAAAATCTGGCGCCTTCGGCGATCAGGGAGCTGATCAAGTTCATGGGCGTCGAAGGGATGATCTCCCTGGGAGGAGGCTATCCCAATCCCGAGACGTTCGTCTTTAAGAAAGTCGATGTCGAATTCAAGAGCGGACAGAAAATTGCCATCGAGGGGAAGGACCTGGATATCTCATCGCAGTATGGTCCTTCCGATGCCCATGTCGGACTGCGCCGGGAAATTCTTGCCTGGCATCAGAAAAAGGATGGGATCACCCTGGGGGAATCGCAGATCGTCGTTCTCAACGGATGCCAGGAGGGGCTGTTCATCATGGCTTATCTCTTCCTGGATCAGGAGGACAGCGTTATTGTCTGCGAGCCGACCTACCCCGGCGCGATTTCGGCTTTTCGGGCTTTTACAAAAAATTTCGTCGCTGTCCCTTTGGATGCGGATGGGATGAACACGGATCTCTTGGAAAACGTTCTGAGGAATATCCGGAAAGAAGGAAAGCCGCTGCCCAAGTTTATCTACACCATTCCCAACGGACACAATCCCGGCGGAGTCTCCCTCTCGGAAGAGAGGCGGCGGCACCTTGTCGATATCGCCAACACCTTTGACGTGCTCGTTCTCGAGGACGATCCTTATCAATTGATCAAGCTGGAAGAGACTCCTCTGAGGCCGACGATTCAATCATTGGATACTCAGGGCCGCGTCATCCGCCTGGACAGCTTTTCCAAAGTTTTCGCCCCGGGCCTGAGGATCGGCTATGTCTCCGGCCCGGCCAGATTTGGCCAGGCTTTTCGTTCTCTTCAAGCAATCCTCAAACCTCCACACCAGCATGCTCATCCAGGAGATGCTCGCCAAGTATCTCCAGGCTATCGGCCACGAGAATTTCCGCCGCCATATTCAAAAGAACTGTGAGCTCTACCGGACAAACCGAGATGCGATGATCAAAGCAGCCAAGGTGTTTCTCCCTCCCCAAGTCCAATATAATATCCCCAGAGAAGGCATGTTCATCTGGTTCGTGCTGCCCGAGACCTGCGACAGCCGCCGAATGATAGACCGGTATTGCGGAGAGCTTAAGGTTTTGCTCGTGCCGGGCGATGCCTTTTCAACTCAAAATGGACTCAGGAATTGTATGCGCGCCAGTTTCAGCCTGGTCACGGCCGAACAGATCCAAGAGGGTATCCGGCGCTTCGGAGAAATGATTCGGCGCGAGATGGAGAACGGTTAATTCCTTCTCAGGTCAGCGTTCCGTATTTCTTGGCTGCCTCGCCCTCGGCGCTGAGACCGAGCCGGGCCAGGGTGGCCTCGGTGGGGATGCCCCGCTTGTCATATCCGCGAATATCATAATAGTGCTGCAGAAGTCCGTCGTATTTGTCGTATTCCAAATGCTTTCCGGCGATCGGTCCTTCCGTGTCGACGTTGGCCGGGTCGAACCAGACGGCGGGGGGATAGTCGCGCTTCCTGTCGGTCTGTGGATATTCCCTTAGCCAAAAGAGCTTGATCGTGGAATAAATCCTGTCAGCGAGTGTCCAGAAGTTGTCAACATCCCAATTCAGGCCCGTGATCTTATTGAAGTAGAGAGGATAGTTTTTGATGTCCCAGCCGAGTTCAATCCAGGGAAAGCGGCAGGACACAATGGACTCAAACAGCCCGCCTCGGATCCGCTGGAGCTCGATCACCTTCTGAGCTTTCTCCGGGCCGTAAGAATCCCGCGAAGTCTGCTTAATTTCAAAGCTGATGATCCAGGATTCCTTGTGGTGCGCCCCGATCGGGCTGACCCCGAAGGCCAAGGCCATCCCTGGGATAAACTTGCAGTTGTAAGCCGCGAGTTCCAGGCCTTTGACCTGCATGGCATAGGCCTCTGAGCCTTTGCCGATAACCTTGGAGGCCCTCAGTGTTCCCTCGGCCAGGAGGTTCCCGATTTCACCCTCGCGGTAGGCGATCCGGCGCAGGACTTCCTTGGCCTTTTCTGCGTCACCAAATCTGAAGTCGCCGGAGATCGCACCATGATCAATGGCATCGGCGTAGAAGCTCATGACACAGCCTCCGGACATCGTGTCGACCCCGTAGTCGTCGCACAAATAATTCAGACTGCCGACCTGAGGCAGGTCAAAGATCTCGAGGTTCGGACCCAGGAGACCCACATTTTCGTAGTCGAGCTCCGCTTCCCGCCCCTCATGATCGTGAATAGCAATGCCGCAGCGCATGGTGCAGTTGGGGCAGCCGTAGGTCGCGACTCTGGCATTATTGAGGCGCTCCCCATCCACTTTCCAGGCATCGGGATGATGGGTTTTCCGGAAATTCCGCACCGGGAGAGCAGCGACTTCATTGCACCAGGCGAGGACGCCGTTCGTGCCCTGGATGGACCAGCCGGACTGCTGGTCGAGATCATGGACCTTGCGGAGGTCGGCAGCTCCGAGCTTCTTCATGCCCTCCTGGTCAACCTGAGGAATCGGTTTTGACCCTTTGACGACAATCGCTTTGAGACGCTTCGAGCCCATGACGGCGCCCATCCCCGGCCTGCCTCCCGCCCGCCCCTCGAGGCTTCTTACGACGGCGAAACGGACCATGTTTTCCCCACCCTGGCCGATGTTGAGGACACCGACGCTCTTCCCATATTTGGAATATATCCAGGCGTTGGTTTCATAAGTCCCCTTGCCCCAGACTTCATCGGCCGCAAGGAATTCAACTTTATCGTCTTCGATGTAGAGGATTGTCGGCCTGTCGGCCCGGCCCTCCACGATCAGGGCGTCAAAACCGGCCTTTCGGATCTGCTCGGTGAAGCGCGTTCCCAGGTTTCCATCACCGTAGCCCCCGGTCATGGGTGACTTGGCGGCGACAACTGTTTTTCCCGTGTTGGGGGCAGGAATGCCGGCGATGGGTCCGACGCTGACGATGAACTTGTTGTCGGGACCAAGAGGGTCGATCCCCGGCTTGAGCTCGTCAAAGAGGATTTTGGAGGCAAAGCCTCGCCCGCCGACCCATTTCTGGGCGAACGCCTCGTCGAAAGTCTCTTTCTTAGCCTTTTTTGATGTCAGATCGATTCTGAGAATATTGCCCGTCCATCCGTACATGTTTCTATCCTCCAGGTCTAAAGGTGATATTCAAGTCTGAGATATGGACGCCAGGCATTTTTGTATTAGAGCCGGATTTCTGAATGAGGCATCCAATCTCCCTCTGGGAAGCCTAATATAGCGTGCCCCGAAGATCAATGTCAAGGAAGAAAATCGGCTCCAATTTCTGATCGATTTCTGCTATAATGCCGTTCGCATGAGAGTCCCATGAGAGTCCAGGTGAAAATGATCGGCCCCCTGATGTATGAGGCCGGTTTTAGCGAAAAGGAACTCGAGGTCCCGGACCGTGCGACCGTGAGCCTTCTTCTCTCACTCATTCAAGTTAAGAAAGAGCGTCCCAAGATTATCACTCGGAATGGAAGGGCTGTGGCGCCGGAAGAAGAGCTTCAAGACGGGGACCGGATTGCTATCTCGCCCATCTACTCGGGCGGATAATCTATCAGCTTTTGGGCGTCTGCCCTTCAATCGGAAACGACTGAGTGCGAGATGACCACTCCCCTCTTTCTCAAGGCTTCCATGAAATCCGGATAGAGGTCGCCGTCAAAGACGTTCTCCGGGAAGAGGGCGCCGCGCCGGATGATCCTGCCGGCCGCGATCATCTGGGCGGCGATTGAGGCCGGGAACCCGGTCGTCTTGGCCATTGACGTGAACCGCTTAGCTTGATCAAAATAATCGATCATTTCAAAGGTATGTCTTTGGGCCCGGCCCGATTTTAAGCCCTCCACCACGATCCTCAAGAGGGTCACGTCGCTCTCGTCCCTGAGTCTCATCCTCTCCTCGAGAAGAGATTCCAGGACCTCACGGGGAACAACTCGCTGCCCGGCGACCGCAATCGGCTCCCGCGAAAAGAGACCGCAGTCTATCAGGGTCTTGAAACCTTCGGCGTGTCCTCGGTGACGGACCGTTTTTTCATACAGGTCTCTTTGGATCCTGCCCCGCATGGTATGAAAAAGGGAGCTCAGCCCGTCAGTAAAAAAACACTCCATCTCCGGAAAATCCGGGCCGAAGCCGATGGCTTCGACCTCCGAGAGAGCGGGGATCTCCTCTATCCGGCTGTTTCTGATGATAACGGCTGGTCGCTGATAAAAATTGAGCAGACTGTCGACGGAGTAGACAATCCGGTAGCTCAAGGGCGGCCGCGGCCGGACGGGATTGCCACCGCAGTAGATCCGGGCGCTGTGGGTTTCGTCGAGCAAGAAAACGGCCCTGCCAACGCAGACGTTGGTTATTCCGGGCGAAACACCCACGCCGGAGATCGCGATAACCCCGTTCCGCCTGGCCTCTTCATCATATTCCAGGCGAGCTAACGGCGCTTCCCCCACCAAGTCCACAAAATGGGTCCCGCATCGGACGGCTGTCTTCAAGGCGGGAAGGCTGTGTCTGTGGAGCATGGCGTTCAGGACGACGTCTTTTCCTCTGATCAGGGCCTCCCTCTCTTTATCATCCTCCATGTTCCTTTGTTCAGTCGACAATCGGTCGCTGCCGATGAAGCGCGCGGCCGCTTCGAGCCGAGAGCCATCGATGTCGACAAGACTCACTCTATGGCCGGGGGCGCTTTCGATCAGGTCTTTGGCCAGGACAACACCTATTTTCCCCGCTCCCATGACAAGATAGTGGCTCATAACGGCTCCTCTTCTCCTCGTTCAGAAGCAGAATTATAGGGTCATTCAAGACGAAAGGCAAGGTGAGGTCGTTGATATCGGATGTTGACTCGCACCAAAAAAAGCCACTCGAAGCTGGGGATTCATTGACAAGCGAAAAACCGCTTGCCTATAATCCTCTTTGTTAGGATCAAGGAGAGACATAATGACACTTCAGCCAGTCCTCGTCGATGGAGTATGGCGACAAGCCGCTCAGCCGTGTGGAACTTTTCAAGCCGTGAACCCCGCGACCAAGAAGCCCCTGCCGGATGTTTACCCGATTTCGAGTTTTGAAGATGTCGAAGCCTGTCTAAAAGCCGCGCACGAAGCAGTCGACAAACTGGACTCGTTCTCGCCGGATTCTATCGCCCAGTTTCTGGCAGTATGCGCCGATCGGCTCGAATCCCGCGGCCAGGCGCTGGCCGAAACAGCTCATGCAGAAACCGGATTGCCCATAGAGCCTCGCCTTCGCACGACCGAATTGCTCAGGACAACCGACCAGCTTCGACAGGCGGCGGCCGCCTGTCGGGACCGCTCCTGGTGCCGGGCGACACTCGATACTACAAAAAATATCCGCTCCAAACACGGCCCACTCGGCGGCCCCGTCGTGATCTTCGGACCAAACAATTTCCCCTTCGCTTTCAACTCCGCGGCCGGGGGGGATTTTGCCGCAGCCATCGCCTCTGGCAATCCGGTCATCGCCAAGGCTAATCCCGGACACCCGGGAACGACCAAACTCCTCGCGGAGGTGGCTTTAGACGGCCTGAAGGAGACCGGACTCCCCAGAGCCACAGTCCAGATGCTCTATCACTTCAGTCCCGAAGACGGCCTGAAGCTCGTCACTCACCCGCTGATAGGAGCGACGGCCTTCACCGGGAGCCGGACCGCGGGGCTGCGCCTTAAGGCGGCTGCGGACAGGGTCGGCAAACCCATTTACGTCGAGATGTCCAGCCTGAACCCCGTGTTCGTTCTTCCGGGAGCCATGGCAGAGCGGAAAGAGCAAATCGCCCAGGAGATATTCGCCTCCTGCACCATGGGAACAGGGCAATTTTGCACTAAGCCCGGACTCGTGATCCTCAAGGGCGACGACCAGAGCGAGTCTTTTCTTGGGATCGTGGAGAATCTTTTTGAGACAAATCCGCCGGGGCTCCTCGTCGGCCGGCAGGCAATAGACACTATCCAGGCCGCGCTTAAGAAAATGACCAGGCTCGGCGCCAGGATTGTGACCGGAGGCCGCGAGCTTCCCGGGCCGGGTTACAGTTTTGCAAACACTCTGCTCTGTGTTTCCGGTCAACAGTTCCTTAAACACCCACAGGGGCTGCAAGTGGAAGCCTTTGGAAATGTTTCCCTGTTCGTCTTGTTCAGTCATGACGCCCAGCTTGCCGAGATCGCCGGTCAGCTGGACGGTAATCTCACCGGGACCATTTACAGCCACAGCCGGGGCCACGACGATCCTCTCTATGAGAAAATCGCGCCGATCCTGCGCCGGAAAGTCGGCCGCCTGCTTAACGACAAAATGCCTACGGGAGTTGTCGTCACTCCGGCGATGAATCACGGCGGCCCATTCCCGGCTACGGGCCACCCTGGATTTACGTCGGTGGGCATACCGGCTTCCCTGCTCCGGTTCACGGCACTCCATTGTTATGACAATGTCCGGCCGGGCCGCCTCCCGGAAGAATTGAGGGACAAAAATCCCACCGGCAGCATGTGGCGTTTGATCAACGGCGAATGGACTCAGCGCGACGTCACCTGACGTCTGTCTCGTTCCCTGTACTCCGTCCCCCGTGCCCCGTCTGATCTAGATCCGAAATATTTATTGTGCCGGAGCTAGCCTAAAAGAGGGTATTTTTTTAAACACGGGGAACGAGCGAACGAGGGACGGGGTACGTTCTATTTATCTATACAGGCAGATATAGGCCGTGTCCTCTTCGACCTTGAGCTGGAATTTCTCATTGGCCTCAACGGTGAACGTTTGATTGGCACCGATATTATTCCAAACCTTGCTTCCCGGGAGCTTAACCGCCAGCTGGCCGGCAATGACGGTAACGATTTCTTTCGATGAGGTTCCGAACTCATATTCACCTTTGGCCATGACCCCGACTGTCGCCGGCCCTCTGGGGTCTTGAAGGCGAGGGATTTCACCTTACCGTTGTAGTATTCATTGACTTTGAACAATTCATCCTCCCTGTTCCAAGTCTTTTCCCTTGATTTTCATCAGCAGCTCCAAGACCAGGTTGGCCTGCATGTTGGCCACGATGGCCACCCTGGGAGCCATCGGAGAGATGCACTCTTCACACTCCGTCTCTTCATCACCGCAGATATAGAGATTTCCCAGCTTTCTCTGATGGAGTTTCCTATTTTTGCCGAACCCGGCCAATCCAGAAGCAGCGATAATCGGCCTGTCGGGGAAAAGAGAAAGCCAGGTTTCAATAAGCATCTGCTTCATCTCGGCCTTGTCAAACGCTTCTACAAGAATATCCGCTTCCGAAAAAATCCCGGCAACGTTTTCCGGCCCGACCCTGACATTGTGGACATCGTATTGGGAAAACGGATTGATCTTCCTCAGATTTTCCTCCAGGGCCTCTACCTTGGGCCTTCCAATCTGCTCTATAAAGTACTGCTGTCTGTTAAGGTCAGCAGGTTCGATGATGTCAAAATCGGCGATAATCAGCTTCCCTATTCCTAACCTTGCTAAAGTCACGGCCACATTCGAGCCAATTCCGCCCGCGCCGGCTATGCCGACAACGCTCTTGGATAGAACGGCCAGGACTTTGAGGTCGTGCTTGGCGAAAAGCTGTTTTTCGAGATCCATCATCTTAGATCAAGAAAGGCAAGTCTTTCAGCCCACCAATCTCCCCAGCACCCAGAGAACGGCCAGCCCAGCCAGAGCGCTCCCATACGCCCAGTTCGGCCGGCGCTCGACGATCTGCCAGCCCTTTGCGCCAAGGACAAATCCAATGGGCACGAGCACGGCTGCTGCCAGGGCAGTCCAACTTCCGCTGACGAAGATATGATGGGAGACTTTGGGCCAGCCACCGGCTACCCAGGGCCGGTAGCGAATGACGTAGGTTATGAGGAGCGCAAAAAGGGCGTTGGCGCCATAGGCGCTCATGATTCCGGTCAGGGCACTGACGGAATGACGCCTTTCGGTCTCGTTTTAGGAAGGCCGTACAGAACAGGTCAAAAACCGCGCCGATCATGAATATCCCCAGAAGATGACAATAGAATGGGGCAGCATTCGCCAGCTTAAAAAGCGCCGCAAAAGCACCCACGGCGGTCGAGGAGCCCGGCTCGTTAAGGATGCCTCTGGCGCTGGCTAGGATAAGTAAGGCGAAGGCTGAAAGCCAGACCGAAGCGAAGGGAAGATTCTTTCCCCACAGACTTTCTCCCACAAACACCTCAGCCAGCCCCCAGACTGAGCCGAACAAAACGATCCAGATCCAATTCTTATAGTTCCTCATCTTGATGATCCCTCCTCTGAAGCGACAAGAATATGTTCTTTGGATTTGCCGCGGCCCCCTTCAAGGACCGGACCATACCCATCAGTATATTCTCAAACAGAATCCCGACAAACGGGTTGAGAGGAAGGCCGTCGCCGTCGACCTCCAAAAAAACAGACGAGTCCTCCAGATCGGACCTCTGCTCCAGAAAATCCGCGATCTCTTTAGCCTGGCGAGGATGGAAGCAGGGCACTGAAGAGGGGCCCGGCCTCTTCTGAAACAATGGCCAGAAGGTCCTCCGGCGCAGAAGCGGGTCTGTCGCCGAAACCCTTCCTGAGGACCTCGATTTTCTTGAAGCCTCGAATTCCAGGGCCGCCCTCCACCATGACGAAATCGGCCGTCGGAAAATGTCTTCGCGCTATCCGCCGGAAATCACTATCTGCTTTTTCTTTTATGATGACCGCCAGCTCATCAGGGCCGACCATCCCCACTCCGGCTGCTCCCGCCTCTGAAAATTCCCAGGAATCCTTCCCTTCGAGATCGAGGGTGAACCCGTGGCCGCAATGCTTGATGACGAAAACGGAATTGCCTCTTTTTTGGAGCTCCGGGATCAGCCGCCGGATCAAACTCGTCTTGCCGCTCTGGGATTGGCCGACGATGGCCACGGTTTTCATGAGCCTCATCTCTTCCCGGAGTATATAGCATAAATCTTCAGTCTCGTCTATCTCAGAAGGCGAGCTGCGTTTTGGGCTTGCCGGCTTGAAAAGGAGTATTTCTTTTGTTATAATTCGTCGCTACTCCGAGTCACGGGCCCTAAAGCATCGCCGGAGATGCCACGGCCCTTGACCGATAGGGCAAGGCTGGAAACGGCCTTACCTTCCGTGCTTGAAAAGGAGGCATTATGAAATTATCTTTCCACACCCACAAACCAAAATTTATTATCCCTCTTGCCTTTTTGATCCTGTTGTCGGTTCCCTTATTCATCCTCGCCCAGGAGGAAAAGGAGAAAGAAAAAAAGGAGGAGAAGATCCCCAAGATTACCGAGGAGATCCTGGTCGTGGGCAAAGCGCCCAAAGAGGCTCCCGTCTCCATGGTGATCAGCCTCGGCTCGACACAGATCGATCAGCTGAAGCCCCTCGACCTCTCCGAAGCCATCAAGTACGCGCCCGGGGCCATGGTCACCGTCGGCAACAAAAACGAATTCTCTCTGAAGCTGAGCGGTTTTGATAACAAGCGGATCGCCCTCCTCGTAGACGGAGTGCCGGTCATCGATCCCTACTATGGCTCCTTTGATCTCAAGACCATTTCGGCCGGAGGGATCGAGTCCATCCAGATAACGGAAGGCCCCTCCTCGGTCCTTTACGGTCCCAACACGCTGGGCGGGATCGTCAATGTCATCACCCGGAGACCCGGCCCCGACCCTAAGCTGGCCCTCACCGGGTCCTACGGTGAAAGGACAACGAAAAGCGCGGGAGTGGACTCTTCCTACCAGTGGAAGAAGTTTGGGTTTGCCGCGGCAGCCTACTACCAGGATTCTGATGGTTACAACTACAAGGATGCCAACGGCCTTCGAGTTGGCCCGGGCCAACAGCGACTACAAGAGAACAAACCTTAATCTGAAGCTTTATTATATCCCTTCAGACAAGACCGAGATCATGGTCAACGGCGGCTATTACCATTCGGAATATGGCATGCCGCCGGATCTTTACTCCGGCAGGCCTCGTTATTGGCGTTTTCCGGACTGGGATAGGTACACTCTCAATGCGGGCGGTTATACGGCCCTGGGAACTCGTTCCACCCTTCGCTTCCGGGCTTTCTACGTCCGGTACAACAACACCCTCGACTTTTTTCAGGACCAGGCCATGACCATCCGGCAATCGGAGAGCACCTTCAATAACGCTGATTACGGCGTCTTCGGCATCGGGGATTTCTATTTGAGTTCCTGGAACTCGCTCAAGGTCAGCGTTTATTATCAGGGAGATTCGGTCAAGACCCAGGACGACATCAACCTTCCCTGGACAAAATTCCATCAGGGGACGCTCTCCAGCGGGATCGAAGACCACATCACCGTCTTCGAAAAATGGAAAATCATCGCCGGTATGAGCTTTGATTACCTCGATAAGTTCAAGGGCGGCAGCACGTCAAGGGTGAACCCCCTGGTGGGCTTGAAGTATTCACCGACAGACAACCTGGACCTGCATGTCTCTTTTGCCAACAAGTCCAAGTTCCCATCCATGAGCTCCCTGTACTCTCCGAGCCAAGGAAATCCCAACCTCCACAGCGAATTCGCCTCTACCTGGGAGATAGGGGCCACCTACGGCAAGGGAATCTACTTGACGGGCTCCGTCTTCGTCACCAAGCTCAAGGACATGATCAACAGTTTCAGGCTGCCCAACGGGCTGCGCACCTACTTCAACATTGGAGAGGCGCGCCTGAACGGAGCAGAGATCCAAGCTCAAAAATCATGGAAGTGGCTGAACGCAACGGTGAATTACACCTACCTGGACCACAGGAATATCAGCGACAACCGGCCGCTGGATGTACTGTCCAAGCACAACCTGAGCTTCGAGCTCGATGTGATGCCCTTGCCAAAACTTCACTTGGGCCTCTCCGGGCTCTACGCTTCCAAGTCATACTGGTATGATAATAACGCTAGAAAACTGCTCGACATACCCCGTTACAGGTACCTGGATGCGGTCCTCTCCTACTCTCTCGGCCAGTTCTGCCCCCTTTATCAAGCTCTCCAACATATTCAACAGCTATTTCTATACAGAACCTGGATTTCCTTGGAGAGGACGTTATCTCGAGGTCGGCTTCAGGGCGGATGTCTTAAAATAAAAAAACGTCAATCTCGTCTTTCTCGTCGCCCCTCTATCTCGTCAAGAACAAAGAAAGGAACCAAAATCAAGATTCTTTCCGGACTTAGACAAGAAAGACGAGATAGACGATTTTAGAGCCCGAGCTCTTGGGCAATCCCCTGCATCGCCTTGATGCAGATGGAGATGAATTCATCCAGCTCCATCGGGATGTTCCTGCATTCTTCGATCTCTTCCCGCCTGGCCCCTCGGGCGAAGCTTTTTTCCTTGTACCGCCGCTTGACAAATTCCAGGTCGATTGAGCTGAGTTTTTTATCCGGATGCATCAGAGTCGCGGCTATGAGCAATCCGGTCAGAGGGTCAACGGAATAGATCGACCAATCCATGGCGTTCTGGCAGGGGACTTTGCCGGCGTGGGCCTGAACGGCCTCTATGATCTCGGGGTCAATTTGAAGGTCTTTCAGGATCTTGACGGTCTCGGTGGTGTGCAGCTCGGGGCTTTTTTCCGTGAGTTCGTAATCGAGGTCGTGCAGGACTCCGGCCAGGCCCCACTTTTCCACATCCTGGCCGAGCCGCACGGCCATCGCCCTCATGCAGGCCTCGACAGCCAGACAGTGTTTCACTAGGTTTTTGTTTTTAAGGTGCTTTTTTAAAAGTTCGAGAGCTTCGTCTCGGTGCATGGTTGATTCTCCTTTCGATACTCCTTTTATCTTGGTCGGCCTTGATTTCCTTTTTCTCGGCCGCCCCTTTTTCTCTATCGTATAGGGGAATTCCGCTTCCGCCTTTTCCCTGCCGTCCCCAACCCGGACGCCTACCACGTAGTTCCCTTCCTTCTGAGGATACCAAATAAACGTGTTCTTGTCCGATTCTTTCTGGACGACCTCGCTCTTTTCCCCTTCTTTTAAATAAAATTCGAACTTCGGCAGGAAGAACCCATAGGTCGTGGCCACGAAACCGATCTCGTCCCCCACCTTCTGCGGAGAAGCCTTGTATCGGACTCAAGATAACCTTGACCTGTTTCGACAGGTAAATGAGCTCTCCCTCCCCTCGTTGGGGGTTGTAGATATTGACCAAGAGATAGGGGTTGAGCCAGAGGGCGTTTGACTTCAGATCCAGAGGGGCGCTGTAATCTCCGGCATTTTTCCCCGTTTCAATGTCGTAGCAGGCCAGCTGCGTGGAGAAGGACGAAGCCAGGATCTTGTCTCCGGCCAATTCCAGCCGGAACACGCTGTGGGAAGGAAGAGGCTGCCACCAGAGGATATCGCCGCTTCGTTTATTCAGGCAATAAAGAACGTTGTTAGTGGTAAAAAAATAGAGACGTTTTTTGTCCATGATAGGCTCGGTCGATATCCGGCCGCCCATCAGGATCCGCCATTTTCTTGATCGTCTGACCAGTCCCAGGCAGTAGAAGTAGTTGTCCGCAGAGCCAAAATAGAGACGATCATCATCAACCACCGGAGCGACCCGGATCCCGGAGCCGGCACTGAAATTGCCGGCGAGTTTGCCCTTCTCAGTCAGGAAATAGACTCGTCCGTCGTCACAGCCAAAGATCACCAGCTGTCCCGAAAAGGCTGGGGCGGCGCGGACGGCGCCCCCGCTTTGAACCGCCAGATCTCCTCACCTCGGTTCGAATCGAGAGCGAGCAGTTCGCCAGATTCGAGGCCGAAGTAGATTATCCCCGCATTCTCTCTGAGCTCGGAGGTTATGGCGACCTCGATCTTCTTCTGCCAGATCAATTGACCCTGGAGGTCGAGATGATAGAGCGTGTTGGATCGATCATAGATCGTGAGACCGTGCGCACCCAGGCACGGGGAGGTGAGGAAATCGGCTTCGGCCTTGAATTTCCAGAGAATCCTTTTTTTGAGGCCGTCCAGGCAGAAGACAAATCCGTTTCTGGTCGAAAAATACAGCAGACCGTCGTCCCGGAGGATCAGGCCATCGATTTCCCCCCCATAGGCGACCGAAAATGTCTCCTCGATGGGGAAAATGAGCCCGCTCGGGTAAGGGGGGATCTTCCCCCTGAACAGCGCGCATTGAACGGAGAAAAGCCCAATCGCAAGGAACAAACAGACCGATCTTCTCCTCATCGTTGTTCAGGCGGATTATCATATCATTTTTTCCGATCCTTCAAAAGTTGAGCCGCTCCGCCTTCCTCTCCTCCGTTCCTTTACAGAATAAACCCAAGCTGTTATCATTCTGGAGAAGTCACCATGATCAATTACATCTTGCTGTATAAGATCAAGAAGAAAGTCAAGAAGATCCTCAAGGACAAGATCGCGGACGATGAGCTGGCCACGACCAAGAGATCTTGTATCGACTGCCTGGCCAGCGACATCAGCTGGGAAATCTATTACATCATGAAAGAAAAAGAACACAGTGAACAGTGAGGGGTCAGGAGTAAAGGGTAAGGAGAAATCAGTGGAGATCCGTCTTTTTCCCCCTTACCCCTAACGCCTTACTGTTTACCGGCCCTTAGTTTTTCTTTGATCATCTTCCACCACTCGATGCGCTTCTTGATTTCTTTCTCCAGCCCGAAGCTCCCCGGCTCGTAGTAAACTCTGCCCTTGAGCCTCTCGGGAAAAGTCTCCATGTCTGTCGTGGAAAAAGGGAAGTCATGGGCATACTGGTACTCCTGTCCATAGCCCAGGTCTTTCATCAGCCCGGTGACCGGGTTCCTGATCTGGAGCGGAACCGGTTCGTGCGGGCTGGCCTCGACATCTTTCATCGCTTTGCCGAAGGCCTCATAGGCCCGGTTGCTCTTGGGGGCGGAAGCCAAGTAGATCACCGCCTCCGCCAGGGCCAGCTCCCCTTCGGGGGTCCCCAGAAAATCGTAAGCCTCCTTGGCTTGAAGGGCGATGGCCAGCGCCTGAGGATCGGCCAGACCGATATCCTCGGAGGCGAACCTGACCAGACGCCGAACGATATAGAGAGGGTCTTCGCCTGAGGCGACCATGCGGGCGAGCCAATAAAGCGAGGCGTCGACGTCGCTGTTGCGCAAACTCTTGTGCAGCGCCGAGATCAGGTTGAAATGCTCCTCGCCGGATTTGTCATAGAGGAGGATTCTCTTCTGGAGGGCCTCCTGGACCTCGGCCACGGTGATGACAGGGCCCTTCGCCAAGTTGCCCGCTATCTCCAACGTGTTGAGGGCCCGCCGGGCATCCCCGTTGGCGTAGTCGATGATCATCTTCCGGGCTGCCTCTTCCAGGCTAAGGTTTGTCATTCCCAGCCCTCGCTCCTTATCGGCCAGAGCATCCTGGACAATTTTGCCCAGGGCCTCCTCCGAGAGCGGGTTGAGGACAAGGACCTTCGTGCGGGAGAGGAGCGGCGCGATCACCTCAAAAGAAGGATTCTCGGTGGTTGAGCCGAAGAGGATGATGTCGCCTCTCTCCACGTAAGGAAGGAAGGCGCCCTGCTGGGCCTTGTTGAAGCGGTGGATCTCATCGATAAAAATAACCGTCGGCTGGCCGTACATTTTGCGGTGGCTCTCCCCCTCGGCCATGACCTCCTTGACCTCTTTGATTCCGGAGAGTACGGCGCTAAAAAAGAGGCAGGGGAAATTGAAGCGCTGGGCCAGCATGTAGGCGAGCGTCGTCTTCCCCGAACCCGGAGGCCCCCAGAATATCAACGAGACGAGATGGTCGGCCTCGACAAGCTCTGTCAGGATCTTTCCCTTGCCCAGCAGGTGCTCCTGGCCATAGAATTCTTCGAAGGTCCGCGGCCTCATGCGCTCGGCGAGCGGAACCTGGGTGTCCTGGACTTTCGCTCCCTTCTGTATTTGCTGCGAAGCCCTGGCTTCTCGGCCCTTGGGAGGCCCCTGCGCGTCTTTCGTTTTCTTGTCCTCGGCCATGGCTATTTAGATTATAGCAAATATCCCCACCAAACAAACCTCTGAAATCTTAGATTTGGACTTGACGAGATGACAAGAGAGACCAGACGACGAGATAGACGTCTTCCTCGTCTTGACGAAAGGGCGATTAAATGGTAATTTGAGTTCTGATCTTAGGCCAGTGAGAACTGAAACCAACCAAGCCAGCGTGAAAAAGTCGGAGAAACCCGCAGAAAAGCTCATCTACAGGCTTGACGAGGTCGGCCGGATGACCAAAGTCGCGACCGGGACGATCGAGGCCTGGGAGAAAGAGTTCCCTTTTCTTCATGCCGGGCTGGATTCGCGGGGCCAGAAGATTTTCAGGCTCAGGGACGTCGAGATCGTGCGCCGGATCAAGACGCTCCTCGAGGAAAAGAAATTGACCGTGGCCGGCGTCAAACGGCGCATCGAGGAGGAGTTCGGGATGAGATCCTCGACCCAGATTCATCCCGACCGGATCAAAAAGGTCCTCCTCCAGGTCAGGGATGACCTTCAGGAGATCGCGGCGGCCCTGGCCAAGCCTGGGAAAAAGTTCTAAGATCTCGAATCGTTATTTGGTATAATTAGAAACCTAAGTCGGGACGTGGCGCAGCCTGGTAGCGCACATGCTTGGGGTGCATGGGGTCGGCGGTTCAAATCCGCCCGTCCCGACCATCCCCATCTTGGTTCTGTTATTCGGGCGGGTATTATCCCCGGAACTCTTGAACCCGCTTAAAGAAAAAAGATTTTGAGATGAACACGAACCGGAGGAGAGCCTGGAATGAGCGTGATAAAAAAACAAAAAACCGAGCAAAGCCTCAAGGCCCGAGTCCTGAAACTGATCGACCTGGTTCAATACCAGCCGGACGCGATCGTCAGCCGCGAGGTCGTCCACCAA
Organism: Candidatus Aminicenantota bacterium; assembly: GCA_963770045.1. GTDB lineage: Bacteria > Acidobacteriota > Aminicenantia > Aminicenantales > CAVYOD01 > CAVYOD01. The sequence goes on along the minus strand of CAVYOD010000018.1, from coordinate 73,440 downwards.
AAAGCCGGAAGCGTAACCATTTTTGCTTTTGATCGCGGGCAGCAGCTCAGCGAGCACACGGCCCCTTTCGACGCCCTTGTCCATGGCCTTGAAGGAGAAGCCGAGGTCACGATTTCCGGCCAGGCCCATGCCATCCACCAGGGAGAGATGATCATCATGCCCGCAAACGAACCTCACGCCCTGAAGGCCCTGACCCGCTTCAAGATGGCTTTGATTATGGTCAAATCCTGATGGTTTCGAGCAAAACCTTTACGCCTCTCATCCTGTTAACCAACGACGACGGTTTTTTCTCGGAAGGGATCGTAACTCTTTATCGGAAAATGAAGGATCTGGGCCGGGTCATCATTGTCGCCCCGGACCGGGAACAGAGCGCCACCTCTCTTTCCCTCACCCTCCATCGGCCGCTCAGAATCAAGAAGATAAAGAGGTCCGTTTTTGCCGTAGACGGAACTCCGGCCGACTGCATCTATCTGGCCCTGGAAAGGATCCTGCCCCGGAAGCCGGATCTTCTCATCTCGGGCCTCAACCATGGTCCCAACCTCGGGCAGCAGGACATTGCCTATTCCGGCACCGTGGCCGCGGCCATCCAGGGCACCTTTCTCGAGATTCCTTCGCTGGCCGCATCGGTGCTTTCCTGATGACAAAGAAAAATTCCCGTTCGTCTTCGCGGCCGGCGTCATGCGTCAGATGGCCGGATATTTGCTGCGCTCCAAACTTCCCAAGGGACTCACGCTGAACATCAATTTTCCGCCTGCTCCGGTCAAGGGACTGAAAATCACGCGACTGGGCCAGAGAAAATATAACCCCGAGATCGTTGAAAAAAAGGACCCGCGAGGGAATTCCTACTTCTGGATCGGCGCCGGCCGGCCGGAATCATCGGGGGCAAGAACAAGCGACGTGGCCGCGGTCAGGGAAGGTTAGATCTCACTCACTCCCCTTCACACCGACCTGACGGATTATGGTGCGATTCGGCTTCCCCTGTTGAGAAGGATCTTGAGCCGGCTCTCCGGCTAGGATCTTCTGTTCTTTCGCCGCTGCCGGAAAAATTCAAAGACCGCGGGGAGAACAGAGATAATAATAATAGCAAAGATAACGAGGCTGAAGTTTCGTTTGACGAGAGGAATATTCCCAAAGAAATATCCTCCGAAAACAAATACTGCGACCCAGCCCACCCCGCCGATGACGTTGTAGCTTATGAACTTCCCGTAGGACATGTTCCCGATTCCGGCCACGAAAGGGGCGAAGGTGCGGATGATCGGGACGAAGCGGGCGATGATGATCGTCTTCCCGCCGTATCTTTCGTAGAATGCATGGGTCCGATCGAGGTACTCTTTCTTAAAAAACCGGTTTTCTCCCTGTGGAATACCTTGGGACCGACGATAGTGGCCAAGCCAATAGTTCAGCGTGTCGCCCAAGACAGCTGCGGCGGCCAGAATCACGAAAAGCCAGGCCACCTTGAGTTTGCCGATCGCCGCAAAGGTGCCGGCCGCAAAAAGGAGGGAATCTCCCGGAAGGAAAGGCGTCACCACCAGCCCGGTTTCGCAAAAGATGACGACGAAAAGGATCCCGTAGATCCAAACATGATAGAGATCGATCAAGTTTCCCAGGTGTTTGTCCAAGTGAACGATCAGGTCAATGAACTTTGAGATGAGCTCCATGAACTCTCCGGCCCTCCTGCGTGAGGCAATTTGTCTGCCAAAAATGAACCCATACTATACAATTTGTCGTGCTCGGGAATCAAGCCGTTTCCGTCCATCTCGTCGATCTCGTCTGTCTGGTCTATCTCGTACAAAAAAAAGGACTTGAACTCCTTTCTTGACGAGAAGGACGGAAGGACGAGAAAGACTCTTGCTCATCGTGCTAAAATAGGTCTCTTATGAAAGACAAAATAGAAAGGATCGACCGGGCGCTCGAGAAGCTGTCGGGCCATGAAACCGAATGCGCGTTGTGCCCCCGCGAATGCCGGGTTGATCGAACCGGGGGGGCCGCTGGGATCTGTCAAACCGGAAGTGCCGCAGCGGTGTCCCGAGCCCTTCTCCACTATGGCGAAGAGCCGGCCATCAGCGGCTATTCCGATTGGACTCAAGCCAAGGCGAAAAAGAATGTGCGGGGCGCGGGATCGGGCACGATCTTCTTTACTGGCTGCAACCTCAAATGCCTGTTTTGCCAGAACTATCAATTGAGCTGGCTCGTGGAAGGCAAGGAAGTGAGTGACCAGGAACTGGCCGACTTGATGCTTGGCCTGCAAGACCAGGGCGCGCTGAACATCAACCTGGTTTCTCCCAGCCACGTGATCCCTCCAATCCTGAGGGCGCTCCGGCTGGCCTACTCCCGAGGGCTCGACCTTCCGGTTGTTTACAATTCTAACGGTTACGAGAAAGCAGACGTGATCCGGCTCCTCGAGGGGATCATCGACCTCTATCTCCCCGACCTCAAATACTTTTCTTCTGCGACATCACAGAAGTACTCGGGCGCCGCCGATTATTTCCGGTGGGCCAGCGCGGCCGTCGAAGAAATGTATTTGCAACAGCCTGCTCTCGTCCTCGACGATGAGGAGATCGCCCGACGCGGGCTCATCGTGCGGCATCTTGTCCTTCCCGGCCAGGTCGAAGATTCCTTGGCCGTTCTGGAATGGGTCAGAAGAAGCCTCTCACCGGCAGTCTGCCTGAGCCTGATGAGCCAGTATCACCCCTGCTTCCGGGCACCCCAAGAGCTCCAGCGAGATCTTACTCCGGGGGAATATGAAACCGTCGTTTCCAGGGCGCAAAAACTGGGCTTTGAGCATTTGTTTACACAGCCTGTCCGGTTCAAATCAGACGAGCACCTCGTCCCGGATTTCAGGCGTAACGACCCTTTCAGATGGGAATGACCCCCGGCTTCTCAGTAGCTCCTGGGGCGGTAGATCCACGGTCGAGGAAGCTGCGTCTTTGGTCAGACCCAGACCGAGAGCGATCTCGCGCAGCTTGGTCTGAATCACCTGCACGTTTTCCGGGCCCATTCGGAAAAATTGTTTCTGGGCCGGGCTCAAGCCCTCCAGTTCTTCGTCGACGATTTTGTAGCTCACGACCTTTTTTTCCAGCTCGATCGGACCGTCGACGACAGGGACTCGGAGAAGCTCCTCGATCGCCCTGATGAGAGTGTCTTTGAAGTCTTCGGTCGGATAGCCCAGGTCTTTGTAGGCTTCCTGAAAGAGAGGCTTCAGCCCACGAAAAAGACGGAGGCAGCTCTTTGTGTCCAGAGAGATGAAGACGTCTGACACGAGGTTGTACCGCTCAGAGTTCCGGGGGTCGATAAATAATCGACCATCCCTCTTGGCGACTTCGAATTTCCCCGGCGGGGTAAAAAAATCGACCTGGCTTTTGGGGCTTTGTCCGTTGGCGATGTTGTCAACGGCGGCCACAAACTTGCGGATCAGGTCCTTGCTCTTTAACCAAGCCCGAGAGGCGAGGGTGGGAGGAGAGTTCCTGGGCCAGCCGCCTCAACAGATCATCGCTCTTGTCGAGTTCGACCGGAGGGAGCTTGAATGCTTCCTTCTCTTCCTCAGCCCCGGGTTTCTCTACGGGAAGCGCGGGCGTCTCGATCGGAGCCTTTTGGGGCGGAGGCCGGATGCTTGGCCGGCCTATGGCTTAACAGATAATAGATCCCAAACCCTATGCCGATGACGACGACAATGATGACGGCCGTGCGGACGACCTTTTGAGTTTCATCCATCATCATGCTCCTTTGCCGGCTTCGCTCTCAATCCGCCTTCTTGATTCTGATATTCCCGTTGAGCGCGGTCAGAGTCACCCTGGCGCCCTGGTCAGCCTTGAGGTCAAAATCGCTGTCCAGCGTCCCGTTTGGGACGGTGGCCTCGATTCTGGCCCCGGCACCCGGCTGAAGATAGAGGGTGATGTCGCCCTCGCGGACCGTGATCTTCACCTCGTCCTCCGCCCTGAGATCCAGGATTTCGGCCTCCACCGAACCCCTGGTCACCGAGGCGTCGAGTGACCCCGAATAATTCTCCAAATTGGCCTCGCCTTCATCGAGGTTAAGAACCACTGTCCCGTAGAGATCAGAAATTCGGACGTTTCCTCTTCGATTGGTGATCGTCTTGAGGTTGATCGAATGCGGCACGAAGAGGTTATAATTGAGCCCGATATTGTCTTTTCTTCGCCGGGCTGTTCCGTCCAGATCTTGATCTTGTCCTCGGATTGATCCACCTGGATGTCGGGCCGAACTCGGCCGATTCCGTAAGAAGCGGATTCCCCGTTTTTGCGGTTGATTCCAAACCTCCCTGGCCGTGATATCGACCTCACTTTTTTCCCAGCCTGAAATGGTGATATCCCCATTCCAGTTCTCAAGGTCGACTGTTCCTCCCGGCTCCTGGGTCAGGACCTTGTGAAACTCCCGGCTGAGAGGAAGCCCCTCGACGTTCTGCTCGTCCACGACGGCGACCAGGCAGGATGCAAAGAAGACGAAACTCAAGCCCAGAGCCAGAAGCCCGTACTTCTTCATGGCGATCTCCTCCGCCCTCGTCTCCCGCCGAGGGCAAAATATCAGGGCTGGCCCGGTTTTCCAAACCAAAGCCGTTCGGCATTGTCCCTGGCGATCATGTTCTGCGCCCGCGGGGTCAATCTCTCGAGAAGCCTGTTGTAGCGGGCCATGGTCCGGCCCAGCTGGTCAAAATGGCCGCAGAGGTCACTGCCGATGGCGAATCGATCGGGGTAGCGGGACATCGCCTCCAGCCAGTGTTTTTTCGGCTCCAGATTCAGGCAGATAACATCATCATAGACAACCCAAGAGATATCCACCGTCAGGTTCGGGTATGTGTCGAATAGAGAAACAATCATCTCGTGATAGTTCTTGTGGAAAACCCGACGCGACATCCCGACATGCGCCCAGACGAACTGGGTCTTGGGGAATTCCTTGAGCACTTCTTCGAGCTCGTGAAGGTGTTCGTACTCGTCATGGATCGAGACCGAGGTGCTGTTCTGATGGATCAAGACGGGCAGTTTCCTGGCCGCGCAGAGCTCGTAGATTTCGAAGAGCGCGGGGTGATTCACTCGGGCGGTTTCCTCCTTGGTCAGGTTGGTCAAGTCATCGTGACGGCAGCAGAATCTCCCCTACCCCCCGCCAAAAAGGGTACTTTTCGAGCATGCGCTCAACATCTCGCACCGCATATTTATCGGTCGGATTGAAGCCGCAGATGAGAGGGGCGAACCGCCTGCGGACCTTGGGAGTCAATTTCTCAAATTCTCTGGCCAGGATTTCGTCCGTCTGATTGAAATAGTAACACGGGGAATTGTCATCCAGGTAGTAATGGGGCGGTTTCTTCTCGAAAAACTCCCACTTTTTCTTGACCGGCAAGCCGAAGACGACCGCCTTGATGACATCGCCCGCGTCCATCGCCTTGATGAGGCCGTGGATCCCGTCCGATTCCTGGACGAAATCGACAAAGTGCAGATGGGCGTCGATGACCGGCACGACGGCCCTGGCCTCCGGATGGGCCATGATCTTTTTGTGAAAATTGGCGTGATAGCTCATTTCTTGGCACACTCCAGGCGAGTCGGGTTTAATGTACTCTTTTTCCAGCGCCGAGACAAGGCGTTTCCCGCCTCAAGTCTCTCGCAGATTCTCTGGCCGGTGCTTGACCACTTTGGCTTCGACCATGTAGATCACGTCCTCGGCGATGTTCGTCGCATGGTCACAGATCCTCTCCAGGTGGCGGGCCACAAGGATGAGGGCCACCCCCCGAGTTATGGTGGAGGAATCCTTCAACATGTAATCGCAGATCAGCTCCGTCTGGACAAGGTTGCGCAGGAAATCGGCCTGGTCGTCGCGCAGAATGACCTCCTTGGCCAGCTTCACATCCTTATTGACAAAAGAATCGATGGCCTCCTTAACCATGCCCTGGGCGAGCCTGGCCAACTTGGGGATGTCGATCAACGGTTTTAGCTGGGGTTTATCTGCCAATTCCAACACCCTCTGGGAGATATCCACTGCCAGATCCGCGATCCTCTCCAGGTCGGTGCCGATCTTCATCGACATGGTGATAAAACGGAGGTCGATCGCCATAGGCTGGTGCAAGGCAATGAGGTCCAGGCATTTTTCATCGATGCGGAGCTCCATCTCGTTGATCTTCGTGTCCTCCTCAATCACCTGCCTGGCTTTCTCAACACTGAGTTCTTTCAGGGCTTCGTTCGATTTGACGATGGCCTCTTCGGTCAGGCTGGCCATATGTAGAGTCTCCTTGTTGAGCTCCGCCAGTTCTTTGTCCAGGTAGCGTTCCATTCGAACCTCCTTTGGGTTTGTTGTCTTATCCGAATCGTCCGGTGACATAATCCTCGGTCCGGGAGTCTCTGGGCTTGGTGAAAATCTGCGCCGTCTCGCCGAATTCCACCAATTCCCCCAGAAGAAAATATCCTGTGCTCTCCGAAACTCGCGCCGCTTGCTGCATATTATGGGTGACGATGACGATCGTGTATTTTTTTTCTAATTCATGCATCAGGTCTTCGATCCTTCCGGTGGCGATCGGGTCGAGCGCCGAACAGGGCTCGTCCATCAACAGGATTTCCGGCTCGATGGCGAGGAGTCTGGCGATGCACAACCGCTGCTGTTGTTCGTCGGGCAGGCCGAGTGCGTTACACTCCAGTCTGTCTCCGAGCTCCTCCCAGAGATGGACGGATTCCAGGCTCCGGCGGAGCTTTTCTTCGAGGACCGCCTTGTTGAGGATTCCGTGAACCCTCAGGCCGTAGGTGATATTATCCGCGATCGAGAGCGGAAAAGGATTGGGCCTCTGAAAGACCATCCCGACCTTCTTCCGGAGTTTGAGCAAATCGACTCCGGGCTTGTAAATATCTTGATCATCGATGATGACGCGTCCCGCTGATTTTCACATCTTCGATCAGGTCATTCATCCGGTTCAGGGAGCGGAGAAACGTCGTCTTGCCGCAACCGGATGGCCCGATGAGCGCGGTGATCTTATTTGCCTGGATGTTCAGGTTGATATTTTTGAGAGCCCGAAACTTGCCGTAGAAAAGCGAGAGGTCGTTGACTTCGATGATGCTCATGGTTCTTTTATTTAGCCCTCAACCGAATCTTCCCGAAATATAATCGTTGGTTTTTGAACACTCGGGGGCCGTGAAAATCTTCTCCGTCGGCCCGATTTCGATCAATTCTCCGCTTAAAAAAAAAGCCGTCCGGTCGGCGATCCGGGCAGCCTGTTTGGTGTTGTTGGTGACCAGGATGATGGTATAGTCCTCCTTCAGGCGGCGAAGTGACTCTTCGATCTTCATCGTCGAGATCGGGTCAAGCCCGGAAGTCGGTTCGTCCAGCAAGATAAATTCCGGCCGGAGAGCCAGGATCCTGGCGATGCAGAGGCGCTGCTGCTGTCCTCCGGAGAGTTTGAGGGCACTCGAATGAAGGCGATCGCAAACCTCTTCCCAGAGTCCCGGCCTGCCGGAGGCTCTCTTCAGCGAGCTCGTCGAGCTGGCGCCGCTTCCTCATTCCCGCCATCCTGTTCCCGAAAATGACATTTTCGTAGACCGACCTGGGCAGAGGCACGGGCGTCGCAAAAACCATTCCGAGCCTCCGTCGCAGCTCGACGACGCTGACATCAGGAGCGTAAATATTCTTTCCATCGATCTCGATCGTGCCTTCGACCCTCGTCTCCGGGACGAGGTCATTGAGCCGGTTCAGCGAGCGCAGAAATGTGGACTTTCCGCTGGCCGCGGGGCCGATGATCCCCAGGATTTCGTTTCGGCGGACGTCGAGGTTGATGTCCTTCAGATACCGGGCCTGCCCAAAAAAGCAACTGAACTCCTTTACCCCGATCGCGGCTGTCCCTGCAACTGATTCGGACATGCTGTTAGGAATACTTCCTGATGAATTTTTCCATAAGATAGTAGGTCAAGAGATTGATGATGAGGATTGCGATCACGAGAACGGCAGCCGTTCCATAAGCGTTGGACATCGAAATTCCCTCTCTTGCCAGAATATAAAAATGCACGGCCATCGTCCGGGAGGAGGAAAAGAGGGACGTCGGAATCCGGAGAACGCTTCCGGCCGTGAAGATCACGGCCGCGGTCTCCCCTATGCTCCGGCCGACACTCAAGATGACACCTGTCACAATTCCCGGGAGAGCAGAGGGAAGCACGACCCTGGTGACCGTCTGCCACTTGGTGCTGCCCAGCGAGAAGCTGACCTGGCGGTATGAGGCCGGCACGCTTCTGATCGCCTCCTCACTCGTCCGGATGATTGTGGGAAGCGTCATAAAAGCCAGGGTCAGGCCCCCGCTCAAGATCGACCAGCCGAACTTGAGCTTGGTCACAAACAGGATAAACCCAAATAGCCCGAAGATGATGGAAGGGATTCCGGCCAGGCACTCGGCTCCGAAACGGATGATACGGGTGAGGCGGGTTTCGAAAGTGTATTCCGTTAGAAAAATGGCCGTGCCGACGCCGAGCGGTGTCGCGACCAGGATGGCCATCAACGTCAGGGCGATCGTCCCGACGATTGTCGAAAAGATTCCGCCCGACTTTCCCATATCCAGCGGATTCGTCGTTAAAAAAGCGGAATTCACCACCGGAAGACCCTTCCGTAAAATAAAGACCACGATGAAAATCAGGATGAGAACCGTGATCGAGGTAAATAACCAGAGAATCCCTTTGACGGCCTTCTGCTCGATTCGAGGATTGAGATACACTTATTTCTTCCTGATCCGCCTGGCCGAAGTCACATTGGCGATCGTGTTGAGAATCATGATGATAACAAACAGAATGACTCCCGTGGCAAACAACGCTTCACGGTGTTCACCGCTGGCGTATCCCATCTCCAGAGCGATATTCGAGGTCAGGGTTCTCACCGGCGCCAGGAGGGAATTGGGAATACTGATGGCATTTCCGGCGATCATGATGACCGCCATGGTCTCGCCGATCGCCCTCCCCATGCCCAGGATGATGCTGGCGATGATTCCCGAACGGGCGGCCGGAAAGAGGACCATCTTTACGGTCTGCCAGCGGGTGGCGCCCATGGCGATCGAGCCCTTCCCGATAAGTCGCCGGCACGGCCAACAGGGAATCGATCGAAATGCTGATGATCGTGGGCAAAATCATGATGCCGAGGATGATCGAAGCCGCAAGGACGGAAAGACCCGGCCCTCCCAGCGTCTCCCGGATAAAGGGCACAAGGATGACAACGCCCATGAACCCATAAACAACGGATGGAATGCCTGCCAGAAGCTCGATGACCGGCTTGACCACTCTTCTCAACCGTTTCGAAGAAAATTCCGTCAGAAAAACCGCACAGGCCAAACCAAAAGGGACCCCGAGGATAAGCGCGCCCGCGGTGACCATAACAGAGCCCGTGATCATCGGCAGCAAACCGAAGCTCTTTTCAGTCGGATACCAATCGAGGCCGAAGAGGAATTTTTTAAAGCCGTACCTGAACATGATCGGCGTGCCTTCGGAAAAAATGAAAATGGTGATAATGGCCAGGATAGAGACGGCCGAAAAGGCGATCATCAGGAGCGCCAATCGGGTCAGTTTCTCGTTCCGCTGCAGGCGATTCATCTTTGCGTCACCGGGATCAATCCTTCTTTTTTGATCAGGTCTTGTCCCTCGGCAGAAAGGACAAAATCAATAAAGTCTTTGGCCTCGCCCTTGGCGGGACCTTTGGTTACAAAGAGAAAGGGCCGGACCAGCCTGTACTTGTTCAGAAGGATATTCTCGTCTGTTGCTTTTGTTCCGTCGAGGTTCAAGGCTTTGACCCTTTCATTGACAAGCCCCAACGAAATGTAACCGATCGAGTCGGGGTCGCCGGCCACGATCTCGCGGACGGTCCCATTGGAGTCCTCGACGATCGCTCCTTTGAAGATCCGGTTTTTTCCCATGACCAGCTCCTGAAAGGCGCCGCGCGTCCCCGAGCCTTCCTCCCTCGTCACAACGTCAATCGTCTTGTCCTGGCCATTGAATTCTTTCCAGCTCCTGAGTTGACCGAAGAATATCTGTCTCACCTGGCTGAGCGACATATCGGAGACCGGATTGTTCGGGTGGACGATGATGGCCAGTCCGTCCCTCGCCACCACGGTTTCCGTAAGGTCCTTTTCCTCGGGCTTGAGCTCTCTTGAGGAAGTCCCGATATCCGCAGCCCCGGAACGGGCCGCCTGAATGCCGGCGCTCGACCCTCCTCCCTGGACATTCACGACCCGGCCAGGATATTTCTTCATATAGATTTCTGCCCAGCGGTCGGCAAACGGCTGGACACTCGTTGAGCCGGCGACAATCAGCTCTTTCTTTAGAGCCGCTTCTCCGGCAGGAAACGAAGCTCAGTGTGGCCAGGATAAACAAAATACACAACGAGACGTGGATGGAAGAACTCAGATTTTTAGGTTTCGCGATCACCGTTGACCCAAAGAGACCTTACTTTATACCACAGGCCAATCTTCGGGTCAAAACAGACTTTTGCGACGCAGGCCCGCTCTGCTTCCGGGGCTCCAGAAGTCTTCGCCCCTCAATGAGATTGCCAGTCAGGACTAGATCTTCGATCTTGTACATTCCCAGCTGGCGCGCTTCCCGATTTGGGCCATGAAAAAAGCTGCCAGGGACAACGCCGTCGGAGGCCAAGAATGGAAAGATGTTCTGGAAGACATGGCTCGAAAAAGTGTTGAGCAAGAAAAAGAAAAAACCGATCCCGGCGATTGGACTATCGTCCACGGTTCTTGACGTGGCCGTTGCTGATTCCCTTCCTTCCCGGCCAGCCGTCAACTCCGCCTGACTCGCTCTAGCTATCGTTTCGTCGATGAGCTTCCGCAACTCCGGCAGGAGCTCACAATTCATACAGATCCCCTCTCGTGGTCGGCTGCTCAGACCCGGGAGATGAACCTTCCTCCAGCCTGTAAATACGAATGTCGACATACCGATGGCGATTCCAGGTTCTGAGCGTGGCCTTGACGATCTCCAAGGAGTTCTTTTGAAAGGACGCGATTAGCTCCTCCGCATCTTCATTAAAAAGTTTTTCCATAGTCACCTCTCATCTGATGTGATCGCCATGAACGCGGCTGGATCGCAACTGCAGATCTCAGGCCGGCCAGTTGTCCCGCTCGCCCTCCAGGCATGGCGTTCTCAGCTTTCATGCCGCGGCGCCTTGCTCCTGTGAGGGTACGCTTATCGAATCAGGATTGTAGGGTTCACCGGAATTCAGCATCAGGGCCTTGGCCTTTTGGGCTCCCGCTTCCGTCAAGAATATATAGTTGGCGTACTTCCAGAGATGCCCGGGACCGTTCTTCTTGAACCCGATGAAGTTTGGGAAAAATATCAGCATCCTTTCCAATAATCGTTTGACCGACCGCGACAGGACAACCGCACTCTTCAAGCGAAGCTCCCAGTATCGCCCAAAAGTCATTTCAGCCCCCGGTCTACCGCCGAAGGGGCTTGCCTGAAGACAAAAATAGTTCTGGTATATATCGTGCTTGTTTATAAAATAATCGCCGACGTCGCACGGATCGATTTCCGGCGTGCCATCGTCCTGGGCTCGGCAGGTCAGTCCGTTCTTATAGGCCTCCACGAGAATCCAATCTTGGAGTTTGCTTGATCTTTCTCTTTTCATCTTCATCCTAAATTCCTCCTCTCGTGACGTTAACTGCCATGGCGACTTTTTTATCCGACTCTGCCAGATATGTCGTAAATTGGGCAAACTTGATTCCTTTTTACGTTTTTAGAGTTAGTCTCGGATAAAGAATTGATTAATTTTTGATTAATTTAAGCGATGCCGACATCATTTGAGGGGGGTTCGTATCTGAGGCCTGAACCTGAAAAGGGAATTCGTCCGAATGCCCGGCTCCGCCAGAATTAAGAAATCCTTAAGGCTTTGTTAAGAAACCTTTCAGCGAGAATTGTGGGCCGATTGATCTTCGCTGCTGAATTCGCGGCGGATTTTGCAGAATTTTACCGTTTTGATTATAATCGTTGGCCTCAGACGGCTCCGCAATGGTTGTGCGGAACCTTCAGGAGAACCACCAACATGGAAAAGATCAAGCGTATCGCCCTTGTGGCCCACGACAATCGCAAGCGAGATCTGAAGGAATGGGTCGAATTCAATTACCGGACACTTGTCCGCCATAATCTTGTTTGCTACGGGGACGACGGGCCGGCTCGTCGAGGAAACGATTCAGCGCAAATTTCGATCAGGACGGGATCCCGCACGAGGAGTTAAAGATCAAGAAGCTCAAATCAGGGCCCTCTGGGCGGCGACCAGCAGCTCGGCGGCCTGATCGCCGACGGCAAGATCGACTTCGTCATCTTCTTCTGGGATCCCATGGAGCCTTTTCCCCATGACGTCGACGTCAAGGCCCTGCTCAGGATCACCGTTCTCTACAACATCCCGATCGCCTGCAACCGGTCGACCGCCGATTTCATGATCTCCTCGCCCCTGATGAACGAGGAGTATCAGCCGGTAACCAAGGATTACACGGAATACATCAATCGCAAACTCCCCTAGGTCGGCTGTGCTTTTGCCACGGCATTTCCGCAGGCCTTCGAACGACTTGAACGGGCGGCCGCGCCGAATTTACGCAATCTTGATGATTCCTTTATTAAAAATTAGCTTTCTTCGGGAATACTGCGGGCATGGAAACATTCCTCGTGGCCTGTCTTCTGGCTCTTTCCTTTGCCGTTCTGGCCCTCTATTCTGTTCTTACCATCCTCTTCCATAGGGGAAAGAAGGCAACCACGGCAGACCTTTGAGGAATACCCTCTGGTGAGCATCCTCAAGCCCCTCCGGAGTTTCGACGACGACATGGAACGGAATTTTGAATCTTTCTTCCATCTGGATTACCCCCGCTATGAGATCCTGTTCGCCGTGGATTCCCCGGAGGATCCCTGCACCCGGATCATCAGCCGCCTGATGCTCAAATACCCCCATATTCCGGCCCATATCGTCGTCACGGGCCATTCTCTTTCCGATAATCCCAAAATCCATAAGCTGGCCCAGCTCGAACCCCTCAGCCAAGGGCAGTTGTTTTGGGTCACGGATTCCAATATCCGGGTGAAGGCCGACACACTCGACAAGCTCGTTCAGACGCATCTCCGGAAAGGCGCCAAGATCATTTTTTCCCCGATCCGGGGGACGTCCAGCCGGAGCCTGGGAAGCCTCATGGAAAATGCCGGCTTGAACTTCTTCACGTCCGGAAGCATCATCGCCGCCTGGGCCCTGTTCAGGCAGCCGATCATCGTCGGCAAATCTATTCTCATCGAGCGTGAGTCCCTGAGCCGGTTCGGGGGTTTCGCCTACTTCAAGAACTACCTCGCCGAAGATTTTCTTCTCGGCGACGCTTTTGTCAAAAGCGGCTTTTCGGTGGAGTCAGACTATACGTGGGTCACCAACGTCAACCAGACGACATCCCTCAAAGGTTTTTTTGAGCGGATGTCCCGTTGGGCCAAGCTGCGCTTTCATTTGAAAAAAGGGCTTCTATCTTCTCGAGGTCCTGTTGAATCCCATGGTTGTCGCCGGCGCCGGCCTCCTCTGGACGGGCCGCGGGGGGTGGAGGCTCTTGGCCGCGGTGGTCGGCCTCAAGTCCTCCTGGAATACGCGAATTTTCTTGTTTTGAACAATGAGGACCGGAAAAAGATCTGGGCGCATCTCGTTTTTCCGGCCGCCGTCGTCGTGAAAGATCTCCTCCTCTTTGCCGTCTACCTGACACCGTTTTTCAGCCGGACCGTCCGCTGGCGGAAGGGAAAGATCGGCATCGGGAAAAAGACCTTGATTACACTCCCCGGAAACATGGATAATCTCGTCCATGAGGGAGCGTAGCGAAAAAGCCTGGGTCGTCTCCGTCCTTATGGGATTGGGCCATCTCAGGGCGGCCTTCCCCCTCAAAGACATCGCCCACGAGGAGATCATCCTTTACGGCTCGCGCCGGTTCACGCCGCCCGCGGAATACAGGCGTTGGAAAAGATTAAGGAGGATCTACTACCTTTTTTCCCGGGCGGGGCGGGTGCCGTTCATCGGCCGCTATCTCCTGGCGCTGATGCTGGCCTTGGAGAATATTCCACCCCTTTACCCGCGAAAAGATCGTTCCAAACCGAATCTGTCTGTCCGCTATCTTGATTTTTTGATCAGGAAAAGACGCCTGTGCCGGGCGCTTCTGGACAGAGTCCAGGACTCCCGAGCTCCCGGTGATCCATACCTTTTACGCCACGGCGATGGCCCTTGACAAGATGGCGCAGGAGACCCAGGAACAGTATCTCCTTATTTGCGATGCGGATATCAACCGCGTTTGGGTTCCCCGAGCCCCGGGGATTCACGGCTGAAATATCTTGCGCCCTGCACCCAGATCAAAAGAAGACTGATGACCTACGGAGTCCCGGAGGGACAAATATACTTGACCGGTTTTCCGTTGCCCAAGGAGAATGTGGGGAGCGAGGACCGGCTGGAGATCCTCAAAGATGATCTCTTCCAGCGTCTTTTGAGATTGGACCCCGTGGGGAAATTCTTTTCCTATCACCAGTCCTCCGTCTTGAAATGGCTGGACCGCCAGGAGATTCCCGCGGCGCAGGAGGGTTCTTTCCATCTCACGTTCGCGATCGGGGGGGCCGGCGCCCAAACGGAAATGACCAGAGGGAATTCTGAAGAGCTTGAAGGCGAAGATCCTCGAGGGAAAGATCACGGTCAACTTCTCGTGCGGCATCCAGAAGCGGGTTTTCGAGGAGGTCCTGGGCGCCATCAATAAACTGGGGATGATCGGCCATCTTGGCCAAGAGACTCGAAGTCGTCTTCGATCAGGACGTTTACCAGTATCTCCGGAAATTCAATCAAATCCTCCGCCGGACCGACGTCCTCTGGACAAAACCCAGCGAGCTGTCGTTCTATTGCGCGCTGGGCATCCCCATCCTCATCGCCCCGCCGATCGGGACGCACGAAGAACGCAATAAAAGATGGCTGGAGGAAATCCACGCCGGCATCGTCCCGTCCGGCCCGGTCGAGGACTGCCATGAATGGCTTTTCGATCTCCGCGAAAACGGCCGCCTCGCCGAAGCCGCCTGGGACGGCTTTCTCAAGGCGCGCAAGCTCGGGACTTATAAAATCGAAAAGCTCGTCCGAACAGGGTCATTTTCCGAAGGCCAAGGTCCTCTGGAACAATAAGGACGTCGAACTCGTCCGTTCACGGTGGGTTGGCCTGGCTTAGGCCTGCCGCCGGGCTTGACAACGACTACCCCAGCCACTCAAGCCCCTGCAGCGGCGCGGATGACGACAGCAAGTGATGGCATCCATCTTTATTCTGTTAGCTATACTCCATTGGACAAGAAAAAGACGGGATCAAGCGGCGATCTCCATGCCCTCCAGAAGCCCGCTAATTTGGTCCGCCAGATTTCGCTGGGATCGAAGATAGAGAGAGCCGGGGATTCCTGAGCGGGACGCGCCCTCTAGGATTATTTTGAGAATCTTTTTGGCGAACCCCTGTGTCTCAGGGCGTGCCTGTGCCAGCCGAGCGATGATTCCGTCGAGGATCGCACTCCCGGTGTCAATTGCGAGCGAGTCTTTGGGATGTAGCCAGCCGGATTTATTAAAAAGCTGGCGGATGCGGATTGCAGTTTCCCCCTTTAAGCGGGAGATGTTCAGGTCGGCTGGAACAATGAAGGATTGCCCCAATCGAATTTGGTCAAAAAACTCCATGAATGTGCCGCCCCGGCCGATGGTAAAAGCCCGGCCGATCTCGCCGACGTGGGTATCCGTCGTCGCCACGATGCCCCGTCCCCTCGCCTGGGCCAGCCTGAGAGCCTGTCCATTAATCTGGGCGATCCGTCCCATGTTGTATTCCAGCACGGGGAAGAGGTCGACGATATCGAGGATGGCCCGGAGATTGGGCTTCTCTCCCGGTTCATGCCAGAACGGATGATTGAATATGTAGGGGAGATGCTCGTCCCTCAAATAGGAGATGAGCCGCTCGAGGTCCTGGGCAATCCGGGCGATTTTCAAGATTTCGCAAAATTGGCCGCGGTCGAGAGAATAAACATTGATATGGAGGGTATGCCCCACCTTTTTGCGATCCAGGATCTTGATCTCGACGGCCGGGACGAGGCCCTCGCGAGTCCAGCCGATTTGGTCATAGGCGTCCATGGAGTCGTGATCGGTAAACGCGATATAGGTCATGCCGAGCCGCCGCGCTTTCTGGTAGAGCGTCAAAGGATCGACCAGCCGGGTCGGGATGACGTCGTAGGAATGAAGCGTGTGGACATGGAGGTCGGCTGCCGCCCAACCCTCGGCGACCAGCTTTCTCGCTCCTTCGGGGTCGAGAATCCGAGCTCCCGGGCGGTTCGTCAGGTGGGAAACTTGCGTCTTGTTCACACTTCACTGTATCGCGTCTGCGTTAAGGAAATATAAAGAACTTGTGAATAATTGATTAAGACGCACCCATCTTCCGAGAGAGGATTCCGGAGAGGACTCACGTACGAATCCTCGCTGCTTTAGCTCTTCCAGAAACGCAAGCTCTGATTCTCCGATTGTTTGGATTTTTTCTCTAGCGCTAGGCTGTGTTATTCTTTTTTCCTTTAAAGTCGGTAGTTAGAAGCCCCAGGCTGCCGCTCACGCTCTTATTTAACAGTTATTTTCGCGATTCCTGGAGCACTCCGATTGAATATGGGATAATATTAGGAGAAGATTATGGAGAAAAAGAATACCGCAAGGGAGGGTTTGGCATGAAGATCGCGGCGTTTTCAGATATTCACGGAAATCTGAGTGCCCTGGAATCAGTTTTAAAAGATATCAACGGCCGTGATGATTGATATGCTGTTTTGTCTTGGTGACCTAGTCGGTTACGGCGCTTGCCCCAATGAGGTCATCAGGCTCATCCGGGTTAATCACATCCCCACGATCATGGGGAATTATGATGACGGAGTGGGCTTTGACCGGAATGATTGTGGTTGTGCTTATAAAAACCAGAAAGAGATAGAATTGGGCGCCCGATCTCTAACCTGGATGAAAGGGCACGTCACGCCGGAAGATAAGGCTTATTTGAGGGGTTTGCCACACCGATTGGAGTTCGATATCTATGATAAAAAAGTCTTATTGGTGCACGGCAGTCCTCGCAAGATCAATGAATACTTATTTGAGAACCGTCCTGAGAATCATTTTAGAATCATGAATAGCGAAAACATCGATCTTCTCATTTGCGGTCACACCCACCTCCCCTATGCGAAGAACCTGAGAGGAAGATACTTGATCAACAGCGGGAGTGTGGGTAAGCCGAAAGACGGTGATCCGCGCGCAGGTTATATAATTGTGACCTTAACCGAAAAAACGGTCGCTACCGACATCATCCGAGTTCCTTATGATATAGAAGCTATGGCCAAAGCTATCGAAGCGACTGACTTGCCGCACGAGTTTGCCGATGCCTTGCGGAATGCGAATGGTTGAGCTGCTTACCTCGCGCGCCGCTGCCGGCTCAGAATTTGCCCGCCCAGATCTTGAACCTGGATCCGTCATTCGGGGCAGGCCTCCCTCTGACGCTTCCAGCTCCAACGTTGTTGTCATTGAGATAGGAACTTCATCAAAAATTCATCAAGATCTTTATCCAATCTTAACAATCTTTCTCTATCCTGACCTTCTCTAATTTGGGAGACTCCTTAAGCCAGGCCTGATTGAGGAGGAAATTTATCAAGTGCCCAGAAGGACAAACAAAAAAAGAAAGGAGAAAGAAAAAATGAGAACAAAAAAGATCGCTTTCACGGTCGCCTTGTTGATCCTAGGCGCGGTTGCTCTTTCGGCTCAGCAGACCTTCAATACGACGATTTATTTTGATTACACTTATAACCTGACAAATGATGGCTTCAAGACTCTGTCCCAGCAGGATCTCAACAACAAGTTCAACTTCCGAAGAGCTTATTTCACCTATGAAAACAAGATCAGCGACGTGCTTAAGTTCCGGTTCCGCTATGACGCCGACTATATCACGGCAGTAGACGCCAAAGGGACCAAAGACGATAAGCTAAGGCCTTTCCTCAAACATCTCTATGTTGACTATGCCGGACTGTTTCCCAACTCCAGTCTGAAAATCGGCATGATCGAGACCCTCACCTTTAAGATCGCCGAAGACCGCTGGAGCTACCGGAGTGTGGCCAAAACGCTGACCGACAACTACAAGCGATGTGACCGGAAAAAACATCAAAGCCAGCAGCGCGGATCTCGGCGCCAGTTTAACAGGGAGTCTGATCAAGGAAATCCGCTACGGTTTCATGATCATGAACGGAGCAGGCTACGCCCATCCGGAGGCCGATAAGTGGAAAAAGTTCGCAGGTCAGCTCCAGCTTGTTCCTCTGGCCGGCCTGTCCCTGGTTGGATACATCGATTCTGAAAAGCAGACTCCAACGGGCAAAGCTTACACCTACAAGCTCGATGGCTATTTCGAGATGATACAGGGATTAACCCTGGGCGGGGAATGGTTCAGCTATGATAACAGCAATAACAAGAATGCTGATCTCAGCCACTATAATGTTTCCGGTTATTCCGTTTTCGGGAAGTTGGTGGGCATTCGGGACAAACTCAACTTTTTTGCCCGGTACGACCGCTATAATCCCAATACCACTTTGAGCAACGACGAAACCAACCTCATCATCGCCGGCGTCGATTGGGCTCCCGTCCACTCGAGCTTTAAGCTCCAGCCGAATATCTGGTATTACAGCTATTCGGACTCAGCCAAGAAGGCCGATACGGTCTTCAATCTCACATTTTACCTCTCATTCTAAACAAGGAGGCAACGCCATGAAAACCAAAATCGCGATTTTAGTAGGGTTGATCATCCTGGGTCTCATGCTGGTTCCTCAGCTCACCCAGGCCCAGAAAAAAATGATCCAGGTCAAAGGATCGGACACGATGGTGAACCTGGTCCAAATTCTCGCGGAAGAATTCATGAACAAAAATCCGCAGACTCCGATCGCCGTCCTGGGCGGAGGATCCGGGACCGGGATCTCGGCCATCATCAACGGGACCTGCCAGATTGCCACTCACTCCCGTGAATGGAAACAGAGTGAAATAAACCAGGCCTGGGAAAAAGGCGTCAAACCCAGGTTTTTTGTTATCGCTATTGACGGCCTGAGCATAATCGTCAATGGTTCCAATCCCATCGAGAAATTGACAAAGGACCAGGTCGGCGCAATTTACCGGGGCGAAATCAAGAACTGGAAGGTCGTGGGCGGCCCGGATATGCCGATCTCCCTCTATGGGCGGCAATCAAATTCCGGAACCTATGTCTTTCTCCAGGAGCATGTCCTCGGCAACAAGAACTATTCCTCAGACATGAAAGAGATGAACGGAAACGCCCAGATCATCGAATCCGTTATGCAGGACCAGGCCGGGATTGGATACGTAGGCGTAGGTTATGTCGTGGATAAAGACACGGGCAAAGTCAGAAAGGGACTCAAGGTCCTCAATATCTCCAAAGACGCCAAGTCGGAGGCGTATTCCCCGCTGGAAAAGGCCAACATCGATTCCGGGAATTACCCGATTGCCCGAGCGCTCTATGAGGCTGTCAATGGAAAACCAGGGGGAGGCGTCGCTGATTTTCTCAGGTTCGAGGTCGGCCCCGATGGGCAAAAGATCGTGGAAAGAGAAGGTTTCTTCACCATCGGCGCCGCTCACCAGGAAAATAACGAGAAGAATTTCAAATAATACATGCCCCTTTTTGAGACAGCGCAAGAGGGCCGGGGAGAAGCAATTCTCCCCGGCCCTCAAGGTTTTATCCAACGGGCAGAGACCACGGGACCCAGAAGGATGAAGAAGAGAGCGTCTTCCCGGCTCAAGGAATCAGCCATTCACGCCTTCTTTTTCGCTAATGGGATTTTGGCTGTCGTCGTGCTCATCGGCATTTTCGGTCTCCTGCTGACATCGGCTTTCCCCGCTTTTAAAGAGATTCCCACTCGGTCACTTCTTCACCAGCACGAAGTGGGACCCGACCTCTCCGGTCAAAGCCGAATTTGGAATTCTTTCGATGATCGCCAGCACTCTCATGGTCACTCTGGGAGCCTTGGTCATGGCCATTCCCATTGGCCTTGGAGTCGCCGCCTATCTTTCCGATGTGGCCCATTGGAGAGTGAGGGAAATCGTCAAGCCGATCGTGGAGATTCTGGCCGCCATCCCCTCGGTCGTGCTTGGTTTCCTTGGAATCGTGCTCTTCGGGCCGGTGATCGCCAGGATTTTCCATCAGAGCAACGGCCTCAATGCCGTGAACGGGAGCTTTCTTCTGGCCATCATGTCACTGCCCACGATCATCAGCATCTCGGAAGATTCCCTCAATGCCGTTCCTCGAGCCCATACCGAGGCATCCCTAGCGTTGGGCGCAAGCCGCTGGCAGACCCTTGTCCGGGTCAAGATCCCTGCCGCTCTCTCCGGAATCATCGCCTCCTTTATGCTCGGCATGGGACGGGCCATCGGGGAGACGATGACCGTTCTCATGGCCACCGGCAACGCGCGCTCTTTCCCTCATGGGCTCTTGAGTTCTATCAGGACGATGACCGCCAATATCGCTATTGAACTCGGCGAAGTCCCCTATTTTACAACGCACTATTATGCGCTTTTTGCCATCGGCCTGGTGCTCTTTCTGATGACCTTCTTTGTCAATTTGATCGCTGATCTGATTCTCCATAAATACCAAGAAAGAGAACAATGAAGAAGAAGATCTTCCAGGTGATCGGGTTCCTGATCCTGCGCGCCTGTCTCTACATCGTCTTGGCTATCCTCCTTCTCTTTCTCTATGACGTGATCCGCAAGGGGGCGAGGAGCGATCAGCTGGGAATTCCTGACGAAAGCGCCCCGACGAGGGATGACCCAGGGAGGGATCTTTCCCGCAATTTTCGGCACATTCCTGGTGACCTTGATCACGGCCCTCCTGTGCCGTCCCCCTTGGTATGTTCGCCGCGATTTATCTCAATGAATACGCCAGGCAAAACCGGCTGACCCGGCTCATCCGGCTGTCGATCAGGAATCTCTCTGGTGTCCCCTCCATCGTCTATGGCCTTTTCGGCGTCATTCTCTTCGTCAACATGCTGAAGTTTGGGACATCGATTCTTTCGGCCGGGTTGACCCTCGGGCTTCTGACTCTTCCCTGGACGATAACCGCGAGCGAGGAAGCTCTCAAAACGGTTCCCAATTCTTACCGGGAAGGCGCCCTGGCCCTGGGTGCGACCAAGTGGCAGTCTATCCGGACCAACGTCCTCCCTTATGCGGTTCCCGGGATGCTCACGGGCACGGTTCTGGGGCTGGCCAGGGCCGCGGGAGAGACCGCGCCCATCATGTTCACCGGGGCGGCCTTTTATCTTCCGATGTTGCCTCGATCCCTGAAGGATCAATTCATGGCCCTTCCCTATCACTTGTACATCATGGCCACACAACACCATGAAATCACCGCGGTGCGTCCCTTAGCCTATGGCACCGCGCTTGTTCTTATCTGTCTGGTCCTCGGCATGAACATGGCTGCGGTCATCATCAGGTACCGGCTGAGAAGAAAAAGGAGAGGCTGACATGGAAAACGGGAAGGCCAAGATCGAGACAAAGAACCTGAATTTTTATTATGGGACGACCCACGCTCTCAAAAATCTCAATCTCATCTGCCCTGAAAAAAAGGTCACAGCCATCATCGGGCCGTCCGGTTGCGGCAAGTCGACCTTCATCCGGACTCTGAACCGGATGAATGATGTGATCCCTGGAACCAGAGTCAGCGGCGAGATCATACTGGATGGCGAAAACATCGTCTCTCCCAGAATCGATGTTGTTGAGCTGAGAAGACGGGTCGGCATGGTTTTCCAGAAGCCGAATCCGTTTCCAAAATCCATTTTCAATAACATCGCCTATGGGTTGAGGATCAACGGGCTCAGAGACCATCATGTCATCGCGCAGACAGTCGAGCAGAGCCTCAAGCACGCCGCCCTATGGGACGAGGTCAAAGACCGGCTCGATGAAAACGCCTTTGCTTTGTCAGGAGGACAGCAGCAGCGGCTGTGTATCGCCCGGGCCCTGGCTGTCGAGCCAGAAGTCATTCTCTTTGATGAACCGTGTTCAGCCATAGACCCGATCGCCACGGCCAAGATTGAGGACCTCATCCACAAGCTCAAACAAGAATATACCGTCGTGATCGTGACTCACAATATGCAGCAGGCAGCCCGAGTCTCCGACATGACGGCGTTCCTGATGCTCGGGGAATTGATCGAGTTTGATAAGACGGAAAAAATATTCACCAACCCGTCCAACAAACTCACCGAAGACTATATTACCGGCCGATTTGGATGAGGCGAGGAGGCGGCATGGAAAGACCATTCGATGAGGAGCTATCCCTCTTAAAGCAGACCCTGCTTGAGATGGCGACCCTGGTCGAGGAATCGATCGCTCTTTCGGTGCGGGCGCTCAAAGAACGAAATGAAGGATTCGTTCGCCAAGTCCTGGAGAGAGAAGAGACGATCAATCATTTGGACCTAAAGATCGAACAGATGGCTTTAAAGATGCTCGCCCTCAAACAGCCCATGGCCGGGGATTTGAGGTTGATCGTCTCAGCGATGAAGATGGGCGGCGAGCTGGAGAGGATGGGCGACCAGGCGGTCAATATCTCCGAAAGAACGCTGCAATTGCTCAAGGTGCCCCTTCTCAAGCCGCTGATCGACATCCCCCGGATGGCTTCCCTGGCTCAGGACATGGTCAGGGACTCGCTCAAGGCCTTCATTAACCTGGACTCGGGCCTGGCCAGGAATGTCTGCGAAAGAGACCAGGAAGTGGACAACCTCAACGACCAGGTATTCCGGGAGCTCTTGACCTACACGATCCAAGACCCGGCCACAATTCCACGAGCCATCGAGTTGATTCTGATCGGTCGCCATCTCGAGCGCATCGCCGACCATGCGACCAACATCAGCGAAGACGTCATTTACCTGGTTGAGGGAAAGACCATCAAACACCACTGTGAGCAGGTATCTTAGGGCTTGTTTTTCTTCTCTTTTGGGGCCCAATTTTCTATAATAGGAAAGACCGAGACCCGGTCTAGGAGCAAGAACGGCTTTTGACCAAACGTATTGCCATTGTTGATGATGAGCCGGACATCGTCGAACTCGTCTCGCTTCATTTGAAGAAGGCGGGTTTTCAAACGGATAGCTTCCTGGATGGAGGCAGCTTCCTGAAATCCCTGGACCGGCATCGGCCCGACCTGGTCGATTCTGGATCTCATGCTCCCTGATGCCGACGGTTTTGAAATCTGCAAATATCTCAGGTCGAATAAAGCGTTCTCCTCCATCCCGATCATCATGCTGACGGCCAAAAGCGATGAGATCGATCGAGTCTTGGGGTTGGAGTTGGGGGCGGATGATTATATAACCAAGCCGTTTTCCGTTAATGAGCTTGTCGCCAGAGTCAAAGCGGTCCTCCGGAGAAAGGATCATGGGGAAGACGTGCAAAGGCTGGAGATCGGCAGGAGGCTGGCCATCGACCCGGAAAAATACGAAGTCCGGGTCGACGGGCGAATAATCGAACTGACCTCGACGGAGTTCAAGATTCTGAAATTCCTGGCCCTGAACAAAGGTCGCGTCTTTACACGCGACCAGATTCTGGATCACCTCTGGGGAAACGAAAAGGTGGTTGTCGACCGGACCATCGATGTCCACATTCGAAACTTGAGGGAGAAACTGGGAAAAGCCGCCAACCTTGATTAAGAATATTCGCGGCGTCGGGTACAAGCTGGAAGAATGAGAAAACCTTTCTTTCTGAAGATATTCGGCTGGTACCTCGTCATCCTCTTGGTTCTCAGCGTGCTCATTCCTGTATTCGCTTTCAGAACCATCCGGACACACTTCATTGCTAACCAAGCCCAGCACCTGGGAAATCTCGCACTGGCCCTGAGATCAAAAGTCCTTCCCCTGGCCGAGGTTCCTCGCCCGGAGGAGCTTGATAGCTTCGTCAAGAGTCTCGGCAAGGACATCAAGACACGAATAACGGTTACTGACAAAGAAGGTCACGTCCTGGCCGATTCAGAAGAAGATCCTCACAAAATGGAGAATCACCGCTATCGGCCCGAAATCTATCAAGCTCTCCAAGGGCAGTCGGGACAATCCATCCGCTTCAGCGACACAGTCAAACAAGATATGCTCTACGTGAGCGTTCCTCTGGAAAATCAGGGGAATGTCATCGGGGTCCTGCGGGTGAGCCTATTCTTGAGAGATATCCGGCATCTTTTGGCTGAGGTCAAAAAAGACATTGCCGAGGCCGCCATAATTCTGACTCTGCTCGTCCTGGTTGTAGGCTTCTTCGTCTCGGGGGGCCTTAACAGACCCATCAAAGATTTGATCGTGGCCTCGCAGAAGGTAGCCTCAGGAGACTTCAACGTTCGAGTTTATCCAAGAACAAACGATGAGCTCAAAGACCTCGCCGAAAGCTTCAATTGGATGACCGGGGAAATCAGGGCTCTGTTCGAGGATTTGACCCGGCGTAAAGAGGAACTGGAAAGCATTTTGTCTTCTATCCAGGAGGGCCTGGTCGTCTTAGATAGGCAGGACAAGATTATCCTGGCCAACCAGGCCTTCAAACGGATCGTCCGGAATGATCTCGTCGAGGGGAAATTCTATTGGGAAGCGGCGCGAAGTTCCCGATTCGGAGACCTCATCAAAAAGACAAGAGCAGACAAAATCAGCCTCCAAGGGGAATTTGATTTAAACCAAAAAGATTATCTCTGCAGCACCGCCTACCTTCCGTCCTCAGGCCGGATCGTGGTCACTGTTCATGATCTTACAGAGACAAAACGGCTGGAAAAAGTCAAAAGAGATTTTGTTCTGAACGTCTCCCACGAGCTGCGGACTCCTCTGACGGCGATCAAGGGGTTCGTCGAGACTCTGGAAGGCGAAGCCGACAACAAACACTATCTCGGCATTATCAAAAGAAACACTGACCGTCTCATCAAGATCGTGGAGGATCTGCTTCTTCTCGCCGAGCTGGAAGAAAAGGGTATCGTGATCCAAGCCGAACGGGTTGATCTCCGAACCCTGGCCGAAAATATCATCAAGATTTTTGAGCTGAGAGCCAAGGAAAAGGGGTTGACCCTCGAACTCATGGCCGATCCGGAACTTCCCCCGATTTCCGCCGACCCGTTCGCACTCGAACAGATGTTGATCAATCTCATCGACAACGCCCTAAAATACACCGAGAACGGGGGGGTGCGCATATCCCTGCAAAAAAGGGATAAGGACATTTGGCTGGCGGTAGAAGACACGGGAATTGGAATTCCTGCCGAGCATCTGGACCGAATATTCGAGCGATTCTACGTTGCGGACAAGTCCCGTTCTAAGAAGCTGGGCGGAACGGGTTTGGGACTGGCCATCGTCAAACACATCGTCCTCGCCCATCAAGGGCGGATCTCCGTCCAGAGCGAGCCGGGCAAAGGGACGATTTTCTCTATCATTCTGCCTATCGACGCTCGCTGAATATATCGGCGCGAGGCCGATGGCGGCGCGCGCTCATATTCTTAGCGCGGTATCCGTCACCGCAGCAGGTTCCTACGCCAGAAATCAAGCATCAAGGTATAAAGGTGTTTTCTCGCCGGCGGATCACCGATCCCGTGTTTCCGCCAGGGATAGATCATGAGTTCGAACTGGATGTTATTGGCGATCAGAGCGTTGATAAAGGCCTCCGTGTTCTGGGGGTGAACATTGTCATCATAGGTGCCGTGGGCGATGAGCAACCGTCCCTTGAGGTTCGCCGCGGCCAGGACAGAAGAAGTGTCCTTATAGCCTTCGGGATTTTCCTGGGGAGTGCTCTGATAGCGCTCGGTGTAAATCGTATCGTAATAATTCCAATCGGAGACCGGATAAAGAGAGATTCCCGCCTTAAAAGCGTCAGAATGGGTCATGACAAAAAGAGTTGTGCAGCCGCCGCCGCTCCCTCCCCAAATGCCGAGCCGATTCGGGTCAATGGAAGGCATCTGCTTGAGCCACTTGACGCCATCCATTATATCCTTGACATTTTGGATGCCGTAGCCGTGCTTATAAACCGAAGTCTCCAGGGCCTTGTTTTTCCCCATGCCGGCCCGGACTTCGAAAATGAAAACGTAGGCTCCCTCCTGGGCGAGCAGAGTGTGCCAGAAGATTCGGCCGGTCCACTGATCGATAACCTGTTGGGCACCGGGTCCGCCGTAGACATAGACAATCGCGGGATATTTTTTGCCGGGATCAAATTGGGCAGGTTTGGTCATGGCGGCGGGCAGTTCGAGTCCGTCCTCGGTCTTGAAGGTCACATATTCCGGGTAATTGAGGTCAAAGGAGGCCACGAACTCTTTGGCCGGCGGAGTGATCGTCGCCGCTTTGGTCCCTTCGGCCTTAAAGAGCGATAGCTCGGGGGGAACAGTCGCGCTAGAAAAAGCATCCAGGAAGAAGCGACCGTCGGGCGAGAGACTCGCCGCATGGACACCTTGGCCGTTGCTCAACTTTTTCAGCCCCTTCCCGTCGAGCTTTATACAATAGAGCTGCCGTTCTTTTAAACCGGTTTGGTTCGAGGTGAAATAGACGAGCCCTTTCTTTTCATCCACTCCGGCCAGGCCGCCGTTCCGGCTGACGATCGCGCCTTCCGAGGGGACCACCATGAATTCCCCTTTGGTCAACTGCAGGAGAAGCTTTCCATCGCGTCCGTAAAGATAAAGATGCTGATATCCGTCCCGCTCCGACATCCAGATAAAACGTTTCCCGTCTTTCAGGAAATAGAGGGAATCATTGAGGTTGATCCAGGCAGGCTGTCGTTCGACCAGAATCTCGCGGCTTTTCCCGGTCTGCCGGTCAGCGAAGAAGAGCCTCAGCTCCGCCTGTTTCCGGTCCATTGTCTGGACGGCTATCTCCCGGCTTTCCGGAAGCCAGTTGAAACGGGCCAGATATTCATAATACCCGCAGTCCGCCCAGGTTGTCTGGCCGGAGCCGAGTTCCACGATTCCCAGCCTGACCGTCGGGTTAGTCTGGCCGGCCTTTGGATAGCGCTGGCGGACAACCCCCTGAGTCTGTGGCTGGAAATTGACAAAAGTGGAAATCGAGACAGGCGAGTCATCCGTCTGGAGATAAGCGATCGCTTTTGAATCCGGAGACCAAGCGTAGGGGACGCTCGTGTGGTCGTAAATCTCTTCCCAATAAACCCAGGAAAGTGCGCCGTTGAGGAGGTCCTTGGTTGCGCCCCAAGTCAGCCTTTTCTCCGACCCGCTTTTCCAATCGACGGCGTAGATCTCGTTATCCCGAATGAAGCCCAGCCACTGTCCGTCTGGGGAAAAGGCTATCGAGTCCTCTTCCGAATCGGTCTTGGTGAGCCGCTTCGCGGACATCGCGGCCAGATCGATGACATAAATGTCTCCTCCGAGGAGATAGGCGGCGGCATTTCCATTGAGGTCAAGGGCATCGGGCCAATACACAGACGCCGGCGCACTTTCTCCCGCCACCTCCTTGAGAACGGTCCTGAACCTCTCGGCTTCAAAAACGGGGGTTCTCTTTCCAGTTTGAGGGTCATACCATTCCAATGTCTGCTTTTCGCGGGGAACACGCCCGTCGAGCAGAATGACCTTTCCGTTGTTCAGCCAGGCATGCTGGGGTACGGAAAGCTGTGAGTATATCTTCATATCAAAAAGAGTCTGAAGAGTGACTTTCTCCCCGGCCAGGGCAATCCCGGCCATCATCATTCCCGTCAACAAGACTCCGGCAATCTTGGGAACCGATTTTTTCTTCATCCCGACCTCCTCTAGAGCAAAACGTCTTCTAGCAGCGTGAGATTTACCACACGAATCAACGGTTGTCAATTTGCCCCGTGCTACGTACACCGTACCCCGTGCCCCGTACGCCCTAAAGAAGTGGGCGGTGAGCGCTGAGCTGCAAAACACACAATCCAACCGAGATCACCAAAGCAAAAAAACAAAGGACTGGACCAAAGTCCCAAGTGCTGACAAGCACAGGGCGTAGCGCCTTACTGACCTTCTTCTTCCAAGGTTTGGAGCCGTTTGTCGAAATCGGGCTTCCTGGCGTCAAATTCCTGAGTGGCTTTCTCAAGTTCCAGAAAAAGCGAATCAACGGCTTCCTGGGCCCGGCGGATGGCTTTGGTGAGTTCGACGATTCTGACGCTCTCCTTGGCCTGAGAGGCTTCGATGATTTCCTGGTTCATCCTGGCCAGGTCACTCTCGGCCGTTTCTATCCCCTGCTCTAAGCCGGCGATCTTGTTTTCGAGCGGCTTGAGCACCCTGGCCCGCTCCGCCAGGAGCTCCGATCGAAGCCGTCGAAATTCTTTCCGTTTCAACTTTTCCCTAAGGGCCTCTTCTTTGGGCATCGGCTGAATTCCCGGCCGCAGGTCCTTTTCTTCCTGCCAGCCGATCTTTTCGAGGAAACGCTGGTAGTCGCCTTCATAAACCCTGATGCCATCACTTTGGAAGACGACCAGCCGGTCGGCCAAGGCGTGGAGAAACATCTCGTTGTGGGTCACCATGACCACCGCGCCGTCGAAATTTTCGATCGCCGCCAGGAGGGCATCGGAAGACTCGAGATCGAGGTGGTTGGTGGGCTCATCCAGGAGAAGAAGGTTGAGCGGAGTGGCGATGAGTTTGGCCAGGGTCACTCGGCTCTTTTCTCCGCCCGAGAGGATCGAGATCTTCTTGAGCGCATCGTCACCCTCGAACATCATGGCCCCACAGATCGCCCGGGGGCTCTTGGAGTCCATTTCGAGGTTGGCGCTGGCCACCTCTTCGAGCACGGTATTTGAATCGGAGAGGCTCTCGACATTGCTCTGCTCGTAGTATCCAGCGGAGACAGCCGCGGGACTTGTCACCTCGCCGAGTTGAGGCGTGAGCGCGCCGGCCATGAGCTTGAGAAGGGTCGTCTTTCCCTTTCCGTTGGGGCCGATGACGAAGACTCTGTCCCGGGCGCCGACCGAGATCGTGAACTCACGGATCAAGGGCTTTTCGGGATCGTACGAATAGGAGACGCCGTTAACGCTTAAGACATACTTCCCGTGAAAAGGTTTTTCGGCGAAGGCAAAATCGAGAGTCTTGATTTTTTCAAGCTTTTCGCGCTTCTCCATCTTGGCGAGGCTCTTCAGCCGGGACTGCACGAGCCCCGCCAGCCTGGCCTTGGCCCTGAAGCGGGTGATAAAGAGGTCCATCTCCTTCATCTTCCGCTCGTCGTTAACCCTGGTCTTTTCGTACACCTCCTCTTCCAGGGCAATCTGGCTGTAGTATTTTTCAGTGTCTCCGGCGATCTTCCGGGCCTTCCGGCGGTGGATCCCCAGCGTGTGGGTCACGACATTGTCCATGAAGCCCCGGTCATGGGTGATGAGCAGAAGTTCTCCCGGCCAGTTGAGGAGAAAACGGGTCAGCCAGCGGATCGAAGTAATGTCTAGGTAGTTGTTAGGTTCATCGAGCAAAAGCAGGTTGTAATCGGCCAGAAGGACCTTGGCCAGGTTGAGGCGGACCTGGAACCCGCCGGACAGCTCGCCCGGAGCCCGGTGGAGGTCCCTTTGACTGAATCCCAGACCGGATAGAATTTTCTCCACTTTCCAGGTCTCGTCTTTTCCGGCGGCGGGGAGGCCGGTCGCGGCCTCTTCCAGGACCGTGCCCTCGCTGAAATGGACTTCCTGTTCGACGTAGCCGATCCGATAATGCTTGGGAATGGTGATCGCCCCGGAATCAGGCTCTTCCAGCCCACTGATCAGGCGAAACAGGGTCGTTTTCCCATGGCCATTCCGTCCGACGACCCCGACTCGCTCTCGCCGGTTGACCTTGAAACTTATGTTGTCGAACAGGACTTGCCCGCCGTAACTCTTAGAGAGATTATCAATGGAAATCATGGTTAAGGAGCTATTTTAGCATAAATCAGAGGAGGTCCGTCTCGCAGAAACCTCGCCCGCGGGAAAGAGCTCTTAGCATTAGCTATTTTTTTGGATAGGGAGGTTTCTCGGGAAAAGTCAGTGGATTCTTCTTGATCTTATCTAAGATGACTTCAATCGCCTTGTCCAATTGCGGATCTCTTCCCGCCGTCACCGAAGCCGGATCATTGTCCACGAGGATGTCCGGATCGGCGCCGTGGTTCTCGACCCACCACTTCCCTTCTCTTCCGTAAAAGGCGTTGTTGGATTGTTCGACACGGCCGTTGTCGATCGTCGTCTGGCCATTGAGTATGCCGACCAGGCCGCCCCAGGAAGGTACGCCGACGACCGTCCCGAGCTTGCGGGCCTTGAAATGCTCGACAAACGCCTCGCCGTCCGAGCCGTTGTGCTCATTCGAGACAACGACATATTGTCCGTTTCCCGCCGATCCCGGGTACCGGAACGGGATCATGTTCTTGAGGACGTTGTAGGCAACCAATTGGCGCTCGAGCTTGTCGATCAAGAAGTATTCCGTCCAGCCTCCGGAGTTCCTGCGCAGGTCGAGAATGATCCCGGCCTTGTACCTGAAGGCCCGCCAGAACTTGTCAAACTCTCCGATACCGCCCGAGCCCATGGCGTTGATGTGCATATAGCCCACGCGTCCGGCCGTCGCCTTATCAACTTTGTGGATATTTTCCGTGAGCCAGCGCAGATAGCGCAGGCTCTGGTCGCTCCTGATCGGCTCGACCTCGCAGGTCTTGGCGTTAAGGGACGTCGGCGCAGAGTTGACGGTCAAGGTCACCTTTTTCCCGGGACCGACCTGGAGAAGCTTGAAGTAGTCATCAGGCGGCTTGATCTCTGTGCCGTTGATGGCCAGCAAATAATAGCCTTCTTTGATATCCAGGTCCGGCCGAACCAGGGGACCTTTGAGGTCCAGGTTGTACTCGGTGGGCCCGTAGATTTTCTCGAACTTGTAGTATCCGGCCTTGGCGTCGGGGACCAAGTCCGCCCCGAGCAATCCCGTAAAGATCTGGGATGGCGCGGAGGCCTGCGGCCCCGAGTCTCCTCCGCCGATATAGGTGTGAGAAACGCAGAGCTCACCGACCATCTGCTGAAGGACCCAGTTCAGCTCCTCCCTCGAAGAGAGCGAAGGAAGATAGGCCCTGATACTTTTCACCCATCGCCTTCCAGTCGCGGCCATGCATCCCGGGATCATAAAAGAAATCCCTGTACCAACGCCAGGCATCGCTGAAGATCTGGTTCCATTCTTGGCGGTAGTCCACGGTATAGGTCATGCCCTCTAGCTTCAGTTTTTCACCTGGAGCTTTGGTCTGAAACGCCTTGTCGACCGTCGTGGCGCAGAGGTCCGTCCCCCTCTGGATGATAATGTGCTCGCCATTTGTCGACATCCGGGAATCTGTAATCTCTCCCTCCAGGAGAGCTTCTTTTTTTCTTCCAGGTCGAAGATGTGAAGCGTCCACTTGTTCTCGCCGAGGGGCCTAAAAATCTCTTCATATTCAGCTTCGGTAAAAGCGGGCACGGAACACCAAGCAACCTTTCCCTTGCCCGCTCGAAGATAAAAATAATTCCCCGCCGGAACGGGAAGAGGGAAAGTCCTCAGCTGGAGGCCTTCCAGGTCGATCCGGAAAGGTTCCGGCTCGGGCTTCTTATCAGGGTTTTTTTCGGCCGGATCCGCCTCTCCGAACGGCGGTTTCTGCCCCGCTTTGAGTTGGACGGCCATGACCTGCTGGGGCCGGGCGATGACATGATTGTCCTCGTAGAAATCCATCTGGACGGCAAAATTCCTGCTGGAGAGGTAGTAGAGATATCGGCCGTTGGCATCGAAGCAGGGGTTGAGGTTGTCGAAGAAATCGTCTGAGATCGGAAATCTTTTCCCTTGGTCCAGGCTGTAGATGAAGATCTGGGAATTGCGATTGTATTGGACGACGCTGTAGCAGATCCAGCGGCTGTCCGGAGACCAATTGTAGTCGCTGATCTCCCAGGTGAACTCATCGTTCTTCATCTGGTTCGATTCATCAATCTTGGTGAGCTTCTTTGTGGCGACATCGATATAAAAGAGAGCAAAGTCTTTGTTTCCGAACAAGATTTTCTTCCCGTCTGGAGACCAGAGGAGCTGGTAGCTGGTCCGGTCGAGGGTCGTGGTCAAGGGGGTCCATTCCCCGCCCTCGATTTTTTGGAGGTAGAGCTGGTACTCGCCGCTCCTGTCGGAGAAGAAAGCCACCGACTTCCCGTCCGGCGAAATCTGGGGATACATTTCCCTCGTTCCCGGGCTGTTGGAGAGGTTGAGCGCTTGGTCCCTGTCGACCGCCAAGCTGAAGACATCCCCCCGGGCTTCGAGTATCGCGGACTTGCCGTCATTGGAGATCGCCATGGAGTGGATATAGTCCTTGGGGTTGATCACCTTGGTCCGGAGAGTCCAGCGGTCCGAAGGAACCCGCACTTGTATCTTCTTGTCCTGCTCCGTTTTGACGTCCAGGACGTGCAGGTAGCCATCATGGAGATAGACGATCTGGTCGCCGTCGGTCGAGGGCATCATGACATCAACGTCTTCATAATGAGTGACCTGGCGGACGTCTTTGGCCTTGAGATTCTGGACATAGATGTTGGAGATGCCGTTATTCCTGTCCGAAACAAAATACATCGAGTCGCCGATCCACATCGGGTAGCTGTTCTTCCCGACATAGTCTGAGACCGGCGTGAAAGTCCTTGCCTCAAAGTCGTACATCCAAATGTCCTGGTACCATCCGCCTTTGTAGCGTTTCCAGTAATATTCCTCCTGACCCTTGCGGCAGTACAGTATTCGTTTGCCGTCCGGAGAAAAACTGCAGAGGAGGCCGCGGTCGAGCGGAAACCTTTGGGGAGCCGAGCCGCTCAGGCTGACAAAATAGAGGTTGGGATCCCGGCTGACGACGTTCTCAAAAAACGACCGGAAGACGATCCTCTGGCCGTCGGGCGTCCAGCAAACGGTCTGGGCGCCTCCCGGATTATAGGTCAAGCGCCGAGGCATTCCTCCTTCGGCCGGCATAACGTAGACGCCTTGCGTTCCGTCGTAGCTTGCCGCAAAGGCGACGAGTTTTCCGTCCGGAGAAAACCTGGCCATGGACTCCGTCCCAGGCGCGGAGGTGATCCTTGCGGCAATCCCTCCCTGCGCGCTGACGAGCCAAAGGTCGCCTTCATAGGTAAATATGATCTTGTCCTTGGAGATCGTCGGAAAGCGCATGAATCGGCCCTCCTCCGCGGCTTCCAAAACCAAAGTCAAAGAAATCAACAAAAGAAAACCAATAAAAATTCTTCTCATGGCATCACCTCGCGGGCAAAGATAGGAACGAAACCTCAAAATCCGAGCTCCTGGATGATCGACTTGGCCCCGGAATATTTCTCGGTCACGAACAGAACATAGCGGATGTCGACACTGATCGACCTTTGGAGCTCGGGGATGATGTAATAATCTCCGATGACGCTCTCCCAAGTCATATCAAATATGATCCCGACCTGCTCTCCCCGGGCGTTCAAAGTCGGCGAGCCTGAGTTTCCGCCTGTGACGTTGGTCGTGTTCAAAAAACAGGCAGGCACTTCGCCCAGCCGCGGATCCAGGTAACGGCCGAAATCCCGGGCTTTGTAGAGTTCCCTGAGTTTGGCCGGGACTTTGAAAGGGAATTCTCCAGTGCTCTTCTCCATAACCCCTTTGAGCGTCGTCTGGGGCATATAATAAACGGCGTCTCTGGGAGTATATCCCTCAACCGGCCCATAGGTGAAACGGATAGTCGAATTGGCGTCGGGCGCGAGCTTCCCGGCCTTTCTTCCTAGAAGCGCCTCCTCATAGACCTTTTTGAGGTCCATCCTTTCCTGCCCGGTCCCTTTGCTCTCTTCTCTCACCACCCTCAGCTGCTTTTCCAGGTCTGAGATGAAGTTGATCATCGGGTCGTTGAGCTTGGCCAGCTGATCAGGCTTCAGGTCAAGGAGTGAAAGTCTCCTCTCCGGGCTTGCCAGGACCGTCCTGTCATAGAGGCCGTCGACGAAATCATCGACGGCTTTTTCGGATTGCTGGGCGGCGAGACTCTTCAAGGCGGCCGGAAGCTGCGCTTCGGGCAGGGACAGGATTTTTTTGAGCCGGTATCTGAGGTATCCTCGGTCCGTTTTGAGGTCGTAGCCGCGTTCGGCGAGCGGGATGTTCCTTCGAATGAAAGGCAGGTTCCTTTCCTGGAAGGCCGGGTCTCTGTCCAGGTCGGGCTTCTGCCTCTCTTCAACGGTCCGGAAAATCGTGTCTGCCTGCGAAAGAAGGGTCGAGCCGTAAAACGAGCCCACCAAGCCCTGGAGGATATCATTCTTCCAGTAATTCCCGGCATATTTCAGCATAAACTCATCGATTCTCGTCAGGATGTCGCCGTATTTTTTCTGCCGGGAAGCGTCTTGAGCGACCCATTCCCCGAACTCCTTCTCCTGCTCCTTCTTTTTCCCGATGAGGTCGATCTTGTCCATCCCCTCGAGCTTTCCCTGGATGTTCTTCATAGAATTACTGAGACCTTTAACGAGTGAGGCGTATTTGATCTCCACATCTTTGTTGTCTTTTCCGGCCTGCTCATAATAAGCGATGACCTCTTTGAAAAGATCCAGCCTCTTCTTCATAGATTCCAGATCGAACCTGACTTCGGACAAGGTGTAGTTCCTGTAGGTCCTTCCCGGATAGCCCATGACAAAGGTGAAGTCTCCCTGCTTGAAGCCTTCCAAGGAGATCTTGAGAAAAGATTTGGGCTGATAAGGAACATTCTCGGCGCTGTAGTCGACTCCCAGGTTGTCTTTCGAGACATAGGCCCGTAGAAAAGAAAAATCACAGGTGTGTCGGGGCCACATCCAGTTGTCCACCTCGCCGCCGAAATTCCCCAGGTCGAGAGGAGGGGCATAGACCAGACGAATGTCCTTGAGCCTCTTGAAAGTATAAAGATAATAGCTGTTGCCGCTATACATTGCAGAGATTGTGCAGCGCAGGTCCTTTCCGGCCTTCTCGGCTTTGGCGACGAGTTCTTTTTGGATTTTCTCGATGGCGTCGTACCTTTGGCGTGGCGTCATGCCGGGGTTGAGCCCCGCCGTAACTTGAGCCGTGATCTCTTCGTATCCCAGGAGGACGTCGGCCACATAACCTTGAGCCGGGATCTCCACGGCTTTTGAAGAAGCCACGAACCCGTCCTGTATATAGTCCTTCTCCTTAGTCGCGGCTCGCTGGACGGCGCCAAAGGCGACGTGGTGATTGGTGAGAATGAGACCGTCTGGGCTGACGAACTCGCCCGTTCCGCCTCCCAGGTAGACGACGGCACTCATCAGGCCCGTTCCGTCTTTCTTGTAGAGGTTCCCCGGATCCATCTGGAGCCCCAGGGTCTTGAGGTCGAGGTCTTTCATCTGATGCGGAAGCCACATTCCCTCATCGGCCAGGGCGATGAGGGAGAGGCCAACGATCAGACAAAGGCCAAAAAGTTTGAGGTGGGATTTGTTCACTCTTTCGCTCCTGAATTCGAATTTAAAGAGTCCATTCTTACTTTGATTTGGTCACAAAGTCAACCCGAAGCCGCGCGACATAAGCATTTCCAATCATGTGATGGTGGAGGAGGAGCTTTGGGAGCAAAGCCTTTTCCAAAGCCCCTTTATCACAGAAAAAGAAATGCTTCCATTCGCAGAACGGATTGGCAAGAACTTGGAGGTTTTGCGATAATAATAAATGAGCTCGAAAATCGGCGAGGTGAAGGATGGAACTACCCTTTGAAAAATGGTATCCAGCGATTTTTAAACGGCAATCACGGCGCAACTTTTCTTCCCGTTTGCCCGAACGGGAGAAAATCGACCAGCTCGAAAGAGTCTGCCGGGAATTCCGGCCCTTTGCGGAGGCGAGGGTGGAATTTGTCCAGAGTCCCCCGGAAGGGATATTTAAAGGCATCGTTGGCCGCTACGGCAAGGTCACAGGCGCACCTTTCTATCTGGCATTTATCGGTCGGCTTTCCTCTCCAAGAGTGCAGGAGATCGCGGGTTACGTCGGGGAGGCTGCCGTCCTGGAGGCAACCTCTCTCGGACTCGACACCTGCTGGGTCGGGGGATTTTTCAAGCCCGAGGTCGTACGGCAGCGTCTTTCCTTGGGAGAGGAAGAGAAGGTCCTTTCAGTCAGTCCCCTCGGGTATGCCCAAGAGCCCCTCAATTTGACGGAAAGGTCCTTTCGGGGTATCGCCGGGTCGGCAAAAAGGAAATCTCTCAAGGAGTTGATCGTCCAAGGCAACGCGGATTCTGCCTGGATGAAAAAGGCCTTAGAATCAGCCAGGCTCGCTCCCTCGGCCGCCAACAGACAGCCATGGCGGTTCAGCTTGACGGAAGACTCCATCCTCGTGTCCACAGACACCAAAAGAGACGCTTCCATGATCTCCAAGCGTCTGGATTGCGGCATCGCGATGCTCCATCTCGAGCTCGGGGCACTGGCGGCAGGCGTCAAGGGGCGATGGGAATTTCTCGAGAGCCCGGACGTCGCCCGGTTCACAACGAAGTGACCACCGGTTCGCGCCCGTCACTTGGATGTCACGTCCAAAGGCACGGACAGGGAGATGGCCAATAAAAGAAGTCCTTGGCGCGCGGCCGGAATTGACAAAAACCTTTCCAAAATCGAGTTAAATCGTTATAATGAAAAAGCCTCAATCGGGGAGTAGCGCAGTCTGGCTAGCGCACAGCGTTCGGGACGCTGGGGTCAGGGGTTCAAATCCCCTCTCCCCGATTTTTCTTCACTGTCCTCAAGTCAATGTTCGTTAGAGATCTGAAAAAAAGTCAAAGGTTTGTCTCAGGCGACCGGGCCATCCTCCGGGAACTCTTGAACCCCAACCGGGAGCCGCTGGATCTCCGCTTCAGTCTGGCCCATGCCGTGGTTATGCCCGGAAAGAGCACGCGTCCTCACCGGCTCAAGACGTCCGAGGTTTATTACATCCTGGCGGGGCGAGGGGTCATGCATATTGACGCCGAGTGCGAAACCGTGAGGGTGGGGCAAGCGGTCTATATCCCTCCGGGCGCCGTCCAATTTATCAAAAATAGCGGCCGGTCGGAGCTGCGATTCCTCTGCATCGTGGATCCGGCCTGGCGCCCGGAAGACGAAGAAATCCTGGGATAATCATTGTGAGCGGTGAGCCGTAAGCAGGAGCAGAGAACACCATAACCGGATATTTAACTTCTTTTCACTTTTCAGATTTCCAACGAAAAAGACGTTGCCGTCGTTGACGGAAGAGACAAAACCGGCTAGATTGTAGGACTTATGGCGAGCTTGTTGGCACGACTCCGAGGGCGGATGAGCTGGCGTCAAACCTTTGCCGCGCTCCAATACCGGAACTACAAACTCTGGTTCCGCGGCCAGCTGGTCTCTCTTCTCGGGAGCTGGATGCAGGCAACCGCCCAGGGTTTCCTGATCTTCCAGATCACCCACTCCCCTGTTTATCTCGGGTATGTCGCCTTCGCCTCCGGCATCCCGACCTGGATGTTCATGCTGTATGCCGGAGTTATCGCCGACAGGTTCCCCCGCCGCACCATCCTCACCATCACCCAGACCACGATGATGGTCCTGGCTTTCATTCTGGCCGCGCTGACCTTCTTGGGCTGGGTCCAACCCTGGCATATCGTCTTGCTCGCCTTCGGACTGGGAGTGGCCACCGCCTTTGACGCTCCGGCCAGGCAGGCATTCGTCCTCGAGATGGTCGAGCCCGATGACCTGACCAATGCCATCGCTCTCAATTCTGCCATGTTCAATACCGCGACGGCCATCGGTCCGGCGGTCGCCGGGGTCGTTTATGCCCTAGTCGGCCCCGCCTGGTGCTTCACCGTGAACGGGCTCTCTTTCATCGCCGTCATTGTGGCCCTGCAGATGATGAAACTCAAATCCCAGGCCGAGCGGCCGCGCCGGACCTCGACCCTTTCAGAGCTCAACGCGGGCCTGAATTATGTCGTCAACCACCGCCTTGTCCGGACACTTGTCAGTCTGGTCATGGTCGTCAGCCTTTTCGGAATGGCCTTCGCTACATTGATTCCGGCCTGGGCCGTAAAAATTCTGCACGGAAACGCCGAGACCAACGGCCTCCTCCAATCGGCTCGGGGCGTGGGAGCCTTGTTTGGGGCCCTCCTGATTGCCTCGCTGGGACGCTCCCGATTCAGGGGCAGGATGCTTGCCGTGGGGAGTTTCATGTTTCCCGTTTTTTTGCTCGTCTTCTCCTTTCTCCGTAGGCTCCCTCTTTCACTTCTGGCTCTGTTCGGTGTTGGAGCAAGCCTCATCTTTATCTTTAACCTGTGCAATTCGTTCGTCCAGACCTTGACCCCGGACTCCCTGCGCGGGCGGGTTATGGGGATCTACAGTTTCACTTTTTTTGGATCGCTCCCCATCGGCGGGTTGTGGGCCGGCTTCGCCGCTCAGCGTCTGGGGCCGCCGGCCGCCGTCATTATCGGGGCCCTGGTCACGATCAGCTTCGCGTTTCTGATCTATATCCTCGTGCCCAAGCTCAGGGAATTGTATTGAGGCGTCCTGTTTAAGGAATCTCGGTCAGGTTGTACGAGACCCTGCCCAGCCCGATCTCCTCTCCGTGCCGGAGCTGAACCGACCAATCGATGTCGTAGCCGGAACGAAAAACATCTTTTTTGGCGGCTTTCGAAATCAGATCCGCCGAAGCCTGGTCAATGGCCACCGCGTCGGAACTTGCCAGGATCCCGATATCTTCGACGATCCGCGGCTGATCCTTGGACATGCAGTCACAGTCTTTGGTGACCTTGATCAAAAAATTGAGAAAACCGATTTTCCCTTTGAACAGCTGAGCGGTGGCGTGGGCGTACTCGGCCATCTTTTCCTGAACCCGGTCGGAGTCGTCATCCCATCGCCACTTGATCGCCCCGAACTTGCAGACGGCCACACACTCTCCGCAGCCGATGCAGGTTTTATCGTCGATGATGACGCAGCCCTGAGATTGGCGGATGGACCGAGGCGGACAGTAGTCGAGGCAGATCCCGCAGTTCCGGCAGGCCTTTGAGCTCACCCGGGGATGAAGCTCTGCATGCTGGTCCAGCTTGCCCGCCCGAGCCGCGCACCCCATCCCAAGATTCTTGATCGAGCCGCCGATGCCTGTGGC
This sequence comes from Candidatus Aminicenantota bacterium, assembly GCA_963770045.1. GTDB lineage: Bacteria > Acidobacteriota > Aminicenantia > Aminicenantales > CAVYOD01 > CAVYOD01. The sequence goes on along the minus strand of CAVYOD010000018.1, from coordinate 34,480 downwards.
GAGATGTCCGGTCATGTGGGTCAGGCAGAGGAGGACGTCCGAGTTGACGATAGCGCTTCGCGATCTTGGCGGACTTGATTTTGGGCAGATTGACCTTGATCTCTTTGCCCTCGCTGCCGATCAAGCCGTCGGCGATGACCACCGGAGCCCCGAGCAGGTTCTCCGGAGTGAAGCCGTGCTGCCAGGCCAAGCGGAGATGGTCCAGAGCGTTCGACCTCTGGCCGATATAAAGGGTATTAGAATCGGTCAGGAAAAACCGCGAGGTCTTGGCCTTGACCTGACCCAGGACCCCACGCAGCCAGCCTGGTTTGATGTGACCGGTGTTTCCCTTCTCTCCGAAATGGATTTTCAAGGCGACGAAAGCTTCGGGCTCGATCTTTTCGAGAAGCCCGATCTTCAAAAACACCCTTTCTGCCTTGGCAGCCAGGGCCTCGGGGTCCTCGTTTCCCTTCGCCCGGACAAAATAGACTTCACTCCTCATGGCCATCATGCTTCCAGCTCAGTGAGCCTCCAACACCCTGCGGGAGGCGGCCAGGCTGGCTCCGGCTTCGAACTTGAAGTCCATGTTTTGGAGCGTTGTCTCCAGGGCCCCGAGGGCAAAAGTGAGCTGGGAGACGGAGAGGTTGCCCATGTGTCCTATCCGGAAGACACGACCGGCCGTCGGTCCCAATCCGCCGGCCACGACAACGCCATTTTCATTGTACAAGGTCCGGAAGAGGACATCCTCGATTCCTGCCGGATATCTGACGACCGAGAGCGTGTCGGCCAAAAAGGGCTCCTCGGTAAAAAGGGAGAAGCCCAAGGCCGTGAGGCCGGCCCGGATGGCCCGGGCAAACAGGGCGTGACGGGCGAACCGCTGCTCGATTCCTTCCTCGAGCACCAGCCTCGTCCCTTCGGCGAAGGCCCTGATCTCGTTGACGCATGGCGTCGAGAAATATCTTGACGGGTCTTTCATGATCGGAAGCCAGCGGAGAAGGTCTGCGTAATAGGCGGGAATCGACGGCATTTTCCTGCGCTTTTCCATCGCCCTGGCCGAAAGAACAAGGATCGCCAGCCCGGGCGGAGCTCCGAAGCACTTCTGGGCAGCCGTGAGTATGACGTCGATGCCCCAATCGTCCATCCTCTCTTCGATGCCTCCCGTGGCGCAGACCCCATCCACGATAAAGAGAATTCCCCGATTCCGCAGCACTCGGGAGTAATCCCGGACCGGGGCGCACGCTCCCGTGGCCGTATCGACGTGGGTCGAGACCACGACTTTATAATCGGCCTGCTTGAGCTTGGCTTCGAGCTCGTCGGGATAAACTCCCCTTCCCCAGGGATTCTCGATGAAATCGCAGTCGAGCCCGAAAGTGCGGCAGACGTCCACCATTCTTTGGCCGAAATATCCCTGGGACAGGACAAGAACCCTTTCGCCCTTCTCGACCGTATTCAGGAGGGCCATTTCCATGGCCAGTGTTCCCGCGCCTGAGACGATGAACGGCTCCCCGTTCGCGCAGAAGACGACTTTCTTAAGGTTCTCTAGAGCGTCCTTGAGTTCCTGGACCATTTCCGGACTGACATGAGAAACCGTGGGCAGGGAAAGACTCTGGATGATCCTTGGATGTACGGGGCTGGGGCCGGGTATCAGGAGCAGCTTTTCTCTCATCGTTTCTCCTTCCTGTAACGTCTGCTCCATTTTCACTGATTGCCTTTCATAAATCAAGCTCAAGCTGCAGTGAGCACTGACTAGCGGTGAGCCGTAATTATCGTAAACCCAGAAAAAAAGATTATGCTTTCTTAGGAAGCTGGGACCAAGTCGTCGCGTTTTTAACTGCTCAGTGCTCACAGCTCACAGCTCACTATTGATGTTGATGGACTTGCTTGAGCCAATTTTGGTAAGATTGAAAAACCATGAGCAAAAAATACCTGATCGGATTACTGGTTTCTTTTGTCGTCTGCTTAAGTTGTTTGACCGCTGCCCAGGAGGAGAAGGCAGACCTGGTCCTCATCAACGGCAAGGTCTACACTGTCGATGAGGCTAGGCCGACCGCCCAATCTGTCGCCGTCAAAGGCGACAAGATTATTGCGCTCGGCTCTAATTCCGAAACGCAAAAGTATGTCGGTCCAAAAACTCTGATCATCGATGCCCAGGGCAGGCTCGTCCTGCCCGGTTTTATCGACGCCCATACTCACTTCGCCTCGGGAGGTCATTCTCTGATCACCCTCACGTTCCGCGGTGTGGATTCGATCGCCAAAATCCAAGACATGGTGGCCGCCAAGATCAAGGAACTCCCGCCGGGCGCCCCTGTTTTCGGCAGCCAATACGACCATACCCTCTTCCCCGGAGGAAACTGGCCGACGAAGCAAGACCTGGATCGAGTGTCGCCGAACAATCCCGTAGTCATCGAGCGGGTGGATGGACACTCGGTCTGGGTCAATAGCCTGGCTCTGAAACAATCGGGTATCAACAAGGACACAAAAAGTCCTTTCGGCGGAGAGATCCTCAGAGATCCCAAGACGGGGGAGCCAACGGGAATCCTGACCGAAGCGGCGACGAGTCTGGTGAGAATCAAAGTGCGGTCCGAAAAATCTTCCCCCGAGGACGATATCAAACGGGCGCTCGACCACGCCGCGAAACTCGGTCTCGCCGGCATCCACACCTCGTCGGACCTCAGCGAAATAGAAATCTACCGGAAGCTGAATCGGGAGGGGAAATTGACGCTGCGGGTTTATGCCTGGCTTCCGATAGAGGGAATAGACACCTACATCGCCAAGGGGATCCGCCAGGGGCAGGGAGACGACATGGTCAGGGTCGGCTTCCTCAAAGCCTTCATCGACGGAACGCTGGGTTCCGGGACGGCGTTGATGTTTGAGCCCTTTGTCGACGAACCCCAGAAGAGAGGCCTGCCTCAATACCCCGAAGAGAAATTCTACCAGCTCGTGGACAAGGCCTATCTCAACGGATTCCAAATCGGCGTCCACGCGATCGGCGATAAAGCCGCCAACTGGGTCCTCAACGCAGTCGAAAAAGCCGAACAGAAGCACGGGAAGAAAGACCTGCGGAACCGGATCGAGCATGCTCAGGTCATCATTCCCTCCGATGTCCCGAGATTCAAGCAGCTCGGCGTCATCGCCTCGATGCAACCCACTCATTGCACGACGGACATGAGATTCTGCGAACGGAGGATCGGGCTCGAACGCTCCAAGAACGCCTATATCTGGAAAAGCCTCCAGGATGCGGGAGCCGTGATCGCCTTCGGCACGGACTGGGACGTGGAGCCTCTGGATCCGATGAGAGGCCTCTACTCGGCCGTCACCCGCAAGAACATCGAATTCGACAATCCCGAGGGAGGCTGGTTCCCGGAACAACGAATCTCGATGGGCGACGCCATCAAGCACTATACCCTCGACGCGGCTTACGCCTCTTTTGAGGAAAGCCGCAAGGGCTCCCTTAAAGTCGGGAAACTGGCCGACCTCGTGGTCCTGTCCAGAGACGTCTTCACCATCGCTCCCAAGGAGATCCTGACGACCGAAGTCCTCTGCACGATCGTCGGAGGAAAGGTCATCTATAAGAAGGTCTAACAGCCGACATCGCCCGCCAAAAAAGGGGGACGGTTTTCGGAGCCGTCCCCCATTCCAGACGCGAACCGTCGCCCGGCGGCGAGTGAAGGCTATTCCGTGATTCTGTAATTTGCACCTTCGTAGGTGACGATCAAATTCTTCCCCACGGAGAGGTATTTTGTGATCCCTGGTTTTTCGGCCGCACAGCCGGAAATAGTCATCGGAATTGAACTTGATATCTTTGAGCGGGCTGCCTTCTCTGTAAAGACTATCCACCCAAAAGCCGTCCTTCAAATAAAAGGTCTTGTCCTCTCTGTACTGGATCCGGGCGGATTCAACCTGAGAAGCCTGCTCTTCCATCTTGAGTTTCTGGCTGATCTTTGCCGCCTTGAAGGCGCCGGCGCCCGTCACCTGACGGGCCTTCATGGCGTCAGCAGCTTCGGGAGCGGCCGCCTCGAGGGCGAACCGTTCCTTCTCGGTCACAAGGAAGGACGTGTAAGGGGTTACGATTCCGTATCTCAGGCCGAGCTTCTTGACTTCATCGACCAACTCGGTGTTCGAGCCATGGAACCTGATTTCTTCGAGGAGATAACCAATCCGGCGGGTGGCCCAGAGCCGGGGCAGGAAATTGTTGGCCTCATTTCCGGCCAGTTTTTGTCCTTCCAAGACGAACTTTTTCTCTGTCTTGCCGACATGGCCGGTCAGGACGACACTCACCGGGCCGGAGCCCTTGTATCTTCCCAGAACGACCAGCTGTGACCCCTTGAAGAGGTCGGGCAGCGTCTGGGGATAGGTCTGGCCGACTTCGACTCCGGAGAAAGTGAGGCTCAGATCCGACAGGAGCGGAGAAGACATCTTGTCGTAATAGCTTGAAACCGCCACTTCCAGGTCTTCGTTCTCACCCACATAAACGGAAGTGCCCCGATTGTCTGAAGAGATTTTGTCAAGGAGCTCGGTGTTGACATCATAGCCCACGCCGAACACAAATAGACGTGCCTTGGATTCGCTGGCCCGGCTGATATTCTTTAAGATCTCTGCGGTGTCGGTGATGCCCACCGTCGGCAGGCCGTCGGTAAGAAAGAGGACGTAGTTGGGCCTGTCCCCGGCCTCGGTCATCCTGAGCGCTCTGAGCAGAGCCTCGTTGATGTTGGTCCCGCCCGAATCCTCGATCTGGTCAATGAACTTGAGGGCGTTTTCTCGGTTCCGAGAGACGGCCGGCACGAGCTCCGGCGTAAACAGGGTTACGCCGTCGTCAAAATCGATGATCGAGAACCTGTCGTTCTCGTCCAGGTGGTTGATCACAAAGCGGACCGCCGCCTTAGCCTGGAGGATTTTTTTCCCGCTCATGCTTCCCGAGCTGTCCAGGACAAAGACCAGGTTTTTGTTCATCACTCTGCCCTTTTCCTCCAAATACCTGGGGGACGCCAGGAACATAAAATAGCCGTCCTCCGGCTTCTCTTGCCAATTGAGCAGGGAGAGGCCGATATCATCTTCGGACAATGAGTAGTAAAGAATGAAATCTTGGTCCGGCTTCACGTTTGCGGCCTCGAAGCCGACCGTCGCCTTGTGCGCTCCCTCCTTGTGGATCGAAACCTTGTGTGAAGGTGAATAGACGTTGGTGATGGGAACAGTGGATTCGATCCGCACCGTGAGGCTGACCTCCTGAAGCGGATGGAGAGAAAATCTCTCGGTGTTGAGGGGATAGCGGTATTTGACGAGACGGTTCTCGGCGCTCAGGACCTCGGTGTAGGAGAGCTGGATACGCTTCTCCCCTTTAGCCGGGATAGGAAAAACCCTGGCCCGAAAGATGTTCCGGCCGATATATTCCAGCAGCGCCGGGTCCCGCATCCGGCGAACGATATCTTCGTAGATGCGGCGAGCCTGGTCGCTGTCAAGGATCTCCCCCTCAACCTTCTGGTCTCCTATGAACATAGCGAACTCGGAGATCGCCGCCTTTTCGGGGAGGGGGAAAATGTAAGTCCCCTCGATGTCACGGTTGTGATTGTTGATAAAAACCTGGTCGATAAATGTTTTCGCGGCCTGATTGGCGATCTCGACCCGGACGCGGTGATATTTGACGCTCAGCGGCGGAACGATTTCGCCGGGCCTCGGCCGCGGGATAATGAAACCGTCGCCAAAAAGATCGGCGCTTCCTCCAAGCCCCAGGACCAACAGCAGAGCCACTCCCGAGACAGCCTTCAAAGAACGTGTGTTTTTCATAACATCCTCCTGATTTTGCCTCGCTCGCTCGCCGTTCATTAGGTAGAACAAGCGCCGGGGCACAAAAGTTTCAAATCAGGAGGAGCTCGTCGATTCTGGCCCGAAGGGCGGCGACTGTGCTGAAAGTTTCGGCCGGCAAGGAGGGGGCTTTATCTCCGTCTTCGTGAAGGATGAAGATCCGCTCGATGCCGGCGTCCCGGGCGGCCCGAACATCATAAAGAGAGTCGCCGACAACAAAGCACTCGGTCGGATTGAGCCCCAGTTCCTCGATCACTTTGGTGAAGGGAGCGCCGGACGGTTTCCAGAGACCGCACTCTCGCGAGAGGACGAGATCGAACCTGAGATGGAACCTCCGCAGAATGGTCTTGACGTTTTTTCTTGAGTTATTGGTGACGAGGGCTTTTTTGATCCTCTTCTCGGTCAGGAATTCGAGGAAGTCCGGGATCCCCTCCTTGAGAACCGCCCCCCGCGTGGCCTCGTCCTCATAGCGGCGAAGGACCTTCCATTTGCGGGATTTCTCGGGCTCGCTCAGGCCGTTCAGATAGGAAAGAATGGGCACGCTTCCCGTCCCCAGATCCGCCTTGATCCTCGGCCAATCGTAGGAGGTCTCGACGATGGTCCCGTCCAGGTCGAAGATCGCGGCCCGCAATCTCATTTCTGCTGGATTCTCCCCACTTCGAAGAGGGGCTCTCCCTTGTTGGCCGGAGGAGTGGCGATGATGTACAAGAGCACGCCATTGAAAGGCGCTTTCACTTCTTCCAAGACATTGCCCAGGTAATCAGTCACCGAACCGACCTTCTGCCCCTGGGCCACCGCATCTCCCATTTTCAGGTCGGGATAGAACAGGCCGTCGTGCTTGGAAAAGACGACCTCATACTTGTCCACCCAGACAGGGTTGGAAACGGTCTGCGGCGAACCCTCGATCATTTTGTAGAGCTTCATCACGTTGAGAACGCCGTTGAGGTTCTCTTCGATCATCTCCTCGTCCGTTCGTCCCAGAAAGCCGCGCTCCGTGGTGATCGCGGCCTTCCCCAGCACGATGGCGGTGTTTCCGAGATACCTGGAGTCCGCCAGATCCTTGGGCTTGAATTCATCAATGATGATGTTTTTGAGTCCGAAGGCCAGGGCCAGCTGCTTGGTCTCCTCATCGAGTTTTGGGTTGCCGCTGACCATCCAGTAGGTATAGGGGATGAGGGCCTCATTGGCGTCGCCGCAGTGGAGATCGATCAGGACGTCGCATTTCTTGACCACGTTTTCGGTCAGGACAGAGGCGATTCGCTGGCTGAGTGTCCCCTGAGGGTCACCCGGAAAAACGCGGTTGAGATTCTTCCAATCCGAGGGGTCGTAATAAATGGTTCTCCTCTGAAAAGAAGGAAGGTGGGCGATGGGAATGATCAGGAGGGTCCCGGAGAGCCGCTTGGGATCGATGGTTTTTTTTAATCGATACAGGGCAAGCATCGGGGGATATTCGCAGCCATGAACCCCGGCGACGAGGGCCAGGACTTTTCCTTTCTGAGCGCCGTGGAAGATAATGACAGGGATCGATGTCCCGATCCCGTCCTTCTCGGGGACGGGGAGGTAACCCGCCCAGGAGCCTCCCGGCGCGACTTCGAATCTCCCCAGGACAAAGGATTTGACTTGTCCGGACGAGGTTGGGGCGCCCGTCAGGAACCAAAATCCGAACAGGCTGAGAGCGGCTCGGCCGCAGATTTTCCTTAAATTCATCGGATCTGAAACCTCCTTTTTCTGAATTGGGCTTATTCTATTCCATTGCGCTTGCAAGGTCTAGTCACTTTTGTTATAATCCGGCACGAATAAAAATCCCAGATGGATGTTCTAAAGGGAGGAAAAGCATGGGCAAATATTTAGCCCTCTTTGGCGGATTGCTGGCCATGATCCTCGGTGTCGTCCTGGTGGCGGCTTTCTGGTGGAGAGAGTTCTATCAACTCATCTTCGGCTGCATCCCGATCCTTCTTTTCTTCGGCGGTCTTATTGCTCTCGTCGCGGGGATCAGCAGCATCAAAGACGCCGCCCGGACAAAACAGCTCGAGGCCGAGACGGAACAGACAACAGATCAGCCAAAACCTGAAGCTAAATAAAGAATACCCATTCAGAGAGGCCGGTCTAGAGGAAGCCGCCTTGCCTCTTTCAAAATACCTGTGTTAAGATTCGAAGAGTGGCCCAGTTCGGAATCTTTCTTCTGTCTCTGATCCTCCCTTTCCTCGCGATTCCCACCAAGACGATCGAGAAATCTTTTCTTCAAAATAATCCCCGGATCCTCTATGAGCTTCTGCCTGCTGATTCCCGCATCAGCATTTCTCTTCCCAACCCCATTTCTTTTTCCGACCAGATCTCGGCCCAGCAGGCCTTTTTTTTGTTTCAGCAAATATTCTCTGCCTATACGACCTTCGAGTTCTACCCGGAAGGAGAATCCCCCTATTTTATTGAAGAGGGAGGAGTCATCCTGAAGGCCCGCTGGTCGTTCAAGAATAACAAAACCTCGGACCAGCATGTCCTGGAGCTTTTTTTCTACTTGGCGAGGGCGGATCTCCGGCCCACCGGAGCGGAGCAGTCGTCACTTCGGATCCGGAAAACTCGATGGATCATCGCCGAAATCAAGGCCGCTGAGATTAAGGTGGGGGAACCTTGATCCTGCCCCGATTGTCATCCAAAAGGCGTGGGCTATTTTATATCTTTCATGTGTGCCTGCTGCTGTCCACCCTGTCCCTCGCGCTCTCGTTTTTTGTTCCCCGCTGGCTCGTCAGCGATGACGAACAAAAAAACTTAGCGCCGCTCAGGGGCCAGGCCGCGGCCATCAGGGCGGAATTTGACCAGGTCTTGTCCTCGATGGCCAGGCTGCGCGGGCAGGCCCGGTCGTCGCTTTTCCCCAATACCCCCCAGGAGATCTTCGCCTCGCTCAAAAAATTCAATCTTAGGCCCGCGGTCGAGGGAGCCGCCTATTACGATGAGACCGGAGACCTCGGTCTTTGGCTCGGGAACGTGATCGACCTCCGCACCCAGCTGCCCGACGCCGCCGCTGTCTCTGTCCTTCTGAACTCCGAGAACTCAGTCCTCATCCAGGCCAAGACCTCGGTTTATCTCGTTTCTTCTGCGCCGCTGGACAAAAACAGACGCCTGGTTTTCTATCGCCTCTTGGCCTTTCTCCCCCAGTTCAAGGCGCCTTCCCTCCGGGAATATCATTTCCTTCCGGAGAGGCTTCAGAAAAACTGGGATATCGACTACTGGGACTTCCGCGAGGACCTCTCCGGTTACGAAAAGATATTTTCCCGCCACCAGGATGAGTTCATCGGCCAGCCGCGCGCCAAGGGCGAAATCCAAACGCTCTTTTTCCCCCTGCGCAACGAGAGAAAAGAGATCGTCGCCACGGTCAAAATCAGCTCCCTCTCCAGGGAGGCCCGGGTGGCCGGGCTCAGAGAAAAGCTGCTCCTTGTCTTCTATCTCGGGCTGGCCTTCTCATTCGTGCTTCTTTTTGTTTATCTGATTTCTTCACCGGACTTTCTTAAGAACAAAAAAAAGGCTCAGGGAGTCGTTTTGATCCTGGCTCTCATCGGGTTTAGACTCCTCTTTTTCCCCCTCGGCCAGCTGGAGAAGGTTCGTCTCCTGGCCGTCTTTTCCCCAACTCTGGCCAGCTTTTTTTCATTGGGTCAGCTGACCAAGTCTCCGGCCGATATTTTCCTCACCTCTCTGATCCTGTTCTTGGTCTTGGTCATTGTGGGGATCTATGCCCAAAAGGCATTCCAGAAGCCGCTGCGGAGGCTGGCTTGGGCGCCCCGGCTGGGGATGCAGGTCGGTCTCCTTGTCCTCGCTTTTTTCTTTGTCTCCGGCTTCCAAAACATCCTTCGCCGTCTGGTTTTCAATTCAAACCTCAATCTCTTCAGTTTTTCTTTCAGCCCACCCGCTTTCCTTCTTCATCTCAGCGTTCTTTTTCTGTCAATGAGTTTGTTTCTGACCGTCTATTACTGCCTGAGGTTCCTCGTCGCTTTCTCGGGGCGTCCCCTTCTCGCTCTGGCGCTCTTTGGCTGCGCCGCGGCAGCTGCCCTCTACACTTGGAGGACCTCTCAGTCTGTTCTGTTTTCACTCCTGCAAATAGGCCTGGTTGCCGCCATCCTCTTTGTCTCCTTTCGGCCCGGCCTTTTTCGCAAAACTGAAACACTTTTCTTAGCCTTTGCCGCCGGAACGTTCTTTATCTATGCGACTCTAAGCTATTACACCTCGTCGGCCACCCGCGCCCTGCTCGAGCGTTCTCTGAGAGATATGGTCGTCACCCAACCCCGTTGGGCCGATTTCCTGCTGCGGCAGTCCTTCCCCGACATCGAAAAAAACAAATCCGCGATTCTCTCCCTTCTCCGGGGCTCCAGGCCATCAGACTTGGCCCACAGCGTCTGGGAAAAAACTCTGGCCGCCAAGTTCAACTGGTATTCGAGCTTGGAAATCTTTGGACCGGAAGGAGCCGTCATTTCCTCTTTCTCCCTCAATGTCCCCAAATTGGAGGCGCCGGACCTGGACCTCGCTCCGAGCCCCAATTGGTCGATTTCCAGCCACCGTCTTTTCATGATGGGCAAAGAGAAAGATTTTCTGGTCGGCCACAAAGACTGGTATGACGGCGATAATTTCCTGGGAAGGACGGTTCTCTCCCTCTCCGTGGATGAGGACATGCTCCCCTTTCTTTATTCGGCCAATCCCTATTTTGAGCTTCTCAGAAGCTCCCCACTCCCCTCCCTAAACCAGATCGACTTCGGGTTCGCCATTTTTGACTCCGAGGGACAGCTCCGCTTCAATCCCGGCCACATTTCCTCCGGTCTATCACCGGATCTCCTCGAAACACTGAACAAAGCACAGGAGCCTGTCTGGTCGATCCTTAAAGAAAGAAAGTCCGGCCTGAACGCGCTCTATTTCAGGTTCAATGACCGGATCTATCTGTTCTATACGCCCCGAAAGAGTTTTATCAACGTGACGGTGGAGTACTTGAAGCTTTTTTCCCTGTACCTTTTCGTGGTCTTGTTCCTCGTATTTCTGGGAAACCTGGCTCGGCGGAGGGGGAGTCTCCGCAGTCCTTTGTGGTCTTTCTCCATCCGAGTCTATGCCTCCTTCGTCGCTGTTGCCCTTGTTCCCCTTGTCCTCTTCAGTTTTTTCACCCAGAATTTTTTTGACCGTATCTTCAGTCAGCAATACAGAGAAGAAGCCACCCTTCACGCGGCTTTCGCCCGGAGCATCATGGAGGACATCGTTTCCTTCCAGCAGGAAGAGAAGTCGACACCGACCTCGCCCCCCGAAGACCTGGTCCTCTGGATCAGCTCGACCATTGCCAACGATGTCAACCTCTACCGGGAGGGGCGGATGGTCTCTTCGAGCCGCCGGGAGCTTTTTGATTCCGGACTCCTGCCCGAGTTGATCGACGGCGAAACCTATTACAAGATCCGCTTCGAAAACAGTCCTTCCTACACCCAGAGACAAAGAATCGGCGATTATTCCTTTCAGACGACGGCCCTGCCCTATGTTTTCCGAGACTCCGTCTTTTTCATCTCTCTTCCGTTCCCCTTTGAACAACAGGAAACCGCCCGGGCCACCAGGGAGCTGATCGAATTTTTGATTTTCATATCGGCTTTCTTCATCGCCCTGGTCCTCATTTTCGCCCGGGCCATCGGCGCGATGATCGTGACTCCCATTCGGAAGCTGCTGGCCGGGACCAAGGAGGTCAGCCTGGGGAATCTCGAGGTGAGCATCGAGTACAGGCGCAAAGACGAGATGAAGACTCTGGTCGAAGGCTTCAACACCATGATCCAGAGTCTGAAGGAACATCAACGGGAGCTGGCCGAAATGGGGAAAAAGGTGGCCTGGGCGGAGATGGCCAGGAGAGTCGCTCACGAGATCAAGAATCCTCTGACGCCCATCCAACTCTCCGCTGAGCACCTGCTGCGGGTCTATGAGGACAAGAAGGGGGATTTTGGGGAGGCTCTGCAAGAATCCGTGTCCTACATCACGAGTGAGGTTGAAAACTTGAGGAGGATCGCCTCGGAATTCATGGAGCTGTCCCGGGATACCGTTCTCCAGCGGGAGTTATTTGATTTTAAGGATGCGGCTCAAGAGACTCTGGCGCCGTACAAAAAACTGCTCTCCGAAAGGATCACTTTACGCGAGATCTATGAGGGACGCGACTTCGGTTTTTGCGGGGATAAAAGCAAGATCAAAGTCGCCCTCAAAAACATCATCATCAACGCGATCGAAGCCATTCGCGGCCAGGGCGAAATCGAGTTCAAGGTTGGCCGCAAGAATGGGACCCTGCGCATCGAGATCAGCGACACGGGCGTCGGCATGGGAAAAGAAATGCTGGAGAGAATCTTCCAGCCTTATTTCTCGACCAAGGAAGCGGGGACAGGACTGGGTCTGCCGATCGCTAAGAAGATTATCGAGGAACACGGCGGGTCGATCCAGGTGGCAAGTCAACTTCATCACGGGACCAGAATCATCCTGGAACTGCCAATTGAAAAGTAAAAATCCCGGAACTCATAGCCGAGGCTCGGGGTTAACGGTCCCGAGCTATGGAATTTTGCTCCGTTTTGTGGAAAAATTAAAGAAAGGGACAAGAGATGCCAAGATTCCTGGTTACCTATTTCAGCCAAACGGGGAACACCAAGAAGGTCGCCGAGGCCATCTATGCGGCGCTGGAGGGAGAAAAGGAAATCGAACCCATCGCTGAAGTCAAGAGCCTCGAACCTTATGACCTCGTCTTCACCGGATTTCCCGTTATCTCGCACAGCGTCCCCTATCGAGTCGGCGAATTTCTGAAGAAAATACCGGCCGGCAAACAGATCGCCCTCTTCTGCACTCATGCCTCACTCAGAGGCGGACGGCTCTCCCGGCAGGCCATCGAGCACGCGATGATCCTCGCCTCCAGGGCCAAAATCCTGGGGGCGTTTTCCTGCCGGGGCAAAGTCTCCCTTGAGCTCATCGCTTCACTCAGCAAATCCCCGGAGCACTCGGCCTGGACGGAAATGGCGGCCTCCGCCAGCACCCACCCCGACGAAAGCGACCTGGCGGAGGCAGGGGCTTTCGCCCGGGAAATGAGGGCTCTGAGCTCACTGGATGATGACTGAGCAGAAAATTTGAGATCGGCGCCGGGAGCCGTGATCAGGCTTCCGGTCCTCTTCTGATTCTTTCGAAACCCGAGACACCGACGAATTCGATTCTCTCTTCTTTTTCGACTTGGTCAAAGAGAAGGTTGAGGCCGAGGACGTCGCTCGAGATGTGCCCGGCAACGACCATGTTCAGGTTTGACTTTTTCGCGCTTTCGAGGAGATCCTCGCTAAAGTGCATGCCCACGATCGTGCTAACCCCGGTCGAAACCAACCTGTCGAGGACGTTTTTGGAGCCCTCGGTGCCACCGGTCATGTCGACGTAGACCTTGCCGCATTTGTTGTAATCTTCACCGTTCACGATCTTCGGGGCGGCCTGCAGCTTGGCCGATCTCTTGTATTCGGGGAGGGCCATCAAGATCTTGATCACATCTTTGAGTCGCGAAGGCTTCTTTTCCTCAAATTTTTTTTTGAGAAAACTGGTGACACAGTTATCGGCCGGAGTGTGGATGCACATCAGCGGCAGGCCCAGAATTCTGGCCGCGTCAACGGTCCGGTTGTGATTGACGGGCAAGAGCCTGCGCTCGATCTCGTTGATCCTTTTTTCCATCAGCTGCTCGGCGACGCTGATCGAAACCCCGTACCCGGCCAGGAGGTCGGCCTGCAATTTCATGACGTCATAGAGTTGGGCCAAAGCCATCCCTTCCGGGTGATGGGCGATGACGAGGTCGATTTTGGCTGCCCGGTCCCGGTTGAGAAGATGGGCCAGAAGAACCTCGCCGACTTCCATGTCAATGCCGACGAGCGCTTTTCTCACCTCCGTCTTCCCTTCTCCGAAGAGGATCCTGGTATCGGAGAACGGGTTGAGCAACCGGTCACGGTCGAAGCTCTCCTTCTCGTCTTCGCCGAGTTTGTCGTATTTTTCTTTTTCTTCGCCCAGGATCTTGCGGATCTCGTCTTTTTCCCTGAGGTCGTTGGCGATCCCGACTTCGACCGCCCGCTCGTAAAGTCGCTCCAGTTTCATGACCTGCCTCCTCGGGGCCGGCTTTCCCGCGCCTCCCCCGGCTTTGAAATGATTTTTCAATTTTATAACAAATGCCGGGGCAAAGAAAGAGAAGGGGGGTTCCCCGAATTTGACCCTGTTCATTGCGTGTGCTATAAGTTTTTTTTTAGATGGCCGAGACGGGAGCTCATTCATGAAAACCCTGCTTAAAAAACGAATCCTCATCGGAGTGCTGTATGTCCTAGCGGCGGGCTTGCTGATGACCGGTGTGAGGCCGTCGGCTCCAGCTCCGACAACCTCCCAATTTGATTCCTGCACGAGCATCCTGGTCGGGAGGCTGGCTTCGGCCGACGGCTCGACCATGACCTCCCACTCCTGCGACAGCGGCACCGACCGCACCTGGATGACGATCGTCCCTCACCTCAAACACAAGCCCGGCGAGATGTGCAAAGTCTATTTTGAGCCGAAGCGAACGAAAGGTCCGAACGACCCCGACCGGCTGGACGCCGGAGAAATCCCCCAGGTCCCGGAGACCTTCGCCTATCTCAACGCCGCTTATCCGATCATGAACGAACACCAGCTGGCCATCGGCGAGACGACGATTGGCGGAAGGATTGAGCTCAAAAGCGATGAGGGCATCTTGGACGCACCCGAACTCTACCGCCTGGCGCTCGAGAGGGCCCAAACGGCCAGGCAGGCTATCCAGACCATCGATGAGCTGACCAAGAGCTTCGGCTACAACGACTACGGTGAGTGCTTCACCTTCGCCGATCCCAAAGAGGTCTGGCACTTCGAGATTTTCGGGCCCGGTAAAGGGAAGAAAGGCGCGGTTTGGGCCGCCGTCCGAATCCCGGATGATGAGATAGGAATGTCGGCCAACGCGGGCCGGATCAGGCAAATCGAGCTTGAGGACAAGGATCATTTTCTGGCGTCCGAAAATGTCCTGAGCCTGGCTCGGGAGAGGGGTTGGTGGAAGCCCGGAAAGGGAGAGCCTTTCGAGTTTTGTTATGCCTACAACCCGGAGAGCCGGACGAGCCTTTATTGTCGGCGCCGGGAATGGCGGGTCTTGAGCCTTCTCGCTCCTTCTCTCAAGCTCGACCCCCAATCCGAAAACTATCCGCTGTCGGTGAAGCCTGAAAAAAAAGTGACCGTTCGCGATTTGCTGGCGATCTTCCGCGACGTCTACGAAGGGACCGAGTTTGACATGACCAAGGACCTGACCGTGGTCAACAAAAAAGGGGAGACCGCTAAAAAGCCCTGTGGCGTCGCCGTTTATGAACGGCGACTTGAGGGAACTCTTCCATATCAAGCGCGAGCGGACGATCAGCTGCGCGGCCGCCACTTATCTTCAGATCACCCAGTCCCGTGCCTGGCTCCCGGATGCGATCGGTGGCGTCGTCTGGCTCGGCTACGACAATCCCGGGACGACTCCACACACGCCCTTCTATTGCGGGATCTCGAAGATGCCAGATTCATATTCTGTCGACGGCAGGTGGGGCTTCAGAGCGGACTGCGCCTGGTGGGCCTTCCGGCAGGTGAGCAAACTGGCTCTCTTCCGCTGGCAGGAAATGACCAGAGACATCGAAAAGGTCTGGAGGGAGATCGAAGACAGGGCGTTCGGCGATCAGGCAAAGACGGAAGAGCAGGCGCTTCTGCTCTTAAAAGAGGACCCTTCCAAAGCCGGAAGATTCCTAACCGATTATTGCCTTAAAACTGCAAATCAGGCCGTCGAGGCCTTTCGGAAACTGAACAATGACCTCTGGTCAAAGTATAACAATCTGTTCTAGAAATCCCTTCAACCCTGACGGCCTCTGGTTGTTTTTCCCGCTCGGGGCCGACGGCTCACTCATCCCTGTGTTTTAAAATTTATCCCTGACCTTGGCGATGATCTCGTCTGCGGCCGTATAGGGATCAAGTTCCTTGGCGAAGATCCGCTCGACGTAGGCGTCCAGCTCCTGATTCCGGATGTTTTGGCTAATCGCGCGGTAGACTTTTTCCCGAAGGATGTCCTGGAGCATCCAAGAGATTAGTTTCTTCCTTCTCGTTGCCAGGAATTCCGGTTTTCTGTGCACTCTCAGGTTTTGAATTTCGGCCGCGAGCACATCCAATCCCTTTCCTTTTGTGGCCACGGTCTTCACGACCGGCGGCATTTCCTGGCCCTTGAAGCCGAGCTCGAGCATGGCCCTGAGTTGCTTTTCCATTTTCTCCGCCCCGCTCATGTCGGCTTTGTTCAGGACGAAAATATCGCCGATCTCCATGATCCCGGCTTTAAAAACCTGGATGTCATCCCCGGCTCCGGGAGTGAGAACCACCAGGATGATGTCGGCCAGCTTGACGACTTCGATTTCGTCCTGTCCGACACCCACGGTTTCGACCAGCACATAACTCTTGCCCGCGGCTTCAAAAATCGCCAGCGCCTCTCCGGTCGCCTTGGCCAGTCCGCCGAGGTGGCCCCGCGTGGCCATGCTGCGGATGAAAACCTCCGAGTCGCAGCTGTGCCGCATCATCCGGATCCGGTCGCCCAGGATGGCTCCGCCGCTGAAGGGAGAGGAGGGATCAACGGCCACGATCCCGATCGTTTCACCGGCCTTTCTCAGGGTGCAGACGAGTTGGTCGACGAGAGTGCTCTTTCCGGTTCCCGGAGCCCCGGTGATGCCGAGAATCACGGCCTCTTTGCGGTGAGGGAAAATCTCCTTCAAAAGGTCTTGGGCACCCCGGTCATCGTTTTCGACCAGAGAGATGGCACGGGCCATCGCGCGGGGATTCCCCTTGAGCACCTCTTGGACTAAGTTCATGACCAGACTCGTCCCGGTGACTCTCTAATACTCCGAGAGCACCTTCTGGGCGATGATCCAGCGCTGGATCTCTGATGTTCCCTCGCCGATCGTGGCCACCTTCGAGTCCCGGTAGAATTTTTCGACGGGATAATCTTTGGTGAACCCATAAGCGCCCAAAATCTGGACCGCCACCGAAGAAACCTTGACGGCGAGCTCGCTCGAGAAGAGCTTGGCCATGGCCGACTCTTTGGGAATCTTCTTCCCCTGGTCCTCCAAAAAAGCGGCCCGGTAGGTGAGAAGTCTAGCCGCCTCGAGTTCGGTAAATCCGTCAGCGAGCATCCACTGAATGGCCTGAAAATTGGCGATCGGCTGGTCGAATTGGATCCTCTCTTTGGAGTATTTGAGGCTCGACTCGAGAGCCCCCGCCGCGATACCCAGTGAGAACCCGGCGATACTCACCCGTCCTCCGTCAAGGATGGCCATCGCCGCACGATAGCCTGATCCCTCCGGCCCGAGAAGGTTTTCGGCCGGGACCTTAACATCTTCGAAGATAAGCTCCGAGGTATCGGACGAGCGGATACCGAGTTTATTCTCTTTTTTCCCCGCCCGGAACCCCTCCATGCCTTTTTCAAGGATGAAAGCCGAAATCCCATTCCGGCCCTTGCCGGGCGACGTCATGGCCGTCACCACCGTGATCTCCGCCAAAGACCCGTTGGTGATGAAGAGCTTGGAGCCGTTGAGAAGCCAGTGGTCCCCTCTATTCTCGGCCTTCGTCTTCATCGCCGCCGCATCCGACCCGGACTCGGCTTCGGTGAGACCCCAGGCCCCCAGGGTTTGTCCGGAAGCGAGCCGGTTGAGATATTTCTTCTTCTGAGATTCGGTGCCAAAAAGGTTGATGTGATTCGAGCACAGAGAATTGTGGGCCGCGACGACCAGCCCGACCGATGGGTCGACCTTGGAGATCTCCTCCAGGATGAGCACATAATCCAGGTTGGAATATCCCGCGCCGGAATACTCCGCCGGGATGATGATCCCGAGCAGGCCCATCTCGCCGAGTTTCCGGGTCAGCCCCTCCGGCCATTCCCCTTTTTCGTCACTTTCTTTGACCAAAGGCAGGATCTCTTTCTGGGCAAAATTCCTTATCGTCTCTCTGAGTTGCGTTTGCTCCGGAGTCAGCAAGAAATCCATGGTTTCTCCTTTTCCAATCTTGAGTTCATCATTTTTCATCTTACTTTTTAGGGTTTGAAGAATCAAGAGAAAATTATTTCGTCTATCTCGTCTATGTTCATCGTAAAAAACATTGAGCCGTGAGCGGTGAGCACTGAGCAGTAATTATTGAACTGAATAGTCATTTGACTTCTTACTCTTTACGCTCAATTCTTATGGTGTTTTTAACGAGATGAACGAGATGTTAAAAAAGACCAGACAGACCCTAAGCATTTCCAATCAAGTGACTGGGAAGGAGGGGCTTTGGGAAGGGCTGCAGCGACCATGAGGCGGAGATCAGCCCGAGAGACCGTCTGACGAGGGCAGCCCCGGGCCTCTGAGGAAACAAGGCTCCAAGGATGGGTTTCCAGGCGTGATTTTGGGGACAAATCGGCTTTTTGTCCCTCGAACATGAGATGGGTGTGCCTGGAGCCTTGGCCCGGAAGAGCCGAGAAAGACGGGACTCTCGGGCCGCCGATCGGAGCTTGGGGAGCAAAGCCCTTTCCAAAGCCCCTCTATCCCAGAAACAGAAATGCTTTCAGGCAGACCTGATCCGTTGACAGATCTTTCGGAATCCTCTAAAGTGATAGCATGATTCGCGGTTTCTTCCGGCTGATCTTCTACGCGATTGTGATGTACCTCATCTATGCGGTGATCCGCTTCTTCCAAAATGCCGGAAAGAAAAGCACGGCTTCCTCGCGGGGGGACCAGGCCCAAGTCCAAGGTGTCATGGTCAAAGATGAGATCTGCAACACCTACGTCCCGAGAGAAGAAGCGCTTCGGGAGGTCAGGGAAGGAAAGGAGCATTTTTTCTGCTCCCGAGAATGCCAACAGAAGTTTTTGGAGCGAAGGAAAGCCGGCTGAGACCTCTTAGAACACAGACCGGGTCACCCGGAAATCAGAAAATTCTCCCTTGGGCTCTTCCCAGCTGACCTCAACGTCCTCGACGCGGGCCACGGGCGGACCTTGCTTCAGGTAGCCGATAAGGTCTTCGATTTTCTCCTTCTCCCCTTCAGCGACCGCTTCGACTCGGCCGTCTCCGAGGTTCCTCACCCAGCCGGCCAAACCCAACGAAGACGCCCAACGCTGGGTGTGGTCGCGAAAGAAAACTCCCTGGACCCGTCCGCTGACGACGATGTGTGCCCGTGCTTTCATGATTGTGGAGAGAATCTTACCACAGGCTGATTCGGCCGTAAAGAACGATTCCTGGCGGCCCTTGCTTTGATCGAGCGTCAACATTAAACTAAGACAGAAGAGGATTATTCGGGCGTGAGAAAGATCCTATTATCGGCCGCCGGCTTCGATCCGTCTTCCGGAGCCGGTGTCGGCCTCGATTTAAGAGTGTTCACCGAGTTTGGGTTCGAAGGGATGGCCGTTCTGACTTCTCTGACCGCCCAGAACAGCTCGGGAGTCCGGAAGGTCAGTCCCATTTCTCAAGCATTTCTTTGGGAGCAGTACTCCGCCCTTTCCGCCGATGTGACCTTCTCGGGGATCAAAGTCGGGATGATCGGGACCGCCAAAAACGCCGAGGTGATTGCCAGGATCCTGACCAAGTCCGGAGAGATCCCCCGTGTGGTGGACCCTGTCATGAGATCAAGCTCGGGCGCGTGGCTTCATGGAAAAAAAGCGGGTCGGCTTCTATCTGCGAGCCATCCAGGAAAAAGCCTCCGTGCTCACTCCCAACCTGGACGAGGCTTCACTCATCTCCGGAATCAAAATCAAGAACCCGGACCAAATGAAGGAAGCTGCGAAGAAGATCTATGATATGATCGGTTTTCCTTGCCTGATCAAGGGAGGACACCTTCCTCGGAAGGCCGTCGATGTCCTCTTCGATGGCCGGCACATCTCCTTTTACGAGCATGAAAAAATCCGCCGGGATGTTCACGGCACGGGCTGCCTTTTTTCCTCGAGCCTCCTCTGCTTCCTGGCTCAGGGAATGAATCTGGGAGTGGGCTGCAATCTGGCCGGAGAATTCACGCTCGAGGAGATGAAACGGGCCGTCAAGATCGGCCGGGGACGGTCCTTTTTCTCGTTCGTCTGAAGGAGCGCTCGCCTTTATTGTCCTTCCTGGGTTCTCTCATCCGACGGATAAATCTTGTCCGCCCTCTTCAGGATGGCCTCCTGAAACCTGACTCCCTGTTTTTCGGCGGCGCGCAGGTTTAGATAGAGATTGACCTTCTCGATCGATTGAATCGGGATCCGGGCCGGGGATTCACCCCCCTTGACCCGAAGAACGAGCTCTCCTGTCTTATAGCCCATGTCATAAAAATCGAAACCCATCGCCGCGCAGGCGCCCAACTCAGTGGAGAGGAGGAACCCGCCGAAGAGAGGGAGTGTATTCTCCTCGGCAACCTTGCCGAGCGCCCCGAAGGAAGCGTTGATGGTGTTATCGGAAATCGGCAGGAGCACGTCGATCTTTTTGTTGACCAGTTCCTGGGCCGAGAGAAGGACATCATTCGGGTTCGTCACGGCGACGGTGATGACCTCGAGTCCGAGCCGGCCGGCCTCTTCCTGGGCCAACTCCAGATAAAACTGGGAGTTCAGCTCGGAGGGAGTCCAGAGGCTGCCGATCCGCCTGGCCTTGGGCAGAGCCTCCTTGATCAGGTCGACGATCTGTTTGATCGGGCCAGTCGAGGCGACACCGGTCACGTTGGCCAGGTGTTCGGTAGCGCTCTTGCCGGCGCCGCTCAGATAGGGGTTGGCCACCGACGAAAAGACGATCGGAGTCTTCTGGATCTCGATCAATGCCGCCTGGAGGCACTGGGTGGAGAGGGGCACCACCAGGTCCATTTTTTTCTGGGAAAATTCTTGGGCGATTCTCTCGACCTCGGACATGTCTCCCATCGCATTCCGAATCTTGTAGCTGACGTTGACCCCGTCGCGGAGACCGGCATCCTCGAGGGCCTGGAGGAGCCCCTTTCGGACTTCGTTCAGAGTGACGGAGTCGATGAACTGGAAGATACCGATCGTGTAGAGAGCCTTCTCTCCGGGCGGAGAGATTTCTTTTCCGCCTCTTTGACAGGCCGAGAAGATAAGGATGAGAGACGAGAAAAGGAGGATGGTCTTCTTCATCAGTCCATCTGCTGTCATGATGTCTTCGCCGCCGGGACAATTTTCCGGAAAAGCTCGGCCCCGATGTTACCCCCGCTCACCACGAGCACGATCTTCCGGTCACGGAACTTCCCCGGCCGAGCGATCACGGCCGCCAGAGGAAGGGCCCCTGCTCCTTCGATGACCTGACGATGATGGGCGAAGAAAAGGCCCATCGCCTTCTTGATCATCGACTCTTTGACCAGAACGATATCGTCGACATACTTCTGACAAAGCGGAAAGGTTATCGAGCCGGGCTCGATCCCGCCGGCCACGCCGTCGGCGATGGTCTTTTTTTCGTCGATCTCGATGAGTTTTCCGGCCTCGAGGGAGGCCTTCATGAACCGGGAATTCTCAGGCTCGACTCCATAGACCAAGATCCGGGGATTTCTGCTCTTGAGGTAGCCGGCGATTCCTGCGATCAGGCCGCCGCCCCCGACAGGCACGAGGACAACCTCGGCTGCCGGCAGATCTTCGAAAAGTTCCAGACCGGCCGTGCCCTGGCCATAAACAATGTCACTGTCGTTATAAGGAGAAACATAGACCAGTCCGTTCTCCCGCGCAAATAGACGGGCGTGGCGTTCTGCTTTTTCACAGTCAAGGCCGAAGAATTGCAGGGCCACGGGATACTTCTTGATTTTTTCGATTTTTGCAGGCGAGGCATTCTCCGGGAAGAAAGAGGGTCAAGGCCACGTTCTCCAGACTGCAGGCATGGCTGATGGCCAGGCCATGATTGCCGGTCGAAGCGGAAACGACACCCTTCCTTTTTTCGACCTCCGATAAACTGCGAAGCTTGTTCAGGGCGCCCCGGAACTTGAACGACCCTGTGATTTGCTGATTGTCCCATTTGACAGAAATAGTGGACCCGAAAACTTCGCTCAGAGGAGCGGATAATTCCAATGGTGTCCGTCGGATGTCCTTTTTGATCCGGATATGAGCGGCGGACACCTGCTCGGCAAAATTGGCGTCCATTCTTAACTCAACCTCGTAAAGATACTCGGGCAAAACGACAAAGTCAAATCCCCCAAGAAAAGTCAGCCGTGAGTCTTTCGTTACTTTATTAATTATGTCATTTCTCTTAAAATAGGACGGCATGTCGCGTTATTACATCGGAACGGCCGGCTGGAGCTACGAAGATTGGGACGGGATTGTCTATCCCGAAAACAAGGGCAGGAATTTTCATCCCCTGACCTTCCTCGCTCAGTACATCGACATCGTCGAGATCAACAGCACGTTCTACCGGCCTGCCCCCGTCTATCTCTCCTACTCTTGGATTAAGAAAGTGGAGGGCTATCCGGAATTCCTCTTCTCGGTGAAGGTCCACCAGGTCTTTACTCATCAGAGGAAGGACTTCGACTCGAAAAGACGTGGACGATTTCAAGATCGGGATCGATCCCGCTCAGGGCGCGCGGCCGGCTGGCCTCGCTGTTGTTCCAATTCCCCTGGTCATTCATCAATTCTCCGGCCCATCTCGAGTATCTCGGTCAGCTCTTCAAACTCTTTTCCGAATTCCCGCTGACGATCGAGGTCCGGCACTCGTCCTGGGACAAAAAAGAATTCTATGACCTGCTGGCCGAACACGAAGTCAGCTACTGCAATATTGACCAGCCGGTCTTTCGGAACTCCCTCGGCCCATCGGCCATCGTCACCAACCCGCGCTTTTCCTATGTCCGTCTTCACGGTCGCAACTATGAAGACTGGTTCCGGGAGGACGCCGGCCGTGACGACCGCTACAATTACCTCTACAGCCGGGATGAGCTCGAAGACTGGATCCAGCGGATCAAAGATCTGGGGACCAAGAGCAGCCAGGTCTATATTATTACCAACAACCATTATCGAGGCCAGGCTCTGGCCAATGCGCTGCAGATCAAGAATATGATCACCGGAGAAAAGCTCGACGTGCCTGAGCTTCTGCTCCAACAATACCCAGTTTTGGACGAGATCATAAAAAAGCTGAAGGCGGACCAGCTCGACCTCTTCGGCAAAGACGAAAGTGAAGAAAAAGGACAGGATTCATGAACTGGTGGGAAAACAATTTTCTCAAAGTGCGGAACAACAGGCTGCTTCTCAGCGGCCGCGAAGCCTCAGCGCTGGCCGATGAATACGGGACACCTCTTTATGTGTATGGAAAGGACCAGATCCTAGCCAACCTCGATCAGCTGAGGACGGCCTTCAAGGCGGCCACCCCCTTGGAGCTCCGCGTCTGCTACGCAGTTAAAGCCAATCCCAACGAGGAAATTCTCAGGCTCCTCAGAACGCCGTGGAGCCTGGATCGACGCAGTTTCACCCGGCGAGGTCCGGGCCGCCCTGTCCGCCGGCTTTGACGCCCGGAATATCCTTTTCACCTGCACGAGCGTCAGCCGCCGTGATCTCAGGGAGGCTTTCAGTGTCAGCGGGTTAACGGTCAATATCGACGCGCTTGAACAGCTCGAATTGATGAAAGAGGTCAGGGCCGAGTTTTCGGGCGACAAGAAGATTCGAGTCGTCGTCCGCTGGAATCCGGGCGTGGGACGCGGCTTCAGTCCCCGTGCCGTTACCGCCGGCGAGCGGTCCTCCGACGGAACTCCGATCAAGTTCGGCGTCGAAGAAAGCAAAGTCATGGCGGCTTTTGAAAAGGCAAAAGATTATGGGTTTTCTCCTATCGGCCTCCATCAACACCTCGGCTCAGGCTGGGTAAAAGAGGATTTTGAAACGGTCAAATTCGCCGTGGACAAGATGGTGGAGATGGCCTCCCAGCTTGAGGCCGCGGGCTTCACTCTAGAATTCGTGGATTTCGGCGGCGGTTTTGGACCCAGGTATTACGGGACGCAGACCCTCTTCCCGGTGGCTGGATATGCACGCCACATCGGCCAAAGAATCAGCCGGGCAGGTTTAAAGGTCAAGGCGGTGGTGGTCGAGCCGGGGAAATACCTCGTCGGTGACGCCGGTGTTCTCCTTCTCCGGGTGGAGTATGTCAAAGAGAGCTACGGCAACCTTTTTGCCTGTGTGGACGGGGGGACATATAATACCGTGCCCAGGCCAGCCATTTATGCCCAAGCGCGCCACGAGATCGTCAATGCCTCGCGCATCGACCGAGGCAAGAAGCGGCGCGTCACGATCGCCGGGAATTTGTGTGAGACGGGTGATGTTTTCGGCCGAGAAAGATTGATGCCTCTTCCGCAGGAGGGAGATATCCTCGCCGTGCTCTGCGCCGGCGCCTACTGCCGCAGCATGGCTTCGAATTTCAACCTCAGGGAGATTCCCAGGGAGATCATGATCTGAGGAAGATCCCTGTCATCCCCTTGAGGTTTCCGCGCAACCTCTAGTTGATAGCGAACTTATCGCTGTCGTCCTTGACCAAATTATCAACGGTCCTGACTCGGATGGAATAGCCCGCGCCTTTGGTCAGGTTCGAGGGAACGACCCAATCATAGCTCCCGTCATTTTCCGTGCTGAGAATGATATCTTTGATCTTTGTGCCGTTTCGCCAGAGACTGATCTTGACATAGGGATTTTGTGGCCCTGCTTGCGTCCAGTTGATCGTTTGGCTCGATCCCCTCGCCCACACACTTGTCGAAGTCGGCGAGGTCACAGAGATGGTCGGCGCTAAGATCGAAAACAGAGGGCTGGTTCCCGTCGCCAGACCGTCGGTGGTCTTAATTCTTACAAAATAATCGTTCCTGGGCGCAAGAGATTTTGGGATTTTCCAATTATAGCCGCCGTTGTTGGGGGCCCCCGAGGCGATCGTCAGGACGACTGTCGTTCCTCGCATGAGCTGGATATTGACCTTGGCCGCCTGGGTTCCTGCCATCGTCCAGGCAATGGTTTTGGTTTCGCCTCTATACCATGAATCACCCGCCGTCGGCGAAGTCAAAGTCAGAGACGGGAGCCGCAATCGAAAACAAACCGCTATCCCCGACTGCCTGGCCATCGGTCGTGGTGACTCTGACAAAATAGTCGTTCTCGGGATGAAATTGAATTCGGGATCTTCCAATCATAGCTACCATCATTGGGAGTGCCGGAGGCGATCGTCAGCACATTCGTCGTGCCCCTCATGAGCTGGATATTCACGTTCGCCGTCTGGGCTCCAGTCTTTGTCCAGGCTATCGTTTTGGTATCGTTCTTATACCAGGAATCGCCGTTGGCCGGGGAAGTTACGGTTATGGTCGGGCTCGGACCCGAAGTATTGGTAAAGGCTTTTATACAGACATTGGTCTTGTAAGTCGTGTCGGCTGAGACGTCGTCCCACGTGGTCCCGTCCGGGGACATAAAACTCTGTCCGGGGCTTGAAGTTGCGCCATTGCTGTACCCGGAAAGATAATCCTCGGCCGGAACCGGATAACCGTAGCCGGGTGTTACGAATTTGACGACTACGGAGAACTTATCGCCCATGGAAACCGGAACAGCATTGGGCAGCTTGATCGTATAATAGCCGGCATAGTCCTTTGTGCCTGATGTGCTGTACTGCAACGTTCCCGTTCTTGGCGCTCCGGCGGTCACACCGGTGTAGATATAGAGCTGGTAGGAGAAATTGCCAGATCCGGCATAAAAACTCACGGCCGAGAGTTCTTCGTTGCTCGCAGCCGTAAAGATATTGGCTCCCCAGCCCGTCGAGCCTCCGTAGCTCCAGGAATCGACCCAGCCCAAGGGGTCATATTGGTAAACCGTCCCATAATTATCAGTCGGCTCCGAAAGAATCGCAGCGCTGTAATCATCTTTTCCAAAATAAGCATCGTAATAGGAGGCATAAAAATACCCACTCTCCCCCCAGCCCGTGCCCCAGCTATTCTTGACGATGAAGGCCCCGTTTCCCGGAGCCGTCTTG
Organism: Candidatus Aminicenantota bacterium; assembly: GCA_963770045.1. GTDB lineage: Bacteria > Acidobacteriota > Aminicenantia > Aminicenantales > CAVYOD01 > CAVYOD01. The sequence continues at coordinate 8,746 of CAVYOD010000018.1, read as the reverse complement.
TTAAAATGCGACGCGGGAAAGTCATCCTTCCAACCGACGATACAGATCGCGTGTCCGCCGTTGATCGAATAGGTTCCGTCATTATAGTAGCTGTGATAGGCGTTATTCTCCGCGGAATATGACCAATCCGTAGTCACATAGACCCCGCCATAATTCATGACCGCTTCTTTGATGATCGTATTATCAGTGGAAGACGTCCGCGGCGGCAAATAAATGGCATTCTGGACATGCTTGCGGACGGTTGGCCCGCCATATATTCCGTTTGCAGCGTCGGAATAAGGATAAGGACCGTCAGTTTCATTGATGGGTCCCGACCACCGTCCCAGGTATCCCATCGACATATCGATATTCCCGCCGCTGCATTCACCAAGGGAATAACCGCCATTGCGAATGAGGTCCAGCTCAGAAAAATCGGCCGTTTCTGCAGGCAAGAGAATAGATTCCTCCGAGCCATAGGTCGCAAAGGCCCAACAGCTACCGCACCCGCCCTGATTCTTAACCGAAGTCACCCGACCGAGTGTGCGAAGGTCATAGGATGCCGGAGGCACAGCGTAAACACCGCGCCGTTCGGGCCGGACACTCGATGCTTGATGAGGGCTAGGGACATACCCCAGGCCATGACCGTCAGGCGTCATGTATACGGCCTTTCCGGCCGCTTTGGCCTGCAAGTATTTTAAGAACTCCGGATTCAGCGGCCCGCGAATGGCTGTGAGTTTGGTCTGGGTAAATAAAGGATTTGATGAAAAAAGGCCAAAAACGGAAATCCCAACAAAAAACAATAAACCATAAAGGAATAACTTTCCAAAGCACCGCTTTGTTCCGGGGCATCTGATCCTCCTTTTTGCTCATTCTATAGAAGAATACCCGCCTTGTCTAGGATGGTGCTCTGCCCTTTTCCAGTCAATCACCCCCCGAGGTGATATGGGGGGTGATTTTCCACCTTGGGACCTTAATTTTTCTCTTTTTGCCACGTTTGTGTCAAGCAAAGAATCGGGATGTCGGCGTCAAAATTGCCAAACAAACTCTACGGCGATTACAGCAACGCCGCCTTCGCTATCCAGTAAGTGCCTAAAACGAGCGCAGAAAGACACAGTTGAAAATCTTGACGATGCCGTTGCCGTCGCTCCGCACCTCTCCCCTGACGCAGCAGGCCGGGGGCGAGCCGAAGGCCAGGCACTGACCCTCGCCGACGCCTTCCAGGATCCCCGTCTCGTCCTCGAAGAGATAGAAGAATTTCTCTCCGCCGCTGGTCGATTTCTGGCGGGCGTCGACCACCCGGACCACCATCTCCACCACTTGCCCCACGCGCTTTTTTAAATCCCCGATCCTGAGGTCCGGCCTCTTCCCCTCGAAGAGCTCCAGGGTGTCCCCCTCCGGGCTGAAACCGAGCGAATCGACGAGCATCCGGGCCTTTTCTTCCTGGTTGATGTCCGCCACCTCCTCCATGTCCTCGAGCCCCTGGAAGTAGCGGAGGATCTGGCGGGTCCGGCGTGGCTCGAGGGAATCGAAAACGCCGGCCCGGATGAGCGAGAGGAGCTCGGCCTTGGAGAGATGCACCCGGGCCAGAAAGTCTTCCACCGAAAGATACTCCCCGCCGTCCCTTTCCTTGATGATCTTTTCCGCCGTCTTGAGGGCCAAACCCTTGATCGAGGTCAGCCCCACGCGGATCGAGCCGCCCTCCACCTCAAACTGGTAGAAGCTCCGGTTCGCGTCCGGCCCCAGGATCCGGACCCCGCGCCTCTTGGCCTCCTCGACGTACTCCTCGAGCCCGTAGTAGCCGCCGCCGGCGTTGAGCACGGCCGCGAGATAGGGCACGGTGTGGTGGACCTTGAGATAGACGGCCTGGTAAGCCATGCTGGCGTAGGAAGCGCTGTGGGCCTTGTTGAAGGAGTAAGACGAAAATCTCTCCATCGTCAACCACAGCTTCTCGACCTCAGCCGTCGTGTAGCCCCGCTCCCGCGCCTCCCGGAAGAAGCGGCCTTTGAGCGCCGGGTCTCCCCCTTTCTTCTTCAGACTCCGCCGGAGGAGGTCGCCTTCCTCGGGCGGCATACCGGCCACCCGCTCGGCGATCTGCATCACCTGTTCTTCGTAGAGGAGGATCCCGCCCGTTTCCGGAAGGATCTTCTCTAGGAAGGGGTCGCGAAACGTCCCCCTCCCCTCCCGGCTCCGCAGCAGCGCTTCCTTCATCCCGCTCTCGGTCGGCCCGGGGCGGATGAGGGCCAGAGCCTGGGTCAGCTCGTAGATATTGTCCGGCTTCATCCGGCGGAGGAGGTTCATCATGGCCGGGCTCTCCACCTGGAAGCAGCCTATGGTCTGAGCGTTCTTGAGAAGGCCATAGGTCTTTGCATCACCAACCGGGAGGCCTTTGAGCCCGAGCCTCTCCTTGGTCCCGGAGATGGCCGCCAGCCCCCTCACCGAGAGGAGGTCGAGCTTGATGAGCTTCAGGTCCTCGACCGCGTCCCGGTCGAAATGGCACATCAAAAGGCCCTTGGCCGACTGCTCGAGCGGCAGGTACCGCTCCACGGGCGCGGGTGTGAGGATGACGCCGCCGACGTGGAGGGAAATCTCGCAGTAGACTCCACCCAGCTCGGAGGCGAGTTTCCAAACCTCGAAGTAACCGGGGGCAGGGCTGTCCCTCTTGAGATAATCCGGCTCGGCGAAAAAGGGAATCTTCTTGCTCATCGACCGGGCCTCTTCCGGTGGGACACCGAAGGCCCGGGCCGTTTCGTAGAGGGCCGAGCGGGCCCGGAAGTTCTTCAGGCTGCAGACAAAGGCCGCGCCGGTCTTCCCCTTGCCGTACTTGTCCAGAACATAGGCGAGGACCTCGTCCCTCTTCCGGGAGTCGAAGTCGAGGTCGATGTCCGGCGGGTCGTCCCGGCCCTTGTTGAGGAAGCGCTCGAAGTAGAGGTCGAACTCGATCGGGTTGATATGGGAGATGCCGAGGAGGTAGGTCAGGAACGAGGAAGCTCCCGAACCCTTGAGATTGTGAAGGATGCCGCGCCGCTGGGCGAACTGGATGACGTCGTGGACGATCAGAAAGTAGGGTCCGAAACCGGCGTTTTCGATCACGGCCAGCTCGCGGCGGGCCCGCTGCCTCTCCCGCCAGCTGAGTCCCTTCTGGCTCTGGAGCCGGGCCATGACCTCGTCTCGCAGGGTCGTCGGGAAAATATTCTCCGGGAGCGGCGGCACGATGCTGTCGAAGCGGAAGCCGCACTTCTCGGCGACCTCAAAAGTCCGCTTGAAGGCGTCCTTGGTTTCAGCTCCGAATTTCTTGAGGGCCAAAGCTTCCTGGTCCGGGCCGAAGAGCTTCATTTTCCCGTTCAATTTATCCTTCTCGGGCGGATACGGAATTTTTTTCTCGATAGCGTGGACGAGGATGAGCCGCTCCGGGCTCCTGACGAACTTCAAGGGGTTGGCCCAGACGAGGGGCAGGCCACTCTCCCGGGCCAGCTCCGAGGCTTCCCCGAAATTCGAAAATCCGCCGCCGATGTAGAAATCTCCTCCCCGGCAGAGTCCCCTCACCTCTTCGATTGCCGCCCGGTCTCCCCCGCCGTTCGCCTGCGCCTCGGGGATGAAGATGACAACCAGACCCTCTGCCCCTTTGATCTCTTTCCGGTTGAAGATCTCCATCAGGCTCCAATACCCTTCCCGGCTCTTAACCAGAAACAGGAACCGTCTCTCCCCGAGCTCCAGCTCGCAGCCGAAAAGGGGCGTGAACCCCGCCCTCTCCCCCTCGGCCGCCCGCTTCCATTTCGCCCAACCGTAGAGGTTGGCGATGTCGGCCAGGGCCGCGGCCGGGATCTTCTTCTGCGAAACCCAAGCGGCGGCTTCCTCGAGGGTCACTCCACCCTTGCCCTTGCTGTAAACGGAATGGATGCGGAGGGGGATAAACATGCTCGTCCTTCTAGCCTCCTCCAATCCAGGGCTCGAGGAAGGATAGGGCCCCGCGACGGCGCTCCCCCATCCTCGGCAAAATTCGGAGAATTTTGCGCTGCGGGCGGGGGGCCCCCACGCCTGCCCCCCATCCTTCCCAGGCATTCCCGCTAGCCAATCTTCTCCAGCGTCCGTTGGCAAACATCGGCTCCACCTCTCAGCCCTCTCCTTTCATCTTCACTTGGTGAGCGAGGCCGTCTTGAGGACGAAACCCCGCCTCGGCTCGAAGTCATAAATGGAGTCGAGCATCTTTTCCCGGATGGTGAGGATGGAGCCGAAGCCGTATTTTTCCCGCACCCTGTCCACGGCGTGCCCGAGCCGCTCCGCCCGGTCCGAGTAGGGCTCGAAGAGCGCCAGCGGCCTGACCCGGACGAGGTCTGAAGCCTTGACCCCGACCAGCCGGAGGGCCAGCCGCGAAGAGGCGATGAGCCCGAGGAAAAGCTCCTCGGCGATCTTGTAGATCTTCTCCATCTCCTGGAGGGGCATGAGGACGAGGCGGCGCCGGACCTCGGTCGCAAAATCCGAGTAGCGGGCCTTGACCTCGATGACGTGGGCGTAGAGGCGCTCCTGGCGCAGGCCGATGGTCAGCCGGTCGCAGAGATACGCCAGGTGGGCAAGGAGGAGGCGGCGATCCCAGAGGTCCTCGAGAAAAGTCGTCTCCCGGGAGACGGACTTGGGGGTGGTCGCCATGAAGACGGGACGGCTGTCGATCCCCCGCGACTGAAGGTAGATCTCCTCGCCGCCCAGGCCGAAAAGCGAGCGCAGGGTGGCCCGCGGGAGCCCCCAGAGGTCGCCGATCTTGTGGATGTTGAGGAGGCGGAGAACAACCTGAGCCTTGGGTCCGATGCCGGGGAGGTCTTCGATCCCGAGGCCCTTGAGGAACTCTTCCTCGCGACCGGGCTCAATCTCGAAGAAGCCGGCCGGCTTGGCCCGCTTGGTGGCGAGCTTGGCCAGGATCTTGTTCGCGCCGACACCGACCGAGACCTTGAGCCCTGTCTCCTTTTCGACGCGACGCTTGACCTGACGCGCGGTCTCGGAAAAGGAGCGGTAGAGCGGCCGGCAGCGGGTGAGGTCGAGGTAGGCCTCGTCGAGCGAGGCGTCCTCGACGTCAGGGGTGTACTCGTGGAGGATGTGGAAGAATTTCTCGGAGAAGGCCTGGTAGACCTGGTTATTCCCACGGACGAAGACACCTTGAGGGCAGAGCTTGTAACACTTGTGGAGGGGCATCCCGGCGTGAACGCCGAACTTGCGGGCCTCGTAGGAGCAGGTCGCGGCGACGCCTCGTTCGTGGGCCAAGCCGCCGACGATGACCGGCTTTCCCTTGAGCGACGGGTTGAGGAGGACCTCGACCGCCGCGAAAAAGGCGTCGATATCAATATGGACAATGTAACGGCGATTCATGGCTCCCCGCTCGCTATTCTTCCCTGCTCAGAGTGGCACCGGAGACCACCCTCTGGCCCCCGGACCCCGGGGGAACCAGTCCCGTCGGTTCCCCCGTCGGACAAGCCGACGGCTCCCCCTCCGCTACGGGGTCCCAAGGGTGGTCTCCGGTGCCACTCTGCCATGTTAAGTGACTCATCGCGTTGGCTTAATATTTTCTCAAGACCCCAATCACCCTTCCAAGAACCTTGAGCTGATTGACCTCGATCGGCCGGAAGCTCGGGTTCTCGGGAACAAGGAAAATCTTGCCGTCGTCCCGCCGGAGCCGCTTCAGCGTGACCGAGCCGTCATCGAGCAGGGCCACGACCATCTCCCCCGGGTTGGCCGAATTCGTCCGCTCCAGGATGACGTGGTCGCCGTCGTCGATGTAGGCGTCGATCATGCTCTTTCCGTCCACCCGGATGCAGAAGATGTTGCCGCGGCGGCGCCCGACCATCCAGGCCGGGATGTCCATGGCATCCCCGGAGACGTCGAAGGATTCCCGGGGCTCCCCGGCCGGGACGAGCCCGGCGAGCGGCACCCGGACCTGGTTCTCCGGGACGGTCGGGAACCCAGCCAGGTGCATCTCTCCCCTGTCGCGCCGGAGATACCCTTTCTTTTCCAGGCTCAGGATGTGCTTGAAGACGGCTGAGGGGTTGGCGATGTCAAGAAGCTTTCCCAGTTGCCTGACGGTCGGGGCGTAGCCGTGCTCGAGGATGAAGGCTTCGATGGCCTTGAGGGCCTTCCCTTGCCTCTGTGTCAGTCGCTTTCCGGATTTTGTTTACCATTTTGTTCACCTTTTATAAAATAATGCGGCGGGAGGCATTTGTCAAGAGAAAAAATGCCGGAAAAGCGAGATGACCAAGAAAAGCGCAAAAAGAAAATTGACAAATCTCCACTTGAAAGCTAAATTTCAAATTGATCATGGAAATTAAAGAAAAGAAGCAGCTCGAAGTCACCGTCGATAAGCGGCACATCATCTCGATCGGAGAGCGCCTCTATACGGAAAGCGTCGAGCTCCTCCGCGAGCTCATCAATAACGCTTATGATGCCGACGCGACAGAAGTCCAGGTCGATAATCGGCCCAGAAAAAATCGAAGTCAGGGACAATGGTTCCGGGCATGGACGCTGAAGGGCTCAGGCAATATTTCATCATCGGATCCGACGAGAAAGTCATTCAATCCGTCTCGCCGAAGTTCGGAAGGGAGAGGATCGGACAGTTCGGGATCGGCAAGTTTGCCTCGCTCTCCGCGGCGTCTCGATTCGAGGTCATCACCCGGCACGACGATTTCGCAGCCAGGGTCATTTTTGATAAAAAGACCTGGGAGTCGGCGAAGGGAACCTGGCATCTTCCCTGTGAAATCCTCGTGCCCGGATCCTGGTCATGAGAACGGAACGACGGTCATTCTGTCCGAACTGACCAAGCCTTTTGATCTGGAGGAGGCCGAAGAAAAAATCCGCGAGGGCGTCCCGCTGAAGGCTCCCAATTTTTGCCGTTTATCTCAACGGCCGTCAGATTGCGCCCAGGAGCTTCACCGGGCAAAAGATTCCCGTCCTCGAAGGATGCCGTTATGGCTTGGTTTCCGGAGAGATCATCATCACCCCCAAAACCATGGCCACGACCCAAGATCTCGGCATCGACATCAAAGTCAAGGGCGCCACGGTCAAAAAAGACCTCTTCGGCATGGAGACCTGGGGAAAAGTCGTCGCCCGGATCAAAGGAGAAATCAGTGCGAATTTCCTGCCCGTGACTTCAGACCGCTCTAATTTCGTCACCGACTCGCGCGGAATATCAGGAATTTCTCAAGAGTCATGGAAAAGGTCATCGGGATCGTGAAAAAGAAGCTGGGCAATGAAGCCGACCAGAGAGAAGATTACCGGGCCGGCCGGGCGGTCAAAGAAGCGCTTCAAAGGGTTCATAAAGCCCTGGCTTTGAATCCTGATTTTTCGCCTTTCGGGCCGATCCCCTATGGAGACGAGAAAGGCATCGGGGGCGGAGCGGCGGGCAGCGGGCCGGAAGAAGATCATCGAGGCCGAGGTCAAGCCGGCAGAGAGCGCAGCACAGAAGACAGCCGCCAAAACCGAAGCCGAAAAAGCGCCGGAACCCCTTGGTCAAAAAGATCACGCCCAACGCGATCGTCCGCAGAGATCAAAATGGGCGAAAACAGTCGTCTCGGTTTGCCTGGATTTTTTTGGAGAAAACGGCCCGGAGTGCTTTTCCGAGGGAAATGTCGTTTATATCAACCGGGCCATCCCCTATTTCAAGAGGGAATCGCGCAAAAGCGGCAACCTATACGATGTACATCGCCCGCCTTCTGACCCAGGAAATCTCCCTGATGAAGGAAACCAAGAGCCCGCGCTTGGCCTTTACCCGCCAGAGCAAGCTGCTCAAGGATGCGTTCGCCGAGTAGCGTTCTTTTGTCGCTATCTTCTCTGTGCATAAACCTGGGGACTGGCTTGATATCATCCACCCGGTCCTGTTTCCCGACGTTTCCATTCTCCTAGTTAGGCGACACCGCCGGTTTACGTTTTTTGACCTGCTTTGCCCCTCTAAGCTTAGACTCTTCCCGTCCTTTCAGGGAGCCTTAGCGATGGCCCATTTCTTGAGGGCTTTCTCCCGCCATGGCGGGAGTCTATCGTCCTCACATGTATAGACGATCGTCCTTTATCAGGATGTTATCCCATTACTTTGACCGCTTCCTGGCGGAGTTGAGACTTGTTTCGAGAAGGAGTGCGGGTTCCTCCGATCCATCATCAAGGAGGTCGTCGAACGCTACCTCGACTGTGGCAACCCGCGCTGGGATTTGCCCGCATACGGTGTCCGGACTGTGGCGAGGAGCGGCTCCTGATGTTTTCCTGCCGCACCCGGGGATTCTGCCCCTCCTGCCACGCCAAACGCCTGGAGGAGTGGGGCGAGTGGATGCGCAAAGAGCTTCTCCTGGATGTCCCCCATCGCCAGGTCGTCTTCACCATCCCCAAGATGCTCAGGCCCTTCTTCAAATACAAGCGCCGGCTCCTCGGCGATCTCTGCCGCTTGGCCCTCCGGTCCTTGACCCGTTATTTCGAGGTAGTGACCGGGAGCGAGCTTACGCCGGGGTCATCGCTGCCATCCAGACCTTTGGCGACCGGATCAACTTTCACCCGCACCTCCACTTTCTGGTGACCGAGGGCGGAGTGGACGAGGCGGGCGCCTTCCATAAGATCCCTCGGATCGATGACTCGCGGCTCGCCGCAATCTTCGCCCGCGAGGTCCTGGCCGATCTTGTCCGCAAGGAGCTTACAAGCCCCGAATGGGCGGAGCGGCTACTCTCCTGGCAGCACACCGGCTTTAACGTCCACAGTCTGGTGCGGGCCCGGACAAAGCTCGAGGCCGAGATGATCCGAAAGGTTTATG
>CAVYOD010000017.1:0-13382 GCA_963770045.1 Candidatus Aminicenantota bacterium | reverse complement strand
TCAGGCGTTTTCCGATCTTCCACGAGTCATCAAAAAAGACTCCGATATTGTCGACTTTGCCGCCATAATAAAAAGGTTGCTGTGTATAGAGGAGACCGGGATATCCGCCATAATCATAGTAGAGTTTCCCGGCGCTGTAGCCGCAGATAGACCCCTGCTCTCCCCGGTTGAACTGGACGCCCATCTTGAACTCATGGTCGCCCCCCAAAAAATCCTCGGCGAAATGAGACACGCTGGCATGGGCCTGAACCCGCGAATAATGAGCATAGTAGGGCCACAGGGGGCGTTGGAATAATCCCCGTGATCAGATCGATATGGACAGGATTGTCGAGGGTGGAGCCGTACTGGTTGAGCCCATCATCCTTGCTCCGGTATCCGGCCGTTTTCAACTCCAGAAACGTGCTCCCGCTGATGAGCCAGGTATACATGATGTTCCAATTGGGGATTTTTGTTCGCCAAGTCCGAGTCGCCTCCTTGGTCAGAAGTGGGAGTGGGCACTTCCGGATAGGCCCAGTTTCTGTAGGCTATGACGCCGACCAACTTGTGTTTGTTGTGATTTGAAAAGAGAGTTTGAGGAAATAGTTATCCTCCTTGGTCGCGGAATGATAGAGGGGATTCTCTTTCCAGGCCGTCGCGTCATCGCGGGTGATGTTAGCCGAGCCGAAAAACCATAGTTTATCCCTGACAATAGGCCCTCCCAAGGTGAAAGCTCCGTCCAGGAATTCGTGGCGATGGTAAGAATAGAATTCCCCGGGCGGAGGGTTGTTATCGCCTGTCAATGCTTGATATTGGCCATAATAGCCGGCGCTTCCGGAGAGGATGTTTCCACCGGATTTGGTGACAATATTGACGACCGCTCCCGAGAAGCTTCCGTACTCAGCCGGCGCCCCTATGCCGGACACTTCGACCTCAGTGAAAAGGTCCTGGTTGGGAAAAAGATAGGTGTCGCCCTGGCGCGGATTGGTGATATCCAGACCGTCGATCTGAAAGGCATTGGATTCATTGTTAGAGCCAAAGGCACTCATGAGAGGATTTCCGCTGTAACCTGTTTCGGTGACAATGCCCGGAGTCTGTTTGATAACATCGATAAAAGAATATCGGCCGGAAGGGATCTTTTCCAGAAGGTCCTTATCGAAGTTAGTGGACATCCCCGAACTCGTCACATCAACAACTGGAGATTCGGCGGTCACCGTAACAGCCTTTTCAAGCGTAGCCTGTTTCATGGTGATATCCACAGTGACAGTGCCCTTGACGCTCACCCTGATATTCAGCCGTTCGACCGTCTGAAACCCCTGGAGGCTGAAAACGAGCTTGTAGAGCCCGGGCGGAAGGTTGACAAAACGGTACAATCCTCTCTCATCCGAGAGCTGCGTCTGAGTGCCTCCCATGAGTTCGCTGCTCGAGATTTCAACGGAAACAGCCGGCAGAGGAGCCCCGGCCTCATCCGTGACTGTCCCCTTGATATTCCCCGTTAGCCTTTGGGCATAGGACACACTCAACCCCAAGGCCAGAATGATAGCCAGAAGGATAAAGGAGCTTAACGGATTGCCTTTTTATGTGCATATTCCCCTCCTTATGAAGAAATAACTTCAGCCCTCTTGATGAAGCTTGATTTTCCCGCGGGCGTACGATTAACTAATTATTAGAAACGTGGGACTTTGTCAAGAAGAATGGGTCAGGCGGTGCCGCCGCCGTCGACGACCAGGATGGCTCCGGTTACAAAGGATGATTCATCCGAGGCGAGGAAGAGCGCTGCCCTGGCGATCTCTTCCGATGTCCCGACGCGCCCCATCGGCCGGTTCGCCGCTGCGACCAAATAATCCTTCCAGGCCATGCCCCGAAGCCTGGCGTCGACCGGAAGCATCGGAGTATCGACATCGCCGGGACAGATGCAGTTCACCCGGATCCCCTGCCGGCCGTGGTCTATGGCCATCGCCTTGGTCATGAGCACGACGCCGCCCTTGGATGCGCAATAGGAGACCGCCTTGTCGCCTCCTACGATCCCCCAGCCGGAGGAATTGTTGATGATGACGCCTCTCTTTGCGGCGATCATTACGGGAAGGGCATATTTTGACATCAAGAAGGTGCCTTTCAGATTGATATCGATCGTCAGGTCCCATTCTTCTTCGGTGCACTCGATCGCCGTACGAGGATAATAGACGCCGGCATTATTGAATAAAATATCCAGTCGGCCGTAAACCCTCACGGTCTCGCGGACGGTCCGCTCGCAATCAGCAGCCGAGCTAACATCGCAGGGAACGAAGATGGCCGTGCCGGACGCTCTCTCGATCTCTTCAACCACCTGCCGGCCCCGTTCCTCGTTTCGCCCGGTGATGACGACCTTGGCTCCCTCTTGAGCAAAGAGGAGCGACGTGGCCCGGCCGATCCCCGAATTTCCGCCCGTTATCAGAGCGACTCTGTCTTTCAGACGCTTTCTTTGGATCATTGTCTTTTAACCTTTTTCTCGGCACGATGGAGAATCTTTCGCAGCCTCTTTTTGGTATCGCGAGGCAAGTCTTCAACCTTGTGGTCGGCCAGGACGTGTTCCACTCTCTCCTGGGCCCTCTCCAGGAGACTCTTCCCTCCCCTGCGAACCCAGGCGTCGTGAGTCTCTCGTTCAAAAATCTCGGGATACCATCTCTCCCGGTAATGACGGATCGTGTGCTCCGTGTGCAGGAATTGTCCGTCGGGGCCGACCTCGGCGATGACGTCCAGGGCCAGTCCCTCGTCGTCGACCTCGATATCGCGGCCAAAGGCCTTGATCCAGCTTACGATCTCGTCACAGATGGCCAGTTGGGAGAGAGAAAAAGTGAGGCCGGACTCCAGCGACCCGAGGTCATGGATGATATTCCCCCCGGCCAGCGTTTCCACGAGAAGGCTCAGAGCCGCCTCTGCGGCCGCCTGCTGGTCCACGATTTTGGATTCGGAGGCGCCGCCGACCGATAACATCGGGAGCTTGTAAAAATGGCTCAGGGCTTCTGTCGTCCCCCTCTCTGGCTCGGCGCAGGGAGAGACGAGGGTCTTCATGTCCAGATGGCCCGGCGGTATGCCGGTGACGATGACGGGCGTGCCCTCCCGTTTCAGCTGGGCGAGCGTCAATCCCACGAAGACCCCGGCATAGTCCAGGGCCATGGAACCCGCCGGCGTGCTCGGGCTCGCGACTCCGGCCGTCGAAGAGGGGATGTAGAGCACAGGGAGATTTTTTGAGGCGAGATAGAGGAGTTTTTCGAGGCCCTCCTTGTGGTGCCGGAGGCCTGAGACGACATTTATGCAGCAGGCGACAAATGGCTTTTCCCGGAGCGCCTCCTCTCCTCCGGCCACCGTCTCGGCCATCTCGACGCAATCGACACAGCCTTCGAAATCGTGGGTCCCAAAAATGATCGGTTTGATCGTCGAGCTCAGCATCGCCTCCATCTGGTACCGGTCTGCGATGGCCGAGTTCACGTCAATGGGCAAGAGCAGAGACATGACGAAGTCGATGTTGAGAAGAGCGTGGCAGAGCGCCAGGCCCTCCTTCAGGTCCTTCAGGATGGGCTTCCGACGGATTCCGGTGCGAAGGTCGACGACATTCAGGCAGTCGGCTCCCGGACCATAGAAACAGTTCTCCCCCTCGATGGGCATAGAGGGATAGCGGTAGCGGTCAAAGAGGACAACTTTCTTGGGGACCGTCGAAAGAGCTTTCTCGATGAGATGAGAAGGAAGATGGACCAGATTTCCATCCGTAACTCTCGCCCCCGCCTTCTTGAGCAAGTCAATAGCCTCATCCAGAAATAAACGAACTCCCACCCGCTCGAGGATTTCGAGACTCGCCCAACAGATCTTGCGCGATTGTTCTTCCGTCAAGCGGGGGAAGCGAAAAGCCATTCTTCTGCTCCTTCTTTAGATTCTCCGAATTTAGGTCGCCCTGAAGACCGCGCACTTGCGCCGGATGGTCACGGCCGCCGCCAGGCCAAGCAAACAGAGAGCAGCTATAACCAGGAAGAGGAAGCGATAGCCCCGTACCCCGGGGAAGCGGTCGAGAAGGACGCCCCCGACCATCGGCATGAAGACGTCCGGCGTGAACCCGACGACCGAGACGATCCCCGCAGCGGTGCCGGTCACGGCCAGGGGCACATGCCCTTCTTCGAGCAAAGCAAAATAGATGCCCCTCAAAGCATAGATCGCGAGGGAAGCGATCGCCGTGTTGACGATCAGGATCGCCACCAGCCTCGGACTTCCGGGCGTCAGGATAAACACCCCGAAGCTGAAAATCAAAATTAAAAACGAGACTGCCACGGCCTTCGAGATCCCCGTCCTGTCGGACAGAAACCCCGCCCCGACCGCCGCCAAGGGCTTGAGCCACATTTTTCCGACTCCGATCGCACCGCCGAAGACAACACTCATCAAAAAGACATCCGTGGCGTAGGGAGTGAAATAATAGGATCCCCAATAAGCGCTGTACGCGGCCAGGATGACGGCCGAGATCAGCCAGACAACCGGCATTTTCAGCACCTGGAGAACCGCCCGGAACCCGATTCTCCCCTTGCTCTTCTCGGACTCAGGGTCCCTCTCAACTGTGTCGCTGATCACAAGCCAAGCCATGACGCCAAGAAGCATGTTGACCAGAGAAAACAGAATGATGACCCAGGATAGACCATGATCGCCGCTCCCGAGCTTGGCGAAGACGGCGAGAAAGATGGTCGAGCTCGCCACCTCGGCGATGCCCCTCCCTCCCTCCAGAATGCCGAAGGCTTTCCCCTGTTCGCGGGCCGGGGCCCAGCCTCGAGTGACCTTGATCATCGCCGACCAGAAAGTCAGGCTGGTGGTCACGCCCCAGAAGGCGTGGATGAAAATGGAGGCTCTGTAGGAGGGAAAGGTCGCAAAATAGAAACCGGCGAGTCCGGTCAGAACCAGGGAGAGCGTCATCAGCTTTCGGGGCGAGAAGCGGTCAGCCAGCCAACCTCCGGGAAAATAAGTGATCAACGAGGTCGCGCCGAAAACGCTCATCAGAATTCCGAGCTGGGTGTTATTGAGGTGCAGAGCCTTCTGAAGCGGGATGTAGTAGACCTCTCTCAAGAAGGGCAAAAGGTAGATGATCCCGCCGGACATGCCCAAACAGGTCATGACCAGCCAGCGCCGGAAAGAATTCGTGCTTTTCATGGCCTCATTTTCTGTCAATTTGGCGGACTCGGAGGGTCTTTCCCGCAAAGAAATTAATAAAGGTCATCCTCAATTCGTTTTGAGAGTCATTGTTTGACCCTCTTCCCATGAATCGGGCTGCCGCCGCCGAAATTCAGGAGGAGCTCATCGAACCGCCCGTTTTTGTCCTTGAGGAACGTGACTTCGACTCCGTTGTCCTGGCCGAAAAATTTCGTCTCGGACTCGGGCATGAGTCCGAACTTGAGTTGTCCCGGCGGAGCCACAAACAGCCGGCCGTTCTCATTGGTGAAGACCAGAATGAAATCAGGCGTGATCTGATATTTGCCCACATACAAATCCAGGACTTTGGGATCTATCGTTTTGACCTCTTTCACCTTGGGGAGGAGATCGGCGATTCCATATTCCCGACCGACGCTCCGCTGGATCTCGGAAACGAGATAGGAGCCGTTGTCCCCGTTGGTCATCACCGCCACGCCCACCCCCTTGACCGGATAAAGGACAAAATTGCATCTGTACCCTTCGTTGCTTCCGCCGTGCTCGAAAGCGAAGCTCTCCCCTTCTCCGCTGAGCTGCAGGCCGAGTCCCCACGGATCAAGCTGCCGGGTGAGCATCTTTTTGGCCGTCTCCTGGCTAATGATCTTGTCCGATTTCCCCGACCAGGCCTGGGCGATCATGATCGCAAAGCGGGCCAGGTCGGAGGGAGTCGTCCAGAGGCCGGCCGCAGCCATTTCGGGATAGGTATGCCACTTCCCTTTCACGGGCAGGCCGTCCGGACCGTGGGCCAGGGCTTCGGTTCCCCATCGGCTTTCGGGCAAGGGCTGAAAATAAGTGCTCTCGCTCATCCCGGCGGGCCTGAGGACAAGCTCGTCCATGATCGTGGGGAACGGCTTCTTTTCGACATCCATGAGAAGCTGCTGCATGACCGTGAAGCCGCCTCCAGAATAGCGGAACTGGCTTCCGGGCAGAATGTCGACGCGTATGGCTGCGGAGTTGGAGGGCTTCTCTCCGTCCAAAATCTGCTTCAACGTAGGAACGGCCTCCCCTTGGGCATAGCCGCGGAAACCATGGACGGTGAGTCCAGCGGAGTGGCTCAGGAGCTCCCGAAGAGTGACTTTCTTTTTCGCCGTGAACGAATTCTCCGGCACTTTCCAGGAGAGGAGCTTCGCATTCACGTCCTCATCCAGGTTGAGGACGCCATCCTGGACCAGGCGGAGCGCAGCTAGAGCAGCCACCGGTTTGCTGATGGATGCCGCCTGAAAAAGTGTCTCCGCGAGGACCGGACTGTTTTTCCCTGCCTCTTTAAGGCCATAGCCCTTCGCCCATTCGATCGCAAGGTCTTTGATCACGGCAATGCTGACGCCGGGGACCTTGTAATAGCACATCCGGTCGGTGAGATTCATCGGCGACAGGGGCTGGCCCTTGATTTGAACGGCTCCGAGGAGACCGGCCTCAACGCGGGCGATTTTCTCCTCGAGTTTCGTGTCCTTTTGGGAGGCAATAATCCCCAAGGGGAAAGATAAAAGAAGCACTAAAACAATAACAAAAAGCTTTTTGTCCCTGAGCATTACGAGCCACCTTTCATTTTGAGAGTCTTATACCAGAGGCTCCAGGTTCTGTCAACGGAGGCAACTGGGGGACGTTCCCCAAGGGGACACCCTTCGTCTCTTGAGAATATTGTTATCCCTAGAGTGGCTCAAATGGCGAGCTATAGATCATCAAGCATGTCCCCTTGGGGAACGTCCCCGTTCTTGACAGATCGACTGTTTTTCGATATCATCTTACTGCCCGGACGAGAAACCTGCTGATGAATCAAAACCGCCTCGTTTCATTGGACGCCTTTCGCGGCATCACGATTGCAGCCATGCTCCTGGTCAATAATCCAGGAAGCTGGAACTACGTCTATCCCCCCCTCCGCCATGCCCAGTGGCACGGCTGGACGCCAACAGATCTCGTCTTCCCCTTCTTCGTCTTCATTGTCGGCGTTTCCGTATCACTAGCTCTCTCTAAACGGGACCAAACTGATGGTCCGAGCTCAGCGACTTATCTCAAAATCGCGAAGAGGTCGATCATCATCTTCGTTATCGGGTTGGGGCTGAATTTCGTCCCTGACTTCAGCCTGGCGCACCTTCGAATTCCAGGTGTCCTCCAGCGCATCGCCATCTGCTACTTTATCTCTGCGGTCCTTTTCCTTAAAACCGACCCCAAAATCCGTGCCGCGGTGACCTTCGCCTGTCTGACTTCTTACTGGCTCATTATGATATTGGTGCCGGTGCCCGGATTTGGCGCTGGACACCTAAGCCTTCAGGGGAATCTGTGCTCCTACGTCGATACAAGATTGTTGGCGGGGCACCTTTATAAAGCGACCTTTGACCCTGAAGGTTTTGTGAGCACCCTCCCGGCGGTCGCCACCGCCCTCATCGGGACTCTGGCCGGCGACTGGCTCAGGTCTTCAAAATCAGCTTTTGCCAAAACCGCTGGGCTTTTCGCAGCTGGCATCATCTTCTCCGCGGCCGGCTTGGCCCTTCATCCCTATTTTCCGATCAACAAGCAGCTCTGGACAAGCACATTCGTCCTTTTCACGGGGGGGATGGCCCTTCTTTTTCTCGCTCTCTGTTATGGGCTTGTCGACGGCCTGGGGTTGAGAAAATGGTCTACACCGTTTCTCGTGCTCGGCACCAACGCGATTGCCGCCTATGCGAGTGCCAGCTTGACGGCAAAATTCCTGGATCGTATCAAGGTCTCTTCCGCCGGCCAGACAGTCTCAGCAAAGGAGTACTTCTTCAGTCACACTTTTGTCCCATGGGCCGGGCCGAAGATCGGGTCACTGCTCTTCGCACTTCTATTTGTCGGCGTCTGGATCCTGCTCGTCCTTCCGCTGTACAGAAAGAAAATCTTCATCAAGATTTGAATTCGCGATCGAGAAGGGCGAAAATATAAGAGGACGTATGAGAATGGCCAAAACAAAAATCTGGCTCTCGATGTTGATCGCCGCGACGTTCTTCTGCCTGCCCCCCCTCTCCTCAGGAGATGAGGAAGCCGTCCAGGCAAGGGGGTTGCTTTCCCGTGACAAGATCCATCCCGGTGAGACCTTTAAAATCGCCGTCGTGCTTACGATCAACGGCGGCTGGCATATCAACGCGAACCCCGTGAACGATGAATTTCTGATTCCGACGACATTGGTCGCGGAAGATAATAACGGCTTTAAAGTCCTCCAGACCTCTTATCCGAAGCCAAAAACGGGCAAGTTCGAGTATTCCGAGGTTGAGCTCCAGATCTATTCGACCGAAGCGGTGCTGGGCATCATGGCGAATGCGGACCAGGGTTTGGCTTTGGGCAGCCAGAAGCTCAAGTTGAAAGTCAGCTACCAGGCCTGCAACGACCGTTTTTGTATGCCGCCCAAGGAAATCGGGCTTGAAATTCCGGTCGAGGTCGTGCCGGCCTCTCAGCCCGGCAAGGACATCAACCAGGATATCTTCGCCAGGATTGAATTCCCAAAAGAGATCAAATAGGCCAGGAGAAATTTTGAACAACGAGCTTTTGCGAAAACTACCTTCCGTGGACGCTTTGCTCAGCCATCCGGAAGCCGCTTCCCTCATGGAGACGTATGGACGCGAGGCGGTGCTCGGCCGGGCGCGCGCCGTGATCGACGAGCTGCGGGCTAAGATTCAAAAAGATGGACCTCCCTCCGTCGCAGAAAATGACCTGGCTCTTGAGAGCGTCGCCTCGAAGATCCGGCTTGACCTCGAAGCGAGAATGGCGCCATCGCTGCGAAAAGTGATCAACGCGACAGGCGTTCTGATGCATTCGGGGTTAGGACGGGCGGTCCTCGCCGGAGAGGCGGCGCAGGCGCTCGCGCTGGTCGGCGAAGGTTACTGTAATCTGGCCATCGACCTCGAAACAGGGCGGCGCGGCGACCGTTATAGCCATGTCGCGGGGCTTCTCTGCGAACTGACCGGAGCCGAGGCGGCCGTCGTCGTCAACAACAACGCCGCGGCGACGGTCCTGATCCTAAACACCCTGGCCAAAGGAAAAGAAGTCATCTCTCCCGAGGACAGCTCGTCGAAATCGGTGGGTCTTTCCGGATGCCTGAAGTCATGGCCACATCGGGGGCGATTCTCCGGGAAGTGGGAGCGACCAACAAAACTCACCTCCGGGATTACGAAACGGCCATCAGCGAGCGGACCGGCGCCCTTATGCGTGTCCATCATAGCAACTACCGGATCGTGGGCTTTGCCGAAGAACCGGGGATCGGAGAGTTGGTCGAACTCGGGAAAAAACACCAGGTGCCGGTCATCGACGACCTGGGCAGCGGCGCCCTGATCGACCTCAAAGGCTACGGTCTCGAGACCGAGCCGCTGATCCAAACAAGCCTTGCGGCCGGCGTCGACGTTGCCTGTTTCTCGGGCGATAAGCTCATCGGCGGCCCTCAGTCGGGAATCATCGTCGGCCGGGCCGCTGTCGTTTCGCAGATCAAAAAAAACCCCTTGATGCGGGCCTTTAGGGTTGGGAAGCTGACCCTCGCGGCCATGGAGTCAACACTCAAGTTGTTCCTAAACCTCGAGAAGATCAACGAAACCCATCCGCTTTACAGAATGCTTTCCCTGAGCCCGGGAGCACTGGAGCGGCGGGCCAAAAAACTGGCCGTCAGGCTCCTCAAAGCCCTCCCGGAAAAAGCGATCTTTTCGGTTGAGGACAGCGGCTCCCAGGTGGGAAGCGGCTCCGTCCCCGTTGAAACGATCCCGACCAAAGTGCTGGCCGTGAGGCCGCAGGACATCTCTGTGGATGCCCTGGCCAGAAGCCTCCGCCTGCACGAGCCTCCCATCTTTGCCAGGGTTTATAAAGATTATGTCCTCTTCGATTTGCGGACGATCCAGCCCGAAGAGGACGTCTTGGTCGAGAAGGCGATTCTGAAGATCCTCGGCCCGTAGCAGAAGGAATGGGACGATGATCGACTACCAGAAGCGCAAGCGCATCATGGGCCGCTCGATCAAGCTCGGCCACTGCATCTGCAACCCCAAAGAGCCCTGCCCGTGCGACCTCTTTAAACAGAAAAATGTCTGCCTCTGCTCCGGGGAACGGGAAGAAGAGGCCGTCGAAGAAGTCCAGCTGACCGGGCTGGTCGAGAACGCCGGCTGCGCCTCCAAGATCAGCCAGGAAGACCTGAAAAAAGCCCTGGCCGGTCTCCCCGAGATTTTTGATCCCCGGGTCCTGGTGAGCGCCAGCACCTGCGACGATGCCGGGGTCTTCAAGATCTCGAGCCGGATGGCCCTCGTCCAGTCGGTCGACGTCTTCACCCCGGTCGTCGACGACCCTTTTATGTTCGGCCAGATCGCCGCCGCCAACTCTGTGAGCGACATCTACGCCATGGGCGGGAAGCCGCTCACCGCCCTCTCCATCATCGCTTTTCCGATCGAAAAGCTGAGCCACCGCGTCATGAACAAGATGCTCCAGGGCGGGATCGAGAAGCTGAAAGAGGCGGGGGTCGCGTTGCTCGGAGGCCACAGCATCAAGGACAAAGAGATCAAGTTTGGTTTTGCCGTCACGGGGACCATCGACCCGACCCGGATTATCACCAATGATAAGGCGGAGCCGGGAGACGTCCTCATCCTGACCAAGCCTATCGGGACCGGGATATTGAGCTTTGCCCGTCAGCTGCGCAGGGCGCCGGAGGAGGGTCTGCGCGAAGCCGAACGATCCATGACCGAGCTCAACAAGGCCGCCGCAGAGGTCATGGTCAAAATGGGCGTCCGCACCGCCACGGACGTAACCGGCTTCGGGCTCGCCGGACACCTGAGTGAGATCGTCTGCCAGAGCGGCGTCACGGCAGAGGTCTATGCCGAGAAGATCCCGCTCTTTGCGGGAGTTCTCGAACTGGTGAGGGAGGGGCTTGTTTCGGGCGCGATTGAACGTAACCGCGAGTATTCGGCCCAGTTCATCCAGAGGGCGAAAGACGTCGGCGAGGACATGGAAACGATCCTCTATGATCCTCAGACCTCGGGCGGGCTTCTCATGGCCATCGAAGAGAAAAAGTCGAAAGCCCTGCTCGGAGAGCTGCTGAGGCGCGGCGTAGGGCGGGCGGCCGTCGTGGGCAGAATCACGGCAAAATCGAAAGGCAAAATCAGGCTCAAGAAATAAACCCGCCGGCCGCAAAGCCATGCCAGAAAAGGAACACGTCATCGTCGGGACGGCGGGACACATTGACCACGGCAAGTCATCGCTCGTCAAGGCCTTGACTGGGATCGACCCTGACACCCTCCCCGAGGAAAAAGAGCGCGGCCTGACGATCGAGCTGGGGTTTGTCTTCTTAGAAGCGCCGGACTACGAGAAACAGATCGTTTTCATCGATGTCCCCGGCCACGAAAAATTCATCAAAACGATGGCCGCCGGCGCCAGCTCCATCGACGCCGTGATGCTGGTCATCGCGGCAGACGAAGGGATCTGCGTCCAGACGCGTGAGCACTTCGACATCCTGCAGCTCCTTGGAGTCGATCTGGGAATGGTCGCGCTGACAAAGGCTGACCTGGTGAACCAGGATCAGATACTCGAGTTGACCTTTAAGATTAGAGATTTCGTCAAGGGAACTTTTCTCGAGGGCGCACCGATCGTTCCGGTGTCCTCGATGACCGGCCAGGGAATCGATGAGATCAAGGCCGAGCTCATCACTCTTGGCCGCAGAATCAAAAAACGGCCCGATAGCGGCGTCTTTAGGATGCCGATCGATCGGGTTTTCTCTATCCACGGATTCGGCACCGTCATCGCCGGGACCATTCTCTCGGGCGAAGTCAGGGTGGGAGACGCCCTCGAAATTTATCCGGAGGGACTGGAAGTCCGAGTCCGCGGCATCCAGGTCCACAATGAAAAGAAAGAATCTTCCGGTCTTGGGAAGCGAACCGCGATCAACCTCCAGGATGTGAAAAAAGAGCTTCTCCGTCGGGGCCAGTGCGCCGCGGCTCCCAAGTCTCTCAAGCCTACGATCCGGCTGGATGCCCGGCTGAACCTCCTCAAGAGCTACGGCCAGGAGCTGAGAAACCGGGAGAGGATCCGCCTCAACATCGGGACCGACGAGGTCATCGCCCGGCTGGTGTTGCTCGAGAAAGGATCCGCGCAGCCGGGAGAATCGTCGTTGGCCCAATTTATCTGCGAGGCTCCGACTGTCGCTTTGCCGGGCGACCGCTTCGTCTTCCGCTCGTTTTCGCCGCTGATGACGATCGGAGGCGGAATAATTCTTGAGGGCGCGGCCGAAAAACACAAAAGAGAGGATTCTCAAGTCATCGAAGCTCTCAAGAAGCTCGAGGGGAGCCTCGGGGAGTTTGTCGAGCAGATATTTATCGAGGCTGGATTCCGCCCCCGGAGCGCGCAAGACGTGGCCATAAGGGCCGGAAAGAACGTAAGCGAAGTCAAGGAAGCGATCGAAGAGCTTCATACGCAGGGAAAACTCGTTCAATTGGCGGCTGAACAAGACGGAATGTATATCCACCACGGTGCCTATGCAAAGCTGAGCGAAAACCTGCTTTCCGCGGCCCGCGAATATTTCGAGACCTATCCTCATCGTCTTTTCATGCCCGTAGCCGACCTGCGCTCGCATTTCCTGAAGATGAGCGATTCCTTGGTTTTCAAAGTCGTCCTCGAGGACTTATTCCGGAAAAATCTGCTCTTGAAGAAGGAGGCGGGAGTCGGGCTTGTCGGCCACGAAGCCAAGTTCAGGCCCAAAGATCAGGAGGCGGCCGACAGGATCGAGCGAATCTACAGGAGCACCCGGTATGAAAGCCCGCTCGAGGAAGAGGTTGAGAAACAGCTCGACCTAAAGCCGGCCCTGTTTAAAAGTATCGTCGGGAGCCTCATCCAGCAGGGAAATCTCGTCCGGCTTTCGGCCAAGGTGACCTATCACCGGGATACGGTCGAAGCGGCGCGCACGCTCGTCCTCAATCACCTGCAAAAGCACAAAAGCATCACCATCGCTGAACTGAGGGACAGACTCAGGATTTCGCGCAAATATGGCCAGGCCATCCTGGAATATTTCGACAGAATCGGCCTGACCAAGAGAATCGAAGACCGACATGTGTTAAGATAGCCGCGGGAGGGTCAAGGTCCCGGTGGGCCTTCTGGACTTCAAATCCAGTATGGGGCCTTAGAAAGTCCCGGATGGGTTCGACTCCCATACCTTCCCGCCAACGTGCCCAAAGACGCTTACGGTTTTCGGGCCCCCCTTTGATTTCACAAAGGGGGTAGGGGGGATTAATGCT
>CAVYOD010000016.1:0-19533 GCA_963770045.1 Candidatus Aminicenantota bacterium | reverse complement strand
GAGGTCCAGCATGCTCAAAGGATCGAATCTGTGGGTTCCATCCCTGGGCGCGGCCAAAATGACGCGCCTTCCCTGGGCCGGATAAACCTGGACTCTCGAGGTATAAGGCCTTCCCGACAGCCACTGGAAATTCGCGCTGGCCACGATGTCCCACGGAAAATCATAGCCCGCCTGGAGTTTAAGACCCAGGTGCGGTCGAATTGCATCAACCCTTTGGCATTTGTCCAATCATTGGGATCTTTGCCCGTGTTGTAAGAAGTCTCAGCGATGATCCCCAGCTGCCTGGTTCCCGTGCTGGGAGAGATTGTCGTCAGCCCCTCGGACCTGGACCAGGTCACTGAAGAATTGAAGAGCCATTTGTTTGAAAATCTCTTGTTGAGGCTGAGGACGACGCCCTTGTACGTCTGTTCAAATCCCTTCGGATCGGCCAGCACATACCTGTTCTCGCCCACGTTAAGCTGATCATAGACCATATAAGTCTTACCGTCGTCCGGAGAAACCATGGGGACAAGATTGTACTTCCCCCCCACATTTTCGAGGGCGACCTGGTGAATCTGTCTTTTATAAACCCCCATGATCTCGATCGAGGTATTCGGGAAAATCTCTCTCTCCAGTCCGACTGAGACCTGGTCTGAAACGGGTGGTTTGAGTCCCGGGGCTAAAGACCAGCCGAACGACCCGGTGATGGAATTGTACTGCACCCATTGAGAGCCATCCCAATAATAGGCTGCCCAGTCGGTATTATTCGGACCGGGCCATTCAAAGGTCCCCACGTAGAGAGGGTCATAATAGCGGCCATAATGCGCCTTGAAGAGAGTTTTTTTGTCCGGGGTCAACTGCCAGGCAATCCCGATCCGGGGAGACACGGCATTCCAAGTTATCAGGTCATTGATTCCCGGGGTCTTTTGCCCAGCGACCTTGTGCCAGCCGGACCAGAGATCGAAGGATGGAATGCTTCCTTTATAATTGTCATACCTGAGGCCGATGTTGAGCGTCAGGCGTTTTCCGATCTTCCACGAATCATCAAAGAAGACCCCGATATTGTCGACTTTGCCGCCATAATAAAAAGGTTGCTGGGTATAGAGATAATAGTTATAGCCGCCATAATCATAGTAGAGTTTCCCGCCGCTGTAGCCGCAGATGGAACCCTGCTCGCCCCGGTTGAACTGGATGCCCATCTTGAACTCATGGTCGCCCCCCAAAAAATCCTCGGCGAAATGAGACACGCTGGCATGGGCTTGAAACCGGGAATAGTAAGCGTAATAGGGCCACAGAGGCGCGCCGGATTGAACCCCCGTGATCAGATCGATATGGACAGGATTGTCGAGAGTAGAGCCGTACTGGTTGAGCCCGTCATCCTTGCTCCGGTAGCCTGCCGTTTTCAGCTCCAGAAACGTGCTGCCGCTGATGAGCCAGGTATACATGACGTTCCAGTTGGGAATTTTCGTTCGCCATGTCCTTGTCGCTTCTTTTGTCAGGGTGGGATTGGGCACTTCGGGATAAGCCCAGTTTCTGTAGGCTATGACGCCGACCAACTTGTGCTTGTTGGTGATTTGGAAAGAGAGTTTGAGGAAATAGTTGTCCTCTTTGGTCGCCGAATGATATTGGGGATTCTCTTTCCAGGCCGTCGCGTCATTTCGGGTAACATTCGCCGAGCCGAAAAACCAGAGCCTATCTTTGAGCACAGGCCCTCCCAAGGTGAGGGCTCCGTCCAGGAATTCGTGACGATGGTAAGAATAAAATTCCCGAGGCGGAGGGTTGTTATCGCCCGTCAGCGCCTGGAACTGGCCGTAATAGCTCGCGCTTCCGGAAAAGCTGTTTCCCCCGGACTTCGTGACAATATTGACGACCGCTCCGGAAAAGCTCCCGTATTCGGCCGGCGCTCCGATGCCGGACACTTCGACTTCAGTGAACAGGTCCTGGTTGGGGAAAAGATAGGTATCGCCCTGGCGCGGATTGGTGATATCCAGACCGTCGATCTGGAAGGCATTGGATTCGTTATTGGAACCGAAAGCGCTCATCAGAGGATCACCGCTGTAACCGGTGAGGGTGACAATGCCCGGAGTCTGTTTGATGACGTCGATAAAAGAATATCGGCCGGAAGGGATCTTTTCCAGAAGGTCCTTATCGAAGTTTGTGGACATCCCCGAACTCGTCACATCAACAACCGGCGCTTCAGCGGTCACCGTTACGGCTTTTTCAAGGGTGGCCTGTCTCATGGTGATATCCACAGTGACAGTGCCCTTGACGCTCACCCTGATATTCAGCCGTTCGACCGTCTGAAACCCCTGGAGGCTGAAAACGAGCTTGTAGAGCCCGGGCGGAAGGTTGACAAAACGGTACAATCCTTTTTCATCGGAGAGCTGCGTCTGAGTGCCTCCCATGAGTTCGCTGCTCGAGATTTCAACGGAGACAGCCGGCAGAGGGACCCCTCCCTCATCCGTGACCGTCCCCTTGATATTCCCCGTTAGCCTCTGGGCATAGGACACACTCAACCCCAAGGTCAGAATGATAGCCAGAAGGATAAGGAGCTTAACGGATTGCCTTTGAATGTGCATATTCCCCTCCTTAAGAAGGAACAACTTCAGCCCTCTTGATGAAGCTTGATTTTCCCGCGGGCGTACGATTAACTAATTATTAGAAACGGGGGACTTTGTCAAGAAAAAGGTCAGGCGGTGCCGCCGCCGTCGACGACCAGGACCGCTCCGGTTACAAAGGATGCTTCATCCGAGGCTAGGAAAAGCGCGGCCGTTGCGATCTCTTCCGACGTCCCGACGCGTCCCATCGGCCGGTTCGCCGCTGCGGCCAGATAATCCTTCCAGGCCATGCCCCGAAGCCTGGCGTCCACCGGAAGCATCGGAGTATCGACATCGCCGGGACAGATGCAGTTCACCCGGATCCCCTGCCGGCCGTGGTCTATGGCCATCGCCTTGGTCATGAGCACGACACCGCCCTTGGATGCGCAATAGGAGACCGCCTTGTCGCCTCCTACGATCCCCCAGCCGGAGGAATTGTTGATGATGACGCCTCTCTTCGCGGCGATCATTACGGGAAGGGCATATTTCGACATCAAGAAGGTGCCCTTCAGATTGATATCGATCGTCAGGTCCCATTCTTCTTCGGTGCACTCGACAGCCGTGCGAGGATAATAGACTCCGGCGTTATTGAACAAAATATCCAGCCGGCCGTAAACCCGGATTGTTTCCCCGACCGCCCTCTTGCAGTCATCACCAGAGCGGACGTCGCAGGGAACGAAGATGGCCGTACCGGACGCTCTCTCGATCTCTTCCACCACTTGCCGGCCCCTTTCCTCGCTTCGTCCGGTGATGACGATCTTGGCTCCTTCTTGAGCAAAGAGGAGCGACGTAGCCCGGCCGATCCCCGAATTTCCGCCCGTTATCAGGGCGACTCTGTCTTTCAGACGCTTTCTCTGGATCATTGTCTTTTAACCTTTTTCTCGGCACGCTGGATAATCTTTCGCAGCCTTTTTTTGATATCGCGAGGCAAGTCTTCAACCTTGTGGTCGGCCAGGACGTGTCCCACTCTCTCCTGGGCCCTCTCCAGAAGACTCTTCCCTCCCCTGCGAACCCAGGCGTCGTGAGTCTCTCGTTCAAAAATCTCGGGATACCATCTCTCCCGGTAATGACGGATCGTGTGCTCTGTGTGCAGGAATTGTCCGTCGGGGCCGACCTCGGCGATGACGTCCAGGGCCAGTCCCTCGTCGTCGACTTCGATATCACGGCCAAAGGCTTTAATCCAGCTTACGATCTCGTCACAAATGGCCAGTTGGGACAGAGAAAAAGTGAGGCCGGACTCCAGCGACCCGAGGTCATGGATAATATTCGCCCCGGCCAGTGTTTCCACGAGAAGGCTCAGGGCCGCCTCTGCGGCCGCCTGCTGGTCCACGATTTTGGATTCGGAAGCGCCGCCGACCGAAAACATCGGGAGCTTGTAAAAATGGCTCAGGGCTTCTGTCGTCCCCCTCTCTGGCTCGGAACGGGGAGAGACGAGGGTTTTCATGTCTAGATGGCCCGGCGGTATGCCGGTGACAATGACGGGCGTGCCCTCCCGTTTCAGCTGGGCGAGCGTCAACCCCACGAAGACCCCGGCATAATCCAGGGCCATGGAACCGGCCGGCGTGCTCGGGCTCGCGACTCCGGCAGTCGAAGAGGGGATGTAGAGCACGGGGAGATTTTTTGAGGCGAGATAGAGAAGTTTTTCGAGGCCCTCCTTGTGGTGCCGGAGGCCGGAGACGACATTTATGCAGCAGGCGACAGATGGCTTTTCCCGGAGCGCCTCCTCTCCTCCGGCCACCGTCTCGGCCATTTCGACGCAATCGACACAGCCTTCGAAATCGTGGGTCCCAAAAATGATCGGTTTGATCGTCGAACTCAACATCGCCTCCATCTGATACCGGTCTGCGATGGCCGTGTTCACGTCAATAGGCAAGAGCAAAGACATGACAAAGTCGATGTTGAGGAGAGCGTTGCAGAGCGCCAGGCCCTCCCTCACGTCGTTCAGAATGGGCTTCCGACGGATTCCGGTGCGAAGGTCGACGATATTCAAGCAGTCGGAGCCGGGACCGTAGAAACAATTGTCCCCCTCGATGGGCATAGCGGGATAGTGGTAGCGGTCAAAGAGGACGACTTTTTTGGGGACCGTCGAGAGGGCTTTCTCGATGAGATGAGAAGGAAGATGGACCAGATTTCCATCCGTGACTCTCGCCCCCGCCTTCTTGAGCAAGTCAATAGCCTCATCCAGAAACAAACGAACTCCCACCCGCTCGAGGATTTCGAGACTCGCCCAACAGATCTTGCGCGATTGTTCTTCCGTCAAGCGGGGGAAGCGAAAAGCCATTCTTCTGCTCCTTCTCTAGATTTCCGGATTCATGTGGGTTTGAGGATCGCGTACTTGCGCCAGATAATCACGGCCGCGGCCAAGCCGATCAGACAGAGACCCGCTATGACCAGGAAAAGGAAGCGATAGCCCTGTGCCCCTGGGAAGCGGTCGAGAAGGACTCCCCCGACATCGGCATGAAGACATCCGGCGTGAACCCGACGACAGAGACGATCCCCGCGGCGGTGCCGGTCACGGCCAGGGGCACACGCCCTTCTTCGAGCAAGGCAAAATAGATGCCCCTCAAAGCATAGATCGCAACGGAGGCGATCGCCGTGTTGACGATCAGGATCGCCACCAGCCTCGGACTTCCGGGCGTCAGGATAAAGACCCCGAAGCTGAATATCAAAATGAGGAACGAGACTGCCACGGCCTTCGAGATCCCCGTCCTGTCGGACAGAAATCCAGCCCCGACCGCGGCCAGAGGCTTGAGCCACATTTTTCCGACTCCGATCGCACCGCCGAAGACAACACTCATCAGAAAGACATCCGTGGCGTAGGGTGTGAAATAATAGGAGCCCCAATAAGCGCTGTACGCGGCCAGGATGACCGCCGATATCAGCCAGACAACCGGCATCTTCAGCACCTGGAGAACCGACTCGATCCCAATTCTCCTCTTGCTTTTAAGGGACTCAGGGTCCCTCTCAACTGTGTCGCTAATTACAAGCCAGGCCATGACGCCAAGAAGAATGTTGACCAAAGAAAAAAGAATGATGACCCAGGACAGACCATGATCGCCGCTTCCGAGCTTGGCGAAGACGGCGAGAAAGATGGTCGAGCTCGCCACCTCGGCGATGCCTCTCCCTCCCTCCAGAATGCCGAAAGCTTTTCCCTGCTCGCTGGCCGGAGCCCAGTTTCGAGTGACCTTGATCATCGCCGACCAGAAAGTCAGGCTGGTGGTCACGCCCCAGAAGGCGTGGATGAAAATGGAGGTCTTGTAGGAGGGAAAGGTCGCAAAATAGAATCCGGCGAGTCCGGTCAGAACCAGGGAGAGCGTCATCAGCTTTCGAGGCGAGAAGCGGTCAGCCAGCCAGCCACCGGGAAAATAAGTGATCAACGAGGTCGCGCCGAAAACGCTCATCAGGACTCCGAGCTGGGTGTTATTGAGGTGCAGAGCTTTCTGAAGCGGGATGTAGTAGACCTCTCTCAAAAAGGGCAAAAGGTAGATGATCCCGCCGGACATGCCCAAACAGGTCATGACCAGCCAGCGCCGGAAAGAATTCGTGCTTTTCATGGCCTCATTTTCGGTCGATTTGGCAAACTCGGAGGGTCTTTTCCCGAAAGAATCCTGGTCCCGAGAGAAGCCGAAATCCTAGTCGCAATTTTTAAGAATTCTTAACACAGGAAAATTCGAATGTCAATTCAGTCGTGCTCGTTCACTGCTCACCGCTCGCGGCTCACTTTGTTTTTTGGTTTTTCGACGACGCAGGCAATCAAGTAACCCTGCCGCCTTAAGAGAGGGAACGTCCTGTAGAGGAAAGCAAAAGGGGCGACGAGCGGGGCCGTCAAGAACCTGGTCCAGGGCCAACGGACATAGAGGAAAAGCTCGATCATCCTCAGCCAGCCCGGGATGAAGAGGATCCCGGTTCGTCCGATGACCCGAAAGCCTGTCTCGCCGAGCATTTGCTCCAATCTCCTCATGCCGAAAGATCTTTCCTCGCCGTAAGCATAGAGCCTGAGGCCGTTGAGGATCGCGACCAGAAGAGGCCGCAAAAAAAGGTCAAACCTGTTGGGGACGCCGATGATCGCCCGTCCTCCCGGCCGCAAAACCCGGAAACATTCCCGAATGGCCTGTTCGTACTCCGGAAAATGCTCAACGGTTCCCATGCTGTAGACGATATCAAAAGAATTGTCCTTGAACCCAATCTCCCGCAGATCGGAGATTATGCCGGCGAGCTTCAATCTCTGCCGGCCAAAGGAATCCTTGGCCTGGCGAAGGATTTCTGAAGAGATATCAAGTCCAAAGACCGCGGCTCCTTGGCCCGCCGCCCAATTCAGGATTCGGCTGTTCTTGGCTTCATCCCAGAGGTCGGTCTTGAGAACCGTTTTCCCGGAGAGGACGCCGAGATGTGCCTCAAAGAGAGATCGTTCGCATTCGAAATAGTAGCGCGTCGATGGGGCTTCATAAAACGGCGGGAGGAAATGCCCGGTCCAGTCCCAAAAGGATTGAAAGGCAGATTTTGCTGTCTCAAGCGAAGGCTTGATGGAGATTTGTCCATTCCCATGGTCACGGACCGATCCTTTCCAGAAGAACTTTTGGGCGGCCAAAAAATTCCAATACCCTCCTTCTCCAACTTTCCGCAGACCCAGTTTTTCAGAAACACGCAACGGGATCTGGTTCCATGAGGCAAAAGCGCAGGTCAGCCGGTTATAACCCATCTCCTGGAGCAGCCGGCGGACATGATAGCTGGCTAAGGAGTAGACGCCTCGGCATCGAAATTCCGGATGGGTGAAGACTTCATCTTCATATATTTCGCCAGGCGAGAGAAGCAGGGTTTTCTTCAGATAGGGCAGATAGAGCGACCGGACAAAAAACCAGCGGATGTGGATCAGACGTTCTCCAGTCCAGCCTAGAAAACAGAGATGACCTTCCCGCAGGCGCCGCTCAAGAACGGCGGGAGTGTAATAGCCGGGCCGTGCTTTCATCAGGAGCGGGAGGTCGCGTTCTCGGGCCAGTTCGAGACGGAAGGAAAGATCGCTGGCTGGAACAAAGTCCTGGGTCTGGAGCGGTTGCGCGCAGAATATGTACCGTCTGCGCATCAACCAGGGCATCATAACACCCAGGAATTTCAACGGTCCGAAATCACGGATGAGGCCCAGAGCATTTCTTAACTTGAATTTGAAAGTCCTTGAATAAATCCCGCCGACTCGTTTTCTATCTGGGAATATCATGCCGCTATCAGAGCTATAGATATGATATCCGGGACTTAATTGCAAGCCATGGCGGAGATGCTTGTTTCGGCCGACTCACTTTGTTGATGAGGCCCACGGGATATGATAAATTGGCGGTCGACAGACATGCAGGGCAAGAAGGTCTTTGTGTTATTCCTTCTGGAGGTCCTCGCCCTGACCGCGTTTCTAGAAAATCGGGTTCTTTCCCTGCAGCCGGGGCAAGGTTCCAGCGGGTTTATTCTTGTCTTTGCATTTCTCCTCGGGCCGGCATTGATACTCGGGGTTGTTCTTTTTCAGGGGATAAAGCTGTATGCCGCCTGGCTCGCGCGCCTGCTTGTCGAGGATTCAGCCCGAATAGCTGCCGATGTCGTTTTCACGCTCTGCCCGCTGTTCCTCCTTCCCCTGGTTCTCCTCCGTTATCTCCTTTTTCTAAATGATATCGGACCGGCCATTCTCCCAGTTTCCCTGGCTGCCGTTATTTGGCTGCATGCCACCCTCCTGGCCCGGCTCAGGAAAGATCACCCCGGCACCATCCTCCGCTTCAGGGATATGAGTGACAAGCAGATTTCGGCAATCACTTTTTTTGTTCCGCTCATTGTCTATAGCTTTTTAGCCTCGGGGCTGGTCTTCCCTCAGCATCCCCTCACTGGAGACGAGCCTCATTATCTCATCATCACCAAGAGCATTCTTTCAGACGGGGACATCAACGTCTTCAATAATTATCAAAACAGAGATTATCTCAAATTCTATCCAGGACCGCTCGATTCTCACGCCCGTCCGGGCAAGCGCGGCCCGCAATTCCATTACTCCAGGCATATGCCTGCACTTTCTCTTTTGCTCGTGCCGTTCTATTTTCTGGGAGAAAAGACAGGTCTTGGCAGTAACACCTTTATTTTTATCGTCCGTTTTCCAATCATCTTGCTGACCGCTCTCCTGGGGTGGCTCCTATTTAAATGGGTCTCACAGCTCAGCAGAAGCCTAGGCATCGCCCTCGTCGCCTGGCTTGCGTTCTCCTTCACGGCCCCCCAGGTCTTTTTCTCTTCACTCATCTACCCGGAAATCCCGGCGGCTTTGACCATATTGCTGGTCCTCTGGGATGTCTTTTACTGGAAGGGCCGGTCATCCGTGCGCCTTTTATTTGCTGGATTGGGCGTCGCACTTTTGCCCTGGCTGGGGATAAAATACAGCCCTTTGGCCGTCCTCTTGTCCGGCCTCATCATTCTCCTTAAGCTCAAGGCGGAAAAGCAAGGCTGGAAGAGATGGTTGATCTTCGTTGGTCCTTTGGTCGGATCAGCAGGTCTTCTTCTCTATTACTACTGGACTCTTTACGGCAGTCTGTCGCCGGGAGCAAGCTATGCAGGCACTTTTGGGAACCGGAATTTCAGTCTGGCCGGGTATTTCCACTTCAGGGTGTTTGAGTTCATGCGCCTGGCGCTGATTCATCTTTTCGACCAGCGGATAGGCCTCTTGCCCTATTCCCCGGTCTATTTGTTCTCTGTGGCCGGGTTTTTGCTGCTGTGGAAGAAACGCAAAAAAGAAGCTGTTGTTCTGAGCCTCGTTTTTGCTTTCTATTGGGGTTTCTGTTCTCTCGGGTATTATACCGGCGGTTATTGTCCACCCGGAAGAACCCTTCTTCCAGTCTCTTGGATCCTGGCTTTGTTTATGGCTGAAGCATTCGCCTGGAGCCGGGGGCGACTTCCCAATTATGCGCGGCGCGGTCTGATCCTGATCAGTTTTGTGATTGTGGCCCTTTCTCTTCCTAACCCCAGGGTCCTTTACCACGATAACCTGAGCTTCTCCCTGGTCGGGGGTGAGATCAATAGCCAGCTCCTGGCTTCAGTGAGCAACTCCTTCCTCGATTTCAGAAAGCTCGTCCCGATTCTATCAGGTTATGACCATATCAACTGGATCGCGCTGGTATTGTGGCTTATGGCGATCGCTGGAATCACTATCCTCTCCTTGAAAAGGAATCCCGGGCAGTATCCGTCTTTAAGACCGAGGACGCACCTGGCCTTGGTTCTTCTCTTCTGTTTGGGCCTGCTGGGTTACAGGTTTTTTAATGCTCAACTGGAAAAAGGGATCCCTGTCAAAGGCACCCAGTGCGAAGTTTTTCCTCAGGATCAAAATAATTATGGGGAAGAACTGGGCGGGTTCTGGACGAAAGGGAGGAGCCAAACCGTGCTCTTCCTCTACTCTCCAGCGCCGCTTGCGGAAATAACGCTCCACATCTCGAGCCCGGTTGAGGGAAAGACAACTGTCCAAGCCGGTGGCTTGGAGCGGATTGTCGAGCGGGGGAAATCGGCCGGTCTCAACCAGGCCGTTACCTTCGCCTCTCCGCGCGGTTTTCCCTGGAAGCGCGGCTCCCTCTATTATCTCCGTTTACGGGAAAATGAAGCGTTTAGCCCGTCCAAACTTGATAAAAACAGTCATGATGGAAGATCTCTCGGCGTTTTCGTGACGATCGATACGAAGACACGAGCGGCGGGCCTTCAATAAAAGCCATCTTCCTGAGCTACCCTCGCGAGAACCTGGACGTGCTCACGCGGAGTATGAGGCGCGATCGAGCAGGCCGTGCTCAAAATGTATGCGCCCCCGGGCTTGCCGATGGAGATCAAGCGCCGGGCTTCGCCTTCGACAGCTTCGGGAGTCCCCCGGAGGAGGACATTGACGGGATCGAGATTGCCCTTGATAAAGGCCCTCCCTCCGACTCGCTTTTTCGCGTCTCCGAGATCGACATCGCCGAGCGGCGGAGGGTCCAGGCACTCGATGCCGGATACTCCCGCCTCGACCATCATCTCCAGTCGGTCATTGACGGCGCCGCAGGTGTGGGTGTAGGCGTAGACACCCCGCGCCCGGACCTGCTTGGCGATCCGCCCCTCATAGGGCAGGACGAATTCCCGGTAGAACCGAGGCGAAATGAATCCTGAGCCGGCGTAGGGTGAAGAGATCTTGACCGCGTCGATATGATGCTCGGTCATGCCGAGGGCGAGTCTGACCACAGAATCCGTCAGCCGCTCCAAAACCTCCTTCGACTTTTCGGGCTCTTCAAGAAGTCGCGACGAGGGCATCGGAGTAATCGAAGAGGCTGAGGAAGTAATCAAAGGGAGATGTTACCTCGCCGTGGATCGAATAGTCTGCGCCGCACCGCGCGTTGATCATATCAAAAATATCAAAGAGATGTTCCTGGTCGAGCCCGAATGTCAGTCCCTGAGACACGGGGATATGATCTAATGCATCTGGCAGGGACTCCGGATCAAACTCGAAAAGGGAAACCTGACGAGGCGTCTTCGCCGGAAAATGCTGCGGAAGGTCGTCGGACGGGAAATAGGTCTGGTCCCCGTTTTTCCAGAAGATTGTTTCGCCGCCCGCCCCCGCCTGGATTCTCGTAATCCTCCCTTCCCAATCCGGCGAATGGCCGTGGAGGCTAATCAGGATACCGTCGAATCTGTAGAGCTCCCGGAGCTTGAGGAGCCCTTCGGCAAAACAATCGCTCGATAACCAGAACTGGGACGGTGGGAGTCCGGTTTGGAGGAGCATATGGCCGATGGACATCTGGCACATCACCGGGACCCGGTCCGGGACGCCGAGTGCCATAGCCCTGGCCATCCGCTCTTTCGCGGTCATCCTCAATTCGTTTTGAGAGTCATTGCTTAATTCTCTTCCCCTGCATCGGGCTCCCGCCGCCGAAATTCAGGAGGAGCTCATCGAACCGGCCGTTTTTGTCCTCGACGAACGTGACTTCGACTCCGTTGTCCTGGCCGAAAAATTTCGTCTCGGACTCGGGCAAGAGCCCGAACTTGAGTTGTCCCGGCGGAGCCACAAACAGCCGGCCGTTCTCATTGCTGAAGACCAGAATAAAATCAGGCGTGATCTGATATTTGCCTGCATACAAATCCAGGACTTTGGGATCTATCGTTTTGACCTCTTTCACCTTGGGGAGGAGATCGGCGATTCCATATTCCCGGCCGACGCTCCGCCGGATCTCGGAAATGAGATCGGAGCCGTTGTCCCCATTGGTCATCACCACCACGCCCACCCCCTTGGCCGGATAAAGGACAAAATCGCATCTGTACCCTTCGTTGCTTCCGCCGTGCTCGAAGGCGAAGCTCTCCCCTTCGCCGCTGAGCTGCAGGCCGAGCCCCCACGGATCAAGCTGCCGGGTGAGCATCTTTTTGGCTGTCTCCTGGCTAATAATTTTGTCCGATTTCCCCAACCAGGCCTGGGCGATCGCAAGCGCAAAACGGGCCAGGTTGGAGGGAGTCGTCCAGAGGCCGGCGGCGGCCATTTCGGGATAGGTGTGCCACTTCCCTTTCACGGGCAGGCCGTCCGGACCGTGGGCCAGGGCTTCGCTCCCCCATCGGCTTTCGGGCAAGGGCTGAAGATAAGTGCTCTCGCTCATCCCGACGGGCCTGAGGACAAGCTCGTCCATGATCGTGGGAAACGGCTTCTTTTCGACATCCATGAGAAGCTGCTGCATAACCGTGAAGCCGCCTCCGGAATAACGAAACTGGCTCCCCGGCAGGATGTCAACGCGGATGGCATCAGA
The DNA here is from genome assembly GCA_963770045.1 of Candidatus Aminicenantota bacterium. Taxonomy (GTDB): domain Bacteria; phylum Acidobacteriota; class Aminicenantia; order Aminicenantales; family CAVYOD01; genus CAVYOD01. Next base: position 7,199 of record CAVYOD010000016.1, on the reverse strand, counting down.
GTTGGCCGGCTTCTGGCCGTCCAGAATCTGCTTCAGCGTGGGAACTGGCTCCCCCTGGGCATAGCCGCCGAAACCATGGACGGTGAGTCCGGCGGTGTGGCTCAGGAGCTCCCGAAGAGTGACTTTCTTTTTCGCCGTGAACGAATTCTCCGGCACTTTCCAGGAGAGGAGCTTCGCATTCACGTCCTCATCCAGGCTGAGGACACCATCCTGGACCAGGCGGAGCGCAGCTAGAGCAGCCACTGGTTTGCTGATGGAAGCCGCCTGAAAAAGTGTCTCCGCGAGGACCGGACTGTTTTTCCCTGCCTCTTTAAAGCCATAGCCCTTCGCCCATTCGATCACAAGGTCTTTGATCACGGCAATGCTGACGCCGGGGACTTTGTAATAGCACATCCGGTCGGAGAGCTTCATCGGCGTCAGGGGCTGGCCTTTGATTTGGACGGCTCCCAGAAGTCCGGCCTCAACTCGGGCGATTTTCTCGTCAAGCTTCGTGTCCTTTTGGGAGGAAATAATCCCCGAGGGAGTAGATAAAAAAAGCATTAAGGCAAAAACTAAGAACTTTTTATCCCGAAGCATTACGAACCACCTTTCATTTTGAGTGTTTTATACCAGAGGCTCCAGGTTCTGTCAACGGAGGCAACTGGGGGACGTTCCCCAAGGGGACACCCTTCGTCTCTTGAGAATATTGTTATCCCTAGAGTGGCTCAAATGGCGAGCTATAAATTATCAAGGGTGTCCCCTTGGGGAACGTCCCCGTTCTTGCGTTCTTGACTTTTCCGATTGACAGACAACTGTTTTTCGATATCATCTTACTGCCCGTACTAGAAAGCTGGAAATGCAAAAACGCCGTCTCGTTTCCCTGGACGCCTTTCGCGGCATTACGATTGCGGGCATGCTCCTGGTCAATAATCCAGGAAGCTGGAGCTATGTCTATCCCCCTCTCCGCCATGCCCAGTGGCACGGCTGGACTCCCACCGACCTCGTCTTCCCCTTCTTCGTCTTCATTGTTGGTGTTTCCATATCTCTCGCGATTTCCAGCCGGACCCAGACAGATCGGCCGGGCCCTTCGATTTATCTCAAAATCGCGAAGAGGTCGGTCATCATCTTTGCCGTCGGGCTTGGGCTCAACTTCATCCCCGCCCTGAGCCTGGCCCATCTACGGATTCCCGGCGTGCTCCAACGTATCGCCATTTGTTACTTCATCTCTGCTGTCCTTTTCCTTAAAACCGACCCCAAAATCCGTGCCCTGGTGGCCTTCGCCTGTCTCGCTTCCTACTGGCTTATGATGAGGCTGGTACCTGTGCCCGGATTCGGCCCCGGAGACCTGAGCCTCGGGGGAAATCTGTGTTCTTACGTCGACACGAAGTTGCTCGCGGGGCACCTTTATACACCGACCTTTGACCCTGAAGGTCTTGTGAGCACCCTCCCCGCAGTCGCCACCGCCCTCCTCGGGACTCTGGCCGGCGACTGGCTCAGGTCCACAAAATCAGCTTTTGCCAAAACCGCCGGGCTTTTCGCAGGCGGCATCGTCTTCTCCGCGGCCGGCTTGGCCCTTCATCCCTATTTTCCGATCAACAAGCAGCTTTGGACAAGCACATTCGTCCTGTTTACGGCGGGGATGGCCCTTCTTTCGCTCGCTCTCTGTTATGGGCTTGTCGACGGCCTGGGGTTGAGGAAATGGTCTACGCCGTTTCTCGTGCTCGGCACCAATGCGATCGCCGCCTATGCTAGTGCCGGCCTGGCGGCAAAGTTCCTGAACCTTGTCAAGGTCTCTTCCGGAGGCCAAACGGTCTCGGCAAAGGAGTATTTCTTCAGCCATGTTCTTGCTCCGTGGGCCGGGCCGAAGATCGGGTCGCTGCTCTTCGCACTCCTTTTTGTCGGCGTCTGGATCCTGCTCGTTCTCCCCCTGTACAGGAAGAAGATCTTCATCAAAATTTGAATTCGCGATCGAGAAGGGCGAAAATATAAGAGGACTCACGAGAATGGCCAAAACAAAAATCTGGCTCTCCATGTTGATCGCCGCGGCTTTCTTCTGCCTGCCTTCCCTCTCCTCAGGGGATGAGGAAGCCGTCCAGGCAAGGGGGTTACTTTCCCGTGACAAGATCCATCCGGGTGAGACCTTTAAAATCGCCATCGTGCTTACGATCAACGGCGGCTGGCACATCAACGCGAACCCCGTGAACGATGAATTTCTGCTTCCGACGACATTGGTCGCGGAAGATAACAACGGCTTCAGAGTCCTCCAGACCTCTTACCCGAAGCCAAAAACGGGCAAGTTCGAGTATTCCGAGGTTGAGCTCCAGATCTATTCGACCGAAGCGGTGCTGGGCATCATGGCGAATGCGGACCAGGGTTTGGCTTTGGGCGGCCATAAGCTCAAGCTGAAAGTCAGCTACCAGGCTTGCAACGACCGTTTTTGTATGCCGCCCAAGGAAATCGGGCTTGAAATTCCGGTCGAGGTCGTGCCGGCCTCTCAGCCCAGCAAGGACATCAACCAGGATATCTTCGCCAAGATCGAATTCCCAAAAGAGATCAAATAGGCCAGGAGAAAATTTGAATAAAGAGCTTTTGCGAAAACTACCTTCCGTGGACGCCTTGCTCAGCCATCCGGAAGCAGCTTCCCTCATGGAGACGTATGGACGCGAGGCGGTGCTCGGCCGGGCGCGCGCCGTGATCGACGAGCTGCGGGCTAAGATTCAAAGAGATGGCCCCCCCTCCGTCGCAGAAAATGACCTGGCTCTTGGGAGCGTCACCTCGAAGATCCGGCTTGACCTCGAAGCGAGAATTGCGCCATCGCTGCGAAAAGTGATCAACGCGACAGGCGTTCTGATGCATTCGGGGTTGGGACGGGCGGTCCTCGCCGGAGAGGCGGCGCAGGCGCTCGCGCTGGTCGGCGAAGGTTACTCTAATCTGGCCATCGACCTCGAAACAGGGCGGCGCGGTGACCGTTACAGCCATGTCGCAGGGCTTCTCTGCGAATTGACCGGAGCCGAGGCGGCCGTCGTCGTCAACAACAACGCCGCGGCGACGGTCCTGATCCTTAACACCCTGGCCAAAGGAAAAGAAGTCATTCTCTCCCGAGGACAGCTCGTCGAAATCGGTGGGTCTTTCCGGATGCCTGAAGTCATGGCCACATCAGGGGCGATTCTCCGGGAAGTGGGAGCGACCAACAAAACTCACCTCCGGGATTACGAGACGGCCATCAGCGAGCGGACCGGCGCCCTGATGCGCGTCCATCACAGCAACTACCGGATCGTGGGCTTTGCGGAAGAACCGGGGATCGGCGAGTTGGTTGAGCTCGGGAAAAAATACCAGGTTCCGGTCATCGACGACCTGGGCAGCGGCGCCCTGATCGACCTCAAAGGCTACGGTCTCGAGACCGAGCCGCTGATCCAAACAAGCCTTGCGGCCGGCGTCGACGTTGCCTGTTTCTCGGGCGATAAGCTCATCGGCGGCCCTCAGTCGGGAATCATCGTCGGCCGGGCCGCTGTTGTTGCGCAGATCAAAAAAAACCCCTTGATGCGGGCCTTTCGGGTTGGGAAGCTGACTCTCGCGGCCATGGAGTCTACGCTTAAGTTGTTCCTAAACCTCGATAAGATCAACGAAACTCATCCGCTCTACAGAATGCTTTCCTTGAGCCTGGGAGCACTGGAGCGGCGGGCAAAAAAACTGGCCGTCAGGCTCCTCAAAGCCCTTCCGGAAAAAGCGATCTTTTCGGTTGAGGACAGCGGCTCCCAGGTGGGAAGCGGCTCCGTCCCCGTAGAAACGATCCCGACCAAAGTGCTGGCCGTGAGGCCGCAGGACATCTCCTGCGGATGCTCTGGCCAGAAGCCTCCGCCTCCACGAGCCTCCCATCTTTGCCAGGGTTTATAAAGATTATGTCCTTTTCGATTTGCGGACAATCCAGCCCGAAGAGGATATCGTAGTCGAGAAGGCGATACTGAAATCCTCGGGTCGTAGAGAAGGAATGGGACGATGATCGACTACCAGAAGCGCAAGCGCATCATGGGCCGTTCGATCAAGCTCGGCCACTGCATCTGCAACCCCAAAGAGCCCTGCCCGTGCGACCTCTTCAAACAGAAGAATGTCTGCCTTTGCTCCGGGGAACGGGAAGAAGAGGCCGTCGAAGAAGTCCAGCTGACCCGGCTGGTCGAGAACGCCGGCTGCGCTTCCAAAATCAGCCAGGAAGACCTGAAAAAAGCCCTGGCCGGCCTCCCCGAGATTTTTGATCCCCGGGTCCTGGTGAGCGCCAGCACCTGCGACGATGCCGGGGTCTTCAAGATCTCGAGCCGGATGGCCCTCGTCCAGTCGGTCGACGTCTTCACCCCGGTCGTCGACGACCCTTTTATGTTCGGCCAGATCGCCGCCGCCAACTCTGTGAGCGACATCTACGCTATGGGCGGGAAGCCGCTCACCGCCCTCTCCATCATCGCTTTTCCGATCGAAAAGCTGAGCCACCGCATCATGAACAAGATGCTCCAGGGCGGGATCGAGAAGCTGAAAGAGGCGGGGGTCGCCTTGCTTGGGGGGCACAGCATCAAAGACAAAGAGATCAAGTTTGGTTTTGCCGTCACGGGGATCATCGACCCGGCCCGGATTATCACCAATGATAAGGCGAAGCCGGGAGACGTCCTCATCTTGACCAAGCCTATCGGGACTGGGATATTGAGCTTTGCCCGCCAGCTGCGCAGGGCGCCGGAGGAGGGTCTGCGCGAAGCCGAACGATCCATGACCGAGCTCAACAAGACCGCCGCAGAGGTCATGGTCAAAATGGGAGTCCGCACGGCCACGGACGTAACCGGCTTCGGGTTCGCCGGACACCTGAGTGAGATCGTCAGCCAGAGCGGCGTCACGGCAGAGATCTATGCCGAGAAGATCCCGCTCTTTGCGGGAGTTCTCGAGCTGGTCAGAGAGGGGCTTGTTTCGGGCGCGATTGAACGTAACCGCGAGTATTCGGCCCAGTTCGTCGAGAAGGCGAAAGACTTCAGCGAGGATATGGAAACGATCCTTTACGATCCTCAGACCTCGGGCGGGCTTCTCATGGCCATCAAAGAGAAAAAGTCGAAAGCCCTGCTCGGAGAGCTGCTGAGGCGCGGCGTAGGGCGGGCGGCCATCGTGGGCAGAATCACGGCAAAATCCAAGGGGAAAATCAGACTCAAGAATTAAACCCGCCGGCCGCAAAGCCATGCCAGAAAAGGAACACGTCATCGTCGGGACGGCAGGACACATTGACCACGGCAAGTCATCGCTCGTCAAGGCCTTGACTGGGATCGACCCCGACACCCTCCCCGAGGAAAAAGAGCGCGGCTTGACGATCGAGCTCGGCTTTGTCTTCCTGGAGGCGCCGGACTACGAAAAACAGATCGTTTTCATCGATGTCCCGGGCCACGAAAAATTCATCAAAACGATGGCCGCCGGCGCCAGCTCCATCGACGCCGTGATGCTGGTCATCGCGGCAGACGAAGGAATCTGCGTCCAGACGCGTGAGCACTTCGACATCCTGCAGCTCCTGGGAGTCAATCTGGGAATGGTCGCGCTGACGAAGGCCGACCTGGTGAACCAGGATCAGATACTCGAGTTGACCTTTAAGATCAAAGATTTCGTCAAGGGGACCTTTCTCGAGGGCGCGCCGATCGTTCCAGTATCCTCGGTGACCGGCCAGGGAATCGATGATATCAAGGCCGCGCTCGTCACTCTCGGCCGGCGAATCAAAAAACGGGCGGACAGCGGCGTCTTTCGGATGCCGATCGACCGGGTTTTCTCTATCCACGGATTCGGCACCGTCATCGCCGGGACCATTCTCTCGGGCGAGGTCAGGGTGGGAGACGCCCTCGAAATCTATCCGGAGGGACTGGAAGTCCGAGTCCGCGGCATCCAGGTCCACAATGAAAAGAAAGAATATTCCGGCCTTGGGAAGCGCACCGCGATCAACCTCCAGGATGTGAAAAAAGAGCTCCTCCGTCGGGGCCAATGCGCCGCGGCTCCCAAGTCTCTCAAGCCCACGATCCGGCTGGATGCCCGGCTGAACCTCCTCAAGAGCTACGGCCAGGAGCTGAGAAACCGGGAGAGGATCCGCCTCAACATCGGGACTGACGAAGTCATCGCCCGGCTGGTGCTGCTCGAGAAAGGATCCGCGCAGCCGGGAGAATCGTCATTGGCCCAATTTATCTGCGAGGTCCCGACTGTTGCTCTGCCGGGCGACCGCTTCGTTATTCGCTCATTTTCGCCGCTGATGACGATCGGAGGCGGAATAATTCTTGAGGGCGCGCCCGAAAAACACAAAAGAGAGGATTCTCAAGTCATCGAAGCTCTCAAGAAGCTAGAGGGGAGCCTCGGGGAGTTTATCGAGCAGATATTTATCGAGGCTGGATTCCGCCCCCGGAGCGCACAAGACGTGGCCATAAGAGCCGGAAAGAACGCAAGCGAAGTCAAGGAAGCGATCGAAGAGCTTCATTCGCAGGGAAAACTCGTTCAAGTGGCGGCAGAACAAGACGGAATGTATATCCACCACGGTGGTTATGCAAAGCTGAGCGAAAACCTGCTTTCCGCGGCCCGCGAATATTTTGAGACCTTTCCTCATCGGCTTTTCATGCCCGTAGCCGACCTGCGCTCACATTTCCTGAAGATGAGCGATTCCCTGGTTTTCAAAGTCGTCCTTGAGGACCTCTTCCGGAAGAATCTGCTCTTGAAGAAGGAGGCGGGAGTCGGGCTTGTCGGCCACGAAGCCAAATTCAGGCCCAAAGATCAGGAGGCGGCCGACAGGATCGAGCGAATCTACAGGAGCACCCGGTATGAGAGCCCGCTCGAGGAAGAAGTTGAGAAACAGCTCGACCTGAAGCCGGCCCTGTTTAAAAGTATCGTCGGGAGCCTCATCCAGCAGGGAAATCTCGTCCGGCTTTCGGCCAAGGTGACCTATCACCGGGATACGGTCGAAGCCGCGCGCACGCTCGTCCTCAACCACCTGCAAAGGCACAAAAGCATCACCATCGCTGAACTGAGGGACAAACTCAGGATTTCGCGCAAATATGGCCAGGCCATCCTGGAATATTTCGACAGAATCGGCCTGACCAAGAGAATCGAAGACCGACATGTGTTAAGATAGCCGCGGGAGGGTCAAGGTCCCGGTGGGCCTTCTGGACTTCAAATCCAGTATGGGGCCTTCAAAAGTCCCGGATGGGTTCGACTCCCATACCTTCCCG
>CAVYOD010000015.1:0-354296 GCA_963770045.1 Candidatus Aminicenantota bacterium | reverse complement strand
CAAAATGGACCTCGTCGCCTCCGACTGCGAACTCTTTTTTTCCACCCCGATCATACATCTTGATGACGGAAGGGGTGGAGGCCAGGCATTTTTCGACGAGCGAACGCCTGATATGGACCCTGTGCGTCTTGGCTTCCACTTTCATCCCGGCCTCTTGGAAGAGCCGTCAGAGCCTGTTTGTTCTCGACGAAGATACCCTGCTTGTCCAGGACGATGTAGGCCTCATCGATGATCTTCTCGATGAACCTCTTGCTCAGGAGCTCCAGTTTCGGTCTGATTGTTTTGATCATCTGATAATACTCATTTTCTTCAGCTCTGAGGTCTTCCCTTCAGCTTCCTTTGAGTTTTTTGGCGACCTTCACTGCGATCATGGCGTTTTCAGCGTAGCCGTCGGCGCCGATCTCCTCGGCCCATCTTTGGTTGGCCGGCGCGCCGCCGACGAGGACGACGTATTTCTCCTTCAGATTTCTCGACTTGAGCACCTCGATCACCTTTTTCTGGCCGAGCATGGTCGTCGTGAGCAGGGCGGAGAGACAGATAAAGTCGGCATTTTCTTCTTCGGCCTTCTCCACGAATTTCTCCAGCTTGACGTCCGCTCCCAGGTCAACGACGTCAAAGCCATTCGCCGAGAGCATGGAGGAGACCAGGTTCTTCCCGATGTCGTGGATGTCACCTTCGACCGTCCCGATAACGACTTTTCCCTGCGACTTGGTCACGATCTTGGCCTTGTCCAGCGCGGGTTGGAGGATCGCCATCGCCGCCTTCATACACTCGGCCGAGGTGATGAGCTCGGGGAGAAAATATTCGCCCTTCTCCCAGAGCTCTCCCACTTTCTGGAGGCCCGGGACATATCCTTTTTCGATGACTTCGGTCAAGTCGAATTTCCCTTTGACCGCCTCTCGAGCCAGGTCCTCAGCCGCTTTCTTGCGGCCCTCCACGATGGCGGCCTGGCTGCGGGATATCAATTCTTCTTTAGTCATGATTGCGCTCCTCTTTTCTAGATTCTAGCCCAGGAAATTTATATGAACTGAGCTTCACTAGAGAGTCATATCTTATTCAACTCTGGAAAAAAATCAAGAAAGGAGATGAGGAAGTTCACGAAAATCAAAAAACGGAACACAAATTAGAACAAATCGCCACTCTGTCCTGGCAAAGCAAAAACTAACGGCTTCCGGGCTGAGCCCCTGATTTGATCAGAATTCGATTTTTATCCCGATCTGGACTCTCCTTGGATCTGGGATCCAGGATTGAGTATCCTCCAAGCGAGCGTCGATGTTTTTTGACCTCACTACTTACCCCTTACCTTTTATGGTCTTTTGACGAGATGAGATTTGAAAGATGGACGAGAAACCCGCTTTCGACGGTTGACACTCGAAATGGATGAATGTATAAGAAAACCTATGGGCGAAAAAATGAAACTCATGTTGGTCGGAGCGGGGGGGCTGGGCGAGACCATCCTGGAGCTCCTGGTCAGGGATAACAGCCTGCGCGAGATCGCCGTCTGCGACATCAACCAGAGGCGCGGCACCGCCAAATGCAACCTGGCCCGGCTGAGCGCCATCGCCCAGGGCTACTCGCCGGCTTTATCATTCTTGCCCCTGGACCTCAACAGTCATGAAGATATTTCACGGGTCGTGGAGCAGGAGCGACCCGACATCATTCTCAACGCAGCCAGTCTTCAACCCTGGTGGCTTCAGGAGCTTCTGCCTCCCGAGCCCGCGGCACTGCTCAAGAAAGCGCGGTTCGGCGTTTGGCTCCCGATCAACCTGATCTTGCCGTTGAAGCTGATGAGAGCCCTGCGCGAACTTCATTACGGCGGGATAACCCTGACCGCCCCATTTCCGGATGTCGTCAATTGCATCCTGGACCGGATCGGATTGGCCTCGACCTGCGGTATCGGAAACCTCGATGGGATCGTCCCCAAGGTGCGTTGGCTGGCGGCGCGAAGACTCCGGTCGGCCGTCGAAGACATTCAGGTCTGGCTGGTGGCCCACCATTCTCTTGAACCATGCGTTTATGGCAAACCTGCCCGGGATATTCCGCCCTATTTTTTGCGAGTCGAACGCAAAGGGCGAGATGTGACGGCGGAAATCGACGGAGCGAAGCTTCTCTTTGCACCTTAGAAATCCCTCCGGGAACCGCGATTCAGTACCTTACCGCCGCGACCTCCGTGCGTCTGATCCACGCTCTGGGCTCGGAACAGGAGGTGTTTATCCACGTCCCGTCTCCAGGGGGGCTTCCGGGCGGCTACCCCGTTTTGGCCAGCTGGAAGGGGGTGCGTCCGGCTCCCATCCCGGGCCTGCCCCTCAGGGAAGCGATCGCAATCAACGAGAGGTCTCATCGTTTTGACGGAATTGAGAAAATCGACGCGGACGGAACCGTTGTTTTTTGCCAGGAGGATGCCTCGATCCTAAAATCGGCCCTTGGATATGACTGTCTCAGGCTTCCCCCCGACGAGGCCGAGGTGAGGGCAGGGGAGCTCCTGGCCCGTTTCCGCGAATTGGGCCGGCGCCACGGCATCGATTTCGCGTCCTATTCTTGAAGAGGAGGAGGTGGGTATCATGCCTTCTAAAACTGCTCAGTCCCATGGCCTTCTGGACGGCAGGGTTGCTCTTATCACCGGGGCGGCGTCGGGAATCGGCCGGGCCACGGCTTTGCTTTTTTCAAAAGAAGGGGCAACGGTCGCGCTCGCGGACCTAGACCAGGCCCAAGGCCGGCAGGTCGCAGCGACAATAGAGAAGAACGGGGGGAAAGCGGTTTTCATAGCAGCTGACGTCAGCCGGGCTCGGGATTGTCAGCGCGCAGTTGAAACGGCTATTCGGGAATTCGGCAAAATTGATATCCTCTTTAACGGCGCCGGGGTCATTCGCCGGGCGACGGTGGTCGAGACCAGCGAAGAAGACTGGGACCGGGTCATGGCCGTGAATGTCAAATCTGTCTTTTTACTCTCCAAGTATGCCATTCCGGCAATGGCCCGTTCGGGGGGAGGAGTGGTCATCAACATCTCCTCCGGCTGGGGTTTGGTGGGAGGGAAGAAGGCCGCCGCCTATTGCGCTTCCAAAGGCGCCGTCATCCAGCTGACTCGAGCGATGGCCATCGACCATGCCGCGGAAAATATCAGGGTCAACGCCATTTGCCCGGGAGACACCGATACGCAGATGCTCCGCTCGGAGGCTGCCCAGCTCGGCGAACCCGTGGAACTCTTCCTGAAAGAGGGGGCCGAACGACCTTTGGGCAGGATCGGGCGTCCCGAGGAGATTGCTCAAGCGGCCCTTTTTCTGGCGACTGACGCATCGTCGTTTGTCACCGGGACTTACCTTGCCGTGGATGGTGGAGGGACGGCGGGATAGGGGGAATCTATGCGGGGATTGATGAACAAACGGGTGCTTGTCACGGGCGGAGCAAAGGGCATCGGCGCGGCGACGGCAGCTCGATTTTTGGAAGAAGGGGCCAGGGTCGCCGTGCTCGATCGGGATGAGCCGGGGCTCGGGCAAATCAGGCGATCCCTGCCTGCGCTCGCGGGCACACTCGTCGCCGACGTCTCCAAGCTTCAGGAGGTGGAACGCGCCTTCGTCGAGCTCGACAGACTCTGGAACGGCTTGGATGTCCTCATCAACAATGCCGGCATCAGTATTCGCCACCCGTTTCTCGAAATTGCCGCGGCCGATTGGCTCCAGGTCATCGAAGTCAACCTCAACGGAGTCTTTTACGTTGCCCAACAAGCTGCCCGTCGGATGAAAAGAGGCGGGGGAGGCGTCATTCTCAATATGGGTTCGACCAACGGGATCATGGGCTATCACTGGTACGCCTCCTATAACGCCTCCAAGTCGGGAGTCATCGAGCTCAGTCGCTCTATGGCTTTGGAACTGGCGCCGACGATACGGGTCAACGCCGTTTGTCCCGGCTATATTTTGACGCCCATGCAGGAAGCCGAATACACGCCGGAGATGTTCCGCCAATGCCAGAGCAAGATCCCCGCGGGGAGGCTGGGTCGGCCCGAAGAGGTGGCGGCTCTCTTCGCTTTCCTCGCTTCGGATGACGCGCAATTCATCACCGGCCAGTGCTTCGTGATCGACGGCGGCGAGACCGCCGGCGGCCTGGCCAGCCAAGCCAAATAGTGGGTGCAGAACCGTCTATTTTTTCCTTAGCTCCAGCACGCCCGCATCCTTCAGCATATTGATATATTGGGCCGTCTCTTCAAAACTGAGTGAGTGATCAATTGAATAATCCTCACTCCAGAGCTCGGCTTGGACCGCCCCAAAAATATCTTCCAGCGTATTGTGCCCATCCACGTAATTAAGTGTCTCATAGTAGCCGACGTTGCCATAAACAAAATCGGGCCTGACGCCCTTGTACTTGTCCAAGAAATCCTCTCCGATTTTTTCTTCAAAATAATTGCTGAAATACCCGGGAGAGCCTTTGATTGTAGGATTCAAGACGGGGATGTCGCTGCCGGATGATGCTTTTTTGCCTGGAGAAAATCTCTCACGCTGGCCCAGCCCAGCGGCCGCACACCTCAACTCGTAGCACCTTTCCAATTCTGCCCTCATTTCTTTGGATTTTTTTTCTAAGGATTGGACATAGTGGGAGAGCTCATTGAGAGAGCTTTTGGTCGAGAAGATTTTTCTCAGGGATTCGGCCATTCCTCTCTCTCTCTTCAGTCCCCAAAAGAGAAGCTCACCCGCCTCGGGCAAAGCTTTGATGGATGTTGTCCCGCTGAGCCGACTCGATGAGGTATTTTGCCTTGAGGAGCTCACGTTCGAGGCGATTTTCCGCTCGATAGCTTATCTCATTGAGCAAACGGGAGGCGATACTATCGCCAGCATCGGCAAAGGCATATGAAATAATCGCTCCCAAATAGGAGACTCTTCTGAGGCTTGTTGAATCAATGTAGTCTAAAAAATTGATTTGATTATGCCTCGGAGGAATTGGAAAATCATGAAAATAAATCGAAGGAATATTCAGAGATCTCGTGTTGGCCGTATACTCATCCGACGCTCCCTGGTAGGGAGTTAGCGTAGCCGAAAAGAGGTTCCGGCTTCCTTCGGGCGAGAAGAGCAAATCCTCCGGAGCCCCTTCCGAATTTGCCGAGTCCATCTTCTGATTGAAGTATCCGACCAAATTGTTGGTTATATCTGTCAGGTAAGTCGGCAAAGAGTGAGGCGGCACGGCGACGTAGAATTTGGAGGGGAATCTTGCCTGGTTCAATCCCACACAATCGATGTTGCACCCGGCCTTGATTTTCCCGATTTTCTCCTGGTGATGAACCAGATACATGTTCAATCCGGACATATGGGGAATCCACATGAAGCGGATCGACCTCTGCGGCGGAGGGATGATTTTTTTGTTGATCAGGCTTGAAAGAGTCCGGGCAATTTCGAGGAGAACTCCGTCTCCGCTGGCATTGTCGTGCGCCCCCGGTTTGGGGTGATCCAGATGAGCATAAAAAATGAACTCTTCTTCAGGTAACCGGCCCCGGGAATGACCGCGGTGGCTAATTCGAAAGAGCCGTTCTCCACGATCTGGGCGGTGACCTTAGCCGAAACGACGACCTTTTCACCTTTTGACAAAAGATCTTTTAAAAGCAAACCTTGAGTCGTTGAAAGATTAAATCCGAATGTGGAACTTTTGGTCCCGTCTTTGTTCCAAGGGGAAATCCTGGCCCAGTAGATTCCTTCGGATTCGAGATAATTCCCTCTAGTGTTGTAGAACTGAAGTGTCCCCAGAGCTCCAAACCGGTGGACGGCCAGCTCATGGACATTTTCGTGGCGACCATCTTCGGCGAGGACAATCTTCCCTTTGACATCCTTTGCTCTGTAAGCTTCCTCTGAGTCTCCGCGGCCGACATAAATGATTTCGGCCGTAGTGTCTGTCGAGCGACTGCAGACAGCCACGGTGCTGGCCGCGCTTTCGAAATCAGAGATGAGGAGGGGATAGGGACTGACAAGTCTGAGCTCGCCGGTCTGGCAATCCCAGGGCACATATCCTCCAGTCGAGTGCATCCAAAAATTCTCTTTTCCAGTTTTTACGGGATATTTCTCGATTACCGCTTCTTTCAGACCATATTCCGTTGCCTTATCAACCATATACTGAGCCGCCTGATGATAGTCCACGCGAGCCCCAGATCCGATGCAGGGTCGTGAGCTTCCTGATGTGTTCAAAGCAGATGCTGCCGGAAACCTCGTTCTGAATTCTCTTCAGTAGGCTCTCATCCAGCACGGGAGGCAGTCGTATCTGCCGCGTAGGTTAAATGACTCAAGAAAAAAGCGCAAAGAGATAGGATAAGAAAAAAGACTCTTTTGTTCATCGACGATCTCCTTCTTGAAGATCCGAGCTTGAAATTATAGTGATTTTTTGTTTAAAGTAACAACATTAAAATTCGGACTCGCTTGATCCGGGCCGAGAACTATTGAAGTGGACAAAGACGCAGACCTAAAGCTATTAAATAGAGACGTCTTTGGAATCTTTGTCCATGTGGCGATCGTTTTAAGGGACGGAGGGAGAGTATCCGGCGAAGAGGATTTCTATGAAAAATCGAAATAAAGCACTCCTGGTCCTGATAGCATTTTCCCTCTTGGGGCTCTTCCTGCCCTGTCACTCACAAGTTAAAAAAGCCACGAGTTCCCTGCCTGTCTTTGCGGAAATTCCGGATGTGACCTTGGACGAGAATAGCAAAGCAGAGCGGGTGATTGATTTATGGAAGTGTGTCTCCGATCCGGACACTCCGATTTCAAAGATTCTCTACAGCGTGACATCCTCGCGGGGATTTTCTCTTCAGGGCTCGGCCCACGTGAGCGTGGATTTAAATCGCTATATCAACGTTTCACCGGATCAGAATTGGACGGGAGAGGAGAACATCATTGTTGAGGCCAACGATGGAGTCAATGTCGCCTCTGCCACCTTCAAGGTGACCGTTCGTTCCACCGAAGCGGGCCAACTCATTGATGCCAAGGACAAGGCCTTGGTCGAGAGAAGAGGGGCTTGGGTTGAAATGGCCGATGGCGGAACGAACTGGCTTCAATCCAGCCACGCCGGAGACTCCCTGCGCCTCAAATGGAAGGGCTCTTTTCTCACTCTTTTCCTCCACGGAGGAGATCTGAATATTCTTCAGAGATACTACGAGTCCCCAAAATACGACGTTAACTGGGAATCATGGAAAACATACAAGCCAGGGATCGCAACGATCCAAATCGATGGGAAGAGCCAGCCCGAGATCGATCTCTCTAAAACAGATAAAAAAGGCTGGAATGAGTTCCTTGTTGCGTCAGGCTTAGAGCCCAAAGATCATGAGCTTGAAATCACGGTCAAGGAAGGCTTTGTCTGCATCGATAAAATCCGGGTGAGTTCCTATCCCTTAAGCCAATTGGAGATTTCCGCAAAGGACGAATATCAGACGCCCCTTGCGGATATCATTTTTAAGATCTCAAAAGGCGGAATCCTTAAAACCGTATTGAGAACAACGCCGGAAGGGAGGATCCCGACTTTTTTTGGCCTCAAGGGGGGAGCATATGAAGTTGCGATCGAGCCTGATTCCAACCCTGGATACACTCAGAATCCCTCTGTTGAGGAGAATCTTGTCCCTCAAGAGCTTGGAAATGTCGAAATCAAAGCAGGCCAATCCTCTAAATTCGATTTTGTGCTCAAGTACGCAAATCGAGATTACAGGAGCTTGGGGATCATTCGGCGCCCAGTCGGGTCTGTTCCCTCCATTCTCAAAAAGGGAAGTGTCCTCGAAATCGATTGCCACTATCCTAAGCGCCCTCGGAAAACGCAGGTATTTCTTTTTGGTGAGATGTTCAGGCGAGAGCTGAAGGTCATCTCCGCAGAATACGGGCCTGAGATGATCATGAATCAGCTCGATCCCGGAGTTCTCATCAGAGCTCGGATCCCGGAAGATGTTGCAGACGGTTTCTACTCTATTCGGACGATTCTCGACGGCCAGGAGGATCAGGCCTCGAGGGCGGTGAGAATCGTCTCTGATTTTAAAAGAAGATACCGATTCGTTCACCTGAGCGATCTGCACATTCAAGGCACAAAAGATGAGAGAGATCACGATGAAAAACTCAGGCTCATCGCCAAAGAGATCAATCTCTTTTCACCCGAATTCGTCATCATCACGGGGGACATCGCCGACTGCGGGACAAGGCCCGAATACCTTCGGTTTCTTCACACGCTCGCGGGTTTCGAGGTTCCCACGTTTGTGATCCCGGGAAACCACGACCATTATTTTTGGTTCTCCAGGTATCGGTACTATGGTTTTGACGAATATGGAAAATACGTTGGGCAAAAATTTTACTCGTTCCCCTACGGCCGAGATTATTTTATCGGTGTGGACACGGCGGATTACGAGGAGATTTACGAAACTCCCCTCGAGGGGATCCATTCCGCCCAATGGCCCTGGCTTATCCAGGAGCTGGAACATTCCAAAAACCATCAAGAAGGCTTACTCTGCGTTTTTGCTCACTATGACCATACCCAGGGCCTGCCCCAGGCCTACCATTTCTCTAACCAACTTGTCGACTTGTTCAATAGTTATCCGATCGATCTCTATCTCTGGGGACATGGTCATACCAACCTGGAAAAGCAGGTGGGAAAGAATCCGACTTTGTCTATCGAGACGGGCTCAACGATTCAAGGGACCTATCGGGTCGTTGAGATCGAGAATTCTCGAATCGTCGATAACCCGGCTTTCGAAGCGGGGAAGCTGAAGCTAACCTACGCCGGGAAAAATGACGGCACCGAAGAGATAGGGCAGGCAACCCTCAGGAACGAAAACCAGACCTCCTTCAATGATCTGAGGATAAAATTCTTGCTCAAGACTTCAGAGAGAGGATATCAAACGAACAAAGGCAGAATTAGCGAGAGCTCTGAAACGAGCGACAAGACAAAATCAGTTGTGGTCGTTTCGATAGACATTTCTCCCCTAGGCGAAGAAACTATCCAAATAAGCAGAGCTAATGGAAAATCTAGATCGTAAGAAAATAATAATGAAGCCTAAGAGTTATCTCAAATTCATCTCACCGATCATTGCCGTAGCCGGTATCTTATTCCCTTCCTTTGCCCTCTCCGCCCCATTAAAAGTCGTCCTTTTGAAAAACGCAAGAATCAACACTGTCACCAAGGGCGTGATAGAAAACGGAATGGTCCTCATCGAAGATTCCAAAATAAAGAAAGTGGGTGGTGATTTCGAAATCCCAGCCGGGGCCAAGATCTTAGATGTCCACGGTCTGCAAGTCTTCCCCGGCTTCGTCGATGCCAATACCCGACTCGGTCCCGGCAATGATCTCAATCAAGAGGCAGAGGTTCTGTTTTCGCCCTTTTTCAGAGCGGTCGAATCTCTCTCTCCGTATGGCGAAATCTACGGGGTGGACGACATCGTGGCAACGGGGGTTACCACTGTTTATACGGCTCCAAAAGTGTGGAGCTGAAAGTCTATGGCAGGGGAGGGGTGCGTCTTTAAGCTCATAAACAAATTCATTCCGCTCCGCGTTTTGTCTCCGTCAGAGGGAATGGAAATAGACCTCAGCTACCCGGAGATTAAGAGAATGAGAAGTGAGCGACTGAGCCCTCCCAGGACCCAGATGGGAATTGTCGCCGCAGTCAAAAAATATCTGCAGGAAGCAAAGAATTATGCGGACGAACTGGAGAAGTCCAAGAAGGGAACAACACCAGGGGAAAAACCAGATCGGATTTTTGTTGCTTTTAAAGAAAAAGAATGATTTTATTAGGGGCGGTTAAAAAATGGAGAAGACAGGTGATCAAATGAAAAAGGTAATCGCTATGAGCCCGAGGAGTCTGAGTTTTTTTATGGCTTTGCTGCTCGTGCTCCCGTTAAAACCCTGCTCCACCGGGCAAGAATACCTTCTGCTCAAGAACGCGAAAATTTATACCATGGGGTCGAACGGCGTCCTTGAGCCCGGCATGATCTTGATCAAGGACGGCAAGATTGAGAAAGTGGGGAAGAACGTTGATCCCCCCGCGGGCGCTCAGGTCCTCGACCTCACGGGCAAAACCGTGATTCCCGGAATCGTCAGTGCGTCCAGCTCACTTTTCCTCTCAGAGAAAGACAGAGCCTTTTCCGGAGATGAAAATCCCGATGCGGATATTCTCGAAGGGATGAATTATTTTGACGAGTTCGTTTCAGACGTTGTCCGCGAGGGAGTCACAACCGTCTATATCTCTCCTGTTTCCTTCCGGGCTATCGGCGGGCTCGGAGCCGTGGTCAAACTCCCGGCGCAAGAGCGCGGACGGGTTGAGGTGTTGAAAGAGAAAGCGGGACTGAGATTGAAACTGGAGAGCATGGAAAATAATAAAACTTCATCCTTGCTCCGACTGACTCAGTATCAAAGGGTTCGGGATATTTTCATCCTTGCCCAGGAGTACAGGAAAGAATGGCAGAAGTATGAAAAGAAGTCTTCTGAATTTAAGGAATCCCAAAAAGGCGCTTCCGAAAAATCAAAACTTAAAGAGCCGGAGAAGCCACAAAGGGACGAAGGCAAAGGAAATCCTCCTCCAAGCCATGGACAAGAAATTCCCTGTCCGCATCGAAGCTCACCGGGCTGATTCAATCCATAATGCACTCCGGCTGGGAGAAGAATTTGGTCTGAGGATTGTGCTGGAAAAGTGCGAAGACTGGTTTAAGGTTCTGCCCCAGCTAACGGTTGCCTCAGTGAGCCTTTTGTCCAATCCCCTCATGGATTATCGAAAGTCCATTTTGCCTGGGGGAGCCAAAGGGTATGCGGCCGGCCTTCTCAAAGCCAAAGAAGAGGATTTTTTCTATAGCGGCAAGGAGTCGAGTGGCGATAGCCCCTCCCCAAAATCAACAAAAAACTGGAGTGCCCTGGGAGCGGGCAAGATTCCCCTGGCCCTTATTCCGCCTGATAATTATCCGCTTTCGGCTCGATACATGAGATATTATGCCTCTCTTCTAGTATCTCAGGGTCTTCCCGAGATTGAGGCTCTGAAAGCCGTCACTTCCGGCCCGGCAGAAATTCTTGGAGTCTCAGGCAGGGTCGGCAGTTTGGAAGAGGGCAAGGACGCGGATCTGGTCGTTCTCACGGGAGAACCTTTGAATTCTCTGTCTAAAGTCGAGATCGTTTTCGTCAATGGCCTGAAAGTTGGGGAAAGATGAAAATGAGTAAACGCAAAGAGCCAATTCTGCTGAGTTTTTTCCTCATCTTCTTTCTTACGGTTTCCCTTTTTTGGGGAAGCGAAGAAAAAAGCGGAGACTCTGGTGATCAAAGGAGCCAAGATCTACACTTCGGGGCCGAGGGGAGTGCTGGCCGAAGCCAGCCTTCTCATCGAAGGGGGTAAGATCAAAAAGATAATCGAAGCCAGAGATCTGCCGGCTGGAACCGTCGTGGATTATTCCGGAAAATGCATTGCTCCGGGTCTGGTCGACGCCCACACGTATGTTTCCGCCTACTACCGCCTTCTAGAGAATTCCAGGGCCGTCACCTCAGACCTGGAGGCCTTTGCTGCCTATGACCCTTTGAGCCCTGAAGTCCGGGCGGCACTGGCTGAAGGCATCACCACGGTGAACTTATCGCCGCGGAATGAAAACCTTGTGGGAGGCATCACTTCGATTTTCAAATTGACCACGGACAGCCTGGGGCCTCCCTTTTTTAAAGAAAGGAGGATTTCTCAAGGTCTCCTTTTGCAAACAAGTTGAAAGGGACGACCGGTCTCCGACGTCTCTCATGGGAGCCGAGGAGATGTTGGATGAGTGGATGCAGAAGGCTGGACAAAACGAGGGAAGGACGGACATCTTGAGTGAGGAGGGGATTGCGAAATTAGCCAAAGGAGAACTTCAGCCGCTTATCGCCGCCTCCAATTACGAGGAAATCAACACCGCCCTAAAATGGCTAAACGATTGGAAGAAGAAGGGCGTTATCGTGGGAGGCGAAGAAGCGGCTGCCTTCGCCGATGAACTCAAAAAACAGGATGTCTCCGTTCTCCTCTCCCCGCTTCTCTTTTCAGCCCCAGAAAGGGTCTTCCAAAATGCGGCTTCGCTCTTTCGCAAGGGCGTGAGGATTGCCTTTGTCAGCGATATGCCGGAAGGAGAAGCCTCGGGACTGAGGACGTCGGCGCTCCTTCTCTTCCACCAGGGGATCTCTCAAGACGAAGCCCTAAAGACGATTACACTCCATCCAGCTCAGATTCTCGGCGTAGCGGATTCCGTCGGCTCACTTGAAGAAGGAAAAGACGCGGATTTCATCGTCTTTTCTGGAGAGCCTCTGGATTTAGGCGCAAAAGTCGTGGCCGTTTATTCCAACGGCCGGCTTGTTCATAAACAAAATTAAGGATACAGGCAAGCATGATCAAAAAGAAATTTGGTCCGCTAACGAAAATAGTCTCTGTGGTTTTTACGATCTTCTGTTTTCTCGGGCCGACCGTTCTGGCTGATGATCTCACTGCCCTGAGGGTCGGGACCCTGCACAAGGGCAACGGGGAGGTCTTGAAGAACGCGCTGGTCTTGATCAGAGGCGGGAAGGTCGAGTTCGTCGGGATAGACTCGCCCCTACCCAAAGGGACAAATGTCCTTGAATTCAAAGAGGGAGTGGCGACTCCGGGTTTTATCGCGGCCAACGCTTATCTCCGCGTTTCCTGCGGAAACAAAAATCATCGAGATGGACCTGCGTGAAGAAGATTATTCAATGAAGAGAGACAAAGTGATGGCCCTCAACGAAGGACGTTCCGAAGTCACGCCCGAGCTCAATGCGCTGTATTCTGTCGACCCGCGCTCTGAAGACTTCGCTAAAGCCTGGCGGAGTGGGGTCACCTGCCTCTATGTCGCCCCTGGAAACCTGAATGTGTTTAACGGCACGGGCACAGTTCTTAAAGCCATAGGCCGGACGCCGCAAGATATGGTCGTCAAGAATATGGTCCATCTCAAGGTGACGTTCGGGCATGAGCCCGCCTATCTTAACCAGGCGTTTGGATCTGAGCCCGAGCTCCGCACGCGGCGCCCTCAGAACAGGATGGGAGTCGATTTCATTTTCCGGAATGCCTTCGTCAAGCTTCAAAACAAGGGACCGATTCCTGATTCTGCGCTTGACGCTCAGGAACTGATTTTGCGCAAAGTCTTGCGGGGCGAGATTCCGCTCCGGATCCGGGCGAGGTCGTATATGGACATCAAAGCCGCCCTCAGAGCCATGGATGAATTCGGCTTCAAGTGGATCCTGGAAGAAGGTGTGGACGCCTACAGATACCTAGACGACCTCAAAAGCAGGAATATCCCCGTCATCTACGGACCTGTTTACAGGCCGGAGGGGAGGTTTGATTTCAACGCCGAGAGTGATTACTACAAAGCACAGACGCCTCTGCTCCTAGCCAAAAAGGGAATCCTTTTCGCTTTCCAAAACGATAATAAGAGTCCGATCAGCTCTCTCCGGGACGAGGCGATTTTCGCCGTCCAGTTGGGCCTGGATAAAGAGACCGCCCTCAAAGCCCTCACCAGTCATGCCGCCAGGATCCTGGGCGTAGAAGATAGAGTGGGGACGATCGAAAAAGGGAAGGACGGCGACCTGTTGATTTTCAACGGAGATCCGCTCGACCCCTCTACTCGGCTTGAAAAAGTCATCATCGGCGGCAAGATGCTGGATCCGAACAAATGAGGAAAAGGAGAAACGAGATGAAGAGATCTTTTGGACTTCCCCATTTCATGACCTTTGTTTTAGCGCTTGCGGTTTTATCACCTCTGCCCCTGGTATCACAAATCAAAGCCATCAAGGCCAAGAAGATTTATACGGTGACCCAGGGTGTCATCGAGAAAGGCATCCTTTTGATCGAGAACGGGAAAATCTCCGAACTCGGACCAGAAGGCAAGATTCCCTGGAATGCGGAGGTTATAGACTATAGCCAGAAAATCATTGTCCCGGGTCTGGTAGAAGCCCATGCGGCCCGGGGCTATGACATTCCCAATGAAACAAATCCTCTCACACCCTTCGTGACCGTAATGGACAGTCTCGACCTGTCCCATGACGCCATTAAATCGGCCTTGAGATCCGGGGTTACGACCATGAACATCATGCCGGGCAACGCGACGATTCTAGGAGGCCGGGGCGCCGTCATCAAGACCTTTGGATTGATTATCGGAGATGCCATCATGGTTCCGGATTCAGGAATGAAGATATCGGTCGCGGGAACACCCGCTCAGTCAAGGATAGGGGTCATGGCTCAACTCCGCCGCTATTTTGATGAGACCAAGGAGTATCTCGAGAAAAAAGAGAAGAAAACCCCAGCGGATAAAAAAGAGGAGATGGTCTCAACCCCCATGTCTTTCCGCTCTCCCGAATATGTCAAGTACGAATCGGTTGGGGATCTGCTCAAAGGTCGCTACGGGGCGTTCATTTACTGCCCGACGCCTTCCGATGTGGTTGAGGCCCAAAAACTGAGCGAAGTCTATGGCCTGAAGACCG
The DNA here is from genome assembly GCA_963770045.1 of Candidatus Aminicenantota bacterium. Classification (GTDB taxonomy): domain Bacteria; phylum Acidobacteriota; class Aminicenantia; order Aminicenantales; family CAVYOD01; genus CAVYOD01. Next base: position 339,876 of record CAVYOD010000015.1, on the reverse strand, counting down.
TTTATGTCCTCGGTCCAGAAGCCTACAAAGCGGCCGATTTTGCCGCCCTGAAGAAACTGAAGGTCATTCTCGATCCCGAGCTGATCTACTTTGAAAAAGACCCGGTCACGGAGGAGCTAAGAAAAGTGGATGTGGCCACCGCCTTCCAGGCTAAAGGCGTCGACTTTGCTCTTCAGTCGGACCCGGATAAGGTCCAGGCGAGGACACTTTTTTACCAGGCCATGAAACTTATCAGTTGTGGAATTTCCCCGGAAATCGCCTTGAAATCCATTAGCCTGGTGCCGGCCCAGATTCTCGGGCTGGACGGACAGGTCGGATCGCTCGAAAAAGGCAAGCTGGCGAATTTCGTGGTTCTCGACAAGGAGCCATTCGATTTCTCCGGAAAAGTGGAGCTGGTCTATATCGAAGGAAAGCTGGTCTACGACCGGACAAAAGACGAGGACTTGAAGGATCTCGCCGACGATAAGATCGGCCAATAGACGAGCATGAAAAAGGCAAGAGGCGAAAAAATGAAGATCATCATCAAGCTGGCGGTTTCGTTTTGCCTCATTGTTTTCCTCGGCTCAGGAATTCTCATCTTCGGCCAGACAAAGGCTATCCGGGGGGCGGAGATTCACACCATGGCCGGCGAGATCATCAAGGCCGGCGTCATCCTGATCCAGGAAGGCAAGATTGCTGCCATCGGAGACAATATTACCGTGCCGGCAGGGGCCGAGGTCATCGAGGCCTCCGGCTGGATTCTCTATCCGGGTTTCATCGCGTCTTCCTGCCGTTTAAGTCCCGCGGAAATCCAGAATTTCGAATCGTTCTCTCCGGACCTTTCCTCACTCGACGGGCTTGATTTCTTCGGAGATCACAGCCGTCTTCTGGCCGGAGGCATCACCTCTGTCTACCTGGATACATCAAAGAACGGACTCATATCGGGAAAAGGGGCCCTGGTCAAGCTGGGAACAGGTCACGGCGGCTCCTCGGTTCTAAAAAAAGACGCTGCCCTCAGGATCAATCTGGGAGAAGGCTCGCTTCTTCCTCCGATGACCAAGGTTTATCCCGCGCCGATCAGTGACGAGAATCCCATAACACCCGTCCAGAAACAGTTTCCTTCCTCCTCTCTCGGCGCCTATTGGGTCGTCCGAGGCCTTTTCCGATTCGAGCCGTATACGGGGGATCTAGCGAAATATATGAATAACATCTCTTCTTCTTTAAGACAGGCGCAGGAACAGAAGATCCCGTTGCTCGTTCAATGCCAGAGAGTCCCAGAAATCGAACAGGCGTTGGAGCTTTCAGAGCAATTGAAAATGCCCTTGATTATATCCGGCGGCGCGGAAGCCCACAGATTATCCGCCGTCCTCAAAGAAAAGAACATCCCGGTGATCGCTGAATCGAATCTGAAACCGAACGACGCCTATCAAGAGAAGTCTTTTCCTCTCTCCGAGGCCTCCTTGAACGATCCTGAAAATATCTCAGCCCTCATGAGCCAGGGAATCCTGACAAGTATTGTCCCGGCTGAAGATAAGTACCTCCCGGATCTCCTCTGGATCGTCCAATACCATCAGAGGTTCGGCCTTTCAAGCGAAGATCTCATCAAGTCGATCACCATCAATCCCGCCCGGATCTTTGGAGTGGACAGCCGCATCGGCAGCTTAGAAAAGGGAAAAGATGCAGATATCCTATTTTTCCAGAGCGAAGCGGGAAAACCGCTGCCCCGATTAAGAAAAGTCATGATCGAAGGAAGAATCATCTATGAGCAACACTGAAAGAGTCTTGTTTGCCCGGGCTTCTTTCTTATTCTTGTTGTTTCTCGGCTTTGCAGCGGGTCTGATTTTCTCCGCTGAAAAACCGATCTACATCAAAGCCAAAAAAATCTACGGCTGCGAGAGAACCGGAATTCTTGAGAATGGCGCGATTTTGGTCGAAGGGAAAAAAATCATCAGGGTCGATAAGAAGCCCAAACCCCCGGAAAACGCCCAGGTCATCGATTTCACCGACAGGATTATCGTTCCGGGGTTTATTGACGCCCACTGTGCCCTGGGTTTCCACGAGGAGAACTTTAGTGTTAAGACGGAGCCGCCGCCGCCGCCAGGAATACCCGTTCCCTGGCAAATGCCTGCTCCTCCCGAAGCGCCCCCCAAGCCTGAAGCTCGTTTCCAGAGTGTCCAGGCTGTCTTCTACAAAGATTTCTCTTTTGGAAAATCTCTGGCCGGGGGGATTACTTCTGCCAAGATTGCCATCCCCGCGGACTATCTTGTCGATGGCACTTCAGCCTGCGTCAAGCTTTTTGCGGATTCGCCGTCGGATCTCATCTTAAAAAATCCAGCAGGGGAGGAGTTCTCCTTCGTTGTCAAAGAGAATGTCACGGAGCGTTACGGAGAACTGAAGAAGATTTTCCTGGACGCCCTGGAATATGAGAAGAGCTTCAAGAAATACGAAAAAGATTTGAAAACATACCTCGAAAAGAAAAAAGCAAAAGATCAAAAAAAGGAAGCTCAGGCTCAAAAACAAGAACCCGCGGAGCAAACGCTCGAGGAACCCAAAGAGCCCAGGAAGGATGAAAACCAGGAAATCATCCTCCAGGTCTTGAGGGGAAAAATCCCGGTGATGATCCGCGCCTCCCGGATCAATGAGATCCAGGCGGCTGTGAAGATCGCGGACGAATTCAAGCTAAACCTGGTCCTCGTGGGAGGGCAGGAGGCCTATAGAATTGCCGGCGAACTCGCTACGAAGAGAATCCCTGTCATTGCCGGTCCCGAGGCTGTCTATGTCAAGAAAGGACAGAGGATCAATTATATCAAAGAACTGTTGATCAAAAATGTGCCGGTGGCCTTCAGCTCCCAGTCGAATGCCGGTGCGCCATTCCTTCCATTTCAACTGACTTATGCCATCCAGGACGGGCTGACGGAAGCGGAGGCTCTCAACGTCCTAACCATTAACGCAGCCAGGATTCTGGGTATCGCCGACAAAGTCGGCTCCTTCGAGGCGGGGAAAGACGCCGATTTTGTTGTTCTGAGCGGAGAGCCTTTTAGATTCGATACGAAAATCGAGCAGGTCTATGTCAACGGGAAGCTTGCTTATCCCAAAGAATAGGGGATGCGGAGGAAGAGATGAAGAGCAAAAATAGATGGCTTATCTGGCTCGTGACACTGTTTATTTCGCCGGCTCTGTTTGCGGCCGCGCGCGGTTTTCCGACCTATGCCATCAAAGCCGGAAAAATCTTGACCATAACCAAGGGGATCATCGAGAACGGCGTCGTGCTGGTCAGAGACGGAAAAATAGAAAAGGTCGGAAGTCAAATTCCTATTCCCCCCGGATACAAAGTGATCGATGCCTCTTCGTACTGGCTCCTGCCGGGTTTTGTCGATATCCATTCCCATTCCGGCGGAGAAAGCACTGAAGACTTTAATGATTCGGTCTATCAGCTCAATCCGGAACTGCGGATTCTCAATGCCGTCGCCCTCAACACGCCCGCCCTCAGACGGGCCGTTGCTGCGGGAGTGACGACCATCAATTTCATTCCCGGAAGCGGCAGCAACGATGGCGGCACCGGCATTCTCATGAAAACAGCCGGGGACAATCTTGACGATGTCATCCTGCGCTTCCCGGGGATCATGAAGATTGCCCAAGCGGGAAACCCGGAGAGGCCGTATTCCGGAGAAATCGGCGCGGGGCGGATGGGAATGAACTGGCATCTTCGGGAGCTCATCAAGCAGGTCAAGGCTTATCATGATGCCTGGAAGGATTATGAAACCGGGAAGTCAAAAGAAAAACCCAAGAAAGATCTCCGGTTTGAATACACCAAGGACATCTTCGAGGGGACGCTTCCCGTCTTCGTGCATTGCTGCTGGTTTCAGGTTGTCCAGATGGTCTACCGGATGTACCTCGAGGAATTCGGGATCGAGCACGCGGTCATCACCCATGGTGAATTTGGGGCGTTCCGGAACGGCCCGGCGATATGCGACGAGAAAGATCGCCTATGACTGCGGCCCCAGGCTCTATGATTTTGAGAAAGATTCTTTTCTGGGGATCATAACCGAATATGAAAAGGGCGGAGCCAAAAACATCTCGATCAACACCGATTCGGTTGGGGGCGGTGAGGAGAAGCTCTTTCTGCAAGCGGCCATGGCCGTCCGGCTCGGGCTCGATGAACAGGAAGCCCTCAGAGGGGTCACCATCTACGGGGCAAGGACGATGATGGTGGACCATAGGGTCGGAAGCATCGAGGCCGGCAAGGATGCCGACCTGGTTATTTGGACGGGAAATCCCCTTGATGCCCGAAATCACACCACCCTCGTTCTTGTGAATGGGAGAATAGTCTATGACCTTTCCAAAGACGGACAAATCTATTGAGCTGAGAAAAATCTGGAAGCTGGGGCGTAGGGTTTTTCTTTTTGCTGCAGTTCTCGCGCTCTCTATCGCTTTCTCCGATTCCTCTCCCGTGGCCAAAGAGAAGGTCGTCGCCATCAGAGCGGGAAAAATCCAGACCGTCGCCCAGGGCGAAATTGAAAACGGAGTCATCCTTATCAAGAATGACCGCATCGCCGAAATCGGGGCCCAGGTTGCGATTCCTCCGGATGCCGAGGTCCTGGATTTTCAAGGGAAGTTCGTCATGCCCGGAATCGTCTCTCCTGATTCCAATTTGGGGATTTATAAGAAAAATAAATCAGAAATCGAATCCTTTTTTAGGATGCCTGAACCGGCCGGTAAAAACCTCGCTTTCTATCCAGTTCTTTATTCGATCGATCCTGATCACCCGGATTATTCATTGGCCCTAAAGAATGGTTTCACCACGCTTGGTATTTCCCCTCCTCCGGCCGGGATCTCGGGGTTGGGGGCCGTCTTCAGGCCTGAAGGCGACAATTTTGAAGATATCGTAGTCAAAGACAAAGCTTTCCTCAAGATCTCGGTCTATGTCAACACGCCTTTCTGGAATATGCTCAAAGGTTCTCTGGAAGAGGCCCAGAGACTCCTGGAGGAGCAGAAAAAGAAGGCAGAAGAAAAGGCCAAACCGAAAGAGGGAAAAAGCAAAGACGTGGCCAAAGACAAGGCCAAAGAGGAAGCACAGAAAGAAGAGCCCACGATCAGCGAATCCGCGAAGGTTTTTATGGACGTTGTCGATGGGAAGACTCCGCTTCTGGCTGAATGCGCCGGTCCAGACGCAGTCTCGCATCTTTTGGAGCTTCTCGCCGGATATCCTAAGGTCAGGTTAATTATCAAAGGCGGCACGGAGGTGTACAAGGCAGGCCCGTTGCTCAAAGAGAAAAACATCCCGCTCATACTTGAACCCGGAATCGATGTCCGGTCAGGCTTTTTCCAGCCCAATCCCGAGAGGACCAACTACGTGCTCAAATGCCAGGCCCTGGATCTAAAGCTCGCTTTCCAGGCACCAGGGAATATCGAGGAGCAAATCCATCTCTTGGACTACCTCAATGAGCTCTCTCAGTACGGCCTTAAGAAGGATGTCCTTTTCAAGGGAGTGACCCTTATTCCCGCTCAACTCTTGGGGATCGACTCACTCGTAGGCAGCCTAGAAAAAGGGAAAAAAGCGGATCTGATCGTTTTGAAAAATGATCCCTTCGATAACGTTCCCGTCATCGAAAAAGTCTTTTTGGGAGGGAAAATCGTCCAATGAAGACTAGAGCCAAGACCCTGAGTGTTGTTTCGCTTATGGCCATAGCGATCCTGTCGCTTTGCCAGTCCGGCAGATCAGAGGAGGCCAAATCCGATGCCCTGATCATAAAAGGGGGAACCATCTATACCATCACTCATGGAATCATTCATGATGGCTATATCCTTATAAAGGACGGGAAAATTAACAAGATTGGACAAAATCTTCCCGTCCCGCAAGATGCGATGATCTTGGAAGCCAAGGACAAGTGGATCATGCCCGGGTTTGTTGTGGTCCATTCCAGTCCGTTTGCCATGCACCCCATCATTAAAGAAGACACGAATCCGAAGATCTTCAATTATCTTGACCCTTTTAGCCTCGAGTTGCGCCTCTGCCTGGCCACCGGAATCACAACCTTTAGCTCCAATGCCGGTCCGTCGCCTTATGAAGAACCGGGAGAAGCGGGGCAGAAGAATTACGGCTTCCGCAATGCCATCCTCAAGCCCTATTACGGATCTCTCAAGGATATGTTGATCAAAGAGCCAGCCTTTCTTTATGTTGATATGACCCGGCTCTTACCCTCTGAGAAAGAAGAACTCAGGGGCTTCTTCCAGAGGTCCAGCGAGTTTCTCGCTCAAGAAGCCCAGTACGAGAAGTCAAAAAACATAAAGGAAGCCAAGGCTCCGGTCATGACTCCCGACCTTAAATATTATGTGTCCGTCCTCAAGAACGAATTGCCCGTTCGTTTCAACGCGGACAAAAAAAAGGACATTCTGAAGGTACTGGCTTTTGTTGATGAGTTCAGCGTCCAGGCGCAGATCCTCGGAGCCGCTGAAGGATGGCTCCTGGCTGAGGAAATCGGACGGCGGAACATTTCGACGATCATCCAGCCCGAAGCCTTTCTGAAAGGAGATCCCTATCGGCATCCTTCGGGAGGATCCAACATTAAGAATGCGGTCCTGCAAAAAGAAAAAGGAATAGAGTTCGCGCTTCTGAGTACAGAGCCTTCCATCGGCCTCGGTGGAATGATTGGGAATGATCTTCTGACTTTCCCGCTCGCCGGAGCTTTTGCCGTCAGGGGCGGGCTCGATGAGAAAACTGCCCTGGAAGCTCTGACCATCGAACCGGCAAGACTCCTCGGGATGAGTGATCGAGTGGGGAGCCTGGAAGAAGGCAAGGACGCTGATATCATCATCCTTGATGGAAACCCTCTGGACTACAGGACCTATGTCGATTACACCATCATGAACGGAAAGGTTTTGTACGACAAAAGCAAATCCACTTTATACAAGAAAATTCCCAAGCCAAAGAAGATGTTTTGATTTCGCATCGGCATTTTTCAAAAAAAGATCCAGTGGCTTGCAGAAGGAGAATAGTTCTATGAAAAAAAGACGATTTGTGGCCGCTCTCCATTGTCGTTTTTTTCGCGGTGATGGCTCGTGGGCAAGATTACCAGAAATATCTCCTCCCTGAAAGGACATTGGATAAAATCGTTGGAGAGGCCTCGGGGAAAATCTGCTTTGAACATATTCGAGACCTTTCCGTCTTCTGCAAGTGGTACGGCTCGGACGGCATGCAAAAAGCGGCCGAGCTGATCCTGTCCAAGGCAAAAGACTACGGTCTGACAGATGCCCGCATCGAGAGATTCGAAGTCGATGAAAATACCTATTATTGGATGCAAAAACCCTGGCTGGCCTGGAATTGTGAGCTGGGTGAGCTCCGGATGAAAGCGCCCCTCGAGAAGCTCATCACAAGCTACGAGGCCGATTGCCCTTGTGTATTGGTCAACAGCCGCAATACGGACGTTGAGGCCGAAGTTGTCTATGTCGGAAGCGGAACCGAGTCAAAAGACTATGAAGGCAAAGATGTAGGGGGAAAAATAGTCTTAGCCTACGGTGATCCCTGGGAAGTCTCCCAAATGGCGGTCTTGGATAGGGGAGCGGCGGGGATCTTAACTGCCTTGAGGCTCAATCTCCCCGGCTACACCTCAAACACGATCATCCAGACTAGAATTAAGCCCTGGAACAAAGAAAAGACAAGAAGTTCGACCTTCGGCTTCTTCCTCTCGACCAATCAAGCCCGGGAGATTTTGAACATGCTGGAAAAAGGAGAAAAAGTCGTCGTCGAGGCCAAGGTTAAGGCGGAGGTTCGGGTGCCTGGGTTCCACCCAGGAGTCGTGGCCACCATTCCGGGTTCCACATACCCCGACGAAGAGATCATCTTCACGGCCCATCTCGACCACCCTCGTCCGGGAGCGCACGACAACAACAGCGGCTGCGCGGTCCTCTTGGAAACGGCCCGGCTGATCAACAGTCTTGTCAGCCAAAAGATGATCGAACCGCCCAAGAGAACGCTCCGTTTTTACTGGAATCCGCATGTCTGGGGCGCTGAGATGCTGTTCTCAACCTACCCGGAGCTCCTCCGCAAGACGATCGCTGACATCAATGTCGATTGCGTCGGCCTGGACCAGACAAAGATCAGTTCCGCCCTGACCGTCGTATTGCCCCCCTATACCAGGGCAAGCTATATCGGCGACATCTTCGGCAACATCCTGAATTATCTCCTCGTTAACAACAATAGCGAAATCGGAGATCTGGGGTATGATCCCAAGGTCATCGACCACGATGGGACAAGGAATGTGTTAAACGGTCGCACCGTCCCTTTTTCGGGATACACGGACCATGTTTTTTTTAACAGCGGCAACGTCGGGATTCCGGCTGTCAATTTGATCGATCTGCCCTTCGGATCACACCATTCACAAAACGATAAATCGGATTTTCTTGATCCCACTCAGCTCAAAAGATATGTCGTTCTGGCTGCAGCGGCCGCTTACGCTATTTCCTCGGCCGGTCCCGGGAACTGCTTCGATATCCTGGACGAGGTCTACCACTCGGGAAGAGCCCGGCTGGAAAAGGAGAGAAGACTTGGCAAGTCCCTTTTGCGTGGCGCCTCCAAAAAGACCCTTGCCGAGAATTTCAAGAGCGCGGAAAATCTCCTTGTCCAGAGCTTCAAACGAGAAGAACAGGCGCTGGCCTCAACAAAAATCTTCATTAAGGATGGCAATGAAGCTGCCTCCCATCTCGGGAAGTTACTCAACATGTTGAAAATGCTAGGAAATGAATGTCTCAATGAAACCCGGGAGGCCTATGCAAGAAAATGCATGGAGCTGAAGATAAACGCCGTAGAGCCCAGCTTGACAAGTGAAGAAATGAGACTCCGCGAGATCGTCCCGGTGCCTCATCCGGAGCTCAAAGGAACGTTTGGAGAACTCAATGAATATCCCGTCGAAAAATACCAGCTCAAAGATATCATGCCCGATGAACCTTTCTATTACGAGCTGTTCAACCTCATGGATGGACATCGCAACCTCCTCGATATCTACCGATTCGTGCAGGCAGAGGCGCTATCCGCAGGCTACAAGGGGCTCACTTTTCCTGATATCCTGAATTTTCTCAGACTCCTGAAAGAGGCGGATGTTCTCGTGTCTTATTAAATGGATTCTCATTCGCTCTTTTCTTTTGTTGGCAGAGGGCTCAGGGCAATCTAAGATGGATGAAAAAGCCATGGGACGTGGCACAAAATGAATTATAAATCAGTCTTTTTTTATTGACAGAGAGAGGAAGAATAAATAATATCTTGCCTATATATAAATTTATAATATTAATAAAGAAAGGAGAAGTGATGAATTCTTTAAAGAAATTCATGGTATTCTTGGTTTTCTTATCGCTAGTTTTTTCCGTTTCTTTGGCTCAGAAGCAGACGGGGAATATCGTCGGCTCGGTCAAAGATAATTCCGGTGCTGTTTTGCCAGGAGTCAATATTTCGATCAGCAGCCCGAGCCTCATCCAGCGCACGCTCACGGCCACGACAACCGCCGGAGGTTCCTACCGATTCATAAATTTGCCCCCGGGGTTTTATGCGATCACTGCCGAACTAACGGGATTCAAAAAAACCGAGATGAAGGATATCAGAGTCGTTCTGGGTGAGACGGTCACGCTGGACCTCGTCATGGAACAGGGTGTCATAGAGCAATCGGTCACCGTAACAGCCCCGCTACCCGCCGTCGACGTTAAGAAATCTGATATCGCGATCGTTCTCACAAGTGAAGCCCTGAAAGGGTTGCCCCTCAGGAGTGGCAGCCTGGGCGTCATCGAATTGGCTCCCGGGATTGCGGACAGAGCTGCCCATGGAAGCGGTTACACGTCCAACCAATATCAGCTCGACGGCAACAACATCACCGACCAGTGGCACGGAGATATCTACGCCGATATTCCATACGATCTCATTGAGGAGAGTGAGGTGATAACGGCGGGAGGAAAAGCCGAAGTCGGTGAATATACAGGTGCCGTCGTCAATGCCCTGACCAAGAGCGGAAGCAACAGGCTCAAGGGTGAACTGAATCTTTATTTTTTCAATAACAAGTTGGTCAATTATAGGAAGGATGAGATATCTCCTCCGGCGACGCACTACGACACAAATCTCATGGTGGGCGGGCCAATTGTGAGGGACAAACTGTGGTTTTTGGGTTCCGTGACCTATCGGCGAGACGAAAAAAAGGCCCTGGATATCCCGAATCCCGTACCTGATCTGACCACCCATCCGAGTTTTTATGGAAAATTCAATTACTTGGTCAACGCCAATAATAAGGGATTCTTTTCTTACCAGTATGACATCAAAGACTGGAAGATCGGGGAAGACCAATTCGACCCCCGCACGTCCCTCGGTTTTGTCAAAGACTGGGAACACATCGTCAATTTCCAGCATCAGATCCTCTTCGGCCCGAACACTTATTTGGAAGCGAAGTTCAATTATAAGTATACCTATGAGGATCAGGGACCTAATCCCGATAATGCGAATATATCCATGCATTATGACCTGGGACTCGGCAGACAAACAGGCGGTTTTGGGGTAGTCACTTCAGGCCCGACCTGGCGAGCGAGATTCATGTTGGATCTTTCCCATTTTAAAGAAGACTGGTTTTTGGGATCTCACGACTTCAAATTCGGATTCGTCTTTGACCGGTCTCTGGGAAAAAACGTCTATGGATATGTCAATCATGAATTGTTTTACGACTGGTACGGACAGCCATACATGGTTTATAGAGAGGACCACTCTGAGATCGTCCCGGAAGGATTTCACGAATACCAGGCCTATGCTCAAGATACGTGGACGATTAAGAAACGATTAACCCTCGACCTGGGCCTCAGGTATAGCTATACCCAGGCCAATGTCTTGGACGTTAAAACCCCGGCAGGAATCACCCTAAAGGGCCCCGGACAGATGTTTGCCTGGAATAACCTCGGTCCCCGCATCGGCGCCGCCTATGCACTGACCAACGACAAAAAGACTGTGCTGAGGTCAAGCTGGGGACGATTTTACGATTTTGCCACCTGGTTCACATTTTATGGTTTTGGTCCTTACTCGCGCACAGTCTCGCTCTATTTTGTCCTTCCCGATGGCCAGGCAGCAGTTTGTCCAGAGTTGGGGGCCGGCGACGAATAATGCTATTGATCCCAATCTCAAGAGGCCGTATGCCGACATCTTTACCCTCGGAATCGAGCGTGAACTGTTCACGAATTTCAGCCTGATCGTTAACTACGTCCATAAGAGTTTTAGAAACCAAGTCGGCGAAGTGAACACCAGAGGCCAATATGTTGAAACGACCGCCGTTGATCCTCAGACCGGGAAAGTTTTTACCGTTTTTAACCAGACCAATGTCGGCCAGGATTTCTTTATCAAGACTTCCCCTCAGGAGCTCAACTACGCTTACAACGGGGTCGACGTGATCCTGGATAAGAAATTTTCCCAGGGCTGGTTCATGCAGGCGTCACTTCACTTGCAGAAGAGCAAGGGTCTTCAGGACAACGCTCCCTATGGCAGCAAACAAGGCTATGCCGGCGGTGTTTTCGAAGACCCGAATAACAAAATAAACGCCTATGGTCCGAGCTCATTTAATAGAGAATACCAATTCAAGTTGTTGCTGTCCTATTACTTTAAACCGCTGGGAATTAATATCGGTACGATTTACAGCTACATGCAGGGTATCCGCTACAGCAGGCAATTCCGAGTCCTCCTCAATCAGGGATACATGAATGTCTATGCCGTGCCCAGGAACTCTCTCCTCGAGAAGCCGCAGCATCAACTGGATTTTAGGCTTGAAAAGGTGTTCGGAATAGGGACGGGAAGGCTGGGCCTTCTGGTCGACGTTCATAATGTCTTTAACGGGGATGTCCCGACATCTATCTCGAATATTGTGGACGCGCAAACAACGCCCTATATCTATTCGATCCAGACCGCTCGCTATTTCCAGTTAGGACTTCGTTTTTCTTACTGAGCATAGAAACAGCAGGGTCACAGAAGGGAGCTCTGTTGATCAGGGGATTGCCCAACCAACAGGGCTCCCATTTTTCTGCTTCCGATAATCTTTATCGATTCGGAATCTCTCGTCCATGGATTTTCTTGATTCTGACTTGAAGAACACTTAAGTTTGTCATCAGGGAAAGGGACTTATCCCAAAGGAGGATTCATGAAGAAGAGGACTTCGGGCTCAATCACGATTTGTTGGATCACGGCGGTTCTTGTTATTTGCCTCGGCTCAAGTTACGCCCCGGGACCGACCAAAAAGAATGCGAAGATTCTAGTGGGCCCCAACATTCTGGCCAGCCGCGACGGCGAGGTCCCTCACACCGAGCTCATGGTCGCGTGCAATCCCAAACATCCGAAGAACCTCTTGGGCGCTGCGATCACCTTTACCCGACCCGACGGACGCACGGCCTGCAAGACGTATGCTTCGCTCGATGGCGGATATACCTGGTCTGATTCGTCTTTTCCAGAACAGATTCAATTCAAAGAAGGAGGCTTTGATCCTCAAGTCGCTTTTGGGCTGAACGGAACCGCCTATTTCTGCGCTTTGGCCAATTACAGGGAGAATGATGGAACCGTTAGGTCCGCGATTCACTTTTATCGCTCCGAGGATGGAGGCATCACCTGGGGGAATAAGACGGACTTCGGCCCTGACTATGACCACGAGCAGATGGTCGTGGATCACACTTCTGGCAAATATGCCGGCCGCGTTTATGTCGGCGCCGCTTACGGCACTCATCCGGTATCCGTCGTCGGGGTCTTGCGCTCTGAAGACGATGGCAAAACGTTCATCGGGCCCGTGGACTTTGCCAACGGCGGGGGCAAAATCGGGCTCAGCGTTGCCAACATGCTGATTCTGAGCGACGGAAGCCTGTTCGTGCCTTATGAGGAGTATACGATGACTTCAGCGGAAACCTCAATAACGAACGCCTTTCAATTCGTGATGTCCAACGACGGAGGCGTGACCTTTTCCTCCCCCCAAAAAATCCAGGTGCAACAGATCTCGAAGATGGATCAACGAATCAAAGCGTCGCGCGAAGGCAACTTCGCCAGGGTGGGATATCCGATGTTCGCCGTTGATACACACTCAGGAGAATATAAAGACCGCCTGTACACGGTTTGGCCCGATGCCCGGTTTGGGAAACCCAGACTCTTGTTCTCTTATTCCAAAGACAAGGGAAATGCCTGGACAGAGCCGAAGCTCGTCAACCCGGATGCCCCGGAATGGTCTTCCCAGTATCAGCCCATGATTTTTGTCAACCATGAAGGGACTCTGGGTCTGATGTGGTTCGATACGAGGGCTTCCAATAAGAACGACCGGTATGATCTCTATTTTACTGCATCGGTGGATGGAGGAGAATCTTTTTTGCCCGCCGCCCTCGTTTCCTCGGCGCCTTCCTTTCCGGCGACGGAAATCAATCTGACCCCATCACCCCTCTTCGGCCTTAATTCCGGTCAATCCCTCAATCTCAGAACCCTTTCGGCCTACACCAGGTGGGCCGATGGCGGAGACTACATGGGATTGACGGCCACGGCGGATGGCGTCTTTCATCCTTTCTGGGCGGACAGCCGCGGCAGGAGCTTTCAAATCTGGACATGCCAGATCGACGTGAAAGTCCGGGAGGGAAACACGCTGCCGGATGCGCAAGCCGCGGCCAAAGGAGCGGCTTCTTTGAAGAGAGAAAGAGCTACCTTGAACAACCAGCTCGAACTGGCCTACGATCCGATCAGATATGACCCTGCGTCCCAAGTGGCCATTTTTCCGATTCGCTTAAAAAACATCTCCCAACAATCGCTCTACGGGCCTTTTGCGATTAAGATCAAAGCTTTATTCCCCGAGGACTGCAAAGAAATATGCTGAAGGAGGATGGTTGAATATCCCGGAGATCCTCAATGCCTCAAACGGAGAAAAGGGTGCGGGAGCGGAATTTGACTATTCCTCGAGCCTCCGTGACTTTGAATTTCTAGAACCGGGAGGCTTAACTGAGGCCGTAGAATGGAAAGTCAAATTCCCGAACCGCCTCCTGGCAGACCTTGACTTGGAAGTGGAAATCATAGGATTTACCGCTCGAAAAGAATAAGGTTTCGGGACTATCGGATCGATGACTCTTGGATTTATTTCAAGTACTTATCAAACCAGGCAAGGATTCTCTGCCACATGTCTTTGATAACCCAGACCTCGGCGTCGCCTCCGAGATGGGTTTCGCCGGGGTAGGCGACTAACATGGCCGTTTTCCCGAGATCCCTAAGACCGTAATACATCTCTTCCGCTTGAGAGAAGGGCACATTCCTGTCGTTTGTCCCGTGAAGAAGCAGGATGGGAGTCTGGACTTTGTCGAGTTGAAAGACCGGTGAATTCTTAATATAATTCTGCGGTACCTCCCAAAGAGTCCCGCCCAGGCGTCCCTGGCCGATTTGATCTCCTCGTCGCCAGAAGTCCCCCTGCATGCTGATTTTGCTGGCCCAGTCGGTAATACCGCACGAAGTCACCGCGGCTTTGAAACGCGTCGTCTGGGTGATGAGGATATTTGTCGCAAAGCCACCGTAGCTCCAGCCCATGACGCCAAAATTCCCGTTGGCGATTCCCGCCTCGATGAGGCCATCCATGGCCGGGACAACTGATTCCTTGAAAGAGCGAGCCGTTTCTCCCGTTGAAAATTTGATATCCGGCATCAATATCGCGAAGCCATGATTCGTCAAAATTTGCAGATTGTAGAGCTGCCCAAAGAATCGGTGTAAGTCCTGGCTAAACGTTTCATAAACCCAAAACACAACGGGATATTTCTGGCCCTTCGACATAATCGGCGGGATAGATGAGGACACCCTTGAGGGGGTCTCCAGCCCCCGTCTTCCAGTGAAAGAGTCTGGCGTTGCCAAATGAAAAGCTGCCGGACTCCTTGTTTACGTCGGTGAGCTTCGTCTTTCCTTTAGTTCTTAAATCCAGCGCCCAAATGTTCTCCGGCGTTGATTTATTCTGGAGGGTGAAAAACAGTCGATCTTTGACCCATCTGGGCTGGCTGATCAGCCAATCTCCGGCCAGGATTTCTTCCGATTGTCCTTGTTTCCAATCCAACCTGTAGATTCCTTGCTGACCTGTCTTTTCGTCAACGACCTTCAGATAAATATATTTCCCGCTTCCATCCCAGAGATACTGCTGGACAGTCGAGGGGATACCAGTTTTTAAAAGTCGGTATTCGCCGGTGGGCATGGAAAATACATAATGATCTTGACCAGCTGAGCACAAGATATATTTTCCGCCTGGATGCCAGGCGGGAACGCCGGTGACCTTGAGGTCCCCCTTATTCAAAGAGAGTGTTCTGTCTTCAACCAGATCATAAACCGAGAGTCGCCCCTCGTCAACGTAGGCGATAAACCGGCTGTCTGCCGACCAGGCATAGGGAGTCGTATAGAGTTTGTCCGAAAAAACTGTTTTGGGTTGACCGCCCTCTAAAGGCAGAATTTCCAGCTTTGCATAACTGGGGACAAGGTGAGTCAAGACAAGTCCCTTGGTCAGCACAAGGACGGCCATCTTTTTGCCGTCGGGCGAAAGAGCGTGGGTTTCGATACTTGTTTCTTCCCGGACAATGGGGGTCGTCTTCTTTGTTTTGATATTCAATACCCAGAGCTGACTTTTCCTGACGTCTGTGAAACGTTCCTCGTAAGGATCCTTTTCCCCGGTTGTCCGGATGATTATTTTTTCGCTTTCCTCATAAGGCATGATCGGGTCGACAAGATCACATTGCGAGGGAAAGTAATAAATTTGTCGCCTTGGGGGCTCCAGTCGAGGGGCCCTTGCCGTTCAGATAGGGTGCCTCAAAGTAGTCGGTGCTCCTGGGTCTTTCTGTCCCAAAGACCGATGCAAATTGATCGTCGTGCCAGGCATAAAAGGCGAGCTCTTGGCCGTCGGGCGACCATGAGGGGGTCCAGGAATATTCCTCGCCTTGAGTTATCCGAATTGGCTCGTTCTTTTCAATTTCCTTAACCTCAATATAAAATCCCCTGGGCACAAAATAATAACGCGTTTTCACTTTGGCATTGGTTTGATAACCGTCTTTGACGCCGTAGGCTATCGATTTTCCATCAGGAGAAACGCCATAATCCGAAGAAAATCTCAAGACCTCGAGCGATAAGGCGTCATCAATCGTGAAAAGCCGCTTGCCGGAGACCTGCTCTGAGCTTGGGCGTTTGCTCAAGGGGAAAGACGTTAGATGTAGCCCGAGAAAGAAAAGCGAAGGGAAAATCAAAAGAAACGCGATTCTGCCTTTATCCGTTTTTTTCATGTTTTGTTCCTTACACCAAATTCCGAGGTTAAGCCTAAAAAAAGTATTTTGGTCTGTCAAATGGTCCCAATCGGCAGTGAGGGGCTCAGTGGAAGAAAAAAGGGATTACGGAAAATTCTTTCAATCATATCTCAGGTTAATTGAAGGAGAGGCGAGAGATTTCCCGCCTCTCCTCTCAGAAGCTCAGTAGGTAATACGAAACCCAATTCGATAGGTTCGGGGATTTTGGATGGTAAAGATCTTTCCAAAATACGGACCATACTCATTGAAGACATCATAGTCCCAGCGCGTATCATGGCTGTTCAGAAGGTTATACACATCGGCGAGCAAGGTGAAAGTGAAGTTGGACATCTTGAAGATCTTTGCCAGATTGAAGTTGATGTTCTTCTGTGGGTCGACATGATACTTACCCCAGGTTTCTGCATAAATTGTCTCATATCCCTGGTTCAAAATCGCACCAAAATAGGGCCGGTAAGTATGAGGAGATATGTAATAGAAATAGACACCGAGGTTTATGTCCAGCGGCAGCAGAACATTTCCCAGAACCTTGAAATAATGTGGCTGACCCGAGTATCGGGCATTCGGACCGCTTTCATTGATAAACAGGTTTGGATCCATACCCATGTCTGCGACCGGCGGCCGCTCGATATTTCCCTTGGACGACCGTGTAAACGTAAGAAACCGTCGCCTGCCATCGGTTCGAGAATTTCTTGTTGAGAACGAATTGGAGTCCTGAGGCGTGGTGTTCCGGTTCTTCGATCATGGCCGGAGACTGACCTTTTGTCGGGTTGGTAATTAAGTACGCATTGTGTCCGGGATTGGTCTGGTTCCAGACATCAATCGTCGAATCATCTGCCGTCCCAGTTATTCCATCCGGCCCCGGATTCACGATAGTAATCTTCTCATACTGCCCGAGCGTATTAATCGTTCCAATGGCCCTGGCCAGTTTTCTGTAGAAGAAAGTCATGCTAAAAGAAGCATCTTTAAATATCTCGTGCTCTAATGCGGCCGAGAATTCTCGAATGAACGGCGTTTTTATGTTTGGATCAACACTGTAGCTCCTGCCGGCCACGCGATTATATTCTACATATTTTGAGCCATCCCACTGCTTGTAGATTCTTGTGGGCCGCCGCGTATCTGCATAGTAAAACCAGGAGCTGTCGAGATTGTCGTAGTAATGTCCATAGTGAACCTTCAGCACAGTTTTTTCGCCCAACAAGTTGTAGGCTAATCCAAGTCGGGGGGCGATGGCCGTGCTACTGAGGACCACACCGGGTCCGGGGGATGGAAGCCTGAATCGATAGTTATTCAGCCGCGCGCCGAAGTTTAGAACCAGCCTCTTGGTGACTTTCCAGGAGTCCTCGGCAAAACCGGCGAGGACGTTGTAATATTTGTCCAGAAAAGCATTTTTTTCATACTGATAAGCGAGAAATGGCTGCCCGCCCAAGTCCAAGTAGTAGGTGTGGTCAAGTCCGGGATAGCCATTTCCCGCGACCTCTTTAGCATACCTATATTCAATTCCCAATTTGAGGTCATGCGATCCCTTTATGAACTCGGGAATGTAGTGCGACAGATGAGCATTGAGGTCCAGGTAGCGGTACTGGGCTTGATAGAAACCAGGGTAATTCTTGGAGTACATTCCGGTCGCCAAATCGTAGTGTCCGCTTATGTCCATTCCAGCCGTCGGAAGCTGATCCTGATTCTTATGGTTGTAACCCACCTTCATGTCCAGGAAGGTGTTGGGCGAGAAAATCGAAGTCCAATTCAAGTTAATGACGTACCCAGGATAATTGTTGTCCAGGCTCACATCAGAAGGAAATTGGGGCCCCGCCAAGATCTTATCGGCCTTTTCATTATCGTAATCGAGTCCGAGATTAACGCGGTTGGAAGGATTGAGCTGAAAGCTCAGTTTGCCAAAAAATTTTGGAGAATACCACTTGGGCTGAACGGACGTCCCGGGCGGATTCTTGATCGTCTGATAATATTCTCCGGCGACAAAGAACCACAGCTTATCTTTCAGGATTGGCCCTCCTAACTGAAATCCGATATCCAGATGCTGATCCGTGGCTTGTTTTGTATCTTTCATTGTAGGATCGTAAAGCTGCCCGGCGGGCACACCCGTGATGTTCTGACTGTTCCAGTTTTTTCCGTTGTATCGGAATTCTGCCAAACCCGAGATTTTGTTGGATCCCGACTTGGTAATGGCGTTGAAAACGACCCCTGTGAAATCTCCATATTCGGCGGGAAGGCCGAAACCCTGAACAGAAGCTTCGCTGATGATATTATAATCTGGCTCGATGACGCCGCCGGTGTTGATCCCGTCCATTTGATAGGCGTTCGGAGATCCGTAGCCGCTCCCATAAGCTTGGTAGTAATCGACCCCCGGGGCCAAGTTGAGGACATCGTAAAAACTCTTGGCTCCTGAATCCGGACTATTTATGGCAGGAGTGGCCAGCAGAAGGTCGTCGGACATGACCACCGGAGCAGAGTTCGAGCTCGTCAAATCGACAGTGGGAGATACAGCCGTCACCAGAACTTCCTTTTCTAATTTGGATTCTTCCATCAAGAATTCGACAGTCAGTGTCACCCCGGCGTGAAGCTGGATTTTTTCTTTTACTAATTTCACAAATCCCGTAAGCTCTGCAGATACAGTGTAGGGACCGGGGGGAATCGACGGGAATCTGTAGAACCCCTTAGCATCGGTTAAAAATGTTCTTGCTCCCCCGATAAGACTTGTACCTGTTAGGGTAATTGTAACACCCGGAAGAGGTGCCCCTGTTTTGTCAGTTGCATTCCCTTGGATGGCTCCCGATTCTCGAATCTGGGAATAGGCAAGAACACCCAAAATAAAAACACAGATCATTAACGAAAATTACTCTTAGAAAACCTCATTTTTGCCTCCTTGCTTTTCTTTTGTTCAGCTTTTTACTATTTTTTTAGTAGTTTATTTAAAAACTATCAAAAAGTCAAGAACGACCGTAAGTCGATCGGAATATCCCGGCCGGGGCAGAAGAAGCCCAGAAACATGTGGACTTCCATCAGGGACACTCTTACTCGGCAGAGAATAGTGCGTCCAGGTCTCGGTTCTCTGGCCGGTCTGAGTCACTCCGTGCTGTCTTTCGGAGGGAGGCCCGCAGACGATCGGACGGTGAAGGAAATGGAGTCGGACTGGCCGAAATAGTTTATAATCTTAAATTTAGCCAGATTTCTGGGCTAAAAAATGGCCTTAAGAGGCCATTATGTGATGAACCCTGCATGAACCCCCTGCTCAAAAACAACCATTTAGGGGCAAATTGCGAGAAAAATAAACGTTCTATTTATAATATAATGAATAAGATAGCCAAGCCCGACCGAAAAATATGCTGAATCCGGATCTGAAAAATGATTATAGAACTATTGTACTTTACTTCAGGTAATGGTCAAACCAATCGATAATTCTCTGCCACATATCTTTGATGACTCTAATCTTCGTCTCCCAATAGAGATGGTCCTCTCCGGGATAACCGATGAGCACGGCGGTCTTTTTAAGATGTCTTAATCCATAGTACATCTCTTCGGCCTGGGAAAAAGGCACGCCATTATCTTTTGTCCCGTGAATGATCAGCAGCGGGGTCTCGACTTGATGGAGGAAAAAGACCGGGGAGTTCTTAACAAACCGGTCTGGAAATTCCCTGAGGTCTCCTCCCATCCTACCCTGGCCTCTCTCGTTGGATAATCTCATGAAGTCCCCAGGGAGGCCGTGGAAACTGACCCAGTCGCTGATTCCGGAGATGGCCACGGCCGCTTTAAACCTCTTGGAGTGGGCGACGATGGCGTTCGTGGCGTACCCTCCGAAACTGTGGCCCATGACGCCAAACATTCCATTGGCGATACCGAGTTCGAGCAGCCGGTCCTGGGCGGGCTCGACTGACCGAATATAAGAAAGACTCGTATCCCCAGTGGTGAAGTTCACATCAGGCAAGAAGATAGCGTATCCTCGATTAGCCAATACCTGAAGGTTATAGAG
Source organism: Candidatus Aminicenantota bacterium (assembly GCA_963770045.1). Taxonomy (GTDB): domain Bacteria; phylum Acidobacteriota; class Aminicenantia; order Aminicenantales; family CAVYOD01; genus CAVYOD01. The sequence goes on along the minus strand of CAVYOD010000015.1, from coordinate 319,628 downwards.
GTGAACATAAAAATGATGGAGCTCGCTGCTGAAAGTTTCATAAACCCAAAAAATGACGGGATATTTCTTCCCCTTTTCGTAATTTGCAGGATAAAGCAAGACGCCTTTCAAGGGATCACCGACCGAGCTCTTCCAGGAAATCAGTTCCGATTGTCCAAAAGCGAAATTCACAACGTGCTTATTCATTTCAGTAATTTGGCTTTTTCTTTTGGTCTGAAGATTCAACATCCAAAGATTTTCGGGAGTGGTCGCATTTTGGAGTGTGAAAAAGAGATGAGAATCAGTAAGAAAGGCATCTTTAAGCATCCAATCTCCCAAGATCATTTCTTCGGATTTTTCATTTCTCAGGGAAACTCTATAAATGCCCTGCCTCCCGGTCGCCTGGTCTAAGCCTTTGAAATAGAGGAACTTCCCCTGTTCGTCAAGACCAAAAGAGTCTTTTGCATAAGGCACGTCGATCTTAACAAACTTAGCTTTTCCTGTTGCAACCTCAAAGAGATAGTTCTCAGATCCGGCCACGCAAAATAATTCTTTGGACCCCGGAAGCCACAGGGGATCTCCTGTGATTTGCATGCTATTTTTGCTCAAAAGCGTCGTTTTGTTCTCACCAAGAGAATAGATGAATAATTTGCCATCATCCACATAAGCAAGAAATCCGCTGTCCGGAGACCATGAAAATTGGGTTATTTCGCTACTGGTGACAACAGTTTTAGGTTCGCCTCCTCCTATTGGATAAATAACTAAATTATTAATTGTGGGGATAAGATGAATTCTTATCTTATGCTTAATTATCTCAAGAACCGCTGCTTTCTTCCCATCCGGGGAGATTTTCAAAGCGAGATTGTTGGTCGCTCTGGACGTGATAATTTCCATCTTTTTTGTGTTGAGATCAAAGCTCGTCAATTGGCTCAAAGAGCGGGATATAAGTTTTTCATCATAGGGATTCACCTCTTGAGAGGTCATCCTGATGATTGGATCCTCAGAAGCCTCGTAAGGTTCCGGGGAGCTTTTCCATTCAACGGGATTAGAAAGAAAAAGATTTTTTGACCTTGAGGATCCCATTCTATGCTGTCCCTTCCTTGGAGGAAGCCCAAGTCAAAATATTCATTTTTCTTGGTTAGTTTATCCCAGACACCTAGAGAGATTCTCTGTTGTTATGCAACCCATAAAAGGCGAGCTTCGTTCCATCAGGAGACCAAGAAGGTGACCAGGAATAGTCTGCCCCTTCTGTAAGCTGGAGAGGCTGGCCTCCTGGCAGGTCGCGAATAAATATATGGCTTCCCTGGGAGACGAAGGACCGTCCCGCTTCTTCTCCTTTGCTGCGTTCATAATATTTGTCAACGACAGCGTACGCTATAAGATTTTCGCGGCACGCAAATCTTGGAGCCGACCAAAAATTCGAGAAACTCCAGACGCTAAAGAATCTATCCGCCGTGAACGGCTTCTTCAGGCTGGCTTGCAGTGCTTGAGAGTCTCACTTCTTTCTGAACGCCTTCTGCTATTAAGACCGGAGCTAAGACTAAAAGAAAGATGAGCTTCTATAAGTCTTTTTCAAAGGGTACATCGACTTCTCCTTCAAAAACAAAAATGACCTCCATGATGCCGCAATGGATATTTGCGCCTCAGCTTTTATGTCCTGAAGTGCAATCTAAAGTCGTCGAATCAACCGTCGGCATCTGCTCATCCGCAATGAATGTGATCAGCTTTGTCATCTGGCACATCGGCCTCAAAAACATAATCTCCACTGGTTGGGCATTCTTGATCGTTTTCTCCCAGGATTTCTGTTTGGCATGGAGCTGGTCTGCGTCACTCCTCTCTGTCTTTCGGAGGAGGTCCGAGGATGCATATAAACCTGCCCCTCTGGCTTTCCCGCCCTTCATTTGCCTGGGCGCGCTAGCCGCCCAATAATTTCTCTATCCTCTTTCGGTATTCGCCCACAAGTCGGGTGTAATATGTCCCGGTAGCAGGTCCGTCTATTCCTGTGGCAATTGCGGCAACCTTGCCCTTCGCATCCAAAAAGACAACCGTCGGCCAGGCCCAGAAAACCTTGAAATCAGGAATTTCCTTGGGGACCTCGTCTTTGCTCATGGTCAGGGAATAAAGAAACGGAAAAGGCAAATCATACTCTTGTTTAAACCTGCTGATCCGCAATTGGACTTTGGAAACATCCTTGGTGAGTTCATAAAACACCCCCAGCATGTTCAATCCCTTCGGATGGTAGTCTTTATAGAGCTGCGAGAGAAGGGGAGCGAGTTGATGGGTATTCGGGCAGCCCGTTGTGGAGAGGATGACCAGCAAAGGTTTGCCGCGAAATTCAGGGTCCGACAAAGAAATCAGGCGCTGAGGATCTTCGGCCAGAGGCAGTTTGATGCGCAGGAGTCCCTGGTTGTTCGTGAGTTGAGTTAGATTGAACGTGTCAGGCAGTGTGGCCTCTCCCTTGACGGCGGTCCACTTGACCGGCTCGCGGGGGCCCCTGGCCCAGATCCCATGGAGCACCCCTCTCTCATCCAGTTCCGCCTTGAAAATGAAGACCCAGGAGCCGTTGAATGATGAAAGGAGCAAATATCCATTTCGATAAACTCCTTCCAGATCACGGAAATCTCCATCCACCGCGCGGACCGTTCCTGTGAGCCTCTCTCCTTTCTGCTTGAAGAGGCAAACCGAATCATAGTCGTCCCCTTCAAACCTCAACTTCCATGTGCCCGAGGCATCATCGATCAGTGCTTTCTTGGCTGGTGCGGGGAACTTGTCTTTCGGGAATCTCTCCAATTCTCCTTTTTCCGCATAAAAGGGCATTTGATTGGGAGTCCCAGTCTGCTTGGACCAGTTCCCCTTCATCGATTTTCCGTCGGGCGAGAGATCGGCGCTGATTTGGGATTCAAAGTGATCGATAAAAAGGTCAATATGGTTGTCCGATCTAATGACTCGAGAAAAGCGGATCACTTCCGGGCCGTTGTGAACCTCGGCTTCAAGTTGTCCGGCGGGGTTAGTCTTGATATACAGATCGACCGGAATCTCCCCGCCGCTCGACATCCAGACTGCATGCCAGTGACCGTCCAGAGAAACGGGCGTCTTCGCCTCAGCGCCGACCGCCAGAATAAAGGCCATCAGACAACAGAAAACAATTTCTTTGCTTTTCATCGGGACATCTCCTTTTCTTCTCAATTTGAAAGCATGCTCTTTATCAGTCTTTGGCTGATACGAAATTTAGCTTTCCCTTTAAAGAGTGCAGCTGGGATTCAATCTCTGATCTTCGGCCCAAAATCATAATAACGTTACCCTCAGGTGAAAGATATTTCGCAGCGGCCCGTCGAACATCTACGACGGACACCCTTTTGATGTCTTCTCCATAAGAGAAGAACGAACTCAGCGGGAGTCCGTTCAATTCGAAATCGAGCAGGCGATTTTCGATATCGGCGGGCGATTCCAGGCCCATAGCTTCAACCCCCTGAAGATAGCGCTTGGCCGACCCTATCTCTTGTTCAGAGATCTCGCCCCGCTGCATTTTCAGCAATTCTTCTAGAGTGAGCTTAATGATTTCGCCAACCTTGGGGTTAGACGCAAAAGTCCAGATGAAAAAAGTGCCAGAAGTCCGCCCGCAAACAAATTGACCCTGGACGCCATAAGTCAGTCCGCGTTTGCGCCTCAGCTCCTCCATCAAACGTGAGGAAAATCCGCCTCCAAGAAGTTGCGTTAAGGACTTCGGTGGAAAGATAATCAGGGCTCTGGCGAGAGATACCCTTGTGTCCGATCCGGATCTGAGCCTGGGACATATCTGGCTTATCCACCATCCAGATCGAATTTTCGTTGAATTCGGGGGAATTTTCCGGAATTGAATGCGTGATGTCCCTGCTCCCTTTCCATTCCGCAAAGACATCTTGGACAATCGCCAAGTCAGACCCGCCGACATCTCCGCCGAGCATCAGGATGCAGTTGGCCGGAACATAGTTGGCTTGGTAGAATTGTTTCACTTCAGGAAGTCCGATCTTCGCCACGGTTTCTTCTTCGCCTTCGGGCAAAAGGGATAGGCGATTTCCCTTGTAGAGGATGCGAAAGAACCAACGGTCCGCCGTCCTCCAATTATCGTTGCCGATCTGATGGCTGCGTTCGAGTGTCAGATCCTTTTCTCGTTTGATTTCAGCCGCCGGAAACGAGGGATGCTGAACGAGATCGGCCACTAACTTCAGAAGCTTGGGCATTTCCTTTTTCAGGACGTGGAAGGAGATCTGAGACGAATCCCAATCCACTCTGGTTTGAAGATCGCCGCCCGTCGCATCGACTGCGCTCTCGATGTCTTCCCGGGTTCGATTCGAAGTTCCTTTTGTGAGCAGATTGCACACCAGACAGGCGAGTCCTTCTTGGCCCTTTGGATCGCCGAGAGCGCCGCTCTTCACGACCAACAAGCCTTCAACCATGGGAAGCTGATGTTTTTCCAGGAGGACCACGGTCAAGCCGTTGGTCAAGGTGGTGCGCTTTGTCGCGGGCCCGGAATTTTGGACAGGATCTCCGAGCGAAAAATTCACCGTCAGAACTGCGACAATCAAGAGAGAACGAAGTCTCTTCATCCCGGCCTCCATGGCTCAGTGTTTCTCTTCTTTACCTGGGACGAGCCAAACGATCGTCCGGTTCTTCTCGTCCAGATATTTGAGGGCGATTCGCTGAATGTCAGCGGGCTTCACTTTTTGATATTCACTGATGAGTTTCGTTACGAATTCCGGATTTCCCGTGAGCGTCTGATATAGCCCCGCCTGCTGCGTTTGGAAAGCGACAGACCAGAGCGTCCACACAGAATAAAGAACATACGTGAGTTGATCTGTCGTCTCTCTTCGAATGGCTCGTTCGAGCTCCTGGGAATCAACAATTTCTGTGGTCAATCTTTTGAACTCCGCGAGCAGGGCATTTTCTCCCTTCTCCAGGCTGCACCCGGATGGCAGGGAAATCCCAAAGACGAGCAAGGAGGGATCTTTGCGCCATTCGTCGACTTTTCCCCTCCCCCCGGGTTAACGGTCACCGCAACACGCTGCTCCTCGACAAGGGATTTTTGCAGCCGGGCGCTCCTCCCTTTGCAGAGCAGTGCATCTAAGATTTGGAGTGCCGGCACATCAGGATCCATGATCTCGGGGATATGGTATCCGACAAACACGGCGGCCTGGTCGGCCGTCGACAAGAAGCGGATATGTTTTTCCGCATTCTGCATAGATTCAGGAGTGGGAGGACGGGGAAGCTCCGGCCCGCGAGGAATCACACCATAGTATCTCTTGGTCAACGCCAGGACGTCTGAGGTCTTGAAATCGCCGGCTAAGAGGACGGTTGTGTTTTGGGGAGAATAAAAGGCATGAAAATAGTCTTTGACATCTTTTAGGGTGATCCGCGAAACATCGGAGATCCAGCCCCCGACGGGAGCCCGATAAGGATGGGCCTCAAAGGCCACGGCCGACAGATGCCGCAAGGCCACATAATAAGGATCATTTTCAGCCAGCAGCATTTCGCTCAGAACGACGTCCCTCTCTGCCTTAAAACGAGTCTCATCTGTCTGAAGGCCACTGAGGAATCGGGCGCCTTCACGGAGCGCCATTTCCAAACCAGCATTCGGCACAACATCCACATAGTCGGTAAAATCGGGCCAGGTATGTCCCCCCGTCGAACCTCCCAGTGCCTGGATGCGCTTCTCAAAAGGCTCCTCTCCGGCATTGCCGCCCCAGCGAAGATGCTCGATCAGATGGGAGATGCCGGTGATGCCCGGCCACTCGGTGCGAGAGCCCGCGCCAACATAGATATGATGAGATACTAGTGGCGCAGAATGATCTTCATGAGTCAATACCAGCAAGCCGTTATCCAGTTTGCAGGACTGCCACCGAATAGGCGTTTCTTGGGCAACTAGCCTAAATGACAGATGAAACAAAACAAAACCTACGACAAAAAACCTAATTATGTTCTGCATCATAAGGCCCCTCGCAAACTGAATCTCCAATTCATGCTTGTCCCGGAACCATTTGAACTCAGAGAGAAAAAACATTGGCGGTTTGCTCGCTCAGATCTCTTCTATGAGTCGCTTGATCTCAGGCTGATTTGGATTGAGCTTAAGCGATCTCTCCAAATATTTCCGAGCGCTCATCAGATCGTTATTTTTATAATGGCTATAGCCGAGCAGGTTGAGAATTTCGACAATTTCACCTCCCGCGGCCAACGCTTTCGTGAAGAACTCGACGGCTTTTGATACTCTGAAGTCTCGGATGCGCTCTTCCCAATAATTTATCTATCTCCAGATCCTGGACTTCTTTGAGTGGATCCATGATGGCAATGACCTTTGGAAAATCTCTCTTATTAAAATAAGCGGTTCGCCAGCCGAAATGCGATATCTTTTTGAGGGTTAGAAGGGGAATATAATTTCTCGAGCTCTCTTATGATCTGGTCATTTTGACCCAAGCCCAGATACTCGTTGGCCCGAATGATCGAAAAATAAGGATGGTCAAGAGGGGGATAGACCCGGTTAAAATTCCAGGGGCGCGGAATGCTAGCAAGGGGCGCGATATTGAATTCACTCCCCGAGGAAAAAACCTCCTTTCCAGCGGCATCGATCACGGACGCCCGGAGCCTGTAGTAGCCCGGCCGATAATCCTTCAGGGGGAATCTTTTCAAGAAAAAGGTTCGATCATGCAAACTGTCCGTCTGAGTCGCCAGGATTTTTTCGTCGAGGCTGATGGAGCATGAAAAAGTGCAGGTGTTGAGTTCTGGAGAAGGATTGTAGATTTCCAAATAAAAAATGAGATCTTTATGAGCGGTATAATTTTTTTGCGTGTTCGGATAGAGCTGGTGCCCGTTGAGAGAAAGGGGATTGTGTCCACAACTCCAGGAACTTCTTTCTCTCCGTTGAGAAGGAGAAGAGGACTCAGGGAAGGTTTTCCCGGAATCGGGGAAGAGATGTTTTCCTCCAGGCTCGAAAACTCTTTGGACTCGAGATTTCTCAGAAGCAGCCTCAAGTAAAAATCGCCTTCGACCAAGGGAATCACATCTCCGATATCTGATAACCTCCTCTGAATCTTCTTAAAATCTTCCTGACTGACCTCGATCTGAACATTCTTTTCTTCTTGGTGGATGATCTGGCCTGATCTGTCTGAAATCACCACATTGAGTTTAACCGGGGCGGTCACTTTTTGTTCAAACTGGCTCATGCTCAACCCATGCGGCTCGATAATGGCATGGATATAGTTTTTCTGATTCTGCTGGTGGATGAAAACGACCGAGTTGCAGGGAACATAGTTAACGGAGTAATCGGTGGTCACGATCTCCTTGGCCCTGGCAAATGCTTCGGCCCATCCATTCTGAACCCTCTTGACGGCCGAGTTCTGGATCTGGGAGATGAGAATATCTGAAGAAAGGGATGAGGTTGAGGACGTAGGATCCCCGCTCGTTCCCGGGATTAAACTGAGCGAAGCCTCAGCCAGCTCTGCCGAGGCTCCCTTGATCTGTTGATAGGCTTGGTAGCGGCTGAGATTTGTTTGGAGAGTGTGTCTGAAGGAGCCGCTGGGGCCCATCAAAAGATGGGCTGTAAAGCTTGTATTCGGCCGAACCCTGGTCTTGATAAAAAACGATATAGAAAATGGAGGCAAACCCAAGAGAAGTATCTCCCTGGTAATGCCAAAGTTCACAAGGGACGAGGTTTTGGGCTGACTCATAGAATCTCTGGACGTCAACTGGCTTACCCAAAATGATATAGATTCTTCCTCGATCTGTTTTCCAGCCGGGCAGGAAACTTCCTCTTCCCAGGAACTCATCGGCATATTTCAGCCTTCTATAATGCTCATCTTTTGATTCATTAGCCGGGGTTCCCGGGGTCGGGTCCCTTTGAAGCCAGAAAGCCTTTTCAAAAGCCTCCCGCTCTCGCTCAGAAACGAGAGACAAAAAAACCTCTTTCTCTTTTGCAGTGATGATGTAGACGACTTCTTCATCAAGCCAGTGCTTCCATTTATCGGGCAGGGCGGGCGCCGGCGTGGCCATCACAGAAACACAGACATTTAAGAGGAGGAGGGAAAGGACGAAAATCTTCTTCATGCGATGTTTTCCCTTTTTTATACAGAAAAGTAACCCAATTTGTCAAATGTATGACCTCGCCAGATGCCGACAAAATCATGAGGACTAAAACTCGATTCTAGTATAAAATAGGGACAAAATGAGGTCTTTCCCGTTTCTTAAGCGGATCATGGGAGGAGGATTTTGATGAGAAAGACGGTCTTCCTTTTTCTGGCATTGTTCTTATTTTCTAAGTTGAGCTTTCCGGCTGCGCACGGAGCAATTAAAGGAAAGGTCTTCGATCGAAACAAGAATCCGATTGAGGGAGTTCAGCTGACTATCATCTCCATGGAATATCCGACTGAACAACACCTTGTGAAAACAGATAAAAAAGGTGAATTTATTCAAATCGGGCTCTCTCCAGGATATTACCAAGTGAAGTGTGAAAAAGAGGGCTTCAGGCCCATGATTAAAGAAGTCCGGGTTTCTCTCCTGGTGTTTACTGAGGTGGAATTCGGACTCAATTTGGCAGAAGAAACCCGAGCTCAGAAGACTGAGCTCGGAGATAAGGAACTTCGCTTAGCCAACAAGTTCTTTCAAGAGGGCAACTATCAACAAGCCTTTGAGAGCTACAAGGGCGTTATTGCCAAGAGACCTGGAGAGCCCACGCTCTATTATAATCTTGGAGTCACAGCACTTTTCCTAGAGAACTCTGAGGAAGCCTCCGAGGCTTTTAAAAAGATGCTCGAGCTCCAGCCTGACAGCTTTTCTGCCTTGAAGAAGCTGGGCGAGATCTATGGCAAAAAGAAAGATTTTCAAACGGCTTCGCAATACTTTGCCAAAGCCGTCGCGGTTTCAGCCGATGATCCTGAAGCCTATTATAACCTCGGGATCAGCTTGCTGAATACGGGAGACCTCAAGAGAGCTCAAGATGCTTTTTTCAAGTCGATCGCTTGCCAAGACAGTTATGCTGATTCCTATTATCAGCTCGGCCTTCTGCACTTAAATCAAAATAATCTGGCTGAGGCGCAAAAAGCTTTTGAGAAATTCCTGCAATATGCTCCCGACGACGCAAAAGCTCCCACAGCAAAAAATATGCTGGATTTTATAAAAAAACAAATAAAAGAGCTGCCGGCATAAACCTCGTTTTCATTCTCGAAAGGAGAACATCATGAAATTCCTAAAAAAGAGTCTAAGACTCATTTTTCTTTTGCTATTGGCTCCAGTTTTAATAGCAGTCTGATGTTCAGAAAGATGTGAGCTCTCAAGCCGCTCCAACAGGCGTGAAGAAGCCTTTTACGGTCGATGACTCTTTGGCCTTGGAGTTTCTTAACTATTGGTCATATCCCAGGTTCACGAGCTCCGGAAATTTTGTAGCTTATGCCGTCGTTGATAAGTATTACGGACGAAGCAAGGAGGAAGAGTCTGGACGCTTTTTTATCCCTCAGGGCAGCCACATCTTTGTTGGACTCACTGGAAGGAGGTCGACCTCTTCAGCTCACGGAGGGTGCCGAGTATTCTTGGTCTCCTTCCTGGTCTCCGGATGGAAACAAACTCGCCTTTTATGGACTGCACGATAACAAAGTCTCTATCGGCCTCTGGGACAGGATAACAGGGAGAAGAGAGTCCTTTGAAGCCGGCAACCTGTACGGGAGAGGAAGCATCGAGTGGGATCCCCAAAATCAAAAAATCTTCTTCTCTTCCAATCCCTCCGAATGGAAAGGCCCCCTCGAGCCCTATGAGGATTCGGAAGATCCGATCGTTCGGACAACCGGGCAGGAAACTAATCCCTATGACGAAAGATTTATGTCCGCCTATTTGAGCCAATTGACAAGCCTTGATCTCCAGACCAAAAAGACCGCGGTGATCACTCCCAGGCCGATGGAGGTACTCTCTTCAAAATTCTCCCCCAATAGGAAACACGTCGCGGTACTGGAAATAGTGAAAAACAAGATCCGGGTGCTGGATACGACTGTCAGCGATTTGGTCGTTTATCCCACTGAGGGAGGCGAACCCAAAACAGTGGTCGCAGACAGCGAAATGACCCAATTTTCCTGGTCTCCCGACAGCCGATTCCTGGCCTTTGTGGATAAGGGCAAATTATTCATCTATTCCATTTTCGAAAACAAGACGACTCAATTGAGCAAAGACGGCATGCAAGTGACAGGAGATCCTGTTTTTCTTCCTGGAGCTAAGCAGGTCTTTTGTGCGGCCGGAAACGAATACTATCTTTTTCAAATTCAATCGGGAAAGTTCGAACCCGTCAGGATGACTTCACCGTATACAAGGGAGTCCTATTTTCTGGACAAGCTAGGGAAGTTTATTTATTTCAAAGTCATAGATGAAGGCACGGGAAAACAGGGTATCTATAGAATTTCCCTAAAGGACAATAAAACGGAACAGCTTATCTTGGGTGACTGGATGGTTGGCGACCTTCTGCTTATGGACTCTTGCCTGCTTTTCACTTTACAAAATTCTATGACTCCAGAAAATATTTGGCGATTGGATCTTCATACTCAAAAGACGAAGCAGATAAGTGAGCTGAATAAACAAGCATCAGATTTTGCTTTTGGGAAGGCTGAGCTGGTTTCCTGGAAGAGCACGTCCGGAGATCCTTTGAAGGGCGTCCTGCTTTATCCCGCGAACTATGAACAAGGGAAAGAAATATCCTGTCATTTTTTGGGTTTATGAAACCTTCAGCAGCCAGCTCCATCATTTCTACGTCCACCTCTACAACCTCCAGGTTTTGGCCAATCAGGGGTATGCTGTCTTTTTGCCTGACGTAAATTTCACGACTGGGGATACGAGTCTCTCCTACATTCGATCGGTCGAGCCCGCTTTAGATCGACTGCTAGAGCTTGGGAGTGGCCAATGGCAAATTCGGCGTCATGGGCCACAGTTTCGGAGGCTATGCGACCAACGCTATCGTCACCCACAGCAAGAGGTTTAAGGCCGCAGTCGCGATCTCCGGAATTACGGATTGGGTGAGTTTTCATGGCCTCCCCGGGGATTACATGCGATTGTCCAATGAGAGAGGGCAGGGGAGAATGGGAGGAGACCTTCGGGAATTTCCCGAACGGTATATGAAAAACTCTCCCGTTTTTTTCCTCAATCAAGTTGAAACGCCTTTGATGATTATGCACGGGACAAAAGATTATGGCGTGCCCTTTTCCCAGGCTGAGGAGATGTATTACGGATTGAGGCACCTCCATAAAACCGCCGTGCTCATCGGTTATCCCGGAGAAGACCATCTTTATTGGGAAACGAAGATCAGGGTCATCAAGGACATGTGGACGCGAATCCTGGACATGGTTTGAGAAATATCTTAAATAATGGAGGCCGAGAGAAGAAGCCTGCGTTCTCAATCCTGAGAGTTTGCTCCTATCTGCTTTTGAATCTTCACTCTCGATCTATTCAAATAGGTCACAAATCCCGCTTCCCGAATTCCGTCGATAAAATTGAAAACGTCGTCTAAGGCGACCGGGCCAAATTCCGCAGAGACGGCGTTACGGATATCGAGGATGCTGTTCCTGTCGTCGATGAAATTAGCGATTTCATCCTGAATGACGAAGAAATCCGGTATCCGCCTGGCCGCGTCGTCGTACCATTGAGACTTTCTCTTTAGAGATCTTGGTCTTGATATATCCCAGGTTGAGCGGCCCGCGGAAGTGCCTGACGGGTACGATCTCAGCACATCTTTTTTCTTCATTCGTCATAAATATGGCTATGGGCTTTTGATCCGTATCCCGACAAAGCTCTTTGTATTGGTCCTCGATGTATTTTCTTTGTGTTTCCAGGAGTCTTTTTATGGATTCGCATTGTCCGTCAATTTTGACTTCTACTTTTTTAGCCCTAGACAATTTATAAAGAGACCGGAGTGTTTTCTCTTCTTTTTCGAATGTTTTCTCCAGCTTGATCGTGGCTTCTTTAAAGGCGACTGACAAATCCTGCTTCCTATCGCTTTTCATATCATCCAGGCCTTCTTTGACAGCTTGAATCATTCTTTTCGAACTTTCGGCCCAAACCAGAGAACTCAGATCCAGGGTTTCCTCCTCTCCCGCTGCGGCCGCGAAGAGAGTCGCGGCCATGGTGACAAATCCCAAACGCTTGAGCATCGTGGGATCACACTTATCGGGCGTGTCTTCGTTGGAGTGATAAAAATTGTCAGGATAGACGTACAAAAATGATGTGGGCACGGACACGCCGCCGGAGAGATACCAATAGTGATCACTGATGGCGCCGTTGTATTTCTCGAGGACATAGGCAAACGGAATTTTTGTCCCTCGGTATTCCACGAAATTGACTTCGGAAACATATTGCAGGAGTTGATGAACAAGATCGTCCAAAAACGAAGGGCAGGAATCCGGGGTCAGAGTCATTCGCGGCACCGACTCCGTAAGGAGAATGTTCTCGCCAACCATGTCCAGATTCATAGCCATAACGCCTTTTTCCTTAAGGTCGGGCCGGCTGTCGAGGTAGATTTTTGATCCGGTGTGTTCATTCATCCACAGGAAGCGGATGGTGCGGCGGGGCGGGGGAATCTTCCCGGTTTCGATGAGGCTTTTGATCGCCCGTTCGATCTCCATGAGGAGGGCGCAGCCGCTCGCATTATCATTGGCGGCCGGCTTGTAGTGATTGATGTGGGCCATCAAAAGGATTTCCTGGTCAGGCAGGTCCTTGCCTTGAATTGCGGATGTTAGGACATAGTAACTCCCTTTTTTGATTTCGGCCTCGACTCGCGCTCTAACAACAACCTTCCCTTTTGAGACTAAGTCCCTCAATTCTTCGGCTATATTCCTGGACACGGCGAAGCCAAAATAGTGGGTGCCGATTTCCTGGGGGATGGACATCCAGGGGACTTGATCAGGAAACCGGGATCGATCGGGTTCATAGTTCTCCCAAGCAGGAGACAATTCCAATCGCGCCATACTTTTTTATGGCGAGGGGATAAACGGCATAGGCATCGCCTGAGGCAAAAACAATTTTGCCTTTGATGTTTTTTCCGGCGTAGTCTTGATCGGCGAGACCAGGCCCGACATCGATCAATTCGGCGGTGACATCCGCAGAGTTACTGTATTGGACCAAGGCGGTGGGGACTTCGGCATAATCGATAATCTTCTTGGAATAGGGCTCCACCAGGGACAAGACGGCGCTCTTCTTTTCCCAAGCATACCCTGCCGGATGCGTATCCAAGTAGATTTTTTCCCCGTCCGCCGGGAATGGGACCAACCGGACATCCTGGATGCCCCAGCCCTTGAATCTCTCCAGAACCCAGTTCTGGGCGTCCAGAAGTCCCTGCGAGGCCCCACTTCGGTCAAAAGTGCACAATCGATAAATCGAGTCCATGGCCCTCAAACCAGAGAGCTCGCACAGGATAGAGTCTCGCAAAGAATCAGAGAGCGGGATTCTGCTTTGTGCAAAAAGACCGTCTGAAAATATCGGCAGGAGGATAAATAATAAGCTCAGTGATTTGATTTTCCGGAGAAACGCGTCCATCGAAGTCCGCCTTTCAATTCTTGATGTTGAGAGTCAATAGTCTGATGAAGTTTTCGCCCAGGAAATTCTTGATGGTTTCTTCGGAATACTTCTCTCGATACAGGGCGATTGTGAGATTCTTGAGTTTCCCTGAACTTGAATAGGGCGAAGGATCGAGAACACAGAACTTGGCATAATCCAGATCGCGGAAGATCTTGAGTTTACGATTTATTTCCGAGACGAAATTATCAGTTTCGACATCAATGGGAAGACTAAAATAGGCTCTCTCCCGGTTCGGAGAATGAGCAACCTTCTGGATGAGAGGAATATCGGCAGGCCGCGCTGTGACCAGAACGGGTTTGCTCTTGACGGCCAGTACTCGATCTAGGATCTCAGGGCCGGGATCGAGGAGTTCCAGGACCAAGCCGAGTTCTTCGGATTTCTTAAACAGGAGTTTACCGAGACCGCTCAACTCGGATCTCCCGTTGAAAAGGGCTCGAAAGTCAGGCGATTGCTTTGAGGATAAATCCAGACTCAGGATCCGCGCGCCTAATCCTTAAGGACCTTGAGACAGGCCAAATCAGAATCAAAAGATCGAAGCCCGCAGATCCTCAAAGCGACCAGGAAGCTTCAGCCCTTCCTCGATCTCTCGCAGTTGGGACGCTTTCTCCAGAACGGCTATAGAGCTGCTGACGTTTTTGATCGATTCGCAGGAAAATGCGTGATATTAAGCGCCGTCTCTTTGAAATTTGGGGAAGGAATATTCTGTCCGCAGAGATCAATCCCGTTCAGCCTGAGTGTCTGGTATTTTGCTCGAGCCTTTTCAATTTCCGTTTCAGGGGACTCGGCTCCCGGGTTCATCAAATCTTCTTGGCTGTCGGCGACCGCGGAATACCTATGAATGAAGAGGGGATATCGGTCTGGGTTTATGAAATTTCCTCTTGAGGACGCGACTGCTTTCATCGCCTGATACATGAATTTGGTGACATTCCTCAGGGCCAAGGGGTTGATCAGTTCGGTCCTGTCCAAAGGACGATGGTTATACATCTGGGACTGGGTTGTGTGCGCAAACAAGACGGGAATTCCCTTGGCCTGAAAGAAGTAAGAGTCGCTGCCTCCCAGGCCTTTGGGAATAAAATGTTTCAACAGATCCTTGTCCACACCGGCTTTGACGACCTCAAATTCCTCGGGAAAGTTGTTGGCGCTAAAAAGCCAGAATTCGCCATCTCCCCAGCCGACGTTATCCACACAAAAATTGAAGGCATTCTTGTCCAAGGGGAAAATGGGATTGTCCACAAAATATTGAGAGCCGAAAGCTCCCTGCTCCTCGGCTCCCCAGGCGGCGAACAGGAGGGTCCTCAAGGGCCTAAAGTTCTCTTTGGCCAGTCTCTCGGCAATCTCCAGGACAACCGAGGCGCCTGACGCATTGTCCTCGGCCCCATAGAAAATCGCACCGTCCGGGTCCATGCCGCCTCCATCCATATGGCCTCCGATGGAAACGAGTTCATTCTTGAGCTCAGGGTCTGTCCCCGGGATGAGACCCAGAACATTGGCCCCTTCACATTTTTCATCTATGGAAGCGCGGCACCGAAGGTGGAGCGTCTTGCCCGTCTTAAAAGACGCGGGCTTCCCGGATTCGTCAATCCGCCTTTTGAGATCAACGGCAAATTCCCCCGTTTCTTCCAAAATGTTGTCGAGCAATGTGAAATTTATTTCGGCCACCGCAAAATCGTTGAGAACCTCGCCTTTGTAGATTCCCCAGACTTTGTAGGGAGGAAAATAAGCCAATTGACTTGGGTCATTATAGAGAAGAAGCGCCGAAGCTCCCATTGTTTGGGCGACCTTGGCTTTGGTGCGTGACCAGGACGCCCCCTCGCCGTATTTCTCAGGGTTTCCGGGCGGAAGTCCTTCCATGGCCATCACGATCTTATTTTTGACATCGATCCCCTTATAATCATCGTACCCTTTCTCGGGAGCATGAATGCCGTATCCTACAAAAACGACCTCCGCCGTGAGTTCGGAATTGGCTGATCCCGTATGAAAATAAAAATCCCTATTGTAAACGAAAGAGAGGGAGGGACGGCCTTCCTTGACCAATTCCAGCGCGCAACCGGGGAGGAGGTTATAACTGAGAAAAGTGAACTTTTGAAGATAGCTACCCTTCCAAGGTGTCAAGCCGCATTGTTTAAACTTTTCGGCCAGATATTGTTCGATTTTTAAGCCGCCCGGTGTGCCGGTTTTTCTTCCTTGATAATCAGCCGAGGCTATGATTTTGATTGTGGCCAGCGCTTTTTCCCCGAAATTTTCCTCTTTGGCCGAGGCAAGAGGAAGAAGGACACAGGAACAAAAAGACGAGAAGCAATACGGCTATTTTTCTCACGACTATTCTCCTTTTTTGCGCTCTTTCCGCCATTTGGTCTAATAAGCGATAAGGCCACCTTTCCTGAAAATGCTCATGATTCTCAGAAGATCGCTGAGGTCCAGATTCCGATATTCCCGGCTCAGATCTTCGGGATGGCCTACATAATCGCTGGACGTCATGAATCCAAAGTACTCCGAGGCGACGGCATCTCTTATCTCCAGGAGATTGTTCTTTCCGTCCACGAAATTAAGAATCTCAGGAATCCGGATGTATGAATCCAGGAATCTTTTCTGAAACTCTTTCATAAAATCCCTGTCTGCCTGATCGAGAATTTGCTTCTCAAGGTCCATCTTCCAGAGCTCGTTGAGATGCCGGCCCAACCGTCGAGGGATGATACGAGCAGCCCTTGATTCCTCCGGACTGAGGGAGAGTTTGCGGGCTTGAGTTTTCTTGAGAACGCAATATTCCTGATAGATTTTTTCCAGATTGGCCAGGGCTCGATTCTTTGTTTCGGCGACGCCGAGGGCCAAATCTGCGATCTCCTTCTTGATTCTTTCGTCAGAGCAAAGCAGAGAGCAGGACTTGATCGCCGCCTCCTCTCGTTTCGAGGCCAGCCAAATGTAATTTCTCCCCGCCTTGAAATCTTCGAGCAATTGACCTGCCTCGCTTGATCTCAGCAGGGCCAAGCCTTTCTGTAAGGATCGGGAAACACGCCCGGCTCCATTCGAAGCCACGATCTGGGCGAGGTCGTAAGCGTCGCTGTCATCCGCCTCGGCCACGAAAGAAGCGGTGGCCGCGCACAAATAAAGAACCCTCTTGAGCTCGGTCGGTTCGAGCTTATCAGGAGTGTCCAGGTTGACATGGTGAAACTCGTCGGGAGAGTAGTTGAACATCATCATCGGCACCCGGACGGCCCCGTCGTTGAAGACGGCGTGATCGCTGTTGGCCGTGAACGGCATGAAGCGGTAATTTAAAAAACTCAGCTTTCCCGTGGGCGCCATGACGATTTTGGTGTCCAGATTTTCGATGATATTCTCAATCAAATCTCCCAGAAACGAAGGCAACGAATCCGGGTTTCTGATGATTCTCAAGATGGAGTGCGTTTTAGCCTGATCTTCACCCACCATGTCCACGTTGAGTCCGGCCAGGGTCGAGCGCATACGGTCCATGTGAGCGAGGATGTACATGAAACTTCCCGGTCCTTCAGGCCCCCAGACAAACCGGATGCTTCTCTTGGGCGGGGGGATCTTGCCCTGCCGGATCAGTCCGGAAAGGACTCTTGCGGTTTCGATGAGCGCCGCACAACCCGAGCCGTTATCTCCCGCGCTGGGTTTGACATGGTCCAGGTGAGCATAAAACAGGAATTCTTCGCGAGCTCTTGAGCTCCCTGGTATGACCGCAGTCACGATTTTCAAATCGTTGTCATAGAATTCGGTCTGAACATCCACCTCGACTTCGACCTTTTTCTGATTTCTCAGCAGGGACAAAAGATAATTTCCCTTTTCTTCGGAAAGAGAAAACGCGTACTGGGGCTTCTTCTCTGAGTTTTCCTGCTCGGAGAGGACCTGCCAGACGACCATGTCGGGGTGTCCTTTTCCCTTAAAAGGATCATAGGAGGAGGCGCCAAAACATATAACTCCGACCGCATCTTTTTTCATGACGGCAAGGTTATGAACGGTGTCCGCGTATCCTCTGGCGAGCACTATTTTCCCTTTCACATCGAGGCCGGCATAGTCCTGCTCCTCGGTGCCATTTCCGACAAAAACCAGCTCCGCCCGTCCCCGAAAGCTCCGGCTCATCCTCGCCAGAACAATCGGCTCCTCATCATAATCAGCGATCTTCATCTCGGGAGCGACGGTTTTGAGAACGGCCTTTTTGACACTCCAGCCGACAAGCGGGAGCCAGTTTGGCCTTTCATTCAGATAATAATCAGGCTTCCATTCCGAGGGAAATGCCTCTATGGAAGATTCCACGACCCCGGATTCCTTGAGCTTCTTGAGGACGTATTCAGCCGCGCGATCATATTCGTGAGAAGAGGTGATGCGATCAAATTGGATAAGACCATAGATAGAATCTAGAGCTCGCTCGGCGGAGACTTCTTCAAGCAGGATGTTCGCCAGGTTATCGGGAATGAGACCAACCTCTTTTTTCTCCGGCTTACCAAAACCCAAAAAAACAAGGCTTAAACAAAGAACAATATAGTTTTTTTTATTCATCGGCAGGCCTCAAAGGCGACGCTAAGATGGCTCGCCTCGCTTCTTCGCGAATCGTCGTCTCTCCTTCCCGGGACAACCTCTGAGGACGAGGTTCGTTTCCAGGATACAATCGGAAAGCTTATTTGAATGGGGATGGGGCGTCAAGAGCTTTAAGGAAAAATAATAAACGGGCTTCATTTGGGCCATAAGATAGAGCCGACGATCAACCCAAAAATATGTTCTTGACAACCTCACTCAAAAAATATTAAATAAAATCCGGTCAAATAAAAAATTGGGGAAGAACTTATGTTAGGGGAGGTCCCATGAAACATCAGCGTTTTCTCGTCTTTCTTTCCGTCTTTGCTATCTTGTTTTGCTTGACCGGCTCGCTCGTCTTTCCGCAGAGGCTGACCGGAATCCTAAGAGGAACGGTTAAGGATGAACAGGGCGAGCTCCTGCCGGGAGTCACGGTCGAGATAGAAAGTCCGGCCCTGATCGGCGGGATAAAGTCGACGGTCACCACCGCGAGCGGAACCTTTCTGTTCGCATCACTTATCACCCGGAAAGTACGACGGCGAAGTTCTCACTCACGGGATTTCAGGGAATCAAGAGAGAGAATATCGTTATTTCCGTGGACAAAACAGCGACCGTTGATATACTTTAAAGCAGGCCGGGATTGAGGAGAACGTTACTGTCATCGGCGCATCGCCCGTGGTCGATGTGACCAAATCCGGCACCTCGACGACCTACGATCAGCAGTTGCTGGAGAACCTGCCCAAGACCCGTTTCACCTATATCGACATCATGGCCTGGGCTCCGGGCATTTCGATGAATGAGAACGGGCAGCGAGGAATGGCACTCGTCCCTCGGCTCGGCCTATTCGTCGGATAATTATCTGGTTGACGGTGTGGACACGTCCTTCGATGCAAACGGCACGACCTGGGTTTGGAACAATCCCGATATCTATCAAGAGGGTCGAAGTCGTGGCCATCGGAGCTCCGGCCGAATACGGAGATTTCCAGGGCGCGGTCGTCAATGTCGTCACGAAGTCGGGCGGAAATGATTTCCACGCGGACTTAACGCCTACGGAATCCCGACGAGTTTTGTGGGGAACAATGTCAGCGGGGTTGACTTTCCGCCTACCTCACGCAATATCCCTTCCATATCAAGCAATCATCCGACCTGGGCTTCGAAATCTCCGGACCGTTCAAAAAAGACAAGATCTGGTTCTACAGCAACTTTCAGCGCAAAAGATATGATTACTCCCAGCTCGGGACGCCCCCGATACCCCGACCAAGTCTGCCTATGACCGGGGTTTTGCCAAGTTCACTTTCCAGTTGAACAAGAGCAACAAGCTCGTCGTCTCCTATCAGCACGAAAAATCCGAGCTTCCGGACGTCATATCCGTATCCCAGCCTTACGACGCTTGCGCCCAAGAACCTGGATATTACGGCGTTCCCAATCTCATGCTGACCTCCATCCTGGGGAAGAACACGATCATGGACCTGAAGCTCGGCGGCTGGGCCGCCCGTGACAATTGGCTTCCCATGGATGGCAAGCTTGACGAGTCCGCTCACATCGATTATCCAATGGCTACATCACACATGGAATCTATGCTTGGTCGAAGACAACCTATGTGAAGATCCAGGCCAACGCATCCATCTCCCATTTCGCCGACGATTTTATCAAAGGGAGTCACCAGTTCAAGGCCGGCGTCCAGTTCACCCGGTTCAGCAGCAAGGGGCACGGCTCCTATTCCGGCGGTGTCGCCTATTATCGATCTATACGGAGCAGCCTTACTACGCTTATCGCCAGAATCCCTACAACTATTTTAGGGCCATCAATAAGGTGGGAGCTTTCTTTGACGACGCCTGGGAACTTACTAACCGGCTGACCCTCAACCTGGGTCTTCGCTTTGACCACCAGGAGGGAGACATCCTGGATGTCGAAGAGCTCGGTGCCAACGGTCAGCCAACCGGAACGACCATCAAGGGGATCAACAACACCATCGTTTGGAACACCGTTTCGCCGCGGCTTGGGTTTGTCTATCAGCTGACCTCCGATAAGAAGACGATCTTAAGAGCGAACTACGGATATTACTACGACGGTCTGGCCTATGAAACCTTTAGCCGTATGAACCCCAGCGTCCCCACCTGTGTACGGATATTGGCTGGAATCCGGAGACGACAACTATGAGAACTCCAGTGGTCCTCAGAAAACTTCGGAGGCCATGCAAAATCGGCGAATGTCAAGAACAGCCTCTGCCGGCAATTCTCTTTGGGCATGACCCGTGAACTCTTCACAGACCTGTCCCTCGAACTGACCTATGTTTATAAATACACGAACAATTTCAGACTCCTGGTGCAATACAACAGCCCAATTGAGCCCGTCGCTTATCTTGATGACTTTTCTGCAACAAGTCCATCACCGTTTACAATCAGACGACCCCCGACCGGAGTGCAATGTCTTCACACTTACAATCCGCCCCAATTAAAACAAAAATACCGGGCCTTTATCATCGCGCCTCCAAAGAGACTCTCCAACAATTGGCAGATGAGCGCATCCTTTGTCTCGTCCAAAGCCAACGGCGTTTCCAGCGGCGACGATCAACTCAACCAGAGCGCGCTGGACCGGCAATCCAGAATCCAAACCAATTCATCAACAATTCTGCTGGGACAGCCTTCTCCAGAGCGACAGGACCTACATGTTCAAGCTCCAGGGGACCTACTTCTTGCCCTACGGCTTCAGCATCAGCGCCAACTTCGTCGGCCTCAAACGGGAAAGCCCATTGCGCGGACGATTACTGTCACTGGGATGAACCAGGGGACTTTCACGGTTCTGGCCGAACCGCGGGGCTCCCAATACAGGCTCGACGCTTGTACTAATCTCGACTTCGGCTGGAAAAAGCATTCAATTTTCCGGGCAGAGCTCGGTCCATCTCTCAGCCGATTTCTTCAACGTCCTCAATAGCGCACGCCATGACCCAGACGGTCAATATCGGGACGCCTACCGGTTTCTGCAGCCCGACTCCATCGACGCCGCCGCGCCGTGTCCAGCCTCGCCGAGGATAAGCCAGCTAGAAGCCATTCGGCTTTGCTTCTGATCGGGGAGTTAGCAAAGAGGGGACAGGCGACTTTTCCTGGACAGGATGTCGAGCCGTCCTCTTTTTTTATTTCAGGATTTCAGCCATCCTCTTGATGTAATCGGGATTCGTCCCGCAACAGCCGCCGATCACGTTCGCCCCATTTTCTTTGATCTTGGGAATATACTTGAGATAGTCCTCTAATCCCTGAGAGTAAGAGACTTCGCCTTCCGCCGACAGGGCGGGCTTGCCCGCGTTGGCCTGGGCGATGATGGGCAGTTTTGTCTTCTCTCTCATATCTTTGACCAAGTCGGCCATATCCGAGCTGTTGAGAGTGCAGTTGGCCCCCACGGCGGGGACCCCTTCCTTTTCGAACGCCTCGAGACATTGGGCGACGCTGTTGCCCATCATCGTGAAGAACCCTCTGGGCACCCGATTAAAGGTCATCGTCACGAAGGTGGGCAGGTTGGTCGCCTTTCGCGCTCCCCGAAGGGCGGCCAGCGCTTCGCGAAGGTCGTACTGAGTCTCGATCAACAGGAAATCAACCTTGCCGTCGGCCAAACCTCTGGCCTGCTCGGCAAAGGCCTCTTCGAATTCCTGCTCCGAGAATTCGCCCTGGGGCTTCAAGAACTTTCCGGTTGGCCCCATGCTGCCGCCGACAAAGCGCCCCTTGGGCTTGACTTCGTTGGCGATCGTCGGCCGCGGCCTTGTTGAGCTCATAGCAGCGCTTCTCCAAGTGGTGCGAGGCAAGCTTAATGCTGTTCCCGCCGAAGCTGTTTGTCAGCACCGCGTCCGATCCGGCATCGAAATAGCTTTTGTGGATGGCCTTGACCGCTTCGGGTTTTTCGACGTTCCAGGCCTCCGGGCAGGCGCCCTGAGGAAAACCGTGCGCGATGAGCTCCGTCCCAAAGCCTCCGTCCAAAAGGACCACGCGTTGTTTTATCAAGTCGAGGATCGATGCAACCATATTTTCCCTCCTAAAGGGTTTAGGATTAACCCCGATCACGGGGCAATAAGCTTCCGAACTGTGGGAAACAATCCGATCTCCGTGTGAGGCAAGAACAGGGCCCCGGTGTATTCATGCATGTAGCCGGGCTCGGTGTTCAACTCGACGTAGGTCATTTTTTTGGCGATAGCATTGACCATCTCGCCGTTCTGCTCGGAGAGAAGAATAAGATAAGCTCCCCAGAGCGATGTGTTGCCGAGATAATGGAATTTTTCCCTCGGCAAATCCGGCAGAAGACCGATCCGGATCGCATTTTCGATATCGAGGTGCTGGCCGAAGCCGCCGGCGATGTAGAAGGCGTCGATCCGGTCAAAGGTCAGGCCGACGTTTTTCAAGAGGAGCGAGCAAGCCGAAAACACGGCCCCTTTGGTCCGGACAAGGTTGGTGATGTCCCTCTCCGTGATAACGAGGTCCTTTCCCCAATGGCAGTTTTTTCCCTCTTCGACGAGAAAACCAAGCCCGTTCCCGTTGCGGACGAGCCTCGGTCCGAGCTTTGGTTCATTGAACTTGCCGTTTTTATCGATATAACCGTAGACGAAGAGCTCGGCCATCAGGTCGACGAGACCCGATCCGCACAAGCCTCTCGGTTTGCCGCCGCCGATGACCCGATAAATGACTTTGCCGTTCGGTTCTAACTTCAGAGCTTCGATTGCGCCTTCACTGGCCGGCATGCCGCTTTTCATGCCCCCGCCCTCAAAGGCCGGACCGGCCGAGCAGGCGCAGGTGACGAGCCAGTCCTTGTTTCCCACCACAAGTTCCCCGTTGGTGCCGGCATCAATGAAAAGGGAGATTTTGGCGGAGTCGCGGAGGATGGGCGTTGCGAGCAGACCGGCGGTTATATCTCCGCCGACATAGCTTCCCACCGCCGGCGCGCACTGCACTCTCGCTCGGGGATTCATGGCCAGCCCCAGCTCCCGAGCAGCCACCTGAGGAACCTCGTTGAGTGTCGGGACGTATGGCTCTTCACGGATGTATCGAGGGGGGATCCCCAGGAAAAGGTGGGTCATGGTCGTGTTGCCGGCGAAGGATCCGTAATAGATGTCCGAAGGAGACACGCGGGCGTCCTTCACGGCCTTGGCGATGAGGTGGTTGATCGTGGAGACGGCGAGTCCCTGGAGTTCTTCGAGTCTCGCTGGCTTCGGCCGCGTAATTGATCCTGGAAATGACGTCTTCGCCGCACTTTAGCTGCTGATTGTAGCTCGAAGCGGCGCCGAGGATTTTTCCGGTCACCAGGTCGGCCAGGTAAAGGGCGACTGTCGTCGTCCCGATATCGCAAGCCAGACCGCAGATTCTTTTTCCGGCCCGATGAGGTTCGATGTCCAAGACTGTCCAACCTTGTTTCCCTTTGAAAAGAACCGTGTCGATGCCGCCGTCTTTGGCCCTGACAGATTCGGCCAGATTTCTCAAGACCGAATATTCCCAGTTCGCCTCCTTGATCCCGGTTTTCTTTAGCAGGGCGCGTCTGACCCGCTCAAGGTCGCCGGCGTGGTCTTCCAGGGTGGGTCTGGGGAGGGTGAGCTCCTACTCTCTTGACGGCAGGTTTGACTTCAAAAACAGCCGATATTTTGTCCTTGTTCTCTTCGATAAACTTTGCATCCAGCAGCGTCTTGATCGATATCTCTTGAAACTGCGGCAACTCCACCGTCAGGTTTTCAGTCACCTCGGTCTGGCAGGCCAGAACATATCCCTGCCCGGCGAGGTCGTCCGATAGGGCCGCCGAAGGCCGGCTCTTGCCCCGGCCGTTCAAAACTTGGACCACGCATTCCCCGCAAGTCCCTTTGCCGCCGCAGCTGGATTTGAAAGGAAGGCCGGCTTTCTTTATCGCGTCCAGGAGGAAGGCTCCGGGAGCGACGTGCACGGCCGTCTCGAAGGGCAGGAAGTGGACCTTCAGGTTTTTTCCCATGCGCTTCTTAAATCTCTCAAACCAAATTGACGCTCTTGACGAAGGCAGGTATGTCGGCCGCCTCCTGGCATCCGACGATGACCTGCCAGCCCGGGAGCTTCTCCTCGAGCTCGCCGCTGATCTGGGCGACGAACCCGGGGATGACGATCTTCCTCGTTTTGACCTGCTCCTCGAGCTTGATATCCTTGATGAACTTGGCAATCTTTTCTGGGACGAACTTGCCCCGCCGCCCAGGCCGTGAGGACCGATTGTCCTTCAGTATCGCAGACGACGAGATGGGCGGACGTTCCGGAATTCTCGATCTCCCCGGAGACGATGAAATAGGTCAGAGAGAAATTCGTGGTGACGAAGACGGGCGATTCCGGAGTCGGTTCGCCGATGGCGTAGATTTTCGGGTCGACCTGGATGGGCTTTTGCGGGTCGGTGTAGATATTCTGCCGAAGAGTGAAGAGCGTGTAGAGCAGAGCCCTATTGAATTCCGGAAGAACGATCACCGAATTGTATTTGCAGAGCAAAATCGAAGCCCGGGAGAGCAAGTCAAAATCGTCCCCTCCATCGATGACTGTGAACAAGGGATAGCCGAAAGGCTTGAAGCTTTTCTTGATCGCGCTCCGCCGCAAAATCGTGTTGCGCTGGAGCTGCTCGCCCAAATTCCCGGACACGAGGTTAAGAAGAAGATTGCTCAAACAAGCCGCCCGGGCCTTCTCGGACTGGCTGTTGAGCTCTTCAAAGGACGTTCCCGTCAGGATGAGGCTGGCCCCGTAGGCTTTGGCCAGGTCGATCGCTCCATCGGCCAGAGGTTTCCGCAAAAATATGCCGGGCCGGTCATTCTTCAGGATGTCGAGCGCCGGCCTTAAGGCGTTTTCGTCGGCACAATCGAGGACAATCCCCTTGGTCGAGTTCTGCTTGGCGAACTCGACGATCTTCATGAAAACATCGTTGTCTGCGGCGTCATGAGTTATAAAAAAAAGGTCCGCCTTCAACAATTCGCCCACGCGTTCGACCTTATAGTCCTCGACCTCTTTGATCTTGGCGAAATTCTTCTCGGCGCCCTCCGAAGTCCTCAACCCGATCCCGATCCCGGTCCGGTGAAAGAAAGTCTTTTCATGGCGGAAGAGAACAGTTTCCTCTCCCACTTCGAGAGGGGCGGCTCCTCCGATTTTGACCAGACGGATCGGCGGCTCGCTGGCGGCCCCCAGCGCAGCCTTGGCCTCCTCCGAGGCATAGGGGCAGGCGCTGAGTTCGGCCTTTTTCTGGGCCAGTTTCATGGCGAAGGCCATGCAGGTTGGAACTCCGCAATCGCCGCAATTCGTTTTCGGGAGAAGCTTAAAAATCTCGAGTCCGGATAGGGCCATCTTAGCTCTCCTGCTTGGAACCGAACATCTCCTTGATCTTCTTTTTGACCACGTCAACCGCCCGGGGATGATACATGATGAGGAGGTCCGCTCCGGCGACGAGCAGAGCTCATGGCCGTCGCGATTTCCCAGTAAGCGCCCCTGCGCTTTTCCTCTCCCCAGTTCGGATAATCCTTTTCCGGGGCCCGGGCCTCTTTGACTCTGGCGCTTTCGTAGCCGGGTGTGATGAGCATCGGGAAGGCCAGCATCTTGTCCCCGGCCAGGCCGTCGTTCCGGATGCGCTCCATGATCGAATAGGTGTATTCCAGCCCGTAGCCGAGGGCCCCGGTCAGCGGGTCCATGACAATCCGCTCCGGCGGGAAGCTCAGGTCGGCCAGGAGGATATTGAGCTGTTTGGCCATGTTGACGTCGATCGGTGTCTGGGCCGACGAGGCAATGATGATAAGCCATGCAGGCCGCGGCGATGGTCTTGTAGTTGTTCGTTTCGACATAGTTGATGAGGCAGTTCTCGCCGGCCGCCACTTCGCAGACTTTCTTCATGACCTCATTGACCTTCTCGAAGTGGCTGTGCCCGGTGATGATGAGAGGCACCTTGACAGCGGCGAGCACTTCTTTGACGACCTCGGCGGCTTCCTCCGCGCTCCTGTTGCCCTTTTCGGGATGGGTCCCTTCCAGGC
This sequence comes from Candidatus Aminicenantota bacterium, assembly GCA_963770045.1. Classification (GTDB taxonomy): domain Bacteria; phylum Acidobacteriota; class Aminicenantia; order Aminicenantales; family CAVYOD01; genus CAVYOD01. The sequence goes on along the minus strand of CAVYOD010000015.1, from coordinate 293,563 downwards.
GGACGCTGATGAGCTCGGCGCCGAACTCCTCGACACAGCGTTTGGCCATCTCGCCGGGCCTGTCCAGGACGTCCTGGAAGAATTCGCGCAGAGAATCAGGATACTTGGCCGGCGGCTTTGTCAAAGACCTCCATGGCCACAAGGGGGCGATGGGGATGGACGGCCTTCGAAGAAGATGGAAGGGAAGGCCCGTGCTCCCGCCGATGGTCACGGTGTGGGAGCGGCGTGCCGCCCTGCTCGGCCGTCGCGCCGATGGTCACTTCGACAATCCTCCCGGGGCTTGTCTCTTTGGGTATTTCAAAGGTCATGGTCTTCTCTCATCTTCAGATTCGAGCTTGGTCATCATCCGGCCCACGGCCTGGTAGGCCGCCGGCCGGGCGGGATGGACCAGATCGGGATCCCCTCCCGATCCATTTCCAAGAGCTTCTCATCCTCGGGGATGGCGGCCAGGAGCTCGAGCCCCTCGGCCTCGATCGGCCTTGTTGAGGGCGGGGGACTGGGATCGAGCGGCCCGGTTGAGGACAAGATATTTTTTTGTCGACGCGGGTATCCAGCTCGGACAGAAGCCGGCTGATCCTGCCCGCCGTCGCTATGCCCCTCGTCGAAGGGTCGGAAACGATGAGCAGATAATCGATCGTCTGGCGTGTCCGGCGGCTCAGGTGCTCCATCCCGGCCTCGTTATCGATCACGACGTAAGCATAGTTCGCGGCCAGCGTCTGCAGGATGTCCCGGAGCAGGTTGTTGGCATAGCAATAGCAGCCCGGGCCTTCGGGCCGGCCCATGGCCATGAGGTCGAAGGGTCTGGTCTCCACCAGGCTTGACTGGATCTTGTATTCCAGGAACTGCTGCTTGGTCATTCCGCCCGGGCAGGCTCGCCGATCCTTGTCCTTCATCTCTTCCCGAATGTTGCCGATCGTCTCTTTGAGGGGGACGCCCAGCAGATCGTTGAGGTTGACGTTCGAATCGGCATCGACGGCCAGGATGGGACGGCCTTTGTTTTCGCTGAGCCAGCGGATGATCAGGGCGGCGACGGTCGTCTTCCCGGTCCCGCCTTTTCCCGCGATGGCGATGGTGTTCATCGTCTGTGGAACCTCAAAACAGCGGCGGCATGGCCAGGGCCGGATGGTTCATCTTGGTGATGTATGCCAGGACCTCCTCTTCCGTCGCGGCCACGGTCTCATCGGCGATCATCTCGACAAAATTCGCGAATCCCCTCCCGTTCGCCGATCTTCTTGAGCACGGGCGCCAGCTCTTCCTTCAGCTCCCTGTTCATCCAGACGATTCGCTTCGCGCCGCCTTCGGCGCTGATGAATTTCCTGCTTCCGATGTACAGCTTGCTGTGGCCGATGAACCCGGGCGTCTGGACGCCGCCGCCGACCGTCCCGGCCAGGGTCGAGAACTTCATCCCGCTCGGCGTCATTCCCGGATAATTTCGGTAGACAGTCATGATGCCGTTGGTCGAGGGCAGGACGCAGGAGATGCATTCGAAGCAGCCGCAGGAGGTCATCGGGTTTTCGATCATGCTGTAGGCGTTGAAAACCTCGAGGGTTTTGTGGGAGTTGCCGTAGACAAATTCATTGATGCCCTGCCACTGGCCTTTGACCGGCGTCGATCGACCGGCCCTTTCTTGACGCGGCTGGTTGGGGCCGGTCGGGTTGATCTGGTAGGCCGCCTTTCCGTCGAGCCAGTTGTAGGCGCCGCAGAGGCCCGACCGCTCGGGAGTGATGACGCAGACGTGGTTCGGCGCGAAGGACTGGCAGAGCGTGCAGGAATAGAAGGTGTCCACGGCCTCGTCCGTCATGTCCGCCGATCCGGTCATCCCTGCTGCCTGTAGACCTTGCGGGCCGTGCTCGATCGTGCGCCTGGACCTCCTTTTCCCGGGTGTAGATCTTGATCTGGACCTTGTCCACGATCTTCCCGAATTCGCCGTGGAACTTGGCGTGGATGATCGAGCCGAAGTGCCTGAACTTGAAGCCCTTCTCTTTGGCCTCCTTGCTGATCCGGACCCAGTTGATGTCCCGCTGCCCCATGTGGAAAACGCCGTGGGCCATGTTGATGAAGTCGTGGATCTGCCGCTCCAGGATCGGCTCGAAGTCGGGCTGCATCTCCCGGCCGGCGACCTCGACCCAGATCGCCGAGGGGAAGCTGGCTTCCTTCTTCGACGTCGTCGATTTCGGGGCCGATGACCTCGATCTTCCCGTCCTCGACCTCGTCCAGAGCTCTTGGTGGTCACGAACTCGAAGCCCGGCCTTGACGTGCCCGGCCATCTCGACGTACATCTCTTCCTTGCGGATCCGCTCGCCTTGAAAGGCGGGCCCGAAGGGAACGGGGATCGGGACCTTGGTGATGGTGATCTTGAGGCCCCGGACCTCGATGGCCTTGGCGACGATCTTGTCGTGCGGAACGGGCGAGACGACGTGCTCGTAGGTGCAGATGCCCGTGGGCAGGATCTGGTCGATGTCCGTGTCGGCGATGGTCGGGAAGCCGTAATTGATCGCCCCGGCCGCCTGGGCATGTTTTTCATCGTCGACCGGGCCGAAGGCCAGGACAAAGGCGAAGATGCGGTTCTTGTTGTAGCGGAGGACCCGCTGGAAATCGCCGGGCTGGGCGCCGCCGAAAGAGAGGGCGACGCCGTGGTCGAAAAGCCGAGGGCGTGGATGGAGGCCGTGACGTCGTCGCCGAAGGGCACGAGCCGGGTCTCCCAGCCCATCTCGACGCCTTCTTCGGCCAGCTGCTGGGCCATGGATTTGCCGTCCGTGGCCGCCGACATGAAGACGTAGAGGTTCTTTTCCTGGAGCTCGCGGGCGATCTTGACGGCGATCTCATTCGTCGGGCAGTAGCCGACGCAGGCGGCGAAGCCGGGCGCCGTGCCGTCCACGAACTCGATGCCCCGCTCCCGCATGATCACGTCGTTGGCCGCGCCCAGCCAGAGTTGGCCGTCACGCGGATTCGGCTCGGGAAGATAGGGGAGCGGGCTTTGGGTGTACTTGATGGCCTCGATGATCTCATCGGCAAACAGCGTCGCCATGCCGGCGTCCAGGGTGTGCCCGAGATAGGGAAGCCAGAGCCTCTCATCGGGGATCGGAGGAAGAAGCCTCTTGGCTTCCTCCAGGAGCTCCTTGAGGCCGCCCAGCGTTTCGATCTTCAGCCCCAGCATCCCATAGGAAATCGGGAGGTAGTAGCCGGTATTGGGGAATTCGACCTTGGTCTCGGGACCTTTTTCTTCCAGAGCTCGGTGAGCTCTTTTTCGGCCCGGGCCACGAGCTTGTGGGCCCCGCGGATGGCCCTGGTGGCGATTATTTTCGACATGGCTCTCCTCAAACTCTCCAGATCTCGATCCCGGCGCATTTCCATATCGAACAGCACTCGCTCCTTGCCCTTGCCGATGCCCAGCTTTTCCCGCTTTTGGTTGATGTGGTCGATGATCATGCCGGCCATTTTGCCGGGTATCCGGCTCGGCCGCCCACATCCCGCCGAAAATGTTCTTCGAACTCTTCGAAAAATGTGATGCGCTGAAAACGGCGCTCCCGCGTGACGGGGAGCCCGATCGCCGAAGACGGTAAAGACGCCCGAGGCGACGAAATACTGGCCGATGGCAATGGCTTTTTCGCTCATCCATTCCGGCGCCGCGCCGGCCACCGGAAGGTCGCTGATGTCCTTGCCCAGTCCGCCGACCTTGACCATCTCGGACAGAGCCGATGAGGATGCGGCTGTTGTCCACACAGGAGCCTGAATGGAGGACGGGCGGCATCCCCACGGCCCGGCAGACTTCCGCCAGCCCCGGGCCGGCATATTTCTCGGCCGATTCGGGTGTCGAGAAACCCGGCCTTGGCGCAGGCGATGGCCGAGCAGCCGGTCTGGACGACCAGGATATCGTTGGCGATGAGCTCCTCCACCAGGTTGACGTGGCACTGGTCGTGGGACGACCTTGGGGTTTGAGCAGCCGACGACGCCGGCGACCCCCTTGATCCGGCCGTTGATGATGTTGTCATTGAGGGGGACGTAGGAGCCCCGGAAACTTCCGCCCAGCATATAGTTGATGGCCTCGTGGCTGAACCCGGCGACGAGGTCCATTTTTTCGTTGGGGATGTCGACCGGGCCCCGGTTGGGGAAATTCACGATGGCCTCCGTGATGATCGCTTTGGCCGTCTCGAGGGCATTTTCGGGATGGAGAATCGACGTGTCTGGCCCCCTCGATCCTGCCCTTTGGCGGAGGTGGTGATGAGCAGGGTATGGAAATTCTTGCAGAGCTGAGAGAGCGAAGGCATGATGCACTGGACGTCGACGATCATGGCCTCCACGGCGCCGGTGGCCATGGCGAGTTCCTGCTGGAGGACATTACCGGCGATGGGAAGGCCGTGGCGCAGCAGGATCTCGTTGGCCGTGCAGCAGATCCCGGCCAGGTTGATTCCCGAGGCGCCCCTGCGACTTGGCCAGGCTCGATCAATTCCTTATCCTGTGACCGCGACGACCAGCATCTCCGAGAGAACCGGCTCGTGGCCGTGGACGACGATGTTGACGTCGCGTCTCGGAGAGCACTCCCAGGTTGACCTTGCCCCGGACGGGCGAGGGGGTGCCGAAGAGGATATCCTGGAGCTCGGTGGCGATCATCGAGCCTCCCCAGCCGTCCGCCAGGGCCGTCCGGGCGCCCTGGAGCATGATGTTCCGGTGGTCCTGGTCCACGCCCATGGTCGTCCGGTGCATCATCTCCACGACCTCGCGGTCGATGCCGCGGGGGACGATGTCGAGGGCGCGCCAGAGGGCCTGCCGTGTTTCGGGAGCCAGCCTGATGAAGGCAGATCTCGCCCTCCTGCTGGCCGAAACTTGGCGAGGGCCTTCTCCGGGCGACCTCGAGGGCCAGCTCCTCTTTGGATTTGTCTCTGCGGCGACAGCCGAAAACCTGCGCGACTTTCTTGAGCTTCTGGACATCCTTGATGGTGTAGCCGGACTCGGGGTGCTGGGCGGCCAGGGCAAGCGTCCGGGCGACCTCCCGGCCGTGGTCAGAGTGGGCCGCGGTTCCGGCGGCGATCATCCGGGCAAAATTCCGGGCGACGATCACTTCCGCCGTGGCGCCGCAAACGCCCTTTTGAGGGTTTTTGCCGGTCGGGTTGATCCGGCAGGGGCCCATGTAACAGTGGCGACAGCAGAGGCCCTGCTCGCCGAAGCCGCAGTGAGGCTTCTGCTGTTCGGCCCGGTCCAAGACGGTCTCGAGATTCTTCTTCCCCAGGCCATCAACAGGATGCGTGTCTGAACTCTCCACTTTGATCTTATCGCTCATCATTCACTCTCTTCTTTCGAATTCGAAAATATTTCCTTCCCGGTCAGCAGTCAGCGTCGCAAGCGCCGGCTGACTTCGCAGAGTTCGCTAAAGATTTTTTCGGACAGTTCCACGGGGAGCGATCCCGTCCCGCAGCTCGGCGTGACCAGGCATTGCTCCCAGATCAGGTTTTTGTCGACTCCCTTGGAGGCCAGGTTATTGACCACGGTGTTCAGCTTCAAGACGAGGCTTTCCGGCTGTTTCCTGCTGCGATCTTGACCGACGTGGGCACGATCCCCCAGGCCAGGATTCCGCCCCGTCTCCAGGATACTCCCCGACCTTGTCGGCGTAGTAGGCGATCGTCTCGCCGAACTCGATAGGCGTCGAAGCTGATGATGTCGACGCCGGCGTCGATCAGGATCGTCCATTCGGTGTTGCCGCAGCAATGGATGCCGGCCAGGCCGCTCTTCCTTGTGGACGGCCTCGATGACCTCATGGAGATATTGGACGACGTCGGGCCTCTGGACGCTGACATAGGTCGATGACCCGAAGGCCGAGAGGATCGGCTCGTCGATGAAGCAGATCTGGGGGCAGCCCAGGAACCTGAACTTGTTCAGAAGCCAGCGGGCCTTCATCTCCATCGCCCTTGACGATGACGTCCCGGAACACCTCGTTGTAATAGACGGCCCGCTTGTTCTCGTCGACCCGGCCCAGGCCCATGGTGATGGGGCCCGTGACCTGGTTTTTGAAAAACTTCAGGCCGGCGGGCTTCCGGGCGCTCAGCTTTTTTTCCATGGCATAGAGGCCGCGGCTGAAATCCGGGGAGATCCGGAAGTGCTCCAGGTTCTCCGCCATATAATTCTCGTAGAACTTCTCCAGCTCCGAGGTCATGTCTCTGCTCGTGTCAAAGTACATCCGCTGCGTGGCCTCGTCGAGGACGACGCCGGGCAGTCCCTCGCAGTATTGGATCTCCATACCCTCCCTGAAATCCGTCGTGCGGCAGCTGGGGCCAAATGGGGATTTCGGGAATGCTGTTCAAGACGACATCACAGGCGGCCGCGGGGTCAGTGTGGGGCAGGCTGCCGATGGCCGTCGCCAGGCATTGAGGATGAAACGTCATGGGCATACCTCTCTTCCAGATTCTTTCGAGTCCAGTTTACTCCAGCGAGGCCCTTGGTTATAGGACCGGCGCCGCGACAATTTGTAAAATTATGCTAAATTCGCGGGCAAAAAATACGGGATGCTGTACCAGAATTTCTAAACGCGGCGGCCGCTTCCGGGAGTCGCGCCGGCCCGGGCGATGAGCGCGTCGGTGATGGCCTGGAATTCGCGCCGGAGCGGCTCGTCCAAAATGTCGATGAGCGCCTGGGACCTGAGGTCGGCATCCCGGATCATTTCGCTATAAGGCAGGAGACCGATGATAAGTCCGGGAACGAACTGGGAGACGATCCAGTCGCGCTGCTCCTGGTTCTGGATTTTGTTGCCGATGACTGCGAAGGAGTGAAGGCCGATCTCTTCGGCCAGCCTGAAGATAGTGCGGGCCGTGGCCACGCTTCGCTCGCCCGGCTCGACCACGATGACCAGGGTATCGATCGCCCGGGCCGTCCCGCGGCCCAGATGCTCAATCCCGGCCTCCATGTCCACGACCACGGCCTCGTCCCGGTTGAGCAGGATTTCCGAGAGGAGGCTGCGGAGGAGGACATTCTCGGGGCAGGCACAACCCTGGCCGCCCTTCCTCACCGCGCCCATGACCAGGAGCTTTATGCCCCGGAAACTGATCGAGAGTCCGTCGGGGATATCGTCCACCCGTGGGCTGATCTTGAACAGCTGGCCGAACTCCTTCGGGTTGGCCCCGGTCCTCTCCTTGACAAGGTCCCGCTGGGCCGAAACGGGAATGATCCGGGAGGCTTCGGCCGCCGGAATCCCCAGGGCGGAGGCCAGGTTGGCGTCGGGGTCGGCGTCCACGGCCAGAACTTTGTAGCCTGCGCCGGCCAAATAATGGGCCAGAAGACCGGCGATCGTCGATTTTCCCGTTCCGCCTTTTCCGGAGATCGCGATTTTCATCGGGGATCCGCCTCGGGAAATTCGAGGGATTCGATAAACTTTTTCTGGAATTCCGGGTCTGAGGCCAGGGAGACATGGGTGACCGACTTGATCATCTTTTTGAGGAACCTCCGGCTCGGAGAGGAGAGCAGCAACTCCTTGGCTCCGGACAGAGAAGCGTTCCCGATAAAGACGATTTTCTTCCGAGCGATCGCGGGCAGGAGACCGATGGCTTGGCTGTTTCGGACATTGAGATAATTCCCGAAGGCGCCGGCGATCAATATTCCATCGAGGTCTTCGGGGCTCAGGCCGCCCTTCTCCAGCATCATCTTAACTCCTGTCTTGACCGCAGCGATGGCCAACTGAACTTCCCTGACATCCTTCTGGGTGATGGTAACTCCTTCTGTAACGGGGAGAATCCTTGATTCGGGGACGATCTTGCCTTGAGGAGTGATGTCTCCCTTCTTCTTGAACAGGGCGAGAAGGTCGATCAGGCCCGTGCCGCAGATCCCGATGGGAGCGCGGTCACCTATTGTAAAAACATCAAGCTTCTTTCCGAATTCGGCCTTGTAGATCGCGCCGGGAAGGGCCAGCATCCCTGAGCTGATATTCATTCCTTCGAAGGCCGGCCCGGCCGCGGTCGATGTCGCCCACAGGGATTTGCCCTTCTTGAGAACGATCTCGCCGTTCGTGCCCAGGTCGACAAAAATAAAATTCCCCGGCCGGCGGGCCAGGTCCGAGGCCAGGATCCCGGCAGAGATATCCCCACCGACAAAGCTCTTGATATTGGGGACGATGAAAGCCTTGGCCTGTTCGTTGAGCTCTAGTCCCAGTTCTGTCGCCAGAAATTCGTCCAGGCTTGAAAAAACGGCGTTAAAGGGAGCAACGGCAAGGGTTTTAACCGGAAGCCCCAGGAGAAGATGGTTCATCGTTGTGTTCCCCGCCACGACGACCTCGTAAAGGCTGCTCTTGGGGATATGGTTTCGCTCTCCCAGCTCGTGAATGAGGCCGTTGAGCTGCCGGACAATGCTCAGCCGCAAATCCTCCAAGTTCTGATCGCTCAGAAAAGCGTGCGAAATCCTGGACACAACGTCCGAGCCAAACCTGGACTGGCTGTTGAGCGCCGTGGCCAGGTCGACCGTTGCTCCGGTCTGAAGGTCGACGAGTTCGACCACCACGGTCGTGGTTCCCAGGTCGACGGCGATCCCATAATTTTTGTCTGTCGTATCGCCGGGCTCGAGGGCGAGGATCTCCTCCTCGTCAAAAATGACTGCCGTCAGCCGGCCCTGAGTTTCTTGGAGAAGTGCCGGAAGTTTCTTGAGAAGCGGGAGAGGCACCCTCAGCCCTTTTCTCTTGAGCCCCTCTTCGACCAGTTCGAGGGCAGACGCCGGATTCAATATCCGCGGCGAGGGCACTTCGAGGAAGTATTTTTTGACCGGCGGATTCACGACGACCGACATCCGCTGGCCGGTCGTGAGGATATTCGTCTCCCGGAACAAAGACCCGCGGGGAATCTTGACGGCGAGGCTTCCACGAATCTTGTAGAGGCACGAGAGTCTTGAACGGGCCGGCATTTTTTTCTGCCGGATCAAGAGCGATTCTTTCTCTGTTGGCGGAGGGACCTCGCCCTCTGACGATCTCGACAAAACACTTGCCGCACACTCCCCGTTTGCGGCAGTAAGTGCTCAGAGGAATTCCGGCTTCCTCGATTTTCTCGGCGAGACTATCTCCCTCACAAACAGGAAGCTTCAGGGCGGGGGAGACAATCTCGAGGCTGAGTTTCTTCATCGGAGCAGGCTCCCGACCAGGCTCACGGCCGAGGCCGCATCCGGGGCATAGCCATCGGCCTTGATCTCCTCCGCGTAGGATTTGGTGACAGGGGCTCCGCCGATGATAATCTTGACCTTTTTCCTCAACCGGGCCGATTCCAGGGCCTCGATCACTTCTCTCATGTAGGTCATCGTCGTGGTGAGGAGCGCCGAGAGGCCGACGACATCGGGATGTTCTTTTTTGGCCGAACTCAATACGCGCTCTTTGGAGATGTCGACGCCGATGTCCAGGACCTCGTAACCCGCTCCCTCCAGCATCATCCCGACGATCTTTTTCCCGATATCGTGGAGGTCGCCCTTGACCGTGGCCAGGACCACCTTGCCCTTGAATCGGAAGCCGGTCTGGGTCAAGGCCGGCCTCAAAATTTCCAGGCCGGCGTTCATCGCCCGGGTGGCGATGAGGACCTCGGGGATAAAAACCTCGTTCTTCTTGAATTTCTGGCCGATGGTGTTCATCCCCAGGACCAGGCCGCTGTTCAAGACCCGGTCCGGCGGAACGGACGATACCAGAGCCCGGCGGACGAGCTCCTTGACGGCGGCCGAATCTCCATTTTCAACGGCAGAGGCGATGTCCTGGAGGAGCTTGATCATCGCGTATACTCTACCATAATTGCTCCGTCAAGGGGTAGCTTTTTTTACCCATCTCTTGTATAATTTGGCTAGATTTAGAGGGCAAAAAGTAAGCGATCGAGATGCAGCTCAAGACATACATCTCCAAAGAAAAGTTCACGCGGCTCGCCGGAGATTACCAGGCAAAAACAGGGCTGCCCCTGATTCTGGTCGACCCGGACGGAAAAATCGCTGCGCGACGGCAGGAAGTGCGCTTTTTGCCGGAGATATGTTTCCGGCGCCAAAACCCAACTTCTTCAGGCCTGCCGGGAGACCCTGGCGAAGGCGGTCCGGGAGTCCTATCGCTGGGGTGAGGGCTACATCACGACCTGCCCCTTGGGTCTCATTCTCTTTGCGGTCCCGATCGTCTTCCATAAGAAGCTCAGCGGCGGTTTCCTGAGTGGATTCGCCATCTTCCCCGAGATGAAGAAGGATTTCCGGGAAGAAGTCCAGGAGAATCTGAAGAGGCTCTCGGGCTCGTCCCGGGCTCTTCAGGTCAAAAAATTCGACGTCAAATCGTTCTCGCTCAAGAAAGTCAAAGGCTACGTCACCGACCTCCTGGCTCTGACCGGCTCCGCCCAGATCAACGACCTGAGCTTTTTGAAGAAACGGAACGAACAGTATGTCCAGCAATACAAGATCGCCAACTTTCTCGAAGATCTCAAGAGAGACAACCCCGACATCTCCCGGAAGATCCTCGATAAGCAGGATGAGATCATCCGCAAGGTCAAGCTGGGAGACGCCAGCGGGGCCCGCGAGATCCTGAACGAATTCCTGGGCTCGATCTTCTTCGAGAGCGGCATGAATTTCGATGTCATCAAGGTCCGGATCATCGAGCTCATCGTCATGATCTCCCGGGCGGCCATCGAGGCCGGGGCCGGAGCGGAGGAACTGCTCGGCCTGAACTATTCGTATCTCACCGAGCTCAACAAGGTGACCGACCTGGAGGAGCTCCTTGACCAGGTCAAGTCGATCCTTGAAAATTTCATGGACAAGGTCGCAACGATCAAGGATAAGAAGAGAAGCGTCCGGCTCCAGAAAATGCGGGATTACATCAACCAGAATTTCACCCGCAAGATCTCCGCCCGTGACGTCGCCCGCGAGGCTGGGCTGAGCGTCGGCCGCGCCCTCCACTTGTTCCGAGAAGGAACTGGCCTCTCCCTCACTACCTACATCAACAAGATGAAGATCGAATATGCCCGCTACCTGCTTCTCAACACCGAGATCACGCTCGCCGACCTGGCCGACGAGCTGGGCTATTTCGACCAGAGCCACTTTACCAAGAATTTCAAGAGACTCGAGAAGATCACCCCGTCGCATTTCCGGCTGAAATATAAGACGGAGCTCTGACGACGAGACGACGAGATGACGAGAGAGACGTCCTTGTTTGACAATTGGTGAAGATTGGTATAAACAAAAATACTAACATGGAGATAACACCGTCCCTGCGCTCAGAAACGGGGACGATTTTTCGGACTGCCGAAGGAGAAAAGAAAAATGACCAAAGCGATTAACCGCCGCGATTTTATAAAAACTTCCGTCCAGGCCGGAGTCCTTCTGGGCATCGGCGGAAAGGCATTCGGGTCGGGTAAACCGTCCGCTCCGGCTGCCTTTGATGTGATCATCAAGGGCGGCACCGTGGTCGACGGCCTGACCGATAAAGCCTTCAAGGCCGACCTCGGAATCATCGGAGAACAGATTCAGGCCGTGGGCGATCTTCGAGGCGCGACCGGAAAACTTATGATCGATGCAACCGGCAGAGTCGTTTCTCCCGGCTTCATCGACATCCACGCCCACTCGGACGCCCCCCAGGTCCTCCTCAACCCCAAGTGCGAAAGCAAAATTCGCCAGGGCGTGACAACCGAGCTCACCGGGAACTGCGGAGGTTCTTCATTTCCCATGAAGGCGGAAGCCTCTGATGAAGAAAAGGAATTCTTGGCCAAAGTCAATCTGACCAGAGACTGGCAGAACCTGGAGGGCTACTTTGCCCGGGTCAAAAAGGGAGGAGTCGCTTTCAATTACGCGACTCTTGTCGGGCAGGGGACCATCCGGAGCCTGGTCATGAATGAGGACCGGAGAAAGCCCACGGCCGAAGAGCTTGACAGGATGAAAAAGTTTGTCGCCGAAGCCATGGAGCAGGGGGCCGTGGGTCTTTCCACAGGTTTGGAATATACCCCAAGCGGATTCGCTTCGACCGAAGAGATTGTCGAACTCTGCCGGGTGGCCGCGCGATACGGCGGATTCTACGCGACCCACGTGCGGAGTGAAGATCAGGCCGTCGTCGAAGCGATCGCCGAGGCTATCTATATCGCCGAGGCCGCCGGGCTGCCGCTCCAAATCTCCCATTTCAAATCCTGCGGGAGGACGAATTGGTGGAAAGTGCCCATGCTCATCGACCTCGTCGAAAGGGCCCAGCAGAAAGGCCTTAAGGTAACCGCCGACCGCTATCCCTACACGGCCTACAGCACCGGCCTGTCCATAAATTTCCCCCGCTGGGCGATGGACGGCGGAAGCGAAGCCCTGGTCAAGAGGCTAAAAGACCCGGAGCTGAGACGGAAGATGCGGGATGAGACCATGGAAAAGCTGGAAGGGAGCTCTTGGGAGGACATCCTGATCGTTGACGCCAATAACGAATCCAATAAAAAATTTATCGGCAAGAGGATTAGCGAGGCCGCCGCGGAGATGCATCAGGATCCGTATGAATTTTCCTGCGACCTGATCGTCGAAGAGGGCGGCAATGTCGACATCGTCGGGTTCGGGATGAACGACGAGACCACGGAACTCGTCCTCCGACACCCGCTCGTCATGCTCTGTTCGGACGGGTTCGCCCTCGCCCCTTATGGCCCCCTCCATCGCGGCATGCCACATCCTCGGAACTACGGGACCTTCCCTCGTTTTCTCGGGATGTATGTCCGGGAGAAAAAGCTCGTATCGCTCCCTGTAGCCATCAAAAAGATGACCTCGATGGCCGCAGCCAAGCTCGGACTCAAGGACCGGGGTTCGATCAAAAAAGGAAACTTTGCCGACCTCGTCATCTTCGACCCCTTGACAATCGCGGACAAAGCGACCTACACCGAGCCGGAGCAATATCCGGTTGGGATCGATTACGTGATCGTCAATGGGAAAGTGGTGATCGACCACGGCAACCACACCGGGGCCCTGCCGGGAAAAATCCTTTACGGCCCCGGAAAAAAATGACCAGGAAAACCCCCAGGCTGGAGATCGATCTGGCCAAGATCGGTCACAACGTCCGCAAACTGATCGAACTCTACGGCGCCAAGGGCATCAAAACCTTCATGGGGGTGACCAAGGGCGTCTGCGCCGACCCGACGATCGCCGCCGTGTTCAAGAAAAACGGCATATCCGTCCTGGCCGATTCGCGTATCCTTAATCTGCGGCGGCTGCAAGATGCAGGCCTCCCCGGGCCGTACCTTCTCCTCCGGCTGCCCACCTTGAGCGAAGCCGAGGATGTAGTCCGGTACGCTGATCTCAGCCTCAATTCCGAGACCGCGGTTATCCGGAGGCTGTCGGAGGCGGCGCTCGAGAGCCGGCGCATCCACAAGGTCATCTTGATGGTCGAGATGGGCGATCTGAGGGAAGGGATCATGCCCCAGGATCTGGACGCTGTGGCCCGCGACGTGCTCTCCCTAAAAGGAGTCGAACTCGCCGGCATCGGGACGAACCTCGGCTGTTTCGGAGGAGTCGAAGCCGATGAGAACAACATGTCACTCCTCTCATCTCTGGCCGAAGGCTTAGAAAACAAGTTCCGCATCAAGCTCCAGTACGTTTCGATCGGCTGTTCGAACGTCTTTTCCTGGCTCAAGGCCGTCCGGGAAACCAAGAGGATCGACAACGTCCGGGTCGGAGACGCACTCCTTCTCGGAGGACGCGACCTCAGGGAGCACGGCATTCCCGGCCTCCACTGCGACGCCTTCACGCTCATCGCCGAAGTCATCGAAGCGAAGGTCAAGCCGTCCGTACCCTGGGGAGTCATCGGGCTGGATGCCTTCGGGAGCATCCCGAAATTTGAGGACCGGGGCGAAATAAGAAGGCTCATCCTCAACGTCGGACGCCAGGATTTCTTCTTCGGCCTGCTCTATCCACGGGTGGATATCGAGATTCTCGGCGCCAGCAGCGATCATTTGATTGCCGATGGAAAAAGCTCCGGCCTCGAAGTCGGCGATGAGGTCGCCTTCGACCTTGATTACGGGGCCATGCTCGTGGCCGCAACCTCACCTTATGTCCAAAAAGTCTATCTCAACGGAGAGGACAGCTAATATTCATCCGAAGGGAGGCCAATCATGAGAAAATCCCTCGCCCTCTTTCTCTGCCTTCTTTTAACCTTCGCTTGGCTCGTCGCTGAAGGCAAAAGAAAATTTACGGTCAACGACAATTTTCGATTCAAGTCCATCTCCGACATCCGGATCTCGCCCCAGGGCCAGAAAATCGCCTTTGTCCTGACCGAGAACGTCCCGGTTGAGGGCAAGGAAGGCGAGCTCAAACGGTCCCACGATATCTACATGGTGACCCTGCCGGATGGCGAAGTCCATCGGCTGACCAGCCACGAAAAAGGATCCTCCAGACCGCGCTGGTCCCCGGACGGACGATATCTCGCCTTTGTGTCCAGCCGGACCAAAGAGAACCAGATCTGGCTCCTGGATATGGCCCTGGGCGGTGAAGCGAAGCAGCTCACCGACTGGGAGCCGGGGGTGGGCGAGTTCGCCTGGTCGCCTGATTCCAAGCGGATCGCCTTCATCTCGACCGACCCCAAGGATCCCAAGGACGAGAAGGACAAAACCAAGAAACCGAAAAAGGACGACCCTTATGTCATCACCCGGACGAAATATCTCTATGACGGAGAAGGCTATTTTGGCGATCCCCGGGAATGGAGCCATGTCTGGGTCCTGTCCGTCGACCAGCCTAAGGCCCCCAAGAAGCTAAGCGACGGAAATTTTGATGACGAGACGATTGAGTGGTCGCCCGACGGCACTCAGATCGCTTTTGTCTCAAACCGTACCGGCGACGACGACAACAACGATAACGAAGACATCTGGATTGTGCCCGCCCAGGGCGGGGAAGTCAAAAAACTGACGACCAACCCGGGCGCGGACAGCTCCCCACACTGGTCTCCCGACGGGAAATTCATCGCTTATCTCTCTTCGACGGAGCCTAATAATTTCTATAAACTCAGGCACCTCCAGATTATGCCCGCCCAGGGCGGAGAACCGCGTGTTCTGGCCCAGGACCTGGACCGCGAAATCACCCAGTTCCACTGGAGCCCGGACGGCCAATTCATCTTTGCGATCGTCCCTGACAAAGCGCGCGAGCCCGTCTACAAATTCTCAGTCAAAAAAGGAGAGCGGGCAGAAGTTATCGGAGGCGAGAGGCGGGTCGCCGGCCTCACGATCTCGAAAGACGGCAAGCTTATGACTTTCACCTGCGAAGACAATGACCATCCCGAAGAGCTTTTTACCGCCTCGACAGACGGCAAGGCCCTTGTCCAGAGGACCCACCTGAACACGCCGGTCCTGGATGAGCTCCTCATCGGCTCGACCGAGAAAATCCAGTTTAAGAATCCGGACGGTCAGATAGGGGAGGGGTTTATCATCAAGCCGCCTGACTTTGACCCTCAAAAGAAGTACCCGCTCATTCTCAAGATCCACGGCGGCCCGCAGGGCACGGACGGCAACTATTTTTACCCCGAGGGCCAGTGGTATGCGGCGAACGGCTATGTTGTGCTCCTCGTGAACTATCGGGGAAGCTCGGATTACGGAGAAGATTGGCAGGCCTCGATCGCCGGCAACTGGTATTTCAAAGAGTATGATGACCTCATGGCGGCTGTGGACGTGATGTGCCAGAAAGAGTACATCGATGCCAAAAGGCTTTTTGTGACCGGCGTCAGCTACGGGGGAATCATGACCGACTGGATCGTCGGCCACACCGACCGGTTTTCTGCGGCGGCCTCGGAGCGGAGCACGGTCGATAATGCTTCCTGTTTCGGTGTCGACGACTGCTACCTCCAGTACGAAAAAGATTTCGGCTTGCCCTATGACGAGGCGAATTTTGCCATCTACCGCAAAACATCTCCCATCTCATACATCAAGAATTGCCGGACTCCTATTTTGCTCATGCAATGCATCGAAGACCATCGTTGTCCACTGCCGCAGGCCCTCCAATTCTATATGGGTCTCAAGAAGCTCAAACAGGCCGAGGCCCAGATGGTCCTCTACCCCAGAGAACCTCACGGCATCCGCGAATTTCCCCACCTGGCCGACCGCCTGAACAGAATCGTGGCCTGGTTCGACAAATACCAGAAGAAATAGAGGAGACGCCTTATGAATACATCTCAAGAGTCGAAACCTGATACGCAGCTCTCACGGCGGGAGTCGCGCAACAAGCGTGGAGTTATTTGGTGGGTGCTTGGGTCGCTGGCCGTTGTCGTTTTGGTCATTGCAGTCGTGGTTGCCATCAGGATGGCGCACAAGAATCCCACGCCGGCCACTCCTGACTTCGCTACCACACGCACTTCGGATCGGCGATTATACAAGGTCTCATTCAAGAGCGCGCTCGAGCCGATTCCCATCAACGAGATCCACACTTGGACGATCCATCTTGAGACCTCGGCTGGAAAACCCGTGGAAAATGCGAAAATCCTCGTGGATGGTTTGATGCCGGAGCACGGTCACGGCCTGCCTACCCAGCCTCAGGTCACCAATTACCTGGGCAATGGTGACTACACCGTGGAAGGTATGAAGTTTCAGATGGCCGGATGGTGGCAGGTGAATTTCCACATCACCGCGGACGGGAAGAGCGATAAAGTAACGTTCAACCTGACGCTTAAATAGGCCGATGCTCAGACAGGTGTGACCCTGAGAACCCGGCATCCTCTGGTTTTAGCCTTAGTTCTGGTCGCAACTGCGGCAGCCTTCCCGGGGTGCGGGGCCAACCCCCATCTCTGGAGCGCGAAAGAAAGGACGACCCTCCATTCACTGTGGATCGGCAGCCTCAAGCCGTTGCCGCCCGATCCATCCAACAAGTATGGCGATGATCTGAGGGCGGCCAGGCTGGGCCAGAAGCTTTTCTTCGACACCCGTTTCAGCAGCAATGGCAAAGTGGCCTGTGCGACATGCCATCACCCCGATCAACTGTTCCAAGACGGCTTGCCTCTGGCCATAGGTGTGGGAATAACCACGCGGCGCACGATGACGATCATCGGCACGGCCTACAGCCCCTGGTTCTTCTGGGATGGCAGCACGGACAGCCAGTGGTCGCAGGCGACCGATCCAATGGAGGGCCCGGACGAACATGGCGGCACGCGCGGACAATATGCGCACCTGATCGCCGATTTCTACCGAACGGAATACGAAGCCATCTTTGGCCCTCTGCCTGACCTGTCCAATACGCGACGGTTTCCGATATTGGCGGGTCCGGTTGAGAATCAGGCGGCCAGCAAGAGGTGGAATGAAATGCGGCCCGAGGATCGCATGTCTGTGTCGCGTGTCTACGCTAACATGGGCAAAGCCATTGCTGCCTATGAGCGCAAGATCATGCCCGGTCCCTCGCGCTTCGATCAATACGTCGAGGCCGTCCTGAAGGACGATCTAAGGAAAGCCAGATCCAGGCTCACGCCCCATGAGGTTGCGGGGCTAAGGTTGTTCATTGGCAAAGGGGAGTGCACAAAGTGCCATAACGGCCCGCTGTTCACCAATAACGATTTTCATAACACAGGCGTGCCCGCCGCGCCCAACCTGTCCGCGGACATCGGTCGAGCGAAGGGCGCAGTGCAAGTGCTCAAGGATGAGTTTAACTGCCTGGGTCCGTTCAGCGACGCAAGCACGGATCATTGCGCCGAGTTACGCTTCATGGTGGTCGATGAAAAGCGCGCGGCGGGCCAGTTCAAGCCCCCGTCGTTGCGAAACGTGGCCGAACGTGCGCCCTACATGCACGCCGGACAGTTTAAGACCCTGGAAGAGGTTCTGGGCCACTACAACAGGGCACCGGCCGCGCCTGTCGGCAAAAGCGAGCTTAAGCCGCTGGGCTTAACGGACACAGAAATCGCTGATCTGATTGCCTTTCTAAAAACATTGAGCGGCCCACTGGCGACCGAACCCGAGTGGCTTGTGTCGCCGAAGAAGTGATAGGTGGCTTCTGCTTCCGGCGGATAGAGAGAATCAAGAACTATATTGGGCGCGGACCGGGGTTAGCTTATGATCGCAACGCCGCCAGCCGTGTCTTCGCGTCCGGGACTTCGGGGAGGCCCGGGTCGGCGTCCTTAAAGAATTGGATATGGTTCGAATACCTTTTCGGGGAGTCGGGTCGCTTCCCATATCCCCGACAAGGATCAGGTCATGGTCCAGCATTACGGCCTTTACGCCAATGCCCATCTGGGGAAGGTGAGGAAGGCGGGCCTCGGTCCCAGGGCCCTGCCGATGGTCGAGGACACACTCCACCGGCTCCCCTCGAAAGGCTGGGCCGAGATAATCCGCAGAGTCTATGAGGTCGACCCGATGGTGTGTCCCCGAGGCGGGGCTCGATGAAGGTCGTCGCCTTCATCTCGGACTACGAAGCAGTCGATAGGATCATCCGTCATCCGAAGCTGATATTCGTGGCCGAGAAACCTCCGCCGCCGCGAGTCTCCGAGAAGGTCACGTTCCTGCAGGTTGAAGCCGGGCCCGATTATTTTAAAGCGCCTTGACACTCTGATTGTTAGGGCATGTCGTTTGATTGGCAAAATTATCAAGAGGAGGGTTCTATGAGTATTCTCAAAAAATCTCTTTTTATTACAGCCCTGGGCTGTTTGCTCGTCTTTACGGGATATGCCACCCTTAACCCGATTCAGGAAGCCAAGGATGTCATCAAATCCCATGAGCAATATGTCAAAGCCGGAAACCTTGAGGGAATTTTGAGCAACACGGCGGACGATGTCGTTGTTCTCACCCCGGGGCTTTCACTGATTAAGGGGAAACAGGCGTTCAAGGAATTCTATGCCGGAGTGCTGGCGATGGGCAAATCGGAATTTTCCCATATGTACGATGGCGCTGACCTTGCCGGTGACGCGGTCGTTCTGTACGGCCTGGCAACGGGAAAAACCACACTCAAGGACGGAACGGTCACGGCCATGGCCAATAATTTCCTGATCGTCATGAAGCGGCAGGCGGACGGGAAAATGAAATTCTGGAGAATTGCTTTCGCTCCGAGTGGAAAATAATATCCGGACTGCTCAGGTTTTAGAAAAATGGGCCTTTAAACAGGACGGATACAGCCAGCTCGTCAGTCAGCAAGTCAAGTGCCCGTCAGCCCGGCCAGACGTTTCCTGGCGTCCTCAACGAGCGGCCGGAACCGGGGCTCGCAGTCTTTCCAGAGGCTGATGAATTTTTCGTAGTTCTCGGCTGCTTTGCTCTTTAAACCTTTCTGCTCGTAGATCTTGCCCAGGTTATAGAAACTCCTGGCGTAGAGATCTCCCCAATCATTCCGGCCGTAAGTCAAAAGGGTGATCTTTTCATAGTTTTTGAGTGCGTTGTCGACGTCTCCCATCTCGAGGCAGGCTGAAGCCAGGCTGTCAAGATAAAGTGCATTTATTTGGACGATATCCATAATAGTTTTCTCCTGGGCAATGAGCCACGGCTTCGTCGAGGAGCTTCAGAGCATCAGGCAAGTTCTTTCTGGCCAGCGCCAGCCTTCCCCGAAGATAGAGGATGAACGTGCCCTTCGCCTTCCTCATAAACCCGGGAATAAGGCGATCGATCTCTCCAGACAGCTTTTCAGCTTCAGGAAGGTTCCCTATTTCCAATTGGGCGACGGCTTCCCAAAAATAGCCCTCTCTCTTCTTGGGGACTTCGCTTTCCGGAACAAGGGCGTCAGCCTTCTTGAATTCTTCAAGCGCTAGCTCGGGCATCTGACTTGCCATGTAAGCAAAACCTCTAATGCAATGAAAAAAAAGTGGATCTGTCTTTTCAAACAGCTTCTGGTAGGATTTTAACCGCATCAGGGCCTCTTCGGGCCTTCCCGTCAGGATGTCTACGTAATTAAGACTCCACACGGCCCGCGTTTTTTCTTGGTCATTTTTTGTGTTATCCAGCCAGGTCCGATAGAATCTGGCGGCCTCTTCAGGATCATCTTTGTAATATAAAATATCTCCTTTACACCCTGTATATATCGCCTTTTGTCTGGACAAATAGTGATCGCTTGGTCCAGTTCCTGCATTGCGAGGTCAAATCGCCTCTGCACGATGTAGTATACGACTGAGGAAGAAATGCCCTAAATCGCTTCCGGGGTTGTTGGCGACAAATTCCTTCATGGTCTGCGTCGCCTTCTCTTTTTCCCCTAGCTCTGAATAATATCCAGCAACATTGGCGTAGATTATCAGATCCCTCGGCCTGCTCTTCAATATCTTAGAGTATTGCTCTATGGCCAGTTTCAATTCGCCTAAACAATCACCATATGTAAAGGCGAGCATGTGATTCCCGAGATAATCGTCCGGGTAGATGTCCAGGACTTTCTTATACATCTCGATCGCCTTGGGATAGGTTGCCTCGGACTGACGGTAATAATCGCCCTGGAGAATGTAGTATTCCCGCGGCGGCATCCGGTCTTTGAGCCGGAAGGCCTTCTCGTAGCTCTCCTTGCTCTTGGCAAATTGTCCCATGTTCCCATAGATGGCCCCGAGCAGTCTGTAAGCCATGGCAAACTCGGGGTCGAGCTCCACGGCTTTTTTTAAAGACACGATGGCCTCGTCGTATTTAAAGTCCAGATGAAACCTTTCGCCCTCGACATAGTATTTCAGGGCTTCGGGGTTCCTGGTCATCACTTTGCCAATCTCCACGTCGATGTCCGAGGCCATCTGCTCCTGAGTGATATTCAGCCCTTGCTTGATCTCCTTGACGAGGCCATCCAGCCCCCCGCCTAAGATATTCTCTATACTTTGCGCTTTCATGGAGAGCGTGGCTTGCGTCTCGCCGGTTTGGCCGCTGACCAGAGCGGCTGTGATGATGAAGTTCCCGCCGGCCTTGACGAAACTCGACTTCAGGAGGCTGCTCACCTCGGCTTCCTGGGCGATCTTTTTGATGTTATCAGAAGTCAGGGCTTTCCCTTCGGTGAGGTTCAGTTTCTTGAGCACGCCGTTCACTTCATCCTGCCGCAGCACCTTGAGGTATTTTGATGAGGAGAGGCCGGTGATGAGGAGCTCGGGAAAACCATAGCGCCAGTTCTCGAGGCTCGCGTCGCCTGAGTAGTTTTCAAAGGGGAGGACGGCGAGGGAAGGTTTCCCGGAAGCGGAAGGCAGGGGAGCGAGTTTTTTCGAGGGGAGCACACGCCAAAGGATCACGCCCGCGATGACGAGAACAATGAATACAGAGACGGGAACGAACAGCTTCTTCCGGCTGATGGTCAAGGTGATCGGTTTTGCCGTGGCCGTCTTCCTTTTGGGGATGGGACGTTCTCCGGTCGGGATGCCTCTCTCGATTCTCTCAAGGTCGGTCCTCAGCTCATCAGCGCTCTGATAGCGCTTCTCTTTGTCTTTCTCCAAGCAGCGGAGAATCAGGCGGCTGAGGTCTTGCGGAATCTGGGCATTCAGCTCCCTGGGATCTTTCGGGATTTCGCTCTTCTGTTTCACGCCGATGGTGAACGGCGTATCTCCTTCAAAAGGCACCTGCCCGGTCATCATTTCATAGAGAATAATGCCCAGCGAATAGATATCGGAGCGCTGATCAACCTCTTTCCCCTCGACTTGCTCAGGACTCATGTATTCGGGCGTCCCGATCATCACTCCCGCGCCCGTGATCCCCTTCGCCGATATGGACCGGGCGATCCCGAAGTCCATGATCTTGGCATTGCCCTCCTTGTCGATCATGATATTGCCGGGCTTCAGATCCCGATGGACAACTCCCAGCCGGTGCGCCTCAGCCAGTCCCTCACAGACCTGTTTGGCAATGAAAATGGCCGTTCCCACAACCAACTGCCTCGACCTCCGGATAAAGCTCTTGAGGTCTTCTCCGGACACGTACTCCATGGTGATGAAATAGTTGCCCGCTTCCTTGCCGAGGTCATACATCCGGCAGATATTCTTATGGGAAATATCCCGGGCAATCTTAAGCTCATTCCGGAAGCGCTCGATGGTGGTCTTGTCGGCCGAGACCTCGGGCTTGATGAGCTTCAGGGCCATCTTGGCCTGGATTTCAGTATCGAAGACTTTGTAGACCTTGCCCATGCCGCCGTGGCCCAGCTCTTCTATGATCTGGTAGCGGCTGGCCAGAGTCGAGCCTGTGGTGAGCTCGCGAACGGGCGTTTGCAGAGTTTCCGTGAGCTCCGGTCGGGCTTCTTTGGCTGGAGTCAAGCTTGTCCCACAGTCGGCGCAGAACTGTTTGGTCTCGGGATTCTCAGCTTGACAGCTCGGGCATTTCATCGCCCCTCCACCTTTTGCTAGATAATAAGGTTTTTCTTTGCTTTCTGCAAGTTGGATTTTTTGGGCAGGGGAGAGGGGGCTATCTTAAGGTTTGCCTTCACCCAAAGCCGCGTGCACCTTTGACATCCATTCGCTGATGGCGATCTTTTGCGGGCATTTTTCTTCGCAGGCTCTGCACGCCTGGCAGGCGCCGGCCCGCTCGCGCTCCCCCATAAATCTCATGTACAAAAGCCGGGCGGTTCGCATGTCTTTGTGGACGGAGCCGTCACTGTACAGTTCAAAGATTGCGGGGATATTCACCCCGTTCGGGCAGGGCAGGCAATAGCCGCATTTCGTGCACGGGATGGGGATAAATCGCCTGTATTTTTTCCGAACCCGGTCAATGAGCCTTAATTCTTCCGTCCCCAGGGAATTTATCTTTGCCTTATTCGCCCAAAGGATGTTGGCTTTCACCTGTTCCATCGAGTTCATCCCGCTCAAAACAACGGCCACCTCGGGTTGATTCCAGACCCAGCGCAGGGCCCATTCCGCGGGGGAAATTTTCTTTCCGAACCCGTCAAAAAGTTCCTTGATCGGCTGCGGAGGATTCGCCAATCTTCCTCCCAATAACGGCTCCATCACTTCAACGGCGAGCCCTTTTGAAGCCGCATATTTCAACCCTCTAGTCCCGGCCTGGTTTTTCGTGTCCAGATAATTGTACTTGATCAGGCAAAAGGTCCAGCCACCGTAGCCATCAATGATTTTCTTGAAAGAATCGTATTTATCATGAAACGAAAATCCTAGGTAGGAGATCCGGCCGTCCTGGATCGCGCGTTCCGCTCTTCGCAGCAAATCGAATTTGAGGATGACGTTTTCCCATCGTTGAGCGCTCAGGCCATGAAGCAGGTAAAAGTCGACGTGGTCGGTGGACAGTTTCTTCAGCTGTTCGTCGAGATAGGTATCAAAGTCCTCCGGCTTTTGGATCAACCAGAGAGGAGATTTCGTCGCCAGTTTGACCTTTTGCCGGTATCCGCCTTTTAGCGCATTTCCTGTGACGATTTCGCTATTTCCGTTATGGTAGGGATAAGCGGTATCGACGTAATTGACACCTTGGTCGATGGCATAACGGATCATCCGGATCGACTTCTTTTCGTCGATGTTGCCGCTCATCGGATTTCCATCGGTCGTCGGCAGACGCATGCACCCGAACCCGAGCGCTGAAACTTTCCAGTCGAGCTTTCCGAACATACGATATTGCATCGGTATTTCTCCAGACGTTGACATACGGGGCAATACCAATCAAGCCCTGCCCCCGGGACGAAGGCGAAAGCGAATTACAGGCCCAGCTCCCTTAACCCGACCGACGCCGTGTACAGTGTCCCGATGCCGGCCAGATGATAGGCAACCCTCAGCACTTCCGCGATCTCTTCCTTCGTCGCCCCGCAATTGATGGCCGCCTGGGCCAGCGCTTTCACGCCTTGGTCCGCCCCATGGGCCGCATCAAAAGCCATGGCGACCAGAATCTTGAACTTCCTGGGGAGAGCCCCGGGTGAGTAAACGAACTCGCTTATCTCATCCAGGTGCTTTCTTATTCCCGGGTCGATTTTCTCGAGACGCTGATAATGGATGCTCTGCCATTTTATGCCTCCTTGAAGGTTAAATAATATTTTATCATGCCAGACGAAATTGCGAACTACCTATTCTGAAGCCGGGCTCACCGTCTTCCAGCTAACTTGACAACTTCTTTTGAGACGATTTATTATCATTCACAGTGGGAGAACGGGAAAATCGCCGCAAAGCTGGCCGTTAGGCCGCCTTGCTGAAGAAGCAACCTCTTATCCCTCATTCTTCCTTAAAGCGGCAGCCGGGGAGAACATGGAAAGCGATCCGACCAGAACGCTGAAATTGGAGACGGCCAAGCTCCAGCCTGGGCAAATCCTGGCGAATAAATACCGGATCATCAGAGAAATCGGCCGGGGAGGGATGGGCGTCGTTTACGAGGCTGAGGACGTAAGGCTCGGGCGCACTGTCGCTCTCAAGTTCCTGCCCCCGGAGCTGACCGGGGACCCGGAAGCACGCAAGCGCTTCATTCAGGAGGCGCAGGCGGCATCCACCCTTGACCACCCCCATATCTGTACCATTCATGAGGTTGACGAAGCCGAGGCCGGCGGTTTGTATATCGCTATGGCTTGCTACAAGGGGAAAAGCCTTAAAGAAAAAATAGACCACGGTGAGCTCGAGCCGGCTGAGGCCGTCGAGATCGCCCGGCAGGTCGCTGAAGGTCTGGCCAAAGCCCATGAAAACGGCATCGTTCACCGCGACATCAAGCCAGGGAACATCATGATCACGTCGGACGGCCAGGCCAAAATCCTCGATTTCGGACTGGCCAAACTGGCCGGCGAAGCGAAGCTGACACTTCCGGGGACGACATTGGGCACCATATCGTACATGTCTCCCGAACAGGCGCGCGGAGATCAGGTAGATGAGCGGACCGATGTCTGGTCCCTGGGCGTCGTTCTCTATGAAATGGCCACCGGCGAGCTTCCCTTCAGCCGGGAGAAGGAGCAGGCGGTCCTTTATGCGATCATGCATGAAGAGCCGCGGCCTGTGCGCAAACTGCGTCCCGGTTTCCCGCGGCGAGCTGGCCCAGATCATTAGAAGGGCCCTGGCCAAGGATCCCGGCAAACGGTTCTCTTCCGCGAGGGAGATGGCCGATGCCCTCCTGGACCTCAAAACGCGGATGACCGCCGGCAGTTACACGACCGCCCGGCGGATGACCTTTCGCCGTTCCCGCAAACGCCTGATGCTGGCGGCCGGCACGATTTCCCTCGCCGTTCTTGCCGTTGCCATCTGGATGCTCAGCAGGCCCAGCATGGCTTTTGAAAGCCGGGACAAACTCATGGTGGCCGACGCCGACAACCTCACGGGTGATAAGGTCTTTGACCTGGCCCTCCGGACGGCCATCGAAGCCGGCCTTCAGCAATCGCCTTATGCATCGGTCTTCGACAAACCCCAGATCGCCGAGACCCTGCGCCTGATGAGGATGGACCCGTCCGCCCGCGTCGATGAAAACGCCGCCTACGACATCTGCCGCTTTGCCGGGGTAAGGGCTTTCATCCTTCCGCGCATCCTATCCGCCGGGGAAGCCTACGAACTCGAGGCGATCCTGATCGATCCGGTGAAGCGGAGGCACGTGGACCGCATCCGGCTGACCACGAGAGGCCGTGAGGAAGTCCTCCTCAGCGGCATCGACAAGCTAACCCGGCAGGTCCGCTCCCGGCTGGGCGAATCCATCAAGTCCATCGAAAAGGCCGATGTTCCCGTCGCCAAAGTGACGACGTCCTCCTGGGAGGCGCTCGATTATTTTTCCCTGGCTCAGGCCAGGCGGCAGGACGGAAAGTCCAAAGAAGCCGCGACCCTGTATGAGCTGGCTCTGGAGAAAGATCCGGGCTTCGTTGCGGCCCGGGCTTCGCTGGGTCTCGTGCTCATCCAGTTCCTGGGACAGGTAGAGAAGGGGAAAGACATGCTCCGCCAGGCGCTTAAGGATGCCCAAAGCCAGGGGCTGCCGCAACGTGACCTCCTGCCGCTCAAGGCTCTCCATCGGCAATTTGTCGACGGTGACCTCGAGGGAGCGCTCGCCGAATACCGGACGATTACGGAGTTGTTCCCGGACCTCATGCCGCCTTACAATAACGCCGGGCGAGTCCTCCAGGCCTTGGGCCGATATGATGAAGCCGCAACCATGTACGAGGAGGCCTTCAAGAGGGCCCCGAAGAGCTCCATCCCCCTGCAGAACCTCTGGTTTCTCCATATGAACTTCAGAGAAGACGCCCCGGCTGCGGAATCGACCGGCTCGGCGTTTCGTCGATTTGGCCCCGGCATTGGGGAATTCCCACAGTTTTCTCGGCTATAGTCTTGCCTGTCAGGGGAAATACGGCGAAGCGGAGAAGGAACTCCGGAAGACCCTGGAGATCGAACCGGACCATCCCTATGCCCTGCCCAACCTCGGCCATGTCCTTTTCGCATCGGGCAAAGCTCCTGAGGCCGTTCCGCTCTTACCGGAGGGTCGTCGAGCTCGTAAAAAGAGGAAAATCAGGCGACACCCTCGTGTGGGATTCCATTGCCCTGGCCCTGGCCCAACGGGAAGCCGGACAGGCGGCGGAAGTCCAGAAAAACCGTCGGCGACATCCGCGCCGAACTGGAGAAAAAAGCGCCGCGGCGCGCAAGCCCGGCGCCGGACAATGGATTACCTCGGGGCGCTCGAAGCCGTCGCCGGCGAGCTTGGCAAGGCCGACTATCTGCTTAAGAAAAGTCCGGGCGGCCGGAATCAAAGATGCCAACGACACTGATGGAACTGGCGGAGCTCTATGCTCTCATCGGCAAGCCCGGTCCGGCGATCGAATACCTCAAAAAATCGCTCGAGGCCGGTTTCTCCGACTATTATTTTCCCGTGATCCTGCCCGCATTCCAGTCCATCAGGAAACAACCCGGAATTCCGGGCGATCTTCAAGCTTGGCGAGTGAAACCGTTGCGGCAATCCCGGAGCCTTCCGAGACGCGATTAAGCCGTAATTCAGCAATCTTGACAACTACTTTTGTGATGTCTTAGTATCCTGTTCATTCCTCCGTTGGGTGAAAGGATTTTTGTTAAAAAGGAGTTTCTCATGAAGAACACCATGAACAGCCATCGGTTTCTGACCGTCTATTCAGGAGTTCTGACTCTTACCTTTGCGCTTGCCCTGTTCACGGGAGCGGCGAAAAGCCGGAAGACAAGCTTCGAAGAAATTGACGTTCAGAGGATCAACGTCGTCGAACCGGACGGAACGGTCAAGCTGGTCCTCTCCAGCAAGGCGCTGTTTCCCGGTATCCTGTACAAGGGCAAAGAGTATCCGCATCCCAACCGGAAGACGGCCGGTATCCTTTTCTTCAACGACGAAGGCACCGAGAATGGTGGCCTTATCTACGGCGGGCGCAAAAGACGCGAACGGGAAGGTGAGCTCCTACGGGCATCTTGAGCTTCGACCAGTATGACCAGGACCAGGTTTTCACGATCGATGCCTCCGAAGAAGAGGGGAACCGAAGCGCGAGGCTCTCCGTATGGGATAGGCCGAACTACTCCATTATGGAGCTCCTCGCGCTTCAGGACCGGATAAAGAAAATGTCCGAAGACCAGCAGAAGGCCGAGTACTCGAAATTCTTTTCCCAGCACGAATCGGCGCATCCCCGTCTTTTCCTCGGAAAGAGCGATAACGGATCCGTCTCGCTCCGGCTCAACGATAAGCAGGGGCGAGAGCGCCTCATCCTGGAAGTGGCCCCAGACGGCTCTCCGGTCGTCCGCTTCCTTGACCAAAACGGCAAGGAAACCGGCCGGCTGCCCATCGAAAAAGAAAAAAAATAGGTGGCCTCTCCAGCCTTATTTAGCAGCTGCTGAAAAAACCGCGTTGAAGAGCAACTTGAATGTTCCTTTGGTCTGGCCGCGGTGATGGACGCTCATCCCGAGGAGGATGACTTTTCCTTTCCCAAGCGGCAACCTCGACCGCGGCCGCCTTGTTGTGAAGATACTTTTCTCCGACCATCCAGCCGCTGAGCATGAGATTCTCCTCGGGATACCTCGCCACGACCGCCGGTGGTTCTTTTTCCGTGAACGCGGGCAGCACTTCAAAAGTCGGGCTCTCCGCGAAGAAGGCGGCACCCTCTTTGGGCATGCCATAAGCGACGGGGTTGTTTTGGTCAAAAACCGCGTTGACGAGAAGCCCCGAAGCGAAGAAATCCTCAGGCTTGAGCGATTTCAGGACATTCCTCAGCGGAAGTTTGAACTCATCAATCGCCAGGTCACATGCTGAACCCAAGGCTATCAGCGTCCCGCCCTGTTCGACAAAGCGCTTGAGGTTGGCGATGCCGGCCTTGGTGATTCCGCCCACATAGTCCGGAGGCATGGTCCCCTTCATCCGGCCGTTGAGGATCGAACGGGCCGACTGGCTCGGCAAGATGATGGCATCAAAGTGGTTCCCCAGCTCTCCCGCTCTCATCTCAGCGTCGTGGAGAAGAGAATAAGAAAAACCGTGATTTTCCAGGATAAGCTCAGTCCAGCCTTCATCCATCGCCGGCGCCCAGGACTGGTAAAGCCCCACCCGCGGAGATCGGAGCTTTGCGAGCTTGAGATCGGGAGGCCTATCGATCTTTTGAATATTCAAATAAAGCTCCCGGGCCGCTTTCTCCATCTGCCGGTCGGATGCACTGGAGACGGGCACGATAAAAGCCCCGGCCGGAAAATCCGTTCCGCCGCTCTTGAAGGGAGCCTGAACGCGAGAGATTTCCAGTCCAGCCTTGAGAAGACGATTCGCGGCCAGGAATGAATCGTTCGATTGGCACGAGATGACGAATGAATTGCCGCCATGTCCTCCTATCCTTCCTTGGGGCCATTCCACTTTCCCGACTCGCTTCATTTTGACTTCGAGGCCGGTATTCATGGTCACGGCATTAACGCCCATCTGGAGGGGAAGGGTCCAGCCCAGGACGTCGTAGGTCTGGAGCGGAGGGATCTTCAGCTTGATCGGCTCGACGATGCTCTGCCAGAGAGAAGGATGAAACCTCAGGTCCGGATAATGCTGGATTTCAAATAGGGTCTTCAGGAATCGCCCGAACGGCTGGCTTGTCGGAAGAATGTACGTTCCGGCGGGATAATCGATCCCATCCGACCGGAAGGGAACTTCGCTCTGATAGACTTCGATGTCCAGTGTGATCAGGTTCTGAATAAGCTCGACCGTAACTCCCGGATCCCTTTGCTCGAAAGGAATGATCCAGCCGTAGGGCGGCTCCTTGGTGTATCGCTCCATGGTCTCTTTTCCCATGGCGTACTTTGCATAGAGCAATTCCTCACGATGCTTAGCCGCCAAGTCGAGGACGGATTTCGACGCCGTCAGGCAGTATTCGACCGCGTCCCGGAGATGCCACCATCCGCCGCGCCATGGATTGGTGAAGAACATCGAGCTCACGAAATCCTTGTACTCCTCGGGAAAGTCCTCGGCCGGGAAAAATTGGGGTGTGGCATAATTGAAGAGAAACGTCTCGGAGAAAGTCGAGATGATGTTATGGAAATCGCAGACCTGGGTGACGTAGCCCGGATACCAGGTGTCAAAAAGAAACCGGGAGACAACACCCTGTTTGCCTTCGGCTTCGAAGCCCAGGGCCATGGCCGTCCCGATCAGGTTCTGCCAGCGGAGGAGCAGGGGATGGAGGTTGGGGTTCGTGGGCTCGCAATCGGGCGGAACAAAGATCAGGGTAGGGTACGGAGATTCCTGGTGATGGTTATAAAAAATATGGGGATACCATTCGTGATTGACGACCTGGTTGATATTCCGCGTCTCCGAGACGCTGAGCATAAAAGAATCCCGGTTATTGTCGTGTCCGATATACTTCTGATAAAGCCAGGGCAGGGGGCAGGTTTCGTAGGGCGTCCCAAGGTTCTTCTGATACCAGCGCGCGACCATGTCCATCCCGTCCGGGTTGGGGAGGACGAGCATGGCGACGACTTCATCCCTGATCTTCTTGAATTTTGGAGACTCGTCCACGGCCAGATCGTAAGTCAGCTGAAGGATGTGTTGCGCCGGGGCGACTTCGGTGGCGTGGAGCCCCCCGTCGATCCAGACGATGGCCTTCCCCTGAGCCGCCAGGCTTTGGGCTTCGTCCTCGCGCACGCCCCTGACCAAGGAAAGTCGCTTGGAGAGTGCCTTGATATCCTCAAGCCTGGCGATGTTGTCCTCCGAGGAGACGGCGGCAAAGACCATCGTCCGGCCCTCCGACGACTTCCCGTATTCAAAAAGCTTTACCCGTTTGGTCGAGCTTTCCAAGGCTTTCCAGTAAGCGACGGCCTGCCCGTAATCAAGGAGATGAAAGTCCGCTCCGACTTTGAAGCCAAAAAACTCCTCCGGCGCCGGGATCTTCACGCTTTCCGCCCCCGTTAAGGACACTGACCTATGCAAAGGCAAGAAAGCGCAGATAACATAACAATTTGTTCATACTCGGTTTGCGCGTCGTGACATTTGTTCATTACCGCGTATCTTGACTCCCGCTCACCTCCTCTACCCCTTACTATTTTCTATTGATCGTATGATCCGCTCGAACTCAGCCTCCAATTTGGGATCGAGGGGCTCGGGCTTATGTTTCTCGAGAATGCTTTTTGCCTTCTCCCGGGCCCAGTTGCGGGCGTCGTCCTTCTTCATTTCCCAGGTGCTATAAGGCCTCCGATCCATCAAGCTGTTGAGCCAGAGTTCTCTGGCGTGCTTTCTGGTATGTTCATGGGTCAGGAAACTCCCGCCCGGCCCGACATCGCGGATGGCCCGCAGGGCCAGCGTCTCCTTGTCGACCCGAATCCCTTCCATCATCTTGGCCACGATGCCGAAAATCTCGCAATCCATGATCATCTGCTCAAATGACCAGATCGTGCTCCCGTTGAGCTGTCCCACGCCGGCGAGCATGTCTGCCATCACGGCCGAGGCCATGAAAGTGGAAAGAGAGTTTTCGACCCCGGCTTGCCAATTGGGCTCTTTAGCGCCGGTGGCAAACGAGCCCATGGACAGGGGAATATTGTAGAAGTCGGCCAGTTCATTTCCTGCCGCTGCGAAGAGAAAGTCTTCCGGTCCACCTCCCGTGTAGGCGCCGCTCCGAAGGTCCATCACCGACTGGGCGGCGGCGTAGAAGACGGGAGCGCCCGGATAGGCCAGCTCGATCATCGCCAGGGCGCTCAACACCTCGGCATTGCCGACCACCAGATTGCCCGCCATGGTCGCCGGCGCAGAGGAGGCGCAGGAGGCCATGGTCATGAATCCGACCGGGAGGCCGGCTTCGGCACCGGCCAACGCCGCCTCCAGGCTTCCCGCGTCTTGAGCCAGTGGAGAGACGGAGCACTCCATGATCGAGAGCAACGGCCGGCGCCGCAGGGCCTCTCGGCTTCCGGCCAGGCACGCCGCCATCTCCACCGCGCCCCGGGCTTCTCTTTCATTGTAGACGCTTTCTGTTTGGACGTGTTTTGTCGAATTCTTCCAGATGGCCGAGAGCTCATGAAGCCCACGGGTTTCGGGAGGCGCGTCCTGGGCCGAGACCGGGACCCAATGAAGAGCCACTTCATCCAGATAGTCTGCGACTCTGGCGATATCGGCTACATCCTTGAGACAAGAACGCCGCCTCTCCCCAGTGACGAGATCCAAAACTTCCACGCCACACCCGTCGGTTCCGACGTAAACATGATTCCCGTCCAATGCGAGGTCGAGGCCGGGGTCACGCGCGGCGAGAACATAAGTCGGCGGGGCTTTTTTCGAGCGCGCCTTCAATAAGCTGCCCCGGCGCTTTGACGATCATCGAGTTTCGGTCCACCCTGGCGCCGGCCCCTTCCCAAATCTTCAGCGCTTTGGCGGAGGGAAACCTCACGCCGACCGTTTCGATCGTCTCGAGCGTCGCCCGGTGGATCTTACGGATGTCTCCGGGGCTGAGGACCTCAGCTTGAGACGAGGGTTTGAAATCGATTTAATTTTCCCTGGCATCGTCGTTCCTCTTAGCTTTGGTTTTCTGACATCTCACTTCAGTCTGCGGGAGAGATAAAAAAGAATCTTCGAGGAAGGATGGGGCGCAAGGCACGGGGGCCCCCCGCCCGCCGCAGGCCTCCGAGGACGGAGGGGGAGTGCCGTGTGCGGGGGCCCCATCCTTCCCACGTATAGGCTTTGGTCAGCATAATTTTCGCTTATACTCATTCTGCGGCGGCTCTAGATTTTGCCGCCTTTTTCCGCCAATAAAAATAGGCGGGGATGCCCAGGCAGAGGATAAAGAACCCGATGAGCGATTTCCTCGGCTGGGCGATGACCGTGTTCAAGAAGATCCAGATATTAATCCCGACCCAGAGAACGGGGAGGACCGGATAGCCCCAGGCTCTGTACGGCCGCGGCCTGTCCGGCTGTTTGTGCCGGAGGACGATGATGGAGAGACCGGTCGCCGCAAAAAAAATGACCAGAGCAAAAACAACGAATTCATAAAGATCCTGGTATGTTCCGGTCAGGCAGAGAAGGCTGGACCAGATGGCCTGACCGATGAGAGCAGCGGAGGGAACGTGGTACTTCGGATGGATGCGGGCCATGCTCTTAAAGAAAAGGCCGTCTTCGGCCATGGCGAAATAGACCCGCGGTCCGAAAAGAATGTTAGCGCTTAAACAGCCGAAGATGGAGACTAAGATGGCCGCGGAGATGACGGACGTCGCCGCCGGTCCAAAAAGCTGGGTGGAAGCCAGCTCGCCGACCCGGGCAACGCCCTTCATCTTCTCCACGGGAAGAGCCAGGACATAGACGACGTTGATGAGGAGATAAGTCACGGTGATCGCAAGCGTGCCCAGGATAAGGCCCCGGGGGAGGTTCCGCTCAGGCTTTTTGATCTCCTCGGCCGTGCAGTTGACGGCATACCAGCCGTCATATGTCCACAGGGCCGCCATGAGCGCCAGTCCGAAGTATTTGATCGTCCCGAGTCCGAACCCAGGGCCCCCGGAAAACAGTTGACTCAGGCTTGTTACCCCCGCTTTTTTTCCCAGGAGGAAGCCGAAAAGCACAATGGCGAACACCGAGCCGATCCTCAAAAACGTGAAAACATTCTGGACCACGACACCTGTCTTGATCCCGATATAGTTGACTGCGGTGAGGAGAATGATCGAGGCCGCGGCGACCAGCTGCCCAGCCGAAAGAGAGTACGGGAGGCCGAAAAAACTCGTCTTGATCAAAACCGCCTGGTTGGAGATCGCGGGGAAGAAATAACCGAGAAATTCGGCAAAGCCGACGGCCAGGGCGGCAATCCCGCCGCACATGATGAACCAAAAGAATCCCCAGCCGTAGAAATATCCGGCGAAAGGTCCATAGGCTTCGCGGATATAGATGTACTGGCCGCCGGCCTGCGGATACATCGCTCCCAGCTCGGCGCAGGAGAGAGCCCCGCACAGGGTGATGAATCCGCCGACAAGCCAGACGAGAAGGAGCAGGCCCGGAGAGGGAAGTCCCTGGACCATGAACCCAGAGGTCATGAAGATCCCCGAGCCGATAACAGAACCTATGACCAGAAAGGTTGTGTCGAGAAGATTCATCTTCCTTAAGAGATGAGGCTTGCCGGCGTTCTCTGTGTTGGCCATGATTTTATTAACCTTTCAAATCCTCAAGACTTTGGACAGGACATCCTCGGGCATCGGCTTGACCGTCCGGCCTTGCCTTCCAGATACGGCGGTGGCCTTGGTTAGGGAATTGCGGATGGATTCGAGGACAGCTTCGGAACAGGCGGCGGAGATCCTTTCCAGCCAGGAATCGTCGATCATCAGGTAATCAAAAACAAAAGGCCGCTCCGTGGCCATGCTCATCGCATTAGCCGTAGAAAAGAAGATTCCAGATACCGACTCGGCCGGGTTCGTCTTAACCTGCGCAGGCCCCAATCCTGCTAAGACCGCGCGCAGGACCTGGCGAATCTGGTGAGGAAACAAGGGGACATCCGTCGCCATGACCAGCGAGAGGGAGCCTTCGGCGAAATCGCTGTTTCCATGGTTGGAAGCTGCCAGGACGCCGCAGGTGAGTTCTTGCCCGCCGATCAAGAGCCGGCGTGAAGATGTTCCGATACCGCCCTTCCAATCAAAGGCACGCAGTCCGACGCCCACACCCACCGAACCCTGCTCCACTTTTCCGTCCTTGGCGTTGAAAAGGGCCTGCAACACTTCCTTCTCATCAAAAGAGAACTTGGTCATCTCGTTAAGATAAGAGTCATTCAGGCCGATGACCACAGGCGGCCAGACTTCGTCACGGTTCAGGGCAAAGCCGTAGGAGAGAACGGCATTATAAGCCCGGCCGACATTGAATGAATTTGTGATGACGACGGGAGAATTCAAATAGCAGAAATCGTCCAGGACCTCGTAGCCGGTCATCTCCGCGTTTCCCTTGAGGCAGAGATTTGCGCAAAAAAGACGTAGCGGCTTTTCCATCGGATAGGGGATGACGGCCGTCAGCCCGGTCCTGATCGCGGCCGCGCGACCGGCCGGCCCAGGCAGGTCTTTCTCGATCGTCAGATGAGCGACCTTAACGCCTTTGACATCGGTGATCGCGTTATCCATGGATCTTGGCTCCGATTCTTCCATGCTTTTTCATGATCTCCTCGACCTGATCGACCGGCAGGCCGTAGGACGTGTTGCCGTCGCGGCCGACCGTTGTTTCGGCCATGCACAGGGCATTGAGGATCGCCTCCTGGGTCGCTTCGACGGTGGCCTGGTAAAGGGGCGTGATCGAAAGGTCGTTGATTCCTTTGAGGCTGAGGAAGTCCGTCTGCCTGGCTCTCGGAATCCGATTGGCCGTGGAAAAGGCGAGGATGATGTCGCCGCTTCCCGTGCTCGAGATCGCTCCTGTTTGAGCTAAACCCATAACCACTCGTTTTCCGATCTTCCTGAGCTGAAAGGGAAGGAGGGGCGCATCCGTCGCGGCCAAGAGGATGATCGACTTTGTCTTGCCCGCCTTTTCCCCGAAGCCGACGATCTCATTTCCGACCGGGACTCCGTCGATCCGGAGTTGGTTCCGGCCGGCCGTATTCGTCATGACCAGGACGCCCACCGTGTTGTGGTTCTTTGTGCGTCGCGAAGAAGTACCGATCCCGCCTTTGAACCCGAACGACGTCATTCCGGTGCCTCCGCCAACGGCGCCTTCCTCGACGGCCCCGCTTCGCGCGCTCTCGATGGCCTTCACGACGTCTGCTTCTGTGATCTGGCGGCTCTTGGTGTCGCTCAGGAAATCGTCAAAGCATTCGGCCACCACCGGATGGGCCATCTCCGCTTTGTCACCCATCTCCGGGTTCAGCCCGCAAAGATATTTTGTCGCCGCGCTCAGGACGATGCCGACGTTATAAGTCCCGGTCAGGAAAATAGGCGTCTTGAGCAAACCCGTATTTTCCAGGGCCGCGATGCCGGTCATTTCGCCCCAGCCGTTCTGGATGAAGCAGGAGGCAAACAGATTTTCCTGGTAGATGTTGTCGGCATGGGGAAGGATGACGGTGACCCCCGTCCTCACCGCCCCCCGGCCCTGGCCTTTGATGATTGTCGTCTGGCCGACCCGGACGCCTTCAACATCGGTGATAGCGTTAGAAGGGCCGGGTTCGAGGCTCCCGATCCGGATCCCGAGTTCGCGAAGGCGACGTCGTTTGCCGCCCGAGGCTGCGACGCGCTTTTCGGATTGCTGCAGGATCTCCCCGATCAGGTTTGTCCCGGGGAGAAGAGAAAAGCTCAAAAGCGAGTTCCTTATAAAATCGCGGCGTTCCATCTTTTTCTCCTTGGATTAGACCGCTAGTTCCGCATCGGCTTGATTTTCCCAATTGTAGGGTTTCGGTCGAGAAAAATCAAAGCATTTTTCCCGACGTTCCGGACGCCGCCCAAGCCTAGCGCGGGCTTCTATAAAAGTGGGTCGTCATTCTCTTAAAAATCAGAGGAAGTGTCTGGGAGCCGAACGATCATTTAGGAAGACAAAAAAAACTTGACATGATAGGACAAAAATGCAAAATTGCTTTCGGCTGGCAAAATAAAAGGGGATTTATCCCATTCCTATGAAAACCCGGGATAAAATATTGAATCACCGTCGAGGCCATTTTTTTCCTTAATAGCTTCGGAAAGGGGGTGATGCCCGCATTAAAACGGTCGCTGACCAACTGGGTTTGAGAGTCTATTAATATTAAAGGAGGATTTATTGAAGAGCAACAAATTTTTGAGCGTCATCTTATTGAGTCTTGTGGTCATGCTTCTCGTGGTCGGTCAAGCATTCGCCCAGAAACGGACAGGCACGATCAGCGGGATAGTCAAAGATGAACAGGGAGAGCTTCTTCCTGGAGTAACGGTAGAAGTGAAGGGCGAGGCTTTGATGGGCACCAGATCGACCACAACCGACGCCAGGGGAGAATTCAGATTTATTGCCCTCCCTGTCGGCCCGGAATATGAGGTCACGTTTACTCTGCAAGGATTTCAGCCTCTGACAACCAAGAACCAACAAGTCACGATTGGGGGAACCGTCGTCCTCGACATCGTTCTCAAACCAGCTAGCCTCGACAAGGAAGTGACGGTGATCGCGACGTCCCCCCTTGTGGATGTAGAAAAATCAAGTTTCTCCTCGACCTACGATTCTAAGACTCTAGAGAATCTTCCCACAAGACGGTTTACGTTCTTCGACATGGTTCAGGCTTCCCCGGGTGTTACAGCCAATGACCCCCAAGGTTCGCGTCAGAGCGCCTTTGGATCCGAGGTCAAATCGAATGCCTATTACGTTAACGGGATTGACATTTCCGCTCCTTCCACAGGCGCGGCCTGGCCCTGGCCTATGCCCGATGTCATCGCGGAACTGGAGGTCACCGGAATAGGAGCTGCCGGCCGAATATGGCAATTTCGAGGGTGCGGTCATTAATGTGGTCAGCAAGTCCGGTTCCAATACCTTCCACGGCGCCGCGAAGTATTTCCTCCAGACCAATTCTTTGACAGGCAACAACACTCCCAATGAGCACTGGCCTTTCCACCGCGACCACTGGCATGATGCCATCTTCCAATTAGGAGGACCGATCGTCAAGGACAAGCTCTGGTTCTTCGCCTCCGTTCAACACAATGTCGATAGAAGCTCGGGTGTGGGCGCAGACCCCAGATTCCCAACTGAGTACAGTATGAAACCAACTGCGGATATCAAGATTGACTACCAGCTCGACAAAAAGAACAAATTGAGCCTTTTTGCCCACTACGAAAATTATAAATTCCCCTATGACCCCCCCACTGCATTTAGGCCGGTTGAGACGACCAGCTTTGAAGCTGCCCCCGCCGTTACGCCCACTTTTGAATGGCTCCATATGGTGAGCGATAAGACTTACTTCGAGGTCAAGTACGGCGGCTTTTACACCTACCTAGAATATAAGCCCTTCTCAGGAGACATGACAACCCCGGGGCATAGTGATTGGGGAACCGGGTATTACTCTGTCAACGCTTTAGGTTTTTACAACTGGAAGACCAACCGAACCCAAGCCAACGCCAATATTTCCCACTACGCCCAGGACTTCTTGAAAGGAAATCACGAATTTAAAGGCTGGAGTCCAATACAGCCATGGTTATTCCGATTCTCGTCTACGGCTACATCGGGGGGTGTGAAATATTACGATTATATGAATCAACCCTTGTATGGCGTATTTCCGCAATCCCTCCCACTACGGCGGTATTATGGACCAAGTGGGAGTTTTTGTCGACGACAGCTGGGAGATATCGAACAGGTTGACCGCCAATCTGGGACTGCGCTTTGACTACAACCATGGAAGTATTCCAGACTTCGATGAGCTCGATAGGTTCAATAAGCCAACAGGAAAGAAAATCCCCGGCATCCCTGATGTGGTTGACTGGAAACAGATCTCGCCAAGAATCGGGATCAACTACCAGATAACATCTGACAGAAAGACGGTTTTTCGCGCGTCCTATGGCCGCTATACCAAAGGCTTGGTCATCGGAGATATTGAAGCGGCCACTCCCGCCCAGGAGTACCCTTTACGTTTATGGCTACAATCCGGCAACCCGTGCTTATGACAACTTTATCTACAGTTGGGACCCCCTGGAAGGTCTAGGTATCGATAAAAACCTGAAGCCGCCCTATACGCACCAGTTCTCCGTCGCTCTGGAAAGGGAACTTTTCCAGGATTTCTCGATTTCGGCCACCTTCATTTACAAGATCAACAAAAACAGGATCGACAGGCTCAATACACTAGCACAATACGAGCAGATACCATTCATCGACCCCAGCACCGGGAACACGATCATGGTCTATAACCAGGTTGAGCCCATTCAAAATTTTTATCTCATCACTAATCCCGGAGATAAAATAACTTACAGCGGCCTTGATGCTCGTGGCCAACAAGCGTTTCTCCAATAATTTCCAGCTCTATTCCTCGTTCACCTGGGCGAGGGCCTGGTGGGTACCCAAAGGCTATAAGGACAAGAACGAGCTTATCAACGGTGAAGGTGTGTTCAGGATCGGATCTGCCCCGAGCAGAGAGTGGATGTTTAAGTTGGGCGGTGCCTACAGCGCTCCATTCGGCATTCTTCTTGGAACGAACATCATCTACCAACAGGGGGCAAGCTGGGAGAGGACCGTTTTTGTTCCGGGTCTCAACCAGGGAGGGAAATTCGTCAAGGCCGAGCAGCGCGGAAGCCGCCGCATGCCCAGCGAGCTCTATTTCGACCTGAAAGCTGAGAAGATATTCAGGATTGCAGGCCGGTACTCAGTGGAGATCAGCGTCGACATCATCAACCTTTTCAACAAGAATACACCTCTGAGCTATGTCAGCTATACGGAGCAGAGCCCGAGCTGGATGATTCCCACAAGCATAATATTGCCCAGGAGAGCGATGCTCGGATTAAAGTTCGTCTTCTAAAGATTCTTTCCCTCGGAAATCGAGGGAGGTTCTCATCCCCCTCCCTCGATTTCGTCCCCTCGGAAGGGGAAACTCCCTTCGCTGAAGAAGTGAAGAAAGAGGGCTCAGCAACAATAGAAAAATTACGCTCATCGTCAGCTGGAGAAACCTCATCTCGGCTCACATGGGTCTGCACTTGGATTTTCACAACATGCCGGGAACGATCGCTATGTCCCCGCTCTACGCACCCCAAGGGACGTGGAACGGGTGGGACACATGGTATGTCGGCTACACGGATACCATCGGGGACTTTTTCAATTGTGTGACCCAGATGACCGAAACAGCCGGATCAGGCTACGCCACGCCCAGATTCTACACCTTGCGAGATTTTCCCCCCTGGGCCAAGGATCTTCGCCCCAGTACTCTCTATCCCAACCCCTGGAAAGGGGGCTGGTGGCGCCTGAAGGATGCGGCGGATTACATCAAGATGTCTTCGCTGTCTGTTCTGGAAGTTGCAGACAAGTTCAAAGATAAGCTCCTCTATAGCGTTTACACGGCGGGGAAAAACACTATGGAGCGCTTCTCCAAAGAGCCTCCTTATGCTTATGTCATCCCTTCGGCCCAGAGGGACCCGCTCATGGTTTCTTATATGCTGAGTCGCTTCGAACCTTATGATGTAGAGATCTACAAGGCTCTGGATGATTTCGTCGTCAATGGGGAGAAATGCAAGAAAGGGAGTTATGTTATACCCATGAACCAGGCCTATGCTCTGTATGTCAAGGCGGTCATGGAGGTCCAGCATTATCCTGAGCTCTATCAATATCCCGGGGGTCCGCCCACCGAACCTGATGAGATCGTCGCCTGGACTTTTCCTTATATCTTCGGCGTGAACGCGGTTGCTTCCGAGCATCCGCTTGAGGTCAGGCTCGAGAGAGTGAACAAGATTGAGCCGCCTGCCGGAGGTGTGGAGGAGAAGGGTACAGCAGCCTTGCTCCTCGGGCATGAATCGAATGATTCTCTTCGGGCGGCCAACCGCCTCATCAAATTAGGAGCCAGGATCTCCTGGGCCAAGAAGTCCTTTTCTTTCCAAGGTCGATCCTATCCGGCCGGGACCATGGTCATCAACCCCGCGGGAGTCGATTTTGGCAAGATCAGTGGCCTGGCCAAGGAGCTCTCCCTAAAACTTGTCGCCCTGGAAAGTAAGCCCGACATTCCAGCCCTCGAGCTCAAGCCCATTCATATCGGGCTGTATAAATCATGGGTGGCCAACATGGACGAGGGGTACACACGCTGGCTCTTGGAGCAGTACGAGTTCCCGTTCGAAAATATATATGATGCCGACGTCAAAACGGGCAACTTGAACGGGCGCTTCAATGTGATCGTTCTTCCCAGCGAACCCAATGCCCGCCCCATGAGCACGAATTTCAGAGACGAGAGAGCGATCAAGAATATCCTCGAAGGCCATGCGCCGGGGACCGTGCCTCCCCAGTATACCGGAGGCATCACAGAAGCGGGAGCCGAGAATCTGCGCCAGTTCGTTGAAGCGGGAGGCACCCTGGTCTGTGTCGGAACATCAAGTCTTTTCGCCATCGACCAATTCCGTTTGCCGATCAAGGACGCGCTCCTCGGCCTTGAGACAAAAGAATTCTATTGCCCCGGCTCTCTTGTTAGGATCGTCAATGACACCGACCACCCGGTTGCCTACGGCATGGAGGAATCGTGCGCCGGCTTCTTTTGGAACAACAACGGCTTTGAAGTGGAGCAGGGCAAGGGAGAGAAGTTGGCTCGGGTCATCACCCGGTATGCCGATAAGGGACTTCTCATGAGCGGAAGACTCATCGGGGAGAACCGCATGGCCGGGAAGGCGGCGGCGATTGAAGTTCCCTACGGAAAGGGGAAAATCATTCTCTTCGGTTTCCGGGTCAATTTTCGGGCTTCGACGCCGGTGACTTTTAAGCTCTTCTTCAATGCCCTCTATTACGGGCCCAGCGCAAATTAGGACCTGGCGAGTTTCTGTTGCTAGCTCTTTGAGTCACCCTTTTGACCCTTGAGGACGTTTGTCAGGGCCGCCTGGAGTGTCCGGTCAGCATTGCTGATGGCCTTATCCAAAAGGGAAATCTGCTCCTTGGCCCGGGACCAATCTTTTTCTTCCACGGCCTCGGTGATCCCTGGAATGACTTCTGGATGGTAATTGAACTTGCAGGCATAGATGAGGTGCTTAAACCAAGGGCGTTTGGGGATCCCGCCCGGGAAGCCAAAATCTCTTTCGGCTTGCATGAGGGCGGCGTTAAGGGACTGTAGAATTTCTGGAGAGCCCGGACTTCCATTGGAGAGCAGTCTTTCAATCTGACCGTTCAGTTCGTGGGCGGTCTTTTGAAAGCTCTCGATTCGGCCGACGAGGAGGTTGAGGTCGGAGGAGATTGGTTTTTCGGCTTGACTTTCGATTTCTTTGACGTAGGTACCGATCTCTCTGGCATAGGCTTCATAATCAAAAGGATAGACCTCGGCGTTGGCCAGTCTTAGAGCCGTCATTCCCCAGATGGTTGCCATGGTGGCATGATAGCGGAATTGCGGGTCGCCGAAATGGGACATCCAGTAAAAGTCATCATACTGGGAGTGGTAGACCCCGTAAGGGCCCTCAAAACCCATCCCGATGACGGGCATGCAGACGAAATTCAGAAAGGCCGTGTGGTCGCTCCCGCTCCCGACCCTTGTCTCGATGAATTCGGTTCCGCCCCTTCGATTCCTGCTTTGCCTGGTCTTGATGGCATCATAAATCGTTTTTCCGCTCAGGGGATCCGCGACTTCTTGAGTGATCTGCAGCACAGAATCTCTTAAGGAAGGAACCGCCGTCGCCCCAAAATATGGCCCGCAAACGGCAGAATCGACGTTGATATAGACGACCCCATCTTTCTTCAGCTTGTCCGCATATTGCTCTGCCCATTCTGTTGAACCGGTGAGGGTAATTTCCTCGGCATCCCAGTTACAAAAGATAATGCTCCTTTTTGGCCGATGGCCCTCCTTAGCCAGCCGTCCCAGATTTTGGGCCAGACCCAGCAAGGCCGCCGTGCCGCTGCTCGGGTCGACGGCACCATAAACCCAGGCATCTCGATGGTTCCCCAGGACGACCCATTTTTCAGGCTCCTCCCCGACCTTTGATTTTGCCCACCACATTCCAGATGGAGCCAACGGGGCTATCCATTTCCACCTTGAGATGGACCTTGGTCGGGCCCGGTCCGACGTGGTAGGTAAAAGGCAGCCCTCCCTGCCAATCTGGCGGGACGGCGGGACCCGCCAGATTCTCCAAGAGAGGCCGGGCTTCTTTGTGCGAGAGGGGAACGGACATGATTTTGGGAAGAATTTCCGACTCCTCACACTTCAGCCGCTTGGCTCCCGGGATTGAGGCCCAACCGGGAGTCAGGGGGTCTCCGGGGACGATGAAATCAAACGGAATCCCGCCCCGCTGAATATGACTCGCCGGCCCCCAAGGCCCGTCCGGAAAGACATCACCCCGGACGTATCCATCATCCTTGGGGTCGGAATAAATGAGCAGTCCGGCGGCGCCTCTCTGCTGAGCTGTCAAGGCTTTGAAGCCTCTGTAGCTGTAAGGCTCCGAGTAGCGGACCAGGGCGATCTTGCCCTTTATATCAATCCCCATCTTGAGCAGCTTGTCATAATCCTCCGGGTCGCCGCCGTGGGCATAGACAACCGGCGCCGTGACTTCACCCGAGATCGAATAGGCATTAAATCCGATACTCACTTTGCTGTTAGAAGAATCTTTGTCGACCGCATAACCTTCTTCCCTGAGAGTGGCTCTAAAGCTCGTGGGTTCGACCATCTCCACGACAATGTCTTTAGGATAGGAAAGGAGGACTTGGTATTCAACGAGCTCCACTTCCTCAAGTCCGAATTCTTTGAACTTATCCCTGACGTACAGGGCGAGGTCATAGTTTTCCTTGGTGCCCGCGATATGTGGCTCCTTGGTCAGGAATCTCAAGTGTTCTTCATAGACCTTCGGATCAGACAGCCTGGCGAGCGCGGCTTCGGTTTGGCGCTCTTCCCTTGAGCCGTCGGCCGTAAATCCTTTGATTCTCTGCCCGGTCGATTCGCCTTTCGTCTGCAGAAAGAGAAGAACGACGAGGCTCAGGAAGATTCCCCATTTGAGATTTTTCATAGACCGTCCTCCTTCATTTTTTTTCTTTCGCCGCCGTCGCCTTTCCTCCGACTTGCACCCGTCTGATTTCTTTTTTTTCGGTGTCGAGGCGAACGAGTATTTCCGAGGGTCTTCTCAGGCAATAACCCTGTTCGAAAACGAGTCTTTGAGTTTGTCCATGAGCAATCTTTCCGTGCTTGAACAAATAGCAGGCGAGCGCGCCGGAAGAAGTGCCTGTCGCTGCCTCTTCCGGGATCCCGTACAAAGGAGCGAAATTCCGGCAATGGGCGGCAGATTTGAATTTCGTCTCCTGCGTGAAGACATGATAACCAACAGTCCTATGCTTTTTGCTGATTTCGGCGATTTTTTCAAAATCGGGTTTGAGGTTAAAAAGCTCATAGAGCGAAGCGACTGGAACCATGATATCGCGGAGTCCGGTTGAGACAATTTGAACGGGCAACTCCGGCACGAGAGAATCCACTCTTATTCCCAGGGACTGGGCAACCTCGCTGCGATCCATAGATTTTTCGAACGAAGGCAAAGTCTGTTC
Organism: Candidatus Aminicenantota bacterium; assembly: GCA_963770045.1. Taxonomy (GTDB): domain Bacteria; phylum Acidobacteriota; class Aminicenantia; order Aminicenantales; family CAVYOD01; genus CAVYOD01. The sequence continues at coordinate 250,328 of CAVYOD010000015.1, read as the reverse complement.
CATAAAGACCGTCCCGTCCTTTTGGACTTCTACCCCCAGGATACCGGCTTTTGTTTCTTGTCTGAAGCATCCCGCCGGAATCCGTCCGAGCTCATAGAGGAGAGAAAACGCCGCGATTGTGGCGTGACCGCACAGGGCTACCTCTTCGGTCGGAGTAAAAAAAGAAATCTTGAAATCCGCCACATCAGACTTCTGGACGAATGCGGTTTCCGAATAACCAACTTTCGCAGCCAGCTTTTGCTTAAAGGGTTCGCTCATAGTATCCGCATCGAGAACGACCCCCGCCGGGTTGCCGCCCATCTTTGTTTTGGCAAATGCGTTCAAAACAAAGACTTTGATATCTATCTTTCTTCATGGCCATTCCTTTTCGATCTCAAACAGAAATCGCGACAAGGCCGCTCTTCCCAATTCCTGGCGCTGCCCGCAGATTCAGAGAACCTTATGGTCCGGAGTCTAATGATTTGCGGCACTGAGCTCCTGGGCGTCTGTTTTTCTTCGAAAAAAGAGGGATGAAAAATCCCTTCTGAGTTGCGACGGCTTGGCAGGCATCTTGGGCCCGATCTTGGTCCTGATAGATGTTATTTCAGAGCCGGAGAAGATGTCAAGCTGACTCTTGACATGTGCACAAAGTGTGTGTCATAAATCGATTACGTTTTTCAGCGATTCCCAAAAAAAGGAGGGCATCATGCCTCGAGCGCATTTTTGCGCGGCGCGATTTCTGATCGTTTTCTTACTTGCCTCCGGAATCTTGGGTGCCGGGAAGCGGATGCAGACCCAGCCGTCCCAAACGTCCCAGACGAAAACCGGATGGGATCGCTACCTGAACTCCGACGAGATATACAAGATCATGAAGGAACTGGAACAGCGCTATCCACAGCTGGCAAAAGTCTACGTCATCGGCAAGAGCTATTCAGGGAAAGACCTTCATCTCATGGAAATTACCAACCAGGCGACGGGACCTGCCTTGAGCAAGCCGGCGATCTACATAGACGGCAATATGCACACCGGAGAGCAAACCGGGGCCATGTTAACCCTCTATCTCATTAATTTCCTGCTAACCGAATACGGAAAAGATGCCCAGGCCACGAGACTCGTTGACACGCGAACGTTCTATTTGCGGCCAAAGTACGAGGTCGACGCCTCGGACTGGTGGCTGGCCAACCCGGGGGATACCGATTATGGGGGCAGCGTCCATCCTCGTGACAATGACCTGGATGGGAAATTCGACGAAGATCCGACTGAAGACCTCAACGGCGACGGCTTTGTAACCACCATGCGGATCAAATCTCCTTTTGGCGGATGGAAGATCTCCGCGAAGGACCCCAGGGTCATGACCAAGAGAAAAGAGAACGAATTGGGAGGGACCTATTATATTCTTCTCTCTGAAGGTATCGACAACGACGGAGACGGCCAGTTCAACGAGGACGGGATCGGGGGAATTAACCTCAGCCACAATTTTTCCTGGGGAAACCTCAACCGGGAACAGATTCAGAGCAGCCCCTACACACTGTCCGAGCCTGAAACCCAGGCGACCATCAAGTTCTGGATGGAGCATCCCAACATATGCCAGGCCGTCGACCTCCATACCTCAGGTTCGCTCGATGAGCTCCTCTATTTTCCGGGGGGCGAAGAAATGCCCCCTTCCGACCTGGAGCTCTATAAGCGCCTCGCGACCGCTTATGCCCAATTTACCAACCGCGAAGAGGTCCTTCCTCTCATGAAGACATTTCCCCAGCCGATCTGGAAACTGGGGATGGGAGACCCTGAGCCGTTCATGTATTACAACTTGGGAATACTGGGCTGGTGCGAAGAACTCTGGGGCGATGATTATGCCAACCCCTTTCTCATAAAGTATGACAAAGATAAGGATCAGAAAATATCTCAGGAGGAGTTCCTCGATTTCCTCGACAAGGAAGCCGGTGGAAAGTGGTTCGTCCCCTGGAAGCCGTTTAAACACCCTCAATTGGGAGACATCGAGATCGGAGGCTTTGTTGAAAAATTCAGCGGCCAAAACCCCCCTCCTAATCTTCTGGAGCGGGAACTCAAACTCAAGGCCCCGTGGTACCTTTATCTAGCGGAAATTTCTCCTCAGGTGAAAATAGCGGAAACAAAAGTCTCGCCGTTGGACGAAAATGTGAGAAGCGTGAAGGTGACGGTCGAGAATCAAGGTCTCCTCCCCACCAATATCACCGATTGGGCGATCAAGGTGGGCCTGGCCAAACCCGTTGTTGTCAAGATTGACCTCACAAATGCTGTCTGCTTGGACGGAGAAAAGGAAGTTCGTCTAGGCAATATCCCAGGAAACGAAATCCAGCCGGGAAGGAGCTCCGTCGGCGATAACAAGCGTACGGCCTCCTGGATTCTGAAAAAGACCGGTGGCAAGAGTGAGATCGTTATCAGTGTGATTTCCGAGAAGGCCGGCCGGGATAGCAAAAAGATTTCTCTGGACTAAGAAAGAATTCTCTTCCCCGGATAAAAAGTGAAGCTGAGATGAAACACAGAGTTATGGCGCTCGTCTCGATTTGCCTTTTGCTTCCTTTGGCCTGCTCCACACCCGAAAAAAAGGCAAAAGAGAGACTCGCTTCCAGAAATATTGACTATTCTGAAAAGGGTTTTTTAGATTCAGTGGCCAGAGGTCAGACCGAAATCGTCAAGTTGTTCTTGGCCTCAGGCATGTCGCCGAATACTCAACGGGGGGAGATGACGGCTTTGTTGGAGGCGTGCAGGAGAGGGAAGACTCACAACGAGATTGCGGCCGCGTTGATTGAAGCCGGGGCAGAAATCAATTCCAGAGACCCTTATGGGGTTACACCTCTCATCTTCGCCGCCATCAGCGGGTCGCCGGAGACCATGAGGTTGCTTATGAGCAGAGGTAGCGATGTTAAGGCCAAAGATGTGGATGGTCGGACAGCTCTCATAGAAGTCCTCACGACAGAGAACGAGATGCCTCCGGAAATGGTCGAGGACCTGATTCGGGCCGGCGCGGATGTAAATGTCCGAATCTATGGGGGGATGACTCCTCTCATGATCGCCGCCGGGGGGAATCCGAGAATCCTGAGGGCATTGATCGAGGCCGGGGCCGATCTGAATGCCAGAGACGACCAAGGAGCAACACCCTTGAGATGGGCCAAAGACTCTCCGGAGAATTATCAGCTGCTCAAGAACGCCGGAGCCAAGGAATGAGTCAAGAACCTGGCTCCGTCCATCCAGCCTTGGCCCGACGAGCATTTCTCCGCCTGGCCGCGGGGAGCGCAGCATACACTTTTGTGATGCCCAAAAGTCTGATATCTCGAGAGAAGCTCCCGGCAAACACGTCTCTCGTAGAGAGCAAAATCTACCTCAAGCACGAAACCGGGGAGCTCGCCTGGGAAAATGTACGACGCCTGAAGGCGCTCCACGACGGACTCCGGGATGCCAATCTCCTTGATTCTCTGCATCCCATCAGCCCTCAAAAAGCCGACACGGAATGGGTGGCCTTAGTCCATCAGAGAGAGTACATAGAAACCGTCAAGAAGGACGCCGAGAGCGGCGCCAAAGTGCTTTCGACCGGGCACACTCTCCTATCGAAAGATTCATTCGATGTGGCCTTGTGGGCCGTGGGCGGAGTGCTCACCGCCTGTGACGCGGTCATGGATGGGAAAACCCGGAACGCTTTCTGCGCAGTCCGTCCCCCGGGACACCACGCCACCCGTGACAAGGGCATGGGATTTTGTATTTTTAATAACGCCGCCATCGCGGCCAGATACCTGCAGAAAAAACACCGCGTGGGAAAAGTTTTGATCGTCGACTGGGATGTTCACCATGGAAACGGCACCCAGGACATTTTCTATGAGGACGGGAGCGTTTTTTATTTCAGCACCCACCAATGGCCCTGGTACCCTTTTACCGGGAGCGAGCAAGAAACCGGTGAAGGGGAGGGGAGAGGGACGACTCTGAACGCCCCCCTGCCGGCCGGCTCTGGAGATACGGAGCTGAGCGAGGCCTTTGAAAAGAAGTTGCTCCCGCAGGCCCTCAAGTTCAAGCCGGACTTCGTTTTGATCTCGGCCGGGTTTGACTCGCGGACGGCCGATCCTCTGGGACGGTTCAGGGTGACAGACGATGGGTTCAAAAAACTCACCCGGATCATGCTCCACATTGCCGCCGAATGTGCGGAAGGGCGCTTGGTCTCGATCCTGGAGGGAGGTTACAGCTTAAAGGGGCTCTCGACGGCGGCACCGGCTCATATCGAGGCCCTGATCAAAGGGTAGGTTAGACAGGTCCGAACGGGTTCCAAAACTTAGTTTTCTAACACTTTGTGAGATAAGAACACCCCTCGTTCGGCCAGACCTTCCTTAAAGGGCGGGAACAACCCATCGGCCAAAATCTGCTCGGGAAACACTATGCCTTTCCTCGCAATCTTTCCGGACACAATCATCTGGCCCACGATCGAGGCAGGGAAGGCGGTTGTTTTGGCCATCGAAGTGTATTTTTTTTCGGGATCGAAGCGGTCGATCATCTCGAAAATATGAACCTGGGGTTTCGCCGATCTTCTTCCCGCAACGATGATCCTTAACAGCGTGACATCCGTTTCCTCACCCAATCTCAACTTGGGTTCCAACACGGCTTCAAGCAGATTTCGGGGGACAATTTCCCTCGAGCCAACAGATACTGCTTGGGTTGAAAAAAGCCCGCATTCCTTTAACGTCTTGATCCCTTGGATATGACCTCTGTGCCGGACCGTTTTTTTCGAGAGCTCCCCTTTGATTTTCTCTTTCATTGTGAGCAAAAGGGAAGACAGCCCACGAGTATAGAAACATTCCATGTCTGGAAAATCCGGCAGAAAAGCGATGGGTTCGACACCGGAGAGGGGCGGCAGCTCCAGCTCCTTTCCATTCTTCAAGAGTTGGGCGTTTTTTTCATAAAAATCGAGAAAGCTGCTGAACGCATAAACGATCCGGTGATTGAGAGGAGGGGCCGGATGGAGGGGAACGCCTCCCACGAAGATGCGGGCATTTTCCGTTTCGTCGAGAAGACGAACGGCCCTGGCGACGCAGGCATTGGTGATTCCCGGGGAGAGACCGACGCCTGAAATGGCCGTGACGCCATTTTTTTTGGCCTCGCTGTCGAGCTCGAGCCTTTCCAAAGGAGCCTCTCCGACCAAGTCCACATAGTGGACCCCTTGACTAACCGCAGTATCCAGGGAGGGTAGGCTCTGTTTGTGAAGAAGCGCGGAAAAAACAACATCCTGGCCCTTCATAACGTCACTTCTCTCAGACTGAATCTCCATGTTGTTTTTTAGAAGAATGAGCCTCCGGCTGGCGATAAACCGCTCTGCTTTTTGGAGTGCGCGCTCCCCGTCGTTCACCAAGGTGACGATATGGTCCTCGCGGCTTTCGATGAGATCCTTGGCCAGGACTGTTCCCATCCTCCCGGCGCCGAGGACAAGAAAGTGAGCCATCTATTGAATATCAGCCTGAAATGTCGGGCGGATTACTCTTTGATGCCTTTTGCCTTTTTGTATTTTTTGCTCCGCTGGTGTCTCTCCAGGCCAGTCGGGCCGATGCTTATTTTCTCGCCGCGGAGCAGAACCGAAGTTCCCTCTCTGTTTTCAAGATAGGGGAATTCTTTGCGCAATGCATCTTCATCAGGACAGCCGCCTTTCGCCGCCTCGGGTTCTGTATAAACCGAAATAACTCCTTCATAATTACGGAGAATCACCCGGCGATCGCTCCTTGACAAAAGATAGGTGGGCATGACGGGAGTCTTCCCGCCTCCGCCCGGAGCATCCACGACAAAGGTGGGGATGCACAGACCCGAGGTGTAGGCCCTCAGGTTCTCCATGATTTCCAGCCCCTTGCTGACGGATGTCCTGAAGTGCCCGATGCCTTGGGAAAGGTCGCATTGATAGATGTAGTAGGGGCGGACTCTGATTCTGACCAGATCGTGGACCAATTTTTTCATCACAATCGGAGAATCGTTGACCCCACGGAGAAGAACGGATTGGTTGCCCAGAGGGATCCCTCCGTCGGCCAGCATCTCGCAGGCCCTCTTTGATTCGGGGGTGATCTCCTTGGGATGATTGAAATGCGTATTGACGAAGAGGGGGTGATACTTCCTCAGCATCTTGATCAACTTGGGAGTTATCCGCTGAGGCATAACCACGGGAGCCGCGATCCCCAGTCGCACGATCTCCACATGGGGAATCTTTCGCACCCGTTGGATGATATCCTCGAGAAAACCATCGGACATCGTCAAAGGATCGCCGCCGGATATCAAGACGTCCCGCACCTGAGGTGTTGCCTTGATGTATTCGATTCCCATGTCGATATCTGTTCTGGGCATGGGCTTATCGGTGTCACCCGCTTTCCTCCGCCTCGTGCAGTGGCGGCAGTACATAGAGCACTGGTCGGTGACGAGGAAGAGCACCCGGTCGGGATACCTGTGAGTGATGCTCCGAACCGGTGATTCCACGTCTTCATGAAGCGGATCATACATGTCTTCTTCGCTGATCTCGATTTCTTTGCCGGTGGGGATGGCCCTCTTGCGGATGGGACAGTTTCTGTCGGAGGGATCCATGAGACTTGCGTAGTACGGTGTGATCGCCATCCGTAGGGACTTAAGGGAATTATTGACATCCCTCTCTTCTTCTGCGGTCATTTCGACGACCTGTTTCAATGCGTCAACTGAGGTAATCCTGTTCCTCAGCTGCCATTTCCAATCGTTCCATTCGCTCTGGGTAACGTCTTTCCAAAGCGGGATTTCGTTATAGTTTCTTCCGCCTGAAACCTGGCCATTCTTCCTGATCATTTTGCCTCCTTTTTTGCTCTCGGCTTCAAGATATCTTTTTCCTCGGTGATGGACGCCGAGGAGAGACTGATTTTTGAAAACGAGCTTAACACACATAATCGGCTGCGGTCAAGAATTTGACTCCGCGCATCGGCTGTGCTAAAAGACGGCCAGGAGGGGTGACCATGAAAATCTTTGCGCTATCGAGACAAGGGAATATCAAGAAAAACGGCCGCTCTGCGCTTTTTATTCGGCTCACAGGCATACTCGCCACTTTGGTGATCCTGTTTCTTTGGGCTGGAGAAACTGACAGGGGAGAGGAGCAACGAGGATGCACCATGATCCTGGCCGCCAAGCAGGCCACCGCAGACGGGTCTGTGCTCATGTCCTACAGCAACGACTGGGATGGAAAAGGGGCCTCCCATGTCGTTGTCGTTCCGAGAACGCAACACAAACCAGGAGAGACATGCAAGCTCGTAAACGGCGCTGAAATACCGCAAACGGAAGTTACCTTCGGCTATGTCGGAAACGAGCTCCTCTGGACCGACCACTCGACGTTTGAAAACGGAATCAATGAGAACCAGGTGGCCGTGTGCTTCGGGACGGCCGTGGACGTCAACCCGAAAGCGAAAGAAGCCGACCCCTTGCTAAGAGAAAAAGAAAAGAGCGCCGGCCTGCTCATCCCGTGGCGTCTTGTTCTGGAAAGGGCTAAGACGGCCAGGGAAGGCGTGGATCTCGTCGAGAAACTCTTTAATCAGTACGGCCTTCGCGAGGACGGCTCCTTTGCCATAGCCGACCCGAATGAAATCTGGGTTTTTCAGATAGGGGGCGGCCATCACTGGGCGGCCATGAGGGTTCCGGACGACTGCTATGTGATCCATGATAATACCTTCCGCATGGGAGAGGTCAACTGCGGCGACAGAACCAATTGCAGGTGCTCCCCCGGTCTCGTTCAATTTTCTATCGAAAAGGGCCTCTACGACCCGGCCTCAGGCCCGTTTAACTTCAAGAAGTCGTGGGGACGTGTTTATACCAAGAATCCTCCCGCCGACCGACGCATCTGGCGGGTGCAAAGTCTGCTGACTCCCGGGTCGAGCCTTTCACCGGACACGCCATACTTTGATTTTCCTCTCGCCCTTCGTCCCGAACAAAAAATCACCAGAGAAAAACTGATGTCCATCATGCGCGATCATTATGAGGGCAGCAAACTCGACCTGACAGACGATTACAAAAAAGGAAATCCCCATCAGACAACTGAGAGAACTCTCTGTGTCACCAGAACTCAGTACACAGTTGTTACGCAGCTGAGGAGCTGGCTGCCCGGTGAGATTGGCGGAGTCTTTTGGCTCGCCATGGCCAATCCGGACGTCAGCACTTTTATTCCCTGGTATCAGGGAGTCACCGAAACGCCCCCCGTGTTCCGTTCCGGAAGCGGTCGAGCCGATCAGGAATCCGCTTATTGGGCGTTTAAAAGGATTGGTGTCCTGGTCAACGCCTTTTACGGAAAGCTGATCGACCAGGTCCGGAGCACCTGGAAGGCTCTCGAAAATGATGAATTCGCCCAGCAGGACGCGATCGAAAAAACAGCCCTCGAGTTGTTCCGCAAAGACATCTCTCTGGCCAAAGGCTTCTTAACTGCCTATTCCAATTCCCTCGCCCTCAGAGCCTATCAGACAGCCCAGACAATGATCAAAGACCTTGAGACACGCTGCGTCGAGCTGCAGAATCGTCAAATCGAGAAATCGAGTTGGGTCGGCTGGTATGAGGGCGAAGAAAGACTGGGATCAAGGCAAGGACAGCGAGGAGTAGAAAGTGAACGCATCGAGATTTTTTGAAGTGTCAAAATGGCTCTTGTCCCTTCTGGTGTTTGCCGTCTTAAGTATGGGCGCGGACGGTGTCTCCTCCCAATCGGCCGCTTCGGGGACCCCTCAAACCATCATAGATCCCTCCCTTTACCAGGCCTTAAAATACCGTCCAATCGGCCCTTATCGCGGCGGCCGCTGTTCGGCGGTCACCGGAGTTCGCGGACAGCCGCACACATTCTATATGGGGACAGGGGGAGTGTGGAAGACTGTGAATGCCGGTCTGTCATGGGAAAACATATCGGACGGTTTTTTTGAAACGGGTTCGATCGGCGCCATCGATGTCGCCGATTCCGATTCCAGCGTTATTTACGTCGGGACCGGGCAGTCAACGATCAGGGGAAATGTCTCGACGGGAAAAGGAATCTACAAATCCACCGATGCGGGAAAGACCTGGGTCCATGTTGGATTGCGGAATGCGGGACAGATATGCGGCCATTATCATCCATCCTTCAAACCCTGATTTGGTATTATGCCGGAGTGATCGGCCATGCCTTCGGCCCCAACGAAGAGCGCGGAGTTTTCCGCACCACAGACGGCGGAAAAACCTGGAAGAAGATTCTTTTCATCAGTCCCAAAACGGGCATTGCGGACATGGCGATGGATCCAACGAATCCCCGGGTGCTCTACGCTTCTGCCTGGACGGTTGAGCGGAAACCTTGGACCATCGTTTCCGGAAGCGAAGAGTGCGGCCTTTATAAAACGACTGACAGCGGAGAGACGTGGAAAAAGCTCGAGCAGGGGCTGCCGACGGGGTTGGTCGGGAAGATAGGAATTGCGGTCTCACCGGCCAATCCGAACCGCCTCTGGGCACTCGTTGAAGCGGACAAAGGAGGGCTCTACCGCTCTGATGACGGCGGCGCCAGCTGGTCGTATCTTGAAACAAACCAGAAACGCAAGCTCTACCAACGGACCTGGTACTATATGCATATCTATGCCGACCCAAAGAATGAAAACGCCGTCTACATCCAGAATGTCGAGTTTTTCAAGTCTATAGATGGCGGCAAGACGTTTGAAGAAATCACGACTTGGCCCCATGGAGACGGCCACGCCATGTGGATCAATCCCGATGATCCCAAGATTATGGTTATCGGAACCGACGGCGGCGCCAGCGTGTCGCTGGATGGGGCCAAAACCTGGTCGACGATCGACAATCAGCCCACCGCCGAATTGTACTATGTCTACGTCGACGAGAAGTTTCCCTACCGGCTCTATGGCCCCCAGCAGGATGACACGACGATCTCGGTGCTGAGCCGCTTTCCCCGCCAGCTCACCTGTTATGAAAACTGGTACGAGGTCGGGGGCTGTGAGGACGGCCAGATCGCCTTCGATCCCAAGGATCCCGTCATTGTTTATGCCGGGTGCTACGGCGGCGAGATCACCCGCTACAATGTTGAGACCGGCGCAGAACGCGACATCCTGAGCTATCCCGAGATGGAGATTGGAAAGGCTCCCAAGGATATGCGCTACAGGTTCAATTGGAACGCACCCATCCGCCTCTCTCCCCATGATCCCAACACTCTTTACCATTGCTCCCAGTTCGTCCACAAATCCACCAATCAGGGACAGAGCTGGGAGATCATCAGCCCGGATCTCTCCCGCAATGAAAAAGATAAGCAGGACTACGCCGGCAGCCCGATCACCATGGAAAATACGGGCGTTGAGGTCTACTCGAACATTCTCTCTTTCGAAGAATCGCCACAGACCCCGGGCCTGCTCTGGGCCGGCAGCTGTGACGGCCTTGTCCATATCTCAAGGGACGGAGGCAAGAGCTGGTCAGATATCACCCCAAAAGCAACGCCCAGGAACGGCATCATCAACATCATCGAGCTCTCGCCCCACGACCCCGGCCGCGCCTTCATCTCCGTTCTCAACTACGTTTTCGAAGACTACCGGCCCTACATCTTCAGGACCAACGACTACGGGCAAACCTGGGAGCTTCTGACCGACGGGAAAAACGGCATCCCGGCGGATACGCCGACCCGGGTGGTCCGCGAAGATCCGGATAGGAAGGGACTTTTGTACGCCGGCACAGAGTTCGGCATGTACGTCTCCTTCGATGACGGCAAGCACTGGCAATCTCTCCAGCTCAACCTCCCTGTGATCCCGGTCACGGATATCAAGGTCCATCATCGAGACCTGGTTCTCTCCACCCAAGGCCGGAGCTTTTGGATACTCGACGACCTGACCCCTTTGCATCAACTCTCTAACTGAGCTGGCAAATAAACCCTATCTTTTTAAGCCCCGGGATACCTACCGAATGCAGCTGGCCAGAACGAGGGACCCGAATTCACCCTGCGGACAAAATCCTCCCAACGGAGCGCTGATCTTTTATTCGATTCCAAAACCGCCAGAGGGTGAAGTGACTCTTCAGATCTACGCGCCCGGCGGCCAATTGATCCAAACCTACTCCAGTGAACGGGACCCTTTCCCGAGCCCGGAGATTGTCAGCATGAGCTCTCTGGGTGAGAAGAGAGTCCCCAAGCGCGCCGGCATGAACCGTTTCGTTTGGAATCTGCGTTATCCGGTCGTCAACTCCGCCCCGGGGGCCATAGTGTGGGGCCTCACCGGAGGCCCAAGAGTTGCTCCGGGAACATACACCGTCAAGATCTCCGCGGGCGACTGGAGTCAAACACAACCCTTCTCAGTGCTCAAAGACCCGCGAGTCCAAACCACTCAAACCGAGTTCGATGAGCAGCTTGACCTGGAGTTGAAAATGCGCAACAGCCTCGACGAGATTTATGACGGTGTGCGGACTGTGCGCGAAGTGCGGCGGCAGGCCAAGGATCTGATTCAGCGGTTGCATGATGCATGCCGTGACGTGGACAACATCCAGAAAGCCGCCGATGCGCTCTCAGAGAAGCTCACGAAAATAGAAGAAGAGCTGATGCAGCCGAAGAATTCGGCGGAACAAGATACGGAAAACTTCCCCACCAAGCTGGATAACCAGCTGGCCTATATCTATATGAAGCTGGATTCGACGGATAACCGGCCGACCGACGGACAGAAAGAACGCTTTCAGGATTTGGAGCGGGAAAAAGAGGCTCTTTTGGCGCAACTCCAGCACATCATAGATACGGATCTAGCCGAGTTCAACGTCCTGATCCAGAAGCTGGGCACGCCGCCCATCATCCTGCCCGCTCCGACCAAAGATAAAAAATAGCTCAAATCGCGGCGCTTCCCTACTTCTCGAAACGGCTTGGAGGTGCTCACAGAAGCTTGACAGTGCAAAATTCTTATGAGAGAATTTGCCCCTGAAAGGAACCTTCAAACGCATGAAAACAACCATCGGCATAAGGAAAGAGGATAAGAACAAGTGGGAGCGCCGCACCCCTTTGATCCCGTCTCACGTCACTGAGCTGATGCAAGCGCATCATCTCGATATTGTGGTTCAATCGTCTCCCCTGCGTGTTTTCCCCGACGAAGATTATCGACGCGAGGGAGCCAAAGTGGAGGAGAACCTCGGAGCCTGTTCCCTTATCCTGGCCATCAAGGAGATCCCTCTGGGTCTCCTGGAAAGGGGAAAGACCTATATGTTCTTTACCCATACCACGAAAGGCCAGCCGCACAACATGCCCATGCTGAAGAAACTCATGGACCTCGGCTGCAGCCTGGTCGACTACGAAAAGATCGTCAATGAAAAGGGGCAGAGGCTGCTCTTCTTCGGCCGTCAGGCCGGCCAAGCGGGAATGATCGAAACTCTCTGGTCGCTCGGCCAGCGTCTCAAAGCCGAGGGCCTCTCGGCGAATCCCTTTCAGTCTGTGAGGCAAACCTACACCTACAAGAGCCTCGTCGAAGCCAAAGAAGAGATCCAGAAGCTGGGCTGGCAGATCCATGACCGCGGACTTCATCCCAGTCTCTCGCCTCTTGTCTGCGGCTTCACCGGGTACGGCCATGTGTCTCAGGGGGCTCAGGAGATCTTCGACCTTCTGCCGTTCGAGGAGATCCAACCCGAGGACCTGAAATCCTTCTTCGAGTCTGGAAATCAAAGTTCCAGCCGCCTTTATAAAGTCGTTTTCAAAGAAAAAGATATGGTCCAACCGAAAGCCCAGGGGCTTCGCTTCGACCTTCAGGACTACTATGACCATCCTGAAAAATACGAATCGTTCTTTGATTCCTATCTTCCTTATCTCACGATCCTGGTCAATTGCATTTTTTGGGCCCCCAAGTACCCGCGGTTCGTCACCAAATCGGTGCTGAAGAAACTCTACGGGGGGGACAGGGCGCCGCGCCTCCGGGTCATCGGCGATATCACCTGTGATATTGATGGTTCGATGGAATGCACGATCAAATCGACGGAGCCGGACAAGCCTTCTTTTCTCTATGATCCTTTCAAGGATGTCGCCGTCGAAAGCTTCGAAGGCAGGGGACCGGTGGTCATGGCGGTTGACAATCTCCCCGCGGAGTTGCCCTTAGAGTCTTCGATCTTTTTCGGCGGCGCTCTGAAAACGTTTATGCCCTCGATTGCGGCAGCAGACTTTTCCGGAGATCTCGAGCACTGCCATCTTCCAGAGCCTATCAGGAAGGCTCTCATCCTATTCAGGGGGAGTTTCACTCCGGAATATGACTATATGAGAGATTTCATAAAATAATTGTCGAGGAGGAGTCCGTCATGAAAAAAATCTTGATTCTGGGCGCGGGCCTGGTGGCCAGACCTTTGGTTCGCTATCTCTTGGATCAGCCCGATTTTCGGGTCGAAGTAGCCAGCCGGACGGTCAGCAAAGCGGAAAAGCTCATCGAGGGGCACCCGCGGGGCGTGGCCAAAGAGCTTAACCTGAAAAATGAAGAGATCCTCAAAGAGGAGATCTCCAAGACCGACCTGGCCATCAGCATGGTCCCTTATGCCTTCCATCCCAAAGTCGCAGAATTTTGCATCGCCTTCAAGAAACACATGGTGACGACTTCCTACGTCTCCGAGGCCATGAAAAAACTGGATGACGCAGCCAAGAATGCGGGCATCCTGATCCTCAACGAGGTCGGATTGGACCCGGGCATAGATCACATGGAAGCGATGAGGATCATCCATGAGGCGGAAGTCAAGGACGGGGTCATCGACGGCTTTATCTCTTATTGCGGCGGGTTGCCGGCGCCCGAAGCCAACACCAATCCCTTCGGCTATAAATTTTCTTGGAGCCCGATCGGAGTCCTTCTGGCGGGCAAAAACTCGGCCGAGTTCCTGATGGACGGGAAAGACGTTTTCATCTCCTCCGAGAAGCTTTTCGAAAGCTATGTGATAAAGAACATTCCCGGGCTGGGCGACTTCGAGGCGTATCCCAACAGGAATTCAACGCCCTACATCGAGCTCTACGGAATTCCCAAAACGAAGACCATGCTCAGAGGGACGCTACGCAACCTGGGTTGGTGCAAGACCATCAAGAAGATGGTCGATCTCGGCCTTCTCGATCAGACTGAGAAAGACTGGATGGGCCTGACCTACAGCGGCTTCTTGAGGAGGGTCATGAATTCCCCGGCTGAAAAGGACCTGAAGAAAGCGCTCGCCGCCTCCCTCAAGCTTGAACCCGACGATGCCGTGATCAAGCGGTTCGAATGGCTCGGCCTTCTGAGCGACGAAAAGCTTCCCCTGGAAAAGGGTTCGGCCCTGGATGTCATCGGTGCCCGCATGATCGAAAAACTCAAGTTCGAGCCTGGGGAGCGCGACCTGATCATCCTCCAGCACCAGTTTGACGTCACCTACTCCAAATCCAAAAAAGAAAGAATTACCTCGACCCTGATCGACTACGGGATCCCCCACGGCGATTCGGCCATGGCCAGGACCGTCGGACTTCCCGCGGCCATCGGGACCAGGCTCATCCTCCAGGGCAAGATCAAGGAGAAGGGTGTCCACATCCCGGTTCGGCCGGAGATCTACAAGCCCATTCTCAAAGAGCTCAAGACGATGGGCATTTCCTTCACCGAGAAAAAAGAGAAAATCTGATTGGCTCTTCCCCGGAGTCAGAAGGGCCCAAGGTGAATAGCTTGGGCAATGAGGACGGCTCCCGATCCTATGGCGAGCCAGATGAGCAGAAGGGGAAGCAGCCAGCGAACCCAGGTGGACCAAGGAATCTGTAGAATTCCCAAGGCAGCCATGAAGTAGCCTTGGGTCGGTATGAACACGTTGGTCAGCCCATTCCCAAGCTGATAGGCAAGCACGTTCGTTTGCCGTGTGATTCCGAGGATGTCTCCGAGAGGGGCGAGAATGGGCATGGACACAGCCGCCTGCCCGCTTCCTGAGGGAACTATGAGGTGGAGGACATTTTGCATCAAATAGATACCGACGACGCTGACTGAGGCCGACCACCGCCCGACAAATGCCGCCATGGCATGGGTAAGGGTATCGATGACGGACGCCTCTCGCAGAATGACAAGAGTTCCTCTCGCCAATCCTACCACCAGTCCTGCATAGGTCATGTCGGCCGCCCCCCTGATGAAGCTTCGGGCCGTCTGGTCCAGAGACAATCCTCCCAGCGGACCGGCCACGACTGAGAGAGCAAAAAACAGCCCGGAGAGCTGAAGTATTCCCCAGTGCCAGCGCATGGCGCCGATGGCCAGGACAACCAGGGCAAGGATCGTGGCGAGGAGGACAGCCCAATGCTTCGGCGTAAATCGGCCGACCGCTTCAGTCGTGTCAAGGGACTCCCTCTTCTGGTCGAGCTCATACATCCGGCTTAGAGTAGGCTTGGCTTTGACCCGGGCTGCATAGCGGGTCATGAAGAGAATCGTCACGGATGTCATGATCACCCAGAGGATGAGCCTGAATTTCAGCCCGGAAAAGAGAGGAAGGCCGACGATCCCCTGGGCCACTCCGACGGTAAAGGGGTTCATGAAGGCAGAGGCAAAACCCGCGTTGGCGCCGACGAGGGCTATTCCTCCGCCGACGAGAGAATCGTACCCCAACGAGCGTGCCAGGAGTAGAAGGGCGGGGAGAAAGACAAGGGTTTCTTCGGCGATTCCGATGCTTCCACCGCCAATGGCGAAGACGAGAGTAAGCACGGGAACGATCAACGCCCTCTTTGAGCCGATACGATTGACAAGGCGGTTGATTCCAACTTGGATCAATCCCGTTTCATTCAAAACGCCGAATGCACCACCAATAATGAAAATATAGAAAACGATGTCGGCCACTTCTGCGAGCGCCTTGGGGAAGGCCAGGAAAATGGCCGTGGGGCCGGCCGGTTTGGCTTCCACCTGATGATAAGTCGCAGGGTCAATGATTTCTCGGCCATGCTGCTGCACCCGATCGTATTTCCCTGAGGGGATGATCCAGGTGCTCAGCGCCGCGATCACGATGAGACTGATCAAAAGAACGTACGTGTGCGGGACCTTGATTTTCATGATGCTTTCGTGAAATTCACCGCTGCGGCCGCGTACAACTTGGAAGCCGTGAGGACATCATCGATGGGAATGCTCTCCTCCGGAGAGTGCGCATACTCCAGCCCGCCGGGACCCCAGATGATGGTGGGAATCAGGCCCTCACGAGAGAGAAGGGAAGCGTCTGTCCAAGCGGGAAAGACCGTCAGAGGCTCGACCGGCCGCTCAAGATCGACCAGCGCGCGCTGGGCCGCAAGGACGATCGGATGATTCGGGTCTATCTTCACCGGACCATGGAGCATCGTGGCCATGCCCCCCGGCATTCGGGAAACGCTCGTCTTGAGTCCGGGCCGGGCCGTCCGCACCTTTGCCAGCAAGCCTTCGAGGTCTTCGAAGACCTGCTCGATTGTCTCGGTCGTCACCCACCGCCGGTCCAGCCTGAGCATGCAATGGGCCGCCACGGTGCTGGGTTGGTCGCCTCCGAGAATCGTACCCAGGTTGATGGCAGGCGGCCCGAGAACAGGGTCGCGCCGCTGCTTCAGGGCAGGCACGAGCTCGTTCTCCACCAAGTGCACAAAATGCGCGGCCGCACTGATCGCGTTGATCCCGGCTTCAGGAGTTCCGCCATGGGCGGCCCTTCCCTCAAAGTCAATCTGCAGCCATTCCAGCCCCTTGTGTCCAATCGCGATTCTGTTGCCGGTCGGCTCCCCGATGACCGCCGCGTCCGCCTTGAACCCTTCCAGGATCAAGGCTTCGGCGCCCAGGCTCTCCATTTCCTCATCGACGACAGCGGCCAGAGTCACTTTGCCCCTGGTCAGCTCGCCTGAATTCTTGAGGCAAACGAGAGCCCCTGCCATGGCCGCGATGGCTCCCTTCATGTCCGTCGTGCCGCGGCCGTGAATCCGGCCCTCTTTTTGGAGAGCCCCAAAAGCGTCAAACTTGGACAGCGCGTTGGGAGGCACGGTATCGGTGTGGCCGCAAAAGACCAGATGAGGACCGGGCAGCGGGCCGTCAACGCTGGCCAACAGGTTGGGACGCCCTTCGCGGACCTCTTTGATCACGGGCGCAATACCATGGGCCTGGAGAAAGAGGCCTAACTCCCGGACCACGGCTTCCTCTTGTCTGGGGACCCCGGGATGGCTGGGCGCTTTGATCATCTTGATGAGAAGATCGATGACTCCGTCGTCGGGACAATGCGTGAGCAGTTTTTTGAGACCGGCTTTCATAACTCCTCCTTTTTGCTTCCGGGTTTACCTCTTCGATATGAGATTGTATTCGTTATACTTGACCTCGCAAGGATTTCCTTTGGCCGCGAGCATGGTCAAGGTGTTCAAGTTGATGATGACCGAAAAAGTGGTCTTTATTCTTTCCCCGTGGCGGCAGATCGCATCAGGATAGTTGACATGGTCAGACAGAAACTGCTTCAGTTTCTCGACCGTGATTTTGCCGCGATTGTTCTTAAGAAGTCTGATCCCTCTGTTATAGCGGACAATGGAGCAGGTGATCGCATTCGGATCCAGCTCGAACTTTCTCATCCAGGGAGCGACGTAGTGGTTCGTGTGCACCAAATAGCCATCGCTTGAGTAAATGGGAGCATAGTCTGTCGCCGAGCCCTCGATGCTGTAGATTTCGCCGTTGGCATCCGTTATCACCTGGTTATAGTTGGAGGCCCGTTCCTTGAGAATGGCCGCGTCGATCGCTTCGCCGATTCGCTTGGCCGCGAGAATTTTTCTGACCAGGAGCATGCGCGGGACCCCCACTCGCATATCGTTGGAGTCAACCTGGTTGCCCGTCAGGCTTATGCCTGCGGAATTGTAGCCCACGCTGATGCCCAGCCCGCCGTATCCGACGGCGACAATCTCGGGCTCGCCGTCAACTTGATAGTGGATGATGGTTACGTCATCCTGGGTCGAGACCCCGGTGTCGTTGTTATGCGCCGCCAGGACCGAATGGTCTTCGGTGACGTCATCGGAAGCAATCAAATCGCTGCAGCCGGCCGTATAAGGATAGCCGTCGGAACCAATCTCTTCACAAATCGTGGGAAAAAGATCTTCCAAAGAGAGGCCGGCGGCATCGGCGGCGCCTTGGACCTCGGTCACATAATCGGAACAATGCCTCTTCGAATATTGCAAGAACAGACCGGCTTCGGCCCTGGTTTTTTCCCAGTCCGGATGTTTTTTCATTTCTGCGACTTCTTTGAGAAGATTCTTCTTCAGCTGGAGGCCGATTTGGCGGCCGACTTCATAGTGGTTTCCCTTGACGTGGATGACCGGGATGGGCACCTCTCTGAGGGTCGGGGAAATCTTTTCCTGGGCAGAACCAGCCGCAGCGCAAGGGCCGAGCACGAACAGGCAGAGGAAAATTAATGTCGCGACAATCAACGGACTTTTCAGTCTACTTTTTGGACTCATTTCTTTCTTTCTCCACTCTCCTATCTTGGAATTTTGGGCAAGATTATTCGGGACGGGTGTTGGGCGTCATGATAGATCGTTTGCACGGCTTTGACAAAGTCCTTCACCCCATCCTCTCCAAAAGGATGCCCGGTGTTCGGGTTGCGATCAATATGGGGAAAGTACGAGCTCGTAATCCAGGCCCTGATGCAGTGTCCGGATTTGAAGACGTGGCTCGTATAGAGAGATCCAATTGTCAACTCATAGATTTCCCCGGGTGTCAAAAGCTCCGGTTTGGACTCCGATTTTCGATATCTTGCCCGGAGTATTCCTGAAAGAGGGGTCGTGATGCTCTGGGAATAGCCGTTAGGGTAGACGTCGGTCACCTTGACGACGAAATCCGTGTCTTGGGCGGTTGACGCGGCCCAGATCTTGGCCTGGATCTCTCCGGTGACCTCCATATCTGATGGCAGTGGATCTGAAGTATAGACAAGGACGTCATGCCTCGCTTCCAGGGGCCTTTGATCGCGGGGCCCCGTGTTTTCAAAAAAGTAATCCGTGACCGGATTGGAGGGATCATAAGTGTAGTGGTCATGTTCTTCTTCGCCGATCGCCTGTCCGCTCAGCTTTCCATCACCGTAGAAAGAATTGGCCGAGCCCTGGCTCCTCATAATAGAGGGACGTAAGTTCGGTCCGGGCAAGGGGCCATTCGTTTTCATACCTCCATCGGTTCTCACCCATGACAAAAATCTTGATCGGGGGCTCACCTCTGATCCCGTTGTCTATTCCCTTCAGCCAGAAGTCGCACCAGCGAAGGACGAGCTCATTTATGTCGACGGCCGCCTCCGGACCAAAGTCGAGGTCGCCTGCCTTGGATGTCGGACTGCAGTGCGTCCACGGGCCGATGATAAGCCTCTGTCCTTCTCTGGCCTCCTTCGTCTTTCCGTCTTTCCTCATTCCCTGGAAATTCCGAATGGCCCCCGGCTGTCCGTAGCCGTCGTCAAACCAGCCCGTAAAATTGTAAGCGGGAACGGTCACTTCTTTGTGGTGTTTTCCGACATCGGCAAAATCCCAATACGGGCCATCGTCTGAATGGGCGATCCACTCATAATAATAGGGGCAGAATCCTTTGAAAATCGGAAAATCCTTGATGGGCACAAAATTGAGCCACTCCCATTTGTGGACCTGCCATTCTCGCCGGGCTTCCGCGGTTGACGCCTCTTCTGTCTTCATCCCCTTGTGCACTTTGATATCAGGCAGCTGGCCATTCAACCAGGGGATCCAGGTCAGATCAAAAGTCCCCCCAAAGTAGAAAAAGGACCTGCCGTCTACGAATGTGCATTGAGGAAAGATGGCGACGAGATGAGGCGGATGAGTGACGGCGAGCTGCCACTGGACGGCACCGAGGTAGGAGCATCCTTGAGTTCCCACTTTGCCGTTAGAGTAGGGGAGCGATGCCGCCCATTCCACGGAATCGTAGCCGTCATTGATGTCATTGACATAGGGGATGAATTCCCCTTCGGACCCATACATGCCTCTGACATCCTGAATAACGACCGCGTAACCGCGACGAGCGGCGAGCGAGGGAAAATCAGCCCGCTCAGAATATCTCTCTTTGTTATACGGAGTCCGGATGAGGATGACCGGTACCTTTTCCGACGTATCGGGCCGGAAAATGTTGGTCGAGAGCCTGACCCCGTCACGCATTGTGGCCATGACTCCCTTTTCAACTTTGATGGCCGGATTTTGATTTTCACTGCAGAACAGTGTGCCTGAAAAGGAAGGGTCAAGAAGAACCAAAGTCAGGAAAAGGGCCGAGAGAAGGACGAGCCTCCGATGACATCTCAAATGACTTCTCCTTTTCACCGATTTCGATTAGATTAATAAAAATTCTTTGAATTGACAAGAGATAATCGGCTCGATAACCTTTTTTGACTCCGGGCAGGTTCTTTGATATAAGGAGCGAAAAGGAGCAAGCATGAGGACTTTGGGAAAAGGGAAGAGTGTTCTTGGTTTCTTGTTCTTGGCTCTGGGTTTGGTGGTTCTCTTGTTTGCCTTTCCCGACGAAGAGCGGGTGTCGGGCTTCCTCCGATCCTCCTTGAATCGTGAGCTCGAGTCGGAAAAAATGATCCTCCGGGTCCCGTCCGCCGAAAAATTTGGCGCTCATCTCCTTTACCTGACTGAAGAGCCTCACCAGACCGGCACGCCCCGAAATATGGAACTCGCAGAATACGTGCGAGACCGCTTTACCGAATACGGGCTTCAGAATGTCCGCTTCCACGATACCCCGGCTTTGCTGAGTTATGGCAAGTCGGTTTTGGTGGAAATTGTCGAACCGGAGAAGCTGAAGCTCAAGCTGGCCGAGGACCCTTTCGACGCGGACAAGGACAGCTACCTTTACCGCAATCCCAGCGTGATCCCTTATCATGAATACGCTCTGTCCGGGGAAGTCACCGCAGAAGTCGTCTATGCCAACGGCGGAAGTCCGGAGGACTTTGCCAAGCTGCGGCAAATGGGCGTGGATGTCAAAGGAAAGATCGTCATCATGAGGTACTCCAATCCTTATAGCTACCGCGGCTACAAGGTCTATCTTGCCGAGAAAAATGGCGCCTTGGGCGCGATAGTTTATTCCGATCCCCAAGATGATGGATATGTCCAGGGGGAGGTTTATCCCAACGGCCCCTGGGGGCCGGCCAGCCATGTCCAATTGGGTTCGATCATCTATGATTGGTTCGGATACGGCGTAACCCCATTTACCTTTCACTGGAAAAAGCTCCCGGACGGCTCCTGGGTGGAAGGCCCAACCCGGGACAAACAACTTCCCAAGATCCCCTCGCATCCCCATGTCCCATGAGGATGCCTCCAAAATATTAGCCGCTCTTCGGGGCCCGGCGGTTCCCCAGGGATGGCAGGGAGGCCTTCCTTTCACTTATCATCTGGGGCCGGGACCGGCCGTGGTCAAAATGAAGGTCGAAAACACCGAGAAAATCGGGACCATGCGCAACGTCATCGGAATGATCGAAGGCAGTGAAGAGCCTGAAAAATGGGTCGTCGCCGGCAACCACCGGGATGCCTGGGTCTATGGGGCCTTCGACCCTTCGAGTGGAACCGCGGCTCTTTTGGAGGTAGCCCGGTCTCTCGGCACGGCCGTGAAGCAGGGTTTTCGACCCAAAAGGACGATTGTCCTGGCCAACTGGGATGCCGAAGAAGATCTCCTGGGCGGCTCGACGAGCTGGGCTAAAGACAACCGGGAGAAGCTCCTGAAGGACGGTGTCGTCTACATCAATCTCGATAGCTCCGCCTCGGGACCGGACTTTAACGGAGGGGCAACGCCGGCACTGGCCGACTTCTTGCGGGAGGCCGCGAAAGCCGTCCGCCACCCCGATATCGAAGGCAGTGTCTATGACCAATGGGCATCGCAGTCGCCTTCGGGGAGAGCCAAAGTGAACACGATTGTCGGGGCCACGGACTACACCGCTTATCAAGAGAACATCGGCATGAGCTGTCTTGGACCTTTCTTTCAACGGCCCCTATGGCGTTTATCACTCCCAGTATGATGATTACTACTGGATGAGCCATATTGCCGACCCCGGGTTTCGTTACAATGTTACTATGAGCAAGCTTTTGTCCCTCATCGTTTGGCGATTGGCCAATGTCGACCTTCTTCCGATGCGCTACTCCAACTATGCCGCAAGTCTTGACACCTATTTCGAAAAAATCGTCAAGAAGGCGGAAGAAAGCGGGCAGAAAATTTCGTTAGATTCCGCCAGGGGGGCCGCCGGCGCTTGGCGAACGGCCGCAGAGTCGCTCGAGAAACGGCTGGACGAGTCCATCGAATCAAATCCTCAGGAGATGCAGCCCAGGCTCAAGCAGATCAACGCCCGCCTGATGGAGGTGGAAAGAGCCATGACCGAGCAAGAGGGCTTGGGCAGCCGGCCCTTCTTCAAACATTTGATCTATGCGCCGCAGCCGACTTACAGGGTCGAGTTCTTTCCCCGCATCTTCGAAGCCATCGAACAAGGTGAGTGGTCGGCCATCGGCCGTTACGAAGGGCAATTGGTGAAGGCTTTTGAGCAAGCCCGCCGGCTCATCGAGGAAATCAACCGCTGAAGAGGGCCTCAAGAAGCTGCTCTTAGGATTGACGAGCAGGACGCAATTGGTGTAGAAATATGTCCACACCCATGAGCCAGTATCAATATCCAAAGGGCAATGTTCTGTACCGAAATCTCCAGCATGCACTCCCGCTCATCAAATACGGCCGGGGTGCCTATCTGTATGATCTTAAAGGGAAAAAATACCTGGACGGAAGCGGCGGCGCCGCCGTGGTCAACATCGGCCATGGTGTCAGGGAAGTCGTGGAGGCCATGTCCGGGCAGGCCGGCAAAGTCGCATATCTGAGCGGCCTCCAGTTCACTCATTTTCCGGTCGAAAAGTTGGCCGAACAGGTGGCCGAGTTTCTGCCTTTTCCTGAAGGCAAAGTGTGTTTTTTAACGAGCGGTTCCGAAGCCATCGAAGCCGCGCTAAAGCTCGCCCGCCAGTACTGGGTCGAAATGGGCAAGACCGGAAAAGACAGGTTCATCTCCCGCAAGCCGAGCTACCATGGGAATACGCTCGCCGCTCTCGGTCTGTCGGCCCGCAAACACTACCAGGAAGCCTTCAGGCCGATGCTTTTGAAGAGCTCCAAGATCCACGCTCCTTATTGTTACCGCTGCCCCTGGGAGAAGTCCTATCCGACTTGCCAGATGAAATGCGCCTATGAGCTGGAAGAAGAAATTCAGAGGCTGGGCAAGGACAAAGTCGCGGCTTTCATCACCGAAGTGATCGGCGGGTCTTCCACCGGAGCTTCTGTCCCGCCGGCCGAGTACCTCCAGATCGTCAGGAAGATCTGCAACAAAAACGACGTTCTCCTGATCGCCGACGAAATTATGACCGGAGTCGGCCGGACCGGGAAATGGCTGGCCTGCGACCACTTTGACCTGGTGCCCGACATCATCGTTATGGGCAAAGGGCTAACCTCCGGTTACGTCCCGTTGAGCGCGGTCGCTACTAAGAAGAGCTTGACCGACGTCCTGTTCAAGCGGGGCAAGAGCTTCCTTCATCACCAGACCTTCGCCCACCATCCGGTGGCCTGCGCGGCGGCCGTGGCAACCCTCAATCGGCTACGGAAAAACAGCCTGGTCCAGTATTGCGCCAGGATCGGTGATGTCCTGCAGAAGAAACTCAACAGCCTGCGCTCTCATCCCCGGGTGGGAGATGTGCGGGGCAGGGGATTGCTCATCGGCATCGAGTTCGTCAAGGACCAGAAAAAGAAAAAGCCCTTTCCCAGGGCGCAAAAATACGTCGAGCGCTTCGTCGCCGGCGCATTGGAAAAGGGATTGATCCTTTGGCCCAACATCGGCCATGCCGACGGCACGAACGGCGACCTGGTCCTTGTGGCACCGCCCTTCATCATCACCGACAGGGAAGTTTCGCTGATCGAAGAAAAACTCGCCGCTGTCCTCGCCGAGATTGAAGAAACCCGATGACGGATGTGACAAAAGAGAAAGCCGTCATTCTCAGCGCCGTGCGGACACCCATCGGCAGGTTCGGCGGGGGGTTCAAGGACACGAGCGCGGTTGCTTTGGGAGCTGTGGCCGCGGTCGAAGCCATCAAGAGAGCGGGAATCGAACCTGCCCTGGTTGATGACGTCGTTCTTGGCCACGCCCGCCAGGCCGGAAACCGGCCCAACCCGGCCCGCCAGGTCCTCGTCCGTTCGGGGATCCCTTACGAAAGGACCGCCTGCACCGTCAACAAGGCTTGTGCGTCGGGCATGCAGGCCATCGGCCTCGGGGCCCAGTCCCTCCTCAGCGGCGAAAACAAGATCGTCCTCGCCGGGGGGATCGAGAATATGTCTCAGATCCCTTATCTCCTGGATGGGGCTCGCTGGGGCTACAGGCTCGGCGACGGCGCCCTGGTCGATGCCATGTACAGGGACGGTTTGTTCTGTCCTCTCGCTGAGATGATCATGGGAGAGACGGCCGAGATCCTGGCGGAGAAATACGGCATCACGCGGCGGGAGCAGGACGAATTCGCTTTTGAAAGCCAGATGAAGGCCAAGTCGGCTTGCGAGCAAGGCAAATTCGTCTCCGAGATCGTGCCGGTCATGGTCAAAGACAAGAACGGAAAAGAAGTGCCCCTTTCGGTCGACGAACATCCGAGGCCAAATACGACGGTCGAAAAACTGGCCGAACTTCCTCCGGTCTTTAAGAAGGACGGGACGGTCACAGCCGGAAACTCCTCAGGATTGACGGACGGAGCGGCAGCTCTGGTGCTGTCGACCGAGTCTCGCGCCCGTGAGCTCGGGGTCAAACCACTGGCCCAGATTATGGCCGTAACTTCGGCTGGGGTAGATCCGAGGGAGATGGGCCTCGGCCCGGTTCCCGCCACGCGCAAGATCTTGAAACAGCTCCGTCTGGAGTTGAGCGATCTTGACCTCGTCGAGATCAACGAAGCCTTCGCCGCCCAAGTCCTCGCCGTGGAGCGCGAGCTCAAATGGGATCCGTCCAAACGGAACACCCGGGGCGGAGCCATTGCGTTGGGCCACCCGATCGGCTGTTCAGGGGCCAGGATCACGGTGACCCTGCTCCACAGTCTCATCGACCAAAACAAAGAGATTGGCCTGGCGACCCTCTGTGTCAGCGGCGGACAGGGAATGTCTCTGGTCCTCAAAAGAATTGGGTAAGCAGCGGCGAGATCGAGACCCAAAAGGATAAAGGCGCTGGATGAAGACCAAACTCAGGACGATGACCGAGGCCGTGGCCGAGTTCGTCAAAGACGGCGAGACCCTGGTCATCGAAGGCTTCACCCACCTCATCTGCTTCGCCGCCGCGCATGAGATCATCCGCCAGAAAAAGAAGAACCTGACGGCCTGCCGGTTGACCCCCGATCTCATCTATGACCAGATGATCGCAGCCGGCTGCGTCCGGAAGCTTGTCTTCAGCTGGGCGGGGAATCCCGGCGTGGGCTCGCTCTTCGGGTTGAGGCGCGCCGTCGAAGAAGGGATCCCAAGAAAAATCGAGATCGAAGAGTACACCCATTTCGGCATGGTCGCCCGGTTCATGGCCGGCGCCTCGCACCTGCCTTTTATGCATCTCAAAAACTTTGAGGGCAGCACCCTTCCTAAGAAAAACAGAAATATCAAGTTTGTCACGTGCCCTTACACCGGCGAGCGCTTCGCCACGGTCCCGGCCCTCAACCCGGACGTGGCCATCATCCAGGTGCAGAGAGCGGATGAAGAGGGGAACGGCCAGATCTGGGGCCTGATGGGGGTGCAGAGGGAAGCCGCATTTGCTTCAAGAAAAGTAATCATTGTGGCCGAAGAATTGGTCCCGAGCGAAGTCGTCCGCGCCGACCCGAACCGAACGCTCATCCCGGGACTGATCGTCGATGCCGTCGTCATCGAGCCTTTCGCCGCCCACCCCAGCTATGCCCTGGGCTATTACGATCGTGACAATCAGTTTTATGTCGAATGGGCCAGGATCTCAAAAGAGCGGGCGGGCCTCGAAAAATACCTCAACGATTGGGTTTATGGGGTGTCCGGAAGAAAAGAATACATGGACAAGCTCGGTGCCGAATACGTCGGCAAATTGAAAGCGGACAGCCGGCCCTCGGGATCGGTGAACTATGGCTATTAGATTCAGTTCTGCCGAGATCATGGTCGCCCGGTCGGCCCGAGAACTCAAGAACTGCGAAGTCGTCTTCGTGGGCATCGGGCTCCCCAACGTCGCCTGCAATCTCGCCCGGAGGTTGCATGCTCCCGAGCTCGTCTTGATCTACGAGTCGGGCGCGGTCGGCTGCGTCCCGGACCGCTTGCCCCTCTCGATCGGCGACCCCTGTCTGGCCACGGACTCGATCTCGGTCTGCTCGATGGTGGAAGTCTTCAATTATTATCTCCAGGGCGGGTTGATCGACGTCGGGTTTTTGGGCGGGGCGCAAATCGACCGGTTCGGCAACATCAATTCCACGGTCATAGGCAGTTACGAGCAGCCGAAGGTGCGTCTTCCAGGGAGCGGCGGGGCGTGTGAGATTGCGATCCACGCCAAAAAGATCATCATGGTCCTCAAGCAATCCCAGAAATCCTTCCCCGAAAAAATAGACTTTATCACCAGCCCAGGATTTCTCGATAAGACCAACGGACGAAGAAAATACAACATGCCGGGAAAAGGCCCGGCGCTCGTCATCACCGACTTCGGGGTCTATAATTTCTCACCGCGAACCCACGAGATGGTCTTGGTCGAGATCCATCCGGGAGTCGAGCTTGCGGACGTCAAAGCCAACATCGGCTGGAAGGTCAAGGTCAGCCCCCGCCTCCGGACGACCGCCCCGCCTTCAGCGGAAGAGCTCCGGATCATCCGGGAAGTCCTCGACCCGGAAAAGATCCATCTCCGGGGATAAGAATTCGGGACTTCTCCCTCGCCACCATCTTCATGTCCCTTGACATCGATCAACCGCGGGCGATATATTTTCTGCTAGTGGGAAACCCGATATGAGCGCACCCAAAGAAATTCTTCGCCTCGTCGATCAATTCGAACGGAATCTCGATTCCTATAAATCCGGGCAATACAACGAAGCCCAGCTCCGCAGCGAATTCCTCGATCCATTCTTCAAAGCCCTGGGCTGGGACATGGACAACACCCAAGGCCTGGCCGAAGCCTACAAAGACGTCATCAACGAGGACGCCATCCGGATCGGCGGGGCGGTCAAGGCGCCCGACTATTGCTTCCGCATCGGCGGCACGCGGAAGTTCTTCCTCGAAGCCAAGAAGCCGAGCGTCGACATCGGCGAAGAGACCTCGGCGGCCTATCAACTCCGCCGCTATGCCTGGAGCGCCAAGCTTCCCCTCAGCATCCTGAGCGATTTCGAGGAATTCGCCGTCTATGACTGCCGCATCAAACCGAATAAGCCTGATTCCGCGGCTACGGCCCGGGTCTTCATCTGCCGCTTCCAGGACTATCCGGAAAAATGGGACTGGATCTCTTCCATATTCTCCAAAGACGCCGTCCTCAAGGGCTCGTTCGATAAATACGCCGAAACCAACAAAGCGAAGCGCGGCACGGCCGAGGTGGACGACGATTTTCTGGCCACCATCGAACACTGGCGGAGCGAGCTGGCCCGGATCCTCGCCCTGCGGAATTCCCGCCTCTCCCAGCGCGAGCTCAACTTCGCCGTCCAGCGCATCATCGACCGCATCATTTTCCTCCGCATCTGCGAAGACCGCGGCATCGAGACTTTATGGCCGGCTTCTCGCGCTCACGAACGGCCCGAATATCTATCCCCGCCTCTGCGAAATATTCGAGGACGCCGACGCCAAATACAACTCCGGGCTTTTTTATTTCAAGGCCGAAAAGGGACGCCACGAGCCGCCCGACGAGCTCACGCTCGGCCTCGACGTGGATGATAAACTGCTCCGCGATCTCCTCAAGGGACTCTATTATCCCGAAAGCCCTTATGAGTTCACGGTCCTCTCGTCCGATATCCTCGGCCAGGTTTATGAGCAATTCCTGGGCAAAGTCATCCGGCTCACGGCCGGGCATCACGCCGTCGTCGAGGACAAGCCCGAAGTCAAGAAAGCGGGCGGCGTTTATTACACGCCGACTTACATCGTGGATTACATCGTCCGGCAGACGGTCGGAAAGCTCGTGGAAGGAAAGACTCCCAAGCAGGTCGCTAAGCTTCGCATCCTCGACCCGGCCTGCGGCTCGGGCTCGTTCCTCATCAACGCTTATCAATTCCTCCTCGATTGGCATCACGATTGGTATCTCGCCCATAAGCCGGAAAGATGGGCCAAAGGCCGCAATCCGGTGCTCGTGCAAACGACGGCCGGCTGGAAATTGACCATTTCCGAGCGGAAAAGAATTCTTCTCGACAATATTTACGGCGTGGACATCGATCCCCAGGCCGTCGAGGTCACAAAGCTTTCGCTTCTGCTGAAAGTTCTGGAAGGCGAAAGCGAGCAGACCATCCAGCCCTTCCTACGGCTCTTCCAGCAGCGCGCTCTTCCCGATCTCGGCGACAACATCAAATGCGGGAATTCGCTCATCGGGCCGGATTTTTATCAGCAAGCTCAACTTTCTCTCCTTCCGGAAGAGGACCAATTTCGGATCAATGTTTTCGATTGGTGCCGAGATTTCCCGAGATCATGAAATCCGGCGGATTCGACGCCGTCATCGGCAATCCGCCTTACGTTCGGATTCAAACGATGAAGGAATGGGCGCCCACCGAATTGAGCTTTATAAGACGCTCTATCATTCGGCGTCTTCAGGAAATTATGATATTTATGTCGTGTTTGTCGAAAAAGCACTGTCTCTTTTGAATAAAGCAGGGCGGATGGGGTTTATCCTGCCGCATAAATTCTTCAATGCGCAGTATGGCGAAGCCCTGCGTGACATCATCTCTAAAGGTAAGCACTTAAGCCACGTCGTTCATTTCGGCGATCAACAAGTCTTCGATAGGCGCACACTTACACATGTTTGCTGTTCCTGGATAAAGCACTAGTGTTTTTGTCATTTTAGAAAGGGCAATTTAGCACCTGGCGTAGCCATGATAAGCTTATGAAGTATTCCTCAAAACATTTCCGAAACCGAATGGAATTTTCATAGGAAATATCGCGGCACTATTTAACAAGACTACTAATACAAGTGCGATTTGAGACTGGTTCATAGCAGCGAGAATATTGAAGTCCTAATCACGATGCCGATTCGGTATATCTGTTTAAAGACTTTAATGGCAAGAAAAGAATATCACTGAGGCTTTCTCAAAGAATTGGCTAATGGATAACGATTGAAACGGCAATTCTCAAAGCTGTTGTTCGCAGCGGTGACACACATCGATACAGCGCTTCAGCTTCTGCCCTTATATTATTCCCTTACGAAGTGAACAGATTGCGAGGCGAGACTTTTCGTGCCAGCCGAGATGAAACGCGACTTCCCAATGGCCTCGGACTATTAAACCGAAACAGAACACTCCTCGAAAATCAGAGAAGAAGATAAATTCAAAGACGCACGATGGTATCGTTTTGGAAGAACTCAGAATCTAGGCAGTTGGGAACAGCCAAAGCTAATGATTCCTTACATGATCACAAAGTTGGCGGCGTACCTCGACAAATCTGAAAAATATTACTTTATCAATGTGACGACTGGGGGCTACGGTTTAACTTGCGATGAATCATTTGGAATGTTAATTGCCTATTTGTGCGCCTTGTTAAATTCAACATAGCTCCTCGATTTCTATCTTAAGCAAATCTCATCTTCATTTCAGGGCGGGTATTTCGCAGCAAACAAACAGTACATCGAACAGCTTCCAATACGACCTAATCAATTTTTCTAGTCACAGCGATGTCACCATGCACGACCAAATGGTCAAGACACTTGTCGAACAAATGCTGGATTTGCACAAACGACTGCCGCAGGTCAAAACCCCGCATGAAAAGGAAGCACTTCAACGCCAAATCGATGCAACGGACAAACAAATCGATCAGCTCGTCTATCAACTTTACGGGCTTACCGCTGCAGAGATCCAGATCATAGAAAAGGGGCATTAATCTCTATAAGTTATGAAAAGCGCAAATGTCGCGCACTTTCATGGTCATCTCTTCTTTTAGACGCACTAAATGAAAAAAGAAGAGCGGATTGCACAAGCCTATCTTCAGACTATAAGTAACGATGTTGTTTATGAGCCAGACGGCAACACTCCGCCTGATTTCAAAATAAATAAGCTGATTGCGGTAGAAGTACGGCGACTAAACAAAAACACTTTCTATGGGGAGCAAGAAAATAGGAATAGAGCAAGAGCAATTCAAGGTTCTCCCTGCACTAAATAGGGTGTTCAAAGAGTTCGATTCTCCTGTTCCCACAGATAATTATCGAATTCTTTTGAGTTACCGGCGTCCCATTGGAAAGATATCGAAAATCGAGAGTGTTGCACGAACTGAGCTTCAAAAGTTTCTCATGACCAAGCCGCAAACGCCTCTTAAAATTAACTTGTCTGACAATGTATCGATTACTATATCAAAGACAAATAGAACTAAGCGCACACGTTTTCTATATAGGGACTGGATCAGATAAAGACGCTGCCGGTTTTATCGCGGAAATGTACATAGAAAATATCAATCATTGCATTGCGGAAAAAACTAATAAAATTCAACAGTACAAAGATAAATATCCAGAATGGTGGTTGGTCCTCGTGGATTTTTTGGTGGGAGGGATTGGAGAACCTGAAAAGACAATAGTTATTCAGAACATAATCAATATCCATGGCTGGAAGAAGGTCATAGTCATTCACCCTGAAACTAAAAGAGATATATTAAGAATCGAGCATTAGAACGTGCTAAAAGAGGCCTCCGGGTTTTTTATCAGATACCAGGCGTGTGATCTTATCGACGAATTTCGTGGCGGTCTCAATCGCTGATTTTGCTTCCGAGGCGGTCGTATGATTTTGTGAATCATAAATAAAATCATGTCTTTTTCTCCGCATCCGGTCAAAGCGAAGAATGAGGTCATGATATTCATCGCCCAGAATCAGCCTTGCAAATTCCATGATCGTTTTGTGCGAGTTCTTCGCCGTAGGAAGATATCCACGAGAAAACATGAGGGCTCTGCCAGCTCTTATCATGGCGTGATAAGCAATAGCAAAACTCCAGGTCAGGTCAATGGGAACTACGGCTTCGGCTGTCAACAAGTCTTTTCTTGCTCTTTTCAACTGATTTTTTATTTGTCCTAGATCGGGGTTTTGCTTCTTTATAAGATGATCCCTCAACAATTTTTCGTAAATCACTTTCCCCTCCGATCAGCATCGTCTTTCTGTCTCTGAGAATTTCTAGAAGAAAAGGATCCTTATGGCGAACGCTTTCAAATAATTCGTTGAATGTAAACAGTCTATAATTGATATCACGCCCCAACTCCCGCTCGAGTTTGTCGAAGTCACAAATAATCTTGTCTTCGTTGGGAGAGCCTATAATGACAAGGTCAATATCAGAAAGAGAGTTGTCCTTGCCTTTGGAGAACGATCCATAAAGGAAAGAAAAATCGATCGGGCCAGCTTTATCAAGGATTTCTCTGATGCTGCCGATGATGCCGACTGTCTTAAATATGATGCTCCTGTACTCTTTATAAAGAGGATAGTCTTTGTTGGCTCGAAAGTATCTGGCGTTGGCCTTATACTCGCTTCTTAGCACTCCTTCCGTTTCAAGATCATAAAGAGCGCGTTGAAAAACCCCCGGCTTTCTATCCAAAACCCGTCCGATTTCGTGCATGTAATATTCCCGATCAGGATTGGTGTAGAAAAGTCTGAGCAACAGGGATTTGTTTCCGGAGAGCTTCAACATGGCGTCAAAACTATATGCCTTTTGCATACAATTATATGCAAAACGAATACGATAATCAAGTCCTCCTTTGATAATGAAGACGAAGCCGATTAACGCTGGATCTCACAATAGAGTCCTAAGCATAATAGAATGCTCCCTAAATTCGCGCGGATACTCAATTGTCGAAAATAAGATACACCTGATTAAGGACGAGGCTGCTTCGCGTCCGAGACATCATAATTTCGTGAGGCAAGGAATTTCAGCAAATATTCCTTCACCTCTGATTCGTCCTTAAACGGCTGAGCCTGGCCGGGGCTGGAAATCTTGTCGAACCTAGACTTGTCGATTTTGCCCTCGTGCAATCTGTATTCATACCTTTGGTCGTAATAAGATATTAAAACAGAAACAATATGGGACGTCCCCGACAGGGAAGAGCCCTTTTTCAGCCTGACTTTCTTCGTGTCGTCTATGCGCAGGCTCACGATGAGTCTCGTTGGGTCCACGGGCCTGAGCAGGGATTGACCTTCCATCCAGGGAGGGATGGGGATCCGGAGAACATCGAGGACGGTGGGGGCAATATCAAGGTTCTGCACGTCGACTGACGTGATTTCCGATTTCGTAGGAGAGGGTAACTTGATAAGGATGGGAAGCCTCACGCCCGCACTATGGTTATGGCCGTGGTCCGAATAGACTATGACCAATGAGTCTTTGTAAAGGCCTCTCGACTTTAAACCTTCGATAACAGAAGCAACGTTTTGGTCGAATCCTCGAGGTCCAGACCCTAGAGGGGAAACGAAATGCAGCTGGACGAAGAAAGGGCCGGAACGGGAATCAAGGAAATGGAAGAGAGCCTCCTCCTTTTCTTTATCTGTAAAAATAAAAGCTCCCGTCATTTTATGAAGCCCGAAGGCGTGGAGGAGCCGCTCCCGGACGCGATCGGAGATGACCTGAAGAAAATAACATCCCTCATCCATCCAGGGACCTGTCAGGCCTGAGAAATTGAAAAAAATCTTTTCTTCCTTCCGGTCATCGTCCACGACATCAAAAGCGTTTTTCATGTTCCATAAGAAAGCATTCACGAGGAAGGGTCTCCCGAGCTGGATGGATTTGTATCCAAGAGAGCGCAGAATCCCGGGTAGATGTCGATAGCAGTCCGGACCCTTCAAGATATGAATCTCACTCACTTTCTGAGTCGTGGCCGGATGTAGTCCGTTGAGAACGGAACAGAGAGATCCCGAGGTGTAATTGACATTTGAAAAACCGTTTGGGAAGACGGATAAATCTCCCGCAAGTGCCGCGAGATAGGGCGTGCTTCCCGGTTTGCCTCCCGTCAGGGCACACTCGTTTGCGTGAAGAGAATCGCCGCTGATAAGAAAGATGTTGGGGCGCAAGGCCGGACGAATCTTCAGAATTGGCGCGATCTCGGCCTTCGATCGAAAGTTGGGAAAAGTCACAAGTCCGACGACTATTGAAGCCAAAACAAAAATAGTGAAGGCGAGAGCCGTTCTTTTATTGATCCACTTCGCCCTGAGGGAAAGCGCTCGACGGAGGATCTCCCTGTAAAGCAGGACAAACACGACCACAAGACCGGCCACGTAGAAAATACGCTTGAGATCCAGTGTCGTGGATATGCCGAAGTGGAGCACGTTGTAGGTGAAGTTGTCCACTAAGATCATGATAAGACATGTGGCCAAATAGGAGGGGACGAGCGCTGACGAAAAATAGAGAAAGCCGATCTGTCGGCGCCTGGGCAAGGCCAGTGATAGGAAAAACAACGCAGACAGGAGAGCTCCGAGATAGAATATCGCGGGGAGAGGGGCCGTTAGCAAAACGGCCATTTTTTCGCTCCTTCTCAGCGTTGAGAAAAAAGACCATGTTGTCAGGAAAAAGAGCCATTCCAATAAGACATGGAGATATATGATGAGGAGGGCAAAAAAGAAAATCTTAGCCAAAAGTGAAACTGGATTATCCCGGACTTGGGCCTTCATGGAGATTTCGACAGCGAGGGCGTTTGCAAATGCACCCGGCATTTAATAGCACCCTGGTGGAGTTTTGTCAATGGAGGAAGACCGAGGGACCGATGGGCCGTCGTCCCGGGTACCCGTCAACGATTTCTGCTCCCGATCTCTTAGAGATACCCCAGGGATTTTAACTGTTCGAGAATCTTTTGGCTGGAGCGCGTGGTTTGGGACCGGACCTTTGTTCTTTGCCTATAAAGCCCGCTTAACCGGCGCGTCAGCTCCTTGACCAGATCCGGCCGCAGTGTCGCCAGATTCATCCGTTCGCCTGGATCCGTCGAAAGGTCAAAGACCTCCGTTTCCGCGAGGCGGGGCGGTGGAAAGGCGAAATATTTAAGGTCAGCAAGAGAATACCTTTCGTTGACAATGAGTTTAATGTTCCCCTGGTTGATGGCGATTTTCATCGGGATGTGCTCGCCCTCTCCGTGCGAGGCCAGGTCGCTGATGAACACTCGCGCCTTGGTGTCCCGGCGGCTTTGTCCCTCTTCGAGGAGCTCTCGAAGGCTCTGGCCATCGAAGTTCTTTTTTGAATATTGAATCCCCGCCTCCTCGAGAATCGTGGGCAAGATGTCAACCGACCGGGCGATGTCCTCGATTTTCCGGCCGGCGTACCGGGAGTCGAAGAATTTGATCAAGAGAGGGACCTTTATGACCTCGTTGTAAACACTGTGGGTGTGGAGCCAGGCCTTGTGCTCAAAAAATTCCTCGCCGTGGTCGGAAGTCAAGATGATCATCGTTCGGTCGTAGAGGTTGAGCGCTCGGAGCTTCTCCAGCAGGGGCCCGACCAGGGCCTCATCGGTATGCCGGATCTCCCCATCATAGAGGTTGATCAGGTTCCGCCTCGTTTCCTCGTCAAGAGGACGGAAGCGGTTTGCGTGATAAATCCCGAGTTGAGCCTCGTCCATCACTGTCAACGCGTCGCTTGGCTCTCTAAACGTTTGTTGTAGGACTCAGGTGAATCGTAGGGATCATGGATCTGATAGGTGTGAAGAAAGAGGAAGAAGCTTTTGTCCTGATTATCTTCGAGCCATCGCGAGGTCTCCGAGTAGAGATCATCAGCCGCGTCCCTCGCCAACGCCTTGGCGGTGACTCGATAGCTCTCAAAACCTCTGTTAAAGCCATAAAAGCCGCTGACGTATCCTCCTCCCGTATAAGCGACATTGTAGAAACCCTTCGGCTTCAAGACCTCAGCCAAAGTGGGGATAGAGGAATCGAGCTCATTTTCTCTGGAATAAACCTGATGATTGATCGTGTTGAGAGCGGTCATGATCGAAATGTGAGAGGGAAGTGTCCAGGGCGATGACGCGAAATGTGTTGAGGAAGACGGCCGAATCGCGGGCGAGAGAATCCATGTTCGGGCTGGTCGGTCTTCCATAGCCGTAACAGCCGAGATGGTCGGCTCTGAGCGTGTCAAGGGAGATGAGGATGATGTTTCTTCTTGTCGATGAAGGCGCATAAATGACGGGGTGCAACCAAAAGGCGAACGCTCTGGAATCGCCTCCGGTCAGGAAATGAAAGACAGCTTTTTGCCCCTCGTAGCGAGGCAATTCGATCCTACGAACTTCGAATGCGAGAGTCTTGCCGGGCGGGAGGATGAGCGTCTCTTTGAATATTTCATTTTTGGAGGTCTTTATCTCCAGGATTATCTGAAAATCGACCTTTCGAGGCCCGTTCTGCTCTTTGTCTGTTCTGACCGCATATCCGAACTGCAAGATAGATCCCCGGTGAACCTCGGAGGCGACAGCAAAATGGCTCTCGGGCATGGCCGCGAGCGCGCTGAAGTCCTGGTCCCCCACGCTGAGCTTTTTTTTGACCGAGAAGGGATTCTCCCCGGTGCCCGAGTCGTTGAGAGGGAAATTGTTGACCATCTCGGCCAGGGAAGGTGAATTTTCGAGGGTCCGGGGCGAAGGGTTGGCATAAAATTCCTTGAGGGGGCTCGAGATGACATTTTTTTGGCCGATGTGGTCGATGAACCTGAAAAGAGGGGCTTCTTCTTTCCCGGCACAGCGGCTCAGCGCCAAGAGAATCGAGACAAGAACGCAAGGGTTGATGAAGACACTTCTCGTCCTGGATATTTTAAGCAATTGAGGCGCCTAAGAACTGCCATTCTATCGGACGTGCCCGGGGAAGTCAAAAACCGCCCGGCGAAGGTTTCGCCAAGATCCATGTTGCTCATGAAATGATTGAACTGGCGACCGGTCGTTTTTTTTCGTATAATACCGCCTCATGTTTTCACTCAGAACCCACCGGAAAGGGGTCACCTATGAACCATCAACATTATTCTGTGGCTGACATTCCGCGCCGGAAATTCTTGGAATTGAGCCTCAAGGGAGGAGTGGCCATCGCGGCGACTCCCGGGCTCATCAAGCAACTTCTGGCCGGAACCTCCTCTGCCGGACGCCCGGCCGCGGTTCTCCAACTCGAGAAACCGATGCTCGACAGAGTGATCAAAAAGGCGCTGGAGAAAGGCGGCGAATTCGGAGAGGTCTATCTTGAGAACAGGATCTCGCGCAGCATCGTGATGGAAGAATCCAAGTTCAAGACGGCCGTCTTCGGTATCAGCCAGGGCGCTGGTGTCAGGGTCATCTCCGGCGACAAGACAGGCTACGCCTACACGGATGACATCAGCGAAGACAGGCTGCTCCGGGCGGCCGAAGTGGCCTCTTTTGTCGCCCGAGGAAGCAAGGCCGTCGCTCCTGTCGCCGTCCGGGATACAAAGCGCGATTCTTTCATCAGCGTGAAGTTCCCCCTCAACCAGGTGGCCGATGAGAGGCGCCTCGAAGTCATGAAGCGCGCCAACCAGGCGGCCCTCGGCCATGATCCGCGCATCAAAATGGCCTCGATCGACTATTACGACGAAGTCCGCGGCCGCACGATCGCCAACTCTGAGGGTCTTTACCTCCAAGACGAGCTTCCTCTTCTCTTCTTCATCGTCCAAACTCTGAGCGAGGGAAACAACACCCGGCACATGGGCCGTGAGCGATTGAGCCGCCACTCCGGGTTTGAGATGTTCGATGAGGTCACGCCGGAACAAGTTGCCCTGACCGCCGCGCGGGAATCGATCACCATGCTCGAGGCGAAAGACGCGCCGGCCGGCAAGATGGATGTCGTCATGCAAAACGGCTGGGGAGGTGTCCTTGTCCACGAGGCCGTCGGCCATCCGCTCGAGGCCGATGACATCGCTAAAAAAATCGGCGCCTTCACCGGGAAGCTGGGTCAAAAAGTGGCCAACCCTGTTTTCACGATGGTGGATGATGGCAGCCTGCCCAATTTCCGGGGCACGACCAACCATGATGATGAAGGCACCCAGATGAAGCGCAACGTGTTGATCGAAAACGGTGTTTTGGTCAAGTTCATGAGCGACATCCTCTCGGCCAAGCAGCTCAAGATGGAGCGGACCGGAAACGGCCGGCGTGAGAGCTTCCGCTACGTTCCGATCCCCAGGATGACCAATACCTTTATCGAGAGGGGAAAGGACAAGCCGGCCGACATCCTGGCTTCAACCAAAAGCGGCCTCTTTGTTCAGGCGCTGAGCGGAGGAAGCGTCAACCCCACGACCGGCATGTTCAACTTCACCTGCCGCGAAGCCTATCTGATCGAGAACGGGAAAAAGACGACGCCGGTCAAAGGAGCGACACTGATCGGAAGCTGCCTGGATATCATTCAGAACATCGACGCCGTCGGCGACGACCTGGATTTCGGTCCCGGGATCTGCGGCAAGGGCCAAGCGGCCGAGGTCACGGCCGGCCAGCCTACCGTCCGCATTCGCGGCATCAATGTCGGTGGAACGAGGGCCAGAGGTTAAGCGAGGAAAGGCAAGGGAGACAAACATGGACTACAAAGGATTAGCCGAACAGCTGGTCAAGAAGTGTCTGAAAAGCGGAGCCGATGCCGCGGAGGTCTTTGTCGAGACGGGGAGAAATTTGAGCATCGACGTCCGGAACGGCGAAATCGAAACCATCCAGGAGGCCGCCTCCCAGGGAGTCGGATTCAGGGTTTTCGTCAAAGGACGGATGGCCTTTTCGAGCTGCAACGACTTCAAGGAAGCGGCCCTGGCGAACTCGATCGTCAGCGCGATCGGCTTTGCCAAGAATACGACCCCCGACGAAAACAACGCTCTGCCGGATGACAAAAACGTGACCACGGTTGAAGGGCTCTACGACCCGCAGATCGCCGGGATTCCGATGGAGAAGAAGATCGAACTGGCGAAGAAGGTCGAAAAACTGGCCATGAAAGACCCACGCATCACCAAAAGCGCCGGAGCCGGCTATGGGGAAGGGGAGGGGGAGGTATTCCTGGCCAACTCCAACGGCCTCTCGAAGAGCTACAAGTCCTCAAGCTGTTCTCTGGGCGTCTCGGTCGTGGCCGAGAAAGGCGACCAGAAATCTTCGGGAGGAGAGTATTGCTCGCGGCGGTTCTATGCCGACCTCAAACCGGCCGAAGAGGTTGCCGACAAGGCGGCGAAAAAGGCCTACGAAATGCTCGACCCGAAAGATGGTCAAGACCCAAAAAGCCGCGGTCATCTTCGATCCTGACGTGGCTTACGGACTTCTCGGCGGTATCCTAGGAGCCGTCAACGGCGAGCAGGTTCTCCAGGGAGCGAGTTTCCTCGGCAGCAAACTCAATCAAAAAATCGGCTCGGAGCTCATCACCGTCATCGATGACGGGACAAGGCCCAAGGGCGTTTCCAGCGCCCCGTTCGACGGGGAAGGCGTGCCGACGCAAAAAAGGATGATCATCGACAGGGGAGTGCTCAAAGGCTTCATGTACAATACCATTGTGGCCCGCCGCGCTGGGGTGAAGAGCACCGGGAATGCTTCGCGCGCGGGCTTTACGAGCCTCCCCGACATCGGACCCAACAATTTCTACATGGCCGCGGGTAATTCCACGGTCGAGGAGATCATCAAGACGACCAAGGCCGGGCTCCTGCTCAAGGAAGTCACCGGTTACGGGATCAATCCCGTGAACGGCAATTTCAGCGGCGGCGCTTCGGGATTCTGGATCGAAGATGGAAAAGTCGCTTTCCCGGTCAAGGGCCTGACGATCGCCGGCACGGCCGACGAAATGCTCAACGGGATCGATATGGTGGCAAACGACCTCGATCTCGACAGGGCCCCTTACTTTCGCATGACAGCGCCGACCTTCCGGATCAAGCTCCTGCAAATAGGGGGAGAATAAATACCGGCCCACGTATCCCGTCCCCGTCTCCCGTCAATCTAGGTATGAACGAAAAGACGGGGGCAGGCGTGAGGGCGGAAAACGACATACGATACGCCAGGCTCTGTTATTCCAGCTTCACGGTCTTTGTTAAATAACCGCCTTTGAGCGAATCATAGACCAGGTTGATCGGGCCGTCGCCTTTCACGATCAGACGAAAATCCACCCGGCCGAAGCTCGGCACCCCGGATTCGGACCAGA
Organism: Candidatus Aminicenantota bacterium; assembly: GCA_963770045.1. GTDB lineage: Bacteria > Acidobacteriota > Aminicenantia > Aminicenantales > CAVYOD01 > CAVYOD01. Next base: position 211,228 of record CAVYOD010000015.1, on the reverse strand, counting down.
AAGAATTTTTCGTCAGTTTGATCTTTCGGGTGAGATTCCGAAAAGGGTCGACGAGGAGCCCGGCGGCGACAAGTTCGGCCTTTTGGCCTTCGACCCTGACCTGGTCAAGGCGGTGCAGCTTTTTCTGCATGGCCACGGCGGTCATCGAAGGAGTGACCCGGCTGTTGGCGACCGTGACGTCAAGCTGATAAAGCCCTTTTTCGAGCTTGGTCACTTTGGCCTTATCAAAAACAAGTCGGGGGAGTTGGTCGGCATGGTAGAGGCAAAAGGCGGCGTTGCGGTGACAGGTCTCGGCCAGTTTGAAGAGGGGAGGGACTCGTTCACCGAATTTTTTGACCCCGCCGATTTCGATATCCCCGTAAAGCGGATGTTTGTAGGGCTTCCAGTCGGCGAATTGCTCTCCCATGAGGACAAGGTCTTGATAGGTCATCTCTTCGATCCGGCCTCCCTGGAAGAACATGGCGCCTGCTTCTTCCTCCTCGGCCTTCTTTTCCTTGCCGATATTCGCCGCGGCGATAGGGTCCAGATCCAGCTCATTGGAGAAGATGTAGACGCCGAGGACGTTGTACATGAAATCGATCGTTCCGCCGTAGACGGTGTACATGTCCTTGTAAACGATGATGTACCTGTAGCCGGGGAGGATCTTTTCGCCTTTTTTGCCCACGTAGTCATAAATCCTTATGTCCGCAGGATTATATTCACCCAAGTTCTTTGCGCCGGGTCCGCGGAGGATCATGCCGCCGAAATTATGGAAACTCTGGGCTCCCAGGATATTGGGATGGGCCTCCATGAAATTCTTGACCGCGATCGTGTCGGGCCATTCAAATGGATAATCTCCCGCGCCGCGCTGGACATAGTCCGGCTGCCAGTTATAGGCGAAATTCCGGTTCATGTCATACCCCCCGGGGGGGTCTTCGTTGATCAGCCCGTCGCCGTCGTTATCGATTCCTTCATCACCCAGCAGAATGTACTCCCCCTTCTCCCCAGGTTTCACGGGGACCATGATCCGGGGGTCATCCGGATGGGGCTTAAAATTGCCGTTCGGGTCTTTCTTCCGCATCATCGTGATTGAACCGTCGCCGTCCAGATCGTCCGGTCCGTCCTCGTCCGCGACTCCGTCGTGATCGTCATCGTAAGGCACGAGCCCGGAGCGGGGCGAGTTGGGATCGGATGGGTTGTGAATATAATAATCGCGGCTGTCCGGGTTCATCGTCGGGACGATATAAAATGCCCGCTCGTCGAGAAGGCGGGTGCAGAGGTCGGTCTTCCCGTAGTTCTTGAGAAGATACCAGATGGCGTAGAGGGCGACTTCCGTCCCCTGGATCTCGTTGCCGTGAATGTTCCCGTCGATATAATAGCCGGGTTTGCGGTCGGCCGGGCCGGTTTTCGGATTGTTCAGATATGACCGCCCAGATGTCCCGGCCCTGGTGGGATTTGCCGATGGACTGAAGCATCACAAATTGAGGGTAAGCTTTCTCGAGCGCCCTGAGGGAAGAGGTCAATTCCGCGTGGTCATAGAAATGGTCGAATGAAAGATTCACTTCGGAGGCGCGAAGAGGCCTCAGATAAGCCGTTCCCATAATAAGAACCCAACCCGATCGATGCGATCAATAGAGTTTTTCTTAACATTTTGCCCTCCCCTCACTCCAAGACCAGGGTCGTGTCGAGGGTCCCCAACTTCGGAGACCAGGCCGAGATTGTCACCTTCGAGCCTTTCTTGCCCTTGATCGTCCATTCCAGTTTCCGGGTATCGCCGCTCCCGCCGATCGAAGGGATGGACTCGATCGGCTTCCCAGAAAATATGACCTGGTCAGCGCCTGTCTTGACCCGGACCCGGATCGGCCAGGAAGTCTGAGCCCGCCGGCCCTGAGCCGTCGCCGTTGGAAACCAGCCGTTGTTTGTGTAATAGACCGTGACTTGATAAACGTCTGGGCCGAGAGCCTGCACCTTGGATTCTTTGACGGCGAGCTCTGCGACCTTGTCCATGAGCTTCAAATAGAAATCGGTCTGGAAAGAGATCGTCTTCTCGATCTCCGCGGGGGGCGGATCGATTCTCAGGTAAGGGACAAAGCCTCCGATCTCGACGTCTCCGAGTGTCGGGTGTTTGTAGGGAGTCCAAGAAACGAAACCCTTGCCTTTAAGGAAAGTATCCGACCAATTGAGAAGATAGGCATCGGGATGCTCTTCCCCTTCAGCCTGGGGTCTCTTGGGCATCTTCTCCATCATCTCGGCCATTTTGGCCGGGTTGATTTGGCCGGATTTGACCATGCCGATGAGCATGCCGGCGTTGATGTTCGGCGGGGCTCCTTGGTCCTTGAGGAAGGCGGCAACCTTTTCCTCGCCCAGGGCGATGAACTCTTCGGATGACATTGTCTTGAGCTTGTCCGCCGTCAAGGCATCCTTGGGCGGTTCTTTTTTGGGCTCAGGCACGGCCCAAAGGTCGGACGAAAAAACGGGCACGCCATATTGAAAATAAGCATAGGCCGCAAATGAACCCTTGCCGACGCCCTTGGCTCTTTTTTCCGGATAGTCAAGCTTCGCTTCTTTGAGAGCGTCCTTGTACTCCTTTTGAATGGCTTCGAAGATGGGGACATCCTCCCGGTCCAGCGCGACCGCCGGTCCCATGCCAAAGAACATGGCAACCATGTCCTCCGTGATCTCCTGTCCGCCGGCGATATTCATCCCTTTGAGAATCTCCACGATCTCTTTGATGCTGTACTCGGCGTCCGGCTCGAGCCCGAGAAAGCCGGCGATCATCTTCGGGACCTTGACCCTGTCACCCCCGGCCCGGGCCTGGCCGGTCTGCTGGAGGTTGAGGAAGGTGTTCTCGGTCGAGAAATTGAGGGCCAGGGCGATGTTGCGATGGGACGAGAGGAATTTGAGCACAGCTATCGTCTCCGCCTCAGAGATAGGATAGCGGCCGGCCGGCTTGGCATCATATTCGAAATCATGGGGAAAATTCCGGTTCAGTGCGACTCCACCCGGATAATCTTCGTTGTACTCTCCGTCGCCGTCGTTATCGATGCCTTCGGTATAGAGAGTATAAATTCCCTTTTCTCCTTTTGCCGGGTCGGCCAGGCGCAAGAGCCGGGGTTCTTTGGGGTCAGGAATCCACTTCCCCTCGGGGTCCTTGACCCGCATTTGAGTGATCAGGCCGTCTTTATTCAGGTCCTCCGGTCCGTCTTCATCGAGGAGGCCATCATCATCTTCATCCACCGGCCGGGATTCGACCAATTTTCATAACGGACGGAAGCGAAGAAAGTCTGGGCGCCATCCGGGTTGAGCAGGGGAGCCAGATAGATTGTTCGTTTGCTCAAAAGGGCGCTTATCTTAGAGTCCGTGGAAGAGCGGCTGAGGAGCTTGTCCGCGAGCATCAGAGCGGCCTCCGTTCCGACCACATGGACTCCTTCGAGGTTGGCCGAGATGAAGATGGCCGGACGCAAATCCGGCTCCGGGCCGGCTTTTTCCTGAGCAGCCAGACGCAGGACCAGGAGTTCCGTATTTCCAGCCGATTTCCCGATCGGTATAAGCTGAGCGAGCCGGGGGTACTGGAGGGCCCAGGAGTTCAGAAGAGAAGACACCTCGGCAGGGGAGTGGTACTTATCAAAAGACAGCTTCGAGGTTTCCGCCTCCAGGCGGACAAACGAAAGAATCAAACACAGGCCAAGCGTGAAGAGAACGCGGCGAGACATTCAAACCTCCTTGATCAAGGCCGACGCCAAGTGATACAGTTAGCCTATTTCTTTATACCAGGAATATACGGAAATTGCCTCCCTAAAGTTATCACTCCGGGAGGCGGCTGTAAAGCCCGGACGACAATGATGAGGGGTGAGCTGTGAGCGGCAAAGGCCAGGAGAGCCAAGAGATTCTGGGCAAATGATCCGGGCCGATTCAAATAATCTACTGTATTCCTATAGGCATTGTAGTGTATATTTTTTTCTCTGAGTCATTTATAATCTCTCTCGAAGTCCTGGCTGGACACGGAGGCGTCATGAAAAACCGGGTGGCTTATCGCAATCTAACCGTCTTGGTCTGTCTCTTTTTTACAACGGCTCTCGCGTCGTCATTGACCGGGCAAAGCGCGGATAAAGTGGCCTCGCTCTATGAGAAATTCTCCTGGCGGGGCATCGGGCCGGCCGTGATGGGCGGCCGCACGGTCGATCTCGACGCTGTAGAGAGTCAGCCCTGGATCATCTATGCGGCCGTGGGACCCAGCGGCGTCTGGAAGACCGAAAACAACGGCGTCAGCTGGAACCCCGTTTTTTACAAAGAGAACACGGTTTCGGTGGGAGACATCGCCATTGCCCAGGCCCAGCCGAACATTGTCTGGGTGGGGACGGGTGAAGCCACCTGCCGGAACAGCGTCACGGTCGGAGACGGTGTCTACAAATCCACAGACGGGGGCAAGACCTGGACCAACATGGGCCTTCGCGAAACACGCCATATCAGCCGGATCATTGTCAATCGGGGAGACCCGAACATCGTCTATGTCGCGGCCATGGGGCATCTCTGGGGTCCGAACCCGGAACGCGGCATCTTCAAGACGATCGACGGCGGGAAAACCTGGACCAAGGTTCTCTATGTGAATGAAAACACAGGGTTTGCCGACCTGGCCATGGACCCCTCCGACAGCCTCACCCTCTTTGCGGCCGCTTACGAGCACCGCCGGCTGCCCTATTATTTTTCGAGCGGCGGCCCCGGCAGCGGTTTGTACAAAACTTCCGACGGCGGCCTGACCTGGAAGAAGCTGACCAAGGACCTGCCCGAGGGGTTGATGGGGCGGATTGGCATCGATGTCGCCCGCAGCAGCCCGAATGTTGTCTATGCCCTGATCGAGCACCAGCAGGCCGGAATCTGGCGGTCCGAAGACAGGGGAGAGTCCTGGAAAAGGATGTGCGATCCGCAAACCGCTCAAAGGGTCAACAATCGCCCCTTTTACTACAGCCAGATCCGGGTCGACCCGACGGACGATAAGCTGGTCTATGTCCTTTCCACCGGTCTCTATGTTTCAACGGATATGGGACAGAAATTCCGGCCGATCGGCGGCGGCATCCATCCCGACCACCACGCCTTCTGGATCGACCCCGCCAACCCGCTCCATCTCATCGATGGGAACGACGGCGGAATTGACGTCTCCTATGACGGAGGGAAAAACTGGTTCGCTCATCAAAACATGGACCTGGCCGAGGTCTACCAGATCGGGTATGACCTGAGAAGCCCTTATTCTGTCTATTGCGGCCTTCAGGATAACGGCGTCTGGGGAGGCCCCTCGGCGACGCTTGATACCCGAGGGATCACCAACGATGACTGGATCGCTGTCGGCGGGGGAGACGGCTTTTTTGCCCAAGTCGACTCCGGCGACCCGAATACGATCTACGCCAACTCCCAAATGAACGGCCTTTACCGTTACGATCTGAAAATCCGCAAAAGCAAGACGATCAAGCCCCTGGCCTCCCTCAAAGAACCGGTTTACCGATTCAACTGGAACGCGCCCATTTCCATCTCGCCCCACGATCCCAAGACGGTCTATTGCGGCGGGAACTTTCTATTCAAGACAACAGACGGCGGAAGCTCCTGGGCCATCATCAGCCCCGACCTCACGACCAACGACCCGGCCAAGCAAAAAGATTCGGGCGGCCCCATCACGCCTGATAATTCGGGCGCCGAGATTCATTGCACCATTACCACCATTTCGGAGTCGCCCGCAGAGGCTGATGTCATCTGGTGCGGAACGGACGATGGAAACCTTCAGGTGACCAGGGACGGAGGAAAGACCTGGAAGAACGTGATCAAGAGCATTCCCGGCCTCCCGCCGAACACCTGGTGTTCCCGTGTCGAGGCCTCGCATTTCGAGGCCGGAACGGCCTATGCGGCCTTTGACGGCCATCGAATGGATGACTATGCCCCTTACCTCTATAAAACGTCGGACTTCGGCAAGACTTGGAAGCCGATCAAGGCCGGCCTTCCGCCTTTCGGCTGGATCCATGTCGTCAGGGAGGATCCGAAGAACCGGAATCTGCTCTTCGCCGGGCACAGAATTCGGCGTTTTTGCTTCCCTCAGCGGGGGTGAAAGCTGGTTCTCGATCAAGAACAACCTGCCCACGGTGGCTGTCCATGATATCGCCGTCCATCCCCGCGAGCACGACCTGATCATCGGGACGCACGGCCGGGGCATCTGGATCCTCGACGATATCTCTTATCTTGAGGAAATGTCGGAACCGACCCTGGCTTCGGACGGCCACCTTTTCAATATCCGCCCGGCGACCCTGTTCTTGATGTCCTCCTCGGGCGAATCGTACAGCAAGCCTGTCTTTGCCGCTAAGAATCCGTCCTATGGGTTGAACATCACGGCCTACCTGCGCTCGGAGCCGAAAGAAAAACCCAAGGCCTTCGTCAAGGACCCGGCCGGAAAGGTCATCTACGAAATCGAATTTTCTAAAAGAGCCGGCCTCCAAAGGGAAGTCTGGAATTTGCAATATGTTCCCGAAAACAGAGAGGGGAAAAAAATCACCCCGACCGGGATAGGGTTCTTTGCCATGCCCCTCGTCCCGCCGGGGCAGTATACGATCGATCTGAAGGACGGGGAGAAGGTTCTCACCGGGGCAGCGGTTGTCAACCCGGACCCCAGATACCAGATTCCCGAGCCGGACCGGCTGGCTCAGCTCGAGGCTTTGGTCTCGGTGCTCGAGCTTTCGAAAAAAATGGGGCTCTCGATCACCGCGGCCAAGAATATCCGCCGCCAACTGGATGAGCTTCAGCCGCAAATAGACAAGATCGAGCCAAAGATGATCCGCTAAAAACCGCGTTTATCGGCCTTTCGTCAAATCTTCAGGCCCTGGAGAAGGACATCATCCCGGAGGACTTCGTTTCCCTCCGCAGCAGGGAACAGGCCCTCCGAGGAGGATCCCTCTCCCAGCAGATCTTGTTTTTGGGGATGTCGATTTCCTCTTACCCTTCGGCCCCCACTCAGACTGATCTCTCCCTTCTGGCTCAACTCAAGGAAACCGCAGACCCGCTCGTTGAAAAGCTCAATGACCTGGTTCGTGCCGACCTGCCCCGATTGAATTCGCTGCTGGCCGAGCGCAAGCTAAAGACCATTGCCATCCCCAATGAGGTGAGGCTTTAAGATAACTCAAACCCAGGCATTTTCTCATATATTAATTATTTATAAACAATGTCGGCATGCCGACATTGTACCTATTTTATTTTTCACTTTATTTTCGCTTGAATTTTTGTTTCCTTTGCGATATACAATTCAACAAGGACTTGGATGGAGGCTCCGTTTTGATCATCGCCATCACCAATCAAAAAGGCGGCGTGGGGAAGACCACGACCAGCCTTAATGTTTCGGCCGCTCTCGCCCTGCTGGGAAAATCCACTCTGCTCATCGACACCGACCCCCAGGCGCACAGTTCAATTTCCTGCGTGCCCGACCCGTCGGAGTATTCAACCTCTCTCTTTGACGTCCTGATGAAAAGAGAGAAGGTCCAGAACATCATCATCAATTCTACGATTCCAGGCCTCGACGTCATTATCTCCAAGATCTCTATGGCCAAACTCGAACCATCCCTGATCGGTGAGCTCGATGCCCATTATCGGCTGCGCGATAGTCTCCAGCCGCTGAGAGATAAATATCATTTTATCGTCATTGATACGCCCCCGACCCTCGGGTTGATCACCTTGAACGCACTGATCGCAGCGGACTTCATCCTGATTCCCATCCAATCATCGTATCTCTGTTTGGAAGGGACAGATGATCTCCTGGAGACGATCGATAAAGTCAAAAAAATCGCCAACCCCGCGCTCCAGATCCTGGGCATCCTGGTGACCCTGTTCGATAAGCGAACAAATATTGCGAAGGACGTCGTTGTCCGGATCAAGCGTGTTTTCGGCCGCAAGGTCTTCAGGACGATGATCTCCAAGAGCGTCAAGCTCGAGGAGAGCCCGGCCTACAAGGAATCGATTTTTACGTACGCGCCCAGCTCCGTCGGTGCGTTCCAATACAGGAAAGTCGCAGAGGAGATAATCAAACGTGCAAAAGGTTAAAAGATCAGGCCTTCCGGCTTATGTAGGAATGCGTCATGATACCCATTTCGTCGACTTGATTTCGACCCGACCGTCCGGCCCCCGCATCCGCATGCTACCGCTCACCAGCATCGACCCCAATCCTCAGCAGGCCCGGAGCGAGCTCGGCAACATGGAAGAGCTCATGGCTTCGATCAAGGCCCGCGGCGTCCTCGAACCCATCCTCGTCCGTCCCAAGGGGTCACGCTACGAGATCATCGCCGGCGAACGCCGCTACCTGGCCTCCAAGAACATCGGCCTCAAAGACATCCCCTGTATCGAGATGAAAGTCCGCGACAATGAGGCCCTGGAGCTGGCCCTGATCGAAAACCTGCAGCGCAAGGACCTCGATGCCTTCGAGGAGGCCGACGGCCTCAAGGCTCTCATGGACCTGTACGGTTTTACCCATGTTCAGATCGCCGAGAAAATCGGCAAGGCCCGGTCCACGATCACGGAAATCATCGATCTCAGCAAGATCCCGCCCTCCGTCCGCGAGCTCTGCAAAAAAAACAATATCGTGAGCCGGAGCGTATTGATCGAGATCTCGAAACAGAAGAATGAAGAGGCGATGCGGAGCTTTGTCGAAGAAATTATCGCCAAGGGATTGACTCGGAAGGACACTCGCGATCTCTCCAAGCTTTTCTCGGGAAAGACCAAGAGGCTCAAGTATTATGTCTTCAATTTCGCCCCCAAGGTCTCGGACGGTTACAGGCTGAGAATCGAGTTCAAAAAACAGGCCGCTACGAAGCAGGAGATCATCCAGATCCTTGAAGAGATCATCAAAAGCCTGAGTAGCCAAGAAGGAAAAGAAAGTCTAGGCCCAAAAGCCCCTGGGGACATCCTTAAAACCGTGAAAATTCAAGGCACTTGTGTTCGGATTGGGAGAGTTTTTATTAGTTGACATAATATATCTTATGCGACACAACCTCAGCCACTCTTATAACCCCTTCTTACAAAATAACATAGCGATATCCACGGTCTGTGGATAACTCACTGCCCTGTTTTTGGGCAAATGTGGAAACCCTATTGATCTCCGATTATCCCGGAGCCCGCTTGTATCTTATCGCCAAGAACGTAAGAATCGATTTTTTTAACCGGAGTGGCGTGTGTCATATACGCGGCGTCCGGCCTGTTCGGAATAACGACATATTCTGTGCTCTCTGATTGCTTAAGCAATACCAGCGCATCGGCCCCAACCTTGAGGGCCTTCTGCCTCAAAGTTGATTTCATTTGCTCGACTTCTGGCATGCTATAGACTTCTGCTATAATTATCCCTATCTCGACATACACCAGGGATATGAGGACCTGATCAGAATAATAGATCTCAACGGACCTGGATGGTGGATATTTCATCCCGCTCAGCGGTATTCATCTGACTGTGCGGGCGCAGCAGAACAGACACACAACAATAAAGGAAAATAAAAATGTGTCCCTTTCGCTTCATGCTGCCCTTTCTGCTGGGTTGATTATGAACCCCACAAGGAAAGTTGTCAACTAATTGTAGGTATCTGGTAAGCATTTCCAATTATGTGATGATGGAGGAGGGGCTTGGGAAGGGCTGCAGCGACCATGAGGCGGAGATCAGCCCTAGAGACCGTCTTCGGAGCTTCGGGAGCAAAGCCCTTTCCAAAGCCCCTTTAACACAGAAAAAGAATTGCTTCTTTTAGTCAACGCCACAAATCAAGTAACTATATTATTATCAATAATATAAAAGGCCGTGAAACACAAAGTACTGTCTTTTATGAACTAAATTATTTAAATACACAAAGATAGGGATCCCAGGTCAGTCAGTCAGCCCCTACGGGGCGTCGCTTTATCCCTTGCTCATCATCGACAGGAAATTCGGAATTCGTTTTGGTCTTGCCCATTTTTTCCAAAAGGAGTTCCATGGCATCGACTTCACCCAGGGAGCTCAGGACCTTTCTCAGGATCCAGATCCTGTTGAGCTCGGTATCCTCGATCAACAATTCCTCTTTTCGGGTGCCGGAACGGGTGATGTCGATCGCCGGGAACAGTCTTTTGTCGACGAGCCGACGGTCGAGGTTGATCTCCATGTTGCCCGTGCCCTTGAATTCTTCAAAAATGACCTCGTCCATCCGGCTCCCGGTATCGACCAGGGCGGTGGCTATAATGGTCAGGCTTCCTCCTTCTTCGACCTTGCGTGCGGAGCCAAAGAACTTCTTGGGCTTATTCAGGGCATTCGCGTCTATTCCGCCCGAGAGGACTTTCCCTGAGGGGGGAATGATGGCATTGTGCGCCCTGGCCAGCCGGGTGATGCTGTCCAGCAGGATCGTGACGTCGCGCTTGATCTCGACCAGCCGCTTGGCCTTTTCCAGAACGATATTGGCTACCTGGGCGTTCCTGATCGGCGGCTCATCGAAGGTCGAGGCCACGACTTCCCCGTTGATGCTCCTCTGGAAATCCGTCACCTCTTCGGGCCGCTCGGCCACGAGCAGGACGATGAGGAAGATCTCGGGGTGGTTCTTTTCGATCGATTTGGCGATCGTCTTGAGGAGGGTCGTTTTGCCGGCGCGCGGAGGCGACACGATCAGTCCCCTCTGGCCCTTCCCGATCGGCGTTAGAAGCTCCATCACGCGGGCGTTCAGGTTTTTCTGGTTCCCGTCCTGGAGCTTGATCTTTTCGAACGGGTAGAGTGGCGTCAGGCTCTCAAAACGGACATTTCGCCGCATCTCCATGATGGTGTCGGGATGAAGAAAATTGATCGCCTCTATCTTGATGAGGGCAAAATATTTTTCTCCGTTCTTGGGCGGCCGGACGACTCCGGAGATAGTGTCCCCGGTGCGAAGCTGGAATTTTCTGATCTGCGAGGGAGAGACATAGATATCGTCCTGGCTGGGCAGGTAGCTGAAGTCGGGCGCCCGGAGAAAGCCGAATCCGTCTTCCAGGCACTCCAGGACTCCCTCCGAGAAGAGCAGGCCGTTTTTCTTGGCCTGAGCCTCGAGGATCTTGAAGATCAGGGTGTGCTTGTTCTTGGAGGCCTCGCCGATTTCTTCTTCGGTCAAGCCGACAATTCCGGCCACCTTCCCCAGGGCGGCCGTTTCCTTTTCCTCCAGGTCGACCAGGCTGTACTCTTTAGTCATGTTGTTACCTCACTTTCAGACTTGAGAGTCTATCTCGGCGTTTGTGAATAAGAAATATTTAGTATTGACCTATGAAATGACCAATGATCAGTTGGTTAGGGGCGGCTCCTTTGGTCCTTCCCCCTGCTCCCCTCTCCTGGGGAGCTCGGACTCTATGATCATTTCTTCTTTATCTTTTTGTAGCATCGCCGGCAGGGGCCGGGTCAGCGCGATCTTGAGGACCTCGTCCATGGTTTCGACCAGATGGATCTTCATCTCCTGTTTGAGGACCCTGGGAAGGTCCTTCAAGTCAGGTTTGTTGTCCAGGGGCAGGATGGCTTCCCGGATCCCCTCCCGGTGCGCCGCCAGCAGCTTCTCTTTAATCCCACCGACGGCCAGGACCTTGCCCTTGAGTGTGATCTCACCGCTCATGGCCACTTTTTTGCTCACCGGGATCTCGGTCAGGAGCGATATGATCGAGGTGGCGATAGTGATGCCCGCTGAGGGTCCCTCTTTGGGTGTGGCGCCTTCCGGGACATGGATATGGATGTCGAAATTCCGATGCAGGTCTTTGGCGACGTTCAGCTCATAGATCTTCCCCCGGACGAAGCTGAAAGCCGCCTGGGCCGATTCCTGCATGATCTCGCCGAGCTGGCCGGTCAAGGTAAAATTCCCTTTCCCGTGGATCTTGGTCGCCTCGAAGGTCAGGAGTTCCCCGCCAAACTCGGTCCAGGCCATGCCCACAGCGACACCGGTCTCGTCCTTTTTATCCAACTCGCTCCGCCGGAACTTGGGAATGCCGAGATAGGTCTCGAGGTTTTTGGGGGTGACTCGCTCGCTGTGCTCTTTGCCCTTCGTTACGACCTTCTTGACCACTTTCCGACAGATCGAGGTCATCTCCCGTTCCAGATTCCTGACTCCTGCTTCCCGGGTGTAATTCCTGATCAACTTGAGCAGAGCCTGATCGGTCACTTTGAGATTGCTCGACTTAAGGCCGTGCGCCTTCATCTGTTTGGGCAGAAGGAACTTCTTGGCGATCTGGAGCTTCTCGTCCTCGGTGTAGCCCGGAAGCCGGATGATCTCCATCCGGTCGACCAGAGGCCTGGGAATGGGGTCGAGCATGTTGGCCGTGACAATGAACATGACCTGGGAGAGGTCGAAATCGGTGTCTATGTAATGATCCAGGAAGGTGCTGTTCTGTTCGGGGTCGAGGACTTCCATCAGAGCCGATGCCGGGTCACCCCGGAAGTCCATGCTCATCTTGTCGACCTCGTCCAGCAAAAAGACGGGGTTGCGCGTTTCGGCCCGCTTGATCATCTGAATGATCCTGCCCGGATAGGCCCCGATGTAGGTCCGGCGGTGGCCCCGGATCTCGGCCTCGTCCCGGACTCCGCCGAGCGACAGCCGGACGAACTTCCGGCCGGTGGCCCGGGCGATCGAGCGGCCGAGGGAGCTTTTCCCGACTCCCGGCGGTCCCAGAAAGCCGAGGATGACTCCCTTCGGGTTCTTGACCAGTTGGCGGATGGAGAGATACTCCAGGATGCGCTCTTTGACCTTCTCCAGGCCGTAGTGATCTTCGTCGAGAATCCTCTCGGCTTCTTTCAGTTCTCTCTTTTCGCGCGACTTCTTGTTCCAGGGCAGGGAGAGAAGCCAATCGAGATAGTTCCGGCAGACCGTCGCCTCGGCGGACATCGGCGGCATCGATTCCAGCCGCTCGATCTCTTTGTAGGCCTTCTCCTGGGCGTCCTGAGGCATCTTGGCCTTAGCGACCTTCTGGCGGAGCTCCTCCAGCTCGTTGGGTTGCTCTTCTTTTCGGAAATTCACCCCTCCCGGAAAAACCCTTTGATTCGGCTCTTTGCGGCGAGGGGACTTTTGGGTCTCCCGGCGGATGCGGGAATGGATCTTGAGGATCTCGTTCTCCAGGACGAAGTTAAGGCGGCGCAGCCGTTCGAGGCTGTTGATCGTTTCCAGAAGATTCTGTTTCTCCTCCAGGGGGAGATAGAGATGGGAAGCGATGATATCGGCGATGCGGTCCGAGGAATTGTCCCTCAGAGCGGGAATGATCGACTCCAGGTTGGCGTTCTGGTTGAGTTTGAGATAATCTTCAAACAGGGCCATCACCCTCTTGAGTGTCTCGGGGGTCTCCTGGCTGGTGTCTTCGATCTCCTTCACGACTTTGGCCAGGACCTGATAAAAAGGATAGGTGCTGAGATATTCAATGATCCGGGCCCGCTTCTTGCCTTCGACGATGACCTTCATGTTCTTTTCGTCGGTCTTGACGGTCCGGATGATCTTGGCCGTGACCCCCATCGAGTAGATATCCTTGGGGCTGGGATTATCCAAAGAAGCGTCCATCTGGGCGGAGAGGAAGATCAACCTGTCTTTTTCGGCGGCCTTCTCGAGCGCCTGGATAGAGGAGGGCCGCCCGATGATGAAGGGAACCAGCGTGGATGGAAAGACCACCAGGTCCCTGAGGGGAATCAGCGGGATGTTCCTGATGACTTCCGATTGATCATTGATTTCCGGCATGACTATGCTCCCACGGCCTCTTTGAATCTTTCAAAGCTCAGCTCATTTTCTTCTACCATCTTTTGGGTGATTTCGATCCTCGTCGCTTGTTTAGTCGAAGGAAGGTGGAACATAACGTCAAGCATGAGGTCTTCGATGATCGTCCGCAGTCCCCTGGCCCCAAGATGTCGCTCCAAGGAACGCTGGGCGATGGCCTGCAGCGCTTCGGGGGTGAACTCCAGTTCCACTCCCTCCATCTGAAAAAGCTTTTGGAATTGTTTGATGATCGCGTTCTTGGGCCTGGTCAGGATGCTGACCAGGTCGCTCGTGGTCAGGTCAGAAAAAATGGCGATCACCGGAATCCGTCCGACGAGCTCGGGGATCAGGCCGTACCTGATCAGGTCCTGGGGGATGAGGTGCTGGTAAAGCCCCTCGAGGGAATCGGCTTTCTTGGCCAGAGTCTCCGTCCTGAAGCCAACGGCGGTTTTTCCGATCCTCTGCCCGATGATCTTGTCCAAGCCGATGAACGCCCCACCGCAAATAAAGAGGACGTCGGTCGTGTCAATGGGAATAAATTCCTGGTAGGGGTGTTTGCGGCCGCCCTGGGGGGGGACGTTGGCGATCGTCCCTTCGATGATCTTGAGCAGGGCCTGTTGGACTCCCTCTCCCGAAACATCACGGGTGATGGAAGGACTGTCACTCTTGCGGCTGATCTTATCGATCTCATCAATATAGATGATGCCCTTTTGGCTTTTCTCGATATTCCCCTTGGCCGCCTGGAAGAGCTTGAGGACCACATTTTCCACGTCTTCGCCGACGTAGCCCGCCTCGGTCAGGGTCGTAGCGTCGGCGATGGCAAAGGGAACGGACAGAAGCTTGGCCAGCGTCTGGGCCATCAGGGTCTTCCCCGTCCCGGTCGGGCCGATGAACAGGAGATTGCTCTTGGCAATCTCGACATCGGAAGGCTCACGGGGCAGCGTGATTCTCTTGTAATGGTTGTAGACGGCGACTGAAACCTTCTTCTTGGCCTTTTCCTGACCGATGATGTACTGGTCGAGGGCATTCTTGATTTCCTGCGGCGTGGGGAAGCTCGTCGGGATGTTCTTGGCGTCTTCCTCTTTCTTTTTCTCGGCCAGGATGATGGAATGGGCGAGCTCGACACAGCTGTCGCAGATGTACACGCCGGCCGGCCCGGCGATGAGCTTCTTGACCTGGGCCTGGGTGCGGCTGCAAAAGTTGCACTTCACGGGCGCGTTCATCTTGGGTTGAGAACCGTTCACCATTTTTTCACTCTAGAAGTCAAATCTAAAGAAATCGTCGTCGGGACGATTATTTTTTCGATTGAACCCTGGTCGTGATGATATGATCAATTAATCCGTACTCCTTGGCCTGAGCCGCGGTCATGATAAAATCGCGCTCGATATCCCCCTTGATCTGCTCGGAATCTCGATGGGTATGTTTATGCAGAATCTGATTGATGTTCTCTCTGATCCTGAGGATCTCCTTGGCCTGGATGGCCACGTCCGTAGCCTGCCCCTGAAACCCGCCGAAAGGCTGGTGCAGGATGATCCGGGAATTGGGGAGCGAATACCTTTTGCCGGGGGTGCCGGCCGCCAAGAGAACTGCCGCCATGCTGGCCGCCTGTCCGATGCAAGTTGTTGATATTTCTGATTTTATAAGCTGCATGGTGTCATAGATCGCCAGCCCCGCGGTGATGCTTCCCCCGGGGAATTGATGTAGAGCGAAATTTCCCGCTCGGAATTCTCAGCTTCCAGGTAGAGGAGCTGGGCGATAACCGCGTTGGCAATATCGTCATTGATCTCGGATCCTATGAAGACGATGAAATCTTTGAGCAGGCGCGAGTAAATATCGTAGGCACGCTCGCCCCGTCCGTTTTGTTCCACGATGAAGGGGATGAGAGCCATAGGGAAGCTTTAGTTATCCTATTATAGCGTTTTCTACCAAAAAGTCAACCGCCTTCCGGAGCAGAAGATGGCTTTTCAGGTCTTCTCTTCTCTCGGCCGGCTCGAAGCTCTCCCTGACCTTGGCCAGGGGAAGGTTGTTGGCTCGGGCCAGCCGCTTGAGCTCCGCTTCAATTTCCTCTTCGGAGACGGCCAAACCCTCTCTTTCGGCCACTTTCCTCAAGATGAGGCGCCTCTTGATATTCTCGGCGGCCCTCTTTTTCGCTTCCTCACGGAGAGGCCCGAGATCCGCTGCCTGGGGGCTGCGGCCTCCTGAAGCTGATATGGTTCGGTCGATGATCGCCTCCGCCTCTTCAGCGACCAGCGTTTCTGGAAGATCGACGGTCAGTTGGCCCGCCACCTGGGCAATGATCTCCTCCCCCATCGCCTCCCTCGCCGCGCTTTCTTTGGTTTTTAGAATCTCCTCCCTGATCTTCTCTTTCAGATCGGCCAGGTCCTTGTACTCTCCCAGGTCCTTGGCGAATTCATCGTCAAGGGCGGGAATTTTCTTCTCTTTGATCGAGAGGACCTTGAGACGGTACTCGACCTCTTTTCCGGCGACTTTCTTGTTCCGGTGGTCGGCGGGATAAGAGATGACGAAGACTCTCTCTTCGTCAGGCTTCAGACCGAGGAGGTTCTCGTTGAGCGTTTTTTCGTTATCGGCCTGTCCGGCCAGGATGACCACTTTCTCGGTGGGAAAATACTTTTTGGTCTTGAGATCTTTTCCCTGGACCTGGGTCATGACGTAATCACCGTCGGACACTCCCCTTCCCTCAACCGGCACGTAGTCTCCCGCTCTCTGCCTGAGGTCCTCCAGGGAATGCTCCACCTCTTTCTCTTCGACCGCCATCTCTCTCTTCTTGACTTTCACCTTCTTGAATTCGGGGAGGTCGAACTCCGGCCAGACCTCGACCAGGGCCTTGAAACGGAGGGGCTCGCCTTCCTTGAAATGGAGGTCGGTGATGACGGGCATGACGACGGGCTGGATCCCATGGGCTTTGAGGCTTCGGGCCAGCACCTTGGGCGCCAGGGTGTCAACGACAGACTGCCGGATGTCGGGATAGAACATCTGTTTGACCAGGTCCTTGGGAGCCTTGCCGATGCGAAACCCGGCAATCTTGGCCCGGGAGGCATATTGTGCCAGGGCCTTCTGAAATTCCTCCTGGACCTCCGGCTCAGGCACCTCGACCTCGATCTCTCTCCTGGACGGACTGACGGTCCTGATTTCGTTTTTCGTCTTAAGGTTATCACTGTCCATTGGGTATTCCTCAAATGAAACGGATCGCCCCAGAGAATCGGAGTGGGCAGAGCGGGAGTCGAACCCGCACTCCTTCATCAGGAACTAGGTCCTAAGCCTAGCGCGTCTGCCATTCCGCCACCTGCCCTTCCCCTTATCTCATCGGGAATCTGGGGAACGAACTTTCCGGAAAGGGCTCTGTTCTTTAAGACCGCGCCAAGGGAATTAAGATGAGCGAGCGTAGGATTATTTTGTAGCACAAGAGGCTGTTTTTGTCAATGAATTCGGTACTCCTTACGCCTCACTCCTTACCGTCTTTTTGACGGGACGTCGAGATAGACGATTTTTATCGGAGCAGCTTCTTGAGCTTGGCGGCCAGATCCGGGTTGACGTTGACCAGGTTCTTATAGACCTCCCGGGCGCTAAAGTTATCCTTGAGGTTCAGATAGACGATCGCCAAATTATAGAGCGCTATATCGTAATTGGGCCTCAGCTCGAGGGTTTTCTTGATCGGTTCGAGGGAGGACTCGAAGTCTTTTAAAAACATGTAGTTGACACCGATGTTGAGCCAGCCCTCGAAGCTGTCGGGAGTCAGCTCGACATACTTTTTGAAGGCCTCTACGGCCTCTTTGTATTTTTTTTGTTTGGAATAGGTGAACCCGAGGTTGAACCAAGCGGCGCTGTAGTCGGGCTTCAGCTCGAGGCACTTTTTGAAGGCGTCAATCGCCTCGTCCAAACGGTCGAGCTTCTGGTACATGATCCCCAGGTTATAGACGGCCAGCTCGCTCTTGGGGTTGAGTTCGATGATCTTCTTGGTCGCCTCGATGGCCTTATCGTAGAGCTTGGCTTCATCATACATCGTGACGACTTTCCCGTAGTAAGTTATGGCATCATCCGGATTGAGTTGAACAAGCTGCTTGTACGTCTCTTCGGCCTTGTCGAGCTTGCCTCCCTTTTGATAGACCTGGGCGAGAGTGAAATTGGTCTTGACATCCTTGGGCTGGGCTTTCTGGGCCTCTTCCAGGGCAGCCGCGGCCCTGTCAAATTGGCCCAGTCTGTCCAGACAAAGGCCAAGCTCCAGATAACCCGTCCACGGATTTTCCGGTTTCAGATCGAGGTACTTCTGATAGGCCTCCGCGGCCTTGGCGAAATCGTTGCCCGATTCATAGGCGTTTCCGAGCTCATAATAGACTTCTTTATCCGATGGATTGAGCTCAGTGGCCTTTTCCAGCATCGGAATGGCCTCGGCCGTCTGCTGCATTTTGCCGAGGATGCTTCCCAGGTTACGATAGGCCTCAACCCTCTTCGGATCGAGTTCGATGACTTTCTTGTAGGCGGCGACGGCCGCCGAGTAATCGCGCTGCCGGAGATAGACAGAAGCGAGCATGACCTGAGCGTCAACCAGGGAGGGGTTGATCTTCAGGG
This sequence comes from Candidatus Aminicenantota bacterium, assembly GCA_963770045.1. Lineage (GTDB taxonomy): Bacteria > Acidobacteriota > Aminicenantia > Aminicenantales > CAVYOD01 > CAVYOD01. The sequence goes on along the minus strand of CAVYOD010000015.1, from coordinate 192,953 downwards.
CTTTCTCGAGGTAGCTCCGGGCCATGGCGGAGTCGTCCAGGATCAGGGTGTAAAGCTTGCCGGCCAGAAGGGCTCCTTCCAGGGTGGCAAAATAGTCCTCGGGGGTCCAGCTCTTGAACTCCGTCACCTTACCCTGACGGGGCAGATTCTTCAGGCCGTTTGCGGGAAGCCCGAATTTAAGGCCCTTGTCCATAGTGACCATGACCGAGAGGACTTGCCCTTGGGTGTCAAACACGGGGGCGCCGCTGTAGGTATCCGGAATGGCAAGCGATGTATCGATCACCCTCAGGCCCGGCGCGACCTCAAAAAAGTTCCTGATCGTCCCTTCCGAGACCGTCACCGTGCCGGATTCATTCGAGCCAATGGCAAAAACCCTCTTGCCCATCTCGAGCCCGTCAGAATTCCCGAGCACCAGGGGTTCCAGCTTCCCCTTGAGTTTCAGGATCGCCAGGTCAAGATTCTTGTCCACAGCGATGATCCCTTCCACCCTGATCTTCTTTCCTTTCATCGTGGTGGCTTCCACCGCCGGAGCCTTGCTGACCAAATGATAAGTCGTGACGATGATGTCCTCGGCTATGGCGAATCCCGTGCCTTTGGCAATCTCCTGTTTGTTTTCTCCGATCACCGCCAGGGATACCACACCGCCGTTGCTCTGGTTAAAGATCTTGGTCGCATCTTCGGTCTGAGCGAGAAGGCCGAGGAAAGGAACAAAGAGGAAAAGAGACAGAACCATTCCCTTTTTGTTGAAACCCATGCGGTCCTCCTTTTGAGAGCCTTGGGAAATCTTCCCATAAACCATTCTGAGACATATTTACACTTTGCCGATTGTTCTGTCAAATTGAAAATCGTCTATCTCGTCATCTCGTCGAGCATGGTGAGCAGTTAGGTTTGAGTCACTTTTAGTTAACGTTCCAAATTGATCAACATTTGTAAGTCGTCACTTGTCATTGCGTCTTTAAATCCAGTTTTGATTCTTAAGCCCCTCCGTCTCCGCTTTCCCCTTACTGTTCGTCGAGGTCACCGGGACTGAGGACAGGCTACGGCTTCGGATTTGACAAAATATCGGTGCTTGGGTAGCCTTGGGAGACTATGACCAAGAAAGAATGGTCCGCCCTTCTCCTGATCCTCGTCATCCTGATATCGGTGGCCGTCTTCCTTTTCAGAGTCAAAAAAGAGATGGTAGATTTTCGGGTCAACTATGAGGCGGGCAAAAGGATGAGGGCCGGCGAAACCCTGTACCGGGTGGAAGACGGGCACTACCAGTTCAAATATCCGCCTTTTTCATCATTCTTGTATCTCCCTTTATCACTCTTGCCGCTAGAGATGGCTGAGGCGGTCTGGTACGGGATCGTCCTGGTCTCTTCTTTTCTTATTTTCTACTTGAGCTTCAAACTGGTGCCACAAGAGATCGGGGCGAGCCCCTGGCTCAAGGTCCTGCCGCCGCTGGTCCTGGCCAGGTATTTTCTTCGCGAACTCCAACTGGGGCAGATCAACGCTTTGATGACTTTTCTTCTTCTCTTGGTTGCCTGGCTGCTGGTTTGTGAGGAAAGGTCAAGGAGCAAGGGGCAGGGCATCCTCGCCGGCGTCCTCTGGGGACTGGCTTCCGGCCTCAAACCGTACGCTCTCATCTATTCCCCGTATCTTGTTCTTAAGAATAAATGGAGAGCCCTGTCCTCCGGACTTCTTTTGCTGGGGCTGGCCTTTGTGCTTCCGGCGGCGTTTTATGGATGGAAAGGCAATCTCGAGGTCCACCGTGAATGGCTCTCCAGTTTCAGTCACTCGACGCCGGGCCTGCTGGGGTCCCAGGATAACATCTCCCTCATCGGGCTCCTCATGAAATGGAGCGGGAGCTACCGGACGACGGTCGGGCTCTATTTCCTCCTTGTCATCTTTATCGCCATTGGACTCTTCTTTCTCGTCCGCAAAGGAAAAAGCGTCACGGATCCTCAGGTCCTGGACTTTTCGCTCATCCTTATGGCCATTCCCCTGGTCTCCCCTCTCGGCTGGGATTATACTCTCCTTTCCTCTGCCCCGGCTCTCGTACTTATCATCAATTCTATTCACCGCTATCCAAAATTCTGGCGCGTATTCCTCGGGATCGACCTGGCCATCATCTCTTTTTCTATTTTCGACCTCCTGGGTCGACAAGTCTATTCCCGGTTCATGTCCTGGTCGGTCATCACGCTGAGTTTTCTGATTCTGGCCGGTTACGTGGCCTATCTTCGGATCAAGAATTGCCGCTGACGAACGAATTGGAAACGAGCATGAACAGTCCAACTCTGAAAAAGACGGACTTCGGTGTCTTTTTTATCTATGCCCTGATCCTCGCGGGCAGCATCGCCTGGGTTGGCGCCATATTCCTGGCTCCCTATCTTCAAGAGTCGGAATTCCCCCGTCGGCGCGCTCATCTACGCTCTTTTCGCACCGGTCTGCCACCAAATTCCGGGACGATCGTTCTATTTAGTTGGGCACCCGCTGGCCGTCTGTGGTCGCTGCCTGGGAATCTATCTCGGCTTTCTTTTCGGCACGCTGCTTTATCCTTTTGGAGGACGATTATCCAGGGTCCGCCTCCCCAAGCTCAGGACCTTCCTGGTGATGTCGGCTCCGATCGCTGCGGACACAGCCGCCAATTTCCTTCGCCTCTGGTCTACTTCCAACGTGCTGCGCATGGCCACGGGATTTCTGTGGGGACTCCTCCTTCCCTTTTATTTTATAGCCGGCTTCGCAGAACTCGCCATCCAAAGACGTCAAAAAAAGTGAGGAGTAAGGGGTGAGGAGTGAGGGGTTAAAAGAATAGGAACCTAACTATCCTTTCTAAATCCGACTGGAGATGGACTGACAAGGCCCCTTACTCCTGACTGTTTTCTGTTGAAAATATTCCTTGAAATTCTTGAGAAAATAAATCTAGAATAGGACCAAACAAGCCACCGGAGGAGTTGAGATGAACAACGAGCGGCCATCGATGCTGATTCCAGCCCTGGTCGGAGGGGGTTTGGCCGGGCTCTTTTCGGCGATTCCCTTCCTCAATTGCCTATGCTGCCTTTGGATCATCGGAGGCGCGATGCTGTCTTCGTATCTTCTGGCCAAGGATTCCCGGGTCAACCTCGGCTCGGGAGACGGGGCCATTGTCGGGGTTTTTGCGGGCATAGTGGCGGCCGTCGCCCATGCGGTGATCAACCTTCCGCTCCAAGCCGTCAACGTCCAGATCGCCCGGAGGTTTTTGGAGAGGCTGGCTCAATTCGCGGAGAATCTGCCTTCAGGCCTGAATGCCTGGTTGGAGCAAGGCCCCGGCGGAGTGACGCTGCCCATGTTTTTTCTCGGCCTTCTCCTTTCGTCCGTCATTTTCGCGGCCCTGGGCGCCCTCGGCGGCATCATCGGGATGGCCTTGTTCGGCAAGAAAAAAACGCCGCCCCAGCAAGGGGTCACGGATGTCACTCCAGACTCAGGTCATCGTCAACCCTGAGTCCAATCAGGACCGCACCAGCAGGCGCGGGCCCCCAAATCCTCACTTCCCCTTGTGCAGGAGATAGAAGTTGGGATCATTGGTCAGAATCAGTTTCCCCTCCGCGTCAAAGAACCTGTAAATCTGGGTTCCGCTCTTGACGAAGGGTCTCTTGTAGGAGGACATGATCCGGGCGATATAGTTCCTCGTCTCGGCGTAGGGAGGGATTCCTCCGAATTTCTTAACCGCTTGCTGGCCGGCGTTGTAGGCGGCCAAAACGTACTTGGTCTGGCGGTTGAAAAGTGAAATCAGATCCTTCAGGTACTTCACTCCGCCCTCGATGTTCTGGACAGGATCAAAGGTGTTTTTCACGCCGTAATACTTGGCCGTTTCCGGCATGAGCTGCATCAGCCCCATAGCTCCCTTCTCGGAAACCGCCCAGCAGTCGTAATTCGATTCGGCGGCGATCACGTGGTGAACCAGGTCGGCATCCACGCCGTGCTTAACCGAGACCGTCTGGATGAGCGAATAATACTTATTTTTGAGTTGCTTGGCCGATTCATCTCGGGCGGCCGTAGCAGGCAGAGCTCTCGCAGGCAAGACGAGAAGGCACAAGAAAAAGCACCAAATTGACCTGATTGCAGTTTTCCGCATCGCCTTTATTTTGACAAAAAGACCTGTTTTTGGCAATCCCCTTTAGGGGTGATTTTTAGAGCGCTTTTTCGACCGCGCCAAAAATTTTCTCTAACGCTTCGTCCAAGCCTTCGGGTTTGCCGCCCCCGGCTTGGGCAAAATCCGGACGCCCCCCTCCCCCGCCGCCGATGGCCGGTGCGATGTCCCGAATCAGGTCCCCGGCCTTGAGTCGGCCGGTCAGGTCTTTGCTCACCGCGACAACCAGGAAGGCCTTCTTTTCCTCGGCCGCGCCCAAACAGACAACCCCTGTCCCGATCTTCTGCTTGAGCGAGTCAGCCAGGTCTCGAAGTTCTGTGTTATTCAATCCGTCCACCCTCTGAGAGAGGACCGAGATCCCCTTGACCTGGACGACCTTTTGAACTTCATTCTGGCGTTTCTCCCTAGACCATTTGAGCCTGAGCGACTTGATTTCTCTCTCTTTATCTTTGAGATCCTCTTTCAATTTGCCGATCTGGGAGAGGATATCACGGCGTGAGGAATTCAGGGCCTGTTGGATGTCGTTGAGAAGGCTTTCGGTTTCTTCGACTTCTCGGAAAGCCTCCTCTCCGGTGATGGCTTCGATCCTGCGCATGCCCGCGGCGATGCTCGTTTCCGAGAGGATTTTGAACAGGCCGATCTGGCCGGTTGAGGTCACATGAACGCCGCCGCAGAGCTCCCGGCTGAAATCGCCGACCCGGACGAGGCGGACCTTTTCCCCGTATTTTTCCTCGAAGATGGCGATCGCGCCCTCCTTCAAGCCTTCGTCAAGTGTGGTGATCCTGGTCTCGACAGGGATATCCTCCCGGATCTTCTGATTGACCAAGAACTCGACCTTCTGAATCTCCTCTTTGCTGAGGGGCGAAAAGTGGGTGAAGTCGAAACGGAACCGGTTGGCCGCCACCAGCGATCCGGCTTGTTTGACGTGATCGCCCAGAATTTGACGCAGGGAGGCGTGGAGAAGATGGGTCGCCGTATGATTGCTGCTAATGGCCTTCCGCCGGACTCCATCCACCGCGGCCTCGACCTTGTCCCCGACCCTGAGCTTGCCGGCGATGACTTTGATCTTGTGACTGATCAACCCGGGAATGGGATAAAAGGCGTTCTCGACCAGGCCGGAAAAGTGCGGATTCGTGATGAGTCCCGCATCTCCCACCTGTCCGCCGGCTTCAGCATAAAAGGGGGTCTGGTCCAGAACCACTTCTCCCGTCTCTCCCGCTTTGAGTTCGTCCGACAACCGTCCATCCCTGACCAGGGCCAGCGCCTCGGCTTCGGCCAACGTCTCGCTCTCGTAGCCGACAAACCGGGTGCAAAGGTCCTTCAGGCTCTCATAGACTCTCTTTTCTTTTGACTCGATATCACCTTTCCAGGACTGGCGGGCGAGCTCCCTCTGCTTCTCCAATTCCTCGGCGAAGCCTTTTTCGTCCACCTCCATGTTTTGTTCGGCGGCCAGTTCCTGGGAAAGATCGAGGGGAAAGCCGAAAGTATCATAGAGCTTGAAGACCTGCGGCCCCGAGAGCCAGCTTTTTCCCGCCGCTTGTGATTCGGCGACGAACTGGTTGAAGTAGCGCAGACCCGAAGAAAGAGTCAGGGCAAAGCGCTCTTCTTCTGACAGGCACACCCGGGAGATGTATTGGGCAGAGGCAAGGAGCTCCGGATAGGTCTCCTTCATGATGTCAACCACGCCTCCGACCAACCCGTAGAGAAAAGGCTTGTCGATGCCGATCAGATTCCCATGCCGGAAGGCTCGGCGGATCAATCGGCGGAGGACATAGCCCCGGCCTTCGTTGGAAGGCATGATTCCGTCGCCGATCAAGAAGGTGATCGCCCGGATGTGGTCGGCGATGATCCGAACCGAGATATCTCCCTTGTCTCCGGCCGGATATTCGCGCTGTGCCAGGTCGCCGACTCGACCGATGAGAGGTCTGAAGAGGTCGGTATCCCAGTTGCTGTTCTTCTTTTGAAGCACGGCCGCCATTCTCTCGAGTCCCATGCCCGTATCGATGGACGGCCTGGGCAAGGGAGTGAGACAGCCGTTCTTATCCTGGTTAAACTGCATGAAGACCAGATTCCAGATCTCCAGGAAGCGGTCGCTTCCTTTTTCGATCAGAGAATAGGCGTCTCCCTCCTCCAGTGTTGGGTCGAGGTCGTAATGGATCTCCGAGCACGGACCGCAGGGTCCGGTGTCGCCCATTGCCCAATAGTTATCTTTCTTCCCGAAGCGGAAGATCCGGCCGGCCGGGATTCCCACGACCTCGTTCCAGATCTTGAACGCTTCCTCGTCCTCCTCGTAGATCGTGATATAGGACTTTTCCGGGTCCAGCTTGAAGACTTCGGTCACCAGCTCCCAGGCAAACCGACAGGCATCAGTCTTGAAATAATCTCCAAAAGAGAAATTCCCGAGCATCTCGAAAAAGGTGTGATGCTTGTTGGTCTTGCCGACCGTCTCAAGGTCATTGTGTTTTCCGCTCACCCGGAGGCACTTCTGGCAGGACGTGGCTCTCTTGTAGCTCCGCTTTTCCAGTCCCAGGAAAACGCTCTTGAACTGATTCATCCCCGCGTTGGTGAAGAGGATGGTCGGGTCGTCTTTGGGAAGAAGGGAAGAGCTCTTGATGATCTTGTGGTTTTTTTTGGCAAAGAAATCGAGGAACGCTTCTCGGATCTGCTGGGACGTCATTTAGGTTTCTTCTTCGGTTTCGGTCCCTCCTCCGACTCTCTCCACCTTGCTCATCGTTGTTTCCATCTCCTCCAAGGCGAGGTCCAGGGTCGACTGGATGCCCATGACCCTCAGTTTGAAGTTGTCGGGATTGGTCGAATAGCGCATGCCTTGCTCAAAGGAGATGTAACCATCTCTATAAAGTTGGTAAATCGACTGGTCAAATGTCTGCATGCCATACTGCGAAACACCGGTGGCGATGGCGTCCCGCACGAGCCCCGTGCGCTCGCGGTCCTGGATGCACTCCGCGATATAGGGAGTATTGATCATGATTTCGACGCCGGGCACCCGGCCGGTCCCATCCATCCGGGGGATCAGCCGCTGGGAGATGATGGACTTCAGAATGCTGGAGAGCTGGAGGCGGACCTGCCGCTGATGGTGAGGAGCGAACACCGAGATGATGCGGTTGATGCTCTCGGGCGCGTCGAGGGTGTGAAGAGTGCTCAAGACCAGATGGCCGGTCTCGGCGGCCAGGATCGCCGTCTCGATCGTGTCCAGGTCTCTCATTTCTCCCACCAGGATGACGTCCGGGTCCTCACGGAGGGCGGCCCGCAGACCGCGCGAGAATGTGGTCACGTCCGTCCCCACCTCCCTCTGGCTGATGGTGCTTTTCTTGTCTTTGTGCAGGTATTCGATCGGGTCCTCGATGGTGATGATGTTCTCCCGGCGGTAGGCGTTGATGTAGTCGATCATGGCCGCGAGGGTCGTCGTCTTTCCGCTCCCGGTCGTGCCGGTCACCAGAACGAGTCCGCGCTGATAAAAGGCGATCTTCTCCAGCACTTCGGGGAGCAGCAGCTGCCGGACGGTCTTCACTTCCATGGGAATGATCCGGAGGGCGATGGCCATCGTCGACCGCTGGTTGAAGATACTCCCCCGGAAGCGCCCGAACCCGGGCAGGCTGTAGGCCAGGTCAATGTCCAGGTCTTCCTTGAGTTTTTTCCGCTGGTAATCGTTCATGACCTGATCGGCCAGCTCCTGGGTGTCATTCGGGGCCAGCTTCGCGAAGTTCGAGAGGGGTGTGAGCGTCCCATGGATGCGGATCATGGGGTGGTTTCCGGCCTTCAAGTGAAGGTCAGAGGCGTCTTTTTCGATGGCTATTTTCAACAGTTCATCGATATTCATAAGCTCCTCCTTTGGCGGGGGCTAAACGTAAGTTAGCCAGTGAAATTTATCTTCTTTCTCTCCTTTGACATAGCCAAAAAACTCTTCCTGCAGTCTTTTGGTGACCGGGCCGCGCTTTCCCGAGCCGATCGTGATCTTGTCGATCGAGCGGATCGGGGTGACTTCGACGGCCGAGCCAGTAAAGAAGACTTCGTCCGCGATATAGAGCATTTCCCTGGGGATCGTCTCTTCGCGGAGAGTGAGCCTCATGTCTTTGACCAGGGAGATGACAGAGTCTCGGGTTATCCCCGGCAGAACCGAAGAGGATAAGGGAGGCGTATAGATATCCCCGTTGAGGACGAGGAAGATATTCTCTCCGCTTCCCTCGCTGATGTGCCCCCGGATATTCAAGGCGATCCCTTCCGCGTAGCCTTCCAGAAGGGCTTCCATCTTGATCAGCTGTGAATTCATGTAGTTTGCCCCAGATTTGGCCAGCGCCGGAAAGGTGTTCGGGGCCATCCGCAACCAGGAAGACACCCTAACGTCCACTCCGTTCTCCAGAGCTTCAGGACCAAGGTATTGCCCCCATTCCCAGACGAGTATAGCACAATCAACGGGGTTCGGGAAAGGATCAACGCCGAGAGCCTTATACCCCCTGTAAACGATCGGCCGGATGTAGCAGGCTGGCATCTTGTTAGCCCGAATTGTCTCGATGACGGCCTGGTTGAACTCATCCATCGTGTAAGGAACATCCATGCGGTACATCTTGCAGGAATTGTAGAGGCGTTTGGTATGGGCCTGGAGCCGAAAAATGGCCGTTCCCTTGGGCGTCGCGTAAGCCCGAAATCCCTCAAACAAGGAACTCCCGTAGTGGATGACGTGAGAAGCGAGATGGATATTGGCGTCCTTCCAGGGGACGAGCCTTCCGTTCATCCAGACCAGACCATCTTCCTTAAAAGGGCTCATCAATGACTCCTCGATAAGATAAGGCACCTTTGGCTAACATGAGGGTATTTTGCGGCCTCATACTAACTGATTCCCAGGTCGAAGTCAATGTTGTTATGGTCGGGCAGCCGCTCATACGCCTTCTCCACAATGGGGGCAGCTCCTGGTCTTATAGGGCAACGGACGGTGGCAGTTCCAGCACAGCTCGGCTTTTCGCGCTTCTCTGGCCTTGATCCTGACCATGATATCCTCGATTTCCGTCGTCTTGGTTTCCCTCCCCTTGTACAAAGAGAGAATTCGGACAATCTCCGAGGCGCTCTGGTAGCGGTCCTCGACCTTAGCGGCCAGGCATCTCATGATGATTTCGTCGATTTCCTTGGGGATTTTGTTGTTTTTTAGACGAGGCGGCGTAATCTTGCCCTGCTGGCACTTTTCCAGAATCCTGAAGGGATCGGGGTCCCAGATGGGAGGCCGGCCGATGATGCATTCATAAAAAATGCAACCGATGGAGTAGATGTCCGAGGCGATAGGACGCCTTGCCCATAAAATGTTCCGGGGCCATATAGGGAGGGGACCCGATCCTGGTCGAGGCATAGGGGACGTTGTTAAGCCAAGCCGAGGTCCCGAAATCCGTGATCTTGGCCGTCCCGGTCTCCGAGATCATGATATTCGACGGCCGGAGGTCGCGGTGGATGATCTTGTTTTTGTGGGCGTGGTCGACGCCATAGCAGATCTGTTTGACATAGTCCATAGCCCGGTCGCAGTCCAGGATCCGCTCCTTCTCCAGAATCTTTTCCAGGGTTTTTCCTTTGACATATTCCATGACCATGAAAAAGACGTTCTTTTCTTTCTCGGCGGCGATCATCCTGACGATGTTGGGGTGGTTAAGTGCCGCTTGGAGCCTGGGTTCCTTAAGAAGCTTGAAGAGCTCGACCGATTGCTTGTGCGGGACCTTGATAGCGACTTTGATGTCGAGCCAAGTATCCTTGGCCAGGAAAACAGAGCCGAACCCCCCGCTCCCCAGAGACCGGAGGATCTCGTATTTCCCGACCTTCTGTCCTTGGAGAAACATCTTAGCTATTCCAAAATTGAGAGATCACGGCCGCGGCACAGAGCGCCGCGGTTTCGGCCCGCAGCACCCGGCTCCCCAGAGAGACGGCCGTATAGCCGTGCTCCAGCATCAGCTTCTGCTCTTCCTCAGTCCACCCGCCCTCGGGTCCCACGGCGATCAGGACGGATGCGTGGGATCCCGCACCCAAGTTTTCAACCCCTCCGGCAACGATATTGCGCAAGGCCTCTCCCCTGTCCTCACTCAGATAGAGCTTTATCGACTCCTGCCTTTCCTCGACCAGGCGTTCCAATGATTGAGGAGGGAGGACATGGGGAACCAGGCTGCTTCTCGATTGTTTGGCCGCTTCACGGACGATCCTCTGCCATCTGGCGGTTTTCTCATCGCTCTTTTCTTCCAGTTTGATGATGGATCTGGAAGTTGTCAAAGGGATAAATGTCCGGACTCCCAGTTCGGTCGATTTCTGGACGAGAAAGTCCATTTTCTTCGCCTTCAGGACGGCCTGGGCAAGGGTCAGTTGGAGTCCCGCCTCTTGCGGCGGCTTCTTCTCCAGGATTCTCAACCTCGTCTGTTCTTTTCCGACCGATTCCACCCGGGCGAAATACTTGGTCCCTTCCTCGTCTATGAGCCAGACGCTCTCCCCGGGCCTGATCCTGACCACGCGGGAAAGATGGTGGTGCTCCTTCCCCCGAAGGCAGAGAGAGGGAAGATCCAGCTCGCTCTTTTTCACAATAAAGTGGTCAGATGTCAATCGACACTCTAATGAATTATGTTTTTGACTTTGTTAAGAATGCTCGTGTCCACAGAATCCAGGTTCTCTCCCCGCAGCTCGGCGAATCGCTGCAGCAGCGCCCTTTGCTCCTTGGACAAATCGTCTGGGGTCTTGACGCTGACCTTGATGAACATGTCCCCTTTTCCGCGTCCTCCGATGTCCCTGATGCCCTTCCCTTTTAAGCGGAAAATATCTCCTGATTGAGTGGCCGGCGGAATCCGGAGCACCTCGTTCTCTTCAAGGGTGGGGATCGCGACCCGCGTCCCCAGGGCCGCCTGAATAAAGGAAATCGCGATCTCGCAATAAAGGTCGTTCTTCTCACGCTCGAAGAAGGGGTGCTTCTTGACCCGGATCATAACGTAGAGGTCGCCACGCATGCCCCCCGGGACGCCGACTTCTCCTTCTCCCGTCATCCGCAGCCGGGTGCCATCGTCAACGCCCGCGGGAATCTTGAGACTGAGTCCCCTTTTTTGCCTGACCCGACCCGACCCTTGGCAATTCTCGCAAGGCGCGGAAATGATCTCTCCGGCGCCTTGACAGCGGGAGCAGGTTCGGGCCACGGCAAAAAAACCTTGTTGATAACGGACCTGGCCCCTTCCCTGGCAGCCAGGACAGACGGCCGGCTTGGCGCCAGGGCGAAGACGTGTTCCCCGGCAAACCAGAGCAGGCCTCGGCCCTGGTGAGCTTGATCTCCCGGTCGACGCCTTTGGCCGCCTCTTCGAGTGTCAACTCGAGCTCCAGCGAGAGGTCTCGGCCGCGACGCGACGCGCTCCGCCGCTGTTGGTCCCGAACACCGAAGAAATCCCCAAAACTGAAGCCGAAAAAATTACCAAGGATGTCTTGAAAGTCCTCAAAAACTGAGGAATCAAATCCGGAGAACCCGGTAAAGCCTTCACCGCGCAGGCCGTCGAGCCCGAACCGGTCATAGACGGACTTCTTGTCTTGATCGGCGAGGATACTGTAGGCCTCGGCCGCTTCCTTGAATCGTTCTTCGGCTTCCTTGTTTCCGGGGTTGCGGTCGGGATGGTACTTCAGGGCCATCTGGCGGAAGGCATTTTTTATTTCTTCGGAGCTCGAATGCCGTCTGACTCCCAGGACCTCGTAGTAGTCCCTCTTGGAGGTCATTCTTTACCCTGGATTTTGTCCGTCTCGGACCTCTGGATAATTTCATTGACCTCAGTCCGGGACAACCCGCCCGAGGGCCTGACTTCGGTTTTTTGTTCCCTGCCCGTGGCCATATCCTTGGCCGAGACCTTGACGATCCCATCGGCGTTGATCTCAAAAGTGACATCGATCTGGGGGACGCCGGCGGGCGCGGGCTCGACCCCGACGAGGTCGAACATGGCCAGTGACCTGTTTTGGGAGGCGATCGGACTCTCCCCCTGGAGGACATGGACTCTGACTCGCCGCTGGCTGTTTTCAACGGTCGTGAAGGTGCTTGTCTTTTTGGTCGGGATGGTCGTGTTGCGGTCGATGATCTTTTCAAACATGTCACTTTCGGTTTCGATTCCCAATGAAAAGGGCGTCACATCCAGGAGGAGGACGAGGTCGCTGATCTCGCCTCTGATGATCCCGGATTGGATGGCCGCTCCCATGGCCACGATTTCGTCAGGATTGATATTCTCGACCGCGCTCTTTTTGAAATAGGTTTTGATCATCTCCCGGATTAGAGGCATCCTCGTCTGTCCACCCACCAGGATGATATCGTCAACGCCCCCGGGGGAAAGATTGCCGTCCTGGAAGACCTGTTCCACGAAGGGGAAGGTTTTCTCGACAAGATCCCTGGTCAGCTCCTCCAGCCATTTCCGAGTCACCCTTTTCTTGAGATGTTGGGAGCCGACCTTCTCGGACGAGATAAAAGGAAGGTTGATCTCCGTCTCTAGAGTGAACGACAGTTCCCGCTTCGCCTTCTCGGCCGCTTCCTTGATCCGCTGGAGGGCGAATTTATCATCGTAGAGTTCGACCCCCTGCTCACGTTTGAATTCATTGATCAACCAGTCCACGATCCGGTTATCAAAGTCCTCCCCACCTAAATAGGAGTCCCCGTTCGTGGCCAAAACATGAAAGACACCTTCATTGATCTCAAGGAGGGTGATGTCAAAAGTCCCTCCTCCCATATCATAAACAGCTGCGGTCGTGCCCTTTTTCAGGTTCAGGCCGTAGGCGAGGCTGGCGGCCGTGGGCTCATTGATGACCCGAAGAACATTGAGCCCGGAGATCTGAGCGGCGTCCTTGGTCGCCTGCCTCTGGTGGTCGTTAAAATGAGCCGGCACGGTGATCACCGCGTCGGTCACTTTTTCGCCGAAGTGGGATTCGGCGCAATCCTTCAGGTAAGAGAGGATCATGGCCGATATTTCCTGCGGGCTGATGACTCTCTGGTCGATCATGACCATGACATCCCCGTTCCCGGCTTCGGTCATCTGATAGGACATTTTTTGTCGGGCCTGGACGATCTCGGGAGATTTATACTTTCTGCCGATAAGGCGTTTGACCGCAAAGACGGTATTCTCCGGGTTGGTGATGGCCTGCCTGAGCGCCAGATTGCCGATCAACCGCTCTCCCGATGAAGTGAAGCTCACGACCGACGGGGTCGTGTTCAACCCCTCCAGATTAGGGATGACGGTGGGCTTGTTCCCTTCCAGGTAAGCCATGCACGAAAACGTAGTTCCCAGATCGATCCCGATCACTCGAGCCATGCCTCTATCTCCTCTTCGGAACCCGGACTTTGACCAGCGAGGGCCTGAGCAGACGGTTATGGAGGAGGTAGCCTTTCTGGAGCTCTTCCACGACCATGGGTTCTTCGACCTCTTCCGATTCTTCGGTCATCAAGGCCTGATGCGATGCCGGGTCGAATTTGCAATTCAAGACATCCAGCCGACTGACCCCGTTCTTGAGTAGCAGATCCAAGAGCTGCTTATGGATCAGCTCGATCCCGTTACGGAGAGTCTTTCCGTCGGTCTCGTCCTTCGCCTCCAGGGCGCGTCCCAGGTTGTCCAGGACCGCCAGAAGCTCTCTCATCAGATCGCACAAGGCAAACTGGAAATACTCGCTCTTTTCCCGCTCAAGCCTTTTTCGCATATTCTCCATCTCCGCCAGAAGGCGGAGATACTTGTCCTTCAACTCGTCCTTTTCTTTTTTCAGGAGTTTGAGCTCTGAATCCCGTTTGCGAAGCTTATTTTTTAGGGACTTGATTTCCTCGGATTCAGGTTTCTCCTCCTTCTGCTCCTTCTTGGCTTCGGGCCCGGCCGGTCCCTGAGGAGGCGCTTCTGCTTCGGTCTCTTTCGGCTCGTCCTTGACCGACAGGTATTCGATGTCCTCGGCGTCGTCGTGATCGTTTTTCGGCATCGTTCACCTCTCAAGTGCTGTGACTGATGGCTTGACTCAGTTTCTGAGCAACGCTGTCCACCAGGGGGATGATCTGTTCATAAGGAATCCTCTTCGGGCCGATGATGCCCAGCGAGCCCAGGATCTGATTCTCCAACCCGTAGTGAGAGAGAATCAGCGAGCAGTCCGAAATATCAGGGTCGTGGACTTCCGAGCCGATGAGCACTTTGACTCGGTCCAGGCTGATAAAGTCGGAGAGGAGACTCGCGAGCTTCGCCTTCTCTTCAAAATTCTGAAAAAGCGTTTTCAACCTGGCCAGTCCCCCGAAATCCGCCTTGCCAAGGAGTTTGGATGTCCCTTGGAGGAAGAGACGGCTTTCTTTTTCCTCCTGGAGGATGGACGACCGGAGGAGGGAGATCAACTTGCCGAGGATCGTCTCGTAGCGAAGCTTGAATTTCGGCAGCTCCTTCAAGAGATAATCGCGGACGAAGGACAAGTTCCGACCACGGAAGCTCTCGTTGATGTATTCCGAGGCCTTATCCAATTCCAGCTGGGTGAAATAGGTCTCGGTCTGGACGATCTCGGTCAAGACCAGGTTGATGGGAGCGACCAGGATGATCATGACCTTGTTCTCGGCGATCTTGATGAAGCGGAGGTGCTGAAAATTGAGCCGGGAAACTCGGGGCGACAGGACAAAGCCAAGGTTGTCTGAATAGTCGGCCAGGATCTTAGACGTCTGGACCAGCAATGAATTGAGGTCTCCCTTGAGGGAAAAATCGCCCGAGAATCCACCAGGTATCGAGGGCAAGAGGCTCTCGGCCAACAGGCTGTTGACGTAATATCGCAACCCCTTATCGGTCGGAAGGCGGCCCGCCGAGGTATGAGGCTGGCACAGAAATCCAAATTCCTCCAGTTTCGCCATGATGTTGCGGACCGTAGCGGGCGATTCCTGGAGCCTGAATTTCTGGACGATCAGGCCCGAGCTGACAGGCCGGCCGATCTTCAGGTAGCTCTCAACGATCAGCTTGAGGATATGCTTGTCCTTGTCTCGTAAGCCAGACTTCTTCATCACTGAACCTAGAAAATTTTATACCATTAAAGGCGAAATATTGTCAATGAACCGGAAACCCGTCTGTTTCTCGCTCTATATGATTCTGATGCCGGCGTAGCCCACAACCTCGAGATAGTCCCCGGTCCGATCCCCTGATGTCTGGTATTTGATCAGTTCGGCCTTGCGGGCGCCGAGTTTATTGGCGGCGAATATCGCAGCCGTGGTCGGTTGAAAGCCGCACATGCTGATGTCTTCCCTCTGGACGGTCTCGTAGAGTCCCGGGGCGTCCAGTTCCAGCACTTTTTTGATCGCCAGCGAATCCTTCTTCTCGGCTTCCTTCTGGCTGACATAATGGCTCATGTCGGTCGAAGCGACAATCAGGACGTCCCTTTTCGCGGCCTTCACCGCATCGGACACTGTGTTCCCCAACTCCTCCAGCTCCTGCAGGGCCGCAGAATAAGATATGCATATGGGGACGATCGAGATATCCTTCTTAAAATATTGGATGAAGGGAAGTTGAACCTCCAGGGAATGCTCGCCGAGATGGGCCTGTTCGTCTTCATTGATCAACTCTGAGCCGCCGAGGATGAGATCTGCAAGATCAGTGGCGATCGGCACAGGACCCAGAGGCGTCAGCCACTCACCCGCCCTGACGATGGCAAAGGACGAGCGCATCCCGGCCCGGTGGGCGGGTCCGAGCAGAACGTAGGTTTCTGGAAGCTCCACCGAGGAAAAAACGGCCCCGGCCACTGGACCCGAATACTCGAACCCGGCATGAGGAGAGACAACGGCGACAGCCTTTTCCCTCCTCGGCTCGGGATCGACCATTTTCTCTATGGCCCGGCGAAGGGAAACGGCCTCGCCCGGATAGAAATAACCGGCAACGGCGGGCTTTCTTTTCACTCGTTCCTCCCTGGTTTAAAGATAGGCTTTCGGGCCCTTCTTGTCAATCGGCGTCTCGTCCCCGAAATTGCCGATAGAAATTCCCGATGGGTCCTGCTTAGGAAAATTCGTCTATCGCGTCTTTCTCGTCGTCCGTCTATCTCGGCAAAAGAATAGTGAGGAGTGAAACATATACTTGTTGCTGCTCAGTGCTCACGGCTCACTAATTATGTTGTTGACTACCTGGTTCCTTATTTTTCATAATAGTCCTCTGATGATCCAATTCTTCAACACCCTCAGCGGAAGGATTGAACGGTTCGAACCTCTCGTCCCCGGCGAGGCGAGGATCTACACATGCGGTCCGACCGTGTACGATTATCCGACAATCGGGAACATGCGGGCCTATGTTTTTGAGGACCTCCTCAAGCGTTTTCTCCTGTTCATGGGATACCGAGTCACCCACGTGATGAACATCACCGACGTGGACGATAAGACGATAAAAGGGGCCAACCGGGAAGGAGTCAGCCTCGAGGAATACACGGGAAGGTATATCGAGGCCTTTTTCGAAGACATCCGGACCCTGAACATTCTTCCGGCCGATCATTATCCACGGGCGACAGAGCACATTCCGAAGATGGTGGCGATGATTCGTGGCCTCCTCAGCAAAGGCTACGCTTACGAAAAGGCCGGCTCGATCTATTTCAGCATCGATAAGTTCCCCAACTATGGCCGGCTCTCCAAGATCAACCTGGAGGACCGGAAGGTGGGCGTCCGGATCGACGCCGATGAATACGAAAAGGAGAGCGTCCACGACTTTGCCCTCTGGAAATCCAGGAAGGAGGGAGAGCCGTACTGGGTGACCGACATCGGGACCGGACGGCCGGGCTGGCACATCGAATGTTCGGCCATGAGCGCCGAGTATTTGGGACAGACCTTCGATATCCACTGCGGCGGTGTCGACAACATCTTTCCCCACCATGAGAATGAGATCGCCCAATCGGAGGCGTATTGGGGTAAGAAATTCGTCGATTACTGGCTCCACTGCCATCACCTGGTGGTTAACGGCGAGAAAATGTCGAAGTCCAAGGGGAATTTCTATACCCTTAAGGACCTGGTTCAGAGAAACATCGATCCGGCCACCGTCAGATACCTTCTCCTCTCCACCCACTACCGGAGGATGCTGAATTTCACCTTCGAGGCTGTTGACCAGGACCGCGCGGCTCTCACCCGTTTGAAGGATTTCGTCTATGAGCTCGAAACCCGATCTTTCAGGGACCAAGAGGCCGAGGAGGTGCCCGGGTTGATCGAAGAGAGCCGGCGCAAATTCATCGAGGGACTCTCCGACGACCTCAATATTTCCAACGCCCTCGCGGCGATATTCGAGTTCGTGAGAAAAGCGAACATCCTCCTGGCTGAGGATAAAATCGGGAAAAAAGATGCCCGGGTTCTCCTGGGCTTGATGCGCAGCTTTGATCAGGTCCTGGCTGTCCTGCCGCCGGGCAAGGACCAGACCCCGCCTCCCGAGGTCCTGAAGAGGATCGAGGAGAGGGAGCGGGCCCGCCGGGAGAAGGACTTTGCCCTGGCGGACAAAATCCGGGAAGAGCTCATGAAGAAAGGGATTCTCCTCGAAGACACCAAGGAGGGGGTCCGCTGGAAGGTCACAAAATGACAGATTTCAAGCTCGCCCCACCCACCGCCCAGGAACTGGGCAGGATGGGAGAAGAGTTTGCTATCGATTACCTCGTCAAAAACAAATATGAAATCGTCACCCGGAGCTTCCGCCTGTACCGGGGAGAGATCGATGTCATCGCCTACGATGGTCGCGCGCTCGTCTTTGTCGAAGTCAAGACAAGGATGAACGCTGATTTCGGCAGGCCGGAAGAATATGTCACTTCGGCCAAGCAACGGCAGATACGGAAAATCGCGGAAGGTTACCTTGTTCAGAACAACTTGACCGAGGTCGAGTGCCGGTTCGATGTCCTTTCGCTGCTCTACGACGAGCGGGAGGGATTCAAGATCGAGCATTTCCGAGACGCTTTTTGATCATTCTCAAGGAGGGCGCGATGAAGACGTCATCAAAATCCTGGGCAGCTGGGCTGGTCGTTTTTCTCCTGCTGTCGGCATCTTTCGGCTTTGGCCAGTCCGTGCCCAAACCCGAGGATGTTCTCGGCTTTAAAGTGGGCGCGGACTATCACCTGGCCACCTATACCCAAGCCATTCAATATTTCAAGAAGCTGGCCGAAAACTCGAATCGGATCAAGCTCTTTGACGCCGGCAAAACCTCCATGGGCCTGACTTGGACGTATGCGGTCATCTCGTCCGCCGAAAACATCGCCAACCTGGATAAATACAAAGACATCGCCAGGAGACTTTCCCTGGCTCGCGGGGTCTCGGCCGATGAAGCGGTCAAACTCGCCCAAGAGGGCAAGGCCATCGTCTGGGTCGACGGCGGACTCCATGCTTCGGAGTGCGCTCCGGCCCAGCACAACATCCAGCTCGCTTATGACCTGCTCACGGCCACTGACCCGAAGACGACCCGCATCCTCGACGACGTCATCCTCATCCTCATTTTTGCCAACCCCGACGGCATGAACCTGCTCGCGGACTGGTACCATCCGAATGTCGGAACTCCCTACGAGGTTTCTCCGATGCCCTATCTCTACCACAAATACGCCGGACACGATAACAACCGGGACTCTTACATCGCCAATCTGGTAGAAACCCAGATCATGACGCGGCTGGCCGACCAGGAATGGTACCCGGTGGTTCTTTATAATCACCACCAGACGGCGCCGTTCCCGGCCCGGATCTGGACGCCTCCGAACTCTGAGCCGACCAACCCCAATGTCCATCCCCTGGTCGTCCGCTGGCAAAACCTGATCGGCTCGGCCATGGGCGAGGCTTTTGATGAGGAAGGCAAAGAGGGGGCCATCTCTCGCATCATCTTTGATACCTGGTACCCCGGGTACGCGACCCAGATCGTGGATTCACACAACGTCATCTCCATCCTGACCGAAACCGCCCTCTACCGGTACGCCACGCCTCACTTTTACACGATCAACGAGTTCCCCAAGGAGTACCAGGATCTGACCATGTCCGCCTTCTATCCCAATCCCTGGAAAGGAGGCTGGTGGCGGCTCAAGGATGCAGTGGATTATTGCCTCACGGCCTCAAAGGCCGTGCTCGATGTTTCCTCCAAATACCACGCCGAGCTCCTCTACAATAAGTACAGGATGGCTGCAGAAGTCATGAAGCGTTTCCGGACCGAGCCTCCCTACGCCTGGATCGTTCCCGAAAAGCAACTCGACCCGGGGAACATGGCGCTCCTGCTCAACCGCATGACTCTCCTCGGCGTCGATGTCTACAAAAGCGACGTCTCGTTCGACTGCGACGGAATCACTTATCCGGCGGGAACATATGTCATCCCCATGACCCAGCCGTTTGCCCTGTTCGTCAAGAATGTCTTCGAGGAACAGAAATATCCCGACTTGAGAAAATATCCGGACCTCTGGCAGGGTCTGGTCCAATCCCAGAAGTTCGAAGGAGCTCCCTTCGAGTCCTACGACATGATGGGCTGGACTCTCCCCTACCAGTTCGGCGTTAAAGTCTATTCGGCCAATTCTCCGGTTGAAGCCAAGCTGACCCTGCAAAAAGAAATCAAACCTTCCCCCGGCGAGATCAGCGGGACCGGCGGAGTCTATCTCCTGGATCACGCCACCAATGCTTCCGCCATCGCCACCAACCGGGTCCTCAAGGCCGGCGGGACGGTCCAGTGGATAAAAAAAGAGTTCACCGCGCAGAACAGGACTTTTCCCGAAGGAACGATCGCCGTCCATGGTCAGTCCATCTCTCGAGCTTTCGTGGAGAAATTGGTCAAGGACTTGGGCCTGAAGGCTATCGCAGTCGGCGAAGTTCCCAGAGTGCCAACCTCGACCCTCAAAACGCCGCGCCTCGGGATCTATCAATCTTATATCCCCGTCGAGGAAGAGGGATGGATGAGGTTCGTCCTGGAGAAGCATGAATTCACTTTTTCCAGCCTGCATGACGCGGACATCCGGGCCGGGAGCCTCAATGATCACTATGACGTGATCATCCTCCCCGACCATTACAGCTCAGACCTGATCATCAACGGCTACCCCAAAGGGACGATGCCGCCCAAGTACGTCGGCGGGATCACCCCGACCGGACTCCGCAACCTGAAGTCCTTCTCCGACAACGGAGGAACACTGATCCTGGTGAATTCGACCTGCAACTTGGCGATCGACAACCTGGGGCTGCCGGTCCGCAATGTTTTGAAACAAATCAAACGGGACGAGTTCAATTGTTCGGGTTCCTTGCTCCGCACGGAGTTTGATACTCATCATCCGATCGCCTACGGCATGCCCAAAGAGGCGGCGTCCGTTTTCTCGGAAAGCTGCGCTTTTGATATCATGCCCACCTTTGAGGGCAAAGCCGAACCCAAGAGCGTCGCCAAGTACCCGGCGGAAAATCTGCTCATGAGCGGCTGGATCTACGGTGAAAAATACATCTACCAAAAATCGGCCATCCTGGACCTGCCCACCTCCAAAGGAAAAATCATCCTCCTGGGTTTCCCGGTGACCTTCCGGGCTCAGCCGTGGGGGACGTTCAAACTCCTCTTCAACTCGGTCTTCTATGGAGCCGCGAAAGACTAGAAGACGTTAATCTTGTCTGTCTCGTCGTCTTAAATTCTCCTCACGACGGAAGTGTCGCGAGATTCGCACAGCAGTTCGCGGATGGTTTTCTTGAGCGCCGGGTGGACTTCGTCGGCCGCAATCTCTTGAAAGGGCACCAGGACGAAGTTCCTGAGGTGCATCCGAGGATGGGGTATCGTCAAGAGCTCGGTTGAGATGACCGTGTCCTCGGCCAACAATATGTCAATATCGATCCGGCGTGGGCCTTTTCTTGCGGTCGGCCTCCGTCCCAGCTTCTTCTCGATAGTCTTGGCCAAGCCCAAAAGCTCAAAGGGCGTGAGTTCTGTATCAGCTCTTAGGACGCGGTTGAGAAACCAGGGCTGGTCAGGGACATCCACGGGTTGAGTTTCATAGAGCGATGATCTGGCCCGAATCCTCACCTTGTTTCGTTCCAGCTCAAGGACCGCTCTGGTCAGGTTCCTTTGCCTGTCGCCGAGGTTTGACCCGAGGCTCAGATAATATCTCATTGTCCATCCCCAACGTCTAAGCCGTTTCTCTCTACCAATTCTTGAGCTCCTCCTCGCCCGGGAATACAAGTAAAACGGCCGGGCCGCTGCAGGCCGAGATATCCAGTCTCAAATCAAGCGAGGAGCCCATCATCTTAACACCGAATATTGGAGATTTCAAAAATCTGTGGATTTTTCCTCAAAAAGAGCTAAAATGGCCTGTCTGAGCAAGAAACCGTGCCAGGATGAGCCATATAGAACTCTGGAAAATTAAGGAGCTCGCCGACGCTCTCGAGCAGTTTGCCAGTGGGCTCAAGGCCATTCAGGAGCCGGAGTGGGCCCAGGTGTTTTCCCATTATGAGGCGAGAATGCCGGAGATTTTTGTCTCCAGATCGGGCCTCGCCAACGGGTGGGAGAGAAATAAAGGTCCTCCTCGCTAACATTCGCTCCTGCTTCACCGGGTCAGCCACCTTGAAGGATGCCGTCATGCGCGCCGAACTCTCCAGGGGCAAAGTGGAAATATCCCGGGATTTGGTCCGGGCCAAAGAGTATCTCTTGGATCTCCTGGGAGAGTTGGAGCTTCAGACCGTCGAGTTTGTCCACTGACTTGACCAGCCTGGTCCTGAATTCAGGATTCTAAAACACCGAAACGCTTGAGGACTTTCAGGACGGCCAGGGTCACCCAGAGATGATCTTCCAGGGAAGCCTTCTTATTCCCTGATTCCCAAAATCCCTGGTTGTTTTGCTTTCGCAGAAGCCAACCCAGAGCCTTCTGAACGTTCCCGTCGTCCGCCTGGAATCCGAGCTTGGAAAAAGAGTCCAAACAGCTCAAGATATCGGTGTTCCAAAAGGGATAAGACAGTTTCTCCCAAATGGACACCTCCTGCCTGTCGGAGGGCCGGTCGGCTCGGAAAAAATGGCTCAACAGAAGCACTCCGGCCAGAGAGGCCTCTTTCCTCTGTCTCCAAGTGGGAGACTCCGCGAGGGCTCGGACGACCATGCCCGTAACAGGGCGGGAGAAGGGGCGCGGCTTTCCTCCAGGGCGGCGGCCTGAGGTCGCCCAGCCTCCGTTCGGCTGCCGGTTGGCCAGGATCCAGCGGAACCCCCTTTGCACGCGGAGGTCTTTGTCCAGCCCCAGCCGGCAAAGGATCTCAAGGAGGAGGGCATGGTAGCTCGGAGAATAGTCGTTCGGATAGATGCCCCTGAAGTCCCCCGCCTTGGTCTGGGTGCTGAAAAGGAAATTGATGGCCCTCTTCACCCCGTCAAGCTCGCGAGAGCATCCATAATCATAGAGCTTTTGCAGGTTTTTGAGTGTTTCGATGATGTTATAGGTCTTCTCCCAACATGGCACGGCGGCCGGCTTTTTCTTGCACCAACTGCCGTTCTGGTTTTGGGTCTCCAGGATTCTGATCCGGGCGGCGTACTTTTCCAGGTTCTTGAGTTCCCGCTCCACCGGCACTTCCAGGATTTCCTTCTTGAGCCAGAAGAGGATAGGCAGGTTTCCCCTGGAAAGGATGAATTCCACAGACTTGCCGCTGCTCACATTCATGGCTGCCCCTGATTTTATGCCATTCTGAGGAATCCGTCAATTCTTAAGGTGAGTCCTGAAGCCGTAAGCAGTCAATTCTTGATTTAGGTTATCCTGTCAAAAGAAAATCCTCTTTCGGGGATATGGATAAAAGCCACAGTCTGGAAAGGACGTCTTTGGTGATGCTGAGGCAAAAAGAAATCGATGCCCGCAAATCTTGGTCTTGAATTCTTGCTGATCAGTTCTTACCGCTCCTGGCTCACCAGCTTAACACGGCTCCAGGACGCAGCACTGCTCATAACCTTCTTTCAGACACTTTTTCTCATCGAGTGGAGTGTCGAGCTTGCAGCAATGGACCGCGCATGTTTCCTGGTTATGTCTAAAAAGCGCGGTGCTGAATATCCATGCCCGAATCGGGGACCAGAGTCAAAAGGGTCTTTCCCTCGCCCAGCTGTTTCGCCACCTTGAGAGTGGCGAAGACGTTTGCCCCGGAGGAATAACCGGCGAAGATACCTTCCAGCCGGGCCAGCCTGGCAAGTCCAGGCTTTGGCTTCCTCATCAGAGACTTTGATCACCCCGTCGCAATGTTCCCTCTTGAAGAGCTCGGGAATGAAACCCTCCCCAATCCCCTGGATCCTGATGATACCCGGCCGGCTCTCCTGAGATGACTGCCGAGTTGGCCGGTTCGACGACATAGATCTTGATCTTAGGATTTCTCGCTTTTAATCCCAGGCTGACTCCCATGACCGTCCCGGATGTCCCGGCTCCCGCGATGAAGGCATCCGAGCCGGCGCTTCCGTTTGCTGCCAAATTTCGTCGGCGGTCGTCTTCTGATGGGCGATCGTGTTGCTCGGATTGGCGAACTGGTTGGGCAGCAAACGTGCCCCGGGTCTCGAAGCCAGCTCTTCGGCCTTGGCCACGGTGGCCTCCAGGTCCTCTTTGCTGAACATCCCCGGCTCTCCCCCGTGGCTGGGAACGCAGACGATTTCCGCGCCGAAGGCGGAGATCATGTCCTTCCGCTCCTGGCTCATTTGCTCGGGCATGACCGCGATCATCCGGTACCCCTTGAGGGCGCAAACCAGAGACAGGGCGACGCCGGTGTTTCCGCTGGTGGGTTCGACGATGGTGTCTCCTCTTTTGATGACCCCTCGCCTCTCCGCGTCCTCCAGCATAGCCAGGGCAATCCTGTCCTTTACACTTCCGCTGGGATTGTAAAACTCCAGCTTTCCCAAGATCGTCGAGCGGACATCTTTTTTGATCCTGTCCAGTCGAACGATCGGAGTCTGCCCGATGAGTTCAAGCACATTGCTGTAAATACGCACTTGCGACTAACCTCCGAATTCATAAAATGAAGATGGCATATTATATAGAATTTGCCTGATTTTTGATACAGAATTGAAGCTCGCATGAGACATGCCTCTGTTCTTAAGGCCCGGAAGCGCCCGAGCAAGGGTCCGGGTTTTTCTGAGCAACACAAAATTCGCGATTTTTGGGCTGAAACATGATAAATTTTATGATGAGGCTTCTGCAACGGATTGCTTGAAGAAAATCGGGAGGATATTCACTCATGAAGAAGATTTGGACCTGGCAATTTTCGGTGACTTTAATGCTGATCGGCGCCTCCGTTTTGACCTATATGATCCATTATCTGCTTTTCAGGGATCTCCGGCAGATCTTCTACTCTCTGATCCAGGACATCGCTTCGCTATTTCTTTACGTCCTCCTGGTCATTCTGTTCATAGAACGACTGCTGGCCCAAAGAGAAAAGCGCGCCCTGCTAAAGAAACTGAACATGGCCATAGGGACCTTCTTCAGCGAGGTCGGGCTCGATCTCTTGAAGAGGTTCTCTGTCTTGATCGAGAAAGCCGAGGTCCTGGAGAGGCAGGTTGAGATCAGTCCTCGCTGGAACAAGAAAGAATTCGCCGCGGCCATGGCGGCGGCAAGAGATTTCAATTATCAGGTCCGGATCACCCCGGCGCGGCTCGCCGAGCTCGATAACTTCCTGGGCGGCAAACGTACGTTCCTCCTTCGATTGCTCGAGAATCCCAACCTTCTGGAGCACGAACGATTCACCGATCTGCTCTGGGCGGTCTTCCATGCGTCGGAAGAGCTGACTTTCCGGGAGAAGAACTTCGAAGGCCTCCCCGAAAGTGATTACAAGCACCTGGCGGGGGACCTGACACGGGCCTATTCCCAGCTCGTCAGCGAATGGATCGCCTACAACTCCCACCTTAAAGAAAGCTATCCCTATCTCTTCTCGCTCACTGTCCGGATCAATCCTCTGAATCCTCAGTCGTCCCCGATCGTCCGAACATAAAAGCAAATGCCGCCTATCTCGTCTTTCTCGTCTGTCTCGTCATCTTGTTCAAAAAAACTATCCTTTCATGCGACCAGATAGACCAGAAAGACGAGATCGACGAGATAGACGAGTGTGCAGTGGCGCAGAGTTTGGATCTCGGATATAATAGTTGTCCAAACAACTCCAGGAGGATTTTGTGAGCAAGAGTCGAATCTCAGCCTCTCTCATGGGATTGGCGGTTCTTTTGGCCGCCGGCGCGTCCCTGTTCGCCCAGTCCGATCTCTCCCTCAAAGATGTCATCGAGAGAAATCTCAAGGCGTCCGGAGGAAAGGATAAGATCGCAGCCATCAAGACCTATTCCTTCAAGACCGGGACGACCGTCTATTTCACAGGCACCGATGAGCGCCTGAAAATCGCCACCGGAAAGCAGCCCGTGGTCACTGAAGTCATTCTCGTCTCTCCCGATCGGGTCCAGCGCAACAGTTTCAATGAAACGACCGAGGTCGCAGGGCTGGAGAAATCGATTTATCAATTCCAGGCAAAACTCCAGGCCGGGCTCTTTACCCTGATCAAGTTCGCGAACCAGCTGAAGGCGCAGGGACTCAGAAGCTTCGGACCGGAAAAACTGTACCTGCTCACGGCCCAGCAGGGCGATCTCAAGGTCAGCTTCTACCTCCAGGCTCAGGAATTCTGGATCAAGAGGATCGCTCTCCAGGGTTATTGGGAGAGCGGGATGAAGTATGAAGCCAATTATGATTTTGCCCCCTACCAGGAAGTCGACGGTCTGCGTTTTCCCACGACCTGGTTCGCTTCGTTCGTCGGAATGCGGGGCAGTCTCTTCGAGGTCCAAGACCTGAAGCTCAATCCGAACCTGTCGCCGGCTTTTTTCTCGAGCCTTGAGGTGAACATCGGCCAGGTCGAAACCGGGCCGGGCTCGTTGAAAGGGAATGTCCTCGATTTTGTCGACCGCCCCGACAGCTTGATGGTGACGACCAATTGGACGAAGAAGTCGGTCGAAAAAGCGGGGTTGAAATCCAACGACCGGCTGGTCTTGGCACTCGGCGGGATGCAAACCGAAATTACCTTTTATTCCGAAATTCCCCCCCAAAGCCAATTCGCAAACGGCGCCCAGATCCTGTCCTTCAACCCGCAGGCCGGAGAAACGGCCGTGGTGATCTTTTTCAAGACCGATTTCTCCCGCTTCAAAGGAAAGCTGGCCCCACTGGCGCCGCTCCAAATCCGCAAAAAGTGATAAGAAGGAGGAAACGAGACAACCCATGAAACGAAGAAACTTTATGACCGATTTGACCTCGGGAGTCCTGGGTCTCGGCCTGGCCAAAAAAATCACGGCCGCTGAGAACCATCCCCTTTCCGCCCAGACCGGGACGAGCCCGAAAATAAAAAAATACAATCCGTTCGGCAAGACCGGCCTCAAGGTCTCGGATGTCAGCTGCGGGGCGATCTCGCTTTTCGAGCCCAACGTGCTCCGCTATGCCTACGAGTGCGGGGTCACCTATTTTGACACGGCCGAGGGCTACCTGAGGACGAAGAGCGAAACCTTCATCGGGCAGGCGCTGAAAGAGGTCAGGGACAAGGTCATGATCACGACCAAGCACTGGCACGATTTCGGTTCCAAGATCACAAAGTCGAGTATCATCGAGCGGATGGAGGCCAGCCTCAAACGTCTTCAGACCGACCATGTCGACGTGGCCATGGTCCACAATATCGACGAGTTGACGCCTCTCCAGCGGAACGAGGAAGTCTTGGGCGCCTACGAACAGTTGAAGAAGGAAGGCAAGGTGCGGTTTTCCGGCTTCTCGACCCACAACCCCAAGGTCACCCTGAAGCAGGCCCTTGATTTCGATTTCGCCCAGGTCATCCTGTTGATTTACAATCATATGGAAGGTAAAGAAGTCGAGCCGATGATCAAACAGGTCAGAGAAAAAGGGATCGCCACTGTGGCCATGAAGGTCATGGCGGGCGGAATGCAGGGCAACCTGAAATCTCTGATCAACCAGGAAACAAGCTATTCCCAAGCCGCCATCCGCTGGGTCCTCAGCAATCCCGATGTCGATTGCTGCATTCCGACGATGAGCAGCTATTCTCACGTCGAAGAATACGTTGCCGCGTCCGGCAAACCTCTGGACCGCAAGGCCCTGAAATTGATTGCCGACTACAAGCGCCAGGCCGACCGGCACTATTGTCGGGTGAGTTGCAAGGAGTGTCTTTCGGCCTGCCCGGACCAGGTTGCGGTCAATGACGTCCTCCGCTATGCGATGTACTTCGAGAACTACAAGATCGAAAAAGAGGCCATCCGCTATTATGCAGAAATGGACGAAGGCAAGAAGCCGCTTCCTTGCTCCGGCTGCGCCGGTCCCTGCGAAAGCGCCTGCCCCTACGGCCTCAAAGTCCGGGACAAGCTGATCCACGCTCACGAGATTCTGACGGTCTGAGAAGGAGGGTCGTCATGACGAAAATGCTTCTCTTTTTTGGCTTCATGGCCTTGGGGCTTGCGGCCGGGGCCGCCTTCGGCCAGGCTCACGAGGAAGACATCATTGCGACCTCTCGGGGCGACCTGAGAATCACCTTTATCGGTCACGCCAGCCTGATGTTCAGCTTCGAGGGCCAGATCATCCATGTCGACCCCATGAGCTCCTTGACCGATTACACCAAGCTTCCCAAGGCCGATCTCATCCTCATCACCCACGATCATTTTGACCATTGCGATCCAGCTGCTCTCCAGATCCTCCGGACCCCCAAGACCGACGTGGTGATGACGGAAAAATGCGCCGAGAAGGTGAAGGGTGGCCTGATCATGAAGAACGGAGAAACAAAAGTCGTCCGCGGACTCAAAATCGAGTCCGTTCCGGCCTACAACATCGCCCACGTGAGGAGCCCCGGACAGCCTTTTCATCCCAAGGGATTGGGCAACGGCTACATCATCACATTCGGCGACAAGCGGGTGTACATCGCCGGAGATACCGAGAACACTCCGGAGATGAAGGCTCTTAAGAACATCGATCTGGCTTTTCTGCCGATGAACCTGCCCTACACGATGACACCGGAGATGGTCGCCGATGCCGCCAGAGGCCTTTAAGCCCAGAATCCTTTACCCCTATCACACCGGTGACACAGACCTGACCAAGCTCACGGAGCTTCTCAAAAATGAGAAAGAAATTGACGTCCGGATCAGAAAAATGAAATAGGGCTCGCTTTCCGGCCCCTTCGGCGCCGCTATTTGGGCGCCTTCAGATGCTTGTCATACCAAGCGAGATAGCGCTCCAGCCGGTCGCGGACATAACTGGGCACAGTCAACCCGTGGAACTGGTCCGGGTAGATAACGAGCTGCGTCTCGACGCCCTGGCTTTTCAGGGCCTGGTACATCTGCTCGCCGCCGATAATCGGAACATTGAAGTCCTTTTCACCGCCCATGAACAGGGTGGGGGTTTTGATGCGGTCGGCCCGGAAAAAGGGAAACGAAATCTTCAGCCACGCGTCTCGCGCCTTCCAGGGAAGACCTATCTCCTGCTCGTACTGTATTATGTATTGATCGTGGCCATACATGGACAATTGAAGGCCGCTGCCCGCGCCGCTGACAGCCGCTTTAAAGCGCGTGTCCGTGGCGATCGTGGAGTCGGTCAGGATGCCGCCGTAGCTCCACCCGCCGATGCCGAGCCGGTCGGGATCGGCCACTCCGCTGGCAACCGCCTGATCGACCGCTCCAAGGAGATCCATCACTTCTTTATCGCCCCAGTCGGCGAAGATGGCCTTCTGGAAGGCGCTCCCACGACCCGAGCTGCCGCGGTAATTGACCGCCAGCACGACATAGCCGTTCGCGGCAAAAAACTCGCGATCGAAGCTGAAGCTGTGCTGGTCCTGCCCGTTCGGCCCTCCGTGGATGAGAAGAAGTGTCGGGCAAGGCTTGCCTTGCGTAAACGATGCGGGTTTCACCAACAGGCCGTTCACGACAGTTCCGTCCTTGCTCTTCGAGGTGAAGTCCTCCGTCGTCGCCAGCTGAAGCTCGCCGAACAGGGAATCATTCTGATGAGAGAGCCGCCGGAGCTGGCCGCCTTCGAGGGCATGGACCTCGGAGATTTCTCCCGACATGCCGGCGAGGAGGGCCATCGTACCATCAGCCGCGACTGATATGTTAGAGACCGTGCGGCGGCCCGTTGTGAGTTTTTCGATCGGGCCTCCGGCGACACTTGTGCGGCCTACGTAGACCACGCGATCGTCGGAGACGAGGAACAGAAGACTCTTCCCATCGGAGGCCCAGAGGACGGGCCCGGACACGTTACGGTCGAGGGCCTCGGTCAGGAGCTTGGGCGTGCCGCCGGTTGAGGGAATGATCGCCAACTTCCCCAGGTTGTACGCCGAGAAGCGTGGTTCGTCGCCCTGCAAATAGGCGATCAACTGACCGTCGGGGCTCCAGGCGGGCCGCCCCGAGTCCGGTCCCTGGAATGTTGTGAGCTGCCGCGGCTGTGAGCCCGGCTTCGCTTCGATGACAAACACATTCGAATCGTTGCTCCGGTCCGGATCGGGTCCTCGCCGGCTCACAAACGCGATCTGTCTCCCGTCTGGCGACCAGGATGGCTGGCTGTCGTCGTAGGACCCGGAGGTCAGCGCCTCAGCCTTTCGGCCCGCTACGTCGAACAGCCACAGGTGAGTATAGAGTCTTTTGAGGTAGCCATCGCGGTCCTGCTTGAAATGATAACGATCGATGACGATGGGCGGTTTGGTCTTGCGTTTCCAGCCCTCCATTTTCTCGGGCTCATCGGCCGGATCCTCGTCCCTGGAGACGATGACCAACTGTTTGCTATCGGGGGACCAAACATAGTCACTCACCCCACCTTTGATATTGGTGAGCTTCTCCGCCTCTCCACCCGCCCGATTGAGCAGCCAAACCTGGGCGCCCCGCTTTTTTTCGTCCTCCGTCCCTCGGGACGCGAGAAACGCCAGGTAGCGGCCGTCCGGGCTCCAGCGGGGAGCGGATTCGCTGTCGGGACTTGAGGTCAGGCGCAGCTGCTGCGTCCCGTCCCAGCTGACCATCCAGACGTCCGTGTCGCGTTTGTCTTTCTCGGCGTCAGTGGAGCCGACGGTGTAGGCCACCCATTTCCCGTCAGGAGATCTCTGGGGATCTCCGACGGTGCGGACCCTGGCGAGATCGTCCAGATTAATGGCCCGCTTGGCCGCTTGGGACAAAGCCAGGTGGGCGAAAACAGAGATCATGATCAGTGCAAGAAACAGGCATTTCCCTTTCCCTAGCGCAGAGTATTTTCGATTTTTGAATTCGGCTCTCCGGTCATTCATCAGACAAATCCTCCTTTTTAAGACGCTTTGTGCCCAGCGCCTGGACGTCGCTTGAATCAAAGAAACCTAATAGCCGACCGCGGAACCTCCGGACCGGTTGTCGGCCGCGCCGTGATAAAGACCCGTCTTCGGGTCGACAAGAATGCTGTGAGCATCGCCCTGCTTCCAGTTAGACGGGGCCTTGCCCATGTCGTGTCCCATCCCCTGAAGCGCCCTGATGACATCATCAGATATTCCGTCTCGTTCCAGCCTCAGGACATCCGGCATCCACTCGTGATCCATCCTCGCCGCATTTACAGCCTCGAGAACAGGCATTCGAAAATCGATAACGTTGATGATGACATTCAAAACGGTGTTGATGATCGTCCGGCCTCCGGGGCTGCCCGTGATCAAAAAAACCCGGCCCTCTTTCAGGATGATCGTCGAGGTCATTGAGCTCAGCATCCTCTTGTGCGGTGCGATGAGATTTGGCCCGGTTCCGATCAGCCCCTGATCGTCGGTGAGCCCGGGCTTCGCATTGAAGTCATCCATCTCATTGTTGAGCAGAATACCCGTCCCTTCGGCCACGACCCCGGCCCCATACCCTCCGTTCAGGGTATAAGTCGTAGAAACTGCGAGGCCGTTCTTATCTATGACCGAATAATGGGTCGTCTCTTTGGCCTCTTCGATGGTCAAGATTTCTTTTCCTAATGCGGCGCTGGGCACAGCTTTATCCGGCAGGATCCTCGGCCTGAGTTCCGCGGCGTGCTGTTTCGAGACCAACCGTTCGACCGGGATCCGGCCGAAATCCGCATCGCCCAGGTATTTGGCTCGATCGAAATAGGCCAATTTCATGGTCTCGGCGATCAAGTGGAGGGTTCTTGGAGCATACCTCTGCCATCTTGCCCAACTCGTACCCCTCCAAGATGTTCAGCATCTCAATTAGAATTGTGCCGCCCGAGCTGGGCGGCGGCACGGAAAGGATTTTATAGCCGCGATAAGTTCCGGAGACGGGAATCCTTTCTTTGGCCTCATAACTCCGGAGATCTTCGGCGCTTATCAGGCCTCCATTTTTGCGCATGTCGCTGACGATCAATTCCGCGATTTTCCCCTTGTAGAAAGCATCCGACCCCTGTTTGGAGATGAGTTTGAGCGATTGGGCAAGCTCCCGCTGGGTAAAGAGGTCTCCTTCGCCAAAATCAGATCGGTCCGCCTTGGTGAAGACCTTGATAAACTCAGCTGTCCCGTTTTTGAATTCTCTTCTGACTCGGTTGAATGACTCGGCTCTTTTTTTTGTCAGCCGGAAGCCACCTTCGGCCAATGCGATCGCCGGGGCGAGAACATCTTTCCAGTCGAGAGTCCCGTATTTTTTCATGGCCATTTCGAAACCCTTGACCGTTCCCGGGACTCCGACCGCCAAGTAGCCGACCGAGCTGCGGTCTCGCACATATTTGCCCTCACGATCCAGGTACATGCCGGGAGTCGACTTCCCCGGGGCCACCTCCCGAAAATCAAGGGCCACCGCCTCGCTTCTCTCTGGAAACTTGATGACCATAAACCCGCCGCCTCCGATGTTCCCGGCTGCGGGATAGGTCACAGCCAGGGCAAACCCCACGGCCACGGCGGCATCCACGGCGTTTCCACCCTTTTTGAGAATATCGATCCCGACTCTTGACGCATAGTCGTCAACGGACACAACCATCCCGCTCTTTCCGGTGACATCATTCGTTCCCCCGGATGCAAAACAGTTTAGGGAAATCGCGGCAATCAGGGCAAATATCAAGACAAGAATTCTCTTCGGCATGTGGATATCCTCATTTCATGAAGGGAAGTTGGCTCCCCGGGCAGGACTCGAACCTGCAACCTAGTGGTTACAAGTGCCCCAAAATTTCTTCTGGGCTTGGACTATCTCTTCACCCTCTCCGATTGCTCGGAGGTGGGGTGTTGGGCGCTTCCCCCGAATTGTCTTCGAGGTACGAGCCGAAGCTCTAGTCTCTGCACCTTCCCCGTCCTGCTTGTGAAGTACGGGGCTTGGCTCAGGATGACCTTTTTCCGCTTCAAGCGGAATGAAGGCTCCCCTGAATTCACCCAATTTTTCAACCACAATTTCTTGTGGAAGCTGCAACCCGGAGTGAACTTCGCGGTGACAGTTCGCACAAAGAAGCAGGCACAAGTACTCTCTTCTATCGCGGTATCTGCGAACTTTCCGCATTTGTTCCTCCTCTTACAGCCACCCGCTCTGCCTATTGAGCTACCGAGGAGCAAGGCCGAGGCTAATTTAACATGATCCCGATTGAATATCAAGCGACGATGTCAGACACTCAGCACTGGTCACTTGACACTAGCAATAATGATATTTATAGTCTGTAATATTTTATTGCAGAAGTCTTTGGGTGGACCAGTGACTAGCTGCTAGTGACGAGTCTAGAACCTGTAACTCGCCTGCTTGGCCATCTTGCGATAATCATCACCCCACATCTCGACGATCTTGCACATCTCATAGATCCTCGACCTGAGGCGAATCCCGATCCGGTCGACCAGGCTCTCCCCTCCCTTTTTGTAGAAGGCTTCCCTCTGGTCCTCCTCATCTTCCGAATCGAGATAGTTCGAAGTGAAAATCGTCAGTTTTTTCTGGTTGTAACGGTGGTTGATGACATAAAAAATCGTCTCCTCAACCCAGGCGGTCGTTCGTTTGGCCCCAAGCTCGTCCAAAACGAGGACATCGCTCTGCAAGACGGGAGCCAGGACATCGGACTCTGAGAGCGACGACTCGGGAGTGAAGGTGTTCTGGATCTCTCGAATAAGGTCGCGGAAATCGTAGAAACAGCAGGGAACACGCTTTTTCTCGATGAGTTCGCGGATGATGGCCACGGCTAGGTGAGTTTTCCCCACCCCGCAGGGGCCGATGAAGAGCAGACCGACCTCCTGGGCCGGGAAATTTTTGATGAACTGCTTGGAGATCTTCAAGGCGTCGCGGTGGGAGTCGTTGTGGACCTCGAAGTTTTTTAGGCCGCAGGTCGCGTAACGCCGGGGGATATTGGCCTGTTCCAGAAGGAGCTGGGACTGGTGCTCAAAGAAACACTGGCAGCGCTTGGCCACCGGACCATGACCGGAAGGTTCGAGGAGCCACCCCGTTCCCGTGCACGCGGGACACACTTTTTCGACCATCAGTTTAAATATCCTCTGAGCTGCTGGAGCCGATGCGAGCGGGCCAACCTCCGCATCGCCTTCTGCTCGATCTGGCGGATACGTTCCCTCGTCAAACTCAGGCTGTCTCCGATCTCCTGGAGGGTCCGGGGCCGGTCATCGTCCAGCCCGAACCGCAATTTTAGCACAAGTGCCTCCTTCTCATCCAACTCTCCCAACATTTCTCTGATCTGCTGCTGGATCGAGGACTTGATGATCTGGTACTCAACGGAGGGAGAGAGCTCGTCTTTGACCCGTTCCTCCACCTCCAGGTCCTCATCATGATACCTGTCGCTCAGCGAAAGATTTTTCTCCTGGAGGATCTGGAGGTCTTCGATGTCTTCGCAAGTGACATTCATGGCCTCGGCGATCTCTTCCCTGGTGGGCTCTCTGCCCAGCTCGGTCTTGAGCTGAGCCGTTTTTTTCTTCATCTGGGAGATCTGATCGGAGATCTTCTGCGGCAGATTGTAGATGCGCGAGTATTGCGATAAGGCATGAATAATCGCCTGGCGGATCCACCAGACAGCGTAGGAAATGAAGCGGACATTGCGGTTGGGATCATACCGCTTGGCCGCCTCGAGAAGCCCGATGTTCCCCTCGTTGATCAGGTCGAGCATGCCCAGTCCCATGCCCCGGTATTTCTTGACATAGGAGACGACAAACCGGAGGTTGGCTTCGATCAGCTTTTTCATGGCCGTCTTATCGCCCTGCCTGATCAAGACTCCCAGCTGTTTTTCCTCCTCTTCGCTGCAGCTTGGAAATTTGGAGATCTGCTCGAAGTAGTGCCGCAGGTTCTTGGAATCAAGATATCCCTGGTCGTCCATGCTTCAACGCCCCGTTTTTTCAACCTTGACGAGTTTTCCCGGCGTGACGTGGACCAAGCTTTTTTTCTTCAATTCAAATTCGTCGTCTTTTCCACGACAGAATTCGGTCCTGACGAAATCGAGAAAGGCGCCGACTTCCTTTTCGATCTGCTCCATCTTTTGGCGCATGTTCAAGATGACTTCCACTCCGGCCAGATTGACGCCCAGATCGCGGATGAGGTTCAGGATCAGCTCGAGTTGCCTGAGATCCTCTTCCGTGTAGAGCCGGGTGTTCCCCCGGCTCCGTGAGGGCTTGAGCAACCCTTCCCGTTCGTACAGGCGCAATGTCTGCGGGTGGAGATTGTACCTTTTAGAAACACTGCTGATGTGGTAAAAGACCTTCGGTTCTTTTTTATCTCTCATCTCAGTTCATACCCATTCGATCCCTCGGATTGGGACCCGAGATCGACTGGAGCTCACGCATCAGATCCCGGATTCTTTGATCATCAAAGGGGGGAGGTACGATCGAAACCTCGACGTATTCGTCTCCCCTCACGCGCTTCCCCGGGACCGGAGCTCCCCGCTCCTTGATTCGGAATTTTTGGCCCGATTTTGTCCCCGGAGGGATCCTGATCACGGCTTTCCCATAAAGTGTGGGGACTTCGATCTTGCCTCCCAGAGTGGCCTCGGGGACCGTGATCGGAACCTTGACATAGATGTTGGCCCCCTCTCGCCGGAAAAGTGGGTGTGGAGAGACCTCGATAGAAATGTAGAGGTCGCCGGGCGGCCCTCCGTTCTTCCCGGCATTTCCCTTCTCCGGGATGCGCACCTTGGATCCGGTGTCGACTCCGGCTGGGATTCTCACATTGATGAGTTCGAGCTGTGGCACGTGGCCCTGACCATGGCAGGTCGGGCAGGTCTCGCCTCGGGCCCGTCCTGTCCCCCGGCAATCCGCACAGGGAGAGGAGAATCTCATGAAGCCTCTCTGGACGGTGGAACGGCCGCTCCCCCCACAGGCGGGGCAATTTTTCTGCGGCCCGCTTCGGAGGTAACCCGCTCCTTGGCAGGAGATGCAATTCAGTTTCCGGTCGAGGCGGATCTTTGTCTGGAGACCGCTGATCGCCTCCTCGAAACCGATGTTCATCGTATGATGCAGGTCTTCCCCTTTCTCGGGAGCTGCCTGGGGGACAGAAGCGCCGCCCCGGAAAATGTCCTCAAAAAAATCCCTGAATGAAGAGGTTCCGTAATCGGAGAAATCGAATCCTTCAAACCCCGCCGGGGGAGGATACGCATGCTCCTGGCCGGGGCCCGGAGGGACGTCTCCGATCGTTCCGAACTGGTCATACTGGGCCCTTCTCTTGGGGTCGCCGAGCACCGAATAGGCCTCCTGGATCTCTTTGAACCTCGCCTCGGCAGCCCTGTCTCCCGGGTTGAGATCAGGGTGGTACTTGCGGGCTAGCTTTCGATAGGCTTTCTTGATCTCCGATGTCGAGGCAGACCTGTCTATTCCCAATATCCGGTAAAAGTCCTTGTCCATCGCGTCCGCCTTCAGCCCGCTCTCCCCCGGACTCCTCGTCCCGGGTCGGGGCTATCCTGTCGGGTCAGCTCTTTTTATCTTCATCGACGACCTCTGCTTCGATGACTTCCTCATCGGGATTCCCGGCCCGGGAGCTCTGGCTGTGGTCTTTGCCCGGGGACTGCGGCTGAGAAAAATCCTGCTGGGCCTGCTGCTGTCCGCTAGACTGATACATCCTCTCGGTGAGCCTGTGGGAAGCCCGCGAGAGGTCGGCCATAGCCTGGTTGATCCGGCCGATGTCCTCGCTCTGGACGGCCTTTTTGGTGTTTTCGATCTCGGCCTGAACGCTCTGCGCTTCGGGCTCGGGAATTCGGCCTCTGCTCTCCCGGAGGAGCTTCTCCAGGCTGTAGATCATCTGGTCGGCCTGATTTTTGGCATCGATCATTTCGCGTCTTTTCTTGTCTTCTTCTGAATGGGCCTCGGCATCTTTGACCATCCGGTCTATCTCTCTCTCGTCCAGGCCGCTGTGGCCGGTGATCGTTATGGCCTGCTGCTTTCCCGTTCCCAAATCCCTGGCCGACACATGGAGGATTCCGTTCGCGTCGATATCAAAGGTCACCTCGATCTTAGGAATTCCTCGTGGTGCGGGCGGAATGCCATCCAAATGGAATCGTCCGAGGGTCCTGTTGTCGGCGGCCATCTCTCGCTCCCCCTGGAGGACATGGATTTCCACACTGGGTTGGTTGTCTGAGGCGGTCGAGAAGGTCTCGGTCTTCTTGGTGGGAATCGTGGTATTTCGAGGAATCATCTTGGTGAACACCTGGCCGTAGGTCTCAACGCCCAGAGTCAAGGGGGTGACGTCGAGAAGCAGGACGTCCTTCACATCACCGCCCAGGACGGCACCCTGGATGGCCGCGCCAACGGCCACGACTTCATCGGGATTCACGCCCTTGTGCGGTTCTTTCGCGAAGAGCTCACGCACCAGTTGTTGGATCCTGGGCATCCTGGTCTGGCCGCCGACGAGAACGACTTCATCGATCTCTTCGGGCTTTAGGCCGGAATCGGAGAGGGCCTGTTTGCAGGGCGCGACCGACCTTTGGATGAGGTCCTCTACAAGCTGCTCCAGCTTGGCCCGGGTCATTTTCATAAGGAGGTGCTTGGGGCCTGCTGCATCGGCCGTGATAAAGGGCAGGTTGATCTCGGTCTCCAGAGTTGTCGAGAGCTCGATCTTGGCCTTTTCCGCGGCCTCTTTGAGCCGCTGCAGGGCCATCTTATCCCTGGTCAGATCGATACCGCTCTCTTTTTTGAATTCGGTCACAATCCAGTCCTGGACTCTCTGGTCAATATCATCCCCGCCCAGATGGGTGTCTCCGTTTGTCGCTTTGACTTCCACGACCCCCTCGCCCACCTCGAGGATGGAGATATCGAAGGTCCCGCCGCCAAAGTCATAAACGGCGATCTTTTCGTCTTTCTTTTTGTCCATGCCGTAGGCGAGCGCGGCTGCGGTCGGCTCGTTGATGATCCTGACCACTTCCAGGCCGGCGATTGTCCCCGCATCCTTGGTTGCCTTGCGCTGGCTGTCATTGAAGTAAGCCGGGACCGTTATCACCGCCTTGTGAACCTTTTCCCCGAGGTAATCTTCGGCCGCTTTTTTCAATTTTTGCAGGATGAGCGCCGAGATCTCGGGTGGGGCAAATTTTTTCCCGACCACCTCGACCCTGACATCGCCGTTTTCCGCCTGAGTGATCACAAACGGCACCTGTTTTATTTCCTGAGTCACTTCATGATAGCGACGACCCATGAATCTCTTGATAGAATAAATCGTGTTTTCCGGGTTGGTCACTCTCTGCCTCTTGGCCACCTGACCCACCAAGCGTTCGCCTTTCGAAGTAAAGGCAACAACGGAAGGCGTGGTTCTGCCGCCTTCTTCGTTGGCGATGACAGTCGGCTTATCACCTTCCATAATGGCAACGACGGAATTCGTCGTACCCAAATCAATTCCTATGATTTTCGGCATTGTTTATTCCTCCTAGTTTATTAAGTCTATAATATATAACCTGAGTGTCTTATTGTCAAGTTATTTTATAGATTTTTTTTATTTTCAGCCTGCCCTGGGGAATTTTGCTATGGAGATCTTAATTAAGAAAGACTCAGGATGCGGGAGTTGCCCTTATAATCGCCCTCTGGCCTTCCAGGAGGACCCAGTACAGCGCCTCAGCCTCCCGCTCGTTCTGGAGCGTTATCTCTATCTCGGTGAAGGACCTTTTCTTGAGGCTGGACCAGAGGGTTCTGAGAGGATAAATTGCATACCAGCGAAGCGAGTCCCACGTTCCTTGGAGGGACTTGGAAAAACCTTTTTCCTTGGACCTGACTTCGATGCCGATCGCCCCCTCCAGCTGGAGCCTGTACGTTTTCGGCATGTCTTTGAGTTCCAGGGCCTGAAGCTCGAATGTCGCCGCTTCTTTCTTTTTGACTTGATCGGCCTTGCTCTCCGGCTTTGGCTTTGGATTGAATGGTTCCGTCGATTCCACCGATCCGGGGACGATCTTTTTCCGCTGAGGGGCGAACAGGCTGGTTTTTCGGAGAAGTTTGATCGAGCCGAGAGGAACCCTCTTCCCCCAGACCCTGGCGCTTTGGACCTGCCATTCCCTGAGCACAAAACCCCTGGCCTTGAGGTCGATTTTCTTGGCTCCGAGGTCAATGATAAAATAAAACGAAGGCGATTTGGCCAAGTTGAGTTCCTCTTCCAGGTAGGAATTCTCAGAAAGCGAATTTGTTTTCTGAGCCGCCAAAACGGTCCCCAGCAGGAGCAAAAGCCCCGCGAGCAAAATCCTAGTGTGCCGCATGGTCAATAGATGAAGATCTTCGTCCCGATTGAAGACGCCTTGAAGATCACCTTCAGGTCTTCGTCCCCCACCCGGATGCAGCCGTGGGTCACATTCCGGCCGAGCAACCTGGTATAGAGCGTTCCGTGAATGAAAAAGCCCTTGCCGAATCCGAGGGCATAGTCGCCCAGCATTCCGGCCTCGATTCGCTCCTCCGGGTTTTTGGGAATCTTCTCCCCCTCCTCAATGAATGCCCAGTCAGGTTTCACCCAGTAGGGGTCTTCGATCTTGGAGTCGACAGAGAATTCTCCCCGGGGCGTGTCAAATATCCACTGCCTCTTCCCTCCAGGCTCTTCAAGGATATCTCCGCTGCCAGCGGAAATAACCGCTTTTTTGAGGATCTCGTCTCCCTTCTTGAGATAGATGATGTTAGCACCCGTGTCGACGACGATGTAAACGCTCTTGGGGAGAACAACCTTCATTTTTTTCTGCAGCTGCGCCCTCTGTGATTCACGCTCCTTCTCTCCCTTCCCGTAAGAACCCGGAGCCGAGGGCGGTTTTTTCCAGGCAGAGAGCTGTTTCAAGCCCAGAAAATAACCTCCGGCCTCCAGGCAGAGAAAAACGACATACACGGCCGCGAGAAAGACAAGAGCCGCTCTTTTCATGACGCTTTAGAGGTTCTTGATGGCCCGGATAACGCTGTTCTCGACATCCTGGGCCCCGACGATCGTTACGGGCGTCCCGACTTTGATAAGATCATAGACCTTATCCATATCTTCATTTTCCATGGACACACAGCCCGCCGTCAAGCTGTCTTTTCCTCCGCCGTGGATCTCGATCGACCCGCCGATGCCTGCGGACGGAAGGAGTTCCCCCCGTTGCTTGGCCCGGACAAACTGCCTCCTGTCTTCGTCGTTGGGGTAATTGATCAACAAGGCCTTGTAGTATTTCGACGCTGGAATCTTCAGGACGACCTGGTACTTGCCCTCGGGAGTGGCATCATCCCCGGCATAGAGTTTATCAGACAAGCCGTTGCTGCCCAACCCGACATCGTAAGTCGAGATGGCCGACCCATTTTTGTAGATGATCAGTTTGTGTTCGAGTTTATTAACAACAATAGCCAGCGAGCCACTCCGGCGTGTCTCGGCGACCGTTTCATCGGCCCACTTCCGCCACTTGGCAATCTGGGCCGGATCCCGGTACCTGACAAGCATGGCCAGGACGGCTTCCCTGGCTTGATCGGCCAGTGCCTCGATCCGATTGACCTTAGCGGGGACCTGGCCAAATTTCTCCTGCTCTGTGAGCAGGCTGACCTCCTTGAGCATGACCTGAGCCTCGGCCAGTTTTTTGCGAGCCAATCCCTTTTCGTTGATGATCAAGGTCACCTCTTCCAAGGTCTTCAGCTTGGATTGCAGCCCCGCGACCTGGGCCACAATAGAGCTGGATTTGAGGTCTTTGATTTCGTGGACCTTCAGGAGGATCTTATCCCCCCTCTCGAGGACCTGGTCGAAATCCGCCTTGATGGGCCTATAATCCCGAAAAAAACCAAGCTTCAGCTTCTCTTTTCCAAGCCTCTCCTTGGCTCTTTGAAGATCCTGTTTGTAATTGGTGTAGTCTTCTAAAGAATAAACAAGAGCCCCGGCCCTCCAGAGGTCATATTCCTGTTGCTCGGCTTTCTGAACCTCCGGAGGTACCGGTGGTGTTTGACATCCAAAGGCGAGAAGACAAAAAAGTAAAAGTGCAAAACCAGAATATCTCAGGTACAAAACGAAAGTCTTCGCCGATTACTTTTTACCTTTGACCTTCTCGATCGCCTTGTTGATCTGGTCGCTGATGGCCATCGCTTTGTCTTTGATGACCGTGGCTTTGTCCTTGGCGCCGAAATAATCGGCCCCATCGATCGCCGTCTGGACTTCCGTCAGAGAAGTCTCGAGACCCTGAAGGTCGGCCTTCATGGCTTCGATGTCCGCTTTGGTTCCCTTGCCTTTGGGAGCCTTTTCCAGCAATGCCTTGGCATCGGCGACGGCTTTCTTGGCTTCGTCCTGAGCTGCCATAGCGTTCTTTTGGGCCTCTTCTTTTCTGGCCGGGATGAGCGCCTTCACCGCCTCGGCGTCGGTCTTCAATTTGGCCAGCATCTCTTTGGCGTGTCCGTATTTCTTGAAGAACTTCTTGCTCTGGGCGGTGATCTCGTCCAGGGCCGCCTGGTTGTCATCGTTGAGCTTTTTCAGCTCGTCCTTGGCGTAGACATCGGCGCCTTCCTGCACGGCGGCGTCGATGGTGGCCTTGGCGTCATTCATTGCCTGAGTGGGCTGTTTGGCACAGCTCGTGAAGACGAAAGCAGCGATGACACCCAAGACCAGAACTTTCACTAAGGTTTTCATTTTTGAATCCTCCTCTTTAGATTGAGATACATGAATTCCCTTGATTGATTATTCTTAGACTTCAAATCATTCTCACCTCCCTTCTTGAGTTGAACTCTGAGCCCGAGTCAGCATCCTTTGCGGTGGGTTCCTAGAGAGAGAAGTTAAGTCGGGCGAGTGATTCTAGGGGGGCGCCAGCTCGTCGTCCCTGGTCCAACTCGATTGCGATGGCACGCTTGATACTCCCTCTTTTCCGCCGATATCTGTTACTCTCTAATGCGCTAACCTATAACACAGCAAAGGGGAAATGTCAATGGAAGTCCTCTTCTTCGTCCTCTCGACCGGCAGTCCTTATCCCCGTCTCCTGGTCCTATCATTTGTCCGGATCTATGATGAACTCTTCCTTCATCAACATCTGGACCTGCTCTCGGGCCTGCTTGATGATCGCCTCGGCCAGCTTGAACCGTTCCTGGGGCGACGCCTTTTTGCGGGCGACACCCTGCTCGATTCCCTTGGAGCCGACGGCCACGGCTTCGCGCGTAAAGACTTCCCACTCGTCCATATTGGGGACGATATAATCGTCGCTGAGTCCGTGGTCTTCAGCGACTTTGGCCAGCTCCTTTGAGGCCTCGATGCACATCTCGTCGGTAATCGAGATAGCCCGAATGTCCAGAGCTCCCCGGAAGATCCCGGGAAAGCCGAGCGAGTTATTGACTTGGTTCGGGAAATCCGACCTCCCCGTTGCGACGATCCTGGCGCCCGCCTCTTTCGCCTCCCATGGCCAGATCTCAGGGACGGGATTCGCCATTACGAAAACGATGGAGTCATTGGCCATATGGGAGATCCACTCTTTCTGGATCGTGCCCGGCCCGGTTTTCGAGGCCGAAAGCAGAACGTCCGCTCCCTCCATAGATTCCGGGATATCGCCCTTGATCCCTGCCTTATTGGTGATCTCGCAGAGGTGCCATTTCTCCTTGTATTTCGCCTGCAGTGTTTCACGGTCGCCCCTGTCCCGGTGGAGGATCCCTCGAGAGTCGACGACCACCATGTTCCCAGGCTTCGCGCCTGCCGTGATCAGGAGGCGGGCGATCGCCACATTGGCCGCGCCCGCGCCGACGAGGGCGATCTTGACATCCTGCATCCTCTTCTTGACAATCTTCAGGGCGTTGATGAGTCCGGCCACCGTGACACAGGCCGTTCCCTGTTGGTCATCATGCCAGACCGGAATTTCGCATTCCTTCCGAAGCGTATCCAGGATGTGAAAGCACTTGGGATGGGAGATGTCTTCGAGGTTGATGCCTCCGAAGGTGGGCTGGATCCACTTCACGGTCTGGATGATCTGCTCCGGGTCCTTTGTGCTAAGCATGATCGGGAACGCATCGACGCCCCCGAGGTACTTGTAAAGCAACGCTTTTCCTTCCATGACCGGCAGCCCCGCTTCGGGGCCGATGTCGCCCAGACCCAGGACCCTTGAGCCATCAGAGACAACGGCGACAAAATTCCATTTGTTGGTCATCTCATAGGCCTTCTCCTTGTCCTTGTTGATCTCCTTGCAGACGGCGGCGACGCCGGGGGTGTACCAGATCGCGAAGTCATTGAAGTCTCTGATCCGGCACTTGAGAGTGACGCCGATTTTCCCTTTATAATAAGCATGAAGCCGGAGGGCGTCTTTCGAGGGTTGCTCAGCCTTGGCCAGCAACTCCTCGACGGTCACTTTTTTACTCATTGGATTGCCTCCTTGGATTAAGAAGAGTTTATTATAGTTTTTTCCCTTCTAAAGTCAACCGCCCGGGGAAGGTCTCGGCCTATCCCGAGAGCCGGCCGGCCTCGGGCTCGAACTCGTATTTCTCCCCCGCCCTTTTGATCCGGCCGAAATGATGATGGGCGTCGTGGTCAAGACCAAAAAGCCAGTTTTCGCGGAGACTCAGCTCATAGTACTTTCTTTTATTCCTCATCGTCTCCAAAGGAAAGAGGTCGATAACTCATGACATAGGGCACGCTGATATGGGCCGACATCGGAATAAGGTCTCCCGGGAAAAACAAAACTTCTCCCCGGGAACGGACCTTCAGACATTGGTGACGGGCCGTGTGTCCGGGAACGACGATGATCTCTACTCCGTCCACGAGCTCACGATCGCCGTCAATGAGTTCGAGGACGCCGTGCTTCTCGAGGGGGACAAAATTCTCCTGGAGATAGCTGGGTCTGTCCCGCTCTTCGGGACTGAGGGCGGCCTCCCATTCTCCTTTTTGGATCACGTACTTGGCCTGTGAAAACGTCGGCACCGTTTCTCCGCGCTCATCGAAACGGGTATTCCCTCCGCAGTGGTCAAAATGAAGATGAGTGTTGACCACGAAATCGACGTCCTCCGGCGCAAAGCCGGCCTCCCGAAGAGAAGAAAACAGGTCGGGCTGTCTCTGAACATTGAAAATATCGGTGAACTTCCCGGTCAGCTTGGGCCCGAGCCCCGTCTCCAGAAGGACGAGTGCCCTTTGAGTTTTGATCAAAAAACAGTTGAGACCGAGTTTGATCCTGTTTTTTTTGTCGGCCGGGCACTTTCTCTCCCAGAGGACTT
Source organism: Candidatus Aminicenantota bacterium (assembly GCA_963770045.1). GTDB lineage: Bacteria > Acidobacteriota > Aminicenantia > Aminicenantales > CAVYOD01 > CAVYOD01. The sequence continues at coordinate 149,445 of CAVYOD010000015.1, read as the reverse complement.
TGGGGACAACGCCGAACATCGCCCCGCCGTCGAGATAAAAACTCCCATCCGACAGGCCAAATATTTCAAAGTCCCCGACAGAAAGGTGGGCGACGCTCATCCCAAGAGCTTTTTGAGGTCGTATTGCAGGTCCTGGCGCCCGTACCGGGCCAAATCAATAACCCCGGTATCCATCCGGATAGCGTCTTCGGGACAGGCCTCGACGCAGAAACCGCAGAAACAGCAGCGGGTCAGGTCGATCTCGAACTTGGACGGATATTTTTGCATCTCGAGGTCCGGGTCCTCGGCCGCTTCGATGTAGATGCACTCCGAAGGGCAGACCGTCATGCAAAGCATGCAGGCCACGCAGCGGGGCTTGCCGTCGTCTCGCTTCGTGATCCGATGAAGGCTGCGGTGTCGCGAGGCCAGCTCCTTCTTTTGCTCCGGATATTGGATGGTCACGGCCCCCCTGCGTTTTGTCTTGACACCCAGGACTTTCAGGATGTGGAACCACATATTGACTACGAAATGGCGGGTCGTGATGAAGCTTCCCTTGATGATTTCCCAAAAATAGCCTAGACTTTTTAACATCTCAGATTCTCGTTAAGATCACGCCGGTGCCGACGATATTGACCAGGCTGAGAGGGATCAACAGTTTCCAGCCCAAATCCATGACCTGGTCGTACCGGAACCGGGGATAGGTCCAGCGGATCAGGATCTGGAGCCAGCAGAAAAAGAAGACCTTCAAGTTGAAGGCGACGATCTGAAACATGATCACCAGCCAGCGGGCCAACAGCCACTGGCCTCCCCCAGGGAAATGAAACCCGTCAGCTCCCAGCCAGGGGACCTGCCAGCCGCCAAAAAAGAGGGTCGTGACCAGGCTGGAAATGATGATGATCTCCATAAAATCGGTCATCATGAACAGACCCCATTTGAGGCCACCGTATTCGGTAAAAAAACCGATGATCTCCGATTCCCCTTCGGGCATGTCGAAGGGGACTCTCTTGGTCTCGGCGAGCGCGGCCACGAAGAAGACGACGAATCCGAGAGGCTGAATGAAAATCCCCCATCTGGGCAGGAAGCCGAACAAGAGTCCTCCCTGATAGCCAACGATCTGAGAGAGCTTCAAGGAGGGAAAAACCATGATCAGCCCGACCAGCGAGAGCCCCAGACCCACTTCGTAGGAGATGAGCTGGGCGGCTCCCCTCATGCTTCCGAGAAGAGTATAGCGGTTGTTCGATGCCCAGCCGCTGAGGATGATGCCGTAGATCCCCAGGGACAACATAGCCAGAATGAAGAGGAGACCGACGTTAAAATCCAAGATCTGGAGCGGAATGATACGATTCCCCAGGCGGATTGAATCGGCGAACGGTATTCCCGAGATGGTGACGGCCACGAAGAAGAAAGACAAGAACGGCGCGATCGTATGGAGGAATTTCTGGGAGAAGGCAGGGACGAAGTCCTCTTTAAAGATCATCTTGATGGCATCGGCGAACGGCTGAAAAAGACCTATCAGCCGCAGGCCGAAGACAGAGGCTCTGTTGGCACCGACACGGTCCTGGAGCACGGCGCTCTCTTTTCTCTCGGCCCACGTGAGATAAAGCGTTAGAAGGAGGAACCAGACCAGGGTGAGAACGATCTTGACGAAGACAATTAATACGTCCATTATCGGTCCTGCTCAAAAAAGGGGATCTCTTTGGCCATCTCCCGGAAAATCTCCTTGGGCGAAACGAACTGGTTATAATATCGATAATTCGTCCGGAGCTCTTTACCGAGGTTGACCAGGAACCTCCATTCCGGAAGGCTTTCCCCTCTCAGTTCCAGGGCGGGCCCGAACTTCTGGACTTTGCCCTCAAAATTTGTCAGAGAGCCGCTCTTCTCAGCCGTCATGGCCGTCGGCAGAACGAAATCGAAGAGGGCATTATGCTCGCGCACTCGAGGCGTGAACAAGAACTTGGTCGCCACCTTATCCAAGGCCGTTTTGAGCCCCGCGAGGTCAAAGCGGTCGTGGAGAAAGGAGCCAAAGACGAGAAGTAGCTCGGTCCCCTGAGTCGCCGCCTCCAAGGTCGGCGGGTTCAAGTCGAACCCGATCTCCTGAGCTCCCTTTCTGTTCGGGCTGCGATCCGCGGTCAGCAAGAGCTCATCTCCCGTTCCCTGCGGCGGATCGACAAAGAGGATTCGCTCGACTCCAAGATCATTCCGGAACAACCTGCGGAGGAGAAACAACTCTTCGTTCGTAAGGTAGGTCTGGGCGAGGACGGCGATCCTCGCTGTCCTCTCCCTGATGACGAGGGCTTTGATCTTCTCGGCCAGGACGATGAGGGCCTTATCCCAGCTGATGCCGATCCGTTTCCCTCCTTGGTACATGGCCGGCTCTTCCCACCGGTTCTGGTCGAGACGAGAATAGCCATACCTTCCCAGATCGCAGATCCAGTATCCGTTGACCCGAAGGTTCTCCCTGGACCGGATGCGCAGGACCTTTCTTGGTTTCTTCCAGCCGGGCAAAGCCGGGCAGATAATCGATATAAATATTGCAGCCCCGGCTGCAGAGCGGGCAGATGGATTCCCCCGTGTTCAAGAACCAGGGCCTCGTCTTGAAGCGAAAATCCAAATCGGTGATCGCTCCGACCGGGCAGATCTCGACCAGATTTCCGGAATAGTTATTGTCGACCGGCTCCTTTTCATAGGGACTGATCTCCGAGTGCACGCCCCTCTTAAAAACTCCCAGCTCCTGAGTCTTGGTCACTTCGGTCAGAAACCGCACGCAGCGCGTGCAGAGGATGCATCTCTCCCGGTCGAGGATCAGGCTCTTTCCCAGGACGAGCTTTTTTTCCCTTTTCTCCTTGGACTCCTGAAAGGCGCCTTTGAAACGGCCATAACCCTCGTAGTAATCCTGGAGGGTGCACTCTCCGGCCTTATCACAGATGGGGCAATCGAGCGGATGCTCGGCGAGGAGGAATTCCAGGACGCCGCGTCTCGCCTCGACCACTTTCTCGCTTCCCGTCGAGACCTTCATCCCGTCGCGGACGACGGTCGAACAGGCGAGTTCGAGTTTGGGCAGGCCCTCGATTTCCACCAGACACATCCGGCAGCTCCCCTCGGGCACAAAGGCGGGATGGTAGCAGAAACGGGGAATGATGATCCCGGCTGAATCCGCCGCTTTCATGATGGTCAGCCCATCGGTGACTTCCAAGGGCTTTCCGTCGATCGAAATCTTTGCCATCTCGACTCGCTTCTCCTGCTCCTAGTTTGGCAACTCGGCTGCCAATTCCTTCGAAAACTTCTGGGTAAGGGAGAGAATCGGCATGGCCGCCGCATCTCCCAGGGGGCAGAGTGTTTTTCCCTTGATATTAGAGGCCAGGCGGAGGATCGTCTCCAGGTCGTCTTTTTCGCCCTTTCCCTCGGCGATCCGGGTGACGATCTTGTGGATCCAGGAGGTCCCGATCCGGCAGGGAGTGCACTGGCCGCAGGACTCGTGGGAATAGAACTTGGTGATGGTTTTGAGGACCTGGAGCATGGAAGTCCGGTCGTCGATCACGATGACCGCCGCGGAACCCAGCATCGAATTGGCCGCGACCAGGGACTCGAAATCCATCTTGATATCGATCTCCTCCGCAGTGAGCACAGGGGCCGACATCCCTCCCGGAATGACCGCCTTGAGCGTCCTCCCTTCGGGCAGGCCGCCGGCGTGCTTATAGATGATTTCTTTTAGACTCGCGCCCATCGGAAGCTCGTAGATCCCCGGGTTCTTGACCGCTCCGCTGACCCCGAAAATCCTGGTTCCTCCATCCTTGGGCAGCCCCCGCTGGACAAACCAATCGGCTCCCTGGGCGATGATGACCGGAATGTTGACGATGGTCTCAACATTGTTGATGACCGTGGGGGATTGAAAGAGCCCGACCGAGGCCGGGAAAGGCGGTTTGAGCCTGGGGTGGCCGCGCTTCCCTTCCAGAGATTCGAGCAAGGCCGTCTCCTCGCCGCAGATGTAAGCTCCGGCGCCACGGTGGACGGCAACGTCAAGGTCAAAACCGCTCTTGAGAATATTTTTGCCTAAGAAGCCCTTGACCGAGGCTTCAGCGATCGCCTGCTCGAGCCGCTGGGCGATGGCTTCATATTCGCCCCGGATGTAGATGTAGGCAGAGTGGATCCCGACCGCATAAGAGGAGATGATGATTCCCTCCAAGAGTTGGTGAGGGATATGGGCCATGATGTACCGGTCTTTGAAGGTCCCCGGTTCTCCCTCATCGGCGTTGACGCAGAGGTACCTGGGCTTCTGGACCTTCTGCGGGACAAATCCCCACTTGACGCCGGCCGGAAAGCCGGCTCCTCCCCTGCCCCGGAGATTGGCCTTCTTGACCTCGGCCAGAACGTCTTCGGGTTTCATCTCGAGAAGGGCCTTCTTAACCGCCTGGTATCCGCCCTGCTTGAGGTAGACTTCGATCTTATAGAAATTCTCCAGACCGAAATGCCGGGTGAGGACTTTTTCTTCCACGGTTCCTATTTTAAACTCTCCAGAATTTTTTCGATCTTCTCCTCAGTCAGGCCGGTATGATAGTCCAGGTTGACCATCATACAGGGGGCCTGGTCGCAGGCGCCCAGGCATTCGACGGTGGACAGAGTGAACCTGTTGTCCGGAGTCGTCTCCCCGACCCCGACGCCGAGGCGTCTCTTTAAATAGTCGATGAGACGTTCCGAGCCGGCCAGAGTGCAGGTCAGGTTCGAGCAGACCTGGAGCAAGTATCTCCCTTGCCGCTCCTGCCGGAGCATTGTATAAAAGGTCACCACTTCCCGAACCCTGATGGGCTTGACATTCAGGAGGGCCGCCACCAGCTGTTCTTCTTCCCGGGTGATCGCTCCGAATTCCTGCTGGACGAGGTGAAGGACCGGGAGGAGGGCCGCCTCTTTCTTGGGGTAGTGGACCAATAGTTCGTCGATCTTCTTTTTGGTCTGGGGAGAAAGCTCAGCGCTCACCGTTCCAATTCTCCGCAAATGATATTCATCGACCCAAACGTGGGGATGACATCCGCCACGAAGCGCCCTTTGATCAGGCCTTCGAGAGCCGCCAAAATGTGCAGGCACGGGGCCCGCAGATGGAGCCGATAGGGCCTGTCCGTCCCGTCCGAGACGATATAATAACCGAGCTCGCCGTTTCCCCCTTCGACCGAAAAATAGACTTCCCCTTTGGGAGGTCTGATTCCCGCCCCTTTCATGAAAAACTTGGAGTGACTGATCAAACCCTCGATCGAGTCGTAGGTTTCTTCCTTCGGCGGAATGATGTAGCGGCGGTCGCCGGTCATGATATCTTTGTAAACAGATTCCTCGGAACCTTCCAGGTTCGGAGAGAGCCGGACCGGCCCGCGAACTTTCTTGGAGCGGGACTCCTGGACCGCCTGGGGCGGCTCGACTCCCTTGGCCAGAAGTGGGGCCGAAGACGGGGGGATTTTCCGCATCGCCTGCTCTAAGATCCGAAGGCTCTGTTCCATTTCCTTCATCCGAACCATGTAACGGTCGAAGTTGTCGCCCCTCTCTCCCAGAGGAACCTCGAAGTCCAAATGGTCGTACATCGAGTAGGGAAAGGCCTTGCGGACGTCATAGTAGACACCTGTCGAACGAAGAGTGGGCCCCGTCCAGCCGTAGGCGATGGCCTCCTCCTGGGACATGACGGCGATGTCCCTCGTCCGGTTCAAGAAGATCTTGTTTTTGTCGAGCAGTCCGTGGATGTCCTTGAGGACCTTCCTCGTCTCGACGATCGCTGTCTTGAGCGACTCAGGATAGGAGGGATGCAGGTCAGCCCGGACTCCGCCGATGCGGATGTAAGAGGTGGTCATCCGGGCCCCGGTCGTGTATTCGATGACGTCCCAGCAGTATTCACGGGCTTTGATCGTGTAGAGAAAGACGGTGAAGGCGCCGCATTCCATGGCCATGGCCGCCAGACAGGTAAGGTGGTCGGAGATCCGTGACAGCTCGCTCATGATCACCCTGATGTATTGAGCCCGCTCGGGGATGTCGAGGCCGAGCAGTTTCTCCATGGTCATGACATAGCCGAGGTTGTTGATGAGGGGAGAAACATAATTGAGGCGGTCGGTATAGGGAAGCAGGTTAAAATAGGTCCGGTTCTCGCAGATCTTCTCAAAGCCACGGTGCAAGTATCCGATCTCCAACTCGGAGTTGAGGATCTTCTCTCCGTCAAGCTCGAGCATGATCCGGATGGTGCCGTGCATGGCCGGGTGGGACGGGCCCATATTCAGCAGCAGACTGTCCGGCCGCGCTTCCTTCTGAATCCTCGTCGGCATCTCGTCCTTCCCTCTTATTTCCTCACGGGGATGATCGGCTGGCGTTTACGGAGGGGATACTCTTTGCGCAGCGGGTATCCTTCGAAGCCGTCATACATCAGCAGGCGCCGGAGGTCGGGATGGCCGTTGAACCCGACGCCGAACATATCGTAGACTTCCCTCTCCAGCCAGTTGGCGTTCTTCCATAAAGAAACCAATGAATCGATCGTCGCGTCCTCTTCCGTCAGGCGGGTCTTGATCCGGAGCCTGCGGTTGTGCGGCAGCGAAAACAGGTGATAAACCATCTCGAATCGGGGATCCTGCCCGGTGTAATCGACACAGGTCAGGTCGAGGAGCATGGTGAATTCATAAGGCTTGTTTTTCAGGGCGGTCATCAGACTGAGCAGGGATCCCCTCTCGATGACGACGACTTCGTCACCCAAGATCTCGAAGCTTTCCTTGACCTTGGTCGGAAACTTCTGCTTCAATTCTTCTAGTATCGTTTTTTCTGCCATCGCCATTCATGCCCTTCGGCCTGGACCTTTTGTTGGAGCTTGAGAACGGCATCCAGGATCATCTCCGGACGGGGCGGGCAGCCCGGGATATAAACGTCGACGGGGATGATGTTGTCCACTCCCTGGACGACCGCGTAGTTATCATAAATGCCGCCGCTGACCGCGCAGGCGCCGATGGCGATCACCCATTTGGGTTCGCACATCTGATCGTAGACGGTCTTCAGAACGGGCGCTTCTTTCTGGCAGATCGTTCCGGTCACGAGGATCATGTCCGCTTGGCGCGGCGAGAACCTCGTCCAGCCGGCCCCGAAACGGTCGAGGTCGAAGTGGGCGCAGGCCGCCGACATGTATTCCATCCCGCAGCAGGCCGTAATGAAAGGGTACTGGAACAACGAGAACTTCCGGCCCCAGCCGAGGATATAATTGAATTTCGTGGTGATGTAATTAAGTGCCATCCTCTTCAATCCGTCCCGACGTCAGTGACCGTCAATCCCACTCAAAAGCTCCTTTCCTCCAGGCGTAGATGAAGCCGATGACCAAGACGGCGATGTAGGCCAGCATGACCAGCAGGGCCGTCTGCATCATTTCTCTGAAGATAAGGGCCCAGGGAAAGAAAAAGACGACTTCGATATCGAACAACAGGAAGACGAGGGCAACCAGGTAAAACTTGATGTGAAAGGGCTTGATGTCTTTTTGGAGATAAGGGCTGCCGCATTCAAAGGGGCGCTCTTTGGTGGGGTTTGACCTCTTCGGGCCCAGGAGCGCGTTCATGAAAATCAGAACCCCCCCTAGAAGTCCGAAGATAAGAAAGACCAAAAATAGTTCAGTCATCGATCCAGTCTCTGATAAGGGGATAAATTTTAATAAAATAAAACGGAATTTGCAAACGATTTTGACAATTTTTTTTAGATTTTTTCGGCGCCGTCGGATCGACGGCCTGGCTGCGAAAAGGCCTGTCGAAATCGCAACCCATTATCTGTGATCCATGACCAAAGGACGAGGAATGAACACGCCCTGGCAGGTTTATAGCGAGCAAAAATAAATAATCCTTGGACACCTCCCCCCTCACTCCTGACTCATTACCATTCTTGACGAGACAGACAAGACGACGAGATAGACGAAACAGACTTGGATTATTTTTTTTGTGGCTTCAGGGTGATGGTTTGAAACTGGACGGCTTGGGGGCCCAAGCCCGATGCTCGTTCCCGGTGCTGGGAAAAAACAAATTCGATCAGGCTGGCCTCGGGTCTCGCGGAGTCGGGTGGGATGAAGACACGCATGTCCGTTGAAACCCAGGGCGCATGAAGATTCCACATCCCGACTTTTTTGCCATCGACCTTGATGGTGACGATTTGAGACCGGCTCACGGGATAGGATTTGATCCTCGCCGTCATCTCTACCGCCCGTTCCTTGGGCAATGAGACCACAAGGACCGCAGACTCTCCGAGCGCCCAGTTGTAGGTGTAGCCTTCAACCGGATCCTTTTGGTTTCCCGCCCAGCCCGCCCGCTTGAAGCGGTTGGACTGCGTCGTGCCGAAGATGATCTGATTCGTCTTGAAGGAGACCAGGGGGGAGCGGAGGCTCTGGACAAGATGCCAGGAGTTACGATCATAGGGACTTCCCGCGATGGTAAATTCGTCGAGGTAATCGAAATATTCGTTCTCCCAGTTTGTCTTATACCAATCGTAAAAATAGAACTTGCGCTCTCGCCTTTCCTTGGGATCAATCGCGAAAACCGACTTTCCCTTGAATGTTTCATCGATCTTGAGAAGAGAGCAGATCGTGGCCGGCAGGTCGGTGAGTTCGACTTCGGCTTTGGAATACGCGAGCGGACCCCGGGCACCCGGAGGCTTGACGGCGAGGAGCGGCAGGGCCAGCGAAGCCATCCTCGAAAGACTCTCGTGATAGAGAGTTTTCTCGGCAGCCTGGTCATCGTTCAGCATCTTGACGTGCTCGGCCGTCCCGTGATCTCCCTGGAGGATGATCAGAGAAGAATCATAGATCCCCAGGGAGCGGAGTCTGTCCAGAAGGCTGAGGAACTGGTCGAGGGCGCAACGGGCCTGGATGATCCTGTTTTCCCAGGTCGTCGGCAAACCCGGCTTGAACCCGCAGTTCTCGTCGACAAGGATGGGCGGATGGACGGTCATCAGATGGAGATACTTGTAAACGGGTTTTTCCCGAGCGACAGAGGCTTTCCGGATGAAATCATCCAGGAAAGCCCGATGGGAAAATAGCCGGTACTCGAGGTTTTGGGTCTTGGAGGCGATCAGACGCTGGAAGAGCCAGAGCTGATCGTTATAGACGAGTCGCTTGACCGGCTGAGGAGAGGCGCGGAAGAGCACCAGATCCATCATCTGGGCGGCATTGTTGCGGACGTGTTGGCTCTGCGTGTAACCATAGGGAATCGCGATGTCGTAAATCGTCGAGGAGCGGACCTTCCGGGTGTAAGTGTCGCCGACGACCAGGTCAACGTCGAAACCGCGGTCATGCAGGACATTCCCGATCGTCCTTCCCTGGTTGATCTGCCTTGATGAACTTGTAGGTGGGAATGTCGTTTTTATAGGTCTCGCCGCTCAGCAAAGCGGGAACGCTCATCTGGGTCGAAGGGAAAGCGCTCGTCGCTTCCTCAAAAAAGGTGAACCCATCCAGCGCCTTCAGGTATTTTTCCGGGTCCCGAGCAACAATCTCCTGGAAAAAATCCGACTGAAATCCGTCGAGGATCAAACTGGATCACATTCTCCCGTCTTGAAAATTCGAACACACCCTGGGGAGGAGAAACGAGCGCCGAAGTCTGGGCCCTGCTCTTCCAGAGACCCGGCTTCTTCAGAGCTGGTGTAAATTCCGGTGAAAGATTGCAGGATGAGAAGGAGGGCGCTCCCAAAGACCACGATTTTGGAGATAGGTTTCGAGAAGGCCACCGCCAGGGAAAGAAATCCAATCCAGACGAGCGCGTCCAGCCAGCCCGACCAGGCATGACCTTTCCAATCGATGGCCTGGCCGGTCAGGACGCCGTATTTCCAGACGAGGAGGTTGCCCTGGATCCAGACAAGGACAGCGAGCGCAAATAAAATCGAAGTGAACCTTCGCCCCGCGTTCGAAGGGAGAACCAGGCCGGCTCCGATCAAGAGAAGCAAAATAATGAGACCGGGCAGAAGAAACTCGCCCAGGATAGATTTGAGAGAGACACCGAATTCCTCCTGATTCCCTTGGAAAATGGCCAGCGGAAGAAAAAAGAAAAGATTGAGAACCAGGAGCAAGGAGGGAAGGAGAGCCGCCGGAAATCTCTTAGACCACATGCTTTACTTTGTTTCCAGGGAATGAGGCATGTGCAGCCGGTAAGTCCAGATCCAATCCTGCAGACGGTCGAGCTTGCGGAGTTTTGTCTCATCCCCCACCGGCCGGTAGGTTTGATCCCTGAGAAGCGGGAAGTGGGTGCCGAAATAAAGGTTAAAAATGACCCGGAAAGTATTGACAGGCGAGATCGAGGGATAAAGAACCTGGCTCGCATCCACCCCGGGCAGGTAATAGGCATTTAAGATATAGCAGCGGATTCTCAGGTTGAGGACCGCCCGATCCAGATCCCGCATCCGGACCATTTTTCGGACCGGTTTTTCTTCCTCGGCCGGCCCTTCGTCGGATTGAAGAATGATGATCGGAGGCCGCCTGGATTTCGCGATCAGATTGTCGACGAGTTCCTTTATCTTTGTGTTGGTGTACTTGAGTTGGGCCAGATATTTGATGTCCTGGATCTTGGGCGATGTCCGCTCGACGGGGATCTGGCCTTGGGCATCAAAATAGAACGGGTGGTGCGGCATGAGCATGTGGAGGAAAACGAACTTGGGGCCGGGCAGGTTCGGAATCTCGGCCAGCTCTTTGAACTTCTGAAGGTTAAGGACGGCTTCATTTCTGGCCACAAGATTCTCTCTGGACCAGCTGGAAAAGGACCGTCGTCTGCAAAAAATTCTTCAGAAAATCCTGAGACAAAGGGATGAGCCCCTTCCCCCGGAAATTCAGGTCGGCGTAACGATTCACCCGCGTCCCTTCGTACCAGGAGCCAAAATGAAAGTGCCTATAGCCCAGAGATTTGAGAAGCCGCCGAACCTTGAAGTCCCGGATCAGCTGATAGAACACCCGCCTTCTCACCGGGCCTCTGGCGAGAAGATCATTGAGATATTCCATGTTGAGGCTGCTGGCCAGGGAATATTGCGTGCTGAAATAGTTGCAACGGCTGGCCGAGGCATCGTAGAAACCTCTTGCCTTCGAGGTATTTGATGAACTCTCCGTTGTCGAAATCATAATAATTCTTCAGGATGTCCTCGTTGGCATAGCGGTCGAAGATCAGGTAATAGATGTCCGGAAGTTCCTCCGGCCGAAAGGCGGCGCCCGCTCGCGGCAGGGAATCGGGAATCTCGGTCTTCAGATGCGGAGATTTCCAGGAACTCACAAAGAAAAGCCCGATCTGGACAAAGGCGAACAGGATTAGGGTGGAAACAAAAATATTCAAAAAGGTACTGAGGCCGGTGAGGCTCTTCTTGGTCCTGATGGCCAGAAAGGCCAAGGCAGTGAAGAGGACCCCCCAGATGATGAGAAACGCGCCCTCGGAGAGCTTGTGTCGATCAAAAAGAGGCTTTTTGAGCAGCAGATAGACGTGCCCATAAGAGAAGAACATGAAGCTGAGAATGAATGTGAACAGGCCAACCTTGGTTCGCTCTTTGATCGTCAATCGGGCGACGAGCCAGACCAGGCCGGTCAGGATGAGGCTCATGGCCACCGGAAGAAACAAGGCGCCCAGAGAAGCTTCTTCGATGTTGTGAGTGAAAAGAAAAAGAGCCGGGAAGAGGGCGAAGAGGAAGGGATAGAAGAGTCTTCTCGGCCCGGGCTCAGTCTTGGTCATCTCTTCCTTGCATCAAATAGAGCACGCGTTCGGACCCCTTGAGGGGCACCGCTTTTTGAATCGTAAAGAAGCGGCTGAACTCATCCTCGAAGTCTGGCTGGCTGTAGCCGGAAAAAATGTCTTCCCGGGTCGCCAGGAGGCGCTGGACCTGAGAGTCGCTCTTGGGAATGAATTCGACGACCAGGGCCCGGCAGATCTTTCTGAAAAAAGCGGCGATCCTGGAAAACGGGAGGTTGTTCGAGATGGCCAGGTGGTGCAGAAGAGCCAGGGCGAAAACGGCATCAGCCGGCCCGCGCTCGAGGAACGACCTTCGCTCTTGATTCTCCCAGCCGATCGCCGGACTTGGATTGGTCAGGTCCAAAACGAGGGGCAAGAGAAGTTTTTCTTTCTTGGCCAGACAGTCGCGGTAATTCAATTCGACGGCCACGAAGTCGATGTCCCAGGAGACAGTGGGAATCCCCCGCTCTGAAGCCAGCCGGCTGAAGATCCCGGTGTTGGCTCCCAAGTCCCAGAGGTTCTTCGGTCGGATGAGATCCAAGAATCCGGCCAGGACCTGCTTTTTGTGCTCGAACGCCTCGGGCACGTAGTTAGTTTCCTGGTAATAGTTGGCCCATTCCGTTTTTTTTAGTTTGAAGCTTAGCTTTTTGACGGCCGATTCCAGACTGTCGACGATCCCCAAGAGTGACGTTCGGCTGACCCGCTTCTCCCTGACCTGGACCGTCCTCGTCGAGAAATGCTTTTGACTCAGGGCATGGAGATGAATGTGCGTGGCCAGGCTCGGCTTCAGCCGTGTTGACCAGGGCAGAAGGCGACTGGTGAGATCGAGGGGAATACCATCAATAAAAACGCGTGACAGCTGGTTGAGACGAAAATCTCTGTGCTTCATGAGAAGCAGGGGACCGAGGAAGTGCTGGCAGAACTGTCTGTAAGCGACCCAGGGCTTCATCGTCAGCTTTTCAAAAGAGAGCGTATCGATGAGGACTGGTCTGCCCTGCAAAAACTGGATGTTGTAGGCGCTGGAATCTTTCAGGGACATCCCGTGCTCGAGGGCCATCTTCTGGATGCCGAGGGTCGCCAAGGCCGCGTGCTTGAGCTGGCTGAAGCCCCACTCATAAGGGTAAGAAATGAAAGGCACCGGCTCGGGCTGGATAATTTTGTAGGCCGTGCCTGGATCGGCCGGGGGGATGAGAACCTCTTCGTGGCGGACCAAGAGCCCGGCTTGGGTTAGGGCTCTATAGAGGCCGCTGGAGAGGAACAGGTCATAGTCTTCTTTGTAGGAGTGATTGATCTGCCGGTAGAGAATTTTTTCCCGGATGAAGAGGAATCCGCTCGGGTCGCGAAACGAGCTCGCGAGCGTCCCGGCCTCATTTTTCATCGGCCGACTCTTGAAGGGGCTCCGGTTTCTCCTCTTTTTTCCGAGAGAAAAATTTCTTGATCCTTTTCCAGAATACTTTGATGGTGAAGGAGACGGCGACAAAAGTCGCGATGAGGACCTGGAGGATGTAGCTCCCCGTCCCCGGGTCGATGTAGGCCGAAAGGGCCAGCGGAAAGATCATGGCCACGAGCACAACTGCGATCAGGAAACGGAACATTTTGTTTATGGTCGACATCGTTGTCTCCTCGTGAACTCATCCGCTCAAGTCGTCTTATTGTAGCACAGGGCAGGCCCAAGTCAAACAAAAGCCGCCCATCGCGGCATCTCGTCCGTCTCGTCGTCTCGTCAATTTCGTTATCATGTCCATACCGAAGGCAACCAACGAGCTTTTTGGCGAGAGAAGCTAGACAGACCATAAAGCCGAGACAGACCTCTGATCCGGCTTGCGTACAAGATCTCAGATCTGAGCATCATGAGTCATGAATTATCAGCCATTCGCCGTGTTCTAATTATTCAATATATGAATCGCTTCGTTTTTCGCTTTGAGGGCGGCTTCCATGACAGATTCCGAGATTGTCGGATGGATGTGGATCGTCGAGGAGATGTCCTCCATCTTCAGACCCCGATGGATGGCCAAAGTGATCTCGGCGATGACCTCGCTGGCGTTCGGAGCGATGAGGTGAGCGCCGACGATTCGACCGTCGGGGGCGGCGATGATCTTGACCATGCCTTCCGGGCTTCCCAAGGTCAGAGCCCGGCTGCTGGCCTGGAGTGAAAAGAGGCCAATCTGAGTCTTCATCCCGGACTCCTTCGCCTCGTCTTCGGTGAGCCCGACCGAGGCGAATTCGGGGTCGGTGAAAACCGCCAGAGGGAGGGCTAGATAATCGACTGAGGCGCGGCCCCCGGCCGAATTGTCCACGACCGCAATTCCCTCATGGGAAGCTTTGTGCGCCAGCAGCTTTCCGCCGATCAGGTCACCGATGGCATAAATGCCCGGGACAGCGGTTTCCAGAAAGGAGTCGACCCGGATTGGGCCGCCCTCTGCGGGGGCGAGTCCGGGGAGAGCTTTGAGAATCTCCTCAGAATTCGGTTTTCGGCCTGCGGCTAAGAGCACCTTCTCGGCGCGGAAAGAAAACGGAGCCTGGGTCCTCAAAGAGGTTCCGACAAGAGTTACACCATTTTCCTCAAGCGTGGCCCCTTCTATTCTCATCTCGGTCTGGATCTTGAGCCCTTGCTTTCTGAGGATTCTGTCCAGGCGCGCGACCATTTCCCTGTCGCTCCCGGGGAGAAGCGTGGGCATGATTTCCAGGATGGTCACGTCTGTCCCCAGCCGCGCATAGATCGTCCCCATCTCCAGCCCGATTGCACCCGCGCCGACAACGATCATTGACCGAGGAATCTGATCGAGCTCAAGGGCTTCCTTGCTGCTGATGACGGTTTGCCCGTCCGGCTTGAGGAATGGAAGTGTGGCTGAGCGGCTGCCGGTGGCCAGGATCATCTTTTCAAACTCGAAGACTCTTTCGCCGGAAGTTGTTTGCGCCAGAACCTGTCGTTCGTTTTTCAAAAAGGCTTTGCCCTTGACGACGGAGGCGCCGCCGCGTTCCAGAAGAAATTCGATGCCTCTGACCAGGCGGTCCACAATCTTGACCCTTTCCTCTTGAACGAGTTTCCAATTGCACAAGATCTCGTGGCGGGGACCTTCGAGCATTTTGTTCTTTCGAACTTCCTGGAAAATCCTTGTCTCATGCAGAAGATACTTGCTCGGAATGCAGCCGTAATTCATGCAGGTCCCGCCGATCCTGTCCTCCTCGATCAGCAGCACTTTTATTTTGAGCTGTGAGGCCCGGATCGCCGCGACATATCCCCCCGGCCCTCCTCCGATGATGATCAAAGGCCATTTCTCGTCCATGCGTTCTCCTTCTTCCTCCACGAGTTCCTTCATTATAGCTTTTTCATTCCATTATATTAAGCTCTTAGATTGTCTTTCGCCTGGGGATGATTGGATATTCTCTTGGGAATTATTCACTGCTCAGTGCTCACAGCTCACGGCTCACTGATTGATTTGACGAGATGGACGAGACGACGAGAGAGGCGCGAGGGGCGATTTTATCTTGACAGGAACTCTGAAAATTGATGAAAATAAGCCGACTCATGGCCTTAGGAGCGCAATTCAACTGAAGAAGATCAAAATAAAAAAGCTTGCCCCGATCCTCTTCCTTCTTTACGCCGGAGCCTTCACAGGAGCGGCCGTTTTCGCCGAGGAACCCGCCATCGTCTGGGGACAGATACGCGCCGAGGGCGGGAGTCCCCTCTCCAGCATCAGGGTCACGGCAGTGGAGGAGAAGCTCGGTCTTTCCCGAAGTTCTGTAACCGATCCCTCAGGAAACTTTATTCTTATGGGTCTCCCGGCCGGATCTTACAAGATGGGTTTCGAAGCCGAGAGCTTTACGGGCAATCTCCAGGACAGGGTCGTTGTTGAACCCGGCCGGGTTCTGCGGCTCCAGATCCTCATCTACGGGATAGGAGGCCAGCGCTCCTTCGTTGCCAAAGTTTTTGCCTTGGACGATACGATGGCCATCTCCCAGACCATCCTGGATGAATCACAGATAGGCCTCCTCCCATCCGGGAATTCGGTCTGGTCATTGGTCGAGAACCAGGATTTCTCCGCCACGACTAATCGCATCGACGTGGGTGGTGTGTGGGCCGGTATCCCGGCTCTTTTTAGCGCCCGGGGAAGCTCGTCCTGGACCCAAACATCCTACCTGCTCAACGGGCTGGATGTCACCGACCCCTATCAGACAGGGCAGCCTCTTTTCTACCCGGACATTTTCAGCCTAAGCTGGACGCAGCTCCAAAATGCCGGACTTCCACCCCAGACTCTCACTCCCGGAGGCTCTCTCGACCTCGTTCCTAAACGGGGCGGCTCCAAATTCAGGGGCGAATTTTCTGGCTTTTACAGCGATAAAGCCCTGGCCAGCTCCAACATCACCCCCGCTCTAATCAAAGAAGGCATTCGTGATGCGGATTTCCTAAACGCTTTCAGGGAGGGAAATTTCCAGCTCTCCGGCCCCCTGATTCCAGAAAAGCTCTACTTCTATTCATCGTGGACCGGTTTCAACCTCTCCCGCCATATCGCCGGTTACCCCCAAGAGGACAAGGCCTCCCTCCTCTCTGGGCTCGTCCAGGCGGAATACAGGTTCGGGCAGAACTCCCTCCGTTTCCTCTGGACCGGGCAGGCCGTGAACTCCCCCTCCCTCGGGGCCGACAAGAATACTCCCTCCGAGGCGACGCTCGACCAAACAAACCGTTACCACGTCGTCCAGGCCATCGGAGATTTTAGCCTGGGACGAAATCACCAGCTCCGCGCGGCCATAGGCTATACCCAGGGCAACCTGCAGTCCCAATTTCAAGAGAGCGCTCGCGACCCTCACCGTGCTGAGATCTTCCAGGGAACAACGGCCGGGGCTGCGCCGCTGGCAGGACTCGATGACCGCAGCTCCCTGACTCTTCTTGTCAAAGGGATTTCGTTCTTTGGAAATACCCTGCACAGCCGCCACAAGCTGGAATACGGATTTGAGGTCACGCGCCGCTCGGCTTCCTCTCACGAAGAGATCAGAGACAACCTTCATCTGCGTTTTTTTGGTGGAAATCCACTGGAGGTCGTTAAATACAACACGCCCCTCGACGAGCGAGAAAGGGGCTTCTCGGCGAGTGTCTTTGTCCAGGACGCGGTGACTTTGGGAGATTTCCTGACCGTTTACGGCGGCTTGAATCTGAGCTATTGCCAGGGCCGGGGAGCGCCGGATGCGTCCACCCGCAAAGAGAATGAGATCCGTTGGCTCAACCTGTCTCCGCGTCTGGGACTCGTGCTGCCTCTTTCGAAGGCCGGAAAGACGGCCGTCAAATTTTCGGTCGCCCGCTACTTTTTCACTCTCCCTCTGAGCTGGCTCAGTTACGGGAATCCCGACGCCCTGGGAGGATTGGTTTACAGCTGGGATGACAAAAACCATGATGGTTTCTACGAAGAGGGGGAAGCTCAACAACTCATCCGCAGGGAGGGGCCGCTCTTCGCCAGGATCGACCCCAATATCCTCAGGCCTTACACGGACGAGCTCTCGCTGGGTTTCGTCCAATCCCTCGGTCCGAACTGGTTTTTCAGTCTGACCGGATATCTGAGGAAGACAGCCAACCTGGTTGCGGCTCTTAACGTCGGCGTTCCCTTTTCGACCTATCAGCCTTTCAGGATCTTCGATGCGGGGGATGATCAGATTTGGGGCACGCCCGACGACCTGGCCTTCACCGTTTTTAACCAATCGAGAGAAACCCTGGGCCATGATTTCTTCCTCCTGACCAATCCCGACGCGGCGCAAAGAACCTCTCGCTATAAGGGTCTGGATCTTGTGTTCTACAGAAAATATGATGGTCGTTTTTCTTTCTTTCTGTCCCTCACCGCGACCCAAGCGGAGGGAACGGCCAATCCTGGAAATACCGAGTTCGAAAATGACGACGGTGTCGTCGGCAGCCTCTATGCCAACCCGAACACCCTTATCAACGCCCGGGGCCGGCTGCGCTTCGACCGGGCCTACACGGGCCGGATCGGGTTTACCTTGGCCGCTCCTTTTGGTATAAGGATAGGCTATCTTATAAAGTATTACGACGGACAGCCCTTTGCGCGAAAGATCATCGTCCAGGGATTGAACCAGGGACCTTTCTACATCATGGCCCATCCGCGCGGGGTGTCCCGGTATGAGTTCAACATGACGCATGATCTTCGCCTGGAAAAGACGTTTGGAGTTCGGAGGCTCGCGGTTGCGGCTGATGCTGGACGGGTTCAACATCTTCAATCAGAGCCTGGCCACCGTGGAGAACGAATGGACGGGACCGCAGTATCCCCTGCGTTTTGCCACGGAGATCCAGTCACCGCGGGTCTTCCGCCTGGGAATAGCCTATGAGTTCTAATAAATATATAAAATCTCTGTGTTTAGTCGTCTTCATGGGGATCCTGTCGCTCTGGGCCCAAGAGCTCGCCGGCTACGAGCTCTTCATCTACCGTCCCGTCAAGAACAAAAAGCCTCTGTTCACCTTGGGGTCGGTCACCATTCACGGCGAATTTTTCGGCCAGCTCCAGGCTCCCTGCAATTTCCCCAGCTTCAACGATCTCAGCGGCCTGACCGATCGCTGGAACTATGGCTTTCGGAACACGATCTATTTCACGGACACGACCTTCCTGACGGCCCAGATGGTCGCTCACGACGATACCTATGACCGAACCAAGTTCGATTGGCATTTCTCTCTCCGCCAGTATGTGGTCAGATAATCTGGTGCTCATCCTCGGCCACGACAGCGATCACGACTCCGACCACACCAGCTATCTTAACGGCAAACCCTTTTTCACCAACCGGAACTACATCGGCTTCGGCATTCCCTACGAGTCCGATGACTTCTATATCGAGGCCTTTACCTGGTTTTTGTACATTACCAACCAGCACACACACCTCGACCTGTCCGGCAACAGGCTGCTGCAGGAGTATGGACTGAGGCTCGGTGCCTGGGCCGATCGCCGAGTCGGCGTCCACCTCCAGGTTCTGTTCCAGACGTCCCAGGCCTTTTCCCACGGCCAGGCTCTTCTCGGCGATCTCATCATCCGCCTGAAGCTCGCCGAGTGGTTTGAATTGTCCGCGGGAGGAGGACTCTGGCAGGATCTCGAGACCACCCGTCTTGGGAACAAGCAGACTTTTTATAAGGTCCTCTGGGGGATCGCCGTTCCTTTCTAAATAAGGAGGGACCATGCTTTCGAGTTGGGAAAAGATCGTTTTTGTTCTCGTCATCCTGGTAACGCTGAGCGCCTTCGCCCTTCCCCTCTGGCGCCGCTACCGGATCCTGCGCTCGGGACGGCCGGAGGACAGATTCGATCAGCCGGGGAAGAGAATCTGGGAGGCGCTGACGAAGGTCCTTTTCCAGAGATGCACGCTCAAGAACGAGAGGCTGTTCTCCGGTTTCATGCATGTCTTCATTTTTTACAGCGCCCTGACTTTCGACACCATGACCATCAATCACACGCTGGAGGGTTTTTTCGACGGCTTCTATTTATTCGGTCGGACGAGCTTCGGCCTTTTCTTCTCGCTCCTGGTGGACCTCATGGCCGTCTTGGTCCTGGTGGGCGTGGCTTTTTTCATCGTCCGCCGGTTCATCGTGCGTCCCAAGGCCTACGCAACGACGCCCCTCGATTCGGCGGTCATCTACTCTTTCATTATCGTGGTCACGCTCAGCTATCTGTATTTTGAAGCCTTCGCCATCGCCAGGCATCCGGAGACGCTGCGGCTCGCCTTTCTGGGAGGACCGCTGGCCCGGATGATCCAGAAATCGACGCTCGGACCATCGCTCCTAGCGACACATTATCGCATCTCCTGGTGGCTCCACGTCCTTTTTGTTTACGGGTTCATCGCCTATGTCCCCCACTCCAAGTACCTTCATATGTTCACCGGCCCGTTCAATCTTTTGTTCAAACGACACCAACCGAGCGGCGAGCTTGAGCCGCTCGATCTCGAAAAATCCGAAGTCTTCGGCGTCGAGAAGGCTACGGACTGGACCTGGAAAGACAGGCTCGATGCCTTCGCCTGCATGGAGTGCGGCCGCTGCCAGGACGTCTGTCCGGCCTCGACCAGCGAGAAACCGCTCTCACCCAAGATGATCCTCTACAATTTGGAGAGGAACCTCCTTCGGGACGCTCGGGCGATCGAAAAGAAAGAACGGGATGCGCTTTCTCCGCTGGTGCCTCCCGTCTTCAGCGAGGGTGAGATTTGGACTTGCACGACCTGCGGCGCCTGCATGCATGTCTGCCCGGTGGAGATCGAGCACATCCCCAAGATCGTCGGCCTGCGGCAGAGCCAAGTCCTAATGGAAAGCAAGTTCCCCGCCGAACTGAACCCCTTCTTCAGAAACATGGAATCCAACAGCAATCCCTGGGGGATCGGGTTCGCGACGAGAGCGGACTGGGCGGAGGGACTCCCCGTCAAGCGGCTCAAGGACAATCCCGGTGCGGAATACCTTTTTTGGGTGGGCTGCCTCGGTTCCTTCGATGAAGAGGGAAAAAAAGTGGCTCGGGCCATGGCCGGAATTCTCACCAAAGCCGGGATCGATTTTGCGATTCTTGGAACGGAAGAAAAATGCTGCGGGGATTCGGCCCGACGGCTGGGGAACGAGTACCTCTTCCAAACCCTGGCCGCCGAAAACATCAGGCTTTTCCAGGCCTACGGTGTCAAGAAAATAATCACCATTTGCCCCCACGGCTACAATGCCTTCAAAAACGAATATCCGCGGCTCGTGGATCTCAACCCCTCTGCTTCTCCGGACGAGCGGGAATTCTGGGGACGGCTGGAAATCATTCCGCACGTCGTCCTGCTGAGGCGCCTCCTCCGGGAGGGCAAGCTGAAGGTGAAGCAAAAGAAAGAAGGTCTCCTGACCTACCATGACTCCTGCTATCTCGGCCGGCACAACGGCATCATCAGCGAACCCCGTGAGATCCTGGCTCTTCTCGGAGAGCAGAGCCTGGTCGAGCTGCGTAACTCCCGCGAACACAGTTTCTGCTGCGGCGCGGGAGGCGGATTGATGTGGACCGAAGAATCTCTCGGCCGGCGGATCAACCATCTCCGGACCGAGGAGGTCGTCCGGTCGCGAGCGGCGGTTGCGGCGACCTCCTGTCCGTTCTGTCAGACGATGCTCAGGGACGGACTCAAGGACAAACAGAATACCGAGATCAAGGTGAAGGACATCGCCGAGCTGGTCGCGGAAGTCATCTGAGCAGGAAAATTCTCTTCTGTTTTGTGCTGACGCACCTCATTCTGCCCAGAATTATCGGCCTGCTTGAGCTCTTAGAGAGGGACGGGGCGAACGGCGCAGGGCTCCCCGCCGCGCCCGCAGCCAAAATTCCGCGGGAAAATGTGTGATGTTCGATCGAATTCCTAAATTTGTCGCGGAATTTTGGCTGCGGACGGGCGGGGATGCGCTGCGACGGGCCCCGCTCCCCCTGAGACATACCCCTCTGCTTGCCAGCACAAAACAGAAGGGCTTCCAGGGATGCCAAAAATAATTCTTTTATCTTCTATGCGTTTCCACGGCTTGCTGCTCATGCACACGGCTCACTTCTCACTTCTTAGCTCGCCAGGACTTCGCGGAAAGCGTGCACGGCCTTGTCCACGTCGTTGTCGCCGACGTCTTTATGAGTCACCATTCGTATTCCACCCGTAACGGACAGGGCCAGGACTCCCCTCTCCCGCAGCTGATCGAGCAGTCCCGGGATGGAGATCCGGCGGTGAGAAAAGCCAAAGATAACGATGTTTGTCTCGACATCGGTAGGGGCGAGGGTGACCCCAGGAAGTTCGCATATCCCAAGGGCGAGCTTTTTCGCCCGGTCGTGGTCTTCTTTGAGCCGGCCGACCATCTCGGTTAGGGCGATGAGCCCCGGCGCCGCGAGCACGCCGACCTGCCTCATCCCTCCTCCGAGGGCCTTCCTGACCCGGCGGCCGAACTCGATCGAAGCCTTGTCCGCGACGAGCATCGAACCGACCGGAGCCGACAGCCCCTTGGAGAGGCAGAACATGACCGAATCCGCCTGGGCTGCGTAATCCTTGACCGGAATTCCAGATGCCGTGCTGGCGTTGAAGATGCGGGCCCCGTCAAGATGAAGCCGGAGACCGTGGCGGTCGGCGATCGACCTCAGGGCTTTGATATTCTCAAGGGGCAAAACGGCACCACCCCAATTATTATGGCTGTTTTCGACGCAGATGAGCGAGGTGCGGGGCACGTGAACGGAGGGTTTCCGGACATTCCTTTCCACATCTTCGGGATCCATGGCTCCCCGTGACGAGGCCAACGGCCGTGGCATCACCCGGGAGATGAAAGTCATATGGGTGGATTCCATGTTGTAGATGTGCGATTTCGCTTCGACGATGACCTCGTCAAGCTCCCTGGTCCAAACCTTGACGGCGATTGAATTTCCCATCGTGCCCGAGGGCACATAGAGCCCGGCCTCTTTTCCCATAACCTTGGCCGCGAGAGACTCGAGCTTCTGGACGGTCGGGTCGTCCCCAAGAACATCATCTCCCACCTCTGCCTCAGCCATGGCTTTTCTCATCGCCGGTGTGGGGCGGGTGACCGTGTCGCTTCTGAAATCGGAATAGTCTGTCATGAAATTTTCCTCCGCGCCCGCCATTATAAATAAAATCGTCTAACTCGTCTATCTGGTCGAAAAGCAGTGAGCGGTTCATAAAAGAGGAACGGCCCGGAAATCGATAGGTCCCCTTCTCTCGACAATAAGCAGACCTCCAGAAAACGAAAAGAATAAAATACCTCAAACCCCAGAATGCCCTAAATAACGCCTGAGCCAGAGGATATGAGAACTAAGAGATTTGA
Source organism: Candidatus Aminicenantota bacterium (assembly GCA_963770045.1). Lineage (GTDB taxonomy): Bacteria > Acidobacteriota > Aminicenantia > Aminicenantales > CAVYOD01 > CAVYOD01. Next base: position 126,999 of record CAVYOD010000015.1, on the reverse strand, counting down.
TCTTGGTTTTTGTTTTTCACTCCTCACGGCTCACCGCTCACCAGGTTCGTGACGAGATAGACATCTGGTAACGTTTTGCCAGTTTACTTGGTTATGATTCTATGGTATAGATTTAATTGGCCGACGAGCTTGAACGTTTCTGATGCCGAAAATAAAACTCTTTGATACTCTGCTCTATATATTCATCCTTCTGATCCTCTTTTTCGGAAGCGCTTTGCTCGTGTCGCGGAAGATTCTGGAAAGCGACCTGATTTCGATTCCCGACCTGACAGGCAAGAACATGGATGAAGCTCGGAAAGAGCTGATGAAGAAGAACCTGTCCCTTGCCCAGAAAGAAATCCGGCCGAATGACGATTGGGAAAAGGGCAAGATCATCGCCCAGGACCCGCCCGCCGGTTCAAAAACCCAGATCAACAAGGTCGTCCGGGTCATCGTCTCAGGAGGGAGCCGGAAGGTCGTGGTCCCGGCCCTGACAGGGAAAAGCCTCGAAAGCATCATCCAGCTTCTGAAGGAGGCGGGTCTCGTCCGGGGCAAGCTCACCCAAGTCCATACCCCACGCTACGCCGCCGGTCGGGTCATGGCCCAGCAACCTCCCGCCTCGGCTGAAGCCGACCGCAACAGCCCTGTCGGTTTGCTCGTCAGCCAGGGGGAGGAAGAGGAAGCCTATCTCATGCCGGACCTCATCGCCAAGAAGGCCGAGCGGGTGCTGGCCAGGCTCAAAGAGTTGGATTTTAGGGTCGCGGACATCCGTTATTCCTATTACCCCGGTCTCGAACCAGGGGTCATCATCAAGCAGTTCCCCCCATCCGGATACAAGATCCAGAAAAGAAATCAGATCACGCTGGAGGTCAGCAAAGAATGATCCAGATCGCACCTTCTCTCCTCTCCGCCGACTTCTCACGGATCGGGGAAGCCGTCAAGCTGGTGGAGGATGCCGGCGCCGACCTCCTCCACGTTGATATCATGGACGGCCACTTCGTTCCGACTCTCACCTTCGGGCCGCAGTTGGTCGCCTCGCTCAAGGAAATGACGAAGCTGCCTCTGGACGTCCACCTGATGGTCGAAACCCCGGAGCGCTTTATTCCGCTCTTCATCGAAGCCGGGGCGGACTTGATCTCGATCCACCTCGAGGCCACAGCCCATCTCCACCGTGACATCGGGCTCATCAAGCAGGCCCAAAAGAAGGCCGGCCTGGCCCTCAACCCGGCGACTCCGATCCACTTGATGAGCGATATCCTGCCCGATCTGGATTTCGTCCTGGTGATGTCCGTCGATCCGGGAAAGGGAGCGCAGAAATTCATCGAATCATCATACAAGAAAATCGGCCGCCTCAAGACTTGGCTGAAAAGTCAGAACCGCGCCATCCCCATCGAAGTCGACGGAGGCGTCAACCTGGAGAACATGGAACAACTGATCCTCGAAGGCACTGAGATCCTCGTCGCCGGCAACACGATTTTCAAGAGCCAAGATCCTCGGGGGACCATCCTGAGAATGCGACAGATAGCCGGGGCCTGCAATCCATCATGATCAGCGTCGTCACCGGAGCGGCAGGGTTCATCGGCTCCCACCTCTGCCGCAGACTGCTCCGCGAAGGATTCGAAGTCAGGGGCGTCGACTCGCTGACCGATTTTTATCCGCGCTGGATCAAGGAGAAGAATCTGGAACTTCTGCTCCGGGACAAGAACTTCTCTTTTCTCTGCGAAGACCTGGCCGACTGCGATCCGAAAAAAATCCTGGAGGGAGCCGGTTGCGTCTTCCACCTGGCCGCCCAGGCGGGGGTCCGGTCGAGCTGGGGCCAGAGCTTCTCGGCCTACGTCAGGAACAACATCCAGGTCACCCAGAAACTCCTTGAAGCCGTCAAAGACCGCCCGTTGGAAAAATTCGTTTACGCTTCATCTTCTTCCGTCTACGGGCTCTCGCCGGACCTGCCCATGACCGAGTCCAGCCCGCTTCACCCGCTCTCTCCCTACGGCGTGACCAAGCTCTCGGCCGAGCAACTCTGCTTTCTCTATCATAAGAATTACGGCGTCCCGACCGTGTCCCTTCGGTTTTTCACCGTCTACGGGCCGGGACAGCGGCCGGATATGGCTTTCCACAAGTTCTTCAAAGCCCTGGCCGAGGGAAAGGCCATCTCCGTTTACGGCGACGGAACCCAGACCAGGGATTTTACCTACATCGAAGACATCATCGAGGCCAGCGTCTCCGCGTTCCGGAGAGGAAGACCGGGCGAGACATACAACATCGGCGGCGGGCACCAGGAGAAACTGGAGACTCTCTTCCCGCTTCTGGAGGAAATCTGTCAACGGCCGGCCAAGATCACCAGACTCGAACCCCAGAAGGGGGACGTTCCTCATACGTTGGCCGATATTCGGAAGGCTCGCCGCGAGCTCGGATATTCGCCGGGCACTCCTCTCCCACAGGGGCTGCGGGAAGAATGGAACTGGCTGAGAGCGCTCTATTCCCTGGAGAATAAATAGTGCTGCCGAAAAGGACCGACCCATGAAAAAAACCACGCTCGCGCTGGGACTCTGTCTGCTCTGTCTGCTCTCGGGCATCCAGTGCAAAAAGCGCACAGCCGAGCTCGCCCCGGAGGTCGCCTCCTCGGATGAGGCCCTCTTCAAGCTCGGCGAGGCCGAGATCAAGAAGGACGAAGAGAAGGCCCGCCTCTACCTGAGGCAGGTGATCGATTCCTTCCCCAAGAGCTTCTATGCTCAGCGGGCCAAGCTCTTGATCGCTGATTCTTATTTCAAGAAGGGGGATGAAGGGAACCTCATCCTGGCCGCCTCCGAATACAGGGAGTTCATCTCTCTCTATCCTTACAGCCCGTCGGCCCCTTATTGCCAATATTCAGATCGCCATGACCTATTATAAGAAAATCCTGGCTCCGGGCAGAGACCAAACTAAGACCGAGCAGGCCCTGGCCGAGTTCAAAAAAGTCGTCACCAACTATCCCCTCAGCGATCAGGCCAAGGACGCCCAGGCCAAGATCAGAGACTGCGAAGGCCGGCTCGCCGAAAATAACGCCAGCATAGGCAAACATTACAACAGAGTCCACGCTTACAAGGCCGCGACCACCCGGCTGACGGAGATCCTCACCAAGTATCCTGATTACCCCAAGATGGATGAGATTTATTATTATCTGGGAGACTCCTATTACAAGTGGGGGAAATCCGATCAGGCCGTCCCCTTTCTTACCAAGCTCATCTCTGACTACCCGAAAAGCAAGTACGTCAAGGACGCCCAGAAGACTCTTCAGTCGATCCAAGCAGGCGGCCCGGCCAAGAAAAAATAGATTCAGGGAAGGAGGTTTCCATGAGAAAAAGCATTCTTCTGGTGGTGATAACATTTCTTCTTTTGAGCTTGACCGGTTTGGCCTTTGCCCAGACCGCCTCGACGCAGAGATCGCCGCGGTGGCTCATCAGGCCCGGCCTCGGCTTCGATTATTTCTCCAGGACCATCAGCTGGGACTCGAACAACACAACATACACATCCAAAATGAAATCCTATTTTGTCACGGCGGGCGTCGAATATGATGCCTTCGAAAAACTCACCGTTGCGGCTTTCTTCGGCTATGGTTCGACAAACGGCAACGGCCTGGTCTTCCGGCATCTTCCCTTCTCCGTCGATTATGAGGCGGGAGGAATGGGCGGCTTTGTCCTGGGCGCGGAGTTGGCGACAAAAAAGCTAATTCCGCTCGGCGAATTTGAGATCAATGCCCAGGCCCAGTTCGTCTACTCTGTTGGATCATCCAAAACCTTTGCCCTGGGAGACCTGGGGGTTCAAGGAAGTGTCACCGGAAAAGCGAAATGGACGCAGTACGTCGTCGGTCCGGTCGTCTCCTATAAAGGCTTCGATTATTTCCATCCTTATTTTGCCGCCTGCTTCAACTACCTCTCGGGAAATTTCAAGATGGACGAAACCGTTCAGGATCTCACCGGCAGCGAAGATAAGACTTTCAAGAGCAACGGCTACTTTCATCTCGCCGTCGGAGCCACTTATGAATTCACGGACTATTTCAGCCTCAAGGGGGAGGGGCGTCTCCTACCGCGAAAGGGCGGCCTGGACTATGGGATCACGGCGAAAGCCGTGTTCACATTTTAGTTGGAGGAGGAATCCATGAACACCATGAGACAAAAAAAATTCGCAGGGCTCCTCTTGATGGGGCTCATCCTGGCCATCGGATTGTTAAGCTTCCAGCTCGACCGGGGAGTGCAAAAAAGGGAGGATCCAAACTCCATCCGGCCAGCGCCTGCGGTCCCTCAATCACGGACAACCCTTTCGTTATCAGGGGCCGAGATCGGTTCCCGGCCAGGTCCTGGTCAAGTTCAAACCCACCTTTTCCCTGCAGTCGATCCAGACGACGATTGCCGCCTACGAAACCAAGGCGATCCGAAAAATCCCGCGGATCGATGTTTACCAGCTTCAGGTCCCGAGTTACTACACCGTGGACCAGATGGTCGCCGCCTTGAGACAGAATCCGAATGTCCAATATGCGGAACCCAACTACATCGCCCATATCTGCGTCGCTCCCAACGATGAGTTCTTCGCCCGCCAGTGGGCTTTGTCGAATCCAGGGAACGTCCTCGGGATTCCGGGCAGCCCTGAAGGAAAAGCCGGGGCCGATATCAAGGCCATGACCGCTTGGGGAGAAACCCAGGGGGACGCCGGGACCGTCATCGCAGTGGTCGACACGGGCGTTGACCTGCTCCATCCCGACATCAAAAACAAGATCGTCAATTCGGGCCGGGATTTCGTCAACAACGACTTTGACGCGACGGACGACAACGGCCACGGAACACACGTGGCCGGAATCGCCGCTGCGGAGACGAATAACCAGCAAGGCATCGCCGGCGTTGCCTGGAATTGCAAGATCCTGCCGATCAAAATTATCGATAAGGACGGATCCGGGCTCTACAGCTGGTTGATCGATGGGATCATCTATGCGGCCGACAACGGCGCCCAGGTCATCAACCTGAGCCTGGGCGGAGACGCCTACTCAGACGCCCTTAAAGACGCCGTGAGTTATGCCAACGGAAAAGGACTGGTCGAAGCGGCGGCAGTGGGAAACGACGGCGGCGCTGTCCTCTATCCAGCGGCCTTTGATGATTATGTTCTGGCTGTTGCCGCCACGGATTATACAGATGCAGCGGCTGACTTTTCCAATGTCGGGTCGCAGGTCGACGTCGCCGCTCCTGGAGTCGAGATATTGAGCCTGGTTCCGACCTGGTACTTTGGCCCATCGTCGGTGCCTTACGGCTTTGGCTCGGGCACCTCTGTCGCCACGCCCCATGTTTCCGGCCTCGCGGCCCTGATCAAGAGCCTGAAACCCTGGCTGAAGCCCGCGGAGATCATGAATATCATCCGCTACTCTGCGGATGATGTGAATTCCAGTACCTTCGCCGGGAAGGACGACCATATCGGCTATGGCCGAATCAACATGGAGAAGGCGCTCGTCCCTCGACAAGTCACAAAGTGAACTCGACCTTCCGGCCCCTCGTGCATGATTAGCCGCCTACGCATCAGGAACCTGGCAACGATCGAAGACCTCGCGGTCGATTTCCGGCCGGGCTTTTCTATCCTGACCGGTGAAACCGGAGCTGGAAAATCGATCGTCATCGACGGGCTCAGGTTGATCCTGGGGGAAAAGGGCTCGCCGGAGTTCATCCGCACGGGGGAAAGAGAGGCTTCGGTCGAAGCTGTCTTTGCCCTGCCGGCGGGCCTTCCCCAGAGCATTGACATCCCCCTTGCCGAGGAAAACGAGGTCTTCATCCAGAGGCAGCTCTCCGAGCAGGGTTCGGGGCGCGCCTACATTAACGGAATCCTCGTCCCCGTCCGGAAACTGAGAGAATTCGGCGGCGGCCTGGTGGACATCTACGGCCAGAATGACCACGTCTTCCTCCTTCACCTCGAAAACCATCTTCATTTTCTTGACGCGTTCTGTGCTTCCCTTCCGCTCCGAGGCGAAGTCGGGCTCGCCGCTCAGGAACTCAAGAGCCTGATCAAACAGAAAAGGGACCTCGAAGCCCGGGAACGGGAGCGTGTGCAGCGCCTGGACTTCCTGTTGTATCAGATCGATGAGATCGAAAGAGCGCGGCTCAAGGAGGGAGAGGAAGAGTCGCTTGCGGCCGCGAGGAATATCCTCAAGAACGCCGAGCGGATCTCCACCCTGGTCGATAAGGCCATGGACCTCGCTTCGGGAGAAGATGATTCTTTGCTGCCAGAACTGGCCAGACTCCAGAACGTCCTCCACGAGCTCGGAGCCTATGAGCCGAGTTTCCAGTCCACCGGAGAAACGCTTGGCGAGCTCGCCATCGTCGTCCGCGAACTCTCGGATTTCCTGGTCAAGTTCAGGGAACGCCAGATGTCGGCCCCCGACAAGTTGGAGGTCCTGGAGGAACGCCTGAACTTGATCGAAAAGCTCAAAAGAAAATACGGCGCCGGCATCGATGAGATCCTCCTGTACTTGGGCAAAATAAAAGGGGAACACCAAGACCTCATGGCCAACCAAGAGAGAATGGCTGACTTGGAAACCGCGATCGCCCGGAAGTTTTCAGATTATAGAACCAAGGCCGGAGAGCTCGCGGCTTTGAGAGTCGCGGGGGCAAGAGAACTGGAACGGTCGATCGAGAAGGAAATCGGGCTTTTGGGGATGAAGAAGGCAAAGTTCAAAATCCAGGTCAGCACCATTCCCCTCTCGGAGGAAGATTCGGAGTCTGTGAAGGAGAACGGCACCGAAGAAGTCGAGTTTCTGATCAGCCCCAACCCGGGCGAAGAGCTGAGGCCGTTGCGAAGGATTGCTTCCGGCGGAGAGTTGTCCCGGGTGATGCTGGCCCTGAAAACCGTGGGCAAGGAGATGGAGCGTTTCAAGACGCTCATCTTCGACGAGATCGATGCCGGGATCGGCGGCCGAACCGCGGAGTGCATCGCCCAGAAACTGAAAAAACTCGCCGAACGCCATCAGGTCATTTGCATCACTCACCTCCCTCAGATCGCCTCTTTCGCCGCCCACCACTACCGGATCGATAAAAAAATTGAAAAGGACCGGACCTACACGACCGTCAAGAGGCTCAAGTTTGAAGAGCGGGTCGGAGAGGTCGCCCGGCTCATCTCGGGCAGCCGGATCACCGAGATCTCGCTCCAGAACGCGAGGGAGATGCTGGGCCACAATCTCAAAAGGGAGGAAAAAGAGTGAGCAAGAGAGAGAAAGCCGCCGCCTGCTTCAAGAAAGGCTTCAGTTGCTCCCAAGCCGTGCTGTCAGCTTACAGCCGGGATTTTGGTCTGAGCCGCAAAACGGCGCTCAAAATCTCCCAGGCCTTCGGCGGAGGAATGGCGCGAAGGGGAGAAACGTGCGGCGCGGTGACCGGAGCCTTCCTGGTGATCGGTCTGAAGCATGGAAGGACGAAGGCCGAGGACGTCGCCGCGAGAGATAAGACATATGCTCTGGCCAGAGAATTCATCCGCAGGTTTACCTCCCGTCACGGCTCCATCCAATGCAAAACCCTGCTCGGTTGCGATATCAGCTCAGAAGAGGGGATGAAGTTGGCCCACGATCAGGGCTTAACCGATTCGCTCTGCCCAAACTTTATCCGCACGGCTGCCGAAATCTTGGACGAAATCCTCTAAGCCCGTCAATACGATCTATCTAATACAAACGTAATAACTCATACGACATCTCCGTTCAAGGTTGCGCCGGAGGCCACCCTTTGGCCCCCGGACCCCCAAGGAACCAGTCCCGTCGGTTCCCCCGTCGGACAAGCCGACGGGCCCCCCTCCGCTACGGGGTCCCAATGGTGGCCTCCGGCGCCACCTTGACCATGTCAAGTTACCTATCACGTTTGCATTAGTCTGTCTCCTCAAAATGCAAATCTCGTATAGGAAACGGTAAGGGGCGAAGCATAAAAAAAAATGATGCATTCTCACGGCTCGTAAAGTACGGATAGTTTTTGATTTTATAGCTGCGTTGAATTTTATGCTCCTTACCGCTCACTCCTTACTCTTCACAGATCACTGCACACAGCTCACGGCTCACTATTATTTTGTGTATAATAGGGCGGAACGTTTTGTAGCTCACGATGAACAATGATCTCAAAGGACTCAGATTCTTCATCCATACCTTCGGCTGCCAGATGAACGAAAATGACAGCGAGCGCGTCGCCGGGATCTTGTCTCGAGCGGGCGCCAAAAAAACGGACGCCCCGGAGGGAGCCGATGTGGTCCTCGTCAACACCTGTGCGGTCCGGAAGAAATCCGAGGAGAAGCTCTTTTCGCTGCTCGGCCGACTGGCCAGCCTCAAAACCAAACGGGATTTCCGGCTAGGAGTGATCGGATGCGTCGCTCAGCTCCGCCGCTCTGAGCTCTTCGAAAGGAACCCGGCGGTCGATTTCGTCTTTGGGCCCGACAACTATCTCGAACTCCCTCGGCTTCTCACTCAAGCCCGCGTGGATAAGTTTGTTTCCACCCGTTGGAGCCGGGAATGGCACGAGCCCGGCCCTGAGGCCATTCTCCGGGCTGACAGGACGAGCGCCTATGTCACCATCATGGAAGGTTGCGACAATTTCTGCTCTTATTGCGTGGTTCCCTTCACGCGGGGAAGGGAAAAGTTTCGCCCGCTCGGGGACATCCTTGCCGAGGTCAAAAGCCTCGCCGAATCAGGTTATAAAGAGGTCCAGCTCCTGGGCCAAAATGTTAACTCTTACCGCGACCCCCAAAACGGACAATCTTTGGCCGGGCTCCTTGAACTCGTAAATCAGATCCGGGGGATAGAATGGGTCCGGTTCATCACCTCACACCCCAAGAACTTCAGCCCGGACATCGCCAGGGCGATGAAGGACTGCGCCAAGGTCTGCCATCAACTCCACCTTCCCCTTCAATCGGGCTCCACAGACATCCTGAAAAAAATGAACCGGGGCTACACCAAAGACGAATACCTGGCGACAATCGAGTTCCTCCGCGAGCTCATGCCGGATATCAGCCTCAGCACCGACATCATCGTCGGTTTTCCGGGGGAGACAAGGAAGGACTTTCTGGAGACGCTCGGGGTTCTGGACAAGGTCAGGTTCACGAACATCTTTTCTTTCCGCTACTCTCCCCGGCCTCGCGCGGCAGCGGCCCGGATGGCCGATGATGTCCCCCTCGAAGAAAAAAAGAAGAGGCTCATCGAGCTTCAGAACTTTCAGAAGAGCATCCAGCTCGAGATCAATAAAAGTTTCCTCGGCCGCCGGATAAGAGTGCTCTGCACGGGGCGGAGCAAAAAAGATGCTCAGGTCCACTCGGGCCGGAGCGAAGCCTACCAGGTCGTGAATTTCAGGTCGGCTCGCAATGTCATCGGACAATTTGTCGAAGTTCAGATCTTATCCTGCGGCCCTTATAGCCTCCGCGGCGAAGCCAGAGATTGACCTTTTCCCGGACTTCAGTGTCTAGGAGAGAGCTCAAACATTCCCGCCTGAGGACGGCTTCGCGGCAGCCGTCGATTTCAACGAGGACAACGTTCGTCAGGCGCCGTTTCCCCCGAAGTCGCAGGGGCCGTCTTTCGCCGATCAGGACCATCCATCTCGTTCCCGGTCCTTCTCTCAAAAACCAGCTCGAGGAAAATATCTCCGACCTCTGCTCGGGCGGGGAGAAGATAGCCCGCATGAAACGGGCCGCTTCCGGGTCCCCCATGGCCAGCCTCAAAGCCTGGGCCGGCTTGAGCCGAGAATTCTCCAAGGATCCGGGTCGGTCTTTCATGATGTTGATATCATCCATTCAGACGAAAACAGATCGCAAAATTTCTCAAATCCAAGAAAATAGTGAGCAGTGAGCTCTGAGCCGTACAGAGTGAGTAGTAAGGGGTAAGGAGCAAGGAGTTTATGGTCACTCTGCAGGAACCTTGTTCCTCAGTTGGCTGAGTATCGGCAAATGGTAATGATCTTGCTTTCGCTCTTAACTTAGGGTCGGACTTTTCTGTTTATGCCTCACCCTTACTCTTGTGTTGACGAGATGGACGAGACGACGAGACAGACCAGATGAACGACTTTTTGGGGGTTGATTCCCTCTGCCAAAAATGTTAAGTTAACGGACTCACTGGCAAACTAGGAACTCACAAGAGGAGAATCGGAAATGCTCGAGGCAACGGTATTTGAACACGCCGCCCTTTGGGTCGTTTTGGGAATCGCCGTCCTGGGATTAGCCTATGCGCTTTTCTTGAGGCGCCAGGTCCTCAGGGAGGACAAGGGCACCGATAAGATGAAAGAGATCTGGATGGCCATCCGGAAGGGGGCCGATGCCTATCTCAGCCGGCAGCTCAAGACCATTTTGCCGATGATCATCGTCTTAACGGTCGCCCTTTTCTTCAGTGTCTATGTGGTTCCACCTTCAGCCGAAGCCCTGGAACGATTTCCCGGGGCCGGCCCCGATAAAGTCCGGCTGATCATCGGCTTCGGCCGGAGCATCGCCTTCATCCTGGGAGCTCTCTTCTCTTTGATGGTCGGACAGTTTGGAATGAGGATGGCCGTTCAGGGTAACGTACGGGTCGCCGCTGCCGCCCGATCGAGCTTCGACAAGTCACTGAAGATCGCCTATCGCACCGGCACGATCACGGGCATGCTCACCGACGGGCTGGGCCTCTTCGGCGGCACCATCATCTTCCTGATCTTCCAAAAAGCCGCACCGGACGCCCTGCTGGGATTCGGCTTCGGAGGAACGCTTTTGGCCCTGTTCATGCGAGTCGGGGGCGGAATTTTCACCAAAGCCGCCGATGTCGGTGCTGACCTTGTGGGCAAGGTCGAAGCCGGGATCCCCGAGGACGATCCCCGTAACGCGGCCGTTATCGCCGACCAGGTGGGTGACAACGTCGGCGATTGCGCCGGAATGGCCGCCGATATCTTCGAGAGCTACGAAGTCACGATCGTTGCCGGACTGATCCTCGGCCTAACCCTCGTCGCCCTGACCAAGGAGATCAAGTGGATCATCTTTCCCCTGCTGGTCAGGGGCATCGGCGTTTTTTCTTCGATCATCGGAACCTACCTTGTCCGCGGCAAAAAAGGCGGAGAGAGGGGCAACGCCATGGCCTCGATCAATCGAGGATTCTACACTTCGGCGGCGCTCTGCCTCATCTCGTTTGCTATCATCGCCCACTTCTACATGCACGAGTGGCGCGCCTTCTTTTCCGTCGGAGTAGGGATCGTCCTGGCTATCATCATCGATGAGTTGACGAAATATTTCACCGACACGCACCACAAGCCGGTCAAAGAGATAGCCCGTTCCTCGACCACCGGCACGGGAACTCTGATCCTGTCCGGGCTCGGCGTTGGGTTCGAATCCACTGTCTGGGCGACTCTGACCATTGCCGGAACCATACTGGCCGCGGTGATCATTTATTGGGGACAGCCCGTGGCCTACATCTTATACGGCGTAGCCATGACAGGAATCGGGATGCTCACTCTGACCGGCAACAACGTGGCCATGGACTCTTTCGGCCCGATCGCCGATAACGCCAACGGTATCGGCGAGATGGCTAAAATGGAGCCCAAGGCCCGTCAAATCATGGCCGACCTCGACGCCGTCGGAAACACCACCAAGGCCATCACCAAAGGGGTGGCTATCGGTTCGGCAGTCATTGCCGCTGTTTCTCTGTTCGGTTCATATTTGACGGATGTGAGCAAGGTCCAGGCCCAAATGGGCGTATCGTTGGGCCAGAGGCTGATGGATATCGGCATCCGGATCTCAGACCCCCGGGTCTTCATCGGGTTTCTGATCGGAGGCGCCATGCCCTGGTTATTCTCGTCACTTTGCATCAATGCGGTCTCCCGGGCGGCCTCGCTGATCGTGAATGAGGTCCGCCGGCAATTCAAGATCCCGGGGCTGATGGAAGGAAAGGTCGCGCCCGACTATCAGCACGCCGTCGGGATTTGCACGGTGGCGGCCCAAAAAGAACTTGTGGGTTTGGCTCTTATGGCAGTGCTCATGCCGATCATCTTGGGGTTGACCCTTCAAGTTGAAGCACTGGGCGGCTTTTTGGGAGGAGTGATCCTTTCCGGACAGCTCCTGGCGGTCTTCATGGCCACGTCGGGAGGCGCCTGGGACAACGCGAAAAAAACCATCGAGGACGGGCTGTATGGAGGCAAAGGTTCGGAATGCCACAAAGCCGCTGTGGTCGGAGATACGGTCGGCGATCCTCTCAAGGATACGGCTGGTCCCGCCCTCAACCCGATGATCAAAGTCATGAACCTGGTTTCCCTTCTGGCCGCGCCCATCATCATCCAGTACCGCCACTTTACACCCGGACTCGGCGTTGTCGTGGCCATCGCGTTGGTCATCGTCATTGGCGCTATCTGGTTCTCGAAACGAACCGGCGAAAAGGAGTTCCACGAGGTCGAAGAGAAAATCCAGAAAAAGTGAGCCGTGAGCGGTGAGCCGTGAAAAACTTCAACTATGAGCTTTGGCAGGACTCCCCCTGCGTTCTGCCCCTTCCCGAGCGGCGAAGGATTGGTTGTTGAAGAAGGCCGTGCTGAGAGGCTGAGCGGGCAAATGCTGTCGTCTCGCCTTCTCGTCGTCCGTCTGCCTCGTCTAGGACAATTTAGTAACTTCTTCTCTTGACGCGAGAGACGATTTTTTGGCCGCGTCGCTTCAGCCATTCTGGGTTTATCGTCTTTTGACTGCTCAGTGCTCACCGCTCACTGTTCACTGGCGACAGGTTGCTATTCTTGAGGCATTACGCTATAATTTTTTCCTCTTTAGATTCCTCGACAGGATAACCGAGGCACAAAGATGAAAGTCAATGTCTGGAATACTATTTTGCAGCTGAGCAAAGAGCGCGGCGTCCAGCCGGCTGTGATCATCAGCGCCATCGAGGAATCTCTGCGTGTGGCTTCTTCGAAATATTTTACCCACAATGAAAAGATCGAGATCTCTTTCCGACCGGAGAAGGGAGAACTGAGGGTCTTCACCATCAAGACGGTCGCCGCTACGCCCCAGGACCAGGCGACCGAGGTCGCCATGGAAGAAGCCCGCGAAATCAAAGACGACGCCACCGTCGGCGAGACGATCGAGATCGACCTCCCCGCCGATACGCTCGGGCGCATCGCGGCTCAGGCGGCCAAACAGGTCATCTTTCAAAAAGTCCGGGACGCCGAGCAAGAAAAAATCTATGATCAATTTGCCCCTCGGCTCGGAGAGATCATCAGCGGCGTTGTCAGGCGCTTCGAGAACAACAGCCTCATTCTGGAGGTCAGCAAGACAGAGGTCGTCTTCCCGAACCGCGAAATGCTGGAGAACGAGCGCTTCGAACGCGGTGACCGGGTCAAGGCCGTCATCACCCAGGTCGTGAGAGGAAGCAAAGGACCCCAGGTTGTCGTCTCCCGAGCGAACCCCAAGTTTTTGGCCAAGTTGCTGGAGCTCGAGATTCCGGAGATCGCCAGCGGGATCATCGAAATCAAGGACATCGTCCGGCAGCCGGGTGAACGGGCCAAGGTCGCGGTTGTAACAAAAGAGAAGGACATCGACCCCATCGGCGCCTGCATCGGCGTCAAGGGGAACAGGATCCTGGCCATCAGCAAAGAGCTGGCCGGGGAAAAAGTGGATATCATCGAATGGTCCGCCTACCCGGCCGCGTATGCGAAGGCCGCCCTCAGTCCGGCAAGGGTAGAACGGGTTTTTGTCCAGAACAAAGACGAAAAAACGCTGGAGGTCGTGGTCCCCAAAGACCAGCTCTCCCTGGCCATCGGAAAGAAGGGAATCAACGTCAAACTGGCTTCCCGGCTTGTGGGCTGGAAAATCGGGATCAAACAGGAATGAACTCGAGGGAAAATCGAGAAATCTTAGGAAACGCCATGCCGAAAAAAACAACCAAACCCGCCGACACACCGGCCAAGCCTCGGCCCGAGATTCAGCTCAAGGAGGGGATTACCCTAAAAGAATTTGCTGAGAAAATGCGGATGAAACCCAAGGAGTTGGTCGAAAAACTGGGCGAACACGGACGGAGTCTGAGCGTCAATGACCCCGTGGATGAATCCCTGATCGAGTTTTTTACCAAGCTCACGGGAATCGAAATCGAACTCGTACCCATCGAAAAGGAGCTCCGGCAGCAAGCCCAGAGCCGGACCGAAGAGCTTGTCCCCCGTCCTCCGGTGGTGACCATCATGGGTCATGTCGACCACGGCAAAACCACTCTTCTCGACGCCATCCGCGCCTCTCGTCTGGTAGACAAGGAGCCTGGCGGAATCACCCAGCACATCGGCGCGTACAAGGTTCGGGTCAAGAACCGGTCCATCACTTTTATAGACACGCCCGGCCATGAAGCGTTCACCCAGCTTCGGGCCAGGGGCGCCAAGATCACCGATATCGTGGTCCTGGTCGTCGCCGCCGACGACGGCGTCATGCCCCAGACCAAAGAGGCCATCGACCACGCCAAGGCGGCCAATGTCCCCATCATCGTGGCCATCAACAAGATCGACAAGCCCGAGGCCAATCTCGACCGGGTGAAACAACAGCTTCAAAAGGAAGGGCTGCTGGTCGAAGACTGGGGAGGACAGATCATTTCGGTGGCCGTCTCGGCCAAGGAAAAGAAGAATCTGGATGAGCTGCTGGAGATGATCCTCCTCCTGAGCGATGTCATCGAGGTGAAGGCCAATCCCAAGGTCAAGGCTCAGGGAGTCATCCTCGAAGCGCGGTTGGATTCGCAGAGGGGCCCTGTGGCGACCGTCATCATCCAGAACGGGAACCTGACCCAGGGCGAAAACTTCATCTCGGGAACGACCTGCGGCAAAGTCAGGGCCATGTTCGATGACAACGGGAAGCCGCTCAAAAAAGCGGGCCCTTCAGACCCGGCCGAGGTCCTGGGCTTTTCCGAAGTCGCCCGGGCGGGTGATTACTTTCAGGTCGTCGAGGACCAGGAGACGGCCAGGGCCATCTCCCAACAGCGCCTCTCCCGGGTCAAAAAGAGGAGCCGGCTCGGGCCGAGCACGTCACCCTGGACGATCTGTTCAAGCAGATGGGAGAAGGAGAGGTCAAGGGGCTTCCGCTGGTCATCAAGGCGGATGTTCAGGGCTCGGTGGAGGTCCTCCTCGACATCCTCCCCTCGCTGAGCTCGGACAAAGTCAAGATCAACATCGTCCATGCCGCGACGGGGGCCGTCACCGAAGCCGATGTCCTCCTGGCCTCGGCCTCCAAGGCCGTCATCCTCGGTTATAACGTCAAACCGTCCTCCAAGATCCTGGAACTGGCCAAGAAGGAAGGCGTCGAAATCAGGACCTACAAAATCATCTACGAGCTCACCGAGGAGATCAAAAAGGCCCTGGTCGGCCTTCTCGAACCAACGATCAAGGAGACTTACCTCGGACGCGCCGAAATCCGGAGGATCTTCCAGGTTCCCAAGGTCGGCACGATCGCCGGCTGTTTCGTCCTGGACGGCCGGATCGTCCGCAACGCCCAGGTCCGGCTGCTCCGGAACAAAGAGGTCATCCACCAGGGAAGGATCTCTTCCTTGAAGCGTCTCAAAGACAACGTTACGGAAGTGAAGAAGGATTACGAATGCGGCATCGGGCTGGAGGGAATCAAAGATATCCAGCCGGGTGACCAGATCGAAGCCTATCTCACGGAGAAGGTCCAGCCGGAATAGGCTCGGTCGGCGGGATCGGATCATGGTCATTGGCTTCTTGTCTCTGGAATTCTTCTTTCCCTACAGCCGATCTCTCAAAGACAAGAGGCAGATCGTGAACAGCTTCAAAGAAAAAATCAAGAAGAGATACAATGTCGCCGTGGCCGAGCTCGACTATCAGGATAAATGGCAGCGCACCCAGATCGGCTTCGCCGCCCTGAACAGCCAGCAAGGAGTTGTCGAAGAGACGCTGAACAAGATCCTGGCCGAAGCCAGGCACATGGTCGAGGGGGAGCTCCTCCACCACGAGACGCATTATTATTGATCCCCGACGGGAGAGAAAACGAACAATGAACGAACGCCGCCGGGAAAAGAGGATCGCGAGCCTGATCAAGGACGTGCTCGGGCAGCTCCTGATCCGGGAATTCCAGGACCAGGAATCCGGCCTCATCACGGTGAGCCGAGTCGAAGTCACCCCCGATCTGATGACGGCCCGCGTCTATGTGTCCTTGTTCGGAGGCCGGGACAAGGATCAAGTGATGTCTCTGCTGGAAAAAAGGAAAGGCTACCTGAGAAAAGCTCTTGCGTCTCGGGTCAAATTAAAGTACAATCCGCTCCTTGTTTTTTCTTTGGATCCGGTTCCGGAGTACGAAGACAGAATTGATCAAATATTAGATGCCGTCAAGAAGTATGAAAAGCCGCCCGGTGAGCCAGATCAGCCGTAAGATCATCGACAGTCAGCGGATCGCCATCACCTCCCACCTTCGCCCGGACGGTGACTCCCTCTGCACCGGTCTCGCCCTTTCCCTGATGGTCGAGCTCTTGGGGAAGGAAGCCTCTTTTGTCAACCACGACCCCACACCTTTTCCGTTCAACAATTTCCCCGACATGGAGAGGGTCCGGATCGGGCAGATCGACCCGAGCCAGTTCGATATCGTCATCCTCCTCGAGTGCGCGGATGTCGCGCGCTCGGGCCAGGAACGCCTCGGGGATTGTTTCAAGATCAACATCGACCACCATTATTCCAATTTCACTTACGCCGATATCAACTGGATTGATCCCCAGGCCTCTGCGGTCGGAGAGATGGTCTACGAGTTGGGAGAAGAACTCAAGGTCCGCTTCACCTCCCAGATGGCCAATCATTTGTACTGTGCCATCGTCTCGGACACGGGCTCCTTCCAGTTTTCCAACACCACCGCCAAGGCCCTGGAGACCTGTTCGAAGCTGGCGCGCTGGGGTGCGAGCCCGATCAAGATCTCGGAGATGCTCTACAACAATAATCCTCCGGAGAAGATCAGGCTTCTCGGACAGGTCCTGTCCACCCTGAGGATGAACAAGAGGAAAAACATCGCTGTGATCTCCATGTTCCGGGAGAATCTCAGTTCGCTGAACCTGAGGGAGATCGACACCGAGGACATCACGACCCTGGCCCGCTCGATTAAGGGAATCGACATGGTTCTCTTTTTCAAGGAGATGGATAAAGACACCTTCCGCGTCAGCTGCCGCTCCAAGGGCGGAGCCAACGCGGCTCTGGTGGCGGAGCACTTTGGCGGCGGGGGCCACGTTCATGCCTCAGGCTTTACAGTCACTGGTCGGTACGAAAACCTGCTCAGAGAAGTCCCCGAAAAAGTCGACGAGCTTCTCAGGAACCAGAAAGATCCATCAGATTGAGGCTGTACTCCGGGATTCAGGCCTCGGCATTCAGGGATTGGGGGCTGCCTTCTCGGGCTTGAGAAATGGACGGACTCATCCTCGTCGATAAGCCGCGCGGTTTTACCTCCCACGACGCTGTCTCGGAGGTCCGACGAATCCTTGGCTCGAGGAAAATCGGCCACTTCGGAACACTCGACCCCCTGGCCACGGGCGTTCTCATCTTGGCCGCAGGGAAAGCGACCAGACTATTCCCCTATTTCTCGAAGGAAGACAAAGTCTATGAAGGGCGTTTCCGGCTTGGTTTCTCAACCGACACTTATGATTCGGAGGGAAGGCCGGACTCTCCCCAACGGTTGGACTTCCCGAACGAGGAACTCTTGGCCGCGGCGATGAGCAAATTCGAGGGCGAAATCCTCCAGTTTGCGCCGTCCTTCTCAGCCAAGAAATTTCTCGGGAAGCCCCTCTACAAACTGGCGAGGGCCCGACAGGAAGTCCCGCCCAGACCCAGCCGGGTTTTCATCTCCTATTTTCGGAGCGAAAAAGTACGCTCCGCCGTTCCTCGACTTCGAGGTCAAGTGTTCTTCAGGAACTTATGTCCGTTCGTTGGCCCATGACCTGGGTCAGGTCCTGGGCTGCGGCGCTCACCTGACGGACCTGAGGCGGCTTGTTTCGGGACAATTTGACATCTCCCAATGCCTTCGGCTCGAAGAGGTCAGGCAGAAGGCCGAAGCGGGAAAGACGGAAGAATTCCTGATTCCGCTCGAGGTCCTCCTGCCTGAGTTCCCCAAAATCGTCCTGGATGAGGCGGGAACAGAGCTGGTCCGGCACGGCCGGCCCGTGCCCCCGGGCCGGATTCAGAATTTTTTTCCCCCTCGAGTCCTTTCCCCACCAGGCGACCGTCCTGCGCCTATTTAGCCAGCGGGGAGAGTTCCTGGCTCTCGCCCGCCGGGACCCCGGACAGGGGACGCTCCGTCCCTTCGTCGTCCTCTCCTAAAGGTCGATCGCGCCGAAAATATCTTCACTCAATCCTTGAATTTTGCAGGGAGGTATTGTATTTTATTCAGGAAATGAGGCTCAACAGGAATCAGATTGAACACTTGGCTTTTGTCACCATCCGGAATCTTCAGAAGGACGGCAAGATCCTGATCGAAGGCAAAACCAAGCTGCTCGAAGAGATCATCAGCCTCATCACCGATGAATTTCAGAAAGAGGACAAACTGGACCAAGAGGTGCGGGAGATCCTGAGCAAGCACATGGAGAAGATCCGCAAGGAAAACATCGAATACCAGACCATGTTCCGGATGATCAAGACGAAGCTGGCCAAGGAGAAGGACATCGTCCTGTGAGCAATAAACTGTCCAGAGAGAAAATCAACTTCTTGTCGCGCCAGATCCTGAACGCCCTCTACCGAAACGACCAGGTCGAATTCCTGGACGACCCCAATGAAATCCGCCTGAACATCGTCAAGTCCATCGAAGAAGAGCTGAAGCTCTATGATTCCCTGGACAAGAAAGCCATTGATAAAATCCAATCTCAGAAAAAGCCGATCGAAGAGGGAAGCCGGGAGTGGGAGATCCTCTACCGGAAATATTATAATGAAGAACTGGCCAAACTCGGCAAGCTCGGCGGATAGCCCGGTCCGGGTCGAGGGGGAAAAACCGTTCATCCTGGTCGAAGAGAGGGTCCGCTATTCTGAGACCGACCAGATGGGCGTCGCCCACAATAAGAACTATTTCGAGTGGTTCGAGATCGGCCGGACCGAATTCATCCGCCAAAGGAAAATCCCCTATAAAGAGATAGAAAAACTGGGCTATTATCTGGTCGTGGTTGAAGCCTTCTGTCGCTACAAAAGGCCGTTGCGCTACGACGATAGTTTCTTTATCCGGGTTGAGCTCGACGAACTGACTCCCAAAAAGGCGGTTTTTTCTTACCTGCTCCTGACCAAGGACGAACAAAAGCCCATCGCCTCGGGTTACACTGTTCATATCGTGACCGATTCGAAGGGTACGGTCACCGTCCTACCGGAGGAAATCCTGGGAAAAATAAAAGCCGTCTATTGAATGTGTCCCTTTTTCAGAAGGTAATTCCTGAGCGCCTGATCCCAGGGGGAAAAGTCTCTCAACCCGATCTCCTTGGCCCTCTTGTTCTCCAGAACAGAATAAAGAGGGCGCCGCGCCTTCGCCCCATAAGTGAACGAATCAACCGGGATCAGGCTGGCTTTTTGCCCGAGGAGAGAGAACACCTCCCGGGCAAAATCGTACCAAGTGCACTCCCCTTCGTTGGTCAGATGATAGAGCCCATAAGATCGGCTGCGGATGAGCTCGGCGACTCTTTGGGCCAGCTCCTCCGTCGAGGTCGGGGTGACCCATTGATCATTGACGATCCTCAGGGTCATCTTTCGCTTGTCCAGTTCGATGATTCTCTCCACAAAATTGGTGCCCTTCTCCTTGCTCCCGGCCACTCCGTAAAGGCCGCAGGTCCTGATCAAAAAATATTTCCCCGTGACCTGGCGGACGAAGAACTCGCCGGCCAGCTTTGACACCGCATACACGTTCAAGGGGTTGGGAGGGTCATCTTCCAGATAGGGGCTCCTCTTGGCGCCGTCGAAGACATAGTCCGTGCTGAAATGGACCAGGGGGACATCGAGCTCCCGGCAGACCAGGGCCAAATCGCGCACGGCGATCGCGTTGACCTGGAAGCTCTCCTTGGGGTGGTCTTCGCACTCGTCCACGCGGTGGTAGGCCGCAGTGTTGATGACCACCTCGGGTATCAGATCCAGGAGAACAGAACGGGCCGCCTCGGGCTCGGTGACATCAAATTTCGGGTAATAGAGGGGGAAGACCTCGTCCTCCCTCAGTGTCTTGAGCAGGTCCGAACCGAGCTGCCCGTCGGCCCCGATCAGGACGATCTTCATTTTTGTGACCGCCTTTCAGTCCCAATAAAAAGGGCCAAGGAAAAAATCCTTGGCCCTGAGCAAGCGTCGATGGTTATCTTCAAATACTAAAACAGCAGCCTGAAGGCAAGGAACATCTTGTAGTGCTCATTGAACGTCCGGCCACTGCCCACAGGGCCACGGAATTCAAAGAGCAGCGAGCCGCGATTGGTCCAATTGTTGAACAAATCCACGCCGATGTTGCCGACCACATCGAGCCCCGATTTGCGAAGGACCTGTTCTTTCGTGCTGTAGCCAAGGCCTCCGCCGATGAAAGCCGCGCCGGCATGCACATCGACCAGCGCATTGGCCATGAAGAAGGCTCTCCAGGGATCTCCCTTGAACGGCACACCCGCACCCGCGGAGACCACAAAATCGAGGGTATCCGGAACGAGCCAGTAGAAGAGGCCGCCGCGGAGTCCTGCGAACATGGTGAAAGTGCCTCTGACAACACCCGGCCCGCCTTCCACCAGCCAGAACATCCTTTTCTGGGTGACCTCAAAAGTGATCTTGCAGGAGTCTGACGCCGGGGAGGCGGCTCCGGCATTATCAAAGACCGTGGCGGTGACGGTATAAACTCCCGGCTTGACAAAGACCTTGTCCCACTTTAGCGGCTTTTGGCTCGCCGTGAACGTGTCCACGGACTTTCCCGTGGCATCGACGATCTCAAAAGTGGACTTGACGAGCTCGCCGTCCTGGTCGGTGGAGCCGGAGGCATCGATCGTGATCGGCCGCCCCACATAGTCCTTGCAGGGGAGACAAGATGTCACGAGCTTGCAGACGGGCGGGAAATTGATATATGTCTTGGCTTCACAGCCGCTGCCGGCCGGTTCCCCTTTCAAGTTGAAGACTCGGGCCTTGAACGTGTACTCCCCTGGTTTATCAAGAGAGGTCTGCCACTTGGGTGAATCGGGCGAGAAGGCGTGAGTGCCGATTTGGCTCCCTGGCTGTTATAGACATCCACTTCCACGGATTTGACATTCTGGCTGCCGCCCACATCGACGGTGATGGGGTCATTCAGGTTGGCCTTGGAGGGCGTGACGACGAGGCTGCAGGTGGGCATCGGGGGAGGGGCGCAACCTCTTCCACCTTGCGCAGCGCAACGTTGCCGCACGGCCTGGGGATAAAGAAATAATAGTGCTTGAAATCTTTGACGACCTCAAAAGAATAGACATCAAGAGGAGCCTTGCCAGCCCATTCCACATCCTGGACAATCTTCACCTTCCCGTTGGAGCGAAAGAGCATCCACATGAATTTCTCGCCCACGGGCAGGCTCTCCTCCTTGAAATTGGCCGTTTTGACCTGGTCGATAAATAATAAGTAGACGTCTCCGGATCCGGCCATATCGAATCCGTATTTAAGGTCGGCGGCATACTTATCGACAAGAGTCTTCATCACGTCCGGGGTGGGGACTTTTCCTCTGATCCGACAAAAGGTGTACTGGCCGATTGACTTGAGTTTCTTGGTTTGCGCCCAACCGCCGAGGGTGCAAAACATCAAAAGGCAGACGATTAGAATGGCAAGCTTTTTTTTCTTCATCCAATCCTCCTCTCGCAAAAATCGACTACAATATTAATAAAATACATATCGAGCCGTTTGTCAAGGGAAAACAGCGATCCCGCCTGGCCTGCAGTCTAAGAATTGGAGCCGAGAAACTTTTTCAAGAGGGGAAAAATCAAACCGGAGTCTCGGGGAGCCGACTCGAGCGCCTTCTCAAAAAGAGGCGAGGAACGGAACTTCAGATTGACCAGGCTCTCCAAGAATTTTCGGGCCGACGGGATGTCAATCTCGGGATGGGGTTGCACGCCCCAGACCGGCCGTCCCTTGAGCTCAAATGCCTGGATTGGGCAAACATCGGTCGAAGCCAGAATCTCGAAAGAATCGTCAAGATCCACGACCTCGTCAAAATGGCTGGAAAAAGTATAGGCCGTCCCCTTTCGCCCTAATAAATCGGCCTTTCCGTTGATCTCAATCGGGATCCAGCCGATCTCCGCTTCCTGGGACCGGCGAACGTGTGCCGGCCCCCGGAGGGCGAGGGCGAGAAGCTGGTGCCCGTAGCATGAGCCGAGGATGCTCAGGCCTCGGATAAGAGCCTCTTGGACGAACTCGACCTCCTCCCAAACCCAGCCGTCCCGGTCCAAGATAGAAGCCTCTGAGCCCGACAAGATGATATGGGTAAAGCCTTCTTTGAAGTCGGGCAAACGGTTATCGGGCGCACGAAAGGCCCGCCATTCCGCATTGAGAAAAGAGGTCCAGTGCTGAACGGGCGTGTAGATGTCCGGGTTGATCGAATTGTCGACGATGGCAACCCTGATTTTTGGTCGCTGGGTCATCCTGGTCTATCCTCCAACCTTTCAGATTATAGGCAGGCCAGAGGAAAATACAACTTTTTTTTGTCATCGGGGGCGCGTTTCTGGTATAATTTTTTCCCGAAGGAGAATCGCAGGTGCACAACGTCAATGAGGCTATCGAACTCCACGTTATCACGCCCAACGAGCCGGGTATCTTTGGCCGAGTCCTGGGGACAATGGCCAACGCGGGTATCAATCTTCGAGGGGTATGTGCCTACTCTGAAGAAAAAGTCGGACATTTCTTGCTCATCACGGCCGACAATGCCAAAGCGCAGGCGGCCCTCAAGACCCTTGGCTACAAAGTCAAATCCACGAAGGTCATCACGGTTCAGATCTCCGATAGGATCGGGGCGGGGGCCGAGATAGGCGCCCTGCTGGGCAACGCGGTTATCGATATCGATTACTGTTATGGGACCTCCGCCGGTGACGGCATGACCTTGTTGGTCTTCAAAACATCCAACAATAAAAAAGCCCTGGAGACGCTCAGATAAAACAGATTGACAAGTTCCAGACGAGTGGCATAGAATAATTTCCCTGAGAGTGCAAGTTTTAGGAGGAAAGCATGGCAAAAGCTGAACCTAATGTGGTCCCCCTGTGCGACGTCTTGCTGGTTCTGCTGATCATCTTCATGGTTATTACTCCTCTCGTCCAAAAAGGGATCGACGTTAAGCTTCCAGAGACTCAAACCGACACGTCGGGCGCCCAGCCGACAGGTCTCATTGTCTTGACCATACAGAAAAACAATACCATCTTGATCAACAAAGACCCCTATGAGCTCAGGACTCTTCAAGAAGAGCTGCGACGGCTCTATTCCGTCCGCCAGGACAAGACGGTTTTCATCCGGGCCGACGCGAAGGTTCCCTTTGTCAA
This sequence comes from Candidatus Aminicenantota bacterium, assembly GCA_963770045.1. Taxonomy (GTDB): domain Bacteria; phylum Acidobacteriota; class Aminicenantia; order Aminicenantales; family CAVYOD01; genus CAVYOD01. The sequence continues at coordinate 103,619 of CAVYOD010000015.1, read as the reverse complement.
GGTCATGGAAGTCATAGACATAGCCAAGGGGGCCGGGATCGATACCCTGGCGCTCATTCCTGAATATTTTACTGAAGAATAAGAGGGTCCATTATTAGACTCCTTTTTCCCCCTCAAGGATCAAGTCATGACGAAAAAAATAGGTTTTTTTCTCGCCTTAGCCTTTTTGTCGACAATGTTTTTGAAAGGTCAAATCGAAATGCAGGGTCCCCTCACCAAAGATGAAGTCCTCCAGGGCTGCCCGGATTGGAAGGCCGTGGCTGAATCTTATGTCCCCAACCCAGTCGCGATCGAGAAACTCAAAGCTCTCAAGCAGGAAGTCCGGGTCGAAATCTACTTCGGGACTTGGTGCCCGGACAGCAAAGCCCATGTCGGCGAATATTTCAAGATCATGGAGCTCGCCGGGAATCCCGTCTTCGTGACAGACTATGTCGGAATGGCCCGCGATAAGCAAGCCCGTGAGCCCTACATCCGGGGCAAAAACGTGACCAAGCTCCCGACTTTTATTGTCTCTATCAACGGCCAGGAGAAAGGCCGGATCATCGAAATACCGAAGAAATCCGTTGAAGAGGATCTCGTCGATATCCTGGCCAAATAGCGGATTGACACATCACGAGCTCAGCGTCTCCTAACTCCTCGAACCATTTCCCCAACCAACAGAAGGTGAATCCTGTTCAGCGCACCCTATATTTTTTTCGATTTTTAGAGTTCGGAGAACGGAGTGCCGGGGACGGCGGAGGGTTCCTTATTTCGATTCTTTGATCGGTCCGATCACTTCCCGGGAGATCACCAGACGCTGGATCTCATTGGTCCCCTCATAGATCTGGAGCAGCTTGGCATCCCTCACCAACTTCTCTATGGGATAATCTTTCATATAGCCGTACCCGCCGAAAATCTGGAGGCAGTCCACGGAGGTTTTCATGGCGACGTCGGAGCCGAAACACTTGGCCATCGCGGACTCTTTGCCGCACGGCTTGCCCTGGTCGATCAACCAAGCCGAGTGCCAGACGAGGTGTCGGGCAGCGTTGATTTCCATGGCCATCTGAGAGATTTTGAAGCACGTGTTTTGGAAGAGGGCGATGGGTTTGCCGAACTGGACTCGGGTCTTCGCGTATTCGATCGCGTACTCCATGGCTGCCCGGGCCACTCCGACCCCGGCGGCTCCGACCGGCGCCCGGGTGTGGTCGAGCGTCCGCATGGCGATCAGAAATCCCAAGCCTTCCTTTCCCAGGAGGTTTTGGGCGGGGATCTTGACGTCTTCAAATATGACTTCAGTCGTGTTCGAGGCTCGGTGACCCAGTTTGTCTTCTTCTTTGCCGATGGAGATGCCTGGAGTCTCGCGCGGGACCACGAAGGCGCTGATCCCGCGGGCACCCTTCTCTGGGTCGGTGTTGGCGAAGACGACGTAGAGGCTCGCTACCCCGCCGTTGGTGATAAAACATTTCGAGCCGTTGATGACGTATTCCGACCCCGACTTCAGGGCCTTGGTTTTCAGCGAACCGGCGTCGGATCCGGCCTCCCGCTCGGTCAGGCAGAACGCGGCCAGGGACATCTTCCTGGTGAAAGGCGTCAGGAACTTCTTTTTCTGCTCGTCGCTCCCGAAAAGAATGATCGGGGTGAAGGCCAGAGAACTGGCCATGATCGTCGTGTACATGCCGGCACAGCCCCAGGCCAGCTCTTCACTGATGATAACCGTATCCAGGTCGCTCAGGCCTCCCCCGTCATACTCTTTGGGGATTTGGCAACTGATGAAACCGACCTCAAAGGCCTTCTGCATGACATCCGCCGGGAATTCGTGCCCCTTATCATACCTGGCCGCATTCGGTCTCATCTCCTTGGCGGCAAACTCATGGGCCATTTCTTGAAGCGCTCGTTGTTCTTCGGACAGACTAAAATCGATCACGTCACCCTCCTTCACGGGATTTAGGAATCATACGTGTGCCTTAGATTGTTTGCGGTTGGCCCCACATTTATACAGGAATCACCCGGACCTGTCAATTTCCTCGGCCCCATGACCGAAGACAATTTTTTCCCTGGTCAGGAAATAAACGGAGTCGGGAAGGCCAATGATTTTCTCGACAAGATCCTGGGGCCGGATGGTCCTCGAGTCGGACGAACGAATCTGGATAACGAGCCGGTTCGTTTGAGGCTCGAGCGAAAGGCGATCTACGGCAGGATCAGGGTCTTGACCGAGATACTCTTCAAGGAGCGTTCTTAAAGCGCTGTCCCGGTCGGGGCAGCTGAGGTTCCTCGCACGCGCTCTGGACAGAACCGCTTCTTCAACCGCCGGCTTCCCGAGATCGAGTGAATAGACAAATCCTCGGACGTCTCTGGTGAGCGGCGGATCGTTTTGATTCATCATTCTGAGGTGGGTGAACTCAATCCCAAAAGGAAGATGACGGTTGAGATGGCTCACGAAAGAATCTTCCTTTAACAGAAAAGGAGCCTTGAATTCCAGGACCTCTTCCCTCGCCTCCAAGCCCAAAGGGAGGGCCGGCAGGTAGGAAATGAGCATCTTGGGATGAAAGCCCTCTGACTGGAGGACTCCAATTCCCGCCCGCCGCAGGGCCCGCTGCAGGACATTGATCAAGTCGATATGAGAGAGATACCGCGCCTGGCCGGTCTTCGCATAGGTGGCTCGATACCGAATGGTCTGAGGAGTGGGCTCGCCAAAAGCAATCTGGCCTTTTGCCGGAGGGATGGCTTCTTCCGGGAGCTTCCTGTCGAGGAAAGGCGCAAGCTCGCATCCCCGGCAGATCCGGCATTCCGCTTCCAGGCAGGGGGAGGTCGTTTCCTCTCGAAGGGCTTTTTTGAGCTCCTCGAGCAGTTGCGATTTTTTGATTCCGGTTTGGACCACATCCCAAGGGAGGGGGCTTCCCCAATCCAACTCACCCAGGTATCCGTGATAAGAAATCGCGGCGGCTGCGAACGCCTCCTCCCAAACGGAGAATCGGAACTGGTCTCTCCAACTGTCAAACCTGGCTCCCCTTGTCCAGGCATCTCTCAACACCGCTCCCAGGCGCCTGTCTCCCCTGGAAAAGGCGGCCTCCAGGAGAGAAGTCTGGATTGGGTGTTCTTTGATTTCGACCGACCGGAGTCTCCTCAGACCGCTCCTGATGAATTCTTGCTTCTCCAGCAGGACCTGTTCGTCGTCCATGGCCAGCCATTGGAAAGGCGTATGAGGCTTCGGGATGAAAGATGAGACACTGAGGTTAATCCGGGGCGGGGATCCGAGCACCCGGCTGCCCTGGCCGACGATCCCCTTAACGAGGGAGACGATACCCTGCAAATCCTCTTCCTTTTCCGTTGGCAGACCGACCATGAAATAGAGTTTGAGCAGCCGCCACCCCCGGGAAAAGGCGTTGGCGGCGGCCTCTTCGATTTCCCCTTCAGTGATGTGTTTGTTGATAACCCGGCGCAGTCTTTCGGTGCCGGCTTCAGGAACCAGCGTGAGGCCTGTCTTCCGGACTTGGATGATGTTCTCCGTGACCTCGGCCGAGAGTCCCTTGGGACGCAGGGACGAGAGCGAAAGAGCGATCTTCTGTTTGCTCAGAGCTCCCATGAGCGACTTTACGGTCTGGTCGAGATAAGGGTAATCGCTGATCGAAAGCGCGGTCAGGGATGCGTCCTCGTAGCCGGTGGAGCGAAGGCTCTTGAGCATTTTGTCGACGAGATGGGAAGGACTCTTGACACGGAAAGGAGAGTAGAGGTTTGTCGCCTGGCAGAATCGGCATTTCTGGGGACATCCCCTGGCCGCTTCGACGGCCACCCGGTCATGAATGACCTGGATATTCGGGACAACGATGGCCTCAGGAATCACTGCCCGATGGAACGGGTGAAGCGTTCTTTTCTTGACCACGGCCGGCGCCCCATCTTTCGGTTTGGGGATGACCAAGCCGGACGCCGCGCTCGTCGACGGGGAGTAAAGGGAAGGCACGTAAACGCCCCGGATCCGTGCCATTTCGCCAAGGAGTTCGGTTTTCTTCCGGACGCTCTTTCTTAAGGCGGTGTAGCGCTGGACGATCTCCGGAAAGGCTTCTTCGCCATCGCCGATCAGAAAAAAGTCAAAGATGTCGGCCAGCGGCTCCGGGTTGAAGGCCGCCGGACCTCCGGCAATGACAAGAGGGAAAGAGAGATCTCGCCTTTCGGCCTGGAATGGTATCTGGCCGAGTTCCAGAATGGTCAAAATGTTCGAATAGTTGAGCTCATAGAGGAGGGAAAAGCCCAGAATGTCAAACTCCCGGAGAGGAGTCTTGTTTTCTAAAGAGTAGAGGGGCGTCCGGGTCGCGCGGAGTCTTTGTTCGAAGTCCAGCCAGGGGGCGAAAATTCTCTCCGCCAGGATTTCAGGAGACTCATTGAGGATCGCGTACAGTATCTTTTGACCGAGGTAGGACATTCCCACTTCATAGACGTCGGGAAAGACGAGCCCGACCTTGGCCTTGACTCCGCGGGGATCTTTCCTGATCTCGTTCCATTCGCCGCCGGTGTAGCGGCCCGGCTTTTGGACCTGTCTCAGCAGCTCATCGAGGTTGAATGTCCGACTTTTTTGGCTGGTCATCCGGCTCCGCCCCCGTCAGACATTGGCCATTCGCCGCATTTTGACATTGAGGACGAGGGCCACGGCCAGATAATTTGTCAGAAGCGAAGAGCCGCCGTAGCTGATCAGAGGCAGGGGGACGCCGACCACCGGCAAGAGCCCGGTCACCATCAAGACATTCACGAAAAATTGGAAGGCGATCATCATCCCGACCATGAAAATGATGTAGACGCCGGCCCGGTCTCTGGATTTGTGGACGGAGAGGAAAATCCGGCGCAGGAAAAGAAAATAACAAAAGATCACGACCACGACCCCGACAAAACCGAACTCCTCGCCGATGACGGAGAAGACGAAGTCGGTGTGCCGGGCGGGCAGGAATCTGAGCTGGCTCTGCGTTCCTTTTTTGAAACCTTTGCCCAAGAGACCCCCGGATCCGATGGCAATCTTGGACTGAAGGATGTGGTAGCCGGAGCCTTGGGGATCCTGGCCCGGCGAGACCAATGTCGTCAGCCTTCGCTTCTGATAATCCTTGAGATAGAAGTTCCAGCCCACCACCGTGAGGGCCAGAGTCGCCAGCAAAAGAATGACGATGCTCTTTTTCCTCAGCCCGGCCAAGATCAAGGCTCCGAGCAGGACGGGCAAAAAACTGAGCGCCGTGCCCAGGTCGGGCTGGAAGGCGATGAACAGCATCGGAAGGCCGGCCAGGAGGGCGCTCATCAAAGTGGCATTGGCGGTGAGAAAATTCCTTTTGAATTCGGAAAAGATTTGGGCCAGGAGAAGGATGAGGACGATCTTAGTGACTTCCGACGGCTGCACCTGGAAAAAACGGAAAGTGAGCCAACTCCTTGTCCCGTGAACGAGCCGGGCAAAAGCAAGCATCGTGAGCAGCAAACCGACCAGGCCGACATAGACATAAAGAGAATAAGTGGACAGGATCTTATAGTCCACCGACATCAACAAAAAGAGCAGGGCGAGGCTGAAGACAATCCAAAAAACCTGTTTCAAATAATAACTCGGGGTCAGATAGTGGGAGGCGCTGTAGATGGTGAGGACGCCGATCGCCGAATTCACCAGCAACAGTCCGATGAGGACCCAGTCAATCTCGGCAAAAGAACGACGGTCAATCATATTTTTTCTTATAGAGGTCGAAAAGCTCCCGGGCCAGAGGAGCGGCCGTTGCGCCGCCCATGCCTCCGAATTCCACCAAGATCGTAACGACGATCCGCGGCTCTTCTCTAGACGCGAAACCGGTGAACCAGGAGTGCGTTTTGACACCTCTGTTTTGTGCGGCCAATTTTTTCGCCAGTTCTGAGCTCATGGTCTGGGTCGAACCCGTTTTTCCGCAGATGTTGAATCCCTCGACCCTGGCCTGCTGTCCGGTTCCGTGATCGTTGACCGACAACCACATCCCTTCGATCACCTTTTCGAAGTTCTCTCGTTTGATCGGGACCGGCGATCCGGAGGCGTCCTCCCGGGCGGACTTGAAGAGGTGAGGGATAATTCGCCTCCCCCGATTGGCGATCACGGCCGTGTAAGCCGCGACCTGGAGAGGAGTCACGACCAGTGGCCCCTGCCCAATCGCAACCGAGATGGTCTCACCCGGAAACCAGGCGGTGTGGTAGGTCCTCTCCTTCCACTCGGGGCTCGGCACCAGCCCCTCCTTTTCGCCGGGAATGTCGATGCCGCATTTTTTACCCAAGCCGACCATCCCCGAGTACCTGGCGATATCGTCGATCCCAAGGCGCCGGCCTACGTTATAGAAATAGACATTGCATGAATTCTTGATCCCGTTGGTCAGGTTCATAAACCCGTGGCCGGGTTTGAACCAGCAGGAAAACGGATGCCCGTAGATCTCCGTCGATCCGCTGCAGAAGAAGGAAGTGCTCTCGGAGATGACGTTCGACTCCAGAGCTCCGAGGGCGATGATCGGTTTAAAGGCCGAGCCGGGAGAATAGAGACCCCGAATGGCCCGGTTCTCAAGCGGAAAGACCGGGCTCGTGATCAGGCTCTGCCACTCCTCCGGCGAAAAACGGCTGACGAATTTGTTGGGGTCAAAAGTGGGGAAGCTGGCCAGGGCCAGGATCTCGCCGTTCCGGGGGTCCAGGACCAGGATCGCGCCCTCCCGGCCGTTGAGAAGCTCCTCGGCCTTGCGTTGGAGATCGAAGTCCAGAGTCAGTTGAATGTCTTCCCCCGGAATGGGCTCGATCCTCCCGATCTCTCCCCTGCCCCGCCCCAGGCTGTCCACGACCTCGATCAGCCGGCCGTCGGTGCCTTGCAACCGCCGCTCGTACTCTTTCTCAACGCCCATTTTTCCGACCAGGTCTCCGAGGTGTTTTTTCTTGAACGTTTCCATCTTCAGTTCCTCGGACGATATCTCCTGGAGATAGCCCAGGACGTGCGCGCCGACCATCCCGTAAGGATATGACCTCTTGGGTTCGGTCTCGATCACCAATTCGGGGAGCTCCAGCTTTCTTCCCTCGATGCGCGACACATCCTCGATGGCCAAGTTATCTTTCACCACCAGCGGCGCAAACTGCGGCATGGAGGCGTATTTTTCAATTCGTTTCTTGAGGACGTCCTCCTCGATCTCCAACAGCTGGCTGACCTTGCTGCAGGATTCCTTGAAATTCTTGCAGTTCTCCCGAATGATGCAGGCCCGGAAAGAGGCCGTGTTGTTCGCCAGGATGACCATGTTCCGGTCGCGGATCAAGCCCCGCGGAGAGGGAAGGAGCACCTCTCTCGTCCGGTTCGCTTCGGACAGCCTCCAGTACTTTTGGTGCTCGAGGATCTGAATTTTCCAGTAGGAAAAGATCAGCAGGACAAACAGAATCTCGATGATCAGAAAGATCGTTCGCGCCCGGCGCAGGATCAGCGAAAGGTCCTCGTAGATCTTGTCGGCTTCGATCATCTTTCTAGGCTTTGTCCGCTTTCGATTTACGCTTGAAGTAAAAGAAGAGGCTGCCGCACAAGGCCATCAAGAGGGGCCGCAGGAAGAGAAGCGCTCCCCCGGTGTTCAACCGCTGGGCGAAGATCAACGCATAGAGAAGGGCCCAGATGAGCAGCTCGGCCGTGGCCATGATAAGCAGAAAAACAAAGTTCCGGGAAAGAGGGACGACGTTGATTTTTTTCGAAACAAATCCGGTCAAATAACCGAGGACGGTCTGGCTCAACCCGGCCACCCCAAAAACGCCGATAGAAAAAGAGTCCTGGACCAGACCGCAGAAGGTCCCCGTGAATGCGCCGAACATCTCTCCCTTGGCCAAGGCAAAATACATCACGACCAGGAGGAACGGATTAAAGATGAGGAGCAGCGAAACAGAGATCTTGCCCAGGAGGGTGTACAGAAGGAAGGCCCCCAGGATCCCCAAGCCGGCCTCTGCGAAATCTCTCATCTCGCTCCGCCTCAAAAAAGGTGTTTGATATCCGCGGTCAAAATCGCGACTTCATCGATTTCACTGTGTCGGAACATGGGCTCGATCAGAATCTTCTTGAAGAGGGACGTATCTTGGACGGAAGAGAGGACCTTCCCCACCTTGACTCCCGAGGGGAAGATATGGTCGAAACCGGAGGTGATAATCTCATCGCCGGGCTGCGCATCTTTGGCCGAAGCGAGAATATACTTGACCAGGCATCTTCCCTGCCCGTCGCCCGAGGCGACGCCGACGGACCGCTCCGGCCCGCAGTAGACGCTGACCCCGCTCTCCGTGTCGGTGACCAGTTGAACCCGGCTCTCGTCGAGCGAGACCGGATCGACCACCCTTCCGACCAGATTTCCGAATTTGTCCAGGACGACCATGTCCTTTTTCACGCCGTCGAGGCGACCCTTGTTGATGATGATGGATCGGAAATAGTTCGAGGCATCCAGTCCGATCACCCGGGACACGATGATCGAACTCCCGACCCTGGAGAGCAGGGCCTCGATCTCCCGTTCGGTCCGGAATCGAAGGAGCGAGTCCTTCAGAAAATTCACTTGCTGACGGAGAAAAAACAGCTCCTTCCGCATCCGCTGATTCTCCTCTTCGACACGGCCGAGGTGAAGGTAACGGCTCCAGAAGTTCCCTGCGCCGCGGAGTGCCGAACTGGTCAGGCGCTGGAAGGGCGAAAACACGCCGAAGACGGCTTTCTCAAACAGGCTCTGTTTGTAGCCCAGCGGAACCTGGAGCGAGATCAAGATGAGATGGAAAAAAATCAAGGCCAGGAAAATGATCGGTTTCTTGTTTTCTCTCAGGAACGAGGGCATGAAAGTCCAAGGCTGATCAAATCAGAGATATCTTTTTCAAGAGCTCGAGATCATCCAGCATCTTGCCAGCTCCGAGAACAACAGAGGCCAGGGGATCGTCGGTTATAAAAACGGGCAGCTGGGTTTCCTCTCGGATGCGTTTGTCCAGGTTTTTCAGAAGCGCCCCTCCCCCCGTGAGGATGATCCCGCGGTCGATGATGTCGGCCGAGAGTTCCGGGGGCGTCTTTTCGAGGGCGATCCGGATGGCGTTGATAATGGAGGAGACAACATCCTCGAGCGATTCCCGGATTTCCTGGTCGTCGACGACGATCGTCTTGGGGATGCCCTCCCGGAGGTCCCTCCCCTTAATCTCTATGGTCATCGGTTCATCCAGAGGATAGGCGGAGCCGATCTGGATCTTGACCTGCTCGGCCGTCCGCTCTCCGATCAGGAGGTTGTATTTCTTCTTCAGATATTGAATGATCGACTCGTCCATCTCGTTACCGGCGATCCGAATCGAGTGATTGAAGACGATTCCGTTGAGCGAGATAACGGCGATGTCGGTTGTCCCCCCCCCGATGTCTACGATCATGTTTCCGGTGGGCTCGGAGATCGGAAGGTCGGCCCCGATGGCGGCCGACACGGGCTGCTCGATGAGATAGACTTCGGAGGCCTTGGCCCGCATGGCCACGTCCTTGACAGCCCTCCTCTCGACCTGGGTGATTCCGGTCGGGATGCCGATGACGATTCTGGGGCGGAGCAGGAAGCCCCGGTTGTTCATCGACCTTTTGATAAAAAAGTCGAGCATCTTCTCGGCGATCTCGAAATCGGCGATCACTCCGTCGCGCATCGGTTTGATGGCGATCACCGAGGACGGCGTCTTGCCGAGCATTTCCTTGGCCCTTGTGCCCACGGCTTCGACCTTGCCGGACTGCTTGTTGATCACGACGATCGAGGGTTCCTGGACAATGATCCCCTTGCCTTTCAGGAAGACCAGGGTATTGGCTGTGCCCAGGTCGATGGCCAGGTCACAAAAAAGTCTTTCCTTGAACCAACTGATGAGACTCATTTCAGTCCTTCTTCATTCTCCTCCATCCTTTTACCACATTTTAGTCGTCCGTTCAATCAAAATTCCGGTTCCTGCGTTTCGAAGTGACGGTGAGGGGGAAGGGATGATGAGAAAGGAGTTAAGTTCTTGGGATAGAGCATTTTGGATCACTCATTAATTTCCGCTCACGGCTCACAGTTCACTGCTCACTATATTGTCTTGACTTTCCGGGACGACTTTTAATATACATTAGGGCATCAGTTCACTCAAGGAGAGAGGGATGAGCTACAAACCTTTTGTTCCTGAAAAGACCGATCTCCGGGAATTCACGGGCAGAGCTCTTGTGCTGGGGTTGTTCATGACCGTGATTCTGGGGGCGGCCAACGCCTACCTGGGACTCAGGGCGGGCATGACCATCGCGGCCACTTATCCTGCGGCGGTCATCGGGATGGCCGTTCTGCGGATCTTGAGAGGCTCCATCCTCGAAGAGAATTTCGCCCGAACGGTCGGATCGATCGGAGAATCCGTCGCGGCCGGAGCCATCTTCACGATCCCCGCTTTTCTGATCGTGGGCGCTTGGACGAAGCTCAACACGGTCGATGCCTATCTCAAGTCCACGGCGCTCATGTTTGTCGGCGGTTTCCTGGGGATCCTTTTCGTCACCTTCTTGAGACGGGTCATGGTGACCGATCCCGACCTTCCCTTCCCCGAGTCCGTGGCGGCCTCCGAAATCCACAAGGCCGGGCAGAAGGGCAGCGCCGGCGCCAAGTTCCTTTTCCAAGCCATGGGAGTCGGCGCTTTTATCTACTCCCTGGGAGTCATCAGGCTCTTTGCGGCGACCAAGGATTTTGTCATCAAGGTCGGCTCGATTGGGACGAGCTTTGTCAGGCTGGGAATAGAGAAAGCCGCTCCCAAAGTCGACACGGGGGGAACGATCTCCGTGGCCGGGCCCGGAATCTATCCTGCCTACATCGGCGTCGGCTACATTATCGGGCCCCGGCTCGCGTCTCTCAACTTCGCCGGAGGCGTGCTGGCTTGGGGGCTTTTCGCTCCTCTCTTCATGTATTTCCTTGGCCCCCAGTTGGTCGAAAAATTTTACGGCCCGGGTGTTTCCATGGCTCAGGTCGGGTGGGCGGACATGATGGTCAATGTCTGGAAGTTCATCATCAGGCCGATCGCCGTGGGCGGCATGCTCGTCGGCGCCGGCAATACCCTCTACAGGATGAGGAAAAACCTCGGCGCCGGGATCAAGAGATCGGTCGCCGATGTGAGAAAAGCAGCCGGACATGTCGAGGTGGCGTCCCGTCTGGAAAAAGACCTGAACATGAAAGTCGTCCTGGGAGGATTGGCGATCACCTTCGTTCTGATGATCTTCGTCTACAACATATTTTCTAAATCTGTCGGAACCGCCGTTCTGGCAGCGGCAGTCATGGCCGTGGCCGGGTTCTTCTTCGCGGCGGTCTCCGGCAATCTCGTGGGAACGATCGGTTCATCGAATAACCCCGTCTCCGGCCTGACCCTTTCCACCCTGATTATCGCCGCCCTGCTCATGGTTCTCGTGGGAGCGACAGGTATGAGCGGGGTGACCGCCGTTCTCGGGGTCGCCGCCGTTGTCTGTGTCTCTTCGGCCGTCGCGGGAGAGATGCTCCAGGACCTGAAGGTCGGACACATCCTGGGCGGCACACCATGGAAAATGCAGGTCGGAGATATCTTCGGCATACTCATCGCCTCGCTCGTTCTTTTCTTCCCCTTGATGATCCTCCACGGCGCGTTCACCTTTGGAAGCAGGGAACTTCCCGCTCCCCAAGCCGGTCTGATGGCCGCCCTCTCCAAGGGAATTGTCGGCGGTGAGATGGCCTGGCCCCTGGTTATCGTCGGGTTGTTCATGGGGTTTGCTTTTATCCTGGTCCAGGTCAAATCCCCCATGCTTGTGGCCGTCGGGATGTATCTTCCCCTCGAAACCACCTTTGCTATTTTTGCGGGGGGAATGATCAAGGGGATCGTGGACAAGATGGTTGTGCGCAAGAAACTGAACCCGGCCCAGAAAGCGCGCGTCGAGAATGTTGGTATCCTGCTGGCCGCTGGGCTGATCGCCGGGGAAGCGCTGACGGGGCTGCTCAGGGCGGCCTGGACATTCTTTTTTATGCAGGGAATCCTCAAGTTCAACATCCCCGAGATTTTTAAGAGCCCCAGCTATATTGTGGGCATCGTTGTCCTGGTCGTCATGGGCTACTACCTTGTCCGTGTTCCGCTCCGGAATGCCGGCGCCCCCGATGAACCCCCGCCGCCCTCGGCCGTTATATAAGAGGGATGTGAGCGAGTGAGTAGACAATAAATACTGAAAACTCATTGGTTTTCTCTTGAGACCTCCTACTCCTGCAAGTTGGCGTAAAATCCACTTGAATATTGCACTCTGGGGAAATTGCTTGCCCGTGCCTACCCCTCATATCCCTTGCTTCCTACGGGCTTAAACATCTTGACGATGACGGATGATTGATAAGTGATTGAGCGATCATATATTTCCTGTGATTTTAGCTTCTCACTGCTCACTGCTCACAGCTCACTTCTCACCATCTTTACTGAATTGCATAAAGCCGTGAATTTGCCTAAAATAAGTGGCTGAGGGAATAACCATGGGGATCCGGAAGATCATCAAATACGGGGACCCGGTTCTGTCCACTTCTGCCGAGCCCGTCCGGACGATCGACCAGCAGATTCTGGAGCTCGTCCGCGACATGGTCGAAACCATGCACTCGGCGCCGGGGATCGGGCTGGCGGCTCCCCAGGTGAATGTCGGCAAGAGAGTGATTACGGTGGACGTTTCGGTGGGCGAAAGAGAAGAAGACCTGATCATCTTAATCAATCCAGAACTCCTAAGCCAAGAGGGAGAGGTCATCATGGAAGAAGGCTGCCTCTCTGTCCCCGACATTCGGGAGAGAGTCGCCAGACCGGTTAAGGTCGTGGTCAGAGGCCTTGACCTCGAAGGGAAGGAAAAGATCTATCAGGCTCAAGGTCAGCTGGCCAGAGTCTTCTGCCACGAGATCGACCACATCAATGGAAGGCTTTTTATTGAGCGGCTGTCTCCTCTGAAGAGGACCCTGATTAAGAAGAAATTGAAAAAGCGTTCCGAAACAGGCAAGGCTTGATGAGAATCGTTTTCTTCGGGGCCCCCGAATCGGCCCTGCCCTCCCTCGGGGGTCTCCTCCGGACCGGCCACTCCATAGAGCTCGTCATCACTCAGCCGGACCGGCCATCGGGCCGGGGGAAACACCTCGTTCCCTGCCCGGTGAAGAGATTCGCCGCGGAGAAAAAAATCCCCGTCTTCCAACCGGAGAAGATCCGGCATGATGCGCTGGCCCTGGAAACAATCAATTCCGCGCGTCCGGACATCAACGTCGTGGTTGCCTACGGCCAGATCTTGCCCCGCTCGATCATCGATCTCCCGCCTCACCGCTCCGTCAACGTTCATTTTTCTTTGCTTCCCAAATACCGCGGCGCATCGCCCGTCCAATGGGCCATCCTCAACGGCGAACAAAAAACCGGGGTGACGATTTTCGTCCTCAACGAAAAAATGGACGAAGGCGACATCCTGGCTCAAGAGGAAATGGATATCCAGCCGCGCGAAAAGGCCTTTGAGCTCGAGACCAGGCTGGCTGAAAGAGGCGCCGCGCTCCTCGTTCAGACACTCCATGAGATCAACCGGATGACACCTGTCCCTCAGAACCACGCCCTGGCCACCTACGCACCCAAACTCCGCAAGAAAGATGGACAGGTGGATTGGGCGAAGCCGGCTGAGCTTATCGGCCGTCAGGTCCGGGCCTTCTCACCCTGGCCGTCGGCTTTCATCTTCGCCGGGACGACCCGGATAAAGATCATCGAAGGCGAGTCTTTGCCCCTCCCTGAGAAGAGGGACGGCGCCCACCCGGGCGAGGTCATCGCCGTTAGAAAAGAAGGCCTCGAAGTCAGTTGCGGGGGCAGGACCGTATTTCTTATCGCACGCCTTCAGCCCGAAGGCAAAAAAGAGATGGAAGCGTACGCATTCTCTCTCGGCTCCAAGATAAAAATCGGAGATGTCCTGAGATAAAGCCGGACGGCTGGAAAAGGCAAAACGGCTCACACTTCACTGCTTACATTTCTTTTGACGGAGCACAGGGTACGGTATAACGGGGAACTAATACAAACGCAATAACTTATGCGACATCTCCATTCAAGGTTGCGCCGGGGGCCAGAGGGTGGCCTCCGGCGCAACCTTGACCATGTCAAGTTACTTATCGCGTTTGCATTAGTTGGACGAGACGACGAGATGGAAGTTTATTATTGGGGAACGTGCCTGAATTTAATCTTCTTCGAGAATAAAATCGTAAGGGTTGACCGCTCTGTCATTGAGATGGATTTCATAGTGGACATGCGGTCCGATGGCTTTCCCCGACTGCCCGATCAGGCCGATGGTTTCACCTCTATTGACCTTCTGGCCGGTCTTAACAAGGAATTGCGAAAGATGTCCATAGAGTGTTGAATAACCGAAACCGTGGCTGATGAGGATCGATTTCCCCAGCATCTTGTCATTCTTGAGCGCGACGACGATGCCATCCGCTGTGGCGACAACCGGATTCCCAAAGTTCGTGGCGATGTCGATCCCTTGATGGAACGCCTGCTTCCCGGTAAAAGGATCGACTCTCCAACCGTAACCCGATGAAGGCCAGCCCGCTGCCGGCCAGATCGTCGGGGTGGACGCCATTCGGGCGGTTAGATTCTCGAAGGTACTCACCAGAGTACCGAGATTCTTTTCGATGTTTTCGGCCCGCTGGCTCAGATTCTTGATGCTGCTGAAGGACAGCTCCTGGGACGCAGAAGAGGGAGCGACGCCTTCCTCATTCCCGACGCCGGGGCCGCCGATTCCCAGATCTTTGAGGACGTCGCGCGACTTCAGGCCAGCCATGATATTGAGCTTTTTAATGTATTCTTCAAAATTCTTGATGGTCGTTTTCAGCCGGCCGATATCGCCCTCATAGCCCGCGATCGTCTCCCTCTGCCGTTGGCTCTCTTTGTAGAGCTCCCGGTATTTGGACCGGGTGACGTTCATCGAGATATAATCCACCAGGAAGCCGATGATGAGAAGCGCCAAAACGCCGGACGAAGCCAGAAAGATCTTGATGGCTTTGTGCGAGAGGGTGATACTCTTAGAGCTCTTTCTTGAGTGAGGTACAATGATGATCGAAAAAAAATTCTTCGCCATAAATCCTACCTCTGATTACCACAATTGAAAAAACAATGTCAAGGGATTTTTGAGATTATTTTAACTCTGGGCCCGGCAGAAACGCTCCTCGATCCAGTGGACGATGTCCTGGGTCGAGGTTCCCGGCAGGAAGATCTCAGCGATGCCGATTTTTTTCATTTTAGGGATGTCTTTTTCGGGGATGACCCCTCCCGCTATGACCAGAATGTCGGCCGCTTTGTTGTCACGAAGAAGCTTCATGACCTTGGGGAAAAGAACGCCGTGCGCGCCGGAAAGGATGCTGAGCCCGATCACGTCGACATCCTCCTGGATCGCGGAGTGGACGATTTCCTCGGGAGTCCGCCTCAACCCGGTGTAGATGACTTCCATCCCGGCATCACGCAGGGCGCGACAGATCACCTTGGCGCCCCGGTCATGGCCGTCGAGTCCCGGCTTGGCAATCAAAACGCGCGTTTTCTTCCCTGCCATAACAACCTCCAAACATCAAGCCCTAAGGAAGTGCAAAAGTATGCACGTGCAAACGTCTGAACTTAGAACAATATACATAGTCATACGTCCACACGTTTTCACTTTTTCAAAAAGTGATCGGTTCTTGATATTCTCCGTAAACCTCTTTGAGAGCATCGATGATTTCGCCCAGCGTGGCATAGCCGCGGACGCAGCCCAAAATAAAAGGCATCAGGTTCTCCTCATCTCGGGCCGCTTTCTTCAGGTCGGCCAGGCGCTCGTTGACCTTGCTTCCGTTCCGGTTTCCTCTCACCTCGGCCAGCCTGGCCAGTTGATGAGAGGCTACGCTTTCGTCGATCTGAAGCGTGGGGATGGGCTCGTGCTGCATCTCAAAAGCATTGACCCCGACGATGATCTTCTCTCTCTTGTCTACGGCCTTTTGATACCAATAGGCGCTGTCGGCAATCTCTTTTTGGGGGAACCCGAGCTCGATGGCCTTGACCATCCCCCCCATGTCATCGATTCTCCGGATATAGTCCCTCGCCTCCTGCTCCATTTCGCAGGTCAGTCGCTCCACGAAATAGGACCCGCCCAGGGGGTCCATCGTATTGGCCACTCCGCTCTCGTGGGCGATGATCTGTTGAGTCCTCAAGGCGATGGTCACGGCCTCTTCAGACGGCAGCGCATAGGTCTCATCGAGGGAGTTGGTGTGCAAAGACTGAGTTCCTCCCATGACCGCCGCCAGAGCCTGAATGGCGACGCGAACGATATTGTTGTAGGGCTGCTGGGCCATGAGCGAGACGCCCGAGGTCTGGGTGTGAAACCTCAGCCACCAGGAGCGAGGGTCTTTCGCCTTGAACCTCTTTTTCATGACCTCGGCCCAGATGCGCCGCGCCGCCCTGAACTTGGCGATTTCCTCGAAAAAGTCGTTGTGCGCGTTGAAGAAGAAGGACAAACGCGGTGCGAACTCGTCGATCTTGAGTCCCCTTTCCAGGGCCCAATCGACATATTCGATCCCGTCTCGCAGCGTGAACCCCAGCTCCTGGGCGGCCGTGGCTCCGGCTTCGCGAATGTGATACCCCGAGATGGAGATCGTGTTCCAGCGAGGGACTTCCTTGGCGCCGTACTCGAAGGTATCCACGATCAGCTTCATCGAGGGTTCGGGCGGGAAGATGAAGGTCTTCTGGGCGATATATTCTTTTAAAATATCGTTCTGGGTCGTTCCCGAAATGGCCCGGCTGGAAATGCCTTGCTTCTCAGCCACGGCGATGTACATCGCCCACAACACGGCCGCGGGCGCGTTGATGGTCATCGAGGTGGTGATCTTATCGAGCGGAATATCCTTGAAGAGGACTTCCATGTCGGCCAGGGAATCGATGGCCACACCGCATCGGCCGATCTCTCCCTTGGCCAGGGGATGGTCGGAGTCCATGCCCATCAGAGTCGGGAGATGAAAGGCGACGCTCAGCCCGGTCTGGCCGTGAGACAAGAGATACTTGTATCTTTTGTTGGTGTCCTCGGCGCTCCCGAACCCGGAAAACTGGCGCATCGTCCAGAGCCTTCCGCGGTACATGGTCGGATGAACGCCCCGGGTGAAGGGAAAGTCCCCGGGAAATCCCAAATCTCTCCTGTATTCAAGGCCCTCCAAATCCAGAGGAGTATAGAGCTCTCGAATCTTCCTCCCGGACACTGTCGTGAATTCTTTTTGCGGAGGGCAGGTACCGGCCAGCGCTTTGTGATAACGGGTCTTTTTCCAGCCCTCGTAGGATCTTTTCAGGCCCGCCGGAGCAGGTCTTTTCTTGTTCAAATTTCCGGCTCCTTTCCTCCCTTCTCGGCTTGAGAAAGGACCTTGAAAGAACTCAACCAAAATTCCCGGGATCAGTCCTCGGTGACCCTGAAAACCAGGTCCTGCTCGCGGACCGGACACTCGGTCCTGAGTCCCGCCGATTCGCCTTTCTTGATCGAATCGACCGTTTTGTGCTCGACCTGCAGGGATTCGACTTTCTGGACAAAATCCGTCGTGTGCCCCTTGACGTGGATGGTCTCACCCACCTTGAGCGTCCCCTTGGAGAGCTCGATGACACCGACATTGATTTTGGAAAAATAGTGCGTGATTTTTCCGATCTCTTCCTCCATGGAAGCCTCCTTCAAATGCCGTTGGCCAAAACTTATCAAAAATGGAAGAATTTGGCAAGGTGCTCATCCGCCGCAGAGGACGGAGCCGCCGTTGACGTTGAGAACCTCCCCTGTGATGTGGCGGGCCAGAGAGGAGGCCAGGAAGAGGATCGGCCCGGCGATATCATCCGGCGGGGGTATTCTCTTCAGCGGGATGGACTGGCGAACCTTCTCCCTGTAGCCCGGAACGCTGAAGACCTCTGTGCACATGTCCGTATCCACCCAGCCGGGTGCGACGCAGTTGACCCGGATATTGTAGGGGGCCAGCTCCACGGCCAGGGATTTGGTGAAGGAAACAAGAGCCCCTTTGCTCGCCGCATAATGAGAGTGCAGGGCCTCACCCCGGACCGCCGCGGTGGAGGACACATTGATGATATTCCCGGTCTGCCTTCCCTTCATTTGCGTCGCGACGGCGTTGGTGGCATAGAAGACACCGTTGAGGTTGATCCTCATCGTCTCTTCCCAGACCGAGCTGGGCATGTTGCCCATTTCGCCGTAGGTCCAGATCCCGGCGTTATTGACCAGGATATCGATCTTTCCAAAGTCATTGATCGTGCCCTCGACCATCCGCCGGACCTCCTCTTCGCGTGATATCTCAGCTTTGAAAATCAGGCAACGCCGGCCGGCTTTTTCCACTTCCGTTTGGACTTCCCGGGCCGCATCTCCCCGGGCCTGATAATTGATAACGACGTCCGCTCCGGCCCGGGCGAACATGATCGCCGCGGACCGGCCGATCCCTCGAGATCCTCCTGTCACCAAGGCCGTCTGGCCCTCGAAAGAAATCATCACGCCTCCTTTTTTATTTGTAGTAACCCAGGCTGAAATCGCCCATTTCATCGAATTGCAGATAGCGATAGATCTCCTTCTGATTCGGAAGGAGCTTCTCCTTGACGATGGAGAAATATTCGGCCGGCGTGGGCAGTTTGCCTTTGAGGGCGCAGATCGCAGCCAGCTCCGCTGAACCCAGGTAAACCCGGGCTTCATCTCCCATGCGATTGTCGAAATTCCTCGTCGAGGTGGAGATGATGGTCGCCCGCGGACTGACTCTGGCCTGATTGCCCATGCAGAGCGAACAGCCGGGGATCTCCGTTCGAGCCCCGACCGATGCGAAGACCGAGTAATGGCCCTCGCGGATGAGCTGGGCGGCGTCCATTTTCGTCGGAGGGGTCAGCCAGATTCGCGCCGCCAGATAGCCGGCTTTATCGAAGATCTTGGAGGCGGCCCGGAAATGGCCGATGTTGGTCATGCAGGACCCGATAAAGACCTCCTCGATCTTGTCACCCGCCACTTCCGAAAGGAGCTTGACATCGTCGGGGTCGTTGGGGCAGGCAAGGACCGGCTCATTGATGTCGGCCAGGTCGATGTCCAGGGCCTCGGAATACACCGCGTTCTTGTCACTCTCCAGGAGCGCGGGAGCGGCGAGCCACTTCTCGCAGGCATCGATCCTTCTTTTCAGGGTTCCGGAGTCTTGATATCCCTCCTGAATCATCTTCTTCATCAGGGCGACGTTGCTTTTCAGATATTTGGCGACGCTTTCTCTGCTGAGCGCGATGACTCCCCCGGCCGCCGACCGCTCGGCGGTGGCATCGGTGAGCTCATAGGCCTGTTCTACGGTCAGTTCAGGCAGTCCTTCCATTTCGATCAGCCGGCCGTTGAAGACATTTTTCTTTCCCTTCTTGGCCACCGTCAGGAGTCCCCTCTTGATGGCAAAATACGGGATAGCATTGACGACATCCCGAAGAGTGATGCCGGGATTGAGCCGGCCGTGAAAACGAACCAAAACAGACTCGGGCATGTCGAGCGGCATGAACCCCAGGGCGCCGGCGAAGGCGACCAGGCCGGAGCCGGCCGGGAAGCTCAGCCCGATCGGAAAACGGGTGTGGGAATCCCCGCCCGTGCCCATGGTGTCGGGAAGAAGAAGCCGGTTCAGCCAGGAATGGATGACCCCGTCGGCCGGTTTGAGGGCGACACCTTTTCTCTCGATGATGAATTTTTGAAGGGACGTGTGCGTCTTGACGTCGGCCAGTTTGGGATAGGCGGCGGTGTGGCAGAAAGACTGCATGAACATCTCGGACTGGAATTCGAGGCAGGCCAGCTCCTTGAGCTCGTCCGCGGTCATCGGCCCGGTCGTGTCCTGGGAACCGACCGTCGTCATCTTGGGTTCGCAGGCCGTCCCAGGAAGTATGCCTTGAACACCGCAGGCTCTGCCCACGATCTTCTGGGCCAGGGAGTAGCCCTGCCCGGGCCTTGGCTCCGGAATCTTGGTCTGGGGAAGAAAATCGGCTTCCGGCATCCCGAGCGCCTTGCGAGTTTTGTTGGTCAGGGTCCGGCCGATGATCAGGTTGAGGCGGCCGCCGGCCCGAAATTCGTCCTTGAGAGTGGGCGGCTTGATTTCGAAGCCGGCCAACGTCTCCCCTGCTTCGTTCTTGATGAGACCTGATTCCGTATCGACGATGATGATATCGCCGGTTTTGATTTTCCCGACATCGGCTTTGAGGGGCAGGCCGCCCGAGTCCTCGGTGGTGTTGAAAAAGATGGGCGCGATGAGCCCGCCGATGACGACTCCGGCCCGCCGCTTGTTGGGAACATAGGGAATGTCGTCTCCGATGTGCCACATCAGCGAATTGCAGGCCGACTTGCGTGAAGAACCGGTCCCGACGACATCCCCGACGAAGGCGACCCGGTAGCCTTCCTGCCGGAATTCTTTTATCGTCTTCAATCCTCCGGGGAATCTGATCTCACCCATCGATAGGGCATGAAGTGGGATGTCGGGGCGGCTCCAGGCATTCTTGGCCGCGGAAAAGTCGTCGGTATTGATCTCGCCGTCGACCTTGTACACTTTGAGCTTGAGGGTCTTGGGAAGAGGAGGCCTGGAGAGAAACCACTCGCCGTTGGCCCATGAAAGGAGGACGTCTCGGGCATGGGGATTCTTCTTCGAAAGCGCGACGACGGTCTCGAAGGCGCCATAGACGAGAATGATCTGCTTGAGCGCCTGGGCCGCGTGAGTCCCCAGCTCTTTGTCCTCAAGAAGAGAAACCAGGGGATCGACATTGTACCCGCCGAGCATCGTTCCGAGCATGAAAACGGCGTCCTGTTTGCTGACGACCGGGGAGGAGATTTCTCCCTTGGCGATCCTTGTCAGCCAGGCGGCTTTCACTTTCGCGGCGGGGTCTACGCCCGGCGCAACTCGATTCTTGAGCAAACTGAGAAGGACGGCGTCCTTTCCCGCGGGCGGGTTTTCCAAGAGCCTGCATACCTCTGCCGTTTCCTCGGAGCCGAGCGGAAGGGGCGGAATCCCTTGCTTTGTCCGTTCATTTTCGTGTTGGAAATACGACTCTAACATGGCGGCGCTCCTTTCTAGATTGGGGCGAACCTGGCTATGATGCACAACCGGGCTGCGGCCAAACGCCCGACAGCATAGTGTATAAGATTTTCATATGTATTTGTCAAAGTCATTTTAAGGGAGAAGAAGGAAGCATTCCTTTTTCTGTGATAGAGGGGCTTTGGAGACAGATCCGGCGATGTTGTGAGAGAGCAGAACCGGAATGGCCTCGCTCCCCGCCCTCCCCTTACAACTCTTCTCGGCAGGACTCGGGTAAGTCCCTCCGAAAGACGCGGCTTTTCCCCCGCGAGGAAAACCCGCTCCGCTGCGGCGGCTTTCTCCGGGACTCCCCCTGCGTCCTGCCATCTCTCGAGCGGTGAAGGGTGGTTGTTGAAGAAGGCCGTCTGAGAGGCTGAGCGGGCACGGTTCCTCGACCGCTTTTCCACGCTGGGGAAAATGCAGCGTGCCTTCGAGACAATCAACCTGAGCCGTCTCCTTCCGCGTCTCCGATCGCAGCGCCGAGTTGAGCCGCCTTGAATTGTCGCGGAATAAGAAATGCTCTCGGGATGAATCTTGAAATTGAGAATTTCGGCAATTATGTTATAGTGGAGAAAGAAAAATGGAAATCCGACGCGTTCTTGGACTATCGCTGAGCCTTCTCCTTCTCGCGTCGGTGACTGCCGCCTCCGCCGGATATGATAAGAAGGGGGAGCTGGCCTTTAGCCAAAGGAGACAAGCCTCCGAGGCTCTTCCTGTTGGCCAAAATGCGGTTTCGCCCCAAACAAAAAAGGACCGCAGGGGCAGGCTCTGGCTCATCTGGGAAGAATGGAGCCAGAGCCAAAGCAAGATCTTGCTTGGGGCTGTCGAACGGGAACGAATTCTGCCCCGCCGGGTTCCAAACCAGCCCTGGGGATTCAATTATTCTGCCGATATTTGCTTCGATCAGTTTAATCGGCCCTTTCTCACCTGGGCTAACGTCGGCAAATCAAGCCGCGGAGTCTATGTCCAAGAACTTGATTCCGGAAGGATTTGGCTGATCGATTCTTGTCTCTCGCCTTCGACTCTTGCTCCCCAAATCGTCGTTGACTCCGAAAACCAGGTCTGGGTCTTCTGGACGCGCAGAGACCGCTTCCAGGAGGAGATCTTCTATCGCGTCTATGACCAAGCTCAATGGTCCCCGCTCAAAAAAATAATCACGAATCCCCGGTTCCCTTCACTCAATCCCGCCGCAGCTGTCAGCGAAAAGGGGGCCGTCTGGCTGGTCTGGTCCGGATTCAACGGCCGAAATTACGAGATCTTCGGCGCCTCCTGGCAGGGAGGCCAATGGTCGAAAATCCAAAAGATCTCCAGCCGCGGGGATAAAGTGAATAATCTTTTTCCCTGCGTCGGGTTTGCCACTGGGGAGGCCCCGGTTGTCGCCTGGCTTCAGTGCGCCGGAGAAAAGAATGCCATAACGCTCAGATATTTCAAGGGCGGCACCTGGAGCGCAGAGCAACGGGTTTCAGATGAGATCGATAGCCTCTCGTTTCCAAAAATGGCTGCGGAGGGGGATGACATCAGCATCGTCTGGCAAGACCGGGACGGGGCCAAAGGAACCCATGTGTTTCTTGGTCCGCGGAGGCGGGCCAGCCGTTTGCTCCTCCCTCTCCTTTCACCCCAGTTCATCTCCAATCCGACGCTTCAGGAAAATGAATACTCCTGCTTCGGCGACAGCATCACTTACGGCTACATCAATCATGAGCGCTTTCCGGAGAAAGGATATGTTCCCCGGCTGCAAATCCTCCTGACTCAGAAGCTCGGAGACACGACCTGTTTCAACGAAGGCAAGCCCAGCGAAACGACCACAGGCGGGTTAACCAGGATCCCTAGCGTACTCGCCGCACATTCGTCAAGATACGTGCTTATCATGGAAGGGACGAACGATGTCGTTTTTAACAACATTTCGATGGACACAACCTCTTTTAACCTCAGGGAGATGGCCCGGACTTGCCTCGACTATGGGGCTTTTCCGGTTCTGGCCACGATCATCCCCAGGAGAGATGACGTTTGGTACAATAATTTCTATCGCGAGAGAATAAATTATCTCAACGACCAGATCCGCTTGATCGCCGGAGACCTGGCGATTCCACTGGTCGAGCAGTTCAATACCTTTAATGACTACCCGGAATCAGACGGCGGCTGCCTATCTCTCCTCTCCGAAGACCTGAAACACCCCAACGAGAAGGGCTACCAGTTGATGGCCCAGACCTGGCTTGACGGGATGGAAGATTTTTATCTCCCGCCGCTCAATCCTGCCGCTGTCTTTGAGTTTGGTCCGAACCCGACCTACAGATTATCCTGGAAGACGAATCCTCAAAACAACGCCGCCGTGGTGAAAGGCTACAATATTTATAAGAAAGAGACGACCGACTCGGCCTGGGTGCTGCTTATGACCGCCTCGAAAGAAACGACCTCGGCTTCTTTCCCCTACCCGGAGGTCAGGCCGACTATTCAATTCGGGATAACGACCTTGTCCGACTCGGGACTCGAGGGGGAAATGGCGATCGTTTCCGTGAGCTATCCCACGCCTCAGGCCGCCATCAACCTGAAGGTGGTCATCTCCCTAAAGGACCTGAAGGGCGTTCCGGAAATTACCTACAAACTCAGCTGGCAGGCCAACCCGCAGAACAACCCCAAATTCATCCAGGGATACAAAGTCTATAAAAAGGAAGGAACCGGGGATTACGTCCTTCTGGCCACCCTCCCGAGCACGACCTTTTCGGCTGCTTACACTTATACCAATCCCTCGCAGAAAATTCAGTTCGCCCTGGCGACAGTTTCGGTCATAGGAACTGAGAGTCCGCCGGTCCCCTTCTGGACGCAATGAGCTTGCCAACTGTCCGGCTCTTGGCTTGCCTCCTCTGACCGAAAAACGGTCCATGTTTTTTGTTTGATTTTGCTCTGAGAAAATTATAAAATCCTTCTCCACTATATTCCGCAATTCACTTTTAGGGAGGACCTAATATGGATCTAGCCGCCATCGAGAGGGCGAAAGAACATTTCGGCAAAATTCTCGAAACCCAGATGAAGCGCATGGAGAAAATCAAGTCGGCGCCTGACTGGATTGATTACAGCAAAATCAAGCCGATCCGGGTCGGTATCATAGGAGGGGACGGCATCGGCCCTTACATAGCCAAAGACGCAAAACGCGTCCTCGAGTTCATGCTGCGGCAAGAAACCAAAGCCGGGAAAGTCGAGATCCACGACATCGAGGGCCTGACCATAGAGGGCCGCTCCGCTTGCCTGAAGCCCATCCCGGATGATGTGCTGGCGGAGATCAGGACATTCCATGTGACCCTGAAAGGTCCCACGACAACACCCCGGAAGGGCGACCCCTGGCCCAACATCGAAAGCTGCAACGTTGCCTTGAGAAAAGAATTGGACCTCTTCGCCAACGTCAGGCCGGTCCGGGTGCCTCAGCAAGGGATCGACTGGATCTTCTTCCGGGAAAACACCGAGGATCTGTACGCTCTCGGCCCTTACGGCATCGAGGTTGACAAGGACATCGCGATCGACTTTCGCCTGATCAGCGCTCCCGGATCCGATCGCATTTGCAGGCTGGCCTTCGAACACGCCAGGAAGAACGGCCGCGGCCGCGTGACCTGTATCACCAAAGCCAATGTCGTCAAGACGACGGACGGCCGCTTCCTCGAGAATTTCTACCGCATCGCCAAGGACTATCCCGAGATCCCAGTCGATGACTGGTATATCGATATCATGACCGCCAAGTTGGTGGACGAGAAGCGCCGCCGCGATTTCCAGGTCATGGTGCTGCCCAACCTCTACGGTGACATCCTGACCGATGAGGCCGCCGAATTCCAGGGAGGCGTCGGAACGGCCGGAAGCGCCAACATCGGCAAGCAGTATGCCATGTTTGAGGCCATCCACGGCTCCGCTCCCCGGATGGTCAAAGAAGGGCGAGCCCAGTACGCCGACCCGGCGAGCATGATCCGCGCCGCCGCCATGCTCCTCAATCATATCGGCCACACGGAAAGAGGCAAGAGCCTGGAAATGGCTCTGGACATCTGCGGCCAGTACGAAAAGAAGCTCGTCATCACCGGCCGTCCCAACGGCGCCACCGGGACCGCTTTCACCGATTACCTGATGGAGACGCTTCAAGATCCTAAGCTCCAGCAGAAATGGGAGGGATTTGTCAAAAAATAGGACCGGGGGAGCCCCTTGACTCCACCGGGGAATTTCATTATATTCTGACTTCGAAAATTTTCCCGTCGGGTCAACCGGCGAAAAAGAGGAAGACACAGGGAGAATCTAAAGAGTCGCAAAAAATTGCGGGAGCGTCGCTGCCCCGGCGATTTATGATACATACACAAAGGAGGTCTTAATGAATCATTGTAGAAAAAAAATCGCGATCATCGGCGGAGGCCAGATCGGCCAGATCCTGGCCATGCTGATGTCCCAGCGAGAACTGGGAGACATCGTTGTCCTTGACATTGCCGCCTACGAAAATCCGGTCAAGGGCAAGGCCCTCGACCTGATGGAAATGGCGCCCCACGGTGACTACGACGCCAACATCACCGGCACCTCGAACTATAAGGACATTGAAGGAGCCGAGGTCGTCATCGTCACCGCCGGCAAGCCGCGCGAAGCGGGCATGACCCGGGAGGACCTGCTCAACGTCAACATCAAGATCATCACCGAAGTGGCCAACGGTGTTAAACAGTATGCGCCCAAGGCATTCTGCATCATCCTCACAAATCCCCTCGACGCCATGGTCTATGCCTTCTACAAGCTGACCGGTTTCCCGAGGCATCAGGTCGTGGGAATGGCCGGCGCACTGGATACGGCGCGCTGGCGCGCTTTCATCGCCATGGAGCTTGGCGTATCGGTGGCCGACGTCGCTGGCACGGTCCTCGGCGGACATGGCCCGGACATGGTCCCACTGCCCAGGCTGACCACGGTCGGAGGCGTTCCCCTCAACGAAATCGCCACCAAAGAGCAGATCGACAAGCTCGCACTCCGGACTCGCGAAGCCGGAACGGAGATCGTGAAGCTCTTCGGCAAAGGCTCGGCCTTCTTCAGCCCGGCCTGGAGCGCCATGACCATGGCCGAGGCTTATCTGAAGGACAAGCGCCGGATCATCGCCTGCGCGGCGCTCTGCCAGGGAGAATACGGAATCCACGGCCTGTTTATCGGTGTCCCCTGCCGGATCGGCGCCATGGGCCTGGAGAAGATCTACGAGATCAAGCTCACCGAAGAGGAAAACGCCCTGCTCCAGAAGACCATCGTCTCCGTTAAGAAGACGACCGAAGAGACAAAGCTGTAGGAGCCCGTTGCGCTCGTGTCTCGCAGAGCGCCCGCTCCAGAGAGGTTGGAACTATGGCAGAACACAAAATCACAACTCCGCTCACCGATGACGTTGTTGCGAAGCTGCGGTCCGGTGATAAGGTTTTCATCACCGGGTTCATACTGGCCGGACGTGACTCCGCCCACAAAAAGCTCGTCGATTTGATCAAGGAAGGCAAGGAACTTCCGATCGACATCAAGGGGCAACTCATCTACTACGTCGGGCCCACGCCGGCCAGGCCGGGCAAAGCCATCGGATCAGCCGGCCCGACGACCAGCTACCGGATGGATTCCTATGCTCCGATCCTTCATTCGCTGGGTCTCAAAGGCACTATCGGAAAGGGGTCACGGAGCAAAGACGTCAAAGAGGCGATGATGAAGTACAAGGCCGTTTACCTCGCCTCGGTCGGAGGAGCCGGAGCGCTGATCTCCAAAAGCATCGAAAACTCCGAGATCGTCGCCTATCCGGAGCTGGGACCGGAAGCCATCCGCAGGATGAAGGTGAAGGATTTCCCCTGCATCGTCATCAATGATATGTACGGCGGAGACCTCTACGAAGAGGGGAAAAAGAAGTACCGGAAGGTCTAAGGACAGAGAAAAGACAGCTCAATTTGTTTTTTCTGTTTCCGGTAATAGACGGGAGCGGAGGCCTGCATTTTAGCCCGGGCTTAAGCGAAGTGCGGGATCGACAATCGATAATCTAAGAAAAGGATGACGATATGAAAATCCATGAATACCAAGCCAAGCAAATCCTAGCCCAGTTCGGTGTCCAGATTCCCCGCGGCGAAGTCGCCGAGACTCCGGCTAAGGTCCGGGAGATCGCGGAGCGGATCGGCCCGCGGGTCGTCCTCAAGGCCCAGATCCACGCCGGTGGGCGGGGCAAGGGCGGAGGCATCAAGCTCACCGCCAACCCCGATGAGGCCGAAAAACTGGCCCATCAAATGATCGGGATGACTTTGATCACTCACCAGACGGGACCGGAAGGGAAAAAGGTCAAGAGGCTTCTGGTCGAAGAGGCCCTGGACATCGCTAAAGAGCTCTATATCGGAATCGTCATCGACCGGGCCAAGGAATCTCCGGTCGTCATGGCCTCGACCGAAGGCGGCGTCGAGATTGAGAAGGTCGCCGCCGAGCGGCCGGAGCTCATTTTCAAAGAGTGGGTCGACCCGGCCGTCGGGTTCCAGGGTTTCCAAGGCAGAAAGCTCGCCTTCCAGCTCGGCCTGGCCGGCGAAACCCACAAGCAGGCGGTCAAGTTCCTCAGCGGCCTGTATAAGGCTTTCCAAGCCACCGACGCCTCGCTGGCCGAGATCAATCCTCTCCTCGTCACCAAGCAGGGTCAGGTCCTGGCCCTCGATGCCAAGATGAATTTCGATGACAACGCCATCCCCCGCCATCCCGATATCCAAACGATGAGGGACCTGGATGAAGAAGACGCCCTCGAAGTCGAAGCCTCGAAGTTCAATCTCAATTATATTAAGCTGGACGGAAACGTGGGCTGCATGGTCAACGGAGCCGGGCTGGCCATGGCCACCATGGACATCATCAAATATTCAGGCGGCATGCCGGCCAACTTCCTGGATGTCGGAGGCGGAGTGACCGAAGAAGCCGTCACCAACGCGTTCAAGATCCTGGTGCGGGACAAGGACGTGAAGGCGGCCCTGATCAACATCTTCGGCGGCATCGTCCGCTGCGATATGATCGCCAGCGGCATTGTCAAAGCGGCTAAAGAGCTCGGAACCAAAATCCCCATCGTCGTCCGGTTGGAGGGCACAAACGTCGACCTCGGGAAGAAGATCCTGGAGGAATCAGGACTGGCGTTCACCTCGGCCCAGAGCATGAAAGAGGCCGCGGAAAAAGTCGTGGCCCTCGCGAAAAAAGGATAAAGGAGCAGACCATGAGCATACTGATCGATAAAAAGACGAGGGTCGTCGTCCAGGGGATCACCGGCAGCGAGGGGACCTTCCACACCCAGCGGATGCAGGAATACGGGACCAAGGTCGTGGCCGGAATGACACCAGGCAAAGGCGGAACGACTCATCTCGGAGTCCCTGTTTTCAACACCGTGGCGGAGGCCGTTGAAAAAGAGGGGGCTAACGCCGCGGCCATTTTCGTGCCGCCTTTTTTTGCGGCCGACGCGATCATGGAAGCCGCAAGCGCCGGAGTGGGCGTCATCGTCTGCATCACCGAGGGCATTCCCACCTTCGACATGATCAAGGTCAAGGCCTTCCTCAAGGGAAAACCTGTCTCTCTCATCGGCCCCAACACGCCGGGAATCATTTCCCCGGGCAAATGCAAGATCGGGATCATGCCCGGCCACATCCACACCCAGGGGACGATCGGCATCATCTCTCGATCGGGCACTCTGACCTACGAGGCGGTCCAGCAGGTGAGCAAGGTCGGGTTCGGCCAGTCGACGGCCATCGGCATGGGCGGTGACCCGATCGTCGGCCTCAAGTACATCGATTTGCTCAAATTGTTCAAAAAAGATAAGGACACCCAGGCCGTCATCTTGATCGGCGAGATCGGAGGCACGGCCGAAGAGGAAGCGGCGGCGTTTATCAAAAAAGAATTTCCGAAACCGGTGGTGAGCTTTATCGCCGGTCAGACCGCACCCCCGGGAAGACGGATGGGACATGCCGGGGCCATCATCTCCGGCGGCAAGGGAACCGCGAAGGAAAAGATGGAGGCACTTCAGGCCGCCGGAGTCCACGTCGCACTGAGCCCTGCGGAGATCGGAGCTAAAGTCAAAGAAGCGTTAAAATAAGCAACCACGTCATCTCGTCGTTTCATCTCGTCGTCTCGTCCACCAGCAACTTAGATGCAAGGCACCAAGAGTCAAATAAGGCATTTCAAAAAATACGAATTCGGATTATTTCTTACTATCCGTTTTTTCCTTGACGAGATGACCAGATGACGAGATAGACGAAATGAAATTAAAGGCTGATTTTCATATCCATACCGCCGAGGACCCTCGCGACAACATTAAATACACCGCCCGCGAGCTCATCGACAGAGCCGCCGAGCTCGAGTTCGATGTCCTGGCGATCACCAACCACGACGCTGTCACCTATGATAGAGAGCTGGCTTCCTATGCCGAAAAAAAGGAGATCCTGCTCATCCCCGGAATCGAGGCCACCCTGTCGAACAAGCATGTTGTCATCATCAACCCCGGCTTCAAGAGTGTCCGCCGCGGCGGCAGGCTGGAAGACCTGCAAGGGATGAAGAGCGCGACGAACCTGGTTATTGCCCCCCACCCTTTTTTCCTGGGGTTCAAATCTCTGCTCTCGAGCTTCTATTCTTATCTTGCCCTCTTCGATGCCATCGAGTACGCCCACTACTACGGCCGCTTGATCGATATGAACAAAAAAGCCATCCTCGCCGCCTCACAGGCCAGAAAGCCGATGGTCGCAACTTCCGACTGCCATAACATCTGGCAGTTTGGAACGAGCTATACCTATGTGCTGGCTGAGAAGGAACCTTCCCGGGTCCTTGAAGCGGTCAAGGCGGGAGAGATTGAGATCGTCACCTCGCCCCTCACCACCTTGACCATGGCCCGAGTTGCCTTCAATTTCTTGCTCTGCGACCGGCTGAAACTTCCCTTTCGATTGTAATCTCCGGGCGAGATCGCTTGGGAGGCTGAAAGCAGCCGACCTCCTGCGAGCGCCAGCCATCCTCGATTTTCAGGAGGCCGCTGTTTTCAAGCCCAATGACAAAATCCTCGTCCAGCCCGGCAAAGGCTGCTTGCTTGTCCTGAGTGAGTAGAGGGGCTTAGCAGTTTTTCGTTCTCTGCAACGAATTGGCCTGATTCTTTCTTCTAAGAATGAAGGGCGGAATTTTGTTATAATCTTTAGAGGAGAACAAATCATCAAAGACAGGGACGAGCTCTTAAGAAAAGGCCTCAGTCTGCTCATTTCTTTCCTGATGAACGGCCTTCTCCTGTATGTTGTCTTTAGCACGAAGTATGCCTACAAGGTTTTTTCCCTCGCGCCAAGAACGACAGAGATTACCTTACCTCCAGCCCTGCCACTTGGCGTCAAGGCGAGCTTGATCCCGTCCAAGAAGCTCCCCATCAAGCCCGGCGCCAAGCCGGTTACCCCGGGGCAGGAGGCCGGGAAGACAGCGAAGCCGTCCGGCCCCCAGGAAGCCGCGGAAACCTCCGCCCAGGGGAAGAAATCCTTGGCTCCCCCGCCGGGCATTCCATCGGGCCAGCCCGGCCAGGCCCGACCCGCCTTTGAGCCCGCTTTCCCCGAGCTGTCCTCGAGATTTGACCTTGTGCCGCCATCGGAAACGAAGGTCAACATCACTCCCTATTCCAAGCTCAAAGAGCAGAAGTTCATCGAGGCGGGCAAGTACAGGGCCTTGAAAGGAGTGCCCGATATCGATCTGGCCAAGTATCCTTTCTGGGGAATCCCGGGGATATCCGGGGGTAAGGCCGGAACCGGAGGAAGAGTCACCGGAATGGTCGGAGCCGGTCAGCGCGGCACAGCGACGTTCAACATCCAGGGTTATGATATTTCGCCCTGGGCCACCGAGGCGATCAATAGAATCCAGAAAAACTGGGCCATCCCCTCCCTCCAGGCGACCAACCCGGCTGGAAAAGTGGGCATCTCGGTGGTTATTGAAACCTCGGGAGAGATCTCGCAGATCGAGATCATTCTCTCCTCGATGGATCAATGGCTGGATCAGGCGGCCTATGATGCGCTTCGGCTGAGCGCGCCGTTCGCAAAGCTGCCGGCGGACTTCCCGAAAAAAAACCTCGAGGCTTATTTCTTGTTCGAATATGGTCAATAAAAGACAGATCGTCCTGGCTGTGTGGATCCTGCTGGGCTTTGGCTCGGTGCAGGCCCAATGGACCGCCCCCCTGGCCGACCACTTCGGTCCCAAAAAGGATTACGCTGGCGCCGTGAGCTATCTCCTGGCCAACCTCGACAAGCTCGATGACAACGATAAGCCGACGGCCTACGAGCTCCTGGCCTATTGCTCCAACAAGCTCAAGGACAAGTCCGGCGAGACGAATTGGATCATTGCCTACTTTGACGCTTACATGGGAAATGAGCCCTTCCTGGGATTTCTGGATGAACAGAGTTACGCCGATCTGAGTTCGTTCATGACCGGCTGGAGGCTCAAGTTTCCCCAGGTCACGGATATCGCCATTGTCGGAAACAGGCTGCAGATCGGCTCATCGCCTCCGGCCCAGCTTCCTCTGATCGTCGAAATCACCAACGACGCCTATTTTCGCCTGATCTCCAAGGAAGGCATCATCAGAGGAGGTCTCTTCAAGGCGGGGACGAATTCGTTCAACCTCGATGCCGGCCAGTTCTTCGATGCCTCCGGGACTCATGTCTTTTACCTCGACCTCAAGGCGGGTGATCTCGTCCTGAGAAAAGAGATCAACGTCGAAGTCAAGGTCGAAAATCCGGAGACGCCTCCACCAAGCAGAGAATTTCTGGCCAGAAAAGTCAAGGAACCCGAATACAAGCTCTCGATGTATGTCGGAGGCAAACTGATCATCGCCAGCACGAAGCTGCCCAAGGACATCCCCATCAAAATGGAATGGCCCAAGGGCACGGTCGCCCTTCCCAAATTCCCGCGGGATCAAGCTAACTACAACCTGAATACGTTCTCCATTCCGGACGCGCTGGCCGCACTCTATTCGGCCATCAAGGAGATCACGAAAGGGAAAAACACCAAAGTGCCCGAGTTCAAATACCAGAAACAGCAACAGACGGAAATATCATTCCTGAAAATGAGACCCCGAAGGCCTCGAAAAGAAAATCAACGCCACTGTGCGATTGAAAACAAGGACTGTGCATTATCCAACCGGGTCTTAGCCCCGGCCGCTCCTGCGGCCAGAGAAGACTCGGGCGGCTCATTTTCCCCAAGGTTCATAGGGAACGACCGGCAGATCCGTCTTTTTGGTCAACCTGTAAAAAGCGAATAAGTCCCCTTTTTCCGGGACAAGCCGGAACTTCCAGTAGCGAATGAAGCCGAAGTCCGATTGGGGTTCGAGAAGCGCGGGGATCAGGTTGGCCGCCGGCTGAGCGCAGGAAACAAAAAAATCGCCGCGCTTGGCGATGGTCTGAAGATTCCTCTGAATGACTTCGATCTTTTCCGGCGCCAGATAATCGTGCTTGGAAGGCACAACCTCGCCCACCTCGTAAGCTTCCACCTCGAGCGGCAGATCACGAACGAGCACAGCCAACTCTATGCCGAGCCGGAGCATGGTCTCAACGACATCGAGGTGAGCGGACGGGATGATGTAGCCGAGCGGCCTGGGGACACTCAGCCGGGGAACGACCTCTGGAAACCAGTTTTTGATCACCCGGGTCACGACTTTCTGGCGAATCGGATAAGGATAGGGGGCGAGGTCCGCAGCGGCCACAACTTCGCCGGCTTTTTTGTCCGTTTTGAGCACACCCTCGATCTCCGAGTCGGAATTCGCGAATTCCTGGATCGTCAACGTGGGATTTTTCTCATCCCGGGCAAAGTCCATCCTCAGATGCACCAGGTCGGTTTCGGAGTAGGCCTTCGCCTTCGCGAGCAGTGTCTCACGAACTCCTCGGACGAGCTTGAGTATCTCGTTGCCCCTGCCAGCCACTGCCTCGGAGAAACTCCGTATCCCGTGATATTGCCAGGCGGTTCGCTCGCGCAAGGTCGCGATATCGCCGCGGGAGGCGCCTTCCTGGATAAATGAAAGCGTCTCAAAGATCCCCAGGCTGTTCCGGCCGTCGTTGAGGTCCGTCGTGCTATAGCGCATCATCATTTCTTTGCCGGCCGTCTCTTCCGGTTTGAGGTTCGCGCCGGATGCGGTGTTCACCCCCATCTCTTCCTCGACCAGATACTCGTGGAAGGTCAGATTTCTTTTTTTAAGGCTTTCTTCGACCTGGGCCAGAATCCTGCTCCTCGAAAATTCCTGAAGGCTGGGACCGATGTTGATGTTGGAGACGCAGCCGATCGAAACGCGATAAAAATCGTCGCCTTTCTCGTGGACATCCATGGTCACTTCCGGCATCCAGGCCGCGAAGACGCGGTGGATCGACTGAACTCCTTCTGTCTCGAGCTTGATGTGGTCGCGGTTCATGTCCAGGCCGAGCTCGTTCTGGCGGCGGTCGAAGAAATTTCCGTAGGGGTTCGTCTGGGGGATGATAAGGAAGTTCATCTTGGAGAGCAGGGGCTTGAGATCTCCCTGGGCCAGATCACGGATGAGCCAGAGTGCTGCTTCCTTGGCCGACTGTTCGTTGCCGTGCTGGGAGGCTGTCAAAAGGAATGTCGGTTTGTGGCGGTTCAGTGACTGGGGGCCGGCCGCCCTTTCCTCGGAGAGAATGCAAAGATAAATATTCATGGCCGGAAAATTTTCAACCCCCTGAGATTGGCCCACGACCTGGACCCTCAGTTCCGGCGCCTGAGCGGCGAGGACGCTCAAGAATCGGGAGATGTCCTCGTTCTGGCTGTAGCGAGTATAGTTCGACTCTTCAGCCGGCGTTTTTACGACCGCCGCGGCGGCCATCGAATAAACAAACAGCAAGGCCGAAGCATGAGGCCTGAGCTTTTTCCCCAGAGGGATAGGCTGTTTTTCTTTCCGAAAAAGTAGCCTGTCCTCTTTTTCTTTTTATTTTTTAACATCCCTGGCCTCCTTTTAATGACTCCTCACCCTTCTCTGCTCACTTATCTCTTGATGCTTCGAACTTGAGGGCCACCTCTTTGACCTGGGCATTGCGGAGCAGCCGGAATTTCACCTCATCACCCCATTTGAACTGAGCCAGATAGGTCCTGGCTTCGTTGATATCATCGAACCGCTTTCCATCCACCGCGAGAACAATGTCCCCTTTTTCAAAATCTCCGCCTTTGGCGGCGCCCTCGATGGGTTTGCCGTCGATGGCCAGGTTGTCGAGGCCCTCGAACTTCTTGAAGCTCAGGCCCACCGAGGGGAAAGCGGGACGGTCCTCTTCGGGAAGGCCCCAGACGTAATCGCCGAGGCTCCGCGTCACCTTGAGACCTGCCTTGCCCTTGGGGACGGGCACACAAATCACAGTTTTTGAAGCCAAGCGCGTTTTCTCATGGACCCGGAGGTTGATCCCGAGGTTATAGAGGAGGTGACCGGAGCCCGCCAAGACAATCAGACGCCGTCCGTCTTCTTGATAGGCTCGCACGGCGTTGGCGGCCATGACCTCGTCCCAGGCCACCTGGGCCCGGTAAAGCCCCTCGAAGACCATATCCAGATCAGTTCCTTTCATCTGATGCGGCAACTCGGCGCTTTCGAGGATCGTCCGGATGAGCTGACGGTGCTCCTGATTGGTCAGGTCGGGCCTGGGAACGATCTTCTTTTCGTCCTCGCCGAGCACATCCCAGCCCTTCATGCGAATGGTCGTGATGAGGTCTTTGGGCGCGTTCAAGGCCCACATCGGGATCTTATTCTCCCGGGCGAAATCAAAAATCTTCTCATAATAGCCGAAGTTGAGATTCCAGTTGACGTACCACTTCCCTTCCCGGATGAACTCGTCTTTGGTCAGGCTGCCCGCGGTCCATTTATCCAGCTGGGGTTGGTAGGTCACAGGCAACATCTCCAGGCCGATCGAAATTCTTTTGTCCTGGGCGTAGAGCGCCTCGATCGTTTTGAGTTGGACCTCGTGCATAGGCAGACTGTCGTGGTTCTCTCCGACAAAGATAAAGGGGACGTCCTTCATCTCTTTGGCCATCCGGGCAAAATCGACGGCTTTTCCCTTTGCCTCGGAGACAATCATCCCTGGCAGGACCTCAACGACCTGGTTCCGATAGTTTACGATTCCGATGTGTAAAGTCAGAGATTTGTCCTCCTTCTCTTCCGAGGCCGAGGCGAGGCTGGTTAAAACCAGCAACAGCCAAACACACAAAATCTTCCGCCTTTCTCATTGCGCTGCTCCTTTGTGGGACTGAAGAGGTATGATAACGTTCCCTTTCCGCCTCTGTCAATTTGTTCCGGCTTCAGGGAAGCATCCCTTATTCCGTGATGGTTCAAGCCAACCCAGCTCGGGGGTCCGATCGGAGCAGCGCGGCGGCACTCTGGGCGGCCCTCCCATTTTCTTTGAATTGGGTTATAATGCAGCCCTTCGATTTCTTCTCATTCTGAACCCAAATTGAGATGAAAAACGACGCTCGCGAACAGAAAAAAACGATCCGGACCTTCGCCCTGGCCTCCTTCTTGAACGATATGGGCTCAGACATCATCTACCCGGTCTGGCCGCTTTTTGTGACCCAAATCCTCAAGGCCAACATGGCCGCCCTGGGATTCCTGGATGGGCTGGGCGAAGCGCTGGTCTCACTGTCCCAGGCCGCTTCGGGGTATCTCTCCGACCGGATCAAAAAACGGAAAGTGTTCATCTGGC
The DNA here is from genome assembly GCA_963770045.1 of Candidatus Aminicenantota bacterium. GTDB lineage: Bacteria > Acidobacteriota > Aminicenantia > Aminicenantales > CAVYOD01 > CAVYOD01. The sequence continues at coordinate 67,930 of CAVYOD010000015.1, read as the reverse complement.
TCGGGTATCTTTGCGGAGCATTCTCCCGGCTTGGCTATTCTGTTTCCACTGTTTGGCAGCACCTCATCCCCTTCCGGGCCCTCGACCGGGTGGGTAAGATCCGAAGCGCTCCCCGCGATGCCCTAGTGGCCGAGCTCTCGACCGATTCCAACCGGGGCCGTCACTTCGGGTTGCTCAGAGCCATGGACAACCTAGGTGCGGTGACCGGCATCCTGATTTGCATCGTCTTTTTCGAACTTCTCGGCTACCGGCTCCTGTTCGCCCTGGCCGCAATACCTTCTCTGGCCGGTGCCCTCCTCATTTTCACCAAGATCAAAGAAAAAAAAACCTCTGGTCTCAGGATCTTCAAGGGACTCGCTCTCAAAGATATCGACAAAAACCTGAGGCTTTACATATTTCTTAACGCTCTCTATGCTCTGGGGGCCTTCAGCTATTCCTTTCTTCTTGTCTATGCCAGAAGGTTCGGATTTCGCGTCGTTCTTATCCCGGTCCTTTACCTTGTTTACACAGCTGCGGCCTCGCTCTTTTCTCTCCCTTTTGGCAGGCTCTCGGACAAGATCGGGCGAAAACCCGTCCTCCTCCTGGCGTTCCTACTCTGGGCGGGTGTTTGCCTTGGAATAATCTTCGGCCGCAGCTCCGTCTTGATCGTTCTGATTTTTGCCCTATACGGACTTCATAAGGCGGCTTTGGACCCGGTCCAAAGGACTCTGGTCACCGAAATTTGCCCTCCTCCGTTTATCGCCAGCTGCCTGGGAGGATTCCAGATGATCATCGGCCTCTGCGCTCTTCCCGCTTCCTTTGTCGCCGGAGAGCTCTGGGAGCGGCTGGGAATGTTCGCGCCGTTCTATTTTTCCCTCGTCCTGACCGTCGCCTCCGCTCTTCTGCTCTTGGCGCTCAAAGAGAGAAGGTCTCCCATCGGTCGCCAACCAAACGCCCATGAGCTTCGTATCCAGGTTATAGATCCGGTCATTCGCAAATCTCACCAACGAGAGGACAGCTGAAATCATAGCCTAGCACTTGACTTTTTCCGCCTCCCCCCATATATTTTTACCACCAAAATAAGGGAGACGATCACACATGAACAAGAATGAAACGCTTAAAGACGGAACAAAGGTTACGGTCAGAGATCTTCACATCAATGATCTGGACAAATTGATGACCTTCTACCAGGCGCTTCCCCTTGAAGACAGAATCTATTTGAGGGTTGATGTCACCAACAGGGATGTCGTTTCCCAGAGAATCAAGCGCATCGAGACCGGAAATGTTATCCGGATCATTGCCCTAAGCGGCGGCGAAATCGTCGCCGACGGCGCCCTGGAACTGTCTGGAGAGGGATGGCGCAGGCACCAGGGGGAGATCCGCGTTATCGTCGCCCATCCCTTTCAGCACAAGGGGCTGGGCATGCACATAATCAAAGAGCTCTACCTCGTCGCCGTAGAAAAAAATGTGCAGATGATCATCGCCAAGATGATGAGGCCCCAGATCGCCGCCCAGCACATCTTCCGCAAGCTCGGGTTCCGGGAAGAGCTCCTCATCCCCGACTACGTGAAAGATCTCGAAGGCGGAGAGCAGGATCTGATTATCATGGCCTGCAATACCAAGGAACTACTGACCGAGCTTGAGCATTTTTTGAGCGACACCGACTGGCAGCGCTGTCAGTAGAATCCCTTATCAACCCCGGTCCATTCATTACGACATTGAAATCTCCCAGGACCAGAGGGAGGTCGTGCTCCTGGGCGACATCAGTCCGTCGGCGCCGCGGTTCAGATTTACGTACCTAAAGACAGGAGACAACACGTTGGACCTGAAGTTCGAGATAGCGCCGCCCGGACAGCCCGAGGCCTTTTCCCTTTACATAGAATCAACCGCGACCCGCAAAAAGTAATCATATCTTTAACCGCAAGATCCGTCTCTCTGGTCTTTTTCGTCGTCTTGTCAAAAAAACAATGAGCCGTGAGCAGCGAGCACTGAGAAGCAAGAAGTCTTACTCCTCCCTTTCCTTTTGACGAAATAGACGGGAGACGAGAAAGACGACTCGGGCGATCTTGCCGGAGCGGGAAAGCAAAAGATGGCTGCCTTTTTTTTCGGCTCCCTTGACGGGGATAATCTCGAGGCGATAGAATTCTTGTAGGGCGGAAATATAAAGTCCGGGCCGAAGAGGGAAGGAAATTTTGCCGGCACAAGAACGAACTTCTCATATTAAATCCAGATTGACAGCGGGACTGCTTCTGCTCCTTTTAGGTTCCGCGTTGGGGCTTGGGATAGAGCCGGCGGGAACCATCGGCGTGGCGGAGAAAACGGGACAAACCATACCCTCCGATGTCCGGTGCGTCAATGAAAAGGGCCAGGAATTCCCTCTTCTGGATCTAATCGACCGCCCGACGATTCTGTCTCTCGTCTATTACAGCTGTGAGCACATCTGCCCCCAGCTCCTGTCAGGCCTGGGCCAGCTCATCCAGAGTTTGGGTCTCGATCCCAAAAGAGATTATCGGGTCATCACTCTGAGCTTTGACAGCGAGGATACGGGGCGCGAGGCAGCCTTGGCCAGACGGAACTATACAAAGCCCCTTGGCCCGGGTTTTCCGGAAGAAGCTTGGTCTTTTCTCGTCGCCGCCCAGGGGGACATTGAAAAGCTTACCGACGCTCTTGGATTCAGTTATCAAAAAGAGGAGCACGGATTCACCCACCCCGTGATCCTGGCCATTATCGCCCCCGGAGGAAAGATCTGCCGCTATGTCTATGCCTCGAAATACCATTATGGCGTGGGCTATCCGGTCACTTTTTCCAAGGTCGACATCGAACAATCACTCCGGGCTGCGGCAAGAGGTGAAATCTATGGGGGCGCGAGCAGCCCGCTCCTGTTCTGCTTTCCCCATGAGCCGGAAGGACAAGTGGAATCTTTGAGGCTCATGCGGATCGCAGGCTGGGGCACGCTCGTCGGCCTGGCATTTCTATTTGTTTACCTGGCGGCAGGCCGAAAAAGACCCAAGGAGTCGAGATAAATGTCCCTGAAGCGATTTCTGCCCGTGGAAGGCAGTTTTTACGAAGAAAAAGGCAAGTACCGCGGAATCGTCGCCTGGATGATGTCCACGGACCACAAGCGCATCGGCCTCATGTATCTCGGCGGCCCTCCTCTCCTTTTTTTCCGTGGGAGTGCTGCTCGGCATGCTCATGCGGCTCAGTATCATCTCTCCGGGCTGGATCATGAAGTCTCAGACCTACAACGAAGTCTTTACGGTCCATGGCCTCATCCAGATCTTCCTCTTCATCATCCCCGGCGTGCCGGTGGCTTTCGGAAATTTCTTCCTCCCCATCTTGATCGGCGCCAGGGACGTCGCCTTCCCGAGGATCAACCGATTGTCCTGGTGGCTCTATGTAACCGGTGCCGTCATCATCCTCATCTCCCTCTTTATCCAAGGGAAGCCACCGGATACAGGCTGGACATTTTATGCCCCCTACAGCATCAGGACCCCGGCCAACATCAGCATGGCCGTCTTCGGCGTCTTTGTCCTGGGGTTTTCCTCCATCCTCACCGGTCTCAACTTCGTCGTCACCATCCACCGCCTGCGGGCGCCCGGGATGGGCTGGTTCCGCATGCCGGCTTTCGTCTGGACCCTCTACGCCACGGGCTGGGTCCAGATGCTGGCGACGCCAGTCCTCGCCATTACGCTCCTCTTCATCATTCTCGCCAGAGTCTTCGGAGTGGGCTTTTTCGACCCTGCCAAGGGCGGGGACCCCATCCTTTTCGAGCACCTCTTCTGGACTTATTCCCATCCGGCCGTCTACATCATGCTCCTGCCCGCCATGGGGATCATCAGCGAAGTCATCCCCGTTTTCTCCAAGCGCAGGCTCTACGGCTACGTCGCCGTGTGCCCTGTCCGCCCTGGGAATCGCCATCATCGGCTACGCCGTCTGGGGGCATCACATGTTCACGAGCGGAATGAGCGACACGGCCAGGGTGATCTTCTCCTTCCTCACCTTTCTCGTGGCCGTGCCGAGCGGGGTCAAGGTCTTCAACTGGATCTCGACGCTCTACAAGGGGTCCATCGATCTGGACGCGCCCCTGATCTTTGCCGTCTCCTTCATTTTTCTCTTCTCGATCGGCGGGCTGACGGGACTCGTCATCGGATCGCTCGCTCCCAACCTCCATGTCCACGGCACCTATTTTATCGTCGCCCATTTTCACTACGTCATGTTCGGCGGGGCGGGCTTCGCGATCCTGGCGGCGCTCCATTACTGGTTTCCCAAGATGTTCGGGAAGATGTACAGCCAGCGGAACGCGAAGATCGGCTGGCTGTTCCTCTTCATCGGATTCCAATTCCTCTATTTCAGCATGTTCATCCTCGGCTACAAGGGGATGCCCAGACGGTACTTCGACTATCCGCCCCAGTACCACTCGTTGCAGGTCATTTCGACGGTCGGGTCATGGATCCTGTTCATCGGACTGGTCATCATCTTCGGGAACCTGATCCGCGCCCTCTTTAAAGGAGAGAGGGCTCCGCAGAACCCGTGGGGCGGCAGATCTTTGGAGTGGCAGATCCCTTCCCCTCCCCCGCATGGAAACTTCAAAACTCTCCCTGCTGTCACAGGAACGCCCTATGACTACGATGCCGGATGAAATAATAGAACGTGGCGCGGCGGAACCCTCCGAGGAGCCCATTGATTATACAGGCAAGAAAATCGGCATGTGGTTCTTCCTCTTCACGGAGCTCCTCTTCTTTGGCGGGACGTTCCTCCTCTACTCGATTTTCCGCTATCGCTTTCCTGAAGATTTCCATCGGAGCGCCAGGGATGAAAATCTACTCCTCGGTTCCATCAACACGGCCATATTGCTTACAAGCAGCCTCCTCATGGCTTTGTCCATCACCGCCCTCAGAAAAGGAAAGAGCCGCCTGTCCTGTCTTCTGCAAGGGGGCGACCGCCTCCTTGGGCGTCATCTTTCTCATCATCAAGGGCTTCGAGTGGAGCGCCAAGATCGCCAAGGGCATCTATCCCAACGGGCCTACTCTCCTGGCGATGAAGCACGGAGAAATTCTGTTCTTTGGTCTTTATTACACGATGACAGGCATCCACGCGCTTCACGTGCTCATCGGCATCGTAGCCATCTCCTTCATGATCCATTTCACCAGGCGGGGCGTTATCGATAGCGAGAGGTTTTCACGACTGGAGAACACCGGACTTTACTGGCACTTCGTGGACATCGTCTGGATCTATCTCTTCCCGCTTTTTTACCTGATCACCTAGGAGAGACACATGGAGCGGAAAGGCGAGAGCGAACGATCACTGCGAATCATCCCCTTCAGGGTCTACGCTTGGGTCTGGGTCGCCCTCCTGGTCCTCCTGGCGGCGACCATTGCCGTGGCCAGGTTCCACTTCACCTCGTTCAGCGTGGTCATCAACCTTTTCATCTCCACGGCCAAAGCCGCCCTCGTCCTTCTCTTCTTTATGCACTTGCGCTATGAAGGCACTTTTCTGAAGGTTATGTTGGGCGTGGCCCTGTCGGCACTGACCCTCATGATCATTCTGACCTTCAGCGACGTTTGGTTTCGGAGGTAAGACGTGTTTCTGGGACCGGCGAACACGACTGGAAAGGTTGATAGCGCCTTCTTCTTCATCGTAGCCTCCGCGGTCGTGCTGCTCGTCCTGGTGATGATCTTCATGATCATCTTCCTCATCAAGTACAACAAGAAAAGGCATCCTCAATCTCAGTCAGTGAAAGAAAGCGCCGCCCTCGAAATCGTTTGGACGATCATCCCCACCATCCTGGTCTCGTGATGTTCTACTTTGGCTGGGTCAATTTTGAGTACATCCGCAACCCGCCAAAGGACGCCATGCAGGTCGACGTGACGGCCAGGCAGTGGTCCTGGCTATTCCACTACGCCAACGGCAAAGAGGACGATGTCCTGAGAGTCCCCGTGAACAAACCGGTCAAGCTCATCATGACCTCCGAGGACGTTCTCCACTGCCTCTTCATCCCCGCCTTCCGGATCAAGGAGGATTGCGTCCCCGGCTTCAAAACCCACCTCTGGTTTAACGCGAACGAGACAGGCCCGTTTGAGATCTTCTGCTCGGAGTATTGCGGGGCGGGCCACTCCCACATGCGCAGCCAGGTCATCGTGATGCCCCAGACCGACTTTGACAAATGGTACCAGACGAAAGAGGAAGTGGGAGCGGCCGCGGAAGGATTGAAGGTGCTCAAGGCCAATGGTTGTCTCGGGTGTCACAGCCTCGATGGGACAAAAAAACTGGGCCCGACGTTCAAAGGAATACTCGGCCGACAGGAAGCCGTCACGACGGATGGGAAAGCACATACGATCACCGTCGATGAAGCTTACATACGGCATTATATCGCCGAACCAAACCAGGATATTATCAGCGGCTACACACCCATCATGCCGAGGTTCTCTTTGACAGACGAAAAACTCAAGGCGATCATCTCCTATCTGGAAACCCTGAAATGAGGAGCCGGATTCGGTGGAGAGAGATTCCCGGACCGTGGCTGAAACTGTGCAAAATCAGGATCTCTCTCTTTGCCGCCTGCTCCTCCCTGGCGGGGTTCATTTTGGCGGAGCCACGCCTGAGCCTGGGGCTTCTTATCCCGTGGGCAGGAGTCCTCGCCCTCGCCTGTGGAGCCAGCGCTCTCAACCAGTACCAGGAAAGGGACGTCGACGGAAAGATGGAGAGGACGAAACAGAGGCCCCTTCCCTCCAACCGGGTCCCGCCTGCCTGGGCACTCATCTTTTCCGGGCTGCTCATGTTCTCGGGATGCTGGATCCTCTCGAGAGCGGGTGCGGTGGCCGTGATCCTCGGATTTTGCGCCGTTGCCTGGTACAACGGAGTTTATACCCAACTCAAGAAAATCAGCGCCTTTGCTGCTGTCCCCGGAGCCCTTACCGGCGCCTTCCCTCCGGCCATCGGATGGGCCTGCGGCGGGGGCAATCTGACAGATCAGAGGCTGTGGGCCCTGGCCTTATTTTTCTTCATGTGGCAGGTTCCACACTTCTGGACGATCGCCTTTGACCGCAGCCGGGAATACCAAGCGGCGGGCCTTCCCACGCTCGGCGATATTTTCTCGGAGACACAGATCAGGAGAATCGTGTTTCACTGGATTCTTGGGACCGCGGCCTGTTCCCTTCTCATTTGCTTTTCCGGCGCAGTCCATTCCTTCATCACGCGCTGCGCTCTTCTCGCGATATCATCGTGGCTGATCTACGCGGGCTTCTCGTTCCGTCAATTCAGGGAGCGCACCGGCTTGACTCTTTTCCGAAAGATGAATCACTTCATGCTCGCTGTTCTTCTGCTTCTTTTTCTCGACTGGCTCTCTGTGGTCCTGCCCTTGCAGCCGAAATATCTATCCGCAATAATAGCTCTCGCCCGCTGGTAGCTGCGGCTTTGGCATTCCCTCAAGCAGAAAAGAAGTTTATCGTTCCGCTTCCGGTTCAAGCCCGTCCTGCCATACAGTTTTGAGCTGACCGTGCATAAGCCGGCCGGCTGGAGTTAGTTCAAACCGTGCGAAATAAGGGAAAAAGGCACGATTTGGTCTGGGTTCTGGTTTGAAACTTCCGGCCAAGGCAAGAAGCGCAAGATCCCGCTTGGAGTGAGGGCTCATTCTTCCGGGAAGAGGGTCATCGTCGAAGTCTATTCTCCGCGAGAATTTTCCCGAGGGGAGAAGTGTCATCTCAAGAATATGATGCGAGAGTCGCTCGGAATCAGCGAGGACCTGCATCCCTTTTACCGGCTTTTGCGAAAAGATCGTCTTCTCAGGCCTCTCGTCCGGCGCCTGTATGGCATGCGCGAAGGCTGGGGGATGAACATCTTCTCCTCTCTGACGCTCGCGTCGGTCCTCCTGCAGATGGCACCGATCAAGAGATCGCAGGACATGTGGGATTGCCTTCTCAATAGCTACGGCCGGCGGATAAGGTTTGACGGCAAATCTGTCCTGTTCTGGCCGAAAAGTTCGGCATTCCCATGGTCTGATCCCGAAGGCATTCCCGGCAATATGATGATTGCCTCTGGGGTTTGATCACAGAAAGTGAACCGCTTGCTCTACTCCGCAGGTGCTTGATTTTCGGTATGAATTGCGATTAAATGAGTGGCTCAATATCGCCGACGAATGAGTTTCGCCTCAATGACCAAGAATGTGAACGGAGGAAGATCATGAAAACGACTTTGGTGAAGATTCTGGCCATCAGCCTGGGAATCGGCTGTTTGGTTCCCGTCACCTTATCGGCCCAGGCAGACAAAGTTGACGACTTTGTCCAAGCCTCGATAAAACAGCAGAAGATCCCCGGCCTCGCCTTGGCCGTGATGAGAGACGGCAAGATCGTCAAAGCGCAGGGCTACGGTTTGGCCAGCGTCGAACTCAATGTCCCGGTCATCCCCGAGACCATCTTCCAGTCAGGCTCAATGGGAAAACAATTCACCGCCACCGGCATCATGATGTTGGTTGAGGAAGGCAAACTCGGCCTCGATGACAAGATCGCAAAATATCTCGGCGGGGCGCCCGAAACCTGGAAGGCGATCACCGTCAGACATCTTCTCACCCACACTTCGGGTATCAAAGACTACACCGGCACGGATTTCGATGCCCGGGGGGACTTCACCGAGGAACAATTGCTGAAGAAGATCGAATCTTTTCCGCCCGATTTCGCTCCCGGTGAAAAATGGAGCTACAGCAACAGCGGCTACCTGCTGTTGGGACTTGTGATCCACAAAGTGACAGGGAAATTCTACGGTGACTTTTTGCAGGAGCGGATCTTCGGACCCCTCGGCATGAAGACCACCCGCATCATCAGCGAGGCCGACATCATTCCGAATCGGGCCGCTGGATATCGGCTGGTCAAAGGAGAGCTGAAGAACCAGGAATGGGTGTCGCCTTCACTCAACACGACCGCCGACGGCGCCCTCTATTTTACCGTGCTCGACCTGGCCAAGTGGGACGCGGCTCTCTACACCGAGAAGCTACTCAAACGATCCAGTCTTGAGCAGATGTGGACGCCGGTTAAGTTGAACAACGGAAAAACTTATCCCTACGGATTCGGCTGGTACATCCGTGAGGTCAATGGCCACAAAAACATCGAGCACGGAGGAGCCTGGCAGGGCTTTACAACCGGAATTTCCCGCTACGTCGACGACAAGCTGACAGTCGTCGCCCTGACAAACCTGGATAGCGGGCACTCCAGGCCCCCAGAGATCATCCACGGTGTCGCGGGTCTTTACCTGCCGGCCCTGACTCCGCCTCCGCTCCCCAAGCCGATCGAGGACAAGGAGCCTGGGGTGACTTCCCTGTTCCGCGACGTCCTGAAGAAGATCGGCGACGGCCAGGCTGAGCCGGGTGCGTTCACGGACGAGGCCCGAAAACAGTTGTTTCCGGACCGCGTCAAATCCTTCCAGGCGACTCTCGAGGATTTCGGATTTCCAAAATCCGTGGATCTGCTCGAGCGGAAAGAGGAAGGCGGAGTGCGAAGTTACCGATACCGATTGACTTTCGATAACGGACTCGTTGTCAATCTCGCTCTCAAGCTGACCAAAGACGACAAGATCGCCGAGCTCAAGACGGAGTCAGAAGAATAGCGACGGAGGCAAATCTAAATTAAAGGCGCATAACGAGTGTCGCGCCGATCGGAGATTCGCGATAGCCAGGCCGGGAGGTCGGCCAAGAGACGTTTCATGATGGTCTGCGCGGCCCTCTCAAAGACCTCGATTTTGCCATACGCCTCGCCGCCCTTGGGCCCCACGAGATCCGTCACACCGCGCAGGATGAGAATCCGCTTGTTGTTCTTGTGAGCGACGTAGGCAATTGCGCCCGATTCCCAATCGGCGGCTACGGCATTGTATATTGTCCGAAGGGCAGGGATGGCTTTTGGGTCGAGATCCTGGTCGGCCGAGACGAGAGGGGCGCGGAGCACCTTGACCGGAGGGCTTCCCTTGAGCCAGCCGAGGTCGATGTCCGTAATATAGTCCTTGATCGCTGCCTCCGCGTCTCCCATCCGCTCGATGATGTCGTAGATGATCGTGCGTTCGGCCAACACGATTGTCCCGCGTTCAACCGAGCCGGTGAAACCGCCGCATGTTCCAAGATTGATGAGGCACCCGGGTTTCCAGCGGTCGATAACATATTGGGTGGATGCGGCCGCGGAGACCTTCCCCCAACCGCCGTGGAAGAAAAGAACCGGGCACGACGCCCCATCCGGGAGTTTGATCTGACTCACGAAATTGTCACCGAAGGGCGATCGTTCACACTTCGCCTCCGGATATGCGGCTTTCACAACCGCCCATTCGGCATCGGCCGAGACGAGGACCGCTGCGGCCGGGTGGTTTTCCTGGAGAGGAGCATCGACGGACTGAAGCCATCCCCAGCAAAGAAGAATAAGAAGTGCCTGAAGAATTTTGTTCCCGGATCTCATGGGCCGATTTTATCATGATCCCGACCCCGGGTCACTCGGTCTTCCTCATTAAAACGCAACCCAAGCAGCCGCCAGGCCTCAAGAAAAGGCTGCCAGAACCAGGCTGGAGGAATACCGTTGCTTCCTTGAGCCAAGATCCCTTCGCCTGAATTAACGCAACCCTAGAAATATCAATAGTTTATTTGGGGCGGCGCCCGTTACAGGAACACTACAAATCGAGCCTCCAGCGACTAAATATATGCAGGGCTATGATTTTAGAGAAATATCCCGAATTGTAACCTGGAAAACCGGGAATGGACAGGGTATTGTGCCAAGTTCGGCCCCCTAGGAGTCTGAAGTGAAATCCCGTCTCTTCCTAGCTGCGCCCTCTGTTAGGCTTGCGCTCCCGATTCCGGCTGGAGTGGCAGTTTTGCCTGCTCCCCCCGCATCGGTTGAGCCGCCCATCGCCCCAGCACGCCCGGAAGCCCCCAGCACAGGCCGCCTCACCTTCAAAACCGTCTCCCCATGCTATGGCTAGCCAACCGATGTTCGGGAAACGCTATAAGGTCATTGAAAAGCTGGGTAGCGGAAGGCTTGGGACTGTCTATAAGGTTTATGACCAGGCGCTCAAAAGGGACTTGGCCATCCGTTCGATCGAGATTGAACCAGCTCCCGATCTTAGACTGGTGAAAAGACCATCAGCGCGGCCAAAAAAGAGCGCCGAATCATCCACAAAAACGTCGGCTGGATAATCGATCTGGGCGCCGAGAGAGGCAAGCTCTATGTGACCATGGGATATTCGCCTGGCCAGGAATTGCGCCGGTTGATGAAGGGAAAAGGAAGGCTTCCGATCGAAAAGGCTCTCGACCTGGCCCTTCAGATCACCAATGGGCTGGCCGAAGCGCACCGGCTGGGCGCCGCCCATCTGGACCTGAGGCCCGGCAACGTCATGATCGACAAGGATGGCAGGGCTAGGATTATGGATCTGGGGATCGCCGGTTTTCTACGTGCAAAAGGAATCCTCAGCCCGGATTTCATCATGGGAATGCCAGAGTACTTGAGCCCGGAGCAAATCAAAGGAAGGGAGGGGGATGCTTGTTCCGACGTCTACTCCTTTGGGCTCATCTTGTACGAGATGGTGACCGGACGGCCGGCGTTCGCGGCGGAGACGGCTTCCGAGATCAGGCAGAAGCAGGTGCGCGAGACGCCCACGGATCCCCGTCTGCTCAATCCTCTCGTCTCCGAGCCGTTGAGCCGCCTGATCCTCCGATGCCTGGAAAAGAATCCGGAAAAACGATATCGGTCGGCCGTGGAGGTACGATCAGACCTCGAACAGGTCGCATCAGGCGCCGACGCCGAGCCGTCCAAGAATCCCGCGCCCATCATCCCAAAAAAGCAGCCAATCACCAAGGAAGCCGAAACGGTCAGGTCGGTGAGGAAAAAGCGACCGGCGGGCCGAAAACTGGATTTAAAAAAACTCATTCCCCAGAGACAAATCCTGGTTCCAGCTTTGATTGTCATCGGCTTGGCCATTTTGGGGATCATCCTCTGGGGCTTCGTCCTTCATCCCTCCCCGGGAGCCGCGCTGCATTCAGCCGCGCCCATACCTCCATCGGTTGCGGTCTTGCCTTTTGAAGACTTGAGTGCGACCAAAGCGTACGAGTATTGGGGCGATGGGATGGCTGAAATGCTCGTCGACGGGTTGGCGAAAATCAACAATATCTCCGTCCCCGGCTGCGATTCCTCGTTCTCCTTCAAGGGGAAAAGCACGGCTGCGAAAGAAATCGGCCTGAAACTGGGCGTCGATCATCTTCTCAAGGCGAATTACAAGAAAAATGACAATGCCCTGCGAATCGATGCCAAGCTTATCAGGGCGAAGGACGGGTCCCCAGTTTGGTCAATGCAGTGGGACCGCGGTCCGGGTGAAGCCATAAATATCCTGGAAGATATCGCCCAACGGGTGGTCAACTCGCTGGGTCTCCGTCCCCCTCAGGGACAAAAAGCCCCTCTCCTCCAGGATGGCCCGGCGAACCCGGAAGCCTATGATCTCTATGAGCGGGGTCGTTTTCTATTGAGAAAGGGAGGCCTGGACAACATCCAGAAAGCAATCGAGGCCTTCCAGAAAGCTTCCGAAAAGGATCCCCGCAGCGCGGGTATACAAATTGGTCTCGCGGAGGCCTTTGTCACGCTGGGAAATGCCGGCCTCTGGCCCCCGGAAAAGGCATTCCAGGGTGCGAAGATCCACGCCTTGAATGCGCTGAAAATCGCCCCGAGCAACGCTGCTGCTCAGACCCTCATAGCTATCATCAAATGGAAATACGACTGGGACTTCGCCGAGGCGGAAAGAAGATTCAGGGACGCGCTCAGGATCAATCCCAATTCTGCTTGGGCTCTCAGCTCCTACGCTGAGCTCCTATCAACACTGGGCCGCCATGATGAGGCGGTCGAGAAAATCATGATGGCCAGGGCCAAGGACCCACTCTCGCCCAGAATAAACGCCCAGGTCGGGGCCATCCTCTATTACGCCCGTCTTTACGACCAGGCCATTGAAGAAATAAAGAGAGCGCTCATCATCTTCCCTCTGAATCACACGTATTATTATGACCTGGGAATGGTTTGCATCCAGCTCGGGCAATACGATCAGGCCATCCAATTGTTCCATCGGGCGGCGGAGCTAGGCGGAGACCCCAACGATCTCAATCTTTGCATCGCCTATGTCAACGCCCTTCGGAGACGGAGGGGAGATGCCGGCAAGGCGCTCATGGAGGCGTTAAGGATTTCGAAGCAGGCACATGTTTCGTCGGTCTCACTGGCCGCGGTCTATGCGGCCCTGCTCGAACCGGACCAGGCTATGACCTGTCTGAAAAAGGCGTTAAGTGAGCGCGATCCCCGGCTGCTCCTGCTGAAGGTCCACCCGATGATTGATTTCCTGCGGCGGGATCCCTCTTTCATTGAACTGCTCCGGAAGATCGGCCTTCAAAATTAGCGGATAAGGTTCTCCTTTTTGCGCCCAGCGACATATCAGGCATTTTTATCGAAGCTATCCCCTTCTCCGACATCGAAAAATAGGCCGTTGGGCGGTTCTGGTCACGTTCGCCATCCTATCTCTCTACTTCGCTGCGTGCACTGCGCGGCAGGCCCTGACCGAATCCCCCGCCGAGGGCGCGCTAGGCTCGCGGCTTGGTCTCACCACGATCGCCCAATCCCCAAGAACGGGCAGGGGCTGGATATTGGCTGCCAATAGAATATAATTCAGATGGAACGCGTCAAGATACCTAACAAAATACCTAAGAGGTTTTACCATGGTCATTCGAATGAACTATCCGATCCTTAAAAGATGTATTGCGGCTCTTGTCCTGGCTCTCCTAGCCTCGGCGCCCGCCGCGGCCCAATTCCGCGACGACTTCAATGGGCCGTCGGTCAAGAAAGACCCGGAGGGCGTTAACGGCTGGAACTTTTTCTCGGGGGAAGGAAAGGCGGTCATGGATTTCGTCCAGGGCGGCCCCGGGTTCGCGTCTATCATCGTGGACGCCACGCGGGACCGCAGGAACGTCTGGTGGGCCCTGATCTTTCACAGGGTCTCCGACGGGATGGATCTCTCGCTCCTGGGGAAACCCGGCTATGCCCTCCGCATCGAGGCCCGGATCCGGACGAGCGCCGCGCCGCGCCGCGTGAACCTCCATCTCAATACCCAAAAAACCACGGATTTTCACAGCCATCTCATGGAGTTCGACATCCCGGACGCGGTGAACTGGCACACGATCAGCATGACCACGCGCGGCTTCGAGGCAGCGCCGGGGGACTCCGTCAACGGCCAGATGGCCCTTATGGACTGGGGGCTGGGGAAGTACCGTGTCGACATCGACTACTTCAAGGTGGACATCGTGAATGTCGCAGAGGCCGGTCCCGACAAGGGGGACGCGGTGCCCTACCATCCGCCCGTCGCCGACCCGAAGGCCTTCGCCCGTGAAGTCGTCGCGGAGGCCGACGGGATAGTCGACGTGGACAATCCCGACGTCAACCTCAACAACTGGCAGGTCGAGGACGCCGGGGACAAAACACCGGTGGTGACGGCCGGCGGGACGCGGTTCGTGATCTTGCGCTGGGACCTCGGCGCGTTTGCCGGGAAAAAGGTTTCCGGCTCCGGGCTGCTCGAGCTGACGACGCGCTCCCTGGAACGAACCTCCGATGAGATTCCTGATTTCGGATTGATCAGGGTCGTCGAGATTTCCGGCGGCGACCCAAGGTGGGACGGGAAAACAGTCACTTTTAACCGCCTGTGCCGGGGGCAGCCCCTCGACGGAGTTCTCAACCCTCAGATGATTATCGATTGGCCCGTCACGGGAGGAGACGGCGGCAAAACCTGGCTGACCATCTCGAGGCCGGTCCTGCAGCGCCTGGTCGACGGCAAGACCCTCGGCATCGCCGTCAAACCGCTGGGCGCCATCAACGCCTCGTTCTATACGCTCAAAAGCGGAGGGGGGCTGTCCTCCGCCCGCCTTCGGTTCAACGTCCTATAAGCCACCCCGTCATTCGTCTTATTTTCTGGCCGGCTTGAGCAGCAAGTCCTGGAAATCGAAGCTGAAGTCGACCTCCGGCGAGGCCGGCTCCATCTTTGCCTGGTCGATCGTGCCGTCCGGGTTGAGGGCGAACGTCACGTAGGCGTCGGCCCGGAGCTCCCGGTCCCTCCAGCGGACGATGAACGAGTCATATTGCCAGTGCTCCATATCCCCGATGAGAGACGGAGTTTTTGTGAAGCGCATCACGAGCTTGCCGCCTTCGAGAGCGATGTCGATGTCCCCGTACCAGGAGTCCGTGTATGTCCCGGCGTATTTTTCGAGGGCGAGCGACGGCTTTGAGTTCGCATCTCGCGCGGAGCCGGCTTTCTTCACGGATTCGGCGTTCGCAGCGTCAGTCTTCGCCTGGACTTTGAGGTAGGCGTCGAGCCAGTCGAACTTCGGCGCCTGCAGGTAATAGTCGGCGACGAAGAGCGTGAGGGTCGCGAAGGCCAACTCCGCTTCCTGGTTGGTGAGCACGGCGATGCCGAGATTAGCCTCCGGGAGGAGCCAAACCTGGGACACGTAGCCCGGCAGCCCGCCCGTGTGGGTGACGACTTTCTTGCCCCGATAGTCCCTTACGCGCAGGCCAAGGGCATAGCCATTGAAGTTAGCCTTTAAGGGGGCCATCTCGGGCGGAGGGTCCCCGAAAGGCATGGGTGTCACGAGGGTCATGAGCTGGCGGGCGGTGCGCTCCGAGATAAGCCTCGTCCCGTCAGCGAGCTGTCCCCGGCCGAGCAGGGCCAGCATCCATTTCGCCATGTCCTCGGCCGAGGAATTGATGCCGCCCGCCGGGTTGGTATTATCGCTGTCGAAGGGCTTGATAGGGCGGACGATACCCTCAACCCTGGCGTGGGTGGCCGCGACATTGCCGCCGTTGGCCGCTGCCGAATGCCGGACATTGCTCCCGGTCATCCCGACCTTGGCCAGGATCCGCTCGGAAACGAAATCTTCCCAGGCCTTGCCGCTCACCGCCTCGATGACCTCGCCAGCCACGAGGTAGAGGACATTGTCATAGGCATAGGCGCTGCGGAACGACGTCGCCGGCTTGATGAACCTCAGCCGCCTGGCGATCTCCTTCCGGTTATAGGTGGATGCCGGCCACCACAGCAGGTCCCCGCCGCCCAAGCCCAGACCGCTTCGGTGGACGAGCAGGTCGCGGATGGTCAGCTCCCGCGTGACGAACGGGTCATTCATCTGGAACCAGGGCAGGTAATTAATGACCGGCGCGTCCCAGGCGATTTTCCCCTCTTCGACCAGCAAGCCCAGGGCCGTGGCCGTGAAAACCTTGGTGTTCGAGGCGATCCCAAAGAGCGTCCGGGCGTCAACGGGGGCCGGCTCTCCGAGCTTGCGAACTCCGTATCCCTTGGCCACGATCACCCTTCCGTCCTTGACGATGGCCAGACCGATTCCCGGCACCTCGAACGCCTTCATGATCCTGGCGGCCTCAGCGTCGAGGCCGGGAGGTGCGATGGCCGGCTTCAGGGTCTGGGCGGTTCCCGCCCGGGGCGCGGCGAGCGATAAGGCCAGAACGGCCAACAGGACGATTCGGATGCGGCGGTAAGGTGACATGGCTGACCTCCTCACGTCTGGGTTCGGTTTATTATACAGTATCCCGGAGGGATAAGAAATTTCTTTTCAGCTACAACCGTCGGCTCGAGAAGGTGGGTTTAGCCTCTTTCATTCCCTTCTCGAAGGCCATGGAGGCGGCCCAAGATATCCGTCTGACTTAATTTTATATTTAGGCCAAGACTGAGCCTCGTTTTGCTCTTAGAATTGTTTTTCCCGCCTCAAAAAAGCGGGCCCCAGAAAGGATAGCCGCTAAAACGCTAAAAGCGGCCGGATCATGTTTATGCTGAGATCCGGCAGACAAGTCCGTTAAAAAATCAGGTGCCCTTCAGACCGGCCAGACTTTTCTTGGCGTCCTGAACAAAGGGGGCTTCAGGGTCCGCGTTCTTCCAGATATCGAGGAATTTTTCGTAGTATCGGATCGCTTCGTCTTTGAGCCCCATGTCCTCGGAAATCCTGCCGAGTTTGTAGAAACAGATCACGTAAATACCGACATTGTTGATCTTCACCCAGGGACTGGCAATAAGTTTACGGTATTCCTCCAGAGCCTGTCTCTTGTCGCCGGCCCTGTCCAGTGCTTCGGCGAGCAAATCGCTGTCCCCCAGAACTGGTGACAGGGATATCATTCGCCGGATATGATCCATGGCTGCGGAGTAATTCTTTGTCTCGAGCTCGATTCTCGCCTGCAGTTCGAAATAGAGCCGGATTTGTTTTTTGCTGGCGGCTTTCTCGCACATCTCTTTGAGTTCCGCGGCGACCCGCTCGGCCTCGGCAATCGATTTCTTGTCAATATAGATACGCCCGCGCCCCAGCAGAATGGACCGCTGCATATTGAGGTCTTCAGATTTGACGGCCAGGCGGTTGGCTTCATCGAGTTGATGGAGAGCGCCTTCGAAGTTCTTATAGATGAATTGGTTGATCGCGGAGAGGGTCATCAGGATTCTGGCTGCGGATCCTATGTCATCAACCTGCTTGGCCAGATCGAGTCCGAGTTCGGCCAACTCTTTGGCTTTCCCGAACCTGCCCTGATAGAGATATAATACAACAAGGGCCTGCCCGGCGGACAACTTCGCTGTCGGGTTCTCGTTCTGCATGAGCTTCCGGGCTTCCTGTTCGGCCGCCGGCAAATCGCCCATGAGGAAATGGATGCCGGCCTTGACCCAAGACCAAGAGTAATCCCGCGGGTTCAGGGAAATCGCCTTGAGAATTTCCTGAAGGGCGAGGTCAAACTTGCTTTCTAATATGTAGACTTGGGCGAGCCGGCCGAGGATGGCCGCATTATCGGGATTCTTGAGGAGATAACGCTTGAGGAGTTCCTCGGCGGCGTCATATTGTCCCTTGGCTTCGTAGGTTTCGGCGAGATTGCCGACGGTAATAACATCGCTGGCTTCCACTCTCGACGAGGGACTCTGTACCGTTCGATCGCCTTATCCCATTCCTCGATATCCGAATAGAGGACGCCGAGGTTCGTGTTGCCGATCAAGTCGTCAGGGTACAGCTCCAGCAATTTTTGATACGCTTCGATAGCCTTGGCGAGCGTTTTTTCCGATTGCCTGTAGGAATCCCCCTCGATGCTGTAACGTTCCCTCTCCGATACGCGGTCCTTGAATTCGAGCGCTTTTTGATAATACTTCCGGCGCTCAACCGACTGGCCGAGGTTGCCATAGGCCGACCCCATCGACCTGTAGGCCATGGCAAATTCGGGGTCGAGCTTGACGGCTTTCTGCATCAGCTCGATGCTTTTCAGGTAATCCCCCTGGGAATGGTACTTGCGCCCCTCGCTGTAATATTTAAAAGCCTCCGGGGAATGTGTGGTGATCTTGCCGGCCTCCTTATCGAAGTCGCTGGCAATTTGCTCGGAAGAGAGATCCAGGTCGGACTTGATCTTTCTCGCAACCTCGTCGACTTTGGGAATGATCTCCTCTTCACCCTTGCATTCGACACTGATCGGACTGATCACCTCTCCCGTCCGAGGTTTTTGAAGGGAAAGCGTTATCAGGATATTCGGCCCGGCCTTCATCAGGCTTCCGCTCAGGGTATACTCCGCTCCTCCTTCATTCGCGATTTTCAAAAGATCCTCTTTGGCGTATTTCCGGGCGTCATCGAGATTCAGCCTTTTGAGGAGGCTGTAGATCGTGTTGCCATCCAGGACTCGAATGAACCGGGATTGGCCGAGCTTGGTGATGAGCAATTCCGTGAGACCCGTTTTCCAGGCGTCGAGAATCTTGTCGCCCGAGATATTATCAAAATAAAGGATCGCCAGGGACGGTTTCCCCGAGATGGGAGGGGCGAGGGGGCGGCGGGGCAGGAGTCTGAAGACGACGAGGGCGATGCCGGCGAGAACGATGATTCCCAGCCCCGGGAAGAGGAGTTTCTGCAACCGGAGCTTGACGGTGATTTCCTTGGACGTGAAGGGCTTTTTCCGGGCGATTTTCCGTTCCGTCGTGGGGATGCCCTTTTCGATCTTGCCGAGTTCCGCTTGCACCTCGGCGGCGCTCTGGTATCGCTGTCCTTTCTCCTTCTCCAGGCATTTCAATATCAGGAGGCTAAGGTCGTCCGGAATCTGGGCGTTATAGTCCTTTTGGATTTTTCGGCTTTTCGCTCTTTTGCTTCACGCCGATCGTGAAGGGAGTATCGCCCTCGAAGGGGACCTGTCCCGTGACCATCTCATAGAGGATAATCCCCAACGAGTAAATATCCGATCTCTGATCGACGTCTTTCCCCTCAACCTGCTCCGGACTCATGTATTCCGGCGTCCCGATCATCACTCCGGCGTCCGTGATTCCTTTCCCCCGGAGCAACCGGGCGATCCCGAAATCCATGATCCGGACGTTCCCTTCCTTATCGATCATGATATTTCCGGGCTTGAGATCCCGGTGGACGATCCCGAGCCGGTGCGCCTCCTCCAGCCCCTCGCACACTTGCTTGGCGATGGAAATCGCGGTTCCGACGCTGAGCTGCTTTGACCTGTGGATAAAACTCTTCAAATCCTCGCCGGGGACGTATTCCATCGTGATGTAGTAGGTCCCCTCGTCTTCCCCGAGATCGTACATCCGGCTGACGTTCCGATGCGAGATCTTCCTCGAGATCTTGAGTTCATCACGAAACCGGTCGATGACCTCTCTCTCGGCCGCGATCTCCGGTTTGATGAGCTTCAGGGCCACTTCTTCATCGGTCTTTTCGTCAAAGACCCGATAGACTCTCCCCATCCCGCCTTTCCCCAGCTCTTCGATGATTTCGAATCGGCGGGCGAATACGGCTCCCCTGGACAGTTCCTTGACGGGCGTCCGGAGGGTTTCGGTGATAAGCGGATGATGGTCTTGGGTCGATGGGAGCAGCGTCCCACACTCCCCGCAGAACTTCTGGGTTTTGGGATTATCGTGATGACATTTCGGACAGTTGATGGCCACCGCTAGTCGCCTTAATCTGGGATGGCTAAAGATTATCAGGGGAGATAGGGATAGTCAACTGGAAACCGAACTGTGGATAACAATTTCCTTTTTGCGCTCGATGACACAGCAGGCCTCCTCGGGCAGTTATCCCCTTCTCCGTCGTCAGAAATCGTACTTCAAGTGTGAAAACTCAGTCAAGGCATGGGAAACGGCCGTGAGTCAGTCGGGATGCCCTGGTCCGAGCTGAAAGAGATGCAACTGATGTTGACAAGCTCTGGCCGGGAATAGAACGCGACTCCGGGTTTGGGGGGCTTATTCTTCTTCGGGCCGGACGCGGCCTTCCTTGATCGCCTCGGCGATGATCTTCTGCTGGAGCTGGGCCGGGACCTCCTCATAGTGCGAGAATTCCATCAGGAAGGAGCCTCGTCCCCCGGTGATCGAGGTCAGAGTCGGCTCGAAGTCGAGCATCTCCGACATCGGGACCTGGGCTTTAAGGATCCGCATATTCCCCTTCTGCTCCATCCCGGTGACTTTTCCCCGCCTTCCGTTGAGGTTGCCCATGATATCGCCCATGTATGTGTCCGGCGTGTAGACTTCAACGTTCATGATCGGCTCGAGAAGCGTCGGCTTAGCCTCTTTCATGCCCTTCTTGAAGGCCATGGAAGCGGCAATCTTGAAGGCGATGTCCGAGGAATCGACTTCATGGTAGGATCCGTCATAGAGAATGGCCTTGAAATCAACCACCGGATAGCCGGCCAAAATGCCCTTCTTCTTAGCCTCGACGAGCCCTTTTTCGATCGAGGGAATGTAGTTTCGGGGTACGGACCCGCCGAAGATCTTGTCTTCAAACTCAAAGTCTTTTCCCCTGGCGAGAGGCTCCATCTTGATCTTTACGTCCCCGTATTGGCCGCGGCCCCCGGTCTGCTTCTTGTATTTCCCCTGGACATCGCTCCTCCCCTTGATCGTCTCTTTGTAGGAGATCTTGGGCGGCTTGAGGAGGACATCGACGTTGTAGCGCTTCTTCAGCCGGTCGGTGATGATCTCGACGTGGAGCTGGCCGTTCCCGGAGATAAGGAGCTGGCTCGTCTCGGGGTCACGCTCGATCCTGACGGTCGGGTCCTCCTCGATGATCCGGTGGGTGGCCTGGGAGATCCGGTCTTCGTCGGCCCGGGTCTTGGGCTCGATGGCAAAGGAGATGGACGGCTCGGGGAATTTGATCGGCGGGAACCCGATGTCCGCGCCTTTGGCGCAGAGTGTATCTCCGCTCGAAGTCACCTTGAGCTTGGCGGTCGCCACCAGGTCTCCTGCCTTGGCCTGACCGGCCGGGATCTGCTCTTTTCCCTGGAGGAAGAACAGTCCGCCCAGTTTCTCATCGGTTTCCTTTCCCGGGTTGGTCACCACGGCATCGGGGTTCGCTTTTCCGGAGAAGACTCGCATCAGCGAGATCCGGCCGGTGTAGAGGTCGGAAATCGTCTTGAAAACAAGCGCCGCAAATGGGCTATCCAGAGCCGGCTTGATCGTTTCCTCTTTTCCGGCGACCTTTGCCTTGACCCCTCCCCTCTCGAGAGGCGATGGAAGCAGGCTCAACATCCCGTCGAGGATAGGCTGGAGACCAATGTTGAGCAGGGCCGAACAGACGTACACCGGAAAGAGCTGATGGTTGAGGACGCTTTTCTTGAAACCCTCCTCGAACTCTTCGGAGGTCAGCTCGCCCTTTTCAAAGTATTTCTCCATCAGCTTTTCGTCGTTTTCGGCGATCATCTCGATGAGTTCTTTGTTTCTCTTCTCGACTTCATCCTTGAGCTCGGCCGGAACTTCCTCCTCTTTGAACTTTCCGCTTTCGTCCTTCTCGAAGATGTAGGCCTTCTTCCTGATCAGGTCGACCACGCCCCGGAAGTTCTTCTCCTCCCCGACCGGGAGCTCGACGGGAACAGCCTTGCGGCCGAAAAATTGCTGAATCGGCTCCAGGGTCCTCTTGAAACTGGAATTTTCGCGGTCGAGCTTGTTGATGAGGATGATTCGTGGAAGGCCCAGCTCCTCGACCATCTCCCACACTTTCTCCGTGCCGACCTCGACTCCGGACACACCGTCGACCAGAACGGCGGCGGCGTCGACCGCCCGCAGGGAAGCCCTGGTATCCCAGAGGAAGTTACTGTATCCAGGGGTATCGACGATGTTGATCTTGTGGTCTTTCCATTCGAGAAAGCAGATGGCGGAATTGATGGAGATCTTCCTCTCGATTTCCTCGGGTTCAAAATCCGTGACCGTGTTCCCTTTATCGACCCTGGTCAGGCGGCTGGTCGCGCCGGCGTCGAATAAGAACCCGGCGGTGAGCGAAGTCTTCCCGGAAGAGCCATGCCCGATAAGAGCGACGTTTCTAATCTTGTCCGGCGTGTAATCCTTCATGCTCAAGCCTCCATCCCTGGATCTCTTTCAACTTTAGAATCGAAAGCTCGGGAGAAAAAAGTAACTAATATAATACACTAAACGCGGCGGTTCGCTCAACACAAAAATACAGAGGTGAGCACTGAGCTGTGAGCCGTGAGCAGCAAAAGTCGCAAACTCAAACCCTAGTTGAATCCAGACACCTCACCCGCTGAGTGTCACTCTCCACCTTCTTGAATTTCTCCCAGGAAGGCCTTTAAATCGTCGGGCAGCGGTGAGGTGAATTCCACGCGCTTCCCCGTCGCCGGATGATGAAAGGCCAGCCTTTGGGCGTGAAGAAACAGGCGGGGCTGTTTGACTTTTCTCTGACTCCGGCCATAGAGCTCGTCTCCGACGATCGGATGTCCGGCCGCCGAGAAATGCACCCTGATCTGGTGGGTTCGACCCGTGACCGGCTCGATTTCGAGGAGGCTAAAATCCTTGAATTCCTTGAGCACACGGTAGTGCGTTTCGGCTTCCCGCGGTTTGTTGGTCTTGACTGAGATCTTCTGGCCGTGCTTGGGATGGCGGCCGATTCCCCAGGTCATCCGCCCTTCTTTTTCGGCCATTTTTCCCCAGATGAGCCCAAGATAGACCTTGTGGACTTCCCTTTTCCGGAACTGGCTCTGGAGCTCGATATAGGCCTTTCGGTTTCTGGCCACGACCATCACGCCGGAGGTCTCCTTGTCCAGGCGATGAACGATTCCGGGCCGATCCTGGGCCCCCAGGTTTTTAACCTCCGGATAAAAATAAAGAAGGGCATTGACCAGAGTCCCGCCGGGATTTCCAGCGCCGGGGTGAACGACCAGGCCGGCCGGCTTATTTATGATAATGATGTGCTCATCGCTGTAGATGACCTCAAGAGGTATGTTCTCGGGCTGGAGATCGAGGAAGGCAGGCGCTTCTTCATATTCGATCTCGACCCTGTCCCCTTCTCTAAGCCTGTAGCCCGTTTTCTTGGGCTCGCCGTTGACCTTGGCCTTCCCCTCCTCGATGAGCCGCTGGACCTGCGAGCGGGCAAAGATTCTGAGGTTCCCGGTCAAGAAGACGTCGAGCCTTTGATCCAAACCAAAAGAGACCGTTATCCTGAATTCGTTCCTAAGCACGCTCGGGTGTCCCCTATTAAAACTATCTTATCTGATTCTCAAAGTCTTTCCCGGTAATCAGATGTCAAAAAAATTCTCTCAGAAATAGACGAGAAGAGTCAAGCTTTCTCGGCTAAATCTTTTTCTGAGCATGCATCATGAAAGGATTTGGGGCACAATGACCTTGAACCAAGGAAGGATGCTGGAGTATCATAAGGACAGAACCATGTCTGAATCAATCTTAAGAAGCGGTAAAATCTTGCAGCGCCAAAAGGCGGGGCTGATCGTCATTGACGTCCAAACAAAGATCCTTGCGACCATGCACGAATCAAAACAGGTTACGGATAACATCGTCAGGCTCATCCAAGGTGTCAGAACCCTGGATGTTCCGGTTTATTACACAGAGCAGTATCCAAAAGGACTGGGCGAGACGGCCGCGCCCGTCAAAGAGGCTCTGACCGGGATCGTTGGCATCCAGAAAATGAGTTTCAGCTGTTGCGGGGCTCCGGGTCTTTTTCAAGAATTCAAAAAGAAAGGTCTCTCACAACTTGTTGTTTGCGGAATAGAATGTCATGTCTGTGTCCAACAAACTGTCCTCGATCTGATGGCCAACGGCTTCCAAGCCTATGTCGCGGCGAATGCCGTGTCCTCGCGCCGCCCCTTTGATTGCGAATGCGCGCTCAGGAGAATGGAGGCCAACGGGGCTGAAATCACAACTGTCGAATCCATTCTCTTCGAACTCTTAGAAGTCTGTGGAACAGAGCAATTCAAGGCTATTCTCCGGCTTGTGAAATAGAGAGCCGCGCTTCCTCCAAAATTCCAATTGAAAAAAGTCGGGCACAGATTTAAGCTCGCTTGGGTGTCCCCTTTTATCACTGCTTTATCCGATTCTCAAGCTCTTTCCCGGTTATCAGAAGTCAATAAAATTCTCTCAGAAATAGACCCGGAGAGTCAAGCCGTTCAGGCTAATTATTCAATAAAGGAGGTTTCATGACTGAAAAGGTTTTTTGTAAATAGTTGAAGGATCATCTTTACATCGGGCAGCGCTTTTGCAGCTATGCTAACTTGCGCTTCGGCTCGCATCTCCTGGCTTACAGTATTGCCGAGATTGACGGGGTACGAGGTGCGGTGAACGGAGAACGAAGCTGACGAGATAGACAAAACGACGAGATGATGAGACAGGCGTCTTTTTACCGGATGATCACCTGGGATTCGGTCGTTTCAAACGAGACCATTTTCCCGGTCGGCGCGTTGGCCGAGACGCTGGAGACGGCGACCGAGCTTTCTCCTTTGGCCGAAGACTCGAACACGAGAACGGCCAGGCTCCCCTCGCCTTTGAAGCCCTTGTTGGGCAGCGGGCTGGAGAACGCGATCGTGCAGCTCCCCCCGGCGTTATCGATGTTCCTCAGGAAAGGCACGTTCGCTCCCAGCTGTCTAAACAGCCCCCCCTCCGTCACTTCCTTCAGTTTCAGGACCTGAGGGTTAAAGCTCAGGTTCACGGTCATGGTGCCCACTTCCTGCTCTGTCCTCACGTTGACGCTGATCCGAAACTCCCGGTTCTGGGGAACTTCAAAGCTCCCGGGGTTCAAAAAGACCTGGCTCAATCCGGGCTCTTCCTGAGCCTGCTCCGCGAGTTGCTGCTCTTCCGTGGGCGGCGATTCCGGAATCTCTTCCTCGGGGACGGCGGCCGTCCGTCCCGAAGAAATGCCTTCCAGCTCGACCCAGAGGGGCTTGAGATCCTCCTCATTGACTTCGACCCACCTGATGACGTGGGGCGTGACCGTCAATATGACATCGGTCTGCTCGATATCGGTGTTGTAGTTCGAGAAGAGCCGGCCGATTCCGGGCAGGCTCTTGAGTCCAGGGATCCCCTTCAGGGTTTTTCTCTCCTCGTCCTTCAGGAGCCCCGCGAGCAGATTCGTTTCCCCATCTTTCAACCGGATCACATTCTTCACTTCCCGGTTGTTGATAATAGGAATGTCCGCATAGCCTGTCCCCCCGAGCGATGTGATCTTGATGTCCATTTCCAGAGTGACCTCTTTCTCCATATGGATCCGGGGTTTGATGCTGACCTCGATGCCGACATCCTGTTGGACATAGCTGACCACCGGCTGCGAGCTGACCCCTCCGGCCGCAACCGGAGTGAACGTCGTTTGCGGAATCGGGACCTTCTGCCCGACCTTGTAGTCTATCTTTTCATCGCCGACGCCACGGAGCCGCGGCTGAGCGATGATTTTTGTGTCCGAGTCGGATTCCAAGAAGTCCAGATAGGCAGTGGGAAAGCTAACCTCCCAATTCGAGGATTTAGAAAATTTGACATCTTTAAGATTATTCCAGCCAGAAGTGGTGTCGGTTGAGCTCGAGGTCTTCCCGTAGAGCATTCCGATGGTGGTCCCCGAAAAATCAAGCCCTAGAGTTTGCAGCTTGATCCGTGAGACTTCCATGATCTCGAGGTCAATCACGACTTCGCCCTTGGACTTGTCCCAGTTCTGGAGAAGCTTCTCGGCCAGCCTGATCGTCGTCGGAGTGTCCCGGATGGTCACGGTATTGAGGTTCTTGTCGATGATGATATTGGGCGGGCGGTACTGATTCCGCAACATGGCGCTGAGGCTGTTCAGGACATCCTGGGCGTTCAGATTAGAGAGATAGAATGTCTTGATGGCGTTAACCTCGTACTGGAGCCGCTTGACAGGTGTGTCGGGGATGATGATGGCCGTGCGCTCGTCGACGACACGATAAAAATTCTTGCTCGAGAGACACAGGAAATTGATGGCCTGCTCGAACTCCTTGTCCTTCAGGTCGATCGTGAACGTCGTGTCCTTGAACTGTTCATCAAAGATGAAGTTCACGCCGGCCGACTTGCCGAGCGCCTGGAAGATCGAGCGAAGAGAGGCAGCCGCAAACTTCAGTTCGCGGATCCTCTCCGTCGACGCCTTGAGTTGCACCGGCGGCTCCATCATCTCCTCTTTGGGCTTTTCTTTCTTGGGAGCCTCCTCGGTCAACGCCCTCACCTCCTCCTTAATATTGCGGTTCAACGGATCGTACGACAGAGCCGATTCATATTCCTTGAGTGCCTCCTCCTTCTTGCCCTGGGCGGCAAGCTTCCTGCCCTCCTGAAGGTGCATCATGGTCGCCGAGAATTTCGCCCGAGCCAAGGCCAGCCGATAGATCGGTTCCTTCGGACTCTCCAGGTTGGCTTTCGCGTAATACTTGATGGCTTCATCGTACTTCTTGTTGATCTCGGCTTCGTTCCCTAGCTTGTAGGTCTGGCTCAGAATCATGCAGCCCCACAGGCTGAGAGCCAGTATCATCAAAAACGATGTCTTTTTCATCAGTCCTCCCCTTTCCCCCCTGCAAGGAAAACTTCTGGGTCTTCGAATCCGGCCTCCCAAGCCCGGCACAGGACAAGGGCCGAGGCCAGGAGAACGGTCGCCGCTTTTTCACATCTCATAGTATCCAGCCAAAACGATATTCAGATCGAGTGCGTCATTCTCTGTATCGATCTACACCTCGCCCACGGCGTAGTGGGAGCCGGCTTCCCGGGATGACAATTTTCATCATCTTCTGGGCTTTAAAAAAAGGCCCTTTTCGGAGAGCAGGTCGATGATTGTTCTTTTGATCCTCTGCGCTCTTCTCGGGTTAAAATAGGAAAAGGGCAAGTTTTTCCCCGCCGCGCGAATCTCAAGATCGGGTAAGAATCATAAAGAGTAAAGAAGCGGGTTCTTCTCGAACCTGATCTTGTAGCGCTTGACCTTTTCATGAAACGTCGTGTATTTAACCCCGAGGAGCTTCGCGGCCTCTTTCTGGTTTCCTTTCACAGTCTGGAGGGCTTTCAGGATAACGCTTTTTTCGAGCTCCTCGACAAGACTTTTAAGACTAAAAGGTTTTTCTCCGCAGAAATGCACCCCAAAAAGATCACAGATCTCGAATCTGAACCTCTGCTCCCGTTTATTTATGGTTCCTTGGAAAGCATTATAATCTCCCTTCTGGGCCTTTATAATAATTTCCTGTTCGCTTGGATCCATGGATTGAAGAGTGTTGCTATCCTACGAACTCCACCCGTTGGTCTGTCTTTTTACTCTCATCCTCAACGATTGCCCGCGTCCGCGTGCCTGCGCTAATCTTCGTCCTAACCCGTCGTTTCAGGCCCCGGGCCTTCATGTAAGAGAAAGCCGTCTCCATAGAATGGCCCTCCTCTGATATTTTTTTGCCGGTTTTATATTCTTCAATGCCCAACTTGGAATGGAATTTCTCCTCCTCATAAATTAGATGGCAGAAAGCGATTTTTTATTCCCTGAGAATGGAAACTCACTTCCTAATGGGTTAGTTACAGGAAAAAGGGTGGCCGATCCGGAATTATTTTGTCAGTGTTAGCCCTTCTCCTCCGCAAATGATATCGCCGCCGGATATCGCGTTTTCTTTTTTTCGGGATCAATCATGAATCTGGGATACTTTTTTCGGACAACACATGGTGGTTTCGGGGACCAAAGAGGAGAGATCACAAGCACGTGCAAAAAGCACACCCCTATCTTTTATCCAGTTTGTCCGGCCTCTATGATAAGGCGGAGGCCAAAAAGTTCACTGAAACGCCAAATACCATCGCTTTCCTGTTTTCATTGTAGTCGCACTCTCTAAAGACGATTCCTTCTTCGAAGCCAACTGAGTGTATTTAAAAAAATGTGACGCACTCCATTTGTTACCGAGTCAGCTTCCGGCTCAACACTTGCTGGCTTTGTGAGACGGTTTTAATTGCATTGGGTTGTATAGGGCAAGTTCTAACTTCATCGCATAAGGCGCACTTCAATTTCTCCCCATATAAACATTGAAAATCAATGAATTGCGTGACCAGTGAGGTGCAACCGGCCTTTTGAGGTGTGAAGACGCCAGGCAGAGTCTGGCGGGGTTGACTGGCACGTGACTTGCTGACTGGCGGGGCGTTGCCTTTATGACCAGCGGACAATGAATCGAGCCGGGTTCTGATCCACATTATCAGACCAAATTACTTGTCGAAGGCTGGTGAAAGGAATACAATCGCTTCAGGCCCCACGGTTCCTTAGGCTACAGGCCTCCGGCTCCAGAGGCTTATGAGGTTGAAAAGTTCACTCAAGGGCTGGTACATTGATCGAGAGCAGGCCAACACCAAGAACTATAGTGAGCGCTCAGATGATGCTTTTTGATAGTTTTAGATATTTTTGGGAGAGAGGAGGTTTCTCGACCGCGAACGCTAACTCCACGTGACGAACGATAGTGAAGAAATTTTCCAACTGTCCGTCAAAACTACCAGAAGCAGTTATGGCGTGCGGCAACTAAAGCGCGTGGCCGGAAGTTGATAGATGACGAGGTGTCAGGAGCCATCGTTCATTTTATTAAAAGGCAGACCATGAAGAAATTCTTATGTCTGGCGGCGGCCGTCGGGCTCGCGTCCTGCGCCGTCGGGCCGAAGTATCAGCCGCGGACGCCCGAGCAGCTGAACGTCCCGGCGGCCTGGCATGCCACTCTGCCGGAGAGGGCCCAAAACGGCGATCTCTCGGCCTGGTGGCTGCAGCTCGGCGATCCGTTGCTTTCCGAATTCGTCGACGCGGCGCTGCGGGCCAGCCCGACCATGGACCTCGTGCGGGCACGGCTGCGCGAGGCACGTGCCCAACGCAAGGTGGCCGCGGCCGACCTGTTCCCCACCGTGAGCGCAGGGGCGAGCGCGAGCACGTCCAAGACCGGCGGCGAAGCGGCCATATCGAGCTACCAGGCCGGGTTTGACGCCAGCTGGGAGCCGGACATCTTCGGCGGAACGAGGCGTTCCCTGGAGGCGTCCACCGCCGAGCTCGAGTCGACGGTCGCGAGCCTCCGCGACACGCAGGTTTCGCTGGCCGCCGAGGTGGCCCTCGAATACATCAGCGTCCGCTCGCTCCAGGCGCGGATTGCGATCGCCCGGGAGAACCTGGCCCTCCAAGTGGAGACCCGCGAGATCGCCGGCTGGCGCTACCAGGCGGGACTGGTCAGCGGCCTGGACTTCGAACAGGCTCGCGCGGCGGAAGCCCAGACGCGGGCCCAGATCCCTTTGCTCGAAACGAGCCTGGCCGGATCGAGGAACCGGATCGCCGTCCTTCTCGGAACGGCGCCCGGATCCTCCGACGAGAGGCTGGCGGCCCAGGCCCCGATTCCGGCCGTCCCGGAGTCCGTGATCGTCGGCATCCCCGCCGAAGTCCTGCGCCAGCGCCCCGACGTCCGCGCCGCCGAGCGGACGCTGGCCGCCCAGACCGCGCGGGTCGGCGCGGCCGTCGCGTCCCTCTATCCCAATTTGAGCCTCAGCGGTTCTATGGGAGTCGAAGGGGTTACGCTGGCCGCCTTAACCGGCGGCGCGTCCGTCATTCGCTCCCTCGCCGCCTCGATCGCACAGACGATTTTCGCCGGTGGCCGCCTCCGCCAGCAGATCAAGGTCCAGACCGCGGTTCAGGAGCAGGCGCTGGCGACGTACGAGTCGACGGTCCTCACGGCGCTCGAGGATGTGGAGAACGCCCTGGTGTCCCTCCGCCGCAACCGCGAGCGCTACGCCTTCCTGCAGACGGCCGACGAGGCGGCGCGCAGCGCCGCGCAGTTCGCGCGCCAGCGCTACGAGGCGGGCCTCGTCGACTACACGAGCGTCGTGAGCACGCAGCAGACGCAGCTCACGGTCTCCGACAGCCTGAAGTCGTGCGAGGCCGAGATCACCACGGCGCTCATCCAGCTCTACAAAGCGCTCGGCGGCGGCTGGTCGAGGGAAGATCCCGCGGCCGGCGCGGCCCCCGCGCAAGGAAAGATCCTATGAACGACATGACCAAGAATCCCGACGATCTGCTGGCCAAAGTCCTGGGCACGGATGCCTCATCCGGACGCTCCCGCAGGCGGACGCGCTGGCTCGTCGCGGCGGCCGCCGTCGCCGTTGTCGCGCTCGCCGTTCTCACGCTGTCCTGGCTCCGCAAGAACGGGTCGAAGGTGGAGTACGTCACCGTCGACGTTGTCCGGGGCAACCTGACAGTCGCCATCTCGGCCACCGGCAACCTGGCGCCGATCAACCAGGTCGACGTCGGCAGTGAGGTCTCCGGGCTGATCGTATCCGTCTTCGTCGACGACAATGATAAGGTCACCAAGGGACAGATCCTGGCCCAGATCGACCTCTCGAAGCTCAACGACGAAGTGGCCAAGTCGAGGGCCAGCCTGGCCTCGGCCGAGGCGAAGCTGGCCCAGACTCAGGCCACCGTCGCCGAATCCCGGGCCAATCTCGACCGCTTGCGCCAGGTCCTGGAGCTCTCGGGCGGGAAGGTCCCCGCCAAGACGGAGATCGACGCCGCCGAAGCGAACCTCCAGCGGGCCATCGCCGACGAGGCCAGCGCCAAGGGGACCGTCGAGAACACGCGGGCCGAGCTAAGCGTCAACCTGACGAACATCAAGAAGGCGACCATCACCTCGCCCGTGGACGGCGTCGTTCTGGAGCGGAAGGTCGAGCCGGGACAGACGATCCAGGCGGCGTTCTCCGCCCCCGTCCTTTTCACCATCGCTGAGAACCTGGCCCAGATGAAGCTCGATGTCGACGTCGACGAGGCCGACGTCGGCGACGTCCGCGAAGGCCAGGCCGCCGCCTTCACCGTCGACGCATACCCGAACCGCACCTACCACGCGACCGTGCAGCGCGTGCGCCTGGGCTCGACGACGACGTCGGGCATCGTCTCCTACAAGGCCGTCCTGACCTTCACCAACGACGACCTGAGCCTCCGTCCCGGCATGACCGGGAACGCCAACATCACTACGCTCAACCGCGAGAACGTTATTCTTGTTCCGGCCGCGGCGTTCCGCTGGTCGCCGCCCGCGGCCACGGCCGAGCCGTCTTCGTCCCCTTCGAAGGGCGGCTTGGTCAACAGCCTGTTGCCGCGTCCGCCGGACCGGGACAGCAAGAAGGTCGCCGGCGCGGTCTCCTCGACAGAAAAGGAGCAAACGCTCTGGGTGCTCAAAGAGGGAAAGCCCATGGCCCTCGTCGTGACCGTGGGTGCGACGAACGGCCGCTTGACCGAGGTCAGCTCTCAGAACCTCGAGCCAGGAACGAAGGTGATCACCGAGACCGCGATCCCTATCAAATGAGCGAGGCTACTCCATTGACGAACGACACGCCGCTCATCGAGCTGGTGGGATTGACGAAGTCCTACGGCGAAGGTGCGGCCGAATTCCGGGCCCTAAACGGGGTCAACCTGCGGGTCGACTCGGGGGATTTTGTGGCCATCATGGGGCCCAGCGGCTCGGGGAAATCGACGGTCATGAACATCCTGGGCTGTCTCGACACCCCGACCGGCGGCGCCTATCTGTTCCGCGGCATCCACGTCGAGACGCTCTCGGCCCGGCAGAGGACGCTGCTGCGCCGCTATTTCCTGGGGTTTGTTTTCCAGGGTTTCAACCTGCTGGCGCGCACGACGGCCCTGGAGAACGTCGAATTGCCCCTCCTGTATCGCGGCGTCCCGAAGCCGGAGCGGCACGAGGCGGCCGAGGCCGCGCTCGACCAGGTCGGGTTGAGAGGATGGGAAAAGCACACGCCGGCGGAGCTCTCCGGCGGGCAGCAGCAACGTGTGGCCATCGCCCGCGCTCTCGTGACAAACCCCTCGATCCTGCTCGCCGACGAGCCTACCGGGAACCTCGACACGAAGCGCGGCCGTGAGATCATGGACCTGCTCACCGCGCTCAATCGCGATCGCGGCATCACCGTGCTGATGGTGACGCACGATCACGACCTGGCCGCCTACGCGCACCGCATCGTCGGGTTCGTGGACGGGGTCGTCGAGCGCAATGCGGCCAACGGGGAGAAACGCTGATGCTCTGGAGCACGATCCTGCTGGCCTTCCAGGCGATCCGGCGCAACCTGCTGCGCTCGTTCCTGACCATCCTGGGCATCGTCATCGGCGTCGCCGCCGTCATCACCATGGTGACATTGGGCAACGGCGCCACCCAGGCCATCGCCAACCAGATCGCCAGCCTGGGCAGCAACCTCCTCATGGTCATGCCCGGGCAGATGATGCGCCCCGGGGCCCGCTCCAGCGCGAAACCGTTCGACATCCGCGACGTCGAGGCCATCCAAGCCCAGATCAGCTCGCTCAAGGCTGTGGCGCCGGTCGTCGAGAGCAACGTGACCGTGGTCTACGGCGCGAAGAACTGGTCCACCTCCGTCGTCGGCACGACGAACGATTATTTTATAACGTCGAACTGGAAATTCGCCTCGGGACGCTCGTTCAGCGACGCCGAGCTCCAGAGCGGCAAGGCGGTCTGCGTCATCGGCGACACCGTCCGCCGCGAGCTCTTCGGCGGGAAGGAGCCGATCGGCAGTTCGATGAGAGTCAAGAGGTTCGCCGGCGAGGTCATCGGCGTCCTCAGGGCCAAAGGTCAGGGGGGAATGGGCCGCGACCAGGACGACATGGTCGTCATGCCGCTCCGCACGGTCCAGCGCCGGGTCGCCGGCAATCAGGACATCAACCAGATCATGCTGTCGGTCAAGGACGGAGTGCTATCCGACGACGTCGTCAGCCAGCTCAACCTGCTCCTGCGGGAGCGGAGGCGGATCACCGCCGGCAAGGACGATGACTTCGATGTGCTCGACACCAAGGAGATCGCCCAAACCCTCTCGGGCACGACCAAGACGCTGACTGGACTGCTCGGCGCGGTGGCGGCGGTCAGCCTGCTCGTCGGCGGCATCGGCATCATGAACATAATGCTCGTCTCGGTCACCGAGCGGACCCGGGAGATCGGCATCCGCCTGGCCGTCGGGGCCCTGGAGAACGAAGTCCTCCTCCAGTTCATGGTCGAGGCGATCACGCTGGCCTGCGTCGGAGGCCTGGTCGGCATAGCGGCGGCGACGCTCGTCTCCGTCGTCCTGACGAGGATGATGGCCGTGCCCTACATTTTCAACATCGGAATCAACATCCTATCGTTCTTTTTCTCCGCCGCCATCGGGATCATCTTCGGGTTCATGCCGGCCCGTCGCGCGGCCAAGCTCAACCCGATCGTTGCCCTGCGGTACGAATAAGGGACTGGAATTTCCTTTTCTGCGCTGCGCAAGACCCACTCCCTTCGGACTCGGAATTGACGCGTCCCCTCAAGAAATCGTGATATTCCTGGCCGCCGGCATGTGTCAAGAACTCAAAATCCAGCTTTCCCCGGCCTGCCCGACGTCCAGGCCGCCAGGCAGAGACTGGCCGGGCTAACTGGCATGTGACTTGCTGATTGGCCCGGCAATTCCTTTATGACCTGGGCCCAACAAGTACTATCAGCGTTGGTTAAAAGAGCATATGCCAAAGGCATCACTAACGCAGTGAACGAGTGCACCGTTGACTTCTTACCTGTTGCTTGCTATTCTTAGGCCAGCCTAGAAAGGGAACCCAACGTGGCCATCAAGTGCCCGAAATATCAATACGATAATCCTGCTGATACTTTCTTTTGCGTTTAGTATGCCACGAAGGTTGACGCTCCTGCCGAGCCTTCCCTAACCCTGACGCTAGAGACAGCAACTGATGAATTAGGCCGTGGGTCTTTGTTTGCGAGCCGATATGAGATTATCGAGGAACTTGGCCACGGCGGCATGGGCAAAGTTTACAGAGTCCTGGATAAAAAACTCAACGAGGAAGTCGCCCGCAAGCTCATAAAACCCGAAATCGCTTCGGACAGGAGAACTCTGGAGCGAGAACCCTCCTGCCAAGGGCGGCAGATTTTTCTCTCTCCTTTGCCAGCATGAGCTTTTGTCACTAAGAAAGCAAAAGACTGACAGAATAATTCTGAATCAACCAACCTCCTGTAACCAACCCATTAGGAAGTGAGTTTCCATTCTTAGGGAATAAAAAATCGCTTTCTTTTATCTAATTTATGAGGAGGAGAGATTCCATTCCAAGATGGGCATTAAAGAATATAAAACCAGCAAGAAAATATCAGAGGAGGGCCATGCGATGGAGTCCGCTTTTTCTCGTTTTAGGGTCTGGGGCCTGAAACGACAGGTAGGGATGAGGATTAGCGCAGGCTCGCGAACCCGGGCCTTCGTTGAGGATGAGAGTAAAAAGACAGCCCACCACGTAGAGTACGCAGAATAGCAGCATTTTTCGATCCATGGATCTCAGCGAACAGGAAATTGTTACAAAGGCCCAGAAGGGAGATCATGATGCTTTCATGGAAATCATAAATAGATATGAAAAGCGAGTGGCTAAGACTGTGATTGGAATCCTGGGTGATGGCGCTGAAGCCGACGATATCGGGCAGGAGGCTTTTCTTCAGTTATACAAAGCACTTCACAGATTTAGAGGGGATTCGGAACTGGGGACCTATCTAACGCGGATTGCTATTAACCTCTCTCTTAACGAACTCAGACGGCGGAAGAGGCAGCAGGAAGCATTCTCTTCAACTCTCCAGGGACATTTACAGGACCTGAGGAGGATGCGTAAACAAAATAACAAAGATGACATTAAAAAGATCGTTCGGCGGGGGATTCAAGAACTCGATCCCAGATTCAAGATCGTCGTCGTGCTGCGCCTTATTAACGGATATACAACGCAGGAAGCAGCTCATATCTTAAATCTTCCTCTGGGGACTGTGTTCTCGCGCTTGGCCAGAGGACAAGCCAAATTAAAAAAAATTATCGAGAGAATGTATAATGTATAGATTAATAAACATAATATAATGTAAAAAAAAGGGAGATGGACATGGACAAAAGGATTTTGAAATTGCTTTATCGTTCCTTCGATTCGAATTTGAGAGACAAGAAGCGCCGGCAATTGACCGATGCGCTAAAAAAGTCCCCGGAGCTGCAAAAAGAAAAAGAGCGAATATTCTCGATGCGCCAAGCCGTTTCTGAGAGCGCCCGTCAATCTTTTCAGCCGCTCTTTGCCGAGCGGGTCATAAGCCGGCTCAATTCGGTCGAAACAAAAGAAAAAACTCTGGTCGCGAGTTTTGAAGCTTTCCGGGCTATTTTTAAACGTTTTGCCCTGATTGCTTTTTTGATCCTGATCGGTCTGGTTTCTTACAACCTGCTGTGCAGCGATTTCCTTTCCAAGGATGAAATTTATTATGTTCCTAACGTAACCCTGGCGGAAATTCAGCCGGTGCCGCTGTTTTAGTTCGGGAGAATAAACAATGAGCATCAAACTGAAAATTGCTCTCCGGATTACAATCACGTTAGTCATTGGAATCGCGATCGGAGTCATGCTCAATAGAGCTCTTGTCCAAAGGAGGATTAAGAACATCTTGCTTATGCGAGCGGCCGGCTTTATTGCCCCCAGCCCTGAAAGGATCTTGAAGCCCACGGGCCCAGAACAGGATCAATTGATAAAAGAGATTTTTGATAAGCATGGCCGACGGCTGGCGGATATTCATCTCCGTTTTAGCAGCGAAATCCAAGCAGAAATTAAATCGCTGCAGGAGGAATTGGCGCCGGTTTTAACGCCGGAACAAAGACGAATGTTCGAAAAAATGCTTCCCGGGCCGCCTCGATTTCCGAATCGCGAACCGTCGGGTTTTCGCGCGGGATTCAGGCCTCCTCCGCTCGAAATGGAACTGGCTGATCTCAAGGAATCCCTCGCTTTATCTGAAGAACAGGCCGGCGAAATCGAAAAAATATTGAAGGAGTATAGAGATCAAGAGGAATCTCTGACTGAAAAAAAGGATGGACCCGGAGGGATTTTTTTCTCAGGCGGAGCTTCAAGAAAAAAAAGAGAAAGCAATTGAGAAGGTCTTAACAAAAGATCAAAAGAACCTCTATAGACAGTTGAAAAAGGACAGACAAAAGAAAATGGAAGAAGAAATGCAGCGGCGGAACGAGGGGGAATAACAAGAATAAGTTGTTTGTCTAATAGGCAAATCTCGCCTCCTTTCCCCTCCTCTTACTTTATTTCAAGGCCAGGGAGACCTGGCCTGTATTCCCGTTTTTTTTGCTGATCGTTGCGCTGCCCTTAATCACCCTCAATTTTTCCGGGAATAGCCGAGCGGACGAAGTTGTCTAATACACAAGAGGTTATCTGGTTTTGGTAATAAGAGAAGAAAACGGATGGAGGAAAAGATGGAATTGTTCTCAAAAGACTTTAAATGCAGGGCTGTACTGAGATGGGTCCGTTTTTCTATGATCCTGTGGTTATTCGCCTTTTTCTTTCTCGGCTGCAGCACATTCAGCACATTCAAGGCTAAAAGCGATTGGGGAGATCAAAAGATAATCATCGACGGCAAGTCTGACGACTGGAGTGGATTGCTTTCTTATGTTCAAGGCGACAACGTATCCGTCGGTTTTCGTAACGATCAGGATAACCTCTTTATCTGTCTGATCGCTGAAGATCTCGTCACCCGAAATCAGATCATGCGGCAGGGCTTGACCGTCTGGTTTGACCCCAAAGGAGGGCAAGAAAAAAATTTCGGGATCAAATTCCCGATCGGAATGCAATCTGCCGATAGGCCGCGGCCGGGCGAGCCTGAAAAGCAAAACGAAACATTTGAGGAAGACCCGGGTGAATATTTGACCGAGCTGGAGATCATCGGGCCAGAAAAGGATCAGCGCAATAAAATGGCAATCGGTGAGGCCAAAGGCATCGAAATTCATGCTCAGGTCTCGAGTGGGATGCTTGTTTATGAACTCAGGATTCCCCTGGCCCGGAGTGAACAATCCATTTATGCGGTCGGCAGCTCGCCAGGTAAAATTGTCGGCGTTGGATTCGAAACCGCGGAGTTGGACAGGAGTGAGATGCCGGGGAGACCTTCTTCCGGGAGACCCGGGGGTGGCGGAATGCCCGGCGGCGGAAGACCGCCCATGGGTGGAAGTCGAGGACGCGGCGGGATGGGGGGCTTCGGCACGAAACCCGGTCTGCCCAAACCCCTGAAAATCTGGGCCATTTTACAATTAGCTTCTGATAAGAACAATCCCGTCTCGGCAATATTGACTTCTCTATAAGAATGACTCACAGAACGCGTGAACTCAAAAAAGGAGAACCTGACTTTTTCCAAGGTGATTAGGTTGGAGAGCTCGAGGCGATGAGGAGGCTTGTCCCATTTTCGCTACTTTTATTCCTGGCCGTCGCGCTTTTTGCCCAGGAACTGGTTGAGAAGATCGAGATCATCGGGAACGACCGGGTGTCCAGGGAGACTATCTTGTATTATCTTTCTTCCAGAGAAGGGGAGTATTTCAATCGGGACCTCTTGAGGAAGGATTTCCAGGTGCTCTGGTCGACAGGATTTTTTGCCAATATCAGAATTGAGGCAGAGGACGGGACCAGAGGCAAAATCGTCAAGATGATTGTTCAGGAGAATCCTATCGTCAAGGCCATCGGGTATAAAACGGGAAAGAAAGTCAAAGAAAACGATATAGTCAACAAACTGAAAGAGAAGGATGAATACATCCTGCCTTTTTCCTATTTCAACCCGGCCAAAGCGCAGAGGATCAAAAGAACAATCATCGACCTGCTCTCCGAAAAGGGCCTTCAGGCGGCCACTGTGGACAGCGAAGTGTCCAGAAAAGGAAAGAGCGAAGTCGAGGTCCTGTTCAAAATCGATGAGGGCCCGAGGCTCAGGGTGGGCCTAGTGGAATTTAAGGGAGACGCGGAGCTGCCTGCAAGCCTGCTCAGAGCTTCGATGAAAGAAAATAGAAAGCACGGCCTTCTTTCCTGGATCACCGGGAAGGATGTCTATAAGCAGAACAAGTTGGCCGATGATACGGCGACGATCAAGAAGAAGCTTCAGGAAAACGGGTATATGGAGGCCACCGTCGGCGAACCGCGGGTGGAAGAAATAACTAAAAAGACCATTCTTTTCAAAACCCAAAAGATGATGAAAATCGTCATCCCCGTGAAGGCCGGCCCCCGCTACGCCGTGGGCGAGGTGAAGATCGACGGCAGTAAGGTCCTCTCAGCGAAGCATCTGAGGTCGCTCATCAAGCTTAAGAGAGGGAGTGTCTATAGCACAAAAGCTAGGGAAAAGGCCGTCGAGTCGATCGGCGAGACCTACCGTGACGGCGGCTACCTTTACATCCAGGTCATGCCCGTCGAAAGCCTTGATCCCAGCCATAAGGTCGTCAATGTCACTTTTAATGTCAATGAGGGTGATGTGGCCTATCTTAACAGGCTGGAATTCCGCGGCAACACCTACACCAAGGACAAAGTCATCCGCCGAGAAATGCTCCTGCGCGAAGGCGACCGTTTCAGCTTCGCGATCTTCAAGGACAGTCTGCTCCGGGTCAAACAGCTCGGGTTGGTCGAGCTCGAAAAGGACCCGGATATCAAACCGAACCCGAACGACCCGACCCAGCTGGATGTGACCGTGAATGTGAAAGAGCTGCAAAGAAACAATATCCAGTTCACCGCGGGCTACAGCGGGTACGAAGGGACATTTGTCGCCCTGAGCTATGAGACGGTCAATTTCATGGGGGCCGGTGAGAATTTGAATTTCACGGTTCAGACCGGGGCGAGGGTCAAGAACTATTCGTTCGGGTTTACCGAGCCCTATTTTTTGGACAAGCCGATCTCCCTGGGTTTCAATATTTACAGCCGTTATATTGTCTATCCCGGCCTCTACAACCAGAAAACCAATGGCGTCACCTTCAATGCCGGGGCCAGGCTTTTTGGATATTGGCGGGCGAACGCCAGCTATACTGTTCAATATGTGGACGCCACGGTTTCAGATACAGCCACCGACGCGATTTATAAATCCCTGTACGGCGTGGGCCATTATTATGAGAACAGCATCACGCCGAGTATTTATCGGTCAACGATCGACAGCCCCCTGACTCCCAGCAGAGGAACCTTATATTTGGCTTCTCTCAAGTTCGCCGGTTCCTTCCTCGGGGGCGACATCACCATGATCATGCCCGATCTGCGGTGGACTTTTTATCACCCCGTGCTGGCTCATCACATTGTCGGGCTCAACATCGAATACCAGACAGTCATTCCGTTATGGGGGTCCGAGATTCCCTTCTGGGAGAGGTTCTATCTCGGGGAGAGCGCTCGATCCGGGGTTATGAGATCTACACAATCGGGCCCAAGGACTCGAAAGGTACGAACCTGGGTGGGGAAAAATCTCTCGTCTTTAATGCTGAATACATCGTCCAGGTGGGCGGCCCTCTCTACATGATCTTGTTCCACGATGTCGGAAATTCCCTCGGCCGATACCATAAGTTCCTCTGGAAGGAAATGTACTCTTCTTCAGGAATCGAGGCCCGGATATTTGTCCCTGCTCTCCGGATCCCTTTCAGACTCATTTTCGCTTATAACAATCGTCTTATAAATGCTAGTGATTCGCACTTTGCGTTCCGGTTTGCGGTCGGAACCACTTTTTAACGGGTGAAAGAACGACATTTGGAAGCTCCGCTGAGTTGCATTAATCATTATCGATCAATAACAGAAAGGAGAAGAAATGCGTAAAAGCCTCAACCGGATGATCCTTTTGATCATTGCCTTACTATTGAGTGTTTCAGTCAGCAAGCGCCTCGAATTTTCTAGGCAAACTCTCGCTGAGTCTGAATGCTGCCGGCACTTTATCTCTGGATGGAAACTATGCTCAAAGCGAGAAGCTCAACGATATCGTGAATTTCGGCCCCGGATTTGACTTGGGCCTTAGATATGACATTTCGAAGAATTTTGTCCTGGAGGCAGATTATCGGTACAGCTGGCTGCCTCTTAAGGAAGACAGTAGACCTTACGCCTACAGGGACATGAGTCCCGCCTTTGTCCTGTCGATGTTCATGCTCAACGGGACGCTCTTTCTCCGTTCCGATTATAATATTGAACCCTTCTTCACTCTTGGATGCGGTCTCTGCCCGTGGCGGTTTAGCCAGGATGGGCCGACCGGAGAAACCTGGAAGGCTCCCTATAATACAGAGCAGTACTTCTCCAAAA
Source organism: Candidatus Aminicenantota bacterium (assembly GCA_963770045.1). GTDB lineage: Bacteria > Acidobacteriota > Aminicenantia > Aminicenantales > CAVYOD01 > CAVYOD01. The sequence continues at coordinate 27,657 of CAVYOD010000015.1, read as the reverse complement.
CAAGTTTTGGGTTCAATGCCGGCATCGGCCTGGAAATCTCGATTTGGTCGCATGTTTCAGCGACGGTCGGCGTTAAATATTATTATGTTTTCACGAGAGATGTTGAGAAGTTCGGAACCGATAATTTTGGCCAACAGGACTTCCTTGGAATAAACATAGGAATTTCCTATCGCCTGGGGAAGAGAAGTGAAGCCTGAAAACCAAAAATAAGGAGACAAAAATGCTGGGTACGACAAAACCAAAATTTCAATTGAAGCGAACCGCCGTCGGCCTCTTGCTATCAGGGCTCATGATTTTTCTGCCGTCAGAGGGCAAGAGTTCGACCTCCAGTTCTACGGGACAGGCAGATATTGCCGTGACAAATGAATAGGGTGAGACTCTGTATGTCTACATGGACCGGGTATATCAGTTCATAAGGGAAGTTATGTTGGATGTTCCGATCAGCCAGTCTAAAAAACCCGAATAAACAAGAGAGAGGAGGATGAATGCAAAAAATGCTTCAGCGGATTATCTGTTTGATACTGACCTTATTATTTGCGACTTCAGTGACTAGCGCTTCCAGTGTCTTAAGCAAACTCTCTTTGAACCTAAATGCTGCTGGCATTTTCCCCATGGGCGGGCAGTATACTCAAATTACGGGCTTCACGGATGTTGTAAAGTTCGGCCTAGGCCTTGGGGCCAGCCTTAGATATGAGGTTTCAGAGAATTTTGTCCTGGATGGAAGTTATAGATATACCTGGCTGCCTGTTAAGGATGACCAGAAACCTTTCGCTTACAAGCATATGAGCCCTGCTTTTGTTCTGTCAATGGCCATGCTCAATGGGTCATTTTTCCTCCGTTCCGACTATAGGATAGAGCCCTATCTCACTCTCGGATGCGGCCTGTGCCCATGGCGCTTTAGCGAAGATGGGCCAACGGGTAAGACCTGGATAGCGCCTTATAATGAGGCACAGCCATTCTCTAAAACGAGCTTTGGACTGAATGCGGGCCTCGGTCTCGAAGGCATTATTACTTCCCATATTTCGGCGCTGGTGGAGGTTAAATATTATTATGTTTTCGTTAAAGATGTCGAAAAATTTAAGATGCAGGATTTTACGAATCAACATTTCGTCGGAATAAACATCGGGATTTCCTATCGCCTGGGGAAGGAGTAAAACCCGAGAGCTAAAAAAGGAGGAGACACCTATGTTGAGTGTGAATAAACAAGTCCACCGCTTAAACCGGATTGCGATTGGCTTCTTTTTATCAGCGCTGTTGGTCTTTCCGCTCCTGCAGTGCAAGAGTACGACCAGTTCTACGGGAGTAGATGCTTATATTACTGTGACAAATAGTTATGGCGAGGCCCTAAATATTTTTATGGACTCAGTATTTCAGTTTTTGCTGGAGAACAAAGATTCTAAAATCATCTCCCATGTAACGCAGGCGAATCATAAATTAGAAGCCTATAAGGTAAGCACAAGTACAAAAGTTGATTCAACCGAAATCGACGTTGTACAAATAACGGGCTACACATGGACAATTAATGGTCCACCCCGTATCCAGGTCACCAATAATTATGGAGAAACCTTGAGTATTTACATGGACTACAAATATCAATTTGATCTGGTCGACACGGAAGATAGGTGGATTTTCAATGTTACTTTTGCCGACCATTTCCTCCAGGCCATAAGGCCGAGCACTGGGAAAGAAGTTGCCTCGACCACTATTACTGTCGATGCCAACCAGGCTTATACGTGGTCGGTGCAGTGAGATTCGGGGTGAGGAGCGAGATCCCCTCTGGCGCTAAAAAAAGACCTAGTAAGAAGCGTGTGGGGAGCCAAGGCTCGTTCATTCTCCTGGCCCTTTCGCTGGTCATATTCTTTGTCCTAAGCCAAGACGACCTCGACGTCAGCGGAGACTGGGAACTGACCCAGGAATTGCCTGCGGGGCAGATGGTCTCGAAGGCGACATTCTTGCAGGTCGAGGAAACCCTAAGAGTCACCATGAAGGAGCCTCGAGGAGAGGAAGCGATGGGAGAGGGCACGGTCAAAGGAGATGAGATCGAGTGGTCTGTAACAAGAATTATGCCCGGAGGAGAGATGATTATTACCTATAAAGGGAAAATCGAGGACGATGCGATGTCGGGGCGGGCCCAAATGGTTGATTTCAGCAGATCTGAATGGAAGGCCATAAGAAAAAGGCAAAAGGATTCAGTAAAAAAGATAAAAATTGGCCGGCCCAGCTTGAAGAAAAACCTTATCTTGAGCCCGGCCCTCGTTTAGCTCAGCACGCTGGGTTTGGCGCTCCTCGCAGAGTCCCCTCAGTTTTCGCGGAAGGCATGATCTCTGATGATGGAGAAGGCGAAAACAGGGAAGAAGATGCAGATCATGCAGTCAAGCCGGAAAACAATTCCCTATCCCCTGAAGAAGTTTCTGAAGACCATAATCGTTTTGATATCCATCGGATACGCACTGGAGTGCGTTGGTGATCCTTTTTTTTATATTCTCTACTGTCAGCTTGCGCTTCTATTTTTAATCTTTTTTTTAATCAAAACGGTTCGAAAAGATTATGTCACTTTATCAATCTTATTAGCTTTTATTGTAGCTTTTGCCCTTGAAAAGTCAAAATTGTCTGTTACTCTTGGTATCTTTTTCCTGGTGACATTTGTGGGCAGAAACTTAATAAAAACTCCCCACAGAAGAAGGATCTTTGCTTCTTCATCAACGGTTATAATAGCCACGGCAGTTGTTTTAGTTATATGTCTTGGCTCGCCAAATTCACTGCCTCTTCAGGATCGATCGACAATCCTGGAATCCCTGCAATCTTTGCCATACACAGCGCATGTCAGTAACGAAAAAGAAGACGCAAAAGCAGGGGTAGTCGAATATCATCAGGATCTAGCCGCACCAGGGATCAATCTCTACAATTCATACTACAAGCCAGGGGCCTATTTGTTGGATATGTCTGGGAACAAACTTCACGAGTGGCGTCCTCAGGGTTCGCTCTCGAATTGGCACTGCGTTGCCGTCTGTGAGAATGGCGACCTGTTGGTCTGTATTGAAGATGAGATGCTTATGAGGATCAATTGGGACTCGCGTGTTCTCTGGCAAAAAAAGTTTCGAACTCACCATGACATCGCCATCGCTGAAAACAAAGACATTTATACGTTGATCAGCAGAGAAGAGATTGTTTTCTTATGTTTTCTTCCAATCCCGATCATCAATGATTATGCCGTCATATTGTCCCCAGATGGAACGATCAAAAAGGAAATTCCGTTGTACTCTTTGCTAAAAAAGGATATTCCCCTCGCGAATATCCTTAGAATATATTATCAAATAATCTGTCCGAAAGATTTTTTATGGAGAATCATAAAACAAAAATTGAACAATCGTTCTCTTCTCAGACGGCTGACGCCTTTTGATGTTTTTCATAGCAATACAGTGACTCCCTTGGATAATAATATCGACGGCCTGTGCCAAAAGGGAGATATCTTGATCTCTGCTAACAGCTTAGACCTGATTGGAATTCTCGATTCCAAAAAGCAAAAAATGAGATGGACCTGGGGGCCCGGAATCCTGGAGGGACAACACCACGCCACATTTCTAAAAAACGGAAATATACTCATTTTTGACAACGGCACGAGAAGAAAATACTCTCGGCTGATCGAGCTTGATCCCCTAAAACGGGAAATCGTTTGGGAGTATCATTCGTTCCATCCGGCCAAGTTCTTTACGAGCTGGGGAGGATCGGCGCAACGGCTGCCAAACGGAAATTCACTCAGTTACAGAAACGAGCAGAGGAAGAGTTTTTGAAATCACGAATGATGGAAACGTTGTTTGGGAATTTCTTAATCCGGACAAGGAGAAAGACGGAAAAAGGGCGACAATCTACCGCCTGACGAGAATCACAGATGCACGGCTGCAATCAATTCTGTTAAAGAAGGTGAGGACAAGTGCCCCCTAACGTGCTGATTTGAACTTCTCCCTCCGACAGTTGCCAGGCGTCAGAGACCACAGCGGTCTTGGTCTCAAGTCCTTTCTCCGCAGCAAGATCTGTACCAACCTCAAACCTCTCCTTCAGGTTCCTTTCCCTTGCCAACAAAGCGACACTCTTGCTGAAGACATGATAATTGCGGCAGTAATGACTGCCGATCTTTTTGTGTCAACCTCCGGCCCAGACGCAATGGCTCGTCCGCTTGAATGAGAAAGCAGGATTGAAAAACCCTGAAAATAAAAGTGGAAATGCCTCTTTTCATTGAGTGGAACGAACCGTTTTCTTCAGTATTTGCTGACATTTATAACACTGAGGACTATGTTAGGGATGAGACAGAAGAAGAGTGGCAAGCGACCTTAAAATGGGCCGACGATCAGGAGCGAGCGAGACGTTTAAAAGCTGATTCTCGAACTAAGCTCGCTTGAGCTTTTTCAGGACCATCCAGAACAAAACCCCGCCTGCTATCCCCAGAAGGCAGAAAAACTGCGGTAAAGAAACACTGAGATAGGGGGAAGGTCCTTGATAGAGGAAGGCCCGGCCGGGGTGGTCTCCCCGGAAAAACTCCGTGAAATAGCGGATGATGGAATAGTTGATGATATAAAATGAAAAAACCTGTCCGTCGAACTTTTTCTTCCGCAGGATAAAAAAGAGGAGGAGAAAATTCAGAAAATTGAGAGCGGCTTCGTACAGTTGGACCGGATGGAGCGGCGTATCGATAGGGATTCCTGTCAGATCATGGGCGTATTGGCTTTTGAATGTGACGCCCATCACTGTGGAACAGGCCCTTCCGTAACAGCAGCCCGCGGCAAAACAACCGATCCGGCCGAAGCCATGTCCCAGAGCCAGCGCCGGGGCGGCGATGTCGGCCGTTTTCCAGGTTGGGATCTTCCTCCTGCGGAAGTACCACAGGGCAAAAATGAGGCCGAAGGTCAGCCCTCCTTGAAAAACCCCACCCGAGCGAGCGAGGCTGAAGAGTTCTTTGGGATAGGTGGTATAGTAATTGAAGTTGCCGATGAACAGAATCAACTTGGCGCCGAAGAGCGAGACCAGGATGGTGTAAAAAGCGGCATCGACCAGCTTCACTCCATCCAAACCTTGCTTTTTCCCCTGGACGAAAAGGAACCATAAGGCCCATCCCCACACCGATGGCCATCATCAGCCCGTAGGTATGAACGGTCAGAGGTCCGAGGCGAAAGAGAACGGGGATCATGCCGGTTTTCTCCTCAAGAAGACAAGGACGAGCAACATGGCGCCCACGGTGATCGCGGAATCGGCCAGGTTAAAAAAAGGCCAGTGGTGACTTCCGACATGGAAATCAAGGAAATCGACAACGTAGCCCTGGAGGAGGCGGTCGAGCAGATTTCCGAGTGCTCCGGCCAGGATCAGAGTCAGGGCGAACTTCATGAATTTTTCCGAAGCCGGGGTCTTGATAAAATAGTAGATAACCAAACCCAGAGCCAGGAACGATGCTCCCGTCAAAACCAAACGGACAAATCCTCCTCCTGCCTGGGAGAAAAAGCCGAAGATCGCCCCCCTGTTGTGGATATGAGCCAGGTTGAAAAACCCAGGAATGATCTTTCGGCTGCCGTAAAGCGGGATGATTCGGGCCACGAGCAACTTGGTGACCTGATCAACGACGACCCAGATGATGATAAAGAGGAAGTAAAAAGAATTGCGCCTCATGTCCTCAGCTTCTTCACGACGGCTTCGCAGCGCTCACACAAGCAGGCGAACTCGCGGCTGGTCCCGACATAGGGCGAATAGTTCCAGCAGCGCTGACATTTGTCTCCCGGCGCTTTTTCGACTTTGATTCCGAGCTCTCCTCCCGAGTCAAATTCGAGGTCGACCGCGGAAACGATGAACAGGGAGGGGAGCTCGGGCTCATATTTTGCCAGCAGGTCTTTCAGGGGGGCCGGGACGTTGAGGACCACTCTGGCTTCGAGGGAATTGCCGATCAGCTTTTCTTCGCGCGCCTTCTCCAGCTCTTTAAGGACTTTCACCCGGACCTCGATCAAGCCCTCCCCTTCTTTATAGCGCGCCGGCTCGAGCCATTGCTCCTCTGCGGATGGGAAGAGCTCGAGATGGACGGACTCCTCTTTTCCGCGATGGGCCGGCATGGCCTCCCATGCCTCATCGGCGGTAAAAGGCAATATGGGCGCCATCAGGGCCAGCGTGTCTTTGAGAATCCTGAACAGAGCCGTCTGGGCGGATTTCCGGAGCACCGAATCCTTGCCCGAGCAGTAGAGCCGGTCTTTAAGGACGTCCAGATAAAACGCGCTCAGTTCCACGGTGAAATAATCATAGATCGTATGAAAGACGACGTGGTATTCAAAACCATCGTAAGCCTTGAGAATCCGTTTCTTGACCTCGGAGGTCTTCTCCAGGATCCAGCGGTCGAGAAAGAGCATTTCTTCGGGGTTGACCGATTCAGTGTCCGGGGAAAAATCATAGAGGTTGCCGAGGACGAACCGCCAGGTGTTGCGAATCTTCCGGTAGGCTTCGACCAGCCTCTGCAGGATCTCCTTCCCAAACTTGGCGTCCTCTTTGTAATTGAGCATGGCCACCCAAAGGCGGAGGGTTTCCGCGCCGTTCTTGGAGACGATCTCCTCGGGCTCGATGAAGTTGCCCATCGATTTGGACATCGCCCTGCCCTGTTCATCCAGAATAAAGCCATGCGTGATGCAGGTCCTGTAGGGGGAAGCGTGTTTGGCCGCGACTCCGATGAGGAGCGAGCTATTGAACCAGCCCCGGTATTGGTCGTGGCCCTCGATATAGATGTCCGAAGGCCAGGGCAGGCTGGGCTCCTTGCCGAGGACATTCTGGCTGGCCCCTGATTCGAACCAGACATCAAGGATGTTGTTCTCCTTGTGGAGCTCCTTGGAGCCGCACTTCGGACAAACCGTGCCCGCTGGAAGCAGCTCCTCCGGCTTGCGGATGAACCAGGAATTGGAGCCTTCTTTGGAAAAGATATCGGCCACATGGAGAGTGATTTTTTCGTTCGCCAGGATCTCGCCGCAGCCCTCGCAGAAAAATGCGGGAATGGGAACGCCCCAGGAGCGCTGCCGGGAGATGCACCAATCGGGGCGGCAGCTCATCATATTGGAGATCCGCTCTTCGCCCCAGTAGGGAATCCAGCGGACTCGCTTGATCTCCTCGAGCGCCCTCCCCCTGAGGTCATTATGGTCCATGGAGATGAACCACTGTTCCGTGGCCCGGAAGATGACCGGGTTTTTGCAGCGCCAGCAGTGCGGGTACGAGTGGGTGATCTCACTTTCTTTGAGGAGGGAGCCGTCCTTCTTCATATCATCCATGATCTGGCGATTGGCCGAGAAGACGTTCGTCCCGCTGTATTTTTCGACCTGGCCGATGAATTTTCCCTCCTCGTCGACGGGTGTATAGATATCCAGTTGGTAGGCGATTCCGGTCATGTAGTCGTCATAGCCGTGCCCGGGCGCGGTGTGCACGCAGCCGGTCCCGTCTTCGAGGGTGACATAATCGGCCAGGACGAGGAGTGACTCGCGGTCGATAAAGGGATGACGGGCTCTCAAGCCTTCAAGCTCGCTCCCCAGGAATGTTGCGATGACCTTGGGATCCTTGAAACCCAACTCCTCAGAGACGACGGGCAGAAGCCGCTTGGCGACGATGTAGGTTTCGCCCGAGGATTCGAAAGCCACATATTCGTAGTCCGGATGAAACGCGATCGCCAGGTTGGCGGGCAGCGTCCAGGGGGTTGTCGTCCAGATGATGATTGAGACTTTCTTGCCGGCCAGGGCTGGGTATTTTTTGGAGAAATCCGATTCCATCGGAAACTTGACATAGATCGATGGAGACTTGCGGTCTTTGTATTCGATCTCCGCTTCGGCCAGGGCGGTCTGGCAGCGGGCGCACCAGTGGACCGGCCGCTTCCCTTTGTAGACATTCCCCGAAGCGAAGAAGGCGGCCAGGTGCCTGAGTACCTCCCCCTCGTACCCGGGATTCATGGTCAAATAAGGCTTTTCCCACTCGCCGAGGACCCCCAGCCGAATGAACTCTGCCCGCTGGACGTCGATGTACTTGAGGGCATATTTCCTGCATTCTTCCCTGATTTCGATGAGCGACATGTCCTTTTTCTTGGCGCCGAGCTGCTTGATCGACCCGAATCTCGATCGGAAGGCCGTGGCAGTCCCATCCGGGAAGATAGGGAGAGAGATGACCCTGCATGGTCTTGGTCTTGACGATGAAATCTTTGAGAATCTTGTTCAGGGCCGTCCCGAGGTGGATGTTTCCATTCGCGTAAGGGGGGCCGTCATGAAGGACGAAAACCGGATCGCCGGCCCTTTTTTGGAGAATCTTTTTGTAGAGACCGATCTTGTCCCACTTTTTGATGATCTCGGGCTCCTTCTGGGCCAGCTGCGCCTTCATCGAAAAAGACGTCTGGGGAAGGTTGAGGGTCGCTTTGAGATCGAGGTCGTCGGCCATAAGTCTCTCCAGTCGCTATCATTTATTTCGTTATTATAGAACAATTTATTTTATTGCGCCACCGACAAAAGTTAATAAAACCAGAAAAGGTAAGGGGTTAGGGGTAAATAGTTAGGGGTATCAAATTTTTAAAAAAACACGGATAATCATCCATCTAAAAAAGACTCTTCCTTTAACTCTTTAATATTTGAGGGCTTCTCCCCTCCCCCCTTACTACTTACCGCCCACCCCTCACGGCTCATTCTTTTATAAAATGCGCGCCGCGGCTGATGGGGTTGGCCAGGGCGGCATGGGTGATCATCAGCGCGACCTGGATGCCGTGCTTCAAACCGACGATCTTCTGGTCCATTTCGGCGGCCCGATAGAATTTTTCAATCCGGTGCTGGAGATATTCCAGGTCAGCGCGGGCCCGGTCCAGGCGTTTCCTGGTCCGGATGATCCCGGCATAGTTCCAGAGTGTGGTCCGGATGGTCAGCCAATCCTGGTTGATCAGGGCGGGGTCGATCCCCTCCTCCTTATCGGGATAATACCAGGGGTTGATCTCAGATTGTTCATACGGAGTCGTCGGATCATGGTGGGCGACGATATCCCTGGCCGCTCTTGTCCCCCAGACCAGGCCTTCGAGCAGCGAAGTCGAGGCCAGACGGTTGGCCCCGTGGACGCCCGTGCAGGAGACCTCGCCCACCGCCCAGAGTCCGGGGAGGGTCGTTTTCCCCCACTCATCCACCAGGACTCCGCCGCAGCAGTAGTGGGCGGCGGGGACGACAGGGATGGGCTCTCTCGTGATATCGATGCCGTATTTCAAGCAGGTCTGATAGATATTGGGGAACCTTTTCTTAATATCGACCTTAGCGTAGGAGGCAAGGTCGAGATAAACATAGTTGGAGTTGGAATTCGTCATTTCCTCATAGATGGCCCGGGTCACTTCGTCTCGGGGCGCGAGGTCAGCCTCCTCGCTGTATTTCTCCATAAAGGTCTTTCCGTCCTTGGTCTTCAGGCGCGCCCCTTCTCCTCGGACGGTCTCCGAGATGAGGAAGCTGTCGGCGTCACGGTGAAACAAGGAAGTGGGGTGGAACTGGATGTACTCCATGTTGACGATCCTGGCTCCCGCCCTGAGGGCCATGGCATAGCCGGCGCCGATCGCATCCCTGGGGTTGGAGGTGTAGAGAAAAACCGCTCCGCAGCCGCCTGTCGCCAGGACGGTCTGGGCGGCAAAGATCGTTTTGACCTTTCTAGTCGTGTTATCAAGAACATACGCGCCGATGCACCGCGGCGGCTTATAATAGGCGATGGGATTCTTGGAATGATGAGGTATAGTCAGAAGGTCGACAGCCGTGTGGTCGGCTAAAAGGGTAACATTTGGATATTTTTTGAGGGCCTCGATGTACTTTTCCTCGATTGTCCTGCCCGTCGTATCCTTGACATGGAGGATGCGGCGGCGCGAATGTCCTCCTTCCTGGGCGTAATCCAGAGAGTCCGGCGAGCTCCGGGTAAAGGGTATGTCCAGCTCTTTGATAAGGATTTCATCGACAGCGGCTTTCCCCTCGTTTGCCAGGACCTCGACCGCCTCGGGGTTGTTAATGCCGTCGCCGGTTTTGATCAGGTCTTCTTTGAGGAGTTCCGGATGATCGTCGGGGCCGAGCGAAACGATCCCGCCCTGGGCATAATAGGTGTTGGATTCCTGAAGCCTGTCCGACTTGGAAATAACGGTCACCTCGAGGCCGCGCTTGGCCGCTTCCAGGGCGGCGCTGGCTCCGCCGATGCCGCACCCGATCACGAGCACGCCTGTTTTCAAGAATTCTTCGTCTCTCATTTTTAGTCCAGGAACTCCAGGCTGATGTCCACCGATTTATAAGAATGGGTGAGCGCGCCGACGGAAATATAATCAACTCCCAGGGAGGCAATGGCCCGGACTTTTGGCAAGCGGATTCTGCCGGAGACTTCGATCGGGACGCGACCCGCCGCCCAGTCCACGACATTTTTCATTTTCTTAAGAGGCATGTTGTCGAGCATGAGCCTGTCCGCGCCTGCCGCAAGAGCCTCCTTCGCTCCGGCCAGGTTTGTCACCTCGACCTCGACTTTGGTCCCCTCTTTGATTTTTGTCCGTGCTCTCTTCACCGCTTCCGCGATGCCGCCGGCCAACTCGAGATGATTGTCCTTGATCAGGACCATTTCCGAAAGGTTGAGGCGGTGGTTTTCACCACCCCCCATCCGGACAGCATATTTCTCAATCGCTCTCAGCCCAGGTGTCGTCTTGCGCGTGTCGAGGATTTTCGCCTTGGTTCCCCTGGCTGCTTGCACATATTCCTGGGTCGTCGTCGCGATGCCCGACATCCTCTGGAGAAAATTGAGGGCGGTCCGCTCGCCCTTGAGAAGAGCGACCGAGTTCCCCTTGACCTCGGCGAGAATGTCGCCTTTGCAGAAGGGCTGGCCGTCTTCGAAAAGCGGCAGAAAGCCGACGGCAGGGTTGACCTTCTCAAAGACCCGGCGAGCAACGCCTAGACCGGCCAGAACTCCTGCCTGCTTGGCCAGAATAACCGCTTCCGAGACCGAATCCGGAGGAATGATGTTCTCGGAAGTGATATCGCCCCGCGGCATATCCTCCCTGAGGGCCGCTTCGATGATCGGGTCCAACTCTTCTAAGTTCATGAAAAAATTATAGATGTTTATCGCCGGGAGGTCAAACAAAAAGCAATGGCCTGAAGGCGTGCCAAACCAATATTTATTTTTTAATGGGAAGGACGATCTTCGAGGGGAAACGGCGGTTCCGCTCGACAAGGATGGTCGGAACTTTTTCTGAATGCAGCGGGTATCGAGCAAAGTTATCCTTATCGGCGCCCGCGACGGCGATCCGGATCCTGTCTCCTTTTTTGATCTTTACCGACGTAGGCCAGAGACCGAAGGTCAGTTCGGCCGCCTCCCCCGGGATGAGCGGCCCCGCATCCTTGCGCTCGAACGTCCTGTACGGACCAAACATTTTGTACGGGGGCTTATCTTTGGAGACCTTCCTGCAGAGAGCCCGGAGCTCCCCTTCTGTGATGTAAGTCACCCGGCCGTTCGGAGCCACGTCTTCAAGATAAACAAAGAAGGCGCCATCCTCTGCTGTGGAGCTCGCATAAATCGTCACGAGTGGATTTCCGGTGATCTCCACATCGGATTCCATCGGGGCGCTCGTGTAGGTGAGAAGTTTCCTGTCCTCCTCGGCCCTGTCAGGGTAGATGACATCGCCACCGCCGATGTTGGTGTGCCAGCGATTGGCACTCCCCGTGGTCGCGTCATAATTTATGACGTAGGAATCGCGACCTTCGTCCTGGCGGGAGGGAGCGTTGGAGAGCGTGTTTTCCGGTCCGAAGTAAAAGCTGGTATCGCGGCCTCCGCCGGGAGGCCAGACTTTGGTTTCACTCCACGTCCCTGCGCCCAGAGTATAGTACTTAATGCTGGATTCCATTTTGGGAGACGGACTCTCCTTTAGATAAAGGTCAAAGAACTGAATCATCTCGTTCATCTGGTCGGCGGGGCTCGGCTGGGCAGGGGTGTCTGACGGCAAAAACGGGTCGGTGTCAAATCTGCCGCCGTGACTCCAGGGACCGATGATGATCTTCTGAGGATTGCGAATTGTCAGGAACCGACTGAGAGTCCCGCTGACCGTAGCCGCATCAAGCCAGCCCGCTCGGATGAACATCGCCGTTCCCGCGGCTTCAATCTCCCCGAGATGGCCGGAGGGATTGGCGATCTCGGAAAGATTTTTAATGCGGTCGGGGCCAAACGGATCGTCCTTAAACTGGACCTGTTCCGCCGCCTCAGCGACTTTGACATTCGCTTTGTGCTGCTCGACAGCAGAGGCAAGGAGTGCGCCATCCTTATCGCTGTCAACCGGCTTGACTCCTCGGACCTTCTGCCTCAGTTCTTCGCACTGACCTCCGGAGACGCCGGCCAGGCCGCAGATATCATTTCTGTCCATGGCTCCGACCATGTTGCCCCACAGGCTCGTGTAGAAATTGAGAAAGAGGCCGCCGGGATAGGCCAGGTAATCGATGTAGTTAAAATCGTTAAAGAGAGGGGCGACGGCTTTGACAAGCGGACGTTGGTTGACCACGAGCATTTCCGCCGTATTCCCCTCATAGGAAACGCCAAAGGCTCCGACCTTTTGATTGGACCACGGCTGGGCGACAATCCAGTCCGCGATCTGGCCATAATCCTTGACCTCGTCAGAAGTCATTTCATAAGCACGGCTGCCGAAGGACGCGCCTGTGCCGCGGGCATCGACCAAGACCAGAGCGTATCCGGCGCCGTTGAACAGCTGGGCGGTCTTATAATTGGAGTCGTTTTCCGGGGAAGCGCCCACAATATCCTGGGCCCTCCAATAGCGAGTCGAACGCATAACGGCAGGGATTTTCTGGCCGCCGGAAAGGCCCGCAGGGAGCCAGACATCGATCGCTATCTTGATCCCGTCCCTCATCGGAACATAAAGGGATCGGAGGCGGGGGAAATCTACCGGCGAGCCGCATGTTAGGTGGGGATGAAGGGAGAAGACAAAATAAAGGATGAGAAATGGGATTGCCAGCCAAAACGGGTGTCTTTTTCCCTCGCTATGCATTGTGCCTCCTGAAAACGGAACTCGGTCCTTTGTTCTCTTCTGCCTCTGGCCGAGGGGCCTGTCCCGAGCCAAGAGCCCAGAGACGCTCGTTAATAAGCAAAGATAAAGCAATATCCGGGAATAATCAAGCGCCGGTCCTATCGTATTGACAAAAGGAATCAATGGAAAATACCATAAAGGGATGGCCGGAAAGAAAACTCTCTATATCACCATATCCGCCGCTCTCTCTATCGTCCTCCTCTGGCTTCTCTTTTCTCAGATCAAGACTCCGGAGCTCATCCAAACTCTGCGCCAGATCTATGTGCCCGCCTTGTTCGCCTACATGGGCATCGCGCTCATGGCCGCCGTGCTCCGGGCCCTCCGCTACAAGTGGCTCCTTCGGCCCTATAAGATCGGCTGGGGAAACATGATGCTTGTCACCTTCATCCGGAACAGCTTCGTCGACCTCCTCCCCGCCCGGCTCGGCGCCCTTTCCTATGTTTATGTCCTTAATCGGAGACTCGATTTCTCATTTGAATCGGCAACATCCTCTTTTGTCCTCTCCGGCATCTTTGATTTTCTGACTCTGAGCCCATTTTTGCTCCTGGCTCTCCTGGCCGTTGGCCTCGGATCGATCGACTTTTCTCGTTCCCGCCCTCTTGGCCGTTGCTTGTGTCTTTTTTCTCATCTTTTTTATTATCCTCTGGAAAATTGTCCCGTTTTCCGGTTTGCTTCTCAGAATCTATCGAGCCGTGATCAGGAAATTCCACTTTGAGAACAAGAAATGGGCCGAGATCTCAGATCGAAAAATTCCAGGCCACCATCGAGAGCCTGCGGGAGGCCAGGGAGAAAAAGATTGACCTGCCGCTCTTTTTTCTGTCCCTTCTTATCCGCCTCGGAAAATATGTCTCACTCTATTTCCTTCTTTTTGCCCTTCTGCGGAGCCACGGCTTTTCTCTGTCCACCTTCAGCTTCTGGAAGCTTATCCTCGGCATCACGGGCGCCGAGTTGACATCCATTCTTCCGGTCAAGGGGCTGGCCGGCTTTGGAACCTGGGAGTCCGCCTGGGCCCTGACCTTCGGACTGATGAATTTCGATCAGAGTCTGGCCATCATCTCAGGGATCGGAGTCCATCTCATTACCAATCTCTTTGAATACTCGCTCGGCATCGGGAGCTTTGCGGTCCTGGCGCTGCCGCTCTTGAAACATAAGAACTAACCAGCTTGCGAAGCTGTTCTTTTTCTGCCAAAATGATATCTGAATGAAACAATTCGCGGCACTCCCTTTTGAAGACCACTTTCGCATTCCTCTGGAGGACCTCAAAAAAATCTTGTCGAGCGCCCTCTCCCTGGGCGGGGATTTCTCCGAGATCTTTTTGGAATATGGCGTCTACAATTTCATCAACATGGAAGAGGACATCGTCAAAGAGACGGCGGAGAGCGTTAATCTTGGACTCGGCGTCAGGGTGATCTCCGGGGAAAAAACCGGCTATGGCTACAGCAATGATCTGAGCTTCGAAAAAATCAAAAAAGCGGCACTCACGGCCGCTGCCATAGCCTCCGGCAGCGCATCCAGTTCACATCCTCGCTTCCGCGGACTCAAGTATCATCACAACTTCTATCGGGTCGAGAAACCCGCCCACCGGATCCCCATGGAAAAAAAGCTTCCTCTGGTCAGAGAAGCCTATTTTGCCGCCCGGAATTACGATGAAAAAATAAAGAAGGTCAAAGCCGCCTTTCAGGACAGCCTCCAGTACGTGATGATCGTTAATTCCGAGGGCCTCGTGGCCCGGGACGTGCGCCCGCTCGTCAAGCTCACCTGTGTCGCCATCGCCGAAAAAAACAGGAAACGAGAATACGGATATTTCGGGGGGGGCGGTCGGGTGGGAGTCGAATATTTCAGCCGGACGCTGACTCCGCGTCGGATGGGCGAAGAAGCCGCCCGGGAAGCGCTCCTCCTGCTCGAAGCCCGGGAAGCCCCGGCGGGCGAAATGCCGGTCGTCCTTTCTCCCGGTCACAGCGGTGTCCTGATCCACGAGGCGGTCGGCCATCTCCTCGAAGCGGATTTCAACCGAAAAAAGACCTCCGTGTTTTGGGACAAGATGGGGAAAAAGGTCGGAGGCCACCAGGTCACAATCTTTGATGACCCGACAATCCCCGCCTCTCGGGGCTCCTACAACATCGACGACGAGGGCACCATCCCTCAGAAAACTCTGCTCATAGAGAAGGGTGTCGTCAGGGGTTGGCTCCAGGACCGCTTGTCGGCCAGGATCATGAACCTGCCCCTCACCGGCCACGGCCGGAGACAGGACTTCACCTGCATCCCTATTCCCCGCATGGCCAACACCTATATCGATCGCGGCGAGTATGACCCTGAGGAAATCGTGAAGTCTGTGAGAAAAGGGTTCTATGTCGACAGGCTCCAGGGCGGCCAGGTGGAGGATTCGGGAAAGTTCACTTTTTCCGTGAGCTCAGGATATCTTATCGAGGCCGGCAAACTGACGGCGCCGGTGAAACAAGCCACCCTCATCGGCTCTAACATCGATATCCTGAAAAAGATCCAGATGGTTGGGACCGACCTGGCCTTTGGCCTTCAGACCGGGACCTGCGGCAAAGAAGGCCAGGAGGCCCCGGTCAATGACGGCTGCCCGACACTCAAAATCTCAGCGATGACGGTCGGAGGGACCGGGTGAAGTTCGGGGAGTCGAAGAAATCCTCAGAGCTGTCGGATCTGGCCGAAGGTCTGGTCGCCTTCGGAAGAGCCAGCGGGGCAGACGAAATCGAAATTCACGTCTCTGACGGTTACGAATTCAGCGTCGATGTCCGGAAGGGAGAGATCGAGAATCTTGTCGAGGCCCGCTCAAGGGTATTGGGTCTCCGGGTTATCAGGGACAAGCGGACGGCTTTTGCCAGCTCCTCGGACCTATCGCTTCCGACTCTCCGGCGGCTGGTCAAGAGGGCGATCAGGCGGGCGGAGCTGGCCAACCCGGATGAGTTCGCCGGGCTGGCGCCGCTCTCGCCTCTGAAGATAGACGTGGCCTCCCTTAATCTTTTCGACCCGGAGGTCGCGACCCTCGATTCAAAGACAAAAATCGGCCTGGCCCTTGAGACAGAGCGGATTGCCCTCGAAGACAAAAGGATCACCAACTCCCATGGCGCGAGTTTCGGCGCTAATGAAGCAAAGTCAGTCCTCGCCAACTCCAATGGGTTTCTGGGCGAATATGACCAATCCTACTGCGGACTCAGCGTCGGTCTCCAGGCCGGCGATACGGACAACCTGGTCGAAGACTACTGGTTTTCTTCCAAACGGCATTTCCGGGAGCTCGACCCGCCGGAAAAGGTGGCCCGGACCGCGGTCGCCCGGACGGTGCGTCAGATCAAACCGAGGAAGATCAAGACCCAAAAAGCGCCGATCATCTTCGAGCCGACGATGACTTCCTGGCTCCTGGGATTTCTATTTGCCTGCGCTTCCGGCACTTCCATTTACCAGAAGGCCTCTTTCTTGGTAGGCAAACTCGGCCGGCGAATCGGCAACCAGAAAGTCACGGTCTTCGACGACGGACTCCTGCCCGGGCTGCTCGGGACGAGGCCTTCGACTCCGACGGAGTCGCCTGCCGGAAGACGCCCGTCGTTGAAAAAGGGATCTTAAGAAACTACCTCTGCAACACCTATGCGGCGCGGAAACTCAAGCTCCGGTCCACGGGAAACGCCGATGGAAGCGGAGTCAGCCCGACCAATTTTTATCTCCAAGCAGGAGACATCCCGGCGGAGAAAATTATCTCTTCGACCGAAAAAGGCCTTCTCTTGGTCAGGACCCTCGGCCACGGCTTGAACCCGGTCACGGGCGACATATCGCGGGGAGCTTTCGGGCTCTGGATCGAAAAGGGCGAGATCGCTTACCCTGTCACCGAAATCACCATCTCCGGGAACCTGGGGAAGATCCTCGAGAACGTCGAATCAGTCGGCGACGACCTGGAGTTCCTCGGCCCGATCGCCGGGCCGACGATCAAAATCAAAGAAATGACGATCGCGGGAAACTAAAAACGGTAAGGAGTAAGGGGTAAATAAAAGATAAGTGCCTTTCTCTTGTCTTCTCGTCTTCTGATTGACGAGAAGTGGGCTGTGAGCAGCTAACCCTGAGCTAAGATTTTTAGAAGTTTATCGGCGTAAGCGCGGCTGGGCTCGTCAGAAGCAACAAACTCGATTTGCTTAGGACTGCTTATGCCGATGCCAAGCTCCGCCGCCCTCTTGATTTGCTCCTGCTCAAAAATCTTGGTTCCCATAATGGCAGTCGTTCGAGCCGAGGTCTTTGAGGATCGCGACTCCGACCGCGTCAACGGCGACCCGGTCGGTGCCGCCAACAAATACGTCCGCTTCGACCTTTTTCCCCGTGCTGGGCCCGCCGTCGACAAACGCTTCAACTCCGTCCAGAACGATTAGCTGCGGCCTGTAGCCGAGGTTGATCTCGGCAATCATCTTTCTCTGGTCGGGAGAACTGTGGAGCTGACGCATGAGGCTTTTCGGAGTCACTCCCGACGGACAATTTCAAAGACATGGTGAAAACCCCACCATACTGGTGGGTTTTGAGGCAGCAGGTTGAGACGAGATACTCGGATTCGACCACCGGCCCGGCGACATAAAAGCCCTCGGCCCAATGGTTTCCGGGCGGATTGAAATGGACCCAGCCGCTCTCCTCGGGAAGCTCTTCGAAATTGATGATATGGGCCTCATGCTCCTTGACCAGCTCGAAAATTCCCTTGTCCTCGAGGACTTTTTTGGTCGGCGGGGGCCCGCTCCGCTCTCCGATGGTGATTTGCGAAGCCCCGGCCTTGTGAATCTCGTCTATGAGCTGGGCCAGCGTGTCGACGTGGGTAGAACCAGGAGTCGGATCGGCAGAGTTGAAGTTGGGTTTGATCAACACCCGCTTGCCTCGAATGGAGGAATGATTCAAGAGTCTCATGACTTCCTTAACGCCTTGTTTCCGGTCTCGGGTCTTGACCAGAGCAACCCTGGATTTCGCCATCGCCGTCTCCTCCCCTGCCCAGGAGTGTTTGAGCACGGGCCAGGACATCAAGACAGCGCCCGATGTTTTAAGAAATTCTCTCCGATTGATCATCCTTGTGGGACCATGTTTCATTTCTCATTCTCCCAGATTCGACATTCTACATCTTTAGCTCGGGGATATCAAAGCGCCCTGGACGTCTATTTCGTCTCTCCCGTCTATCTGGTCTGTCTCGTCCAAATCCGAGAAAACAACCTTCTGTCTCGTTAATAAGAAATGAGCTTTGAGCCGTGAGCGGTGAGCAGCTATCTCCTAGCAAAAGACTTCTTCAATTGATCGGACCATGTGCGGCTGGGTCGTAGCACATAAGCTGTTACACCTTCCTCCAGAAAAATAAGACAGATAAGAGACACAAGAAAACGAAACTGCAAGATCGCACGATGGGACGAGAAGACGAGATGACGAGAGGACGAGATAGACGTCTTTTGATTTTGACTCTCCGGCATCCTTGTGCTAGATTTTTTGCAACCCAGGGAAAAAGAGTTTAA
This sequence comes from Candidatus Aminicenantota bacterium, assembly GCA_963770045.1. Lineage (GTDB taxonomy): Bacteria > Acidobacteriota > Aminicenantia > Aminicenantales > CAVYOD01 > CAVYOD01. The sequence continues at coordinate 9,102 of CAVYOD010000015.1, read as the reverse complement.
CCGTGGAGGAGGAAGCATGGCAGAAAAAAAGGTCATCGTCATCGGGGCCGGACTGGCCGGTCTCTCAGCCGGATGCTATGCCCGGATGAACGGGTTCGGATCCAAGATCTTCGAGCATCATTCGGCTCCAGGCGGGGTCGCAGCCTGCTGGAAAAGAAAAGACTTTTTCATCGACGGAGGCATCCACTTCCTCATGGGCTATAAGCCGGGAGGATCGATTTACGGGCTCTACCAGGAACTCGGCGCCCTGTCCGGAATCAGAATCATCGAGATGTCCGGCTATGGCGGTTATTTCGACGAGGTTCAGGGCCTAACGATCATGGTCACCAAAGACCTGGACCGCTTGGGCGATGACCTCAAGGCTCTCTTTCCCCAGGACGTCGGGATCATCGAAGATCTTATCTCGGGCTCGAAAAAGATGGCCGGCGAAGACCTGGGCGAGACCGGCCTCGAAAACCCGCCGGAACTCGTGAGCCCGCTCGCCAGGCTCAAGCAGTTTTGGGGGATGTGGCGCTTCTTCAAGTATTTCTCTGGAAAATATAACCAGCCGGTCGCTGAATATGTCCGGGACATCAAAGATCCATCATTCCGGAAATTCTTTTCAAACTTATTTTTGCCCCAGGTCCCCGTCTGGTTTGTGTACGCGCTCCTGGGAATGTTGGCCGGCGGTCAACTCGGCATCATCGAGGACGGTTGCGAGAGTTTTGTCCGGGCCATCGAACGTCGCTATAAAGAGCTCAAAGGCGACCTGCAGTACAATGCCCGGGTCGTAGACTGAGAAGTTTCATACACTCTCATTTCATTGTCAAGATCATCAAATTTCATTTTCCCATTTTTTTACATTAAAACCACTTTCGTTGATTTCAACATAGGACAATTCATCGAATCCTTCTTTGAAATCAAGTAATTCCAGTTTAGAATAAGTTCCCATCAATCCGGCTTCCGGTATTTTTTCTTTACCGGTTCTTTTGTTGTTCCTCGAAACCGAATCATGAATTTTGTTGGATTGAAAGTAATAGGCCGATGATTTTGTATTTATTTTCTTTTCCCAGTGAGATGTATTTTTCCCGATCTGCTTTTGTAGGGTTTGTGTTGTCAATGACAAAAGGATTGTTTGAGCGGCGTGAGCGTGCCTTCCACCAAGTCAGCGGTGAGCTGTTCCAGTTTGGCGCGGGTCATGGTCATTACCAGGTGCTTCGGTCCGGAGGCATCGGCAGTGAGATAGGGCAGATTGACCTCGGTTTGCATCATCGTCGAGAGTTCGATCTTGGCCTTCTCGGCGGCTTCGCGCAGACGCTGGAGTGACTGCCTGTCCTGGCGCAGGTCAATGCCGTTCTCTTTCTGGAACTCTTGGGTGAAATAGTCTATGATGCGCTGGTCAAAGTCGTCGCCGCCCAGGAAGGTATTGCCGTTTGTGGAACGGACCTGGAAGACACCTTCGCCCACATCCAGGATGGAAATATCGAATGTACCGCCGCCCAAATCATAGACCGCGATGATTTCGTTGGTCTTCTTATCCAAACCATACGCCAGCGAAGAGGCGGTCGGCTCGTTGATGATGCGCAATACGTCCAGACCGGCAATCTTCCCAGCATCCTTGGTCGCATTGCGCTGGGCATCATTGAAATACGCCGGGACGGTGATCACCGCCTGTGTAACGGGTTCGCCAAGATAAGCTTCGGCATCGCGTTTGATCTTGGCCAGGATCATGGCCGAGATTTCCGGTGGCGAATATTCCTTGTCATCCATCTTGACACGCACATCGCCATTATCGGCGGGAAGTGCGGTATATGGGACGCGTGGCAGGGTGCGCTGAACTTCCGGATCTTCGTACTTGCGACCCATGAAGCGCTTGATGGAAAAGATGGTGTTCTGAGAATTGACGATGGCCTGGTTTCGTGCCACCCGTCCCACCAGCCGCTCGTGGTTTTTATTGATTGCCACCACCGACGGCACCAGTCGCTCCCCTTCTGATGACGAGATGACGACCGGTTCAGCCCCCATCATCACCGCGCCCACTGAGTTTGTAGTACCCAGGTCGATTCCAATTATTTTTGACATTATATTTCTCCAAAAAGAATATTTCTGCGACATGTCGTCAGCGAAACGCCGCAATACTTATTGCGCCACTCTCACCTGCGCCGGACGGATTACCCGGTCACCTAGCATATAACCATTCTGCACGACTGCGATAATCTGCCCGCTTTCGATGCTCTTCGCTAGGTTCCTGCAGGATGGCCTCGTGGAAATTTGGGTCGAACATCTGCCCTTCGGCTTCGATGCGTTTCAGACCCTCGGCTTCCAGGATGGATTGCAGTTTACGGTAAATCAACTCGATCCCATCCACCCAGGCCAGGTCAGCAGGACGCGCCGACAGGGCGCGCTCCAGATCATCCAGGATTGGCAGATAACGTTTGATGATGCTGCCAATCGCATTTTGGTAGGTTTCAGCCTTCTCGGCATCGACCCGCCGCCTGTAATTCTGGAAGTCGGCCACGGAACGCTGCCAGCCATCCTTGTATTCAGCAGCCTGGGACTTGGGCTTCAGCCAGTTGTTTTTCGAGTTCGTCAGCAAGTATCGCGGGGAAATATCCTTCGAGCCGGTTCGGGTTCGCAGACCGTCTACCAGTGACTGCGCGCAGCCTCAGGCTTACTCTCCGCCTCGGGTTCAGTCTGGTGCAACTTCTCTTTCTTACTCATTTTCTTCTCCTACCATTGTTTCAGATACCAGGCCACTTAACAAATCAGCCATAAAGCGGACGGTGGGGATGGTGCGGGCATAAGGCATGCGCATCGGCCCGAAAACGCCCAGCGTGCCGGTGACGAGGCCCGGAATGCCATAGCGGGCCAGGACCACCGAGCACTGTTTCAACTCTTCCCATTTGCCTTCACCGCCGATCAACACCTGCACACCACCCACCGTGGCATTGTTGGTGGTGCGGGCCAACAGGTCCTGCAGCAGCGAACGCTCTTCGAACAGGTGCACGGCCCGGCGGGCATCGCCGGATTCAAGGAATTCGGGTTCGGAGAGGACATTGGTCAAACCATCCAGGTAGATTTCTCCGGAAACGCGTTGTTCGCCGCGGTTCATATCCTGCAGCACAAGGGTCAGGATATCCTTTTCGAGGGAATCAGCCCGCGGAGGAAAGGCTGCGATTTCTTCGGTGGTTTTGCCCAGGCAGACCTGGTTGAGCCGGTCGGCGGCAGCAGACAGGCGTTCCTGGACCACCGGCTCGGCCAGGGTCAGGATTTGCTGGCTGACCTCCCCGCCGGTCATGACCAGCACCATCAGCACCTGCCGTCCCTGGGTGGAGATGAGCTCCACGTGTTTGTAGTGCGAACGCTCGGAATGCGGTGCAGTGACGATGGAGGCCGCCCGTGAATGCTGCGCCAGTATGGAGGCTGCCAGCGGCATCCACTGCTCCACATCCTGGCGGGCCTGGTAAAACTGGTGCGAGATGGTGTCGCGCGCCGGTTCGGGCAGGTCGGACGGGTAGACCACGTGGGTGACGAAATAGCGGTAGCCTTCCTCGGTGGGAACACGCCCGGCAGAAGTGTGCGGCTGGCGCAGGTAACCGGATTCGGTCAGCGCCGCCATTTCGTTGCGGACGGTGGCCGTGCTCATATCAAGTTTGTAACGCTCCACCAGGCGCGCTGAACCGACTGGCTGGGCAGTTTCAGTATAGTGACGCACAACAAGAGCAAGGATCAAGCGCTGGCGTTCGGTGAGGTCATTCATTATTCGATTGCTTCCTGGTATTCATATTCGCATTTTTAGCACTCTCAAGAAGAGAGTGCTAATTGAACGGGAATAATGATACCATGTCCATTCAATGGGCGTCAATAAGAGGGGTGTTAGAATTTTGGAAGCGCGTTTTCTCAGCGAGGATAGTCCCCCTATAAAAGGATTATTACCGCCAGAACTGGAACTGGCTCAAACCCAGCATTGCCAATGAAAGCGGGATCTGCATGCGGAGCTGAAATCCAACCCACCGCCTGCCAGAAAAAGTTGTTCACGAAAGGCACATACCACAGGGCCAGCAAAAACAACCATCATGATGATATTACTGTACTGGTCAATATTGAACCGCAATTGCTGGTTGAGGAACGGCGCCAGGGCACGATACCCGTCAAACGGCGGCAAAGGGATCAAATTCAGCACCACTGCCGAGACCTGCATCAACGCCAGGAATGCCAGTCCCGGCCAGATGCCATTGGAACTGGCGGGCAGGATGTTCAGAACGATCCCCAGCAGGATCGCCAATACCAGGTTGGCAGCCGGTCCCGCCAGCGAGACTGCAGCTCTCCCAGCGCTTGCTGCGCAGCCTCCAGGTCTCGATGTAGACCGCCCCGCCGGGCAGGCCGATCCCACCCAGCAGCAAGAAAACCACCGGCAGGACAATCGAATAAACCGGGTGGGTGTATTTGAGCGGGTTGAAGGTCAGGTAACCCTTGTCCTTCACGCTGGTATCCCCGCCGTAATACGCCACCACGGCATGCGAGAACTCGTGCAGGCACAATGAAAAAATCCAGCCAACGATGACAACGATGAAGGTGGTCGCTTTTTCCATTAGCTCTCCTGATAGCCATGCGGGTGGGTTCGGTGCCATTCCCAGGCACTGGCAACGATGTCGGTCAATTCGGGGTGATGCGGCGTCCAGCCCAGTTCGCGGCGGATTTTTTCAGACGAAGCCACCAGGCGTGGCGCATCCCCCGGACGGCGCGGGGACTCGACAACCGGGATCGGGTGACCGGTCACGCGGCGGGCGGTCTCGATCACTTCCCGGACCGAGTACCCGCTCCCGTTGCCGAGGTTATAGACCAGCCGGTCATGTATCGCCCAACGCCTCCAATGCCAGCAGGTGCGCGGAGACCAGGTCGGCGATATGGATGTAGTCACGGATGCAGGTGCCGTCGGGGGTCGGATAATCCGTCCCATAGATGGAGGCGGCATCGCTCTGACCGAGAGCCACCTTTAACACCAGCGGGATGAGATGCGACTCGGGCTGGTGCGCCTCGCCCCTTCCCGGCAGGGCACCGCAGGCATTGAAATAGCGCAGGGCGGCAAAATGCAGTCCATGGATCTTGCGATACCATTCCAGGGCCTGCTCGATGGCAAGTTTGGTGAAACCGTAAGCATTGGCCGGGTCAATGGCTGAATTCTTCGGTAAGCGGCGCATCATTGGAGGCATAGACTGCCGCCGTGGATGAAAGCACGAACCGTTTCACTCCGGCGTGTGCCGCGGCTTCGATCAATTGCAGGGAATTTGCCAGGTTGTTTTTAAAGAATTTGCCGGGGTCTTTCATCGACTCGCCCGCCTCGATGAAAGCTGCAAAGTGCATCACTGCCTCGTACTTTTCCGAGGCCAGGGCCGCCGTCAGGGCGGAGAATTGCCAAGGTCACCCTGGATGAAGCGCGCCGCCTTGGGGACCGCAGCCCGGTATCCGGTCACGAGCGAGTCATAGACAGTGACGGAATGTCCTGCATTGAGAAGTGCCTCCGCAGCAGCCGAGCCAATGTATCCTGCCCCGCCGGTAACAAAGATCTTCATGGTTTCTCCAATGGGAAAATTATATCGTACTCTTCCTGCTTGACGGGCACGCCTGATACGCATTATACTCACGCCGTTCGGGGTGTAGCGCAGCTGGTAGCGCACCGCGTTTGGGACGCGGGGGTCGGCGGTTCGAATCCGCCCACCCCGACTGACCGCCGAGACCACCCTGGTTCTCGGCGGTTATTTGTTGACAGGTCATGCAAAAGCATAATACGACTATGCATCCTATGCTACAATAGCAATGAGGAATTTAATTATGACCAGCATGAAAGTGGACGGCATCATCGAGGCTGTCCGTTATACACCGGGCGGGAAAATTGCCGTTGTACGTGCATATGAACGTCATGGGGTCGTGTGGTCCGATCACATTTTGCTTGGACGCAAGGAACTGTCCGAACGGCTCAAGCAGGGTAAACGTTTCGTGGTCGGGGAACGGAAAATCTATCTCGGCAGCATGTTTGAAACTGGTACGGCTGTGCACCAAGTAGCAGGATTATATCGTTACTGAAGGGCAGGCAAGTCCGCGCGATCTTCTGAACGGAGTTCCTGTTTTCTAACCGTTTTTCCTGGAAGGCTGTCCCATGAAAATCATTGACCATACCCCTTTCTTATAATACCGAGACCGGTGAGATCAGTTTCCTCGACCGCGTCAGGGCAATCATGAAATTCGGGACCCCCTGGGTTAAAGAAGTTGAGGCGCAGAAACAGATCATCCCTGTGCTGGGTAATGTCCTGGATCAGCAACTATACCCTCCTGCGCAATGTTACACCTCCCGGCCTGGATGCCAGTTTCCCGTTCATCCTGGTGGACCCACCGGGGTGTTCGTCATGTACGTTACCCCGCTAACCGGTATGTTCCGCGCCAAAGGAGACCAGTGGGGCACCATTTCCGGGAATGCCTTCAAAAATGAAAAACCGAATCTGATGACGCGAACCGAACACATGGCGCGCGCCATCCAGATTTTCCTGCAGCGGCAGGGATATTTGTTGACCAGTGTGGAGGCCATCCTGCTCTGCTCCGACCTGTCCGTCCACGTGGACAGCATTCGACCCATCATCCGCGTGGTCATGCGCGATGCCTTGGAACGATTTGCCATTTCCATTACGCAGGCTCGTGCTGTGTTCAGCCCGGAAGCCGTCCAGGATGTTATCGAGTCGCATTCTTAATCCCCCCATACCCACTCCTCCCGGACCTGCCGAGGAACCAGCACCCGCCGTTTCCGAACCTATCGTGTCACCACAACCGGAAGCCACAAGTGCTCCGGCGTTCGCTATTCTCCGAACCTATCGCGTCTCAACAACCGAACAACAACTGCTCCGGCGTTCGCATTTCCGGAACCACTTCGCCCCTGCAACGGAAAACAAACCTGATTTCATCCGGCTCCGGAAACACAGGCCTCTCCGAGCTCCCATGTGGAACAACGACCTGACCTCCTCTACCAGATCACGAGGCGCAGGAGATATCCTCAACTTCGAAGAGTCCAAGACTGAATAAAAAGCAATGGGCTTTTTTAATCGCCATGTTTGTGATCTGGTGTTCATCCTGATCGGTGTCTTCCTTTTCGCTGGTCATCAGGGACCAGTGGCCCTTTATCCTGAGCCTATTGCCTTGAAACCCCCGTTCCTTTCCATTATCATCCCTGCTCATAATGAAGAAACCCGCCTGCCCCGCGCCCTGGGACAGGCATTTACATTTTTGGAAAAACAGAATTATTCCTCCGAAGTGCTTGTTGTCGAAAACGCCAGTCCTGACCGCACCCTGGAAGTAGCCCAGAAGTCTCACCCGCAACTTTCCCAGCCTGATTGTCCTGCACGAGGACCTGCCTGGCAAAGGCCGCGCCGTCCACCGCGGGGTAATGGAGGCACACGGCGAGTATCGTTTCCTTGCTGACGCAGATTTCTCCATGCCGGTGGAGGAAATCAATCGCTTCCTGCCGCCCGCTTGTTCCAGTGATATCGCCATTGCCTCGCGTGAAGCTCCTGGCGCAATCCGCTACAATGAACCGGCCTATCGCCATCTGACCGGGCGAGTATACAACTATTTGATCCGCTCGCTTGTTCTGCCTGGATTGCAGGATACCCAATGCGGCTTCAAATGCTTCCGGGCCGCCGTCGCGGAAGATGTCTTCCGCTTCCAGACTCTGACTGGCTGGTCGTTCGATGTAGAAGTTGCTTTATCTTGCCCGCCGGCGCGGCTACACCATCGCCGAGATTGGCATACCCTGGTATTACAACCCGGACAGCAAGATCAACGTCCTGCACGATTCCTGGCGCATGTTCTTCGACCTGTTGACCATCCGCCGCAACGCCCGGCGAGGCGTCTATGACGCGCAGCGTAATTTGCATCCCATTCCCACTCTGGAATTCGAATGAATTTTGTGGAATGCCGGTTTTGCCCGCATTGCCGGGATAGACGAGGCCGGGCGCGGCGCCTGGGCCGGACCGGTGGCTGCAGCTGCTGTCATCCTGCCTGCCGACCCGTCTCTCACCCGCACCCTGAACCGGGTGCGCGATTCCAAGCTAATGACCCCTCTGGCTCGTGAGACCTGGGCTCCGCGGATCAAAGAAGTCCGCATTGGGCTGGGGGGTGGGTTTTGCCTCGGCAGAAGAGATTGATTCCCTGGGTATTCTCCCTGCCACGAAGCTGGCAGCCACGCGAGCGCTTGAAAACTTGCCCCCCGATTATTTGCTTACCGATTACCTCGTTTTCCCTGAAATTTCGGGTCTTGGTCTTGCTGTGGCTAAAGAGATTGTAGAGGCGCATGGGGGAACCATCGGCGTTGACAGCGAGGTCGGACAGGGCGCGGTCTTCTGGTTCACCCTCCCGTTTGCGGCAACATCGGGGAGAGCCGAAGTTGCGAGTGGTTGAAAAGGGTCAGCCCTCGTCCTTCTTGCGTTTGCGATAGAGGGTCGAGGCGTCATCGAAGGATTCGTGCCGCTTCGTCGAGCGAGGGAGCGCGTTTTGTCACTTGCACCAAATGCTCGCGTTCTACTTCCTCAAGAGTGTAGTCCCCACCAACGTGCGGGACGTTTGCAGAAAGCGCGACGATTCTGTTCTGGCAGCGCCTCGGCTTGCAAAACCTGAGCGGGCCAAAGGATAACGGCACGTTCCATGGCGTTCCGGAGCTCTCGTACGTTTCCCGGCCATGAATAAGAAAGAAGAGTTGTCTCTACCTCCGTTGACAGTTCTGGTGGCTGGCGTCCTGCTGCGCGGGCGAAAAAATGCAGGAATCCATTTGCCAGGCGCAGGATGTCCTCGGAACGTTCTCGAAGTGGCGGCACACGGATTTCAATGACGTTTAGGCGAAACAGCAGGTCCTCACGGAAACGACCCGCTGTGACGTTCCTTGTCGAGGTCGCGGTTACGATAGCCAGAATGCGCACATTAGGCCGGTCTGACTCTCGCCTATTCGCTCAAACTCCTTGTCTTGAACAAAGCGCAGCAGCTTCGCCTGCAATCCAGGTGCAACCTCGCCGATTTCATCAAGAAATAGAGTGCCATTCTCGCGCCGCCTCAACACGACCGGTTTGGTCGCGCACCGCGCCG